>NZ_LXET01000041.1 GCF_001655005.1 Hafnia paralvei ATCC 29927
TAGGGTTTCAATTAAGAAGAGGAGAGATGACTGTGGTTAACCTACAGCCTTATAAAGGCTAACCACAGTCAGGACATGGCCTGATTTACAACTTACTGCACCATCGCCAGATAGGCGGTGTTTACTTTCCACAGATAACGCGGAGCCTGCGCTGCCGGATGTCGTTTCTGTATATGCTGGTAAAATTGTTCCGGTGTCATGCTATTGATTTTGTCGATCGCCACTTTGCGGTTTGGCGAAAACGTTCTCAACATGGCTCCTGCGCCGTTGGCATATGACACTATCATCGCATACCGCATGGTTTTAGGGTTGGTGATACCGGCTAACTGCTGATTCTGCAAAATATTCAAATAAGCGGTGCCTAAATCAATATTGACAGCAGGATCTTTTAACTCACGCGACGTTGGTTGCCCGCCTCGCCCCTTCTTGCGGTAAGCATCCTTACCGGCCGTAGAGGCCTTTAACTGCATCAGCCCAATCGCATTGGATGTGCTGACCGCGTGAGGATTCCCTCCTGATTCCACCTGAATAATGGCCTTTATTAAGGTTTCATCAATGCCATAACTGTTTGAGGCCGTTCGGATGTAAGTTCCAAACTCTCCTTCAGGTGGCGTTCGTGCATCTAAAAAACTACCGCGAGCATTATTGTTGACGTTTAACTTCACTGTTTGAGGCGGTGTTTGCTCTTTCGCACACCCAGCCAAAAGCAATACCGCCAACATGCAACTGATTCGTATCTTCACCGTTGCGAGATCCTCTGCGTATGTTGGTCCGAGGTGGATGTTGCCAGAAAAAAAAGGTCTTTGGCTAGTTGATTTTTACGCTTTGTTGCTCATTTCACCTTTTTATACACATTTTTAGTTTATTTATAGACTATTATTATTTAGTTAAGTGCATCAATTGAGGTACTCCATGAGTCAATCTGCTATTGCTTGCTATGTAGTGACCTTCAGTTATCCGCAGGCCGATCTGGCGGAAAACGCAAAATTAAACAACCAACTCATGCTTGAGGGGTTTGCCACTACCGTTGCGGATTCTGATGGTATCCCGCATGAACTGGGGCCAAATAGTTACGCCATCACCAGCCTACAAGATAAAAGTGACGTTGAGCGTCTTGCGCAGGCCTTGGGCAAGGTCGCATTAGGGCAAGAGCCTGAAGTGGAGGCCGTTTTGCGTGATGAATATTTTACCCAACTCTGGGCCGCTAGAAATCCTTCTAAAGGGCGCAACTAGCGCCCTACTTTATTTTCGATCAAGCAATTAACAGAAAATAACCTGTGATCATCTTTTATACTTTACGTTCGTCGCAACAACGGTTACGGTCAAAATAGCATCACACAATTATGTTCACCTATATGTCTGTCCTGAATTATTGAGTCGCATTCTATCGTGCAACAATGAGTCGGGATAATAGAACGCCAGTTCCTTTCACGATCTATACCTAAAATAGTTGTTGTAGCAGGCAAAGCTAACGCCAAGCAGCTTCAAATATCAGCGGTATTATAGGGGGTACACTATGTGGCAAGCGGTGAGTCGTTTACTCAGTGGGCATTTTGACCAAACCTTTACCATTCGCGAGAAACAAGAGCTTGCCGGTGGCGAGGTTCACCAAGCATGGTGCGTTAGCGATGGCGATCGCAAGGTTTTCATCAAGTGTGACACCCCTGATTTTCTGCAAGATTTCAAAGCTGAAGCCGATCAGCTTGAATGTCTGGCTCGTAGCCATACGGTAAGAACGCCGCAGGTTTACGGTGTCGGCTCTACGCGTGAAGCGAGTTTCTTGCTGCTGGAATATTTGCCGGTTCGCCCACTAGATGCACACAATGCCTATCTTCTGGGGCAACAACTGGCGCGTCTGCATCAGTGGAGCGAGCAACCACAGTTTGGCTTGGATTTTGACAACCACCTTTCAACCTCTCCGCAACCTAATATGTGGCAGCGCCGTTGGGCGCAGTTCTTTGCCGAGCAACGTATTGGCTGGCAGCTCCAGCTTGCGGCGGAAAAAGGCATTCACTTCGGTGATATCGACAGCATTGTCAGCACTGTAGAACAACGTTTGCAAGGCCACCAGCCACAACCGTCGCTGCTGCACGGCGATCTTTGGCCTGCGAATATGGGGCTGAGCGCTCAAGGACCGGTAATTTTTGACCCTGCCTGTTACTGGGGGGATCGCGAGTGCGATTTGGCCATGCTGCCGCTATACCCTTTATTACCCGCACAGATTTACGATGGCTACCAAAGCGTCTGGCCTCTGCCGACATCGTTTATCGATCGCCAGCCAATTTACCAACTCTATCATCAGCTCAATATGTGCAACCTGTTTGCGGGGCCGCATCTAGAAACCGCGATTCAGGCAGTGGATAAATTGATGGAGAAAGATGTGGCCTAAACGATATAGCGTAAACATGAGTGCAAACGGGGAATGGAAATGAATTATAGAGGCGAGCTCTGCTGTAATGCTGATCGTTTAAGAGATCGAGATACACGGGGCTAGCACACCGCGGGGCGGTTATGGAACACATCCATGTGTTCCACCCTAAGGGGCAACGCTAAAGCGTTGTTCAACTTTGCTCCCGGCAAAGTTGTCGGCAGCTAAAGCGGCTACGACCCCATCGGTGTACTTCCCCTAAAATCACGCTTAAGTGACCGGCATTAAGCTCTGCTGTTCTTTTTCTTAGGGCGCAGCCAGCGAGATAATTAGACAGGGCTTACACGAAATGTAGGCCCTGTTTTAAATCACCTACAGCATCCCCAGCAATTTCAAAATAAAATACCCGATCACCGCAACGATAATTGGCAGAATGTACAGAGGGAAAAACTGGAGGAAAATCGTATGGCGCGGCAGTACGATTCGCTTCTCTAGCGCCTCGCGGCTGTGTCCCTCTGCCCCTTTCATCTGTTCGAGGATCAGTTGGTCTTCGATACCTTCGCGAATATGACGAACCTGTCGCGACATGCGTGCGCCAGAGGCCTGTAATGCCACACCGACAAATATCAGCCAGTAGATAACCCAGAACATAATGTTGGCACCGGTAAAACCTTGTCCGAGCGCTGGCTCAGGAGAGTTGAACCAGAATACATCCAGAAAGTGCGTGTTGAATTTGACCATATCAATCATGACATGCACAAAATCCAGCATAACGGCGTTCAAACCTTCTTGCTTCTGACTGTGCTGATACAGAAAGTTGAGCACCGACACGATGGTCGAAAGCAGCGCTGGAATAAACACCACCCAGCCTAAAATCCGTTTTATCACTGCAACCCAACCGGCTTGTTGGTAGGTCATACCATCCCCTTACTAATTCGCGTTGTTATCGCCTTGAATAACGGCAGTCTACGTGGCTGTTTATCTTCCCGCAATCTCAACTTGTTGAATTGATTGGTCGGGTTCGGATTAACTTTAAGCTTGTTGAGTATAACTGGCTTAACCAAAACCATCGCGAATGTTAGAGTAAATAAAGTGAATGCCTGCAAGCGTCAGCTTGGGGCCGTTAATCTCAATAGATGAGGAAATGCCAGTGAGTCGCATTGAAGCCGTAATTTTCGATATGGATGGGTTACTGATAGATTCTGAGCCGCTGTGGACTCAAGGAGAGCACGATGTCTTTTCCTCATTAGGTATCGACGTGAATGCAGCAGACATTCCAGAAACCCTGGGTCTACGCATCGATCTGGTGGTTAAGCTTTGGTATCAACGCACACCGTGGCAAGGCGCGAGTCAGGAAGAAGTGACCGAGCGAATCATTCGTCGTGTGATTGAATTGGTTCGCGACACCAAACCACTGCTGCCTGGCGTTGAGCACGCGCTCAAGTTATGCCGCCAACAAGGAATGAAGATCGGTTTGGCCTCTGCGTCTCCTCTTTACATGCTTAACGATGTGTTGGAAATGTTTAACATCAGCCAGTACTTTGACGCGGTGGTGTCTGCCGAAGCCTTGCCTTATAGTAAACCCCATCCAGAAGTCTACCTCAATGCAGCCCACGCGCTGGGCGTCGATCCGCTAAACTGCGTCACGCTGGAGGACTCTTTCAACGGTATGATTGCAACCAAAGCAGCCCGCATGCGTTCCATCGTGGTACCTGCACCTGAGAATATTAACGACCCACGCTGGGCACTCGCTGACGTAAAACTTAACAACCTCAACGAGCTTAGCGCGTCAGATATTCAGCCATAATCTTGCTGCAAGATAGACGGAGTCTAGCCTAGGCTCCGTTTTATGTATATTTATACAGCAAACAGCCATCTGTTACGCTGTCACCTCTTGATTCCTGCGAAAACTCCGATATGCTGGATAAATTACCAGTAGCATCGGCGAGTTTTATCATGACGGCGGAAGGCCATCTCATTTTTTCTGTCGCATGTGCCATTTTCGCTAAAAAAGCGGAACTGACGCCTGCGCTCGCCCATGGTGACTGGTGGCACATCATTCCCGGCGCACTGCTCACCTGCTTATGGCCCGATATTGATCATCCCAAATCGGTGCTGGGACAGCGCCTCAAATGGCTATCATCCCCAATTGCCCGCATGTTTGGCCATCGGGGATTTACTCATAGTCTGTTAGCCGTTATCGGCGGAATATTTCTCCTGCATTGTGAAATGCCTAGCTATATGGGTATCCCCGTAGACGCCATGCACGCGATGGTTATTGGCTATCTCAGCCATCTGCTAGCCGATATGCTCACACCGGCTGGTGTTCCCCTATTGTGGCCTATCCGTTGGCGTTTTCGTTTGCCCATTCTCAATTCTCAGAAAGGGAATCAGTTGGAACGTATTCTGTGCATGTCGCTAGTGGGATATGCCGTCTATTGGGGAGGTGATCTCGTGCCGTTTTACGATTTACTCAGATACGTGAGCCAAAAATTATGACCCACATCACATCCCATCGCTCATAAACTCCGCGTTTTGCGGGCTTAACATACAAACTCGATGCAAAAATTATAATAAATTCATTTTGGATATAAGCGCGAGGTCAATGGTGCTGTTAGCATATATACATTAAACGTTTCAGCGTAGGTCAGTGTTAAGTCCAAAAAGGCTTGATCGTCCTATAGGGCCGCAGGAAACGTATAAAAACAGTCATAATATAAAAACATTGGATGGAGAATGGGGATGAACCTACCGCTCGTGATTAACGTGTTGGTGTTTGTAGCACTATTGCTGCTACTGGCACAGACGCGTCGTACTAAATGGAGCTTGGCTAAAAAAGTACTCGTCGGCTTAGTGATGGGGGTTCTGTTCGGCTTAGGCCTACAGCTGGTTTACGGTTCAGATAACCCGCTGCTGAAAGATTCCATTAGCTGGTTCAATATCGTGGGTAACGGCTATGTGCAACTGTTACAGATGATTGTGATGCCGCTGGTGTTCGTCTCTATTCTGAGCGCCGTAGCAAAGCTGCACAACGCGTCTTCGCTGGGTAAGATCAGTTTTCTTTCTATTGGCACCCTGTTATTCACCACCATGATTGCCGCGCTGGTTGGGGTGCTGGTCACCAATCTATTTGGCCTGACCGCTGAAGGTCTCGTACAGGGCACGCAGGAAACGGCACGATTAGCCGCGATTAACACGAACTATGCGAGCAAGGTTTCTGATCTGAGCGTTCCGCAGTTGGTGCTCTCATTCATTCCTAAGAATCCCTTTGCCGATCTCACGGGTGCAAGCCCGACCTCTATCATCAGCGTGGTTATTTTCGCGGCAATTTTAGGGACTGCAGCGCTTCAACTGTTGAAAGATGATGAGGTCAAAGGTAAGCGCGTTCTTACTGCTATCGATACCCTGCAGTCGCTGGTCATGAAACTCGTCCGTCAGATCATGAAACTGACACCTTACGGCGTACTGGCGTTGATGACTAAAGTCGTTGCGGGTTCTAATATGCACGACATTATCAAGCTGGGTAGTTTCGTCGTTGCATCCTATTTGGGACTGGCAATTATGTTTGTGGTTCATGGCCTGCTGCTCTCTTTCACCGGTATTAACCCGCTAAAATTCTTCCGCAAAGTATGGCCGGTTCTGACATTTGCTTTTACCAGCCGTTCTAGCGCAGCAAGCATACCGCTAAACGTTGAAGCGCAGACTCGCCGTATCGGCGTGCCTGAATCCATCGCCAGCTTCTCTGCTTCATTTGGTGCGACAATTGGTCAGAACGGCTGTGCGGGTTTATATCCAGCGATGCTTGCAGTGATGGTTGCACCAACCGTGGGAATTAACCCGCTGGATCCTCTGTGGATTGCTACACTGGTCGGTATCGTAACCGTAAGCTCCGCCGGCGTCGCGGGTGTGGGCGGCGGCGCAACGTTTGCCGCGCTGATCGTATTGCCAGCCATGGGGCTGCCGGTCACGTTAGTTGCCCTGCTGATTTCCGTTGAACCGCTAATTGATATGGGGCGTACCGCGTTGAACGTCAATGGTTCAATGACGGCAGGTACTATTACCAGTCAAATTCTGCGTCAGACCGACAAAAATGTTTTTGACTCTGAAGAAGAGGCTGAGCTAGCCCACCAATGATGACCCGCCTTTGCCATGAGGCAAAAGCGAAACCATAGATTTTATTTAGCACAACGCCCGATGATATTCATCGGGCGTTTTTATTTGAAAGACCTGACGGAAGTAACTCCCGCCTACTGTTTTTCCGACATCTGTCCCATCGCCGTTTTATCTTCCAGCGCGAGTATTCTCTTTTCACCGGCGGGGGAAGGTTCGCAGTTAACACATTCACTACTCTGAATGAGCTTAAGCGCCAGATAGAGATCCGAGACAAACAGCAGCCCTTTCTCTTCACCTTTCGCTCGGTTAGCACTAAACCAGCGTTTAAGGTCGGTTCTACGCCCCGCCAGCACCAACTTAACGTTGCGTTGTTTAAGATCGCGTTTTAACTCATCCACGGTAGAAATCACGCTGATATCGGGATAGGTAAAGCTAGCAACCGCATCAATAACCACCCAGCGTGGCTGGAATGGCATACCATCAACCAAATTCAATACACGGCGCTTAAAATAGCTGACGTTGAAATAGGTCAGCGGCGAGTTGAATCGGTACATCAATACCCCATCTACGGCTTTCACCTGCGCCCCATTCCCCAGCGAATGGATCATCCCTTCTTCGTTTACCCCTAGCAACTGCTCGGTTGGCCGAAAAACGGTGCGCAAAAACTGCAACAGCCCAAGCAAAACAGCCAGCCCAATGCCTGGCATGACCCCCACCAGCATCACACTGGCGAAAGTAAATAGCGCAAGGCGAAATGCCGCAGGGTTACGACGACGCAATTGAACAATAGTACGGAAATCCAACAACGACCACGAAGCATAAACCAGCACGACACCGAGCGCAGAAACCGGAATGTATTTCAGCGGCGACGTGAAAAACAACACCACGACGCCAATCACCACGGCAGCCACAATAGACACTAACTGGCTCTTACCGCCGTTAGCATCGTTCACCGCCGTGCGAGAACTGGTACCGCTGATCGCAAATCCTTGTGACAGACCTGAAACGATATTCGCAATACCTAACGCGCGAAACTCCGCATCTGCGTTAACTTCATAACCATTTTTAGCGGCGAAACTACGCGCAGTTAGCATCAGGCTGACAAAGCTTATCAATGCTAGGTTCAATGCAGGGATCACCAAGTCGCGCAGTAATCCCGGCTGGAAACTCGGCCACTGCACAATCGGTAAACCATCGCTGAACCCACCTATCGTTCTGATGCCGTACAATGGCAGGTCAAATAACCAGACTAAAAGCATCGCGAGGCACATCGCAATCAGCGGTGCAGGCCACTTTGGCCGCAGTCGTTTCACGCCGATAAGCACCAGCAGCGTGAGTAAAGACAGCAACATGGTTGGCCAATGGCTTGAAAGTAAATCATGAGGGAGCGAGATAAGACGCTCAATCAACTCACGCGCTTTGGTTTGAAAGCCAAATATTTTGCCCAACTGATCGACAATAATGGTGATCGTTAAGCCATTTAATAGGCCGGTAAGAATCGGTCGCGATAGCAGATCGGCTAATGCACCTAAGCGGAAACGACTAGCAATCAGGCACCAGCCACCGGTCATTAGCGTCATCATGATACAGAGTTGCCACTGCAGTTCGGCATTACCTGCAGCCAACGGCGTAACCACCGCAGCGATAACCGCACAGGTTGCGGTATCTGGGCCTACGATAACCTGACGAGATGATCCAAAGAGTGCATAGGCAATCATAGGAAATACACAGGAATATAGCCCGACGATCGCGCCAACGCCGGCAAGATCGGCATATGCAATCGCCACGGGTAACGCCACCGCGGCTACCGAGAGTCCTGCTCGAATATCACTTGTCAGCCACTCCCGCTGATACCCCATCAAGAGGGCTAAACCCGGCATCCAGCCGTTAATAAATTTCCATTTCATGTCGCTTACCTTCTTTACACTCTTGCTACATCATGCGTGTAAGTCACCAACTTATCAAGGTGATAGCAAGCGTTATGCCATCTTGTAAGTATTTGCAAAAATAGGCCGTGTTCATCCCACTCAGCCGCATTATGCGCGATAATGAGAACAGGTACGCGTTAGGGTTTTAATGCCTCGCCGCACTGAATCGGGTATAGTCGCTCGGTTAACTGATTTATGGACAGGTATATGAAGCAGCTTTTAGATTTTCTGCCACTGGTAGTATTTTTTGTCTGTTACAAACTTTATGACATTTACGTTGCCTCAGGCGCATTGATTGCCGCTACGGCTGTCGCATTAATTGTGACATGGCTTAAATATCGTAAAGTCGAAAAAATGACGCTCATCACCTTCGTGATGGTGGCTATTTTCGGCACACTGACGTTAGTCTTCCATAACGATCTGTTTATCAAATGGAAAGTCACCGTCATTTATGCGCTGTTCTCTATTGCGCTGCTGGTTAGCCAAATTGTTCTGAAGAAGCCATTGATCCAACGCATGTTGGGTAAAGAGATTTCTCTGCCCGACGTTGTATGGTCGCGCTTGAATACGGCTTGGGCGCTGTTCTTTATGGCCTGCGGTCTTGCCAATATCTACGTTGCGTTCTGGATGCCGCAAAGCGTCTGGGTTGATTTCAAAGTGTTTGGTTTAACGGCACTGACGTTAGTCTTCACGTTATTAAGCGGTGTGTATATCTACCGTCATATGGCTGAAGAACAAAAAACGAGCAAATAAGGTTTTCCCGAAGACTGATACACGGGAAGTGATATGCCCTAGATTGATTCAGTTGCGGCAATTTGCTGACAGCTTGAGATATCATGGGTGTAATTGAAAAGAATTAAGACTGACATTTATGAGCGAAAAACATCGTTTCCCTGAGGGAGAGCTTGTCCTTCGTACTTTGGCAATGCCAGCCGACACTAACGCCAATGGTGATATTTTTGGTGGCTGGATCATGTCGCAGATGGACATTGGTGGCGCAATTCTGGCAAAAGAAGTTGCAGAAGGCCGAGTGGTTACCGTTGCCGTTAACGGCATCACGTTTCTAAAACCCGTCGCCGTTGGCGACGTCGTATGCTGCTATGCTCGCTGCATTCGAACTGGCCGTAGTTCCATTACGGTAAATATCGAAGTGTGGGTAAAAAAGGTCTCCTCAGACCCTATTGGTCAACGCTATTGCGTCACCGAAGCCGTATTTACCTATGTTGCCGTTGATGATGACAACAAGTCACGCACGCTGCCAGCAGGAAAAGAAAACTTTCGCGTTGGCTTTGAAGACTAACGCTTAAGCACCGAAATCCAATAACAAAAAAGCCAGTCCGCAATGTGACTGGCTTTTTCTTACCGAACAGAAACAAGACGCTATCGAATTTCAGTATCACCGCTAAGGCGGAAAATAATGGTTTTGGTTAACCCCTTACCTTCTCGACCCGGTACAAAGCGCCATTTCTTCATCGCCAGCTTAACATCACGTTCAAATAGACTACGAGGCTCAGCCGAAAGGATCTCGATATTCGTCACTCGTCCATCACTATCAACGTCATAGCGCACAACCACCTTACCCTCTTGCTTCAGTGCGAAAGCACGAGCTGGATACCCCGGTTTCACAATACTTACAGCCTGTGGCCCTGTCGGTGCTGCAGCAACCGCCGGAGCATTTATCGTATTGTTACTCGACTTCGTGGTAGAGGTGCTCGCATGCGTCGACGTGCTGGATGACGATGTCTCCGGTGACGTTACCGTCGATCTTGGTATTTCTTCACGCGGCTTTTCTTCAACAACTTTCTTAGGCTGTGGTTTAACCACTTCTTTTTTCACCGGCTTAGGCTTGGGTTTAGGCACCGGTTTCGGCTCTGGTTTTGGTTCAGGCTTGGGCTCCGGTTTAGGCTCCGGCTTGCTCTCTTCTTTTGGCGGTGGAGGGGGTGCAGCTTCAGGTTTTGCATCAGGCTGTGGCGTTGCAACAGGCGCAGGAGCCGCAAACATGGCAGGATTAATCATCACCACGTTAATCGGTTCTGGCTCTTCGGCAGGCATATGCAACACCTCTTGAGCAGAGGCGTACAGTAAGCCTGCGATTAACGTTGTATGTAAGCAGACAGACAACGTCGTAGGCCATGAAAGACGGCGCGTCAGAAAAAACTTCTTCAGTGGTGATGTTTTCAGCGACAAAGTGTTAGCAACCTGATTTGACGGATTGATTTAACCCAAATGTTCTTCGTTTAACGAGGGGTCAAGTTTAAATGCAAATAGCAATCATGTGCAATGAACAAAGGCGTTCAGAACAAAAGAAAACGCTCAACTGACGGATAAAACACCACCTTCTTCAACTCCTTAACAGCAAGGTAACAGGCTTATTGCACGCCGAGTACAGATGCCGTAACGTGGTGTTGTCTCCATCACATTAATTCATTCCACCAATCAGGGTTAGCACCATGTTATATCTTATTTTCTCTCAGGATGTTCCCGACGCACTGGATAAACGAATGACCGCTCGACCTGACCATTTAGCTCGGCTACAGGTGTTGCGCGATGAAGGCCGTTTGCTGACGGCAGGCCCTCTTCCGGCGATTGACTCCAATGACCCCGGCGCAGCGGGCTTTTTAGGCTCAGCCATCATTGCCGAATTTGAGTCTCTGGAGCAGGCGAAAGCGTGGGCGGACGCCGATCCGTATGTTGCTGCTGGCGTCTATCAGGCAGTTACGGTTGTCCCGTACAAAAAAGTGTTCTAATAGACTGAGCTAACACCAAATTTCAGATATAAAAAAGGCCTGCATAAGCAGGCCTTTTCTAATTCAGAGAAGCGCATTTAGCGGGGCTACATGGAGATATCATTGATAATGCTAAACGCGCTTTTCTGTCACCATTCAGTGATGCTGCGCAGTCTACCCTTAAACCTCAAGACCCGCAACATCCTGATAATTAGTACTTATGGGTTACCTATATAGACATCTTGAAAACGATGATTAAACCAGCAAAACACCGTCGTTTCGTTGAAAAAAACAGCACTAATAGTTAGGTTCAGGTTTTTTTTTGCAGCTTATTGTCACTATAAGAAAGAATCCATCACGGCGTTCGTTTATAAGCAACTCAAGTATATTCATTAATTTCAAATAGATACACTCACACCAATCACTTCCCCGTACATAAATATTCTGAGTGGCAGAATAAGCCGCCTACAAGTCAGAATATTATTAGGTCTTTATCCTCCCAAGCGGCATTATCAGGACGAGCTGGCGCTGACTGCAGATTCCCTTGACGAAAAATCAGGTTTATCCCTTTTTCTATACCTGTTGCACCTATTGCACCTATTGCACCTATTGGCAAAAATACCCGTGTGATCCTAGATCTCCTACATCAAGTCTGGCAGGATAGAAGTCAAGGAAACACGTGCTAACTTATTGTTTACATAAGCCTGTTTTTTTAGGTTGGATGACTGGGTATCAACCATAGCAACGTCCACCGATCTCAGAGTCAAAAAATCGATATCGATTTATTACGGATATATTACTTTTACCGAATAATGAGGAACTTACGATTATGGCGACAACGAAAAAAGCAACCAAATCTCACATTGGTCTCGATACCAAACAATCTGCAAAACTCGCAGAATCACTCAATAGCCTGCTCGGTAACTACCAAGTGTTGTACATGAACGTACGTGGCTATCACTGGAATATCACGGGTCCACAGTTCTTTGAATTACACGTTAAATTTGAAGAAACCTATAACGATCTGCTGCTGAAAGTTGATGAATTGGCAGAGCGTATTCTGACTCTTGGCTACCAGCCTCGTCATGCCTTCAGCGAATACCTGAAAACGGCGGATATTAAAGAAGATACTAACGTTACTGACGATAAGGGAACGTTGAAAGGTCTGCTGTCTGGCTACTCCATTTTGCTGACTCAGCAGCGTGAAATTCTGGAGCTAGCAAGCGAAGCGGGCGATGAAGGTACTTCTTCTTTGATGAGCGATTACATCAAGGAACAAGAGAAACAGGTTTGGATGCTGAACGCCTATCTGGGCAAATAAACGTCTGAGAATCTGCTCCAGCCCCGCCATGCGGGGCTGAATTTTTTCTACCACTCGTAAGCAACAGAATACAGCAACGAACGATGATGCTGAATTTTGTGTAAGCGGCGAACACTATAGATGTGTCGATTTCTGCGGGATTGGCCTTCTAACCAGCAACTGCGTCGGCGGTGCACCTGACGCAACATACGCCAGCGCCCTACTTCATTTCTACTACGTCGCATGACAAACGTCTCTCTGGGTAAATGCGCGCACATTATAAACCCATCGTGACATTTGTCACACAATCGATTTAGCTTTACCCCAGAGAAATCCACGCAGAGTGCGATCTCATAATTGACTTAATGTTACAGTCTGTAAACTCATACGACAGTTAAATCATTTAGTTTTCTCAGCGAAAAGGTTTTACCTTTCAACAACTGTGCGTAAACTCAGTTGAGATAACGCTTTTTTGCGAAAGGACAACTCGCCTTTATGACAACGTTTTATACCGTGATTAGCTGGCTTGCAATTTTCGGCTATTGGTTACTCATTGCCAGCGTGACGCTTCGCATTCTGATGAAGCGTCGCGCGGTACCTTCTGCCATGGCCTGGTTGCTCATCATCTATATTCTGCCTCTGGTAGGAATTATTGCCTATCTGTCATTTGGTGAACTTCACTTAGGCAAAAGGCGCGCAGAGCGAGCCAAGGCAATGTGGCCCTCGACGGCACATTGGCTTGCCGATCTGAAGAACTGTAAATCCATTTTTGCTACAGGAAACAGTGAAGTCGCCACGCCGTTATTCCAGCTGTGTGAGCGTCGCCAAGGGATTGCCGGTGTCAAAGGCAATCAGCTACAACTCTTGACCACCAGTGATGACACCCTAAAGGCGCTGATCCGCGATATTGAACTAGCACGTAGCAATATCGAGATGGTGTTCTATATCTGGCAGCCGGGCGGTTTAGCCGATCAGGTCGCAGAGTCGCTAATGGCGGCAGCGAGACGGGGTGTGCACTGTCGCCTACTGCTGGACTCCGCGGGCAGCGTCACCTTCTTCCGCAGCCCTTATCCAGCAATGATGCGCAATGCCGGCGTTGAAGTCGTTGAGGCGCTGAAGGTGAATCTCATGCGTGTGTTCTTGCGCCGTATGGATTTACGCCAGCACCGTAAAGTGGTGTTGATTGATAACTTTATTGCCTATACCGGCAGCATGAATTTAGTCGATCCACGTTTCTTTAAACAGGATGCTGGCGTGGGTCAATGGATTGACGTCATGGCGCGTATGGAAGGCCCCGTTGCGACAACGATGGGGATAATTTTCTCCTGTGACTGGGAAATTGAAACCGGTAAGCGAATTCTTCCTCCCGAGCCTGAATATCATTCACTGCCGTTTGAAGAAGAGTCTGGGCACACCATTCAGGTTATCGCCTCCGGCCCCGGTTTTCCTGACGAGTTGATCCATCAGGCGTTGTTAACGTCGGTTTATTCCGCGCGTGAGCAGCTCATTATGACAACGCCTTACTTTGTGCCAAGCGATGATTTGCTACATGCTATTTGCACCGCGGCGCAGCGTGGCGTCGATGTCTCTATCATCGTACCGAAGAAAAACGACTCGATGATGGTCGGTTGGGCAAGCCGCTCGTTCTTTGCGGAACTGCTTGAGGCCGGAGTTAAAATCTATCAGTTTGAGGGGGGGCTTCTGCACACCAAGAGTGTTCTGGTTGATGGACAGCTTAGTCTCGTGGGTACAGTTAACCTCGATATGCGTAGCCTCTGGCTAAATTTCGAAATTACGTTGGTGATCGATGACGACGGCTTCGGCGCCGATTTAGCCTGCGTACAAGATGACTATATCGCTCGTTCTACCCTGCTTGATGAAGCAGAATGGCTAAAACGCCCATTATGGCAGCGCGTAGTCGAACGACTGTTTTACTTTTTCAGCCCATTGCTGTAAATAGCGTGGCTAAAATGCTTACAAGATAGATAGGACACTCCTATGATGGATTTAGATAACCGCCTAACCGAAGATGAAGCCTTAGATCAGGCCTATGATATTTTCCTTGAGCTGGCTGTCGATAACCTCGACCCTGCTGATGTCATTCTATTTAATCTGCAGTTTGAAGAGCGCGGAGCTGCTGAATTATTCGATCCTGCCGAAGACTGGAAAGATCACGTAGATTTCGACTTGAATCCTGATTTCTTTGTGGAAGTCGTGATCGGCTTAACCGATGGTGAATCCGAAGATATTACTGACGTGTTTGCCCGTGTGCTGATTTGCCGCGAGAAAGACCATAAGCTCTGTCACATCTTGTGGAAAGAGTAAGTTTTCCTTAAACGTTAGCGTAATCATTTATTATATCAATAACGCACAGCCTAGGCTGTGCGTTATTGTTTATTCATCACTATAGTGACTTAACTGTTGACCACAAAATTTACAGAATCGGGCTTCATCATCGTGACCCGATTTATGGCAATGCTCGCAACGACGCAAGTGACGCCGACGCTGCAATACCTCGGTCATATGCGCCGTTAAAACACCTGTTGGAATAGCGATAATCGAGTAGCCAATCAGAATAAGCATTGAGGCTAAAATTCGCCCTGCTGGGGTATGCGGGGTGATATCACCATATCCAACGGTGGTCATCGTCACCACCGCCCAATAGACTGAAATAGGTAAGCTGGTAAAGCCATGCTCAGGACCTTCAATCACGTACATCACACCACCGAACAAGCACAGTAAGATCATCACGAAAGTAAAAAACACCAATAGTTTTTTACGCACGCCAATGATGCTATCCCACAATAGAGACGCCGCTCCCATGTAACGCAGTAGTTTAAAAATTCGTAATACTCTGAGTACTCGTAGCAAACGCAAAACCGTGACGTACTGCCCTGCCATCTCGGGATAGATCAGCAAAATATAGAGTGGCAGAATGGTCAATAAATCAATAACACCGAGAAAAGTAAACGCATAGTTTTTCTCTTTTGGCGTCGTAAGCAAACGCAAGAAATATTCAACGGTGAAAACCGCGGTAAACAATATTTCAAGCTTGAGATAAAGATCCTCCCGTGCCACCAACACGCGCAAAGGTTGAGGATCGCCAGATTCGATAAACACCAGAAAAACGCTGGCGACAGCCATAGCAATCCAGAAATACTCCATCTTTCTGCCAACGCGGGTCCGAATATCAAACAAGTGGCCATATATCTTCTGACGCCAAGTCCCCATTTTCATGTCCGTCATGCTGCCCTCAGAAAATTATGCTAGCCCGCTGTTATATTCCCCCATTTTATCATCCCATCATCACATCACCGCTTTAGATAATTTAGATAAGTGTGACCAACGGTAAACTCCTGCCTCATCATATTAAGGTTGCTGGTGTGTTGGCAGTGTTATTCGCATAGTTTCAGATATAGCGTGTTTCGCCTGGATAAAGGCACAAAAGAAAGCCGCTATAAAAAATGATAGCGGCGGGAGTCTGAAACCTTACACTACGCGAACCTGACACATGCCATTCTTCTACAGCATTTTCCTGATCACATAGTGCAAGATCCCATCATTACGGTAATAAGTAAGTTCGTTACTGGTATCAATACGACAACGAGTCGGGATCACTTCACTATGTCCATCGGCGTAGGTGATGGTTACATTAACGGTTTGCCCCGTCGTGAGCTGCTGCAATCCGCTAATATCTAATGTTTCATCTCCCGTCAGGTTTAACGTTTTGCGTGTAACCCCTTGTGGAAACTCCAGCGTCAGAATCCCCATACCAATCAGGTTTGAACGGTGTATACGCTCGAATGATTCAGCGATCACCACACGGACCCCAAGCAATCGTGGCCCCTTAGCAGCCCAGTCACGACTAGAGCCCGAGCCATACTCTTTACCCGCAATCACCGCAAGCGGCACGCCTTCGTCCTGATACTGCATCGCAGCGTCATAAATCGCCATCTGCTGTTGGGTAGGAATGTGTCGAGTTACGCCCCCTTCCACGCCAGGAACCATTTCGTTGCGGATACGGATATTCGCGAAGGTACCTCGCATCATTACCTCATGGTTACCACGCCGTGAACCGTAGGAGTTGAAGTCTTTACGTTCAACGCCATGCCCTAGCAGATAACGCCCTGCCGGGCTCTCAGCTTTGATATTACCCGCAGGAGAAATGTGGTCGGTGGTCACAGAGTCCCCCAACATTGCCAGCAAACGCGCGCCGTGAATATCTTTCACGGCCTCAGGTTCGGCCTGCATCGTGCTGAAAAATGGCGGATGACGGATATAGGTGGAATCTTCCTGCCAATCATAGGTCGCAGAGCCTTTGACCTGAATCCCTTGCCAAACAGCATCACCGTCAAAGACCTGCGCATACTCTTTGCGGAACATGTCGGTTTTGACCATTTCTACCGCGTTGGCAATTTCTTGGCCAGTTGGCCAGATATCTTTCAGATAAACTGCATGGCCCTGTTGATCATGACCTAACGGGTCAGCAGACAGATTCACCTTCATATTGCCGGCCAGCGCATAGGCAACCACTAACGGTGGAGAGGCTAGCCAGTTGGTTTTAACTAAAGGATGAATTCGCCCCTCGAAGTTACGGTTTCCAGAAAGCACCGCACCCACGGTCAGATCGCCCGCTTTGATCGCGGTTTCAATCGGTTCCGGCAACGGGCCGGAGTTACCTATACAGGTGGTGCATCCATAACCCACGAGATTGAAACCTAACTGTTCAAGATAAGGAGTCAAGCCTGCGGCATTCAGGTAGTCGGTGACAACTTTAGATCCTGGTGCCAGCGAGGTTTTTACCCATGGCTTACGTACTAGCCCTTTTTCTACCGCTTTTTTTGCCAGCAGTCCGGCGGCCATCAGAACACTTGGATTAGAGGTATTGGTACACGACGTGATCGCGGCAATCACCACTGCGCCCTGCTCCAGTTGGTGCTTTTTACCCGCCAGCGTGAACGCTTCAAATTCAACGCGGTTCTTCTGACTGGTCAGCTCCAGTTCGGTCGCAGCCTGAAACGCCTGAGGTACTTTAGGTAGAGGCACACGATCCTGTGGACGCTTCGGTCCCGCTAAACTTGATTCAACGGTACTCATATCCAAAGACAGAGTGCTAGTAAATACCGGTTCATCTCCAGCATTTCGCCACAGCCCCTGCGCTTTGCAATAAGCTTCAACTAACGCAATTTGCTCCTCACTTCGACCACTCAGACGCATGTAGTTCAGCGTCACCTCGTCGACAGGGAAAAAGCCACAGGTCGCGCCAAATTCAGGTGACATGTTGCCGATAGTCGCACGGTCAGCCAAGGGAAGATCGGCTAAACCATCGCCATAAAATTCAACAAATTTGCCGACGACACCGTGCTTACGCAGCATTTGTGTCACCGTCAGCACCAAATCAGTTGCGGTAATCCCCTCACGCAGTTTGCCAGTCAGCTTGAATCCGACCACATCTGGGATCAGCATCGATACCGGTTGTCCCAGCATAGCCGCTTCCGCCTCTATCCCTCCTACGCCCCAGCCTAATACGCCAAGGCCGTTAATCATGGTGGTGTGGGAGTCGGTACCAACCAGGGTGTCAGGATAAGCAACGCGCTGACCGTCAACATCTTCATGCCATACCGTCTGCCCAAGATATTCCAAATTCACCTGATGGCAAATGCCCGTACCCGGCGGCACAACGCGGAAACGGTTAAAGGCTTTTTGCCCCCAACGCAGGAAAATGTAGCGCTCATGGTTGCGTTCCATCTCAAGCTCAACGTTTTCGCCAAACGCCTGCTCACTGCCAAAGTGATCCACGGTAACCGAATGATCGATAACGAGATCAACTGGCGACAACGGATTAACCTGCTCAACGTTGCCACCAAGACGCAGCACGGCCTCTCGCATCGCGGCCAAATCGACGACGGCGGGTACACCGGTGAAATCTTGCATTAACACACGCGCTGGGCGATAGGCGATTTCTCGATCGGCATGTCCCGTTTTTATCCAATCGGCAATTGCCTGCAAATCATCCTGAGCCACGCTGTCTCCATCGAGGTGACGCAGTAGATTCTCGAGCAGCACTTTCATGGATTTGGGTAAGCGACTGATATCGCCAAGATGTTTTTCCAGCTCGGGCAAACTGTAGTAGCGGTATTCGGTATTCAGGGCACTTAGTGTTTTTTCACACTGCTGGGCAAGATGTTGCTGATTCAGACGATTTCGCATATCGGATGACATAGCTCCTCCTTCCTTATAATGCTTAAAGCGATACCGGCTGGCCGTGAGCGCGCTTCTCATGCAGCGTCTAGAACCATCACAACCAGCGGCAATCTCCTGATAACGTTGTGGCTACCTTTAAAGATAACACAAAGAGATGGTAACGTTTTAGTAACATTTGGCGGTTGATACGATAGATGGTGTAAACCAATAACGACGCGTTAAGTGGGAGAAGGATATTTCTTGCGGAAAATAATCGTGGGAAATAAAAAAGCCTCCGCGCAGGAGGCTATATTTATTCCAGTCGAATCTTATCGATTATTGCTCAGCGGCAACCATCGCAGCATGGCGCTGTTGCATTTTTTCGATGCGTTTTTCGAAATTCTGATTAAATTCTTTTTTCTGTTCTGGCGTCAGAACATTATACATTTTGTTTTCCATTTTCATGCGTTCCAGCATCATATCGTTGCGCTCTTTATTGTTCGCTTCGATTTGTGCACGTGCGGCGCTTTCGTCAAATTTATCACTCGCCACCAGCTTGTGCATTTCTTTGAAGTGATCGCCCATCATTGGTTTTTTATGCTCAGCGCGGAACTCTTTAGCAATGGTTTGCATCTGTTCACGTTGCTGATCCGTCAGTTTCAACCCTTCAAACATACCACCACGATGAGGACCTTTCATACCCATCTGATGATGCATCATCATGGGTGCGGTCGCATTCCCCTGCGTTGCGGCGGGTGCTGGTGCTGGTGCTGCGGAGGCGGTCGTTTCCGCTGCGTTTGCCATTGAAGCGCCCAGAGCCAAAGATGAAGCCAACATTAAAGCAGTTAATTTACGCATAGTAATCATTCCTCAAATAATGTGTTCGTTCTAACGATTTGTCGTTCTAACAATGTGTTCACTGTGTTGATGTGTTCACTGTGTTGATGGAATTAAGTCTATAGGTCTAAATATATAGTAGTTACACGCTGAGTAAATTAATGAAAGGAGAAAAATCAAAAAATGGGCAATTATGAAGAGAGTGTGGAGATTGTGGGTTTATTTTAAACTCAGCGGTAAGATTACGCCTAAAATAGCAAATTGGCCCCACTTATTCCAGCAAACATTATTATTAATACTTTGCTTACCCTCAGCGCTTTATTGTCTCAGTCTCTATAACCTCTGTTTTACCCAGTCAGCGGCATGATTCATCACAGCCCCTTGCCTACGGTCTGTGATCTGATAGCCAAATTCGCAACACGAAACCCATAAAAACAAAACACTGTTTCATTTTTTGTTGAATTGCGCAGCGTAAGGATCTACCATGCATACATCGACAGGGATAGAAAACCTTTCTGTTCATGCCAAATAAATACTCAAACGAATAACCGACGAGGTGAAAGATGGAAGTCCGCCAAAGCATCCACAGCGATCATGCCAAGCAACTCGACACTGACGGCCTACGCCGCGAGTTTTTAGTTGAGACGATTTTCGATGCAGACCAATACACCATGGTTTACAGCCATATCGATCGTATTATCGTCGGCGGCGTCATGCCGGTGCAGAAAACCGTTACTATCGGTGCCGAAGTAGGCAAACAGTTAGGCGTGAGCTATTTTCTGGAACGCCGTGAATTAGGCATTATTAATATTGGCGGGCCAGGCACCATTACCATCGACGGAGAGTGTTTTGAAATAGGCCACCGCGAAGCACTTTATGTAGGTAAAGGTGCTCGTGACATTGTTTTTGCTAGCGTAAATACAAATCAGCCTGCCAAGTTCTATTACAACTGCGCACCGGCACATACCACCTATCCAACCAAAAAGATCACGCCTGCCGATGCATCACCACAAACGCTGGGCGATTCAAAAACCAGCAACCGCCGCACCATCAATAAATATATGGTTCCAGATGTACTACAAACCTGTCAGTTATCAATGGGGCTCACCGAGCTGGCTGAAGGCAACCTGTGGAACACCATGCCATGCCACACCCATGAACGCCGCATGGAAGTCTATTTCTACTTCAACATGGACGATGACTCCTGTGTTTTCCACATGATGGGACAGCCGCAGGAAACTCGGCACATTGTGATGCATAACGAACAAGCCGTGATTTCACCTAGCTGGTCAATTCACTCAGGCGTAGGCACCAAGGCCTATACCTTTATCTGGGGCATGGTTGGTGAAAATCAGGTCTTCGACGATATGGATCACGTCGCGGTAAAAGACATTCGCTAACCCATTTACACTTCATCTTTTGCGGTTAGCCAACGTTGTCTGGCCGCTGTTTAAGGACATAAAACATGATTCTTGACGCATTCTCGCTACAGGGTAAAGTTGCACTGGTCACTGGCTGTGACACGGGTTTAGGTCAGGGTATGGCAGTTGGTTTAGCACAGGCCGGTTGTGACATCGTCGGTGTTAATATTGTTGAACCCACCGAAACCATTGAAAAGATCACCGCTCTTGGCCGCCGCTTCTTAAGCTTAACTGCCGATCTACGCGATACATCGGTCATTCCTGATGTGGTGAAACGCGCTTCTACTGAGTTTGGCCATATCGATATTTTGGTCAACAACGCAGGAATCATCCGCCGTCAGGATGCATTAGAGTTCAGCGAGAAGGATTGGGATGACGTGATGAATCTGAACATTAAGACCGTGTTCTTTATGTCTCAGGCCGTTGCACACCAATTTATTGCGCAGGGGAAAGGTGGAAAGATAATCAACATTGCTTCCATGCTCTCTTTCCAAGGAGGTATTCGTGTGCCGTCTTATACCGCGTCTAAAAGTGCGGTGATGGGCGTCACTCGTCTGCTCGCCAACGAATGGGCGAAGCATAAAATCAACGTCAACGCGATTGCTCCGGGCTATATGGCAACCAACAATACGCAGCAACTGCGTGCCGACGAAGCTCGAAGCGAAGAAATTCTTGGCCGAATCCCTGCTGGCCGCTGGGGTTTACCAGAAGATCTGATGGGGCCAGCGGTGTTCTTGGCATCACCGGCATCCGACTATATTAACGGCTATACCATCGCCGTCGATGGCGGTTGGTTAGCGCGTTAATCAGCGCCCTATCCCGCTACGCTGATACCCGGTCAGCGTAGCTTTCCCTTCTCGAATGACTATTGCATCAAGTGTCTGGAGTCAGTGAGTGCAGCCAACGCCCTACAACCTGAAATATGACGGGGATATATCACCCGCGCATTGACAGACCGACGCTCCCGCCGTAACGTGCCTTACTCTATATAAAATTTTATATAACGTTTTAATCGTTAATATCGCGTGGTGTCATGGTGAAACCCCAAACTCAATCTCTAAATGTGCTCGCCGCCGGTAGCTTGCGGAAAGCACTCTCCCCGCATCTAACCCAATTTAGCCAGCAATTTGGCATCAATATACATGTGCAGTTTGGCCCCGCCGGTCTGTTGCGCGAGCAAATTGAGCGTGGTGCAACGTGGGATCTGTTTGCCTCAGCTAACCTGCAACATCCGCAGAAGCTACAAGCACAGGGACTGGCGCAAAGCATAATGCCCTTCCTGCGTAATCGGCTCTGCCTTACCGTTAGACGCACATGTATGAACAGCGAATCAGACAGTTGGCTGGAGCTTCTCACTAATACGCAACTTAGCATCGGCACGTCGACACCTGGCAGTGATCCCTCCGGTGACTACACGTGGCAGTTGTTTGATCGCGTCGAAGCGCTTCGTCCTCACGCAGGTGAATCACTGAAGCAACGAGCACGACAGTTGGTGGGAGGAATAGATAGCCTACAGGTTCCGGCAAATGAAATAGCCTCTGGCTGGATCATTCAGCAAGGTTTGGCGGATGTCTTCGTCGGTTATGCTCATTATGCACAGTGGCTTCGGAATAATCAGACCGTGGCGGTGGTCAATATTCCTGATACAGATAATGTTTTTGCCACTTATGCATTGGCACTGCGTGATGAAAGCGCTCGGCCGTTAGCGGAGTATCTCTCATCACCACGCCTTCAGCAGCAATTCATTAACGCTGGTTTTTCAGCATGTTAATCATGAGCAATCTCAAACAGCGGGGTAAGTACCTCATATCGCTGCCCATCCGATAACACAGACGCGCGCTCCACTCTTACGCCATATGCCATCAGCAAATTTGCTTCAGTGAGCATCTCCTGTGTGGCACCATAAGCCCAACGTTTGCCATCTAATAGCATCAGGCATTTATGCGCCACCAGATGTGCATGCGCCGGATCGTGGGTCGTAAACAGCACACTTATCTGGCGCTCTTGCGCTAGCTGGCAAACCAACCGCAAAACCGCCTGTTGATTAAACAGATCTAGCGCCGACGTGGGTTCATCGAGTATGAGCATTTCGCAACCGGTGGCTAAAGCTCGCGCAATCATGACTAACTGTCGCTGCCCGCCCGATAGCGTCTGAAAATCGCATTCAGCTAGATGTTCAATGCCCAACGTTCGCAGTGCTTCCTGTGCAATAGTTTCATCTTTACGCGTTGGTTGCTGTAACAACCCGATAGAATTCACCCGCCCCATCAGCACAATATCGACGACCCGATAAGCGAAAGCCGTTGAGAAAGATTGTGCGACAAAACCTATCGGTGCGTTGCGGGAAATTTTACCTGATAACAAAGGCAATACGCCGGTTAGCGTATTCAACAACGAAGTTTTTCCTCGTCCATTAGCACCAAGAATGGCGCATACCTCACCCCGCCGGCAATCAAAGCTCAGCGGTGTATACAACGCGTTCCGATAGCCGAACGTTAGCCCATCAACGCTTAATGCAACATTATTCACCATGAGAGAACCTCCGCGAGCGGATGAGCAACAGTGCAAACAGCGGTGCGCCAATTAAGGCCGTAATGATACCCAGTGGAATTTCTGCCTGACTCAGCGTGCGGGCAACATCATCAACCAAGACCATAAAGCCGCCGCCCAGCCAAAACGCGGCGGGGAGTAATCGCCGATGATCCGCCCCTACTAATAGACGAGCGAGATGCGGAATCACTAAGCCGATCCAAGCTATTCCACCGCTTACTGCCACCTGTGCTGCCACTAAAAGAGCACATAACAGCAAAACCAAACGACGCAAGCCCACCACGGATACCCCCAAGGTGCGCGCATCAGCATCACCGAGAGATAAAATATTGATCCGCCATCGTAGCCGAAATAACAAAAAGCTGGCTATCGCCAGCGGTATCGCCATCATCAACAACTTATGCCAATTAGCCGTTGCAAAGCTGCCCAATAGCCAGAATACAATGCTCGGCAACTTCTCTTCGGTATCAGCCATATATTGCAGCAGGCTAACTAATGCAGAGAAAAAACCGCTGAGAATAATGCCGGAGAGAATAAGCATCAGGCGATTCTCTTTGCCCAGCGCTGACGCAATGACATAGACCAACGCTAAAGCTAACAGACCGAATGCAAAGGTCGAGCTCATCAGCAGCCATGGCGAAAATCCGAGCAAAATTGCCAACGTCCCGCCAAAGGCTGCTCCCGCACTAACGCCAATAATGTGAGGGTCAACCAGTGGATTATGAAATACTCCCTGCAGACACGCACCGCACAGCGCCAACGCGCCTCCTGCGCCACAGGCCATCAGAATACGCGGCATCCTGACCGTCCAGATAATTTGCCCCGCTAACCGATCGGTCTGCATAGGTGCTAGCAGCGCATGCCAAACCTCTATCGGCGAAATAGTAAATTGGCCGACGCCGAGCGAAAAGAAGGCGACAATCAATGTCGCCATAGGGAATAGCAAATGAAAGTACCGATTACTGAACTGAGGCATGCGAATTTGGCGTCCAGGCTGTGCGATAAAAACGCTGATAGTAATCATTCGCGGCTTTATTCATATCAATGTCTTGAAAACGTTGCGGATACAGCTGTTTCGCCATCCATAGCTCGCCGATAGCCAATGCCTCCGGCATTGGATACCCCCACGCCTTAGCGTACTCCGGCATCAGATAAACTCGCTTATGTTTAACTGCATCAATGCCCTGCCAAGCCGGATCGCGAGTGATTTTAGTCACTTCATCTGGATAGCGATCTTGCACGAAGATAACCTGCGGATTCCAAGATAAGACCTGTTCCATTGAAACCTGCTTATAGCCTTTGATGCTGGTCGCAGCAACGTTTATCGCCCCCGCGTGCTGCATCATCAAACCAGTATATTTTCCCGAGCCGTAAGTTGTTAGATCGGGGTTCGCCATATAAACGCGCATGCGCTGGTCGACGGGAATATCCTTCAGACGCGCTCCCACCGTCTCTCGTTGCTTGAAGGCATAATCAATCAACGCTTCACCTTGTGACTCACGATTCACCACTTTAGCGATCAGACGAATACCCTCTTGCAGCCCTAAGTTATATGCCTGCTCCTCATCATTCATCTGAGGGTTAAGCTTGCCCTTTTCGCTTTGGGCATCACGGCGAAGTGAAATCGCTACTACGGGGATCCCGGCTTTCTCAATCTGACTAATCATTTCAGGCGGCGCATAGTTCGCCACAAAAACAACTTGAGGATGTTCAGCTAGCAGACTTTCTAGATTCACCTGTGTCAGATCGCCCGGCATTGGTATTGTCGCCAGGCGTGGAGAAAAACGTTCAAATTCAGGGCCAAGCTGCTTTTTCCAACTGGATAAAACGCCCACGACGTCATCTGCCGCATCAAGCTGTACCAGTAAGTTCAACGTTTGATGTTGTAAAACAACAACACGATTTACTCGATCGGGGATCGTAACCTGACGGCCAAGTTGGTCAATGACGGTGCGGTCGGCAAGAGATGTAAAAGAGACGAATAGAAGAGATGCGCCTGCGATAACCGCATGGCTCAGCTTGGACGTAGAAAGATTCATAGTGAGTGACTTAAGTTGTGTTATATACAAAACTATATAACGATTTGCCGGTGTCAAACAAGTTCCCCTATGGAGTTAAGGGGCTTATACCACTCACACCGCCTGACTAACGAGGACGGACAACAGCAATAAAAAATGATGATTCATAGATATATAAAACATGAACAACAAAAATAATTTGTTCAGTTTTAGTTCATGTTTAAACCTCCTACGATGGATTTTTACCCGTAGGAGGTTAAATATGAAACAGATCTATGGCTTTTTAAATCAGCTTACAGAGAGCTATCAGCAGGAACGTCAGCCTCATAAATTGCTTGGCTTATTCTACCTAACGCCAGAACAACGGCTAAAAATCTTAGAAGATATCATGGCGCCTTACAGCGAAGAGGAAGCGAAATTATCTCAAGAAAAGCAATAATCTCAAGAAAAGGATAGAGGTAGGAATATGCAGGCTAAAGAGAGCAAGCCAAACCGCAATAGCATCTACGCGGTTTGGCACAATCCATCAACGAGTGCTAAAGACGCTTGCGTAACGCATTTTCGGCGCTAAACATCCAGAGCTCAGGCTGTCGATTCGGTGAGAACCGCACTTCATAACGATCTTTCAGCGGCGTTAAACGCCAGCTCATCAACTTTTGATCACGTTTAGGTTTAAGAAAACGACGCCAGCCTAGTGCGCGGGTTGCCTGACGATCGAGCATCCATGCAGCCGTTGGCGATAACGGCAGACGTATAAAGGTATCTTCAACGCTGATATCACAAATACACATACGACACTTCCATAACGTGATTTAATAATTTAATACTCGGTTAATTATCCCCATCACATCAGCATTAGCCAAAGAGATAACCCCCAAACTATGATGTGGCTCACAAACAGAAGGTGGTTAAATTAACAAACATGTAACTATCACCGATAAGCCTGACAAAACGGAGATCACACAAAATGGAGGGCAAATTTTCGGCGAAAAAAAACCACCCAGAGGGTGGTTTCTTCTTACTCATGGTGCCGACTACCGGAATCGAACTGGTGACCTACTGATTACAAGTCAGTTGCTCTACCTACTGAGCTAAGTCGGCAAATTTGGCGGAAGGATAGAGATTCGAACTCTAGGAGCTGTTACACTCGACGGTTTTCAAGACCGCTGCCTTAAACCACTCAGCCATCCTTCCAATGGGGGCAGATATTAACGGCCTTCCCGGTGGCTGTCCAGCGCTAAAATAAAAATTTTATTCAACTGCGCAGTAAATAGCCACGATGAACTTTCTTTAATCAGATATCGCTATTTATTAATCAGTTAGGCCTCTAGCATCACCATTTTTCATGCAATAATACTCTGCTCACCGTATCGAGTTATCTCAGTTCAGCTATCGTTTTTAGGTTTTTTATGACTAATCCCACAAAAATACTGGTTAGCACCTGCCTAATGGGCTTCCCAGTGCGTTATAACGGCAGCGCAAAACCATTTATGCCACCGACGCTGTTACGCTGGCAGCAAGAAGATCGTTTGATACTCTGCTGCCCTGAAGTCAGCGCAGGCTTCCCAACGCCACGATTGAGCGCTGAAATTCGTTACTCACCGCTTGGAGAGCGTGCCGTCGTCGAATCTGATAATACTGACGTTACTGCGGGCTATCTGGCTGGTGCCAGTATCGCCCTACAACTGGCATTAAAACACCAATGCCGTTTTGCCCTACTCACCGATGGCAGCCCTTCTTGCGGTAGCTCGCTTATTTATGATGGTAGCTTCAGCGGTAAAAAAATCTCAGGAATGGGATTAACTGCGGATCTATTACGAAAAAATGGAATTACCGTTTTTAGCGAGGCTGAGTTTTCCGCTCTAGAGGCCGCAGTCACTTTGTCTGATAGGCAAACGGCCTGCTAGCAGGCCGTTAGTTGGAGACAGAAAAACGCTATCTACAATTTCTTGCTCAGGCGGTAATCCAAAGAGTAGCGCCCTGCTCCCGTCACTATCAGCAATAAAAGTCCACCAATTATGCTGATGTTCTTATAGAAGTTGATCTCGTTAAGCACCATATCCATGCCACTGAGTCTCCAGAATGGGTGGCCAATAATGGATGTCCCAAGCACATAGAGCGCAAAGATAGCGGCAATAGGCCGAGTCCCCAGCCCTAAGATCAATGCAAAACCGAAGAAGAGCTCAACCACCACCGCAACGATAGCTGCAATATAGGGTAACGGAGCGCCATAACCCTGCATTGCCGAAACAGCGAGTTCGAAATGGGTTAATTTCCACCATCCAAATATAATGAACAGCAGCATCAACAATATCCTAGCCAGCAATATAAGTGAGTCTTTCATACCGTCACTCATTTTTGACTCCTCAATCCGCAAAAATGGAACTGCTACCTTCCTGTGTTAATTCTAGGACACTATAAGGATTTATGACGGGGGATTTATCGCATTAACAGCAAGCCATCTTTCATACAGAAAGCGGCCTGCATCTGAGTATTAAATTAGATAGGCGCGTGGAAGGTTGTCACGATTTCTAAAATGCCATTGATAATAAACTGTACGCCCATGCAAACTAATAAAAATCCCATCAGGCGTGAAATAGCTTCAATGCCTCCCTTACCCACCAGCTTCATAATCGCGCCAGAACTGCGTAAGCATCCCCACAGAATGACACTAACGGACAGAAACACCAGCACCGGAGCCACCATCAGCACCCAATCGGGGAAATCAGCACCGTGTTTAATGGTGGACGCAGAGCTAATAATCATCGCTATGGTGCCGGGTCCCGCCGTACTGGGCATCGCGAGCGGAACAAAGGCAATATTCGCGGTTGGGTGTTTGTTTAACTCTTCACTTTTGCTTTCAACCTCTGGCTGATCCTCCATCTTTTGCTGAGGAAACAGCATTCTGAAACCGATAAAGGCGACAATTAATCCCCCCGCAACCCGCAAACCTGGGATAGAGATCCCAAAGGTGTTCATCACAACTTGGCCGGCATAAAAGGCAACCATCATGATGGCAAACACATAGACCGAAGCCATTAACGACTGGCGGTTTCGCTCCTCGCGGTTCATATTTCCCGCTAGGCCGAGAAATAACGCCACCGTCGTCAGTGGGTTAGCCAACGGTAATATCACTACCAATCCTAGCCCTATGGCCTTAAATAATTCAATCATTATGCATCACATCCTTGGTGCGAATGACGGGTTATATGTCAATTGAAGCTATAGAGTATAGGCAATAAGCTCAAGTGAAACCATTCGCACAATAATGTTCATTTTTTGCCCTTGTTTTTATCTAACTCACTGCGTATTTGTGCATGGCTAATTAACGCAAAAATGAATGTGCCGCCGATGATATTACCGATCAAGGTCGGCACGGCAAATGGATAAATAAATTCCTGCCAGTGAAGATGACCGGAAAATACCAAATAGAGAATTTCTACCGAGCCAACAACAATATGAGTCAGATCGCCGATGGCGACCAGATAGGTCATAATAACAATAACCCAGATTTTCGCCGCTCCCGCAGAGGGAAACATCCATACCATGGTGGCAATAATCCAACCTGATACCACGGCGTTGGCAAACATTTCCGTCGGCGAATTTTCCATCACTTTCTGACTGATGCTGACGAAAGCCTCACGCGTTTGCACGTCAAATACCGGCAAATGCCAGAAGATAAACGCAACTAAGCCCGTGCCTATCAGGTTCCCGAGCAACACAAGCCCCCACAACCGCATCAGTAAAAGAAGATTGGTGCGATTAGGCTTATTCATAACAGGCAGTACCGCGGTCAGCGTATTTTCCGTAAACAACTGCTGGCGAGCCATAATCACGATAATAAACCCCAACGTATAGCCGAAGTTTTCTAATAAAAATGCGCCCGGTACCCCATCAAGTTTGACGTGGAAAATACCTTTCGCCATCAGCGAAGCTCCCATTGAAAGCCCTGCGGCAACAGCAGACCAGAGCAATGCCCAAACATCACGCTCTAGCTCTTTGGTACCTTCCATACGGATAATTTCATGTACCGCCGCAGCGCGTGACGGAAGGCGATCTTCATCGGTATTGATCTCTTTCCCCTGCTTCTCTTCATCATTATCAACCTTCAACCCGCTTTCTGGCTTTTCATCAACAATACGATCTTTATGAGGCTCATCATTCATTCTGCATCTCTCCGTTGGTTTCAATAATAAGCGTAGACTCTGATTCCGCTCATTTCAGATGCAGATAGCTAAACTCAGATTAATTGATGAAGAAACATGCTAGATGAATTGAATGACTCAGAATATAATGTGATCCAAATCACATTATACTGTTGAGTGAGGATCGTGTTGCATGGGTACTGTTATGACTGGGCTAATCGTCGCCCGTTGGGAAATCATGAGTACTTTTATGATGTTTGTGGCCAGCTCATTGAACATCAAGTTTCGTAAGAAAGGTCACAGCTTGGTTGCTTTTGCCTTCAGCGGCATCGGGTTTGCCACGGCATGTTGGTTGGTTATGACACTCACTGGCGCGACAATCAACACCGATGGAATGAGCCACTTTTGGGCCGTAGCCAAAGATGTATTTGTTGACGTCATGAGCCAACCCTCCGCCTATAGCATGATGTAGTTGATCGCCATATTGCAGGGCACATCCGCGTTCATCACCGACGTGCCCTGCACCACCACTCTTGAATAGCTATCCATAGAATCAGAGCTCACTGCGCGGTAAAACAACCGCGACAGAAATCGATGCTTTCAGCATTTTCATCGCTGTATTCCAACGGCTCGAACTATGATGGGCAACAGCATATTTTGCGACGGACTGTGCAATTTTAACTCTCTTCGCGTTCATAGTCAGACTCTCCTCAAAGACAACATCACTTTGCCGTTATTAAGAAAAAGCCTATACCTTTCTCATTCAAGCTGTGTTTACCAATTGTAAACTTATGCCGTAAACTATATCCAAAGGTTCGAGTGTTGCCCGCAGCAGAAATAAAAAGAGGCCGCAAGCGGCCCCTAGACAGAAAATGAAAACCTTAATCCAATTTAGGATGTTGGTCGATTAGACGCTGTTTCTTGCGTTCCAATTCTTCAATCTGCTCGTTAATATCCTCAACCTTTTGCTCGATGTTGTCATAAGTCTCTTGTAACAACTCTTTCGCTTCAGCACGGTCAGAAGCTGCTGGCGTTGCGCCTCTAAGAGGCTTATTCGCCGTTTCTTTCATAAACAAGCCCGTTGCTAATCCGATTAACGCCACAACCATCAAGTAATAGGCTGGCATATACAGGTTGTTGGTGGTTTCAACCAACCAAGCTGCAATCGTCGGCGTCAAACCAGCAATAAGTACTGAAATATTAAACGAAATCGCTAGCGCACTGTATCGAATATGCGTTGGGAACATTGCTGGCAGCGTAGACGCCATCACCCCCGTAAACGCATTCAGCAATATAGCTAATATCAACAGCCCCAAGAAAATCAAACCAATGATATCGCTGTTGATGAGTTTGAAACAGGGGATGGCTAATAACAGTAAACCAATGCTACCAAAGATAATAAATGGCTTACGGCCAAAGCGGTCACTCATTAGTCCCATAACCGGCTGGACAAACAGCATACCGATCATAATCGCAATGATGATCAACACGCCGTGGTCTTCTGAATAATGCAGGTTATGCGACAAATAGCTCGGCATATACGTCAGCAACATGTAATACGTTACGTTGGTTGAGATAACCAGACCGACACAGGTCAACAAGCTTTTCCAATGCTGAGCAAGAATGGTTTTAAATGAAGTCTTAGGCGGATTTTGAATCGCATTGCGATCGTCCTGCTCCATTTTATCTACATGCTGTTGGAACGCTGGCGTTTCTTCTAATGCATGGCGTAAATAAAGACCAATCAAACCTAATGGTGCAGCAATAAAGAATGGAATACGCCATCCCCAATCAAGGAAATCTTGCTCACCAACAATGCTAGAAATCAGTACCACTACGCCGGCACCCAAAACGAAGCCCGCAATGGAACCAAAGTCTAACCAGCTCCCCATAAATCCGCGTTTTCTGTCTGGAGAATATTCAGCAACAAAGATTGCTGCTCCTGAATACTCACCACCGACGGAAAAGCCTTGAGCTAATTTAGCCAACAGCAACAGAATCGGAGCCCAGATCCCTATCGATGCATAAGACGGAATGAGGCCGATACAGAACGTACTCACCGCCATGATAATAATAGTGACAGAGAGAACTTTTTGGCGGCCAAATTTATCCCCCAATGCACCGAAGAATAATCCGCCTAAAGGACGAATGAGGAATGGAACAGAGAATGTAGCCAGCGCCGCGATCATCTGAATACCTGGATCGGCACCGGGGAAGAATACTTGACCCAGTGCATAGGCAACAAACCCGTAAACACCAAAGTCGAACCATTCCATCGCATTACCCAACGCTGCCGCGGTAATGGCTTTTTTTAACTTCTCATCATCGATAATTGTAATGTCGTTAATATGTAGCGGCTTTGCCTGCTTTCTTCTTAATCTCATTATTATTTCCTTGCAAAATTTTGTGTCGCACAGTGAATGCCTTCTCACCGTGCCTCACGATGGTCCGTTCTCTACCCGTCTTACTTCAAAATTGCTTACGTATTGGCTGCGCTCGTCCACCCTGCTTGCGACTTTTAGACGTTCATAGCCTATGACAACTCGAATACTCAGGATAAAGCCCCCAATGGGACACGACCTAAATCGCTGATAGTGCGCTTTCCGGCAGCCTCAGATAAGCAGTCTCCTACCTGATCAACCACACCCTAACAGCCCTTTTCTCCTTATTTAATCCTTCAAATAATGCTGTTTAACTATAACAATAATTCAACAAAACAGACTAAATGTCAAAATTTGTGATCTTAGTCACTGAGAGTGTAAAGATCGTATAGGCCTGAAAAAAAGCCATTTTTGAGATAATAACTAGGCAAAACTAATGAGCTACTGCCGCATAGAATGGGACTGAGAGATATTTGTGAGAGATTTGTCAGGCGGAAAAAAAGTGCGGAAAAGCAAACAGAAATGGCTAGGTATCATCCATGATACCTAAAAAATATTTATCTATTGGGGCTCAGTTAAGGCGCCTCAATGACTATTGCAACACGTCTATTTTCAGAACGTCCCTGCTTAGTGCTATTGCTAGCAATCGGATGACTTTCTCCCATTCCGCGCGTTGTAAGATTCATGCGTGGGATCCCCCCCTGAGAAAGAGCATCAGCCACTGTATTGGCGCGTTTTAGCGATAGCTGCTGGTTGTAGCTTTCATCACCATAATTATCGGTAAAGCCATCTAAGCGCGCATGCAGAATATTGATTTGCGCAAGCGTCTTACCCATTTTTTTTACCGTTTCCGTGCTTTCTGGCGTCAGATTAGATTTGTTATTACCAAACAATACCTTCTCAGACAGTCCAAACATCCATCCCTCATCGGTCTGATGGAAGCCCTGCTCTTTTAGTACTGCAATTTGTTCTGCGGTTAATCCGCCTTTATGCTGACATCCCGCTAAAAATAGTACTGCTAAAATTATTCCTACCCATTTCCACTGAGTGTGTAATCTCACGTTCATTCCTCTTCCTATTTTTTTTAATATCATCGTTACGAGAAGCTCCAACCGCCACCGTTATGCTTACTGTGATACATAGCGGCATCCGCTTTCTCCAATAATTCAGCTGGCGTACTCCCAGCATTTGAAAGCGTAAAACCTATGCTGAGTGATACAAATACCTCTTCACCATTAGGCAGATATATCGTGCGTCTCATTGCCTTGAGGATTTTTTCGATTACCTGCATGACATCGTCCTGATCAACCACGTGACGCAATAAAATTGAAAACTCATCACCGCCCATCCTGGCAACTAAGTCATTTTTACCGACCAGCGTTTTTAGACGTTCTGCAATCGTGGTTAGTACATGATCGCCGGCCGAATGCCCCCAAGTATCATTGACAGCTTTAAAACCATCACCATCAAGAAACATGACGCATATTTGTTCCTGCATCATGTTCATACTCTCTAGCATGCTCATGAAGTTTGAGCGATTTGGCAGTGACGTTAATGGGTCATGCAATGCTTTATAAGAAAGCTGATCGTTCTCGATCATCAAATCAGCATGTTGCAATTCCATTTCACGCAATAAGCTATTGAAGCCCCGACTCAGCTCATTAATCTCTGCAATTTGTGAAGGCCGTACCCTGATTGAAAATTCTCTCTTTTCTCGGGCCAAACGAGCCACATGGGCAATATTTTGCAGCTCATCGACAATTCCGGTGTGCATACGGCGCACTAACCAAAACGACAGCAAAGCGGTAATCACCAAACAACTCAATAGGCCAAGCAACAAATTGCTCAAGAATTTAACCATAGTGGCGCCACCTGCGGTCAACGTGACGTATCCCACCACTTCATTCTCACTCACTACAGGTTGAACAACCATTTTTGGCAATAGCCATTTTCGAATCGGGTCGTCAAGCGTCAAACGCATGCTGGTAGGTGAGGTCCAGCTTGCGAGTAACTCCTTCTTTTGATCGTAGATCCTCGCCTCATACACTTGTTCTTTTTTAGCGATCAACGTCAACGCATCCTGAGCCGCCGGTTTATCGCCAAATACCACTGCAGCCGCGCTGGTATAACTAATCGTGGCTGCAACCAACTGTAAGTTATGTTCAGCGTATGACTTCAGCGTGAAAACAGAAAGCACTGACAGCGGTATCCCCGCCATTAGCAGAGTAATAGCGATAATCATTAAATGAATACGCTGAAACATACTACGTAACGTTGGACGAGATTTAGGCATGTTCGCGTTTGAGAAAAAAGTGAATCTCATCCGATTACCCTTTTCTCTTAGCTAAAAGCAGCACATTAGGATTCACTTGAACGTTACTACGCGCCAGAATATCCAAATTGAGATCAAATGCGACCCCCGAATTATCGATGCGTAAACAAAACGCGCTTCCTCTAAGGCATTCCTTATTATCTTCTGCAATTGTTAGAATACTTTTACCTTGCATACTTTGAATGATCAGTTCTTGGTCATCTGGTTTTATATTTCCGAAGTACACCGCGTCACATTGTTCCAACAGTTTCGTGGGCGAAAAATCGACGACTTTAGCATCTACGCGTCTGCTGGGTAACGTAATCGTACTCTCAGTCAACAAACGCGCATAACGCGCAGGAGGGACGATACAAAGCTTTATAGGATCTGGAGAGCTCGCCCAACGGGTATAACGAAGCATTCCTATCACGACCTTTGCAACATCTTGCTCTTTGATGGTTAGAGTTTCCGGCGCTTCTTGAATTTCATCTACCGCTAAACCGTTAACGGTGTACATCATGAGAACCAACATCAGGGTTGGCGCAAATAGCAACCTGCTAAAGCAGTGAGAAAGTTTTGCACGGATTGAAGGTAATATCATGAACCAAGGGACCCTACGCTAACGGCCTCTATTTTCATTAGGTTGCACATAATTATTACTCCGTTAACATCCGCCAGCATAATGAAAACATTAAGCACAAAAAAAGTATACAAACAAACTATAAGATTTTTCTTACTCGTTGTGTTTCCGCATAAATTTCTTCGCTATTTTTATTAAGTCCGGCATAAACCTCAATAAGATTGTTCCATTTGTCGGGATAACATGCACGGCACGGACGGATAAATACATTAAAATGTGAGCAATATCTAATAGATGGAGGTATCGGCAACTATCGGCTTTTCTTTAATAAATGCCAACCGTCATTAGCTATTTAGTTAGCACGCAAATTAACCAACTTTGTTCGTAGTTCAATATGCATGCAAATAGGTTGTTTTTTGAGGATGTGATGGCGCACTAAATATGTGGATATTGGTCGCGGAATAAGCCGCCTCTTCGACGGCCATTCTTTCATCTCAGTGTTTTTTGTTCATTTCCATGACTTCATCAAGTTTTGGATACAATCTCTGGTCACGAAACTTTGCAGGAGAAGTATTAAAGTGAGCTCTAAATACACGACTAAATGTTTGCTGTGAGCTAAAACCGTATTTAAGTGCAATATCAATAATTGGGAGTTCGCTTGCACAAAGCAGCGTAGCGGCCTCATGTAAACGACGCTTGCGAACATATTCTGCAATAGAAAGTCCCTTTTTTTGCTTGAACTCGCGCTGCAAATACCACTTCGAATATCCACTTTTCGCTGCTATTGCATCCACTTTAATGGCCTCACTCAGCTGAAGTTGTCCTTCTAACCACTGGATAAGATCGCTGACAATCACCTCTGACATTTTTAACCTCTTCGTTGAATATCAGCCGATTAGCTGATACCCATTATTTCTTTAGCCAAATCCATGGTCTGTTCTGCTTTAGCTGCCTTTACCGGCACACCATACATGCGTTCGAGTCCCGAAACGAGATGAGACGCTGTCTCTCCTGATGCGTTCAAAACAATACCTCGGCACCGCTGAGAAAAATCATTACGGTGGATTTTCAACCATTTGGCAATAATCGTTCGTGCATCACGAGCACTCTCCCCACCAGCAGAAGATTCATCTGGTTGAGCGGCCACATTGACCTCAGGGTATATCAGTACAAACGGGCGATTTTGCGCAAGCAAACGTTCGGTCTGAGCGACCCAATCGTTGCCTAAAAAACACATAAATTCTGCGCTGACCTTAACCAATGGCCAATCGCTCAGATCATACAGCTGCCTATTTTTATTGCTCATGTCTTTTACCTTTATATGAGTTGGTATCGATATGCTTAGGTAAGACATGCTCACATTGCTTTAAAGATATTCTGATTTTCCAGTTGGAAAACATCCCCTTCAAGTATGTGCATATTGTAAAGGTCTGCGCTTTTTATCTGGTGCATTTCGTGCTGACCAATCATGCAGTTTCACACCCAAAGCACAAATTAACGCTAAAAATAGAGCCACCTATAGAACAAAACACCAAGAGAGCCATGAACAGATATGGTATGATGGAAACTACTATAAGAGGTGGTATGTATGGCCTTAATGACTAAGGTTCTCGATATATTTAAAAGTAAGCAGGCGTTTGTTGTCTGTCAGGAATGTCATCATAAAGGCCGCTTTGATGAGTTCAAGATTGAAGACAGCATAATGATGCATTGCCCACATTGTCACTACAGCTTTAATCGAAAACGTCACAAGCTTTCTTCGATTTAATAATCCGCTCTACTCTTTTTCAATTTGTTCATGTGTTTCCCCCAAAGGGGGTTTACCCAGTGTAAGCTATGCTTCTAATGCGTTAATAATGCAATAAAACTTATCAGCCGTTGAAGCGGGATTGAACTTACCTTGCTAGAATAAGCCAAGGAATTTTTTGCAATCCTTATGCGAGGTTTTTGTGCGTTTCTTACTCAACACCATGACAGGACTCGTTATATTGCTTTTATCTATATGGACTGCATTAATCTTTGATTTCAACGAGATCAATAAACTTCCTTCCTATTTATTCCATCATTTAGAATCGTTTCTCAACCGTTGATTCTTGCCTTATACTCACCAAGCGATGGATTCAACTGGTATATCTCCTAGCGCTTAATATCACTGTTTATAAGGATTTACGATGTCCCCCGTTTTCATCACCTACGGAGCTTTGGCCTTTGCTATTGTCTGCGAAGTTATTGCAACATCCATTCTTCCTCATACTAAAGAGTTCACACGACCAGGACTCACGCTGGTGATGGCTCTGCTCTACGCCACTGCTTTTTATATGCTTTCGATTGCGACACGTACGATGCCTATCGGAATTGCCTATGCTATCTGGAGTTGTCTGGGGATCGTATTGATTGCGGGCGCCAACTATGTGCTGTTCAAACAGACTCTCGATTTCCCAGCCATGCTTGGACTGGTGTTTATTATCGCTGGCGTGTTAATCATTAATTTATTCTCCCGTTCTGTTTCACATTAAAACTCAAGAAACTCGTGAGCAGAATCATTTCCAACATAAGTCGCCTTTCTTTAAAGGCGCTCTAAAATCCATTTTTGCATTGTCCCAAACCCACATATTCTCTTGTTTTTTTAGCTTCATATGATTAATGTATTTTTCACACAAAAATACATTTTTTATCTATCATATTTCATTCAATAATATTTATATTAATAGTATTAGAATTAATAGGCTATTTCATGAGTTCAAGAGTCGTGAGAATGGCCAGTTCAGAGCGTCAAGAACATCCCATTCATACTGACACAATCAATCAAATTCGTGCGGGCAACAAATGAAGAATATGAATGACAAGCAGATCCTCAAACGTGTAAGAGGCGTCGACCTTAACTTACTTACTGTTTTTGAAGCCATTTTTAACTGTAAGAGCGTTAGCTTAGCCGCAAAAATGCTAAACATATCACCATCTGCTGTTAGCCAGTCACTACAAAAAATACGTAATCATTATGATGACATTCTATTCATTCGTCAGGGAAATGTTCTGCAACCTACGTTAGTCTGTTTAAGTCTACACGACCAATTAGCTGAAATTATGCGTTTGGTTGATGTATCTTTGAATACAATCAATGACCCAACTAAGAAAAAAAAGTTTATTATCTACGCGTCGCATTACGTCGCATCTCACTACCTGCCTAAACTCATTCATGCACTTGAGCATCAAGCTCCTAATATCGAAATTATGCACTACACCTTGACAGAAGAGATGAAAGTGGATGAATTGCTAATCAACCGTCAGGCTGACCTGATCTTTGATATTCATCCAACCACTAGCCATTCCGTTATTTCTATCCCCTTTTCATCTGAGCCACTCTCTTTAGTGTGCAGCGCTAATCACCCACGGTTGAAAGGCAACGTAGATTTTAGTGAGCTCAGTGCAGAACGGTTTTGTGGTCTGCACTCGGCAATCCCTTATATCATGCGACGTCAGGTTGAATTTTCACGAATACTTGAAGGCCGAAACTTTATCTTCTCCAGCGATTCCGTTATGGCTCTTTTAAGTATTATCGAAAACACCGAGTCTATTGGTATTATGCCTTCTAGCCTATTAGCTGAAAGTTGCGGAGCCAAAATCCAAGCTATCGACGCAGGCCTACACCTTGAGCCCATTACGTTCTACTTCTTATACAACAAGCACTCAGCACACACTCCTGGATTCAGCCAGTTTTTAACTATCGTCAATCAACTCAGTACCGTTTCCAGCAAATGACTGACATCACACACTCCGCATCAATATTTGTCTGCCATAAATCTGAAACGTTATGCCAAACGAAATACCGAAATGGCCTGCTTTAAAGCATCAGCCTGATGTCCTTGCTGCTGGGCGACTCTCACGGTCTCAGCCACGTGGTTAACATTTTCCTGCACGCTGGCATCGATACTTGTAATACTGATATGCATTTGTGAAATACTGGCTCGCTGCTGAACACTCATGGTCGATAACTCATCCACCAACTGCGCCAAACGGCCAATAGCCCGCATCACTTCCTGCATCGTTTCCCCTGCCGCCGCCACTTGACTCGACCCTTTTTGGGTACAATCCATTGATACAGCAATCAATTGCCGTATCTCTTTGGCTGCATTTTCACAGCTCAATGCGAGCATTCTGACTTCAGTCGCCACGACGGAGAATCCTTTACCATGCTCGCCTGCGCGAGCCGCCTCTACCGAAGCATTTAGCGAAAGAATGTTGGTTTGGAAGGCAATGCCATCGATAATCTCCAGAATATTGCCAATGCGCAGAGACTCCTCTTTGATCTGTGCCATCGTGTGGATAGCCGAGGTGATACTCTCGCCGCCGCAAGCGGCCACCGCAGTGACTTTCGCTGAAAGTTCCTGTGCCAACAGCGCTTTTTCACTGGTGTGTGCGGAAACAGACGTTAGCTGTTCCATCGCGCTCGCCACCACGGCAAGAGCCGAAGCTTGCTCCTCCGTACGCTGTGACAGCGCGGAATTTTGTCTCATCAGACTTTCTGACCCACCCTGCACCATTGAAATCCCACGGCTCACTTGAGCAAGGGTATGACGCATGGTGTTCAACGTTGTGCTAAATGTTCGCGCAAAAGGTGAATGGTTTATAGGTGCCTCATTATCGAGCGTTAAACAGCCTGACTCGCGATTAATATGCGCGGCTAACTGAGCGACCTCACTAGCAGAGCGCGCATCACGCGCCATATTCACCGCAATAAAAATTAGCATTGCTGTTTGCGCCACCACGAATAATGCGTGAAAAATCACCATGTGTAGCCCTGGATGCATAAAGCATACAATGCCGTAGAGATCATTTTCCTGTAGGTAGTTAAACAATAGATGGTGAACCGCCGCCGTCGCCGCTCCTATTAGTAAAGGGCGATAATCGCGGTACGCCAACAGTGCCGAAAGTAGCACAAACACCGAGAAGTGGAATTCTGTCTCCCCTTCGCCTAATTGGATAAGTAAGGCGGCAAAAGCGAGCAGGATGAAGGCAAAGAATAAGCGAGTGATTAATTTGCCGGGGAAAAGAAATTTTATCAACGATGAACTAAAGGCCAATATGCTGCCCACGATGAGGGCGGTAGTCAAATGATCGTAATACCAGCCGACACCCGCCGAGATAACCAATAGGCCCCATACCAAAAAAAACATCAGCAAATCAGCCCGCCTGTAAATCTGTTCGAGTGAAACCATCTCTGACGGCTCATTTCTGCTATGCAAAATCGTCACTGTCGCCATTATTTCATCCACACTGTCTGTGAGTAGAATTACTAATTCTGGAAGCTACTTTCTAATCAAGCGTAGATGCTTTTAGCGGCAACGGAGAAAAAATTATTGTCTGTTTTCCCTGTAGAATTAGCCGCTAAGTCTATTCGTTCGTTTCGAAATAAACGGCTGACGCGCCTATCTAATATGTGCATTTGTCTTTACGTGGTTCCCCGCCAAGCGAACGCATAAAGTTTCATTTACTGACTATCACTAACGTAAACTAAATAGCGGCGCTATCCTTCTCATAACATCCAAAGAAGGAATTATTTCCATGAAACTATTCACAGCACAGTTGCAAGACGTACAAAAAATCCTTCCGCTCTATCTTGGTTACAGAGCATTTTATCAGGTCGATGAATCCGCCGAAAAAGCTGAAAAATTTCTCACGGAGAGAATGAGAAATCATGAGTCAGTCATCTATTTTGTGGAAAAAGACGGGATGCCAGTAGGGTTCGCTCAGCTATATCCACTGTTCTGCTCGCTGGAGATGAAACGCATTTGGCTGTTGTATGATCTCTTTGTCGCGCCTGAAGCCAGAAAAGAAGGTGTGGCTCAGATGCTGTTAGCAAGAGCTGACCAGCTTGCAACCGAAACCGATTCTGCGTTTATCATGCTGAGCACCGCAACGGACAATGTGCGAGCTCAGGCGCTATACGAAAAAGAGGGTTACGTACGAGATACACAGTTCTTTGTTTATAATAAAATGGTGAGCTGATCTCGATGGCGCCACTCGCCTGAAATGTTAAAGGCCACCTGATGGTGGCCTTCTAAACAGATTCTCTATTTATCACGCGTAAGTTTCTCATCCTCTTCGGGTACTTCAATAGGGTTGAAGCCAAACGCAATAGCCGCGAGCAGCCCCACTAAATATCCCACTAACCGACTGCGAAAAATCTCTTTGAGTAGCCTCATCGCATCTCCGACTGTAAAACGGGTCAAGATCATATCGCGTTTTTTTCGGCAAAAATGCCGGGGAACCTGCAAATATTAAGTTAATTCACTTTGTGAATAGTTTTTACATCTGCCCCGTTTTCAATATCGAGATGAGGATACCGAGACATTTGCTGGCTTAATTCAGACGAGTAATCCTTTGGCGTAGAAAATCCACCAACCGCTGACAATCAGGAGAAAAAGGCTTGGATAATGTGCTTACAACGCCAACATCCATATAGGTAACACAGTCGTCGATTGTTCGGCGCATAACCCGAAGCCCCTCCAGTGACCAAGGTCGATAAACGAGATCGGACAAAATTGTGACGCCTTTACCCTGGGCCACTAGACTGCGAATCGCCTCAAACGAGTTGGTTCTAAATTGAATATCGGGCACACAGCCACGCGCCTGCCAATAGTCCTGAATCACTTCCGGATATTCATCTGTTATCAGCAGCAGAAATGGGCTTTTCTCAACATCGCTAAGATTAACCACGGATTGGCTCTGCAATGGATGTCCAATCGGCGTCCATAGTTTTCTGGGGGAACGGATAAAAGTTTCAATCTTCAGATCGTCATCGTGCTTAATATTCGACGTCAATAACAAGCAAAAATCGAGCTGGTTTTCCCGTAGCGCATTGACCAGCACCGGTGATGTCGCCTCTTCAAAAATAATTTCCATCAACGGGAAACGGTTTTGGATATCACTCAGAATCGTCGGTATCAGATATGCAGAAAGCGTTTCAGCCAGCCCAATACGCACTGTACCTGAAGCTAGCTCAGGTTGATTATGTAACTCCTCCAGCGCAGCGTGGCTATCAGCGATAATTTTACGCGCATGGCTAAGAAAACGTTCGCCGGCTGAAGTTAAACTCACGCCCTTTGGATGTCGTATAAATAACTGGCTATTGAGCGCGTCTTCCAGATTACGCATCGACACCGTCATTGACGACTGAGAGATATGACATCGGCTGGCCGCTTTGGATATCTGCAACGTCTCAGCCAACGCAATGTAAAACTCAAGTTGCCTCAGCGTAAAATTCATAGTTTTAATCTATACCGATGGATGGAAAGTTTATATTAGCATCCCATATGGCATGCGCAGTAACCTTGTTTCAGTAACAAATTCATCCCGTTATTGGAGCATTTATGCCTTATTTTCTACTCAGCCTAGCGGCCTGTTTCTGGGGCGGAAACTACGTTGTTGGACATTTATTAGTCGCCCATGCAGACCCCATCGTTCTATCTTCGGCACGCTGGATTTTCACCGCTTTATTATTGCTTGCGCTCTATTTTCGCCAGGTAAAAGCGCAGTGGCCAGCGATGAAAAAATCATTTAGTACCATTGCATTCCTTGCTCTTTGCGGACAAGTATTATTTCCGCTAACTCTCTATATCGGTCTGCAATACACGTCATCGCTTAATGCCGCTATCTATTTATCCACCACACCCGCGATGGTATTACTGATAAATCGCTTTATTTTCAGAGAGCATATATCTAGTCGAAATATCGCCGGCGTAGCCTTAAGTTCACTAGGCGTTATCTGGTTAATCTTACAGGGAGATATTGCTCACGCGGATATATTGAAAAAACTCAACCGAGGAGACTTGTGGACCATGGGCTCTGCCATCAGTTGGGCTATTTATTGCGCATTCTTACGTATAAAACCTGCCGAGGTGAGAGGCAATGCTTTTGTAACCGTCAGCGCGGTATTAGGTGCTCTCGTTTTGATTCCTGTATTGCTCATCAGCATAGCGGAAAACGGTCTTCCCGATATGAGTGCTTATACTCAACCAACGTTTTTAAGTGGACTGATCTATCTGATCATTTTTCCTTCTTGGCTCTCCTATTTGCTATGGAACAAAGGAATTACCACTATCGGTGCAACGCGTGGGGAGATATTCTCACATCTGATACCACTCAGCGGCGGCGTATTTAGCCTGCTATTCCTGCATTCGCCTCTGCATACCTATCATGGAATAAGTGCCCTTTTCATTATTGGTGGGATCGCGCTATGTTCGCGGGCAAAACATCCTTTGCCGAAGTTAGACAATCACGTTAGCACCATTGAATAATCTTGAGAGCCGCACAACGCCCTGTTCTGCGTCTTTTGCCTACGCAGAACAGAAACAATGTTCAACACACGGGCATCCGTTAGAAACTCTCGCCAGAAATCTTTTGGTTATAGTAAGCCTTAACGATCCCACGCCAGACTGCCCCCTATTGTTCACCTTGATAACGCATTTTAATCTCTGACAATGGATGGCTCATATTGTCATTATGGGCACCTTCAATTTTAGCGATAATGACTTGGTATCCCGCGATCCACTTACCGCTGAGCTCTTTAGCCTTCAGGTGCTCAACGTTTTTCATCAATAACTCCATTGCACTTCGACTACTCCAGTAGTAATTATTGATCACACGGCCAGTTTTAGGATCTGCATAGGACTCCATGCCAATAAACCCCGGTGTCGCCTGAGTGAACGCCTCAATTTTTGCGTCCAGAGCATAAAACTCGTCGTCGTACTCTTTTTTATCAAAGATAAAACTCGTCAAAAACGTAGGCATGTGCCCTCCTCATATAAACATTTCATTATTACCACTCAGCCCAAAACCAGCGAGATGCTGTTCAATAGTGGCATTGGCATCATACTTTGTAATTCATTAATCAACTTCTCGCCGGCCTCATATAATCCAGCTAACGGCATCGTTATCTGAGGGCGCTAAGCATAAGAAGCCGCTGGCTGCTTAAGTCGAAACTTTTAGCTGCCATCATCAGCTAAACAATAATAGTTGTCATTACTCAAAGGGATCATGACACAGTGTTAACTATTTAGACAAAAGTGATATTTAATTGGCTATATCAGATGCACCTAAGTTTACCTTAATGTTTAGTATATAAGATTACCCCATATCGAGTCTGGCTAGCGTGGAAATCAAATGTCTATATCAACGTTAATAGGTAACTTTTGGCATTTCTTAGGTTTATATCAAAAGTTCTTTTTGCGATGCCTGCACATAGCCATTGCAATTCTTGTTATCACTCAAATACTCAATAGCAATGGCATGGGGTTTACACCAACGCAGCAAGTTCGCTCCGATCTGTTGACTGAGTTTTTCACGTGGATGCATATTGCCATCGGAATTGCTTTACTATGTTTATGCGTCGCGCTGGTCGTCTATTGCTTAGCAACCCGAGGTTTTCGTTATTTCTATCCCTATCTGTGGGGCGATTTCACCCAAATTAGACGCGATCTAAAAACGATAACCCGTTTCAAACTGCCTGAAAGTGAACCTAGAGGTCTGGCTACCTGCGTACAGGGCTTGGGCCTAGGAGCCTTATCACTCGTCGTTATCTCAGGCTTTACATGGTTTGTTTTATGGAGACTCAATTCAGCGTGGGCCGTAGATATGAAGGATATCCACAAATCCCTTACAGGACTTATTGAGTTCTATATCGTCGCACATGGTTCAATGGGAATATTGCACTTCATTATGTGGCGCTTTGGTAAGCAATAATTCGATCTCACTAAGCCAACGTAGAGTGCTCACTGCCCTATTTTATCACTATCAGGGGATTCACTAGTGAGCCATAACAATAGGGAGATCGCTAAATCTCGTTGTATAGGCTGGCGAAAGCATACTTCGCTTCATCTGCCAGCCTTTTTGAATGCCTTGTCCGGCAAACCACACCCTCCCGCGACCTTTCTTATTTATCTCGTCGAGAACGTTCATTAGCGCTTCACTATTTGGCTTGGGGCCGAACTCATCAAACAAGTTGAGTTGTAAGACTCCTTGATCATAAAAATCACCAAGCACGACCCCCGCTTTTTGATAACGCTTATCTGGCTGCCAAATTTTCGCTAAACAGGCGAGCGCCTGCTTGACGATATCTCGCGTGTCATTGGTGGGGGTTTCGAGCTGGGCCGATGCTGAATTTCCGTAATATGGATGCCGTTCCGCAAATGGTGATGTTTTAATGAAGGCGCTCACATGCTTGCAGAATTGACTTTCTCCTCTGAGCTTTTCAGCGGCCCTTTCTGCATAGCTACAGATAGCCTCTTTCATATCCTGATACTCAGTAATGTGATGACCAAAGCTGCGACTACATAGAATCTGTTGCTTCGTGGGAAGCATCTCCTCAATGCCCAAACATGATTCACCTCGTAATTCACGCACCGTTCTCTCAAGAACTACGCTGTAATTACGTCGTACATAGGCTAAATTCATATCAGCCAATTTTAGTGCTGTATCAACCCCTATTGTTCGCAGCGATTTAGATAGCCTTCTGCCAACGCCCCAAATCGTTTCCACTGGCATGAGAGCCATCAATTTTCTCTGCCGCAGTTCGTTGGTCAAAACAACAACACCACCGGTCTTACCCCATTGTTTCGCCGCATGGTTAGCCAATTTCGCCAGCGTTTTGGTTGGGGCAATCCCTACTCCCACGGTGAGATGGGTTCCCCACCAAATTTGCTCTCGAATCTCACGCCCATAGCCGTCAAGATCTCGGCAATGATTCACACCACGCAGATCCAGAAATGCCTCGTCGATCGAATACAACTCCACGTGCGGAGCCATCTCTTCAAGCAAGGACATAACCCGTCGACTCATGTCACCATACAAAGAATAATTGCTACTAAACACATGGACGCCGTGTTGTTCACATAGCTGGCGCAGCTTGAAGTATGGCGTCCCCATAGTGATGCCGAGCTTTTTAGCCTCAACGGAACGAGCGATCACACAGCCATCATTATTCGATAGAACAACGATAGGCTGGCCACGTAAATCGGGGCGAAACGCCGTCTCACAGCTGGCATAAAAGCTATTGACGTCAACAAGAGCAAACACTATCGCGCCTCATTAATTACAAATTTCACTACACCAAATGTTTCGAGATCCTCCCCCTCGTGAAGCTCAATCGGCGGGTAAGCGGGATTTTCAGCCAGAAGCCTCGTTCTAGGGTGCGTGACATAGCGTTTTACGGTGAACTCACCACCAAGACACGCAATGATAATGTCGTTGTGCTTAGGCCTGATACTCGAATCCACCAGCAATAACGAGCCGTCAAAAATACCGATCCCTACCATCGAGTCTCCAGCGACACGAACAAAATAGGTCGCGGCGGGATGTGCAATCAGCAGCTCATTTAGATCAATAGGCTTATCGATGTAATCCGCGGCGGGGCTTGGAAAACCGGCAGGTACACGATCGTCATAGAGAGGCAGTGGGATTGCCTGCTGGGAAACGGTGGCTGGATAAAATTTCATAACGTCAAACCAATATATGTATATGCATACAGTATAATACTTGGTTTCAGTTATGAGAAGAGGTCGCTAGTGAGATAACCAGCGACGTAGAAGGAAAGTTCTGATTAGAAAGGAGTTAAATATTTCGTACGGAGGCTTGTCTTGATTAGCCAACGTCAGCCTGCAGAAAAATACCTAGCTCGAAAACATCCATTTAATCATTCAGATACATTCATGAATATCTCGTTTTATCACAACATCAGAGTTTCTTCTGCAGTAAAACCGGAGTTATTTTATTTATATAAATTGAATTATCTGGTATATCTGATAACACCAAAGCCTGAGCTCCGATTGTTACATTATTACCTATCTTAATAACATCAGATATAATACATGCATTAGCACCAATATCGACATTATTACCAATGTTTATTGAATAGTGACTTCCATTTATATTTTTCACTCCAATGGTAACACCTTGTTTAATAGATACATTATCTCCAATAACCGCAAAATTTGTTATCACAACATTCGAGAAATGATTTATCCAAGGATTGTCTCCAATAATAGCCCCTAGCATTATATCCACATTGAAGTTTGAAATTAGGTCTCTATTTATTCTTTTTGCTACTTTTTTATAATTTCGATTACCACTGAGATACATCGCATTTGCTAATCTCCACCAAAACCAGAAAATCGCATTCATATTTGTACTTTTTTTAGACTTCCTATACTCTTTAAATAGCCTTAGCCAAGAAAACTTATATTTCCCTTTTAATATTTCAGTTTCCCATGACTTTCTTAAATCACTATTTATATTTGAAATTAGATATAAAAAAACAAAGAAGAGTTTCATATGATTGTTTATTTTAATTAGCTAAATTAATAAGTTAGAATAATATCTGTTCAAAAAAATAATGCAATGTAATTTTGTGAGAAATGGTATAGCTAATCACTCTGTAATCAGCAAGTGGTGCCGGAATTCTCCTAGTAAATGGCATTGAACTCCGGCACAGGTGCAGCCTGAATTATTTCAGACTTTCAACAATTTCACCGTGGCGTCCACATCTATCTCATCTTCTGAGAAGATCAGCGTCTCTCCTTGGAAGGTTGTGATCGCCAGTTTTTTCAGCGTACGCATTTCATCTGGTTTAGCGGCTGATTTCGGCTTGATATTATTCATCAATATCCCCACAGACAGCACCGTATTCTCTTTATCAATACGGCTATCCGCAGGCACTTCTTCGCTATAAACCAGATAGGATTTGATTGAGGTAAGCTTAAGCCGCTCGCCTGCAATATAGATATATTTACTTTCCGGTATAACCTTTACCGCATAAGCCGATAAGCCTTTGTTATTCGTGGTGGGCTCGAAAGTCACCGCCGCATCTTTCTTAATCAGATCAGGATTGGCGACCTTAATCACATGAAAATAGCGGTTATCACCGTTTTCATCTTTGATAAATCCAAAACCTTTATCTTTAAACCACGTTGTGATCGTTCCATTCATCGCCATTATCGCCTACTTAATTGTTTATCTACTCAGTTTTTACAGCGCGCAGTGTAAAGCACAATGGCTGCGCAGACTATGCATTTGGTTTACGAGACTGAAAATCGCAGACAGGTACCCGCATTTGAGATGAAATTCTGACATCTCTGGCCTATGCGGCTAGCTATCCAGAATGAATCTGTGTTTGCCTTGAACTCGCTGGGCATAAAAATGTAATGAAAAGCCCAGAAGGACTTTTCATATATGAGCACCAGTAAAACGTTAATTACCACATCAAATCATCAGGCACTTTAAAATCAGCATACGGATCGTCTTCATCCTGCTCTTCCTGACTCAGTGCACTATTTAATACGATACTGCTCGCATCTCGCTGGGCAATTTTATCAGCGACGCTCGCGGGAATGATTGCATACTGGCTCTCCCCGCTGCTATCAATCACCAAACGGGCAATGGCGAGGCGACCGCTAATCAGTTGGGCTTGTGTGACCTTATCCACCTCTATTTTTTTAATGACGTTATTGTCTGTGAAATTGAAGCCAATATCGCCTTTTGAAATGTCGATTTTGTTCATTTCAATAAGCTGTTTCACCTGAGCTTTATATTCTTTAGACAAAGCGGCCTGCTTTTGTTGCTCGCTGAGCTGTTTATCACGCTCAAGCTGTGCTTTCTTATTCTCTTCTACCGCTTCTCTTGCTTCACGCGCCTGCACCCGTGATTTTTTAGCCGTTTTCTGGACTTTGGCCATTTTTTTGCTGGTCACTAATCCCGCTTTTAGCATCTGCTCTTGTAAGGTGAGTTTTGTCATTTTGCTGTCTAAATCCGTTGAATAATTTACGGGATTATACCTGTATTCCTTGAGGCTATGCCAGATTGTAGAGGTGTTTATCGACGCTGCCACCAGATGGTTCTCAATGCCGGATGCGGTTGCACGGAGGTAAAGCCTGTAATCAAGAGCTCACAGGCGCGCCGCATGTGGCGGTGTGGTTTACAGCGACGTTTTCAGGGCTGATATTAGGAAACTGACCGGTTCATCCGGCGGAACATCCTGACGCAGGATGATGTGTAAAGGCGTGACACGGTGGGTGCCGTGGCTGAGGGGCAATGGTTTCAGTATGCCTGCCGCCAATTGTTGGTGAATATAGGCCTGCGGCAGCCAGCCATATCCAAGACCGGCCACGACAGCGCCTGCCGCCGCATCCAGAGTGGAGAAATCCCAGTTGTGGCTATCCCCTGAGGCCGTTTTACCGCCATCTGCTATTTGTACCCGTGGCCAATTGCCGAGTAGTGCTTCGGTCAACGTGCCGGATACCGACAGCAGCGGATGATCGCGATGTGCCACGGCAATAAAATCCACGTTCATTAGCCACTCTCCCCGGCCGGTAATATTTTGCCGGTCGGTCACGATCATCACGTCAGCATCGTCCACTGCGGGCATGGTGGGGAACATGCTCTCTGTGACTTCCGTTAGCCTCACCCGAATATGCGGCCAGCGTTGTTGGAATTGTTGCAGAGCAGAGAATAGGCGCTCCCGAGGATAGATAACGTCCACCACCAAATTAAGCTGCGATCGCATCCCTTCTTGCAGAGTCGCTGCCTGAGCCTCCACATAACTAAATGTTTTCAGGAGTGGGCGTACTTGGCGCAGCAGCGTGACCCCGGTTGGGGTTAATACAGTACGGCGCCCTTCTGGAACCAACAGCGTCACGCCCAGTAGCGTCTGGAGTTGCGCGAGATTATAGCTAATAGAAGACTGGCTTCGGTGTAGCGTATCGGCGGCACGTGCAAAGCTTCCGGTGGTGAAGACACAATCCAGAATTGCCCATTGTTCCAACGTGGTTCTATTCATAATGATTCACTTATTAGATTAATATCATCATAAATTAGCGCTATTCATCAAAATATTAAAGCATTAGACTAATTTTATCGAACAGAGGAGACCTGAAATGAGCAACTTTGATAAACATGATTTAAGCGGTTTTGTCGGTAAACATCTGGTGTACACCTACGATAACGGCTGGAACTACGAAATTTATGTCAAAAATGAACAAACCTTGGACTACCGTATTCACAGCGGTTTGGTAGGGAATCGTTGGGTCAAAGATCAGCGGGCTTATATTGTCCGCGTGGGTAAGGATATTTACAAAATATCCTGGACGGAGCCAACCGGGACGGATGTGAGCTTAATTGTCAACCTGGGGGATAAACTCTTCCATGGCACTATTTTCTTCCCACGTTGGGTGATGAATAACCCCGAAAAAACGGTTTGTTTCCAGAATGACCATATTCCGCTGATGAATCAGTACCGTGATACTGGTCCGGCTTATCCGACGGAGGTTATTGATGAATTTGCCACCATCACCTTTATTCGTGACTGCGGTGCGAATAATGATGATGTGATTGCCTGCGCGGCGAGTGAATTGCCGGAGAATTTTCCAGATAATCTGCGTTAAATAACAACCCGTTAAATTTAAAAGAAACCGTCGTAGTGAGCGGTTTCTTTTGTTTTGCTACTAAACCGGAACGTTGCCATTCAACCGCAAGTTTGAGCACCGTTATTCCTACTAGCGGTACGGTGGATTGACTGTGCTATCCTCCCGTTTAATTTGTCAGGAGGGAAACAATGCATATAGACACCAAACTTAGACTAGCGTCTCTTTTCTACCTCATCGTTGCATATGCCATCGCCCTGCCATTGATGGCTCTTTTTACAGATCTGGTGATAACCGGCAGCATTATTGATATATGGAGGGGTTCATACTCATTTGCAGAACTGCTAAGCTTCCGTAAAATTCTTTTCCTAAAATTCGCCGGATTAGGTGCTGTTCTTGGCTTTTTCTACTGGCTATTTTTCTATAGAAAATACAGACATCACGACCCGCTGGACAAATATTTTAAATAATCACTGGCACTGTGTGCTGGTCTAATCCTGCATTAAATATGGGGCTTTTTGAACTGCCATAATTACGACTATGGTATTGGCCAGAGATACGCCCCCACGCTTCGCTCCATGGCCAGTAGAAACTGGCAACTATCTTAAGGATCTGGCAAGCAACAAAATCGATTAAAGCCAGTAACTCTTTCTATAGAAAGAGGAGTAAATTAATTGCTTAAATACTAGTAACCCGCGGCTTTATTAGCAGCCTTTATACGTTTGTTTCTTGCATCCTGTTCTTGTTTATCTGTAGCTTGCATTATCCCGCTGGCAGCATCTACCCAATCATTTGCAGTACAACCTGATAATCCCATGCCCAGCATAAGTGCAAACACATACTTCATTTTAGCTCCATCATCTCATGCTTGTATCAATAACGTCCGCGTAATACTCAATATATTCAACGCTTAGTAATAACTTTAACTAAGAATGGCATCATGGGCAAGATGAGGTTTTCAACGCAGGCTATATAATCACAAGCGATAATTTAGAGCTTAATTAATCTTATTTATTTGATACCCTATCGGAATTGAGTAAAAAGCGGTCGCACTAGGCTCCCGTTGACATATTTAGTATTTACCCGATTATATGTGCTTAATAATCGCGCTACTAAACCATTGACATTTCAGCAGCTTAGCTGCCTTCTAGCTGACATTCGAAGTCATAGGTGTACTTTTTAGTACGGGCGGTAATTATCTGCACCCGCGTGGTTTACACTGAGGGGATCACGATGGTTCGGTGGCCTGCTGGTGATTTTGGTGTTAGCCAGTCGGACGCGTTAAGGGCGGCATGGCCGTAATATAATGCTCAAGTCATAATGTAAGGATTAAAGATGGAAATAAGCTGGAAGGCATTGCGGGGCAGCAGCCTTAGCGCACGGCAGCTGCATGATATTCTGGCACTGCGCATCGCGGTTTTTGTCGTGGAGCAGACGTGCCCTTTTCAGGATATTGACGGACAGGATCTGCCTGAGAGTACCCTCCACGTTGCTGGCTACAGCAACGAAAAGCTTGTCGCCTACGCCAGGGTGCTGCATGTGGATGACTCTCCGGATGCGGCTAAAATCACGCGGGTGATTGTTGATGATACATTCAGGGGGCAGAGGCTGGGCGCCAGGCTAATGGAAGAAACGATGTCCCTTATCCACGATCATGCGCCACGCAAGGCGATAAAGCTCTCGGCGCAGTCTCACCTCGTCAGATTCTATGAAGGATTCGGGTTTAAAACAGCGTCCAGTGAATATCTGGATGACGGCATCCCCCATAAGGACATGGTGTATACGGACGCCTGAGTCTTACCGCGCCTGACGGCTCGACGTCGCCTACTGGCGCTGTACTGACTGGCAAGGATTTTTGATAAACAAGAGACAGCAGAAGCGTTGCAGCCAAGATACTGGCAATGACGGCCGCACAGATACCGGCGTGCTTCCGTTCACGCGGCTGGACTCTCGGTACAGCCCCGTCCGTTACTGCAAGTAGGCGGCAGGGATAATGAGAAAGTGATTGTATCAGCGGATTCAGAACGCAGGAAAGCAGCGCCCTTGTTAACGTACAGACCTGCTTACTGAGGTTTCAACGGCTTTTTAGATTAAAAATCTGGTCAGACCCGCTACGCGCGAGTTTTTTCGCGTGTCGACAGGAAACAACGGGGCATTAACAGCCCCGTTTACATTTGCATTATTACATGTGCTTAATAATCGCGTCACCAAACTCTGAACATTTCAGCAGTTTAGCGCCTTCTAGCTGACGTTCGAAGTCATAGGTCACGGTCTTGGCTGCGATCGCGCCTTCCATGCCTTTAACAATCAGGTCAGCCGCTTCGAACCATTCCATGTGACGCAGCATCATCTCTGCAGAGAGGATGATTGAACCAGGGTTCACTTTGTCCTGACCCGCATACTTAGGTGCTGTGCCGTGGGTCGCTTCGAACAACGCGCATTCGTCACCGATGTTTGCCCCTGGTGCGATACCGATACCACCAACCTGTGCCGCTAAGGCATCGGAGATATAGTCGCCGTTCAGGTTCATACACGCGATAACGTCGTACTCCGCTGGGCGGAGCAGGATCTGTTGCAGGAACGCATCAGCAATAACGTCTTTAACAATGATGTCTTTGCCCGTTTTCGGGTTCTTGATTTTTACCCATGGGCCGCCATCGATCAGCTCACCGCCGAACTCTTCACGCGCCAACTGGTATCCCCAGTCTTTAAATGCGCCTTCGGTGAACTTCATGATGTTGCCTTTATGAACCAGCGTCAGAGAATCACGGTCGTTGGTAATCGCATACTCGATTGCCGCTCGAACCAGACGCTTAGTGCCCTCTTCAGAGCAAGGTTTAATGCCGATGCCGCAGTGCTCTGGGAAGCGAATTTTTTTCACGCCCATTTCATCACGCAGGAACTTGATCACTTTATCGGCTTCGGCGCTGTCAGCCTTCCATTCGATACCAGCATAGATGTCTTCCGAGTTTTCACGGAAGATGACCATGTCGGTCAGCTCTGGCTGCTTAACTGGGCTTGGCGTGCCCTGATAGTAACGCACTGGACGCAGACAGATGTACAGATCGAGCTGCTGGCGCAATGCCACGTTAAGAGAGCGAATGCCGCCGCCAACAGGAGTGGTTAGAGGGCCTTTGATCGCTACACGGTAATCACGAATCAGATCCAGCGTTTCTTCTGGTAACCATACGTCTTTGCCATAAACCTGAGTCGATTTCTCGCCGGTGTAGATTTCCATCCAAGAGATTTTGCGTTCGCCTTTGTAGGCTTTGTTAACGGCCGCGTCGACCACTTTGATCATCGCAGGAGTAACGTCAACACCGATACCGTCACCTTCAATGAACGGAATCACCGGGTTATGCGGAACAACCAGTTTCCCCTGAGCATCAACCGTAATTTTCTTACCTTCAGCCGGAACAACAACTTTGCTTTCCATTAACCTCTCCTTCAGCGCAAGTACTTAGTAAAGTTCGCTACCCATAAACCTGAGTCTATTGTTTTTTGTACGGTAACTGCTTGATTTAGCTAAGGCGTAAATTGTAAAAAATGCCGCCTTTTGTTAATGCAATGTAAGATACCTGTCAATATTACTTGAAATATTGTCCGTAGCCAATCGGAATACGATTTCAGTTATAATGTTTCTACCATTCGTCATGATGAATACTATGTCAAAATTCCCTGTTAGAAATCACAAAGTTAACCGATTCAGCACTCGTTCTGCTGCGGCGGTTAAGCGCCCTCGCGGGCCACGAAAGGTGGTTATATTCAATAAGCCTTTTGATGTTCTACCACAGTTCACCGATGAGGCTGGACGCTCCACTTTGAAAGACTTTATCCCTTTAACTGACGTATATGCCGCTGGTCGACTCGATCGCGACAGCGAAGGCCTATTGGTGTTAACCAACGATGGTAAGTTGCAGGCCCAACTCACCCAGCCAGGTCAGAAAACAGGGAAAGTCTATTATGTTCAGGTGGAAGGCGTGCCAGATGACGCTGCTTTGGCACAGTTCCGCCAAGGACTTGAACTGAAAGATGGCATGACGCTGCCCGCCGGTATAGAAATCGTTGCTGAGCCAGAATGGCTATGGCCACGTAATCCCCCGATCCGCGAACGGAAATCAATTCCTACCGCATGGATAAAAGTTATACTGTTCGAAGGACGTAACCGACAAGTGCGCCGAATGACCGCACACATCGGTTTCCCTACATTACGCCTAATCCGGTATTCGATGGGCGACTACACTCTGGACAATCTGGCTAACGGAGAATGGCGGGAGATGCCGGCGTAGTTCTGTGCACGACAAAATATTGTCACGCCATGCGACTGCTGAAGGTTAACTTTCTCCATAATACCGCGGGTGATTTTGGCCTTCGCGTTTGTCATGGAAGATAAAGATATGTATCAACGCACTCTCGTTGCAATAGTGTTATGCGGCATATCGTCACTCTGTTTTGCCCAGACGGATTGTGACGCTATCGCCGGAATGGCCGCCGGAGAAGCGAGCTATCGCTATGACTCTGCTCAGGTGAAAACAAGCGATACTCGTCTACACTTTTACTCTGCCCCCGCTTCTGGCTGCCAACTTCCTGCATTTTTAGTGCACGGCAATACGGTAGAAATACTCAGGGGCTCAGTACGGTATACCGAATCGGGAGGCATAGACGACGCATCAAAGCGACCGTTTTACTATGTCCGCTATCGTGATACCAAAGGCGTATTTGCCACTGGTTGGATCACCGCCGCAGGCTTAGCACCGCTAGCAAATCCATTGCCTGTGCCCCCTACATGCCAAAAGTGGGCGAATGGCGCGATGCCGACGCGGAAAAGCACGGCTCCCGCGTCAGATAATCATTACCAAATACAGGGAAGCGAGCGGGCGTGGTTCTACTCAATGCCAAATGAGCAGTGCCGTAGCAATACCGTTTTCTTAGTTGAGGGCGACACGATTGCCACACAGGAGCAATCCGACGATGATTTTGTCGAATCCGTTTATTACACCGCCGATCATCGTATCGTACGAGGTTGGCTGAAAAAATCGCGCCTGCAGCCACTCAACAGCGGCGATAGTTATCGCGACGATATCAACCCTTTATCGACGGATAAAGCATCACGGGTAATCACGCTGGCATTGCGTAACGACTATCAATGTACTTTCTATGAAAGCTGGAACGACGAAAAAAACATCCAAATCAAGGTTCGCGAAGACCATCAGTCTGACCAATGCCGCGGCGCTGGCGATCCAGAAACATCGCCTGCCGTGGCTTATATTGATATTAATAAGCAGAGCGGAAAAATCACCTGGCCAGACTTATTTGATGACACTGAGGAATAAAGGAACAATATGCTAAAACCACACGTTACCGTCGCCTGCGTGGTGCAATCGCAAGATCGTTTTTTGATTGTGGAAGAAACCGTCCACGGCAAACCTACATGGAATCAGCCAGCTGGCCATCTGGAAGCCGATGAAACACTGCTAGAGGCAGCCGTACGTGAATTGTGGGAGGAAACGGGAGTTCGTGCTCAACCTCAGCACCTACTGCAAATGTATCAGTGGATAGCTCCCGATAATACGCCATTTTTACGTTTTACCTTTGCCATCGATTTACCCGAGCAGCCCGAGACTCAGCCGCAAGACGACGATATTGATCGTTGCCTATGGCTCACCGCTGATGAAATTATTCATAGCGATCGGCTACGCTCGCCTTTGGTACGCGAAAGCATTTTGCGTTATCAGCGTCCAGAGCGCTATCCGCTGGAAATTCTAGCGACTTTTGGCTGGCAATCTAAACCGCCCGTCACGACTATCTAGTCTCTCCCAGATAAACTCGGCGGGCTATTGTCCACCATCGTCAATAACTCCACCGAGTTCTCCTTCGCATCGTCAGCGTTGACAAAACTATTTTAAAAATAGTTTCGTTTTCTTGCATCCAATCCAGTATCTCATCCGTATATGAGTATGTGAGGCACAGAGCCTGACTTTTCTCCTACTCATAAGGAACACATCATGAAAATGTTTACCCGTACTCTACTCTGCACTTCCCTGCTGGTATGTGGCGCATCTGCATTGGCACAAAACATGAATGAAGCCTCCATGATGTCGGGAGGAACCACGATGGTTGGCGGCGCAGCCATGTACCCGCAAAAAAATATCGTTGAAAATGCGTTGAACTCCAAAGATCACACAACCTTAGTGGCCGCAGTCAAAGCCAGTGGTTTGGTTGATACGCTGCAAGGAAAAGGTCCATTCACCGTATTTGCACCGACTAACGCCGCTTTTGCCGCGCTACCAGCGGGTACCGTCGAAACTCTGTTGAAACCGGAGAATAAAGCCAAACTGGTTGCGATACTCACTTATCATGTTGTCCCCGGCGCACTGGATATGAAATCGCTCGAGAAAAAGATCCACGCAGGCCACGGCCAAACGATGTTAAAAACGGTGAACGGTCAGGAAATTTGGTTAATGCAAAACGGCCCTCACAATATCCAGATCAAAGATGCCAATGGTGGAGTTGCGAATATCAGCACCTACGATGTTCAGCAGAAGAACGGGGTGATTGATGTGATTGATAAGGTGCTTCTTCCTAAATAAAACCGTCACGCAGAAACTTGAGTCTATACTTTGCAACAGGCTTCTCTGCGCAAGGTTTGACCATGAATAGTGACGATATTGAGAATCTAACACGGCTCATTCAGGAGGCTGCTCGGGGCAATCGAGCGGCCTTTGAAGAGCTCTATCGTCAGACGTCGCCGCGTCTTTATTCAGTTGCCCTGCAAATCCTCAAAAACGCAGCTTGGGCGCAAGATATTCTGCAAGAAAGCTTTATCACTATTTGGCACAAAGCCGCTAGCTATCAGCCTGGTCTAAGCAGTCCGCAGACATGGCTAACACATATCGTGCGCAACCGTGCCATTGACGGTCTGCGTACAGGTAACGCACGCTATGAAATCACCGGTGACGACGAGTTAGATACGCTGGTAAGCAGCGCGTTTGTTAACGACGATCCGCTGCAACATATCCATGACGGGGTACAGAATCTGCGATTGAAACAGTGCCTCTCCGGATTACCTTCAGACCAGCAGCAAACGGTGGTTCTAGCCTACTATCAAGGCATGTCGCATGCTGAGGTTTCCGAATTTCTCCGCCAACCGTTAGGCACCATTAAAAGCTGGATACGGCGAGGGCTAGAGCAGCTAAAAGGATGCTTAGGACTATGATTCCACGTAGCGAACATCTGGATCATCTCGCTGGGGAATATGTGATTGGCACCCTACGGGGTTCAGCACGCACTCGCTTTGAGCAATGGCTAGCGCAAGATCCCGAGCTGCAAATACGCGTACTGCGTTGGCAAAATGGCCTAGCGCCTTTGGATGAATTGTACCGCCCGATCCAGCCACCTGCACATGTTTGGCAAAATATCAGTAAACGGTTAGATATTGAAAGTGACAACGTCACTAGCATTCAATCACACTGGCTGAAACGCCACGGCTGGATTGGCGTCACTGCATTAGCTGCTGCATGTCTTTTGCTCGTATTGCTACCGAGAACGCTGGTGAAACCATCCACCCCGCCCGCCGAAGTCGCGGTACTCGCCGCTCAAGACAACGGTATGCGTTGGTTGGTGAGTCTCAATCCCAATAGCCACGCTTTGACCTTGATGCCACCACGCGGTCTAAATATTCCAAGCAATCGCAGTTTAGAACTTTGGGCAATTCCCCAAGGCGGCAAACCTATTTCGATGGGTATTATCAGCAACTCAGCGTTGAGTGCGGTGTCCGCTTTAGGCAAACCTATCATTAACGGCAGCTTACTCGCGATTAGCTTAGAGCCACGCGGCGGTTCACCTACCGGCCAACCGACCGGCAAAGTACTGTTTAGCGGCAGTATTCAGCTGTAATAATGCTGACAGGCAAGGATGCCTAATTTCGCGAGCCGCCCCTGTTAGACCAGTCGTCTAGAAAATAAGGTATGGAGCTTTTTCCATGCCCTGCTTTCGTGCTAAAATCCGCCCCTTAAATTTGTGTTCCACTCAGACTGTGAGAGTCTCATGTCAGATAACAGCCAGAAAAAAGTGATCGTCGGGATGTCCGGCGGCGTTGATTCCTCCGTATCCGCCTATCTATTACAACAACAGGGATATCAGGTTGCTGGCCTGTTCATGAAGAACTGGGAAGAAGACGACAACGAAGAATACTGCTCTGCGGCAACCGATTTAGCAGATGCTCAAGCAGTATGTGACAAGCTGGGTATCGAGCTGCATACCGTCAATTTTGCGGCCGAATACTGGGATAATGTCTTTGAACTGTTTTTGGCAGAATACAAAGCGGGTCGCACACCAAATCCAGATATCCTGTGCAACAAAGAGATCAAATTTAAAGCATTTCTTGAGTTTGCCGCCGAGGATTTAGGCGCAGATTACATCGCCACCGGCCACTATGTTCGCCGTCGAGATATCGATGGCACGACACAATTACTGCGTGGAGTTGACACCAATAAAGACCAAAGTTATTTCCTTTATACCTTGAGCCATGAGCAGGTGGCACAAAGCCTGTTCCCTGTTGGGGAGTTGGAAAAGCCAGAAGTCCGCAAAATTGCAGAACAACTGGACCTAGCTACGGCGAAGAAAAAGGACTCCACCGGAATTTGCTTCATCGGTGAACGCAAGTTCCGTGATTTCCTTGGTCGCTATTTGCCCGCGCAGCCGGGCAAAATCATGACCGTCGACGGTGAAGAGATCGGCCAACATCAGGGGCTGATGTATCACACGCTCGGTCAGCGTAAAGGATTAGGTATCGGTGGTACTAAAGATGGCGGCGAAGATCCATGGTACGTGGTGGAAAAAGATCTGGAAAATAATGTTCTGCTAGTCGCTCAAGGCCACGATCATCCAAGTCTCTATTCTCAGGGTTTGATTGCTCAGCAATTGCACTGGGTCGATCGTAAAACCGTGACCGAACCATTCCGCTGTGTGGTGAAAACGCGTTATCGCCAACCGGACATTGCCTGTACCGTCACCCCTATTGATGACGAGCGCATTGAAGTCCGCTTCGACGAACCTGTTGCGGCCGTCACACCGGGGCAATCAGCCGTATTCTATATTGACGAAGTGTGCCTTGGTGGCGGCGTGATAGAACAGCGCATCATCGACTAAAATTCAGCCTACCCCCACGCACAGGAGAGCAAAATAAGCTCTCCTGTTTGCTTATTGACAGAATTCAGACATTTATCCACGTACCCTTTCTAAAATTGCGGTTGAAACTCACGTGCTAGACTGAGAATATTCTGACTAATACTAATCAGAGATAAACGATGAATCCGCTACAGTCGCTTGATGTTCTCTATATAAATGCCTGTGTCACTTATGCTTCGCTGTCTGTGACCTATTTTGTGCTAAGCAAACAGAATGCATTAAGCGCGACGTCGTCATTAAGCCGCAGGATTTTGTTCGGTCTGGTGGCGGGATTGATTTCACTCTATCTGACGCGCAGCAAGATGTATTTTACGTCCGAAGTGTATTACAGCTTTGAGATCGTACCTATGCTGCTGGTCACCTTCTTTGGTGGAGGCATTGCGGGTATCACCGCATGGTTTGTAAACTTTGCCACGACCGGCGGTTTCGTCTTAGATAATCTTCTGCTGGCGGTAATGCTGATCCCGTTGCTACTCGCCCGCGTGTGGAAACGCAATACTTTTCGCACCTATCTCAAGACAATTATTCTTATAACCCTTTATCGCATCGTGGTTGTCTTGCCGTTTTTACATACACAAGGCAACGTCATCGATATTCTGGTTTATCAAGCCGTTTCATTTCTTTGCCTACTGGTGTGCTACCAGACCTTATCAATTAAACGCCGCAGCGTGGATGCGTTTTTTAAAGTGCGCGCCGAATCTTTACGTGACGCCATGACAAAAGTGCATAATCGACAATCATTGGAGTTACAGTTACAGGCGCTGTCCAAATCCCGGACCCCTTGCTGCTTAGTGATGATCGACATCGATAATTTCAAATTGGTGAACGATACCTACGGCCACTTGGCTGGCGATCAGGTACTGGTTGAAGTGGCTGAGCTCATGAACCTCATCACTCGTTCAAGCGACTTTATTGCCCGCTTTGGTGGTGAAGAGTTTGCGATTATTATCCACCACGACGATTTGAATCGTGCTTTCCAGATTTGTGAACGTATCCGCTTATCCATCAGCAACCGAAAATTTTTCTTATCGCATGGCCCTAAAATACATGTCACAGCATCCTTTGGGATCAGCCTCTATGATGGCAAAACGTCAACAGTAGAAGAAACTCTCAATCGAGCCGATAATGCACTGTATCAGGCAAAGCATACCGGTAAAAATAAGGTTGTTTTGGGGTAAAAACGTGCCAACACCTCTCTACGTTGAACAGAACCAAGCCAAATGACCACACTGGTGTGGATTGCCTCTGTGTTTAAGCCCTGCTTTGTGGCATGATCTGCCCTTAAATTTATACACGGGTTTTCAGACTCGTGTTAATTTTGTCCTTGCCCGCGCATACAGGAGTCTCCGTGGCGAAGAATTACTACGACATCACCTTGGCATTAGCCGGTATCTGTCAATCAGCTCGTCTGGTTCAACAGCTGGCACATGAAGGTCAATGCGATAACACCGCAATGAGAACGTCGCTAAACAGTATTCTTCAAACTAACCCGCCTTCTACGCTCGCCGTATTTGGCGATCACGAGCGCGACCTCAAGCTGGGTCTTGAAACACTGCTGAACGTGTTGAATGCTAATCGCCAGGGACCTGGCGCAGAATTGACCCGCTACTGCCTAAGTTTGATGGTGTTGGAACGCAAGCTGTTTGCCAACAATAGCGCTATGCAAACACTGTCTGAACGCATCAGCGTTTTAGACCGTCAACTCGCCCACTTTGACCTCGAGTCAGAAACCATAGTCAGCTCTCTGGCCTCGATCTATGTGGATGTCGTTAGCCCTTTAGGACCACGTATTCAGGTCACAGGGTCGCCAACCATCCTGCAAAATCCGCTGATTCAAGCCAAAGTGCGCGCTGCACTGCTGGCGGGGATCCGTTCAGGTATTCTGTGGCAACAGGTCGGCGGTGGCCGTTTACAGCTGATGTTTTCACGTAATCGCCTGTTCCAGATGGCACAAAATTTACTCACGCATTGCTAGTTCCGGTGGTATTCCACCGGACGTTTTATCGATTTGATTATCCACCTCAATCCCTCAGGAGTTGCTACCGATGGAATTATCCTCTCTGACCGCAGTGTCACCGATTGACGGCCGCTATGGCGATAAAGTCACCGCGCTACGTCCGATTTTCAGTGAATATGGTCTGCTGAAGTTCCGTGTGCAGGTAGAAGTACGCTGGCTGCAAAAATTGGCAGCCTGTGCAGAAATTCGCGAAGTTCCGTCTTTTGACGCCGACGCAAACGCTTACCTTGATAAAATCGTTGCCGAATTCAGCGAGCAAGATGCTCAGCGCATTAAAACCATCGAACGCACTACCAACCATGACGTCAAAGCCGTCGAATACTTTTTGAAAGAGAAAGTTGCCGAAGTCCCTGCGCTGCATGCGGTATCTGAATTCATCCATTTTGCCTGCACTTCTGAAGACATTAACAACCTGTCTCATGCGCTGATGCTGAACACCGCCCGCGAAGAAGTTATCAAGCCGCAGTGGCGCAAAATTATCGACGCCATCGCCGGTCTAGCTCAGGAGTATCGCGATATTCCTCTGCTGTCTCGCACCCATGGTCAGCCAGCAACGCCGTCCACCGTCGGTAAAGAGTTTGCCAACGTGGCATACCGTATGGAGCGCCAGTTCCGCCAGTTAGAGAAAGTAGATATTCTCGGCAAAATTAACGGTGCCGTCGGCAATTATAATGCGCACCTAGTCGCCTATCCTGAAGTCAACTGGCATCAGTTCAGTGAAGAGTTTGTCACCTCACTGGGCATTCAATGGAATCCGTACACGACTCAAATCGAACCGCATGATTACATTGCTGAACTGTTCGACTGCGTAGCACGTTTCAACACCATTCTGCTCGACTTCGATCGTGACATCTGGGGCTATATCGCGCTCAGCCACTTCAAGCAGAAAACTATCGCTGGCGAAATTGGTTCGTCGACCATGCCACACAAGGTAAACCCAATCGACTTCGAAAACTCCGAAGGCAATCTGGGTCTGTCAAATGCGGTATTAGGTCACCTTGCATCTAAGCTGCCGGTTTCTCGTTGGCAGCGTGACCTTACAGACTCCACCGTCTTGCGTAATCTGGGCGTTGGCTTGGGTTATGCACTGATTGCCTATCAGTCGACGTTGAAAGGGATCAGCAAACTGGAAGTGAACCGCGATCATCTATTGGATGAACTGGATCATAACTGGGAAGTTTTGGCTGAGCCGATTCAAACCGTGATGCGCCGTTATGGTATTGAAAAGCCTTATGAGAAGCTGAAAGAGCTAACCCGTGGTAAACGCGTCGATGCAGCAGGAATGCAGGCCTTTATTGATGGTTTAGCACTACCTGATGAAGAAAAAACTCGCCTGAAAGCGATGACGCCAGCCAACTATATCGGCGAGGCTATCACTTTGGTGGATAAGCTGAAGTAGTCCCGTATCTACCTCATGCATTCACTCAAACTGCTCACTTCGGTGGGCAGTTTTTATTCAATCACACACCGTTTGTCTATCAATACCTCCCTCCTCCACGAAATCACGCTTTTTTCCTTCTGCTATCTGAAATCACGGTCTACACTGAGAATCTCATCAGTCTTAATCCATACCAATAATCCGGACGTTCAAAGCTATGAGCGCTGAAAATAGCCAGCAATTATTGAATAAATTACAGCAAGATATTGCCCAAACGGGCTCAATGCCAATTTATCTGAGATTTAATGAGTCTCTACGTGAAGCCATCGATCAAGGGATCGTGAAACCGGGAGACTTTCTCCCCAGCGAACGTGCTTTTACTGACGCATTGAAAATTTCACGAATTACCGTCCGTAAAGCGCTGGCATGTTTAGAACAGGACGACATCATCGGGCGAGGCCGAGGCTTTGGCACCATGGTGAAGAATGTGCCAACTCCGCCGCTGGCATACTCACTCGCCACCATTAAAGGATTCTCAGGCGAAGTTAATTTGCAAGGACGTATCCCCGGTTCCGTATGGCTAAAACGCGAGCGCGTTGTCGCTTCTGTTAGCGTGGCTGAAAAACTCAGTATTCCACAAAATAGCCCGGTGTTTCGCCTTGAGCGTATTCGCACCGTTGACCATAGCCCGGTTTCTGTCGCGATCTCCTACGTAGTTGAAGATGCTATTGATGACGTGGAACAAATTGGTAACTCACTGTATGACTATCTGCGCAGTCGCCGAATTCAATTTGGCAAACTCTATAGCCAAATAAGCGCCTGTTTAGCTGATAATGAACTGCGCGAGAAATTATTGATTAAAGAGCCTTCCGCGATGCTAGTGATTCGTCAAACCCTGCTCGATCACGAACTACGACCGCTGGAGTACAGCATTAACTATTGCCGTGGTGATATGTACGAATACTCTACTGAAGACTAACCGTTACGTTGTCACAAAAAAATAGCGCCATCTAAGGATAACGTGGATGGCGTTTTATTTTTCGCATCCTGCAAAGCCGCTCGCAAAATATGCTTAGCATTAGCTCATTTTGTCACACATCCTCGCGTATAACCTCGCAGATATTTATCACCAACCTCATTACACCGAGATCTTCGGCCTTATCCGTCTTACCCTGCTTTACCGCTAGATCAGCGCAAACTATTTTCCTCCATTTTAAACGTTGTGCTTGCCAAACGCACAGATTTGTATAAAATTTTATACACAAGGACGCGCACGATGCATACATCAAAAAGGACTTTCATTGCTATCACGCTGTCAGGGCTGCATATTTCTCCTGTCGTTAAACCCATTGACTGGCGGGGCTCCTCTCGCAAAACGTTAATTTCGTTTTCTGAGAGCGTAAAGAAAATCGCAGGGTTTGAGCTACATCGCGTGCAACACGGGCTGGAAGCTAGGCATTGGAAGCCAAGAAACGATTTAGGCGCTGGCGTGACTGAGATTCGTATCAACGAAGACAACAACCAGCACCGCATCATATATGTTGCTACGTTCCACGAATGCATTTATGTGCTGCACTGTTTTGTTAAAAAAACACAAAAAACATCGCAGAAAGACAATGAAATCGTGGCATTGCGCTACCAAGAAATCATCAAAGAAAGGAGTCTCAAACATGGCTGATCATATTGATGTTAAATCTCGTCACCTCACGCCAGCCGATGGGAATATTTTTACCGAGTTAGGTTTTTCTAGCGTTACAGCCACGCAATTACAGGCCGAATCTCTGGCACAAATTAGTGCAGAACTTGAGATGAAAGTCATGCTGATGGTTGAAATCACCCAGTGGATTACCACAAACAATCTCAAGCAGAGTGCCGCCGCTGAGATCTTGAATATCTCTCGTCCTAGAGTGTCAGATGTTGTTAATCAAAAGACCGATAAATTCACTATCGACTCGCTTGTCGGCATGTTAACAATGACCGGCAAGCGAGCACGATTGATTATTGAGTAGTGCTTGCTTGAGTCGTGCTTGAAGGAGACTGGGCGTAACGGGTTAGAAAAATGTCGTTAGTTCTCCAACCGTCGGCGCGCAATCACCGCCTCGGAACGAAACCACATACGCGGCAACGTGGTTGGCTAATATCAACGAATCTTTAGCCGTGAGTCCACTCGCCAGCCCTGCGAGCAATCCCGCACAATGACTATCGCCCGCACCGATCGTATCAACCACCTGTACACGGCAGGGTTCAACCCATCCAGCATCGTCATGAGACCGTTGGTAATAACACCCTGCATCTCCCATTCTGACCACCACGAGTTCATGAGTCAGCTCATAAAGCCGATGGCAGAATGCGACAACGTCATCACCTTGCATGCCCAAGAGTTTAGCCTCACGCTCGTTCAACGTCAGGATCACTCCGGGGCGAAGCAGTTGTTGTACTGTTTGCGGGGCAATACGATCTAATCGAGGGCCAAAATCAATCACGACTTTAACTTCCACAGGCAAGTGCTGTAGCCAATTAATCAATACATCGCTGCTCGGAGAACTTAACTGATAACCAGAGACTGACACAAAACCGGATGTTGGCTGCATAGATTCCAGCCAATGCGGCTGCCATTGGTTCTCAATGCCGTCGAAAGAGATAAAAGTACGCTCACCATCCGGCTCAACCAGCGCCAGGCACCAGCCATTATCGCCACCGTTTACATTAAGCTGACTTTCAATACCTTTCCGCGCCATTTCCGCTCGTAAGCGATCGGCCCACATACCTTCGCCAACGGGCAGCATCGGTGTGCAATTTACCTCAAGACGATGCAGCGCTAAGACAATATTAAGCGCGCAGCCCCCCAGATGTACGCCGCGCTCGAAAGCAGGCTGATCGCCACCTCGCTCAGGCAAACGATCGGTTTCTGCCACAACGTCCATCACTGAGGCACCAAGCACCATCACGGGCTGCGCCTGCTTGCGTTGTTCAACAAATTGGTTCAGCCACGGTTTCATTATTTGCTTTCCTGCCATTGAGCGCGAAATTGTTCAAACGCACGGCTATAGCGCGTCATATCAATGGGATTGGTTTTCTTTAGCGTATCCAGCCACGCCTTTTTGATCGCATCAACGCCTTGCAATGCACCACAGATCGCCGTCGCCATTGCCCCGATGGTGTCGGTATCGCCCCCAAGGTTGGCACACAATTCCGCGCACCGATTCGGACAGCCGTTAGCCAAATCCACCATTGCTATCGCTGCAGGAACTGATTCGATAGTACTCACACCGGCTCCGACCAACTGATAGACACGCTCGCTGGCATCTTCAATACCATCCGCATGGGCAACCACGGAAAGCGCGAGTTCAATACGCGCTGCCAGCGACGCGCTGAAAGTGGATGGACGGAATTCTTGTGCATAGGCGGCAACGGCAGGCAAAGCCGTTTTAATTTCGGCCCAGCTTGCGCCCTCAATCGCTTTAGATACTGACCACGCAATGACGACTGCCCCCGCGACAGCAATATCAGACTTATGCGTTGGGCTCGACGCCTCCCACACCTGATCAACAAAGGTGCGTAACGGTGCCGATGGCAAGACACACCCTAGGGGTGAAACACGCATTGCTGCGCCATTCGTCACACCATTGTTTTCCAAACTGCTAATCGGCTTGCCTTCTTTCTGCTCACGCAGCGCCACTTTAGAGCTTGGGCCCAAGATATTTTTATTGAATGCATCAAAGCTATCGACCCAACGAATAACGTTACGCGCGATCAGCTCTGGAACCACTTTCCCATTTGCCTCTAACAAGGCATCGGCTAATGCTAGCGCCATTGACGTATCATCAGTGAATTGGCCGGCGGAAAAATAACAAGCAGCAGAGTTTTCCTGTGGGCCATCCAGAAAACGATCAATCCAACCAAAATGACTGCGCACCCGAGAACGTGGCCACAGCTCAGACGGCATCCCCAGAGAGTCTCCCAACATCTGGCCATAAAGCGCTCCCAGAATGCGTTGCTGGATAGTTAGATCTTTTCCTGCCGATACTTGTAACGTCATAACAACCTCAATATTTCATCGGAGACACGGGCCAAAGACCTGTCGTCTCCGCTAGGATTCAAAAAACAGTATTAATTTCAGAGGGTAATTTGGCCGATTTCTTTACTCTTTTCGCGGAAAAATAGTACGAATAACAGCATGACCGCAAACACCATCGCTGCCCCCACGCCCCAGACGGTAAACCAGTCGAAAGTCATCCCGTTGTGCGCTTCAGGTAGTTGGAATGCTGTCATTGCACGCCCGCCTAGCCAGTTACCAATAAAGCTACCGAAGCCCTGACAAATCAGCGTGATCAGGCCTTGAGCCGCGGTGCGCATATGAGCAGGTGCTTTCTTATCAACGTAGATATAACCGGTGACAAAATAGAAGTCATAACTCACGCCATGCAACAGAATGCCGATGAATAACATGCTGTACATCAGCATGTCTGCTGTACCGCCGTAGATAAAGAGAACATAGCGGATACCCGCGGTGACAAAGCCTAACAACAGCACTTTCTTAATACCGTAACGCTTAAGCAGGAACGGCAACGCAAGCATGGCGAAAATTTCAGAAACCTGACCCAGCGTCATCCACCCTGTCGCATTTTGTAAACCAACCTGAGTTAGGTAGCCATTTGCAAACTGGTAGTAAAACGCCAGCGGCATGCAGAACAGGAATGAGCACAAAGCAAAAATAGCGAATGAACGATCGCGCAATAGTCCTAGCGCGTTCAGACCCAGCAGGTCTTTGATGTCCGTACGCTGCCCGACTTTCGGCGGTGTATTCGGTAGCATGAAGCTGTACAGACCGAGTAGCACAGAGGCAATAGCGGTAACAATCAACGGAAGGTTAGTGTCAGAGACGTTTTCCATCCCCAATAATGGTGGTAGCACAAATCCAACCACCAGCCCAGAAGCAATCCATCCTAAAGTGCCTAACACACGAATGCGTGGGAAATCCTTTTCCGTATCGCGAATATTGGCAAAAGCGATACTATTGGTCAGCGCTACCGTTGGCATATAGGTCAAGGCATAGACGACCAACAGCGGGAAAAAAGTAGAGAATTGAATTTGCCAAGCCAACAGCAGCATCAGCCCCCCACCCACTATGTGTAACCACCCTAATACTTTCTGCGCAGCAAAATATCGGTCTGCGATAACCCCGACTAACACTGGAGATAGGATAGCGGCAATGGCAGTACTGCTGTACGACCACGCAATTTCAGAGGGAGAAAACCCCAGTTTGTTCAGATATTGCCAAAGCGGAACAAACCACGCCCCCCAGATAAACCATTCCACGAACATCATCACGGAGAGTTTTGTATTGTTATTATTCACAGTTTGCATTTGATTTCCTTGCACACGAATGGACTAAGAACCCTTTCATTGCGTAGTACCTTAATAATACCATTGAAATAATACTGAGAGCTGAATCGAACAATCATATTTCCTTCCCCCTTAGAGGCAATCGTTTTCTTTGCCATTTTCCTCCTATGCTCCCTAAACCCACCCTTGGCTAGTTATCGATAGTTATCTGAGTGGTAAATAAATTGTATGAAAATATTTTCTTAATTGTTTTTTATATCCATGCAATTACAATGGAATATATGATTAGCAACCTAATCATAAACAAGGCAACTAGATGCCAATTATAAGACTCTCATCATCCTTCGATCCTCTCTTCTCAATCTGGCGCTAAATCAAAGCCAGCTGCATTTTATGAGTAGAGCGTATCCTTTAATGCAAGGTGCTGTAGTTATGTCAAAGCCCCATGAAGCAATGCCATCCAGAAGGCAATTTTTAAAAAAGACGCTCACACTTATCCCACTAGCCGCGGCTACCGGTTCGGGGGTTGTCTCGTTCGCATCAGCGGCGCAGACAGCCTCTGAAAAATCGCCCGGCGTCAGCCAGCACTATGTCCCTCTTTACTTTAATAATGAAGAATGGGCATTTTTGTTGGCTGCCTGTGAGCGATTAATCCCGAGTGATGCCAATGGCCCAGGGGCCGTTGAGCAAGGTGTGCCGGTGTTTATCGATAAACAAATGGAGGCTCCTTTTGGGCGCGGCGGTCTCTGGTATATGCATCCGCCATTTGTCTCTGCGGTTCCCGAGCTTGGATACCAATCCAAACTCGTGCCGCGAGAGGTTTATCGTTTAGGTATCAGTGAGGTAAATAACTATTGTCGCAAGCAGTTTAAACAGCGTTTTGCCGAACTTTCCCCAGATCAACAAGATCAGGTTCTCTCTAATCTTGAAAAAGATAAGCCCAGCTTCGATAGCGTATCCGCGAAAATGTTTTTTGACCTACTGCTGCAAAATACCAAAGAAGGCTATCTGGCGGATCCTATTCACGGCGGAAACCAGACGTTGGCATCGTGGCAACTCATAGGTTTCCCCGGAGCTCGCGCCGACTACACGGATTGGGTCGACCATCCGAATGAGCCCTACCCACAAGGCCCCATCAGTATTTCCAGCAAGAGGACTGCATAATGACAACAATAAAAAAAGAGCCCGTTGATGTGGTTATTGTCGGCTTCGGCTGGACAGGCGCCATTATGGGGATGGAAATGACCGATGCGGGCTTGAGCGTCGTCGCTTTAGAACGCGGGGAAAAACGCGATACCTATCCTGATTTTGCCTATCCTCGCATCGCTGATGAACTAACTTATGGGATCCGCCTAAAACTCTTCCAAGAGGCATCAAAAGAAACGGTTACCGTGCGCCACAACCCGGGTGATTATGCCGTTCCATATCGTCAATTTGGATCGTTTCTGCCAGGTAACGGCGTCGGCGGTGCCGGAGTACATTGGAACGGAATGCACTGGCGCGCCCTTCCCAGTGATTTAAAAATGCATACCACCGTGATGGAACGTTATGGTAAGTCATTCATCCCTGAAGGCATGCTGTTGCAGGACTACCCTGTGAGCTATGACGATTTAGAACCCTTTTTTGATAAGTTCGAAAAAGTATGCGGAACGGCAGGAAAGTCAGGCAATTTGCAGGGGAAAATTATTGATGGCGGTAACCCTTTCGAAGGGCCGCGGATGTCTGAATACCCAACGCCACCGCTTAAACAACTGTACTCTGGCACATTGTTTAGCCAAGCGGCTAAAGAACTCGGATATCATCCTTTTGCTATCCCAGCCGCCAACTGTTCCCAGCCTTACACCAATCCCTATGGAGTCCAACTCGGCACTTGTAACTACTGTGGGTTCTGCGAACGCTTCGGATGCTTTATGTATTCTAAAGGCTCCCCTCAATCGACGATTCTCCCGGTATTAACTCAGAGAAAAAACTTCGAGCTACGCGCTAACTCCATGGTCATAAAGGTCAATCTTGATAGTAGCGGTAAAAAGGCAACCGGAGTGACTTATGTCGATGCTCAGGGGCGTGAAATCGAACAACCTGCCAGCATCGTGATTTTAAGTGCATATCAACTGCACAATGTTCGTCTGCTGTTACTCTCTGGAATTGGAACACCTTATAACCCACAAACGGGCGAAGGTATGGTCGGCAGAAATTACGCCTATCAAATGAACAGCGGTATCTCTGTATTTTTTGATAAGGACACCAATTTCAATCCCTTCATTGGTGCAGGCGCCGCAGGCGCTGTTATCGACGACTTCAATAGCGACAACTTTGATCATAGCGATCTCGGTTTTATCGGTGGCGCTTACATATCTGCAGTGCGCACCGGCGGTCGCCCGATTCAACAAATGTCGTTACCCGCAGAGACACCAACATGGGGGACTGGATGGAAGCAAGGGATTAAAGATAACTACCTGCACTCCATGAGTATTGGTTCTGAAGGTTCCGTGATGCCGTATAAAGAATGTTATCTCGACCTCGATCCCAACTATAAAGATGATTTCGGCCAACCGTTATTGCGTATGACATTTGATTGGAAGCCAAACGAAATCAAAATGACACAGCACATCACCAGCAAAATGCAGGGAATTGCGACGGCTATGAACCCTAAACAGATGAAAATCTCTGTAATGGATATGAACAGCCATTACGACGTACGCCCCTATCAGTCAACGCATACCACCGGTGGCGCTATCATGGGCGACAATCCATCCAATAGTGTGATTAACAAATATCTGCAAAGCTGGGACGTACCCAACGTCTTCGTACAGGGCGCCAGCGCCTTCCCACAAAACATGGCCTATAACCCCACAGGATTAGTTGGCGCACTTGCTTATTGGTCAGCACATGCCATTCGCACTCAATACTTAGCCAATCCTGGCCCATTGGTTCAGGCCTAACAGGGAGAGCAATCATGAAAACGATCACGCTAACACAGCTAGCCATGCTCTTACTGGGTACGAGCTGTTTTTGCATCCAAGCCGCGCCTACACCACTCGAACAACGCATCGCCCATGGAGAATATCTCTCACGCGCAGGTGATTGCGCCGCCTGCCATACGGCTCCCGGAGGGCAACCTTTCGCGGGGGGATTAAAAATGACCACGCCGGTAGGTGCAATCTATTCAACCAACATCACGCCGGATCGAAAAAACGGGATAGGTGAATATAGCTATGCAGAATTTGCGGATGCTGTTCGCCAAGGCATCCGCAAAGATGGTAGCCATCTTTATCCAGCGATGCCCTATCCTTCGTTTGTGAAAATCAATGACGACGATCTTCAAGATCTCTATCTCTATTTTCAACATGGCGTAAAACCTGTCGCTCAGACAAACAAAGACAGCGATATCCCATGGCCACTCAACATGCGATGGCCACTCGCCGCTTGGAATATGTTATTCCGCCACGATGGTACATACCAAGTCGATACACAACAAAATACAACGTGGAATCGTGGGGCTTATCTTGTGCAAGGACTAGGCCACTGTGGCTCTTGCCATACGCCTCGCGGAATAGGTTTCCAAGAGAAAGCCCTTGACCAGACGGAGTCAGAATATCTGAGCGGAGGAACGTTAGAAGGCTGGCACGCAGCTAACCTGCGCGGAGATAAAGTCACAGGATTAGGCCGCTGGAGTGTGCAAGACATCGCCCAGTTCCTAAAATCGGGTCATACAGAAAAATCGGCAGCGTTCGGCTCCATGACAGATGTGGTGCAGGATAGTACTCAATACCTTAGTCATGATGATTTACAAGCGATTGCCGTGTATGTGAAATCACTTAAACCTGTTGGCGATAGTGCCCCAGAACCCACTCGTGACGACAAGACTTATCAGGCACTGGCAAGCGGAAAAGTCACTCAGACAGGAGCTCAGATTTACCTCGATAATTGCGCAGCCTGCCATCGTTCAGATGGTCTCGGCTACAAGAATACGTTTCCTGCTCTCGCACATAACCCTGTCGTGCTAAGCAAAGATCCTTCATCGCTGATTAGTATCGTGCTGAAAGGCTCTCATGTTCCAAAAACGCAGTCAGCCCCAACAGGCCTCACGATGCCCGACTTTGGCTGGCGACTCAACGATGAGGATATCGCTCAATTGCTATCATTTGTACGAACAGGCTGGGGAAATCAGGCCGAACCCGTTAGCGCATCGCAGGTCAGCGATATCCGTGCAGATCTGCCTAAAGCGGATATCAAGCACTAATTCGATTTGTAACCGGACTAAGCGTGAGACCTATGCCGTAAATATTTAATCCCCTATGGCAGAACCGGACCGTTAAAAGACCTAAAAAACCGCAGTGACGTATTCCTCTCCTCATACGCTGCGGTTTCTTCGTTTATCTTATTGCACGCAGACAAAGTTCCCTTTCAAGAGAAAAACCTGTAAAAGCCCATTTCACCTCGTTTATTTTTCGTTTAAGTTTGGAGGTACATGGTTGAGGAAAGGTTTAGTTGGTTCTTTCGATACTAGTTGTCGCAGTAACAAAGACTACAACAATGAAATATCGAGGAAATGACACATGTTTAAACAATCTTTATGCGCAGTCGCTATCATTAGTGCTATGAGCGGCGTTGCACTTGCAGATGACTACACCTACGTTGCTGGCGGCTTGCAGGTGGGCGGCATCACAAACAAAAGCGATTTTGATAAATTAGTGCACCAGAACCGTCCAGATCAAAGCAAAACCACCATGGGTGGCTTTTACCTGCGCGGTGGATATGGTTTCGAAAACAATGTGTTCATCGATGCGCGTTTAAACGCAATGGGTAATAGCCAGCGAGCTAGCGGCGATAGCCTGCTTGGCTTGGGTTATCACTTTGCCATTAACCCAACCACCGATATGTATGCTTTGATCGGCGCGAGCGGTCACGCTGTTTCAAGCAACTTTGATTATGATAAGAAGCGTGATGAAAACTGGAGCAGCGCAACCGGTGAGATTGGCGTTAAAAGCCACATCACCGACAAAATCAGTATGAATGCTGCTTATCGCTATGCTGAATATGATAGCCGCGGCTTCAATGAAGCTCGTATCGGGGCTGGTTATGCGTTGACGCCTAATCTGGCCGCCGAAATTGGTTATACCTACCATAACTGGAAAGTTGACGATCAGATCGGTGAGATCGGGATCCGCTATACTTTCCAGTAAAATAACATCATATGCGTTTGCCAAGAGGCATCGCCTCTTGGCCTTATCTTATGGAGAAGTCACTCATGCGAATTCTGGTTGTGGAAGATAACGGTTTACTTCGTCACCACCTTTCAGTTCAGATGCGAGATATGGGACATCAGGTTGATGCCGCCGAGGATGCCAAAGAAGCCGATTTTTTTGTTAAAGAACAAACGCCAGACATTGCTATCGTTGATCTGGGTTTACCAGGTGAGGATGGACTCAGTCTGATCCGCCGTTGGCGTGCTGAGCAAATCAAACTCCCTATTTTAGTACTCACTGCACGGGAAAGCTGGCAGGATAAAGTGGCCGTGCTCGAAGCTGGCGCAGATGATTACGTGACAAAACCTTTCCATCTCGAAGAGGTTATTGCACGTATGCAAGCCCTGATGCGTCGCAATAGCGGCTTGGCCTCACAGGTCATTACCCTTCCACCATTCCAGATCGATTTGTCTCGTCGTGAGCTTACGGTGAATGAAAACCTCATCAAGCTGACCGCATTTGAATACACCATTATTGAAACGCTCATTCGTAACCACGCCAAAGTCGTCAGCAAAGACGCGCTAATGCTACAGCTCTACCCTGATGCCGAGTTGCGAGAAAGTCACACCATCGACGTATTGATGGGGCGTCTGCGTAAAAAACTACAAAACGAATACCCGCAAGAAGTCATCACCACGGTTCGTGGACAAGGCTACAGGTTTGATATTAACTGATGAACCTTCCGCGTTGGGCACACTATAAAGCACAGCCGTTTTCGCTAAGAACACGGTTTTTACTCGCGACAGCGGCCGTTGTATTTATGCTATCACTGGCCTACGGAGTCGTTGCGGTCGTCGGCTACGTCGTCAGTTTTGATAAAACAACGTTCCGTCTGCTGCGGGGCGAAAGCAATCTGTTCTTCAGCTTGGCGCATTTTGAAAATGGCAAATTGACCATCACTTCGCCGCCTAACTTCGATCTTAACGCACCGACGTTGGTCATGATTTACGACGATAAAGGCAAACTGCTCTGGTCACAACGCAAAGTCCCCGAACTAGAAAAGCGCATTGATAAATCTTGGTTGGAGAAGCCCGGTTTCTACGAACTGGACTCCAGCACCATATTCAGTAGCGCCGTTTTGGGGGATAACCCGAAGGTTCAGGATCAACTAAAAGATTACGACGACGACGACGACGATGCCATGACGCACTCCGTGGCCGTTAACCAATATGCGGCAACGGACCGCCTACCGGCACTGACTATCGTTGTCGTGGATACTATCCCTCAAGAGTTGCAAAACTCGGATATGGTTTGGGGGTGGTTCACCTACGTACTTATCGCCAATATTTTGCTGGTCGTCCCGCTGCTTTGGTTAGCCGCATATTGGAGCCTACAGCCGATAAAGCTGTTGCTGACACAGGTGCGAGAGTTGGAAAGCGGCAAGCGAGAACTTTTGAGTGAAAATCCTCCTCGCGAACTGCGTGGCTTAGTGCGCAATTTAAACATCCTGCTCAGCAACGAGCGCCAGCGCTATACTCGCTATCGGACGACATTATCAGACCTCACTCACAGCCTAAAGACACCGCTCGCGGTGTTGCAAAGCACACTCCGCTCGCTGCGTAATGGAAAAGACTTAAAAATTGAGCAGGCTGAGCCGATTATGCTGGAGCAAATTAGCCGTATTTCACAGCAAATTGGCTATTACCTGCATCGCGCCAGTATGCAATCTGAGCACAACATGCTCAATCGAGAACTTCACTCCGTTCCGCCGTTGTTAGATAGCCTTTGCTCCGCACTCAATAAGGTATATCAACGCAAAGGGGTTGATATCACTCTGGATATCTCTCCCGAACTCACGTTTGTCGGCGAGAAAAATGATTTCATGGAAGTCATGGGGAACGTGCTGGATAACGCCTGTAAATATTGTCTAGAGTTCGTTGAGATCACGGCACAGCAAACGGAAAAAGAGCTCATTATTATCATCGATGATGATGGGCCTGGTATTCCCGCCAGCAAACGCGATTTGATTTTCCGCCGTGGACAGCGAATCGATACTCTGCGACCTGGACAAGGCCTTGGTTTAGCATTAGTTGATGAATTGCTACAACAGTATGATGGTGAAGCCATTATCACCGATAGTCCCCTCGGTGGCGCACGCATGAGTATCCACTTCGGCCGTCAGCAAATTTCACATACGCTCGACTGAGCGTCGCAAGTGTCCCTCCTTAGACTCACAAACGGCGCATAACAGGCGCCGTTGTCTAATATATTTTCTCTAAAACCTAAATTATTTTCTTTAAAACCAGAGTTGTGACAAACAGGCGGAGGAATCCCACGGTACTTCCGTTATAATCCCAACAGATACATACACAGGGAATTAACAATGGATTATCAACTCGATCTCGACTGGCACGATTTTTTGCAACGCTACTGGCAAAAACGCCCCGTCATTCTAAAGCGCGGGTTCAAGAATTTCGTTGATCCCATTTCTCCTGATGAATTGGCTGGCTTGGCAATGGAAAACGAGGTCGATAGTCGCCTTGTTAGCCATCAAGACGGTCGTTGGCAGGTCGCACATGGCCCTTTCGAAAGTTACGATCATCTCGGTGAGAATAACTGGTCGATTCTGGTTCAAGCCGTCGACCATTGGCATGTTCCATCCAGTGCTTTAATGCGCCCTTTCCGTAAACTGCCAGACTGGCGTACTGACGACCTGATGATCTCCTTCTCGGTACCTGGAGGTGGCGTTGGGCCACATTTGGATCAATACGACGTATTCATCATTCAAGGAACCGGCCGCCGTCGCTGGCGCGTAGGCGAAAAGACACCGCTAAGACAGCACAGTCCGCACCCCGACCTCCTCCAAGTCGAGCCTTTCGACGCCATCATCGATGAAGAGATGGAACCGGGTGACATCCTTTATATTCCCCCAGGTTTCCCTCATGAAGGTTACGCGCTGGAAAACTCACTTAACTACTCCGTCGGTTTCCGAGCACCAAGTGGACGTGAATTGATCAGCGGCTTTGCCGATTTTGTGCTCGCTAATGAGCTCGGCAGCGAACGCTATAGCGATCCCGATCTTGTGCTACGCGATAACCCATCGGAGGTTCAAGCCGCCGAGCTAGAAAAGCTACGTGGAATGATGATGAGCCAGTTACAAAACCAAGATAACTTCAATCTATGGTTTGGTGAATTCGTCAGCCAGTCTCGCCATGAGCTCGATATAGCGCCACCTGAGCCACCGTATCAGGTAGGAGAGATTTATGAGCTGCTTCAAGCGGGCGAATCCCTAGAACGTCTCGGAGGATTGCGCGTCATTAACGTTGCAGGAAGTTGTTTTGTAAACGGTGAAGTTATCGTTACTGACCATGCTGCCGCTGCCCACGTTCTTGCCCGCGAATATGTGATCAATTCAGCCATGCTCGGCGATGCACTTGAGGATCCTAGTTTCCTTGCAACCTTAGCTGCATTAATTAATAGCGGGTATTGGTTCTTCATAGACTAAACCCTGCAGCTATTATCATAGCAATTCACTATTGGGTGGTCGTATATATACGACCACCCAATATAAATTAAAAAACAATATTAATATTTTATTTATTAACCAAATTTAACTTTAGATTTAGGCAACATATTTAAAATATGTAGCTATCAACCTATTACGTTACGTATTATTCTATTAATCTCTACATCACCTGAACGACAATGTCTTAAAATAAATCGCTATGGATGCGTTAACTAATAAAAAAATAGCTTTAAGCATTGATGTGCTAAAAGCGGCAAAATCGCGTATTGAATGGACTTTTGATACATTCTCTCGCGTTTGCGTTTCTTTTTCCGGCGGCAAAGACTCCACGGTATTACTCCATTTAGTTGCCGAATATGCGAAAGCGCATAACAGGAAATTCGACGTTTTATTTATTGACTGGGAGGCTCAGTTTACCCATACCATCACCCATATTGAGAAGATGCGACGCTTATATCATACCGAGATCGGAATGTTTTATTGGGTTGCATTACCCATTACGACGGGGAATTCTGTTTCGCAATTTCAGCCGGAATGGCAATGCTGGACTCCCGATATTGAGTGGATACGCAAGTTTCCCGCTGACGCCATCTCTGATACTGCTTTTTTCCCGTTCTATTATGACGGCATCACTTTTGAAGAGTTTATGCCGGCCTTCGCAAGCTGGTACTCCATGCAACAACCCAGCGCAATGATGATCGGTATTCGCACCGACGAATCATATAACCGCTTCTGGGCCGTTGCATCAAAACGAAAACATCGTTTTGCTGATGACAAACCGTGGACTACCGCTAACATTTCTGGACACTGCTATAGCATTTACCCAGTCTACGATTGGAAAACCGAAGATATTTGGACCTATTTTGCCTCAACAGGAAAAGCCTATAACACACTGTATGACCTGATGTATCAGGCTGGCGTAGCGCTTCGTTCTATGCGTATCTGCGAACCTTTTGGCCCTGAACAACGTCAAGGGCTATGGCTTTATCATGTTCTAGAACCTGAATGTTGGGAACGTGTTTGCACGCGTGTATCAGGTGCAAATACGGGTGGAATTTATGCAAATAACCGTGGTGATTTTTATGCTCGCCGTCAGGTACATAAACCCGATAATCATAACTGGCGCAGCTATGCCCTATTCTTACTCGACAGCATGCCGCAAAAAACCGCAGAGCATTATCGTAACAAAATCGCTATTTATTTACGTTGGTATCAGACTCATGGTTTTCCCATTGATATACCCGATGAACAAGAGAAAGACATTGGCTCTAAAGATATTCCGTCTTGGCGACGCATTTGCAAAGTTCTTCTAAGAAATGATTATTGGTGTCGTTCTTTATCATTTAGCCCAAATAAACCTAGTAGCTATGAGCGGTATCACAAAAGAATTCAGGCGCGCAGGAAGTGTTGGAGTGTTATATGAAGATTGATACGTTAGTTAACGATCTAAAAGTAGAGTTGGAATCTATGCCAGAAGCTATAAAAATTGAGGCTTTAAATAAGATCCGAGTCATGCTTCATCAAGTGAGTCCATTTAGCAATGAGCCTATCGATTGTGTACTCTGGAAGTCTATCGAGGATGTTGTCGCGAATGATTATAATCCCAATAACGTTGCCCCACCTGAAAAGCGCCTTTTATATACATCGTTATTGCGTGATGGCTACACCCAACCGATCGTTACCGCTCAAATAAAAGATGATGATAAAGACTATGTCATCGTAGATGGTTTTCATCGCCGTGAACTGGCCGCCGATCGTCCTAAGCTACGTAAACGTGTCCGCGGCTATCTTCCTATCGTCATCTTAAACGATCTAGAAAACGAAAAGTCCCATCGCATCGCAGCAACAATTCGTCATAATCGCGCGCGCGGCAAACACCAAATCAGCATCATGTCGGATATCGTACGCGAACTTTATCGCCTTGGCTGGAGCGATGAGAAGATCAGTGAAGAACTGGGCATGGACGCAGATGAGGTATTGCGTTTGAAACAAATCAGCGGATTGATGGAGTTATTTCAGGATCGCGAATTTTCCGAGGCATGGACGGTCAAATAGCCTAAACAATTTCGCCATCTTTACAGGATAAAGATGGCGAAATAAACAAACGCTATGTCATAACCGCACATGTACGACTATTTATAAATCTCTTCTAGCAGTTCGCGGACATACTCTGGCACCACCTGACTAGCAGAGCCATAATGCTTCTCATCAAACTGGCTCTCGACCTGACTTGGTTCGAGATTTAATTCTACCGTATGAGCACCATTCAGATGGGCTTCATGCACAAATCCAGCAGCGGGATACACATGGCCAGAGGTTCCAATCGCGATGAAGTAATCTGCTTTAGCCAACGCTTCGTAGATATCATCCATACCGATCGGCATTTCACCAAACCACACAATATGTGGACGCAGCGGCGCAGGGAACTGGCAGCAATGACAACGGTCATCAACGGAGAGGTCGCCTTCCCAGCGGATAACCTGTCCTGACTGGGTACAGCGAGCTTTTAGCAGCTCACCGTGCATATGGATAATTCGCGTGTTTCCCGCGCGTTCGTGCAAATTATCAATATTCTGTGTAACCAGCACAAAATGATCGCCCAGTTGGCGCTCAAGTTCTGCGAGTGCTAGATGCGCCCCATTAGGCTGAATCTCTGGCTGCTGCAGCTGATGGCGACGCGCATTATAGAAGCGCTGTACCAACTCAGGATCGCGCTGATAGCCTTCTGGTGTCGCCACATCTTCAACCCGATGCTCTTCCCATAGACCATCGGCTGCACGGAACGTACGTATTCCTGATTCGGCCGAAATACCTGCGCCGGTCAGAACCACAACATAGGGTTTAGTCATACACCCTCCCGCCTCATTGTTCGCGTGACAAAGTGTGTCACGGTGGAAAATTCGAGAGCGAAAACGCTGATGCCGCAATCGTTTGTTTTTCCTAAACCGGCATATACGATGACGGGTACGCATAACGACTGCTCCTCAATGGTTTCTTTGCCACAACAAAGATAATAATCGTAATTAGTCGGTCAGATTTAAAAATGCCGCGCCTCGCACTCCGCCAGCATCACCGTATCGAGCAGGCTCAATACGCGGGGCCTTGGCTGCGCTCAGCATAGAACGTGGAACCCGTTCGTTCAGCAAGGGATAAAGCTCGGAGAAATTCGATAGCCCACCGCCCAACACCACAAGATGCGGATCGATAACGGTGAATAAATTTCCCAAGCAAATCGCTAGCACATCAGCAAAACAATCAACGTGTGCCAACGCTTGTGCATCAGCGGCGCGGTAGTGAGCGATAATGTCTTTGGCTCCGAGCTTTTCACCGGTGCGATATTGGTATAACCATTCGAAACCGCGGCCTGAGATGTAGTTTTCGATGCAGCCCTGTTGCCCGCAGCCACAAGCAAGGCGTGGAGTATCCATCCCAATGCGATCGAGCGCATCAACCGGCAAACGTAAATGACCAAACTCTCCGGCAAGGTAATTACGGCCTGTAAAACTTTTACCGTTGATAATTAAACCACCACCCACGCCTGTGCCTAAAATAATCCCCAGCACACTCGGATAAGCGCGGAACTCTGCATCCCACGCTTCCGATAAAGCAAAACAGTTGGCATCATTATCAACACGCACGGGGCGTTTAATCAGGGCAGATAAATCACGCGGCAATGGTTTTCCCAGGGCTGACGGTATATTGACGGCATAAAGCGTGCCCTTATCTGCATCAATAGACCCAGGGCACCCGATCCCTACTTGCCCCTGAGTTCCCGTCAGGTTATCAGCCTCAAATACCAGTGATGCAAAGGCATTAAGCAACTCACGGTAATCATCATGCGGTGTCGCTATGCGTTTTTGCCAGATCGGGTTAAGTTCAGCGTCAAACACGCCGAGCTCAATTTTGGTGCCACCCATATCAAAACCGTAATACATCTACACAACTCCTATTGAGTCAGCATGCATTACTGACCACCGCTCAATACCCGCGCAGGATCTATACGACTGGCTCGTCGAGCTGGATACCAGCTAGCAACCAGACTTAGAATAATCGCCGTGGCAAGCACTTCCACTACATCAACCCAATGCAGTTCAGTTGGCAGGAAATCGATGGGATAGATATCTCCAGATAACAAACGATGTCCGATCACTTTTTCGATAATCTTCGAGATGTTCGTTAGCTGCAGAGATGCTACGACACCAATCACAACGCCGGACACACTCCCCACCATTCCAGCCAGTAAACCATACCAGATGAAAATAGCGCGGATCAGCCGATCTTTCGCGCCGAGCGTTCGCAGTACCGCAATATCGCTGCTCTTATCTTTCACGGCCATAACCAGCGTAGAAACAATGTTGAAGCAGGCCACACCAATCACCAGCACCATCGCCAAATACATAATGGCGCGGATCATCTGGATATCACGGAACATGTACCCATAGGTACCTTTCCAGCTACGAAGATACACGTAAGCATTGGTCACTTCACCCGCGTCACGCACCAGCTTATCGGCGTTAAACACGTCATTAACTTTGATGCTGATACCGGTGACACTGTCACCGAGATCTTGATACTGCTGGGCATCCGCCAGGGGTACCATCGCTAAGCTGTGATCCAGCATCCCACTCAGTTGTAAAATGCCGCTAACGTGTAGACGAATACGTTTAGGTTGTAATAGTTTCATCTGAGGATCGTTATTGGGCACCATCACAGTCACCCAATCCCCAACTTTTACATGGAGCGCATCGGCCACACCTTTGCCTAAAATAACCTGTTGCTCACCTGCTTTGAACTTCGACCACGCATTATCCTGCACATATTGTGACAGTGAGCTCACGCGGCTTTCTTGTTCAGGATTTACGCCGCGCAGTTGTACCGCAACTAGCTGAGTGCCACTTTCAATCAGCCCCGTAAACTCAACGTAAGGCGCGGCGGCAACAATGCCTTTAACTTTCTCCACACGCTCCAGCACCTGTGGCCAGCCAGTGAACGGCTGCTCTACAGGAAAAATTTCACCGTGGGGCACCACGGAGAGAATGCGATGGTCTAGCTCACGCTCAAAACCATTCATGGCGCTTAGCCCGACGATCAACACGGCTACGCCCAGTGCAATACCGATGGTAGAAATAACGGAGATCAGAGACACCATGCCACCACGGCGGCGCCCACGGCTAAAGCGTAGGCCGATCAGCAGGGATAATGGTGAAACCGACATTATTGCGCCCCCATCAGGGTCACATTTTGCTGAAGCTGCCCATCACGCATTTCAAGCTGACGGTTCAAGCGCTTAGCCAACGCTAAATCGTGAGTAACAACCAAAAAAGCGGTTCCTTGACGAACATTCAGCTCACCTAACAGATCAAAAATACTGTCAGCGGTACGCATATCGAGGTTACCGGTCGGTTCATCGGCCAACACCAGCGAAGGATTATTCACCAAGGCACGGGCAATCGCGACACGCTGGCGCTCGCCACCAGAAAGCTCAGACGGCCGATGGTGGCTACGTTTCGCCAAACCAACGGCGGTGAGCATATCCATGGCTTTACCCTGCGCATCCTCACCCTTTTTACCGCCGATCAACAACGGCATCATTACGTTTTCTAACGCGCTAAAATCGGGCAACAGATGATGGAACTGATAAATAAAACCCAGTTCGCGGTTACGTAATTCCGCCTTCGCGGTTGAGCTCATCTCATTCAGCGACTGGCCTTTGAATATCACTTCACCAGAGGTTGGCGAATCTAATCCCCCGAGCAGATGCAGCAGCGTACTTTTACCCGAACCAGAGCTTCCGACAATGGCCATCATTTCGCCCGGCTGCATGTCAAAGGTCACATTACGCAATACGTCCGTGTGCAATTTGCCTTCATGGTAGGTTTTGCACAGATCTTTGCACTGCAACAGTTCTTTATACAAAGACGGAGAATTACTCATAACGTAAAGCCTCAGCAGGATTCACCGCGGCAGCTCGCCACGACGGATATAACGTAGAAAGCAGCGCCAGCAACATTGCCACAACGGCAATCAGCACAACCTGCGGAATATTGATATCAACCGGTAGATTGCCACCGGCTAACATTTCCCCTAAACCAGGGATGACATTGATCTGGCTGGCGAACACCACGCCAAGCACTGCACCTAACAACGCGCCAATAATACCGGCGCTGGCGCCCTGCACCATAAACACGGACATAATCTGCCCACGTGTTAAGCCTTGAGTCTGTAGGATCGCAACTTCGCCCTGCTTTTCCATCACCAGTAAGCTCAGTGAAGTAATAATGTTAAACGCAGCCACAGCGATAATTAAGCTCAGCAGCAAACCCATCATGTTTTTTTCCATCTTGACCGCTTGGAACAGCTCGCCTTTACGCTCGCGCCAGTCCTTCCATTCCAAGCCTTTTTCCAGCGGTTGACTTACCAGAGCGTCAATCGCCAAAGGTTTATCCATATAAACACGCCAACCGGTGATATTCCCCAGCGGATATCTCATCAAACGCGAAGCATCCTGTTGGTTCATCAGCATCTGATACTGATCAACTTCGCTGTCAGCAGAAAAAGTGCCCACCACGTTGAACACGCGCTGGCTAGGAATGCGCCCCATCGGCGTGAATTGGCTAGCACTCGGCACCATGATCCGCAGTTTCTCGCCGCGCTTAACACCGAGCTGCCCTGCTAGCTGGTCACCTAAAATGACATTGTATTGACCGGGCTGCAGCGCCTGTAGGTTGGAGCCATTGAGATAAGCAGAAAGCGGTTCTTTCTCATTAGGATTGACGCCCAGAATGACGCCCACAGCTACGCTATGTGCGCTTTGCAACACGGCATTGCCGGTTGTCAGAGGGGCAACACGTTTCACCCCTGCCAGATGTTCAAACTGTGTGGCGGGGACCTGCTCTGGATTTATCGACCCTTGTGTCGATGTGATCAATGCCTGCGGCATCAATCCAAGAATATTGTTTTCCAGATCGCGCTCAAAACCGTTCATCACCGAAAGAACGATGACGAGCGCCATAACACCAAGCGTGATGCCTATAGTAGAAAGCCAAGAGACAAACCGGCCAAAGCGGTCTGAGGCTCGTCCGCGCATATAACGCAGACCGATGAATAACGCGACAGGTTGATACATGAAATCCGTTCGGTTGCTGTAGTTAAAGCAAAGAGATTGTTGATGATAATGTTTACAACCCCTTTAGGGAACCCAAAACACTCTCTATATACGGTTTTTTACCAGAAGACGGCAATTTCATCGCCTAGTAGTGACGCATTTTTGAGCACACTCACCTCGCTGTTCGTTTTACGGCGGTAACTTAGTTAGCGAAACATTCCATCCATGAATATTAGATATTCATCTTATACTTTTTACCTAAGGATATTCTGAAAAATAGCCTGTCGTACCTTAGACAACGCAATTATGCCAACTTCACCGACTCATAAATCGTCATTTTTTAATAGATTAAAATAGCTGTTTCGTATCCTAATTCAGTATTTCATCCACTTATTTTTTGCTGTAAAAATTCTTTTAAAAAAAATAACGCTAATAAAATTCACCATGATTCCTATCTTACTCATTCATTTTTATATAAAAATAGCAGATGTGCATATAACACCTTTTGGTACTCACCCTGCGCACTACTCAATTCATATAAACGATCGATAACAAAATACCAATAGATGACACCTATCAATTGATAGCCTTTCGATCTGTAAAACCATCTTTAATCACACAGAATTTATGAGTAAACTAAAACCATTAACAAGCTATATTATTATTTTTTTAATTAGACCAATTATAACAAAACAGGTGTTTGTAACTTTAAAAAATTCAGCGACCGGTCTCCACCAGAAGAATAATTCTATTCCATCTACTGTACTAAAAATATTTACACACGCACTAGCTCAAAGTGAAAAGAGGTCATTGCATAATAAAAGTACACATTGGAAATCGTAAACAGGGATCTGTATGCCACAAATTGCTATTGTCGAACGGTGCCATTTTATAAGGAATGGACTAAAAAGCCTCTTATTAGATATTACTCAAGAACAGGGGCACCACACTGAGATCCATACCTTCAACAGCATAAGCGATATCGATAAATGTCGTTATAAATCAGTAGAAAATGATCTTGACAGACTAATTATGGTCGTTAATGCGTCTAGTGGATTTTATAGCCTCACAAAAGGCTTTCATCCGTTCATTGAAAACTTAGTTGCCAGAATTCCTAGCATCAAAATCATTATTATTTGCGAAGATACACTGCAGCGCCTTGCGTATCATGAATTACGTTCTCATCACAGCGTAAGCGGGATTATTTCAACGAAGAGCAAAATTGATGACCTCAAAGCTCAGTTGGAGAGCGTTGTTTATTCTCATAACCAGTCAGTTCGGCCAAATAACTCATCCAGAATTATGCTAACTAAAAGAGAACAGCAGGTTATTAACGCACTTCTTTCAGGGAAAAGTGCAGCGACTATCGCTGGAAAGCTCAATGTCAGCCAGAAAACAATCAGTGCTCATAAAATTAACGCATTAAAGAAACTCAATATTAGAACAATCGCACTGCTATTTGACATATTACCTTTATCCAGTCAGGAGATAAATATGAATCCATATCAATAATCATAACCGAATGGAATCATCTCAAGTAAAAACAATTACCCTCTGCACCCTTCCTATCAGAGCATGATTTCAGCGTGCTAGGTAGAAAATACGCTCGTCTTAATATTAAGTTTTTATGAATCAGGGAATATTTTCATGGATAAAAAAATAACTCTCATTGCGCTCTCTTTAATTCAAGCCTTCTCTTTAGCGGGGTATGCGAACCAAGCCAGTGCGGCTACATTTTGTGGCGATCGCCCTAATGTGACTTGGGGTGGCGATAGCACCATCAGCGGCGACTTAGGCGCAGATCAATGCTACGAAATCGGCGCAGGCCCTGGCTACGCAGGTAGCGGTATCAATCTTAACGCTCTGGCAGGCAGTAAGCTTAGCGTCGTGGGCTACTTGAAAGACTCTACGGTTAACGATGGTGCAGAAGTCTGGATTGGTAAAGATCCAATGATAGCTTGGGATGATTATTTTGCAGATGCGCCAGCAAATGCCACCAATATCATAATCAAATCAGGTGCATTAATCCGTGTTGTTGAAAGCGGAACCTTGCGAGACTCTCAGATCGATGGTGGTACTGTTTACGTCTATAAAAACAAGGTGGACGGCGGGCAATCCATTGACAACAGTGTGAATGCAGGTGGGCGTTTGTTTGTTTATCTAGAGGGGAAATCCCAGGGAACTATTATCAATGATGGGGGAACCGAGTTCGTACAGCAAAAAGGAACCTCACAAAATACGCTGATCAACTCGGGAGGCACACAGCAGGTTCGCTTAGAGGGTCAGGCTGATAACACGACTATCAACGATGGTGGTACTCAATATGTGACTACTGGCGGCGTTGCCACAAATACACACGTGTATGGTGGCTCGCAAATTCTTACCGCCACCGAAACTAACCCTCTAGGTGGCACTGCTCAGCATACGCAGGTTTACCTCGATGGGACACAGCATATTTTGATGGGTTCATCTGCTGTTGACACCCAGCTTTTTGATCATGCTGAACAATATATTTATGCCAGTTCTTCGGCTGAAAATGTCACCATCAATGATAACGCCAGCACCACCCTGCGGGATACGGCTCAGTTGCTCGGTGAGACTCAGATAAACAATCAAGGCCGATTAAATATCATTGCCGAAGACCAGGATGCTGAAGCTTATGCTGAATCAGTTAATTTGAATGGTGAAAACACCGCTGTTCAGATTTTTGCCAACGGAAGTGATACTCAAGGCGCCCATATTGGAATTCTGCAAGGCAATGGGAACGTTATATTCTCTCAAGCTAACGCTGACACCCATTCACACTTAAACGTAGATAAGCTCTCAGGCAATCTTAACTTTTTGTTCAACAGCAGTATTCAGGAAGGGCGTGGTGATTTCTTAACAATAGCTGACGGCAGTGGCAATCATAAGGTCGTAGTACAGGACTCAGGCAAAGAGATCACCGATCCCGGCAATACAACGTTAAATCTAATTAATGATCAAAGCAGTGGAGCCCATTTCAGTCTGGCGTCTCTCTCAGGGCATACTATTGCTGCCGTGGATGGCGGCACCTATATGTACACGCTTAAAAAGCAAGCGGATAAGGATGGCATGCACGGCGACGTATGGTATTTGGGCTCTGATTTCTCCAGTACGCCAGATCCTGAACCTACACCCGACCCAGACCCGACTCCTGACCCTGATCCAACCCCCGATCCCGATCCAACCCCCGATCCCGATCCAACTCCGGAACCTGAACCTACCCCAGAACCGGAACCCACTCCGGAGCCACAACCAAAACCCCAGACGACACCGTCAACCGACGCGGTGCTTAGCATGGCCTCTGCAAATCAATTTATTTTTGATGGCGAGCTGCAGAGCCTAAGATTCCGTAAAGGTGACCTTAACGCGAGTAAAGGACAAAACGCGGGGATTTGGGGTCGATACTTGACCAACAACACTCACGTCGAAAGCACAAATAATGCGGCCTACCGCATGCAACAGAATGGCTTCGAGATCGGTGGGGACAAGGTCTTTACCTTAGAGTCCGGTTATTTGCTGGCTGGTGCGTTCACCTCATACAGTGACAATAGTTTGAAACACGCACGCGGGGGTAATAGCAGCATCGACAGCTATAGCATCGGGGCCTACCTGACCTATTTCGACAACAGCGGCTATTACATTGATGGTGTGTTAAAAGCTAACCGTTTTAGCAACTCACTCAACGCCAGAATGACATCTGGCAGCTCAGCCCGCAGTGATTATCATCAGAATGCTATCGGTGGTGCATTAGAAGCCGGTTATCACTACAGTTTTGCCGACACTTGGTTTGCCGAACCTTATTTACGCACTTCCTACTTCATTGCTGAAAGCAAAGACATTACGCTGAATAACGGCATGAAGGCGAACATCGATAATAATCGCTCGGCGAAGGCGGAGATCGGTAGCACTTTCGGAACCCAATTCTCCTTATCGAATGGCACAGACATCAAACCTTACATTCGTGTCGCCGTTGAGCGCGAGTTCATTAAGTCCAATAACGTAACGATTAATCGAAATAACGATTTCAACAATGATTTCTCCGGTAACGCAGGTAAATATGGCGCAGGCGTAAACGTTCAAGTGACGTCCACGACCACGCTGTACGCCGAGGCAAACTACCGCAACGGACAGCATGTTGAATCACCGTTGATGGGCAATGTCGGTTTCCGCATTAACTTTTAATCTATCGCATGACTCTCAATATCTCCGACTCTTTGGAGAGTCGGGGATATTTCTTTCATGGTTATTCTTTATTGTTATTTGGTTATTAATTCACCGCTTTAGCATTAACTCCCCTCAAATCTGCCGATAATTTCAGCAAATGAAAATAAAAATGAATATAACCATTTGTTTTTAATAATTTTAAATCAAATACCCTACTCTGCTGTTGCCAAAGAAAAGTGATAAAGGATAATAAAGCTCAGAACTGCGGTGCCTGATGAGGCGACGCGCCAAAAGAGCTACAGAGACTGACTAACGATTTATGTCTGAACAATACCAATTCACGTTACCTGAGCGTTATACGCTACCGGCCAAAGCGGGCGATGTACGGCTTTTAGGTCAGCTGACGGGCTCTGCTTGTGCGCTGGAATGTGCGCAAATCGCCGAAAAGCACACTGGTCCAGTGGTGCTGATCACTTCCGATATCCAATCAGCATTGCGCCTGCGCGATGAAATCCAGCAGTTTACTTCGCGGATGGTGACCACTCTATCTGATTGGGAAACGCTGCCCTACGACAGTTTCTCACCGCATCAAGATATTATCTCAGCGCGCCTCTCTAGCCTGTATCAGTTACCCACCATGAAGCGTGGGGTATTTATCCTGCCGGTAAATACCCTGATGCAGCGTGTATGCCCGCATGAATTCCTGCATGGTCATGCGCTTGTGATGCAAAAAGGTCAGCTATTATCACGGGATAAGTTGCGTAGCCAGCTCGAACAAGCCGGTTACCGCAGCGTCGATCAGGTCATGGAACACGGCGAGTTTGCGACTCGTGGCGCATTGCTCGATCTCTACCCCATGGGTAGCGACGAGCCTTATCGCATCGATTTCTTCGACGACGAAATCGACAGCCTGCGCGTATTCGATGTTGATTCCCAGCGTACATTGAACGAAGTTGAATTCATCAACCTGCTGCCCGCGCATGAATTCCCAACCGATCAAACCGCCATTGAACTCTTCCGCAGCCAATGGCGTGAGCATTTTGAAGTCCGCCGTGACCCTGAACATATCTATCAACAGGTGAGTAAAGGCATATGGCCAGCAGGTATTGAATATTGGCAGCCGCTGTTCTTTAGTCAGGAGCTTCCACCGCTGTTTAGCTATTTTCCTGCTAGCACATTGCTCATTAATACCGGTGAGCTTGAGGCTTCGGCAGAGCGTTTCTGGCTAGATGTGAATCAGCGCTATGAAAACCGCCGCGTGGATCCCATGCGTCCGCTGTTAACACCGGATAAACTCTGGCTACGTGTAGACGAGCTCTTTTCTTCGCTGAAAAAGTGGCCGCGTGTTCAACTAAAAACCGACAAGTTGGATAAAAAAGCGGCTAATACCAACCTAAACTATCAACCTTTACCAGAGTTGACCGTTCAGGCACAAAATAAAAGCCCGCTAGATAACCTGCGACGCTTCATTGAAAGCACTAAGGATGCCATTGTTTTCTCGGTAGAAAGTGAAGGCCGACGCGAAACCATGCTCGAATTGCTGGCTCGCATCAAAATTAGCCCTTCACTTATCAGCCGTATAGAAGATGCTGAGGCGGGAAAAATCTATATCATGCAGGGCTCGTGCGAGCATGGATTTATCAATCCCGAGCTCAAACTCGCACTGATCTGCGAAAGCGATTTGCTCGGCGAGCGCGTTAGCCGCCGCCGCCAAGACAACCGACGCACCATCAATACTGACACCCTAATCCGTAATCTGGCAGAACTCAGCATCGGCCAGCCGGTGGTGCACTTAGAACACGGTGTAGGCCGCTACGGCGGAATGACTACGCTAGAAGCCGGCGGGATCAAAGGTGAGTATCTCATTCTGACCTACGCCGGTGATGCTAAGCTGTATGTGCCCGTATCCTCACTTTATCTGCTTAGCCGCTATTCTGGCGGAGCCGATGAGAGTGCGCCGCTGCATAAACTCGGCAGCGATGCGTGGACCAGAGCACGTCAGAAGGCCGCAGAAAAAGTTCGAGACGTGGCCGCCGAGCTGCTTGATATCTATGCCATGCGTGCGGCTAAACCCGGCTTCGCCTTTAAGCAAGATCGCGAGGCTTATCAAATGTTCTGCCAGAGTTTCCCATTTGAAACGACGCCTGACCAGAGCATGGCCATTAACGCCGTACTCAGCGATATGTGTCAGCCGCTAGCGATGGATCGTTTGGTGTGCGGCGACGTTGGCTTCGGAAAAACCGAAGTGGCCATGCGCGCCGCGTTCCTCGCGGTACACAACAATAAACAGGTCGCGGTTCTAGTGCCTACCACGCTGCTTGCACAGCAGCATTACGACAACTTCCGCGACCGTTTCGCCAACTGGCCGGTTCGCATTGAGATGATTTCCCGCTTCCGCAGCGCAAAAGAGCAAACTCAGGTATTGCAAGATGCCGCAGAAGGTAAAGTCGATATTCTGATCGGTACTCATAAGCTATTACAGGCCGATGTGCAGTGGCGCGATCTGGGGCTACTGATTGTCGATGAAGAACACCGCTTTGGCGTGCGTCAAAAAGAGCGCATCAAAGCCATGCGTGCCGACGTGGATATTCTAACCCTCACTGCAACACCAATACCGCGAACGCTCAATATGGCAATGAGTGGTATGCGTGATCTGTCGATTATTGCGACTCCGCCGGCGCGTCGCCTCGCGGTAAAAACCTTTGTGCGTGAATATGACAGCTTAGTCGTTCGCGAAGCCATTCTGCGTGAAGTCACGCGTGGTGGACAGGTTTACTACCTTTATAACGACGTCGAGAATATTGAAAAAGCGGCTCAGCGTTTAGCAGAATTGGTGCCGGAAGCGCGTATTGCGATTGGCCACGGGCAAATGCGTGAGCGCGAACTTGAACGCGTAATGAATGATTTCCATCATCAGCGTTTCAACGTTTTAGTGTGTACGACCATTATCGAAACAGGGATTGATATCCCAAGCGCCAATACCATCATTATCGAACGTGCCGATCATTTTGGTTTAGCACAGCTGCATCAGCTACGTGGTCGCGTTGGTCGCTCATTCCATCAGGCCTATGCTTATTTACTGACGCCGCCGCCAAAGGCCATGTCCACCGATGCGCAAAAACGCTTGGAGGCCATCGCTTCTCTGGAAGATTTGGGCGCAGGTTTTGCTTTAGCCACCCATGATCTAGAGATCCGCGGTGCAGGCGAGCTGTTGGGAGATGATCAGAGCGGACAGATGACGACCATCGGTTTCTCTCTGTATATGGAATTACTGGAAAGCGCCGTTGATGCACTGAAAGAGGGGCGAGAACCTTCACTCGAGGATCTCACCAGCAATCAAACCGATGTTGAGCTGCGCATGCCAGCCCTGCTACCGGATGACTATATTCCTGACGTCAGCACGCGCCTGTCATTCTACAAACGCATTGCTAGCGCGAAAAATGACGATCAGTTGGAAGAGCTAAAAGTTGAGCTGATCGATCGCTTTGGCTTGCTGCCAGATGCAGCGCGCAATCTGCTGCAAAGCGCGAAGCTGCGTTTGGATGCCATGGCGCTGGGTATTCGTCGGATCGAAGGTAATGACAAAGGCGGGTTTATTGAGTTCAGCGAGAAAAACCACGTTGACCCCATGTTCCTAATTGGTCTGTTGCAGAAGAAACCGCAAATCTTCCGCTTAGATGGACCCACTAAGCTGAAGTTTATTGTCGATCTCAGCGAACGTAAGGCTCGTTTGGAATTTATTGGCTCTCTGCTGAATGAATTTACCGAGCATCGAGTTTAAATCACACCGCGGGGTATAAATATATACCCCGTTTGATTCTGTGCTACCGAATTATCACACGCTCTGATTTAACACCAGTTGACCATTGCGGTCGACGGGGATCTGGATGCCAGGATCTTTATCCATCCGAACTCGCCCCTGCTGATCGCCAATCTTATAGGTGACGTCATAACCGAGCAGTTTTTGCGATTTGTCATAGACCGTTGAGCAACGCTGCTGAGTTGTCGTGTAGGTATCGTTGTTTTGCATTGAACCTTGAACCTGATTACCCGCATATCCCCCACCCAACGCACCAACAACGGTAGCCACATCTTTGCCGCGTCCGTTACCAATCTGATGGCCTAGTACCCCGCCCGCAACCGCACCCAGTACCGATCCCGCTATACGGTTCTCATCCTGTACCGGGCGGCGATGCGTGACCGTTACGTTGCGGCACTGCTGTCGCGGGGTCTTCACTGACTCGTGAATCGGGGTTGCTGATAACACCTGCGCATAACGTGGACCGGTACTAAAAACGTCTAGACTTGCCACCGCAGCTACGCTAAGCGCCGCTGCAACCCCAATACCCACACCTGCCAACATTGATTTATTCACAGGGCACTCCTCCTGAATATACTCACGCAATATTTATAAACGTCGTGTTGATTAACGTCATACGCTCATAACGATGCAAAAGTTTGTCGTTTCTTTCGCTCGGTGTGCGTGCTTCACCAAATTTATATACAGGTAGTGTGCATAGGAATATTCGTAGTAACAATCAGACAACATAACCAAACAAGCCCAAACCCATTGTTTGGGAAAGTTCCTATCGGCGATAGTCTAACAATCATCAGATAGCGTTCTTTCTGGAAGGAAATAAGTGAAATACGAGATACACAAACGGCTCCACTTGGGAGCCGTTTGTCGCTACTCAGAGGGTTAAGCTATTAATGTAACTTCAAGCGTGGACGAATCACTCGGTTGATCCCACCCACCAGCATCATCAAACCTGTTTTGATGTAGCCATGGAGTGCAATCTGATGCATACGATACAGTGAAATATACACCATACGAGCAATACGCCCTTCCACCATCATTGAGCCCCGCATGAGGTTACCCATCAGACTACCTACGGTACTGAATTTGGATAGCGAAACTAATGAGCCATGATCCTTATAGATATAAGGTTTCATGTTACCGCCCTTAAGCTGCGCCAAAATGTTGGCATAGCAGCGTGATGCCATCTGATGCGCTGCCTGTGCGCGTGGCGGTACAAATCCACCGGACGGCTGTGGGCAAGACGCGCAGTCACCGATTGCAAAGATATTCGGATCGCGAGTCGTTTGCAGCGTCGGTTCAACCACCAACTGGTTGATACGGTTGGTTTCTAACCCACCAATATCTTTCATGAAATCAGGCGCTTTGATCCCAGCAGCCCAAACCATCAGATCAGCCGGAATAAATTCGCCATCTTTGGTATTCAAGCCATTCTTGTCGGCGCTGGTCACCATGGTTTTTGTCAGTACGCGAACGCCCAGTTTCGTCAACTCATTGTGGGCTGCGCCCGAGATACGCGGAGGTAGTGCAGGCAGAATACGTTCACCGGCCTCAACCAGCGTCACATTCAATGCCTCACTGCTTAACCCTTCAAAACCGTAGCTATGCAGTTGTTTCACCGCATTGTGTAATTCCGCAGACAGCTCAACGCCGGTCGCCCCACCGCCAACAATCGCGATGTTAACCTTCGCCGCTTTGTCCTTCTGCGCTGAAAACTTCAAGAACAGGTTCAGCATTTCGTTATGGAAACGACGAGCCTGATGCGGGTTATCCAAGAAGATACAGTTGTCTTTCACGCCCGGCGTACCAAAGTCGTTCGACGTACTGCCAAGAGCCATGACCAGAATGTCGTAAGACAACTCGCGCTGTGGAACCAAAACTTCGCCCTGCTCGTCACGAATATCAGCCAGCGTGAGCTGCTGTGCGGCGCGGTCGATGTTGGTTAACGAACCGAGCTGGAAGGTAAAGTGGTGATTGCGTGCGTGGGCCAGATAGCTCAGCGCATCAACACCATCGTCTAACGATCCGGTGGCAACTTCATGCAGTAAAGGTTTCCACAAGTGGCTATGGTTGCGATCAATCAAGATGATTTCCGCTTTGTCTTTACGGCCCAGTTTGTGACCTAGACTGGTTGCCAGCTCGAGACCGCCCGCACCACCGCCGACAATCACGATTTTTTTCTTAGATGCGCTCAAAGCCTTCTCCCTTGGTAAAAAATGTAAACCAATAGTTAATTAACAGTAAATAACCAATACCCTTAATTTACGTACGGTTCACGCAGGTTGATTTAATTCTCTGAGGAAAGAATACCACGACAGGTTATTTGGTCATACCAAAATTGATGCACATCAATTTTTATGTTTATTCCTTGGGCGATATGTATCGCAAGCTCACAAATTTGCGTCATTTTTCAACGTAATCATTACAAATCAGACCAGCCTCACACTTCTATCGCCTGCTTGATTAATCAACATGACAAAGACCGAATTTTAACCTTTATTTAACCATGCGAGCTTGGTCTCCAAACCTCTTATACAACAATAAATCAATACCTCTCCCCTATACGAAGGAGCCGTACAATGAAAAACGTCCGATCCGGCCTGATTTGGCTATTGGTGGCGTTAATCGGTGCTTATGCTTTTGGCATGCTAGCACTGAGCCGTGGTGAACATATCAATGCGGTATGGCTAGTGGTTGCCGCCATCGCTTGTTACAGCATTGCCTACCGTTTTTACAGCCTGTTCATTGCCGAAAAGGTCTTTGAACTCGACGATCGCCGTTTAACTCCCGCAGAGCGCCATAACGATGGTTTGGACTACGTTCCGACCAATAAATGGGTGCTCTTTGGTCATCACTTTGCGGCTATCGCCGGTGCGGGGCCTTTAGTAGGACCCATTCTAGCCGCTCAGATGGGTTTCTTACCAGGAACGATCTGGATCTTAGTTGGCGTCATGCTGGCGGGTGCGGTGCAGGACTTCTTAGTGCTTTTTATCTCAACACGCCGCGATGGACGTTCACTGGGGGAAATGGCTAAGCAGGAGCTTGGCTCTTTCGCCGGAGTCATCACAATGCTTGGCGCATTGGGGGTCATGATCATTATCCTGTCGGCTCTCGCGCTGGTGGTCGTCAAAGCATTGGCGGATAGCCCTTGGGGGCTATTCACCATCGCAGCCACTATTCCGATTGCGCTATTCATGGGCATATATATGCGCTATCTGCGCCCAGGCAAAATCGCTGAAGTCTCTATTATTGGTTTTGTACTGATGATGGCAGCGATTATCTATGGCGGCGATATTGCGATGCATCCCTACTGGGGTCCCTTCTTTACCCTGCATGGCACGACTCTCACGTGGGTATTGGTAATCTATGGGTTTATCGCATCGGTACTCCCTGTGTGGCTGCTGTTGGCACCACGCGATTATCTATCTACGTTCCTGAAAATCGGTGTGATTGCTGGTTTGGCCGTGGGCATAGTCTTCGCTGCACCAGAAATGAAAATGCCGGCGGTCACTCGCTTTATCGACGGTTCTGGACCAGTCTTCTCCGGCAGCTTGTTCCCGTTCCTGTTTATTACTATTGCCTGCGGTGCCATTTCAGGCTTCCATGCATTGGTTTCCAGCGGCACCACACCAAAATTAATCGAACGTGAAAGCCACATTCGTTTCATCGGCTATGGTGCAATGCTGATGGAATCCTTCGTTGCCATCATGGCACTGATTTGTGCCTCGGTTATCGACCCTGGCGTATATTTTGCCATGAACTCACCGGCGGCCTTGATCGGTACTACGGTCGAGAATGCCTCTCAGGTCATCAACAGTTGGGGTTTTGTCGTCACACCTGAAACGCTGGCGATGATCGCGAAAGATGTCGGGGAAAACTCCATTCTTTCCCGAGCCGGTGGCGCACCAACCTTTGCTGTCGGCATGGCCCACATTATTACCGAGGTCTTTAACAGCCGTGCCATGATGGCATTCTGGTATCACTTCGCCATTCTGTTTGAAGCCCTATTTATTCTGACCGCCGTTGACGCGGGCACCCGTGCCTGTCGTTTTATGGTGCAAGATCTGGTCGGTGTCGCTATCCCAAGCTTGGCCAACAACCGCTCATGGTTTGGTAACCTCGCAGGAACGACGGTTGCCGTTGCAGGCTGGGGGTTCTTCGTTTATCAAGGCGTGGTCGATCCTCTAGGCGGGATTAATACCCTGTGGCCATTATTCGGTATTGGTAACCAGATGTTGGCATCAATGGCACTGATTTTGGGTACGGTGGTGTTGTTTAAAATGAAGAAACAGCGCTACTCGTGGGTCACTATCTTGCCAACGGTATGGCTGTTCGTGACTTCAATGACTGCAGGCTGGCAGAAGATCTTCCATGAGAAACCGAGCATTGGGTTCTTGGCACAGGCTAAACGTTTTTCAGCGGGTATCGACTCAGGCACATTGATTGCACCGGCCAAAACGATCAAAGACATGGAAACCATCGTGATGAACAACTACATCAACGCTGCACTATGCGGCTTCTTTATGTTAGTTGCCGTCACCATGTTGATTTCCGCTTTCTTCGTGATTCGTCGGGCGTTGGACTCTAATAAACCAACGGTACATGAAACAACTCCTGCATTGCGTGAGGAAAGATCGCATGGTTGAAAAACTGCACCACACCCCTAGCATGATGATTAAAACCGGGCTGCCATGGAAGAGACAAGCACAACCGGGGATGACTATCACTCGCTGTTTACCGCTTTCGCTGGGTGAATCTCAGCCAACATCAGCATGGCAATGGGCAAAATTGACGCTGCGACGGGTTGCACAAAGTTTTCGCTTGATGGTTGGCATTCAGGACTACCAGAACTATCTGCGGCATCAGCAACTACATCATCCCGAGCTAACGCCAATGAGCGAACGCGAGTTTCATCGCTACTGCTTAGAAGCCCGTTTCCCAAGTCAAGGCGGCAAACTAGGCAAGTGCCCTTGCTAACGCGGATAATCAGATAAAAAAAAGCACCGGAGATCTTATCTCTCGGTGCTTTTTTCATCTCAATTTGAATTCAGATTTTGCAGCCTTCGCAGTCAGCTTCATCATTCAGTTCGACCGGCACTTCGTTCGCTTTTTCCTGTGCACGCTTTTCAGCCTGCTCAAGTTGTGCATCGATGTCAAAATCAAAAATATCTTCGTTCATAGCAAATACCCCTTTGGATCAATAACGCCAGTATAACGGGGTTATGTACGCAGGTAAATTATCTCGGCATGCGTATATTCTGTATGGCCTTAAAATCACCAGATAAAAAACCACAATAATAAAATGATTTTAAAGGACTTATTTTCAGCACGGTCTACTTTTACGTCATTGCGCAAAAAGAGTATAGTCAGGTGTTCGTATTAAAATATTCCATTTTTTGTTTATTTTTTAGGTGCTAAGTTGTTATGAACACCACATTTACTCAGGCCTTCAGCAAAAACTTTCTTGGTAACGCACCAGACTGGTACAAAGTTGCTATTGTCATTTTTCTGCTGTTGAATCCTCTGGTCTTCTTTTATGTTAGCCCCTTCGCCGCGGGATGGCTGCTGGTGGCTGAATTCATCTTCACGCTGGCGATGGCGCTAAAGTGCTACCCTCTACTTCCGGGTGGCCTGTTGGCATTTGAAGCCATCATCATTGGGATGACCACAGCCGATAAAGTCAAACATGAAGTCGCCGCGAATATCGAAGTGTTGCTGTTGCTGATCTTCATGGTGGCGGGTATCTACTTTATGAAGCAGCTGCTGCTTTATGTATTTACCAAGCTATTACTGAACATTCGTTCAAAAATCGCCTTATCATTGGCCTTTTGTATCGCTGCAGCCTTTCTTTCGGCATTTCTGGATGCACTAACGGTGATTGCTGTGGTGATCAGCGTAGCGGTTGGATTCTACGGGATTTATCACAGCGTCGCGTCAGGTACGACCGGCACGCTTTCTCTCAATGATGATAGCCATCTGCAAAATGCGGGGCGTCGCGCTATCCTGAATCAGTTCCGCGCCTTTTTGCGCAGTCTGATGATGCATGCTGGCGTAGGTACTGCACTCGGCGGCGTAATGACCATGGTTGGTGAACCACAGAACCTAATTATTGCTAAAAGCGCCGATTGGGATTTTGTATCGTTCTTGCTACGTATGTCTCCCGTGACCGTTCCCGTCTTTATTTGTGGTGTGCTGACCTGCTATTTAGTCGAACGTTTTAAAGTCTTTGGCTACGGTGCTCGCTTGCCTAAACGCGTTCGACAGGTACTACGCGAATATGATCAAAACGCCACTCGCAAGCGTACACGTCAGGAGCGCCAAAAGCTGATTATTCAGGCGCTCATTGGTATTTGGTTGATCTTCGCGCTCGCTTTCCATCTGGCGGAGGTTGGTTTGATCGGTCTTAGTGTTATCGTATTAGCGACCGCTTTTTGCGGTGTTACGGATGAGCACGCGATTGGTAAAGCCTTTCAGGAGTCGTTGCCGTTTACTGCACTATTGACCGTATTCTTCGCCGTAGTAGCCGTCATTATCGATCAACAGCTGTTTTCACCTGTCATTCACTTTGTACTTCAGGCCTCGCCTGAGCATCAGTTAACGCTGTTTTATCTCTTTAACGGCCTACTTTCTTCGATTTCAGACAACGTCTTCGTTGGCACAGTGTATATTCATGAGGCAAAGGCGGCACTAGAGTCTGGCGTGATATCACTCAAGCAATTCGAAATGTTGGCTGTCGCGATCAACACCGGTACCAACTTACCTTCGGTTGCAACACCTAATGGTCAAGCCGCGTTTCTGTTTTTATTAACATCGGCGCTTTCACCACTGATTCGTTTGTCATACGGTCGAATGGTATGGATGGCACTGCCTTACACCATTGTCATGACGCTGGTCGGCTTAGCCTGTGTTCAGTTCACCTTAGAACCGATGACTCAACTATTTTACCAGTGGCATTGGCTGTCTTTACCACCAGTCAATGAGGTCTTCCCGAGTGTTCATTAAGTCGCTTAATAGCACCGTAACAATCACTAGTTTTTTAATCAAATGGCTGGCAGGCAAGACAATATAGTTTACACTGCGCTCATCTTGCTGTGGCATGGAATGGAACAGATATGTTGCAATATTTAAATGGTTGTTCTCGTGGACGTGGGGCTTGGATTCTCTTAGCCGTGACGGCACTCATCCTTGAGTTAGTCGCACTGTATTTTCAGCATGTTATGCTGTTGAAGCCCTGCGTGCTCTGCATTTACGAACGCTGTGCGTTGTTTGGGATTATGGGCGCAGGAATTGTTGGCGCCATTGCACCTAAAACGCCTCTACGTTTTGTCGCTATTTTACTGTGGATTTACAGTACTTATGAAGGCCTCATGCTGGCATGGAAACATACCATGATTCAGCTGCACCCTTCGCCATTTGTCACCTGCGATTTCTTCGTTTCATTCCCATCATGGTTACCATTAGATAAGTGGGCTCCGGCTATCTTCTCTGCAAGCGGCGATTGCTCAGTGCGCCAATGGGAATTTTTAACCTTGGAAATGCCACAGTGGCTGGTAGGCATTTTTGCCGCTTACCTAGTAGTTGCGGTTTTAGTGTTAATTGCTCAATTCGTTAAGCCAAAGCGTCGCGATCTTTTCGGACGTTAAGCCAATAACCTGACTATCTCATAAGAGCACCCGCTGGGTGCTTTTTTTATGCCACCTGCTACAGGTTTGTTAGCAATGCGCAAATCATGTGAAAAACACTTGGTCATATGAATTGCCAGATCGACGTCGACTTATTTAATCACCCACCTTGAATCCCCCCACTCCGCCCTCTAGTCTATACATAACGAGAGAGAATATGACTGGGTCAATACCACTGGGGAGCTAAACAATGATGCATCAATTCAAGGTAATTTATAAATCCAATAATCAAACACATGATTTCATCATGAATGGGCAGGCAACGCTAAATAAAACCGATGGGGAAGTTTTAGAAGCTGCACTGATTGATGTGGCCCAATACCTTAACGCCAGTGCTAAAGATCTGCACATCATCTCTGTGGAACGTTTGCAACATCTGTAACGGCTTGCTTATCCAATAAAAATCACTAGCTTCACGGTGAAAAACTCATCGCGAAGCTTTTAACGGCATGGCTGTTTAATGACATGATTTTTTGCAACAACGTCGTAAGGACGCAGTAAGCATCTTCATTCAACAACTGCGGTAACCATGTGTTTGCGACTATATCTCATCGTTATAACAAACCATTTATTTCAAGCACCCTGATATTTATAGGAAAATAGAGTACGAAAATAAAATCCTCATCAAGATAACCAGTAAAATAATTAATGGCCTATTTATTTCACTCCGTGAGCAACGGATTATTTATTCATAGAATAAGATATCAATCACTCTATATTTCAAACAGGGTTGTTAAATTAAAGAAGATATTTTCCTCAAAAGTAAAACGGGAGGCCATATGTATAATACTATTCTGGTTCCGGTTGATATCACTGAAGTTGAGCTGACACGTCAGGCAATTCCTCACGTTGAGCAACTTGCAAAACTTGTTGATTCTCATATTCACTTTGTGGTTGTCATTCCCTCTTCACCGTACTATTCCGCGTTTGGATTTGGCTATGCGGCCGCCGTCGATAAACAAGATATCCTGAAAGCAGCCAATGACGCCCTTATCAAGACGGCCAAAGAATTTAATATTCCCGAAGACAGAGCAACCACTCATGCGGTTATGGGGTCACCGAAAGAACAAATATTGAAACTGGCCGATATCATTAATGCCGATCTGATTGTCATCGGCTCTCATCGTCCGAGTACCCGAACCTACCTTCTTGGCTCGAATGCAGCGGCCGTGGTTCGCCATGCTAAGTGCTCGGTTTTGGTCGTTCGCTAACCACAGCAAACCTTCAATAAAAGTAAAAAGCCTCGTCTATCGGTAATACTGTTCATTTAAGAGATCGAGATACACGGGGCTAGCATACCGCGGGGCGGTTATGGAACACATCCATGTGTTCCACGCTCTGGGGTCAGCGCTAAAGCGTTGTTCAACTTTGCTCCCTGCAACGTTGTTGGCAGCTAATGCTGCTACGACCACATCGGGGAGCCTTCCCCTAAAATCAGGCTTAACTAACACGTATTAGGTCTATCAGGGGGTTTACTTTTTCAGTTGGGGGAATAGAAGCACTGAGTGATAGCTAAAAGGCAGAGGAACATACACTAATGAATGCAGCCAGAACGACCGTAAACAGCGAACCTAAAGCTAATAATAAATACATATGTTTAATTTTATAGTTCACGTAATCGCCTTTGCTAATTTTAAAATTTCTTTGCTAAGACTTATCGTAGTGATAGATATTCTTTCAATCAATATTTGAAGACTATTTTCAGACAAGTCTCTATTTTGATAAAATGAGCAACAATTGGCATGGCTTAGATTTAAAAAACAAAAAAACCACACTTGGTGGTTTTTTTAGGCGTTGGGCATTCGATGCAATTAACTAAATTGATTAGGATTATTCGCCATTCGTCGCCCAAAATGGTTTGTTCATAATATGTTCTTCCCAATCATTGACTTCACTTTCACGCACCGCGATATAACGGACTGATATCCGTTCTGCATGCATGGCTTTTTTAGACCCTACTTTTAACGGATGCCATTCAGGTAAATCTTTACCCTCATGAACCATGCGATAGGCGCAGGTAGGCGGGAGCCACTCGAAGGTTTCGAGATTCTCGCGGGTTAACTTGATGCAATCTTCTTCATACTCGAAGCGACGCTCATAGTGGCGGCACTGACAGGTTTTAATGTTGAGCAGATTACAAGCGACGTTAGTAAAATAAATCTCATCCGTGTCCTCATCTTGTAACTTATGCAGACAGCACTGCCCACAACCATCACAAAGTGATTCCCATTCATCATTGCTCATATCAGCTAATGTTTTTTCCTGCCAGAAAGGGAGAGTTGTCATGCTTGTATGTCCGATAATTACAGTTGGGCTGGACTATATAGACGCTTTGGCGATGAGATGCAAGTTTTGTCCTTACTAAAACGAGGCCTAGTAAGGACTTGCTGGGCTAAATAACGCGGGTACTCAATGAATTACCGTTGACGGATAGCGTGAGCATATCACCAGACACTAAAGGGCCGACGCCTTGAGGTGTGCCCGTTAAGATGATGTCGCCAGCACGCAACGTAAAGTAGCGGCTCATATAGCTGATCAGTGGCAAAATAGGCGTAATCATATCGCGCGTGCTGCCTTGTTGACGAACACTGCCGTTAATGCTCAAAACAAGTTCGGTGTTTTGCGGATCGCCAAACTCGGCTTCTGGGATAAAGCCAGAGATCGGACAAGAGCCATCAAAGGCTTTCGCCTTTTCCCAAGGCCGCCCTGCTTTCTTGCATTCAGCCTGAACATCGCGCAGCGTCAGATCAAGCGCAACGCCATACCCCGCTATTGCCCGTGCGACACGATCTTCACTTGCCTGCTTCAGCGGCGTGCCAATCAGAATGGCCAACTCGATCTCATGGTGTACAGAGCCAAAGTCTTTGGGAATCGCAACAGGCTGACGAATATCACACAAGGCGGTTTCAGGCTTGATGAATAAAACAGGCTCTGCAGCCTGAGTTCCCCCCATTTCTTTGATGTGGCCGCCATAGTTACTGCCAACACAAACAACTTTACTGACAGGCAACTCAAGTAATGCCCCCTGCCAATCACGGTGTTGATACATAGCCTTCTCCTGTGGTCATACACAACGCGATAACATCGCTACGTTACCCAAAAGGATGTGGATGACTGAAACTTAGGCCGTGTATCCAACCGCACTTCAGCATCTATCGTCCTTCTCACTCTCCGGTGTACGAAATCTCCGGTGTACGAAACTACCGCTGCTCTCACCATCACTTCAATGGATTTGCGCCAAGCCCCCTCGGCGCACGATATTTATGTGAATAGCATCACACTTATTCATTCATCCGCTGACTTTTTTGCCTGTGCAATGTGCATTTTCAACAAACTTTCCGGCGGTGGAGGAAGTTGTAAATAATAACCTTGCTCTTTCAAGTCATTTTTAACCTTTTCAATATCCGCCGTGGCGAGTTTCTTTTTGCTCTCTAAATCGATCATCATCGCTAATTGCGGCTGCCCAAAACTTTTCATCAGCTCTTCAGGCACCCGAGAAAAATCGTCTCTTTTTTCGACATAAAGATAGGTTTGATCGCGTTTTGAACTTCTGTAAATGGTACAAATCATTTTTTCACTCTAATTAATTCAGACGGCGACTTGCCTAGATATAACACTGACTATAACATGCTTAATGTACATCGGAATATCACCCCCTGTGTGGTTATTCCGGGGATTTAAAGTTGCTGAAACTGAGTCAGGATAGATGTCACAATCGCCAATAGAACTAAAAGGCAGCAGTTTTACTCTTTCGGTTGTTCATTTGCATAATTCGCAACCGGAGGTAATACGTGAGGCATTAATCGAAAAAGTCGAGCAAGCGCCCGCTTTTTTGAAAAATGCCCCTGTTGTTATTAACATTGCTAACGTCCCTGAAGGCGCAAGCTGGCAGAAATTACAACAGGCCATTACCGAAGCTGGGCTGCATGTCATTGGCGTAAGTGGTTGCACCGATGAAGGGCTTAAACGTGCTATAACCCGCGCAGGCCTGCCTTTGTTAAGTGAAGGGAAAGGTATTAAGAAAAGTGAGCCTGTCGTGTTACCCGAGCCACCTGCACCGGTAAAAACCCGCATCATTAGCACGCCGGTTCGGTCTGGTCAGCAGATATATGCACGAGACTGTGATCTTATCGTTACTAGCAGCGTCAGTGCTGGCGCTGAAATCATCGCCGATGGCAATATTCATATTTATGGCATGATGCGTGGACGCGCACTTGCTGGTGCCAGCGGAGATACATCCAGTCAGATCTTTTGTGCTCATCTTGCCGCTGAACTGGTGTCTATCGCCGGTCAGTACTGGTTGAGCGATCAGATCCCTGAAGCTTTTTATGGGCAGGCTGCCAGACTCAATTTGAGCGACAGTGCCTTAACTATACAACCTCTATTCTAGGCCCTTCGACAAGGAACCCATATACATGGCACGCATTATTGTTGTTACATCCGGTAAAGGGGGCGTTGGCAAAACCACATCTAGCGCAGCCATCGCCACCGGTTTGGCCCAAAAAGGTAAGAAAACCGTTGTTATCGACTTTGACATCGGTTTACGTAATCTAGACTTAATTATGGGCTGTGAACGTCGTGTAGTGTATGACTTTGTTAACGTAATTCAGGGCGATGCGACCCTCAATCAAGCGTTAATTAAAGATAAACGTACAGAAAATCTCTACATTCTTCCGGCGTCACAAACCCGCGACAAAGACGCATTGACCCATGAAGGCGTTGAAAAAGTCCTGAATGATTTGGGTGAGATGGAGTTTGACTTCATCGTCTGCGACTCCCCAGCGGGCATTGAAACAGGCGCACTGATGGCTCTGTATTTTGCCGATGAAGCCATTATTACCACTAACCCAGAAGTCTCCTCTGTACGTGACTCTGACCGAATCCTCGGTATTCTGGCGTCTAAATCACGCCGCGCAGAGAAAGGTGAAGATCCAATCAAAGAGCATCTGCTGTTGACTCGCTATAACCCAGGCCGTGTTAGCCGTGGGGATATGCTGAGCATGGAAGACGTATTGGATATTCTGCGCATTCCATTAGTTGGCGTGATTCCTGAAAGCCCATCCGTGCTGCGCGCATCAAACCAAGGCGAACCTGTTATACTAGACAAAGAGTCAGACGCCGGTCAGGCTTACCAAGACATGGTTGATCGTTTGCTAGGTGAAGAGCGTGCATTCCGATTTGTTGAAGAAGAGAAAAAAGGCTTCCTGAAACGCCTGTTCGGGGGATAAAACATGGCATTACTTGATTTCTTCCTGTCGCGCAAAAAACCGACAGCCAATATAGCCAAGGAACGGCTGCAAATTATCGTTGCGGAGCGACGTCGCGGTGATAGTGAACCACAATATTTACCCCAGTTGAAACGCGATATTTTGGCTGTTATTTGTAAATATGTGCAGATAGATCCAGAGATGCTAACAGTGCAGTTTGAACAAAAAGGCGATGATATTTCGGTATTAGAGCTAAACGTCACCTTGCCTGAAGCAGAAGAAGCCGCTAAATGATTTTGTTATCCTGACGTTCTCTTATAGAAATATAAGGGAACGCCTGTATATTTAAACAGACCTTTTAGTAAACAATGAATTTCGAGAATAGTACTATCAAGATTATTCCTAATATTTATTATTTTTCATTAAATTTAAGACTAATCATATAGGCATCTTTCTTTAAGTATTGTTTTTATATTGCAGCTTTATCTTTGATATATACCCATAATAATGTGAGTTGTATTGAAAGCATAAGTGAAGGAAAGCCTCATCACTTACTCAACACAGAAATTCAGTTTGAAGAAAGCTGAGTTAAGTCATACTGGGTTATCTAATAAATAAAGGCAGCCATTTTGTGGCTGCCTTTATTCTTATATGCTAGCAATGATTAGCGACACATCCATTACAGCGCCGCAAGAATGACTCTTACTTGCTCACCCACCAATTTATCTCTCCAGCCTTGCAATAGTTCTGGCTGTTCATCTTTAAGCTTCCAGTGCCAGCTTAGCAGTGCATTTATCTGGCGACGTGAGGCAATCAACTCTGCCGTTAAACCACTGCGCTCAGCCGCATTCTGTATCGCTGTTTTTAACTCTTTGAACGCGTGCTTATAGCCACTGTGATCGACCAAACGCTCAACGGGCTGTGGCCACTGTGACTCAGGGATATTCGCCGATTCAGCCACCAGTGCCACCAGCGTTTTACCATGGAAGCGAATTTCTGGACCGCTCAAACCAAGCTCCCCCAACTCCCCTTGAGAGGTGGGTAAATAGCGAGCAACCTGCCAAAGATTTTCCTCACGTACCACAAAGTTCACGGCCATATCGCGCTGACGCGCCTGATTAAGGCGCCATTCAGCAAGCTTTTGCAAACATGCCAACTGTCGAGTTCGCAATTGCCACGCGTTGGTAATATCGCGATAGGCTAAAGCAGGATCGACGACGTCTTGACGGCGACGGCACAGAGATAAGCAGTCATCCTGTGCGGCATCCAACCACCCTGCCTCTGCGACTTCAGCGATCAACTTATCGGCTAACGGAAGCAAATAGAAAACATCTGCTGCCGCGTACTCGCACTGCCGTTCAGTCAACGGACGTGCCAACCAATCGGTGCGAGATTCACTCTTGTCTAATTCTACCTGCAGGTAGTCGTTCACCATGGCTGCGAAACCACACGACAATGCACGCCCCGTGAATGCGGCAAGGATTTGCGTATCGATCATTGGCGTTGGCAACGTCTGGAACTCATGCAAGAAAACTTCAAGGTCTTCGCTACACGCATGGAGAAGTTTGGTGACTTCTGGATTTTTCAACAGAGCAACAAACGGCTGCCAATCGGTAATCGGTAACGGATCGATCAGCGTCAGAGTTTCGCCGTCAAAAAGCTGAATCAACCCTAACTGAGGATAGTAGGTGCGAGTTCGTACAAATTCGGTATCTAACGCGATGTAGGCGTGGCGGCTGGCCTGCTCACAAACTTGCTTGAGATCGCTGCTGGTAGTAATTAACTGATAATTCAAAACATCATTCTCATTTTCGTTTCTCTGACAGACTTGGTACGCCAGATAATTTAATCAGTACAAAAAATGACGCCGGTCACAACCGGCGTCAACGTTTATCTCTTAGAGTCGCAAGAAGCTATGCGGCGCCTTTCGAGGCCGTCTGCTCCTCACGTAATTTTCTGCGTAGGATCTTACCTACATTGGACTTTGGTAATTCATCGTAAAACTCTACGCTTTTCGGCACCTTGTAGCCCGTGAGATGCTTACGACAGTGTGCAATCAACTCATCGCGAGTCAGTGAAGGGTCTTTCTTCACAACACAGATTTTCACCATTTCACCGGAGGCTTCGCTTGGCACGCCGATAGCTGCGCACTCGAGCACTTTATCATGCATCGAGACAACTTCTTCGATTTCATTCGGATAAACATTGAAACCAGATACTAATATCATATCTTTTTTGCGATCGACAATGCGCAAGAAACCCTCGTCATCCACGGTCACCACATCTCCAGTAGATAACCAGCCGTCTTTGAGGATCTCATCGGTAGCTTCTGGGCGCTGCCAGTATCCTAGCATCACCTGTGGGCCTTTCACCTGTAACTCTCCGGCTTCTCCATGAGCCACTTCATTACCTTCATCATCCACCAAACGCACATCGGTGGACGGCACCGGCAAACCAATACTCCCACTATAATGCTGTAGATCGTAAGGATTACCCGAAACCAAAGGCGCACATTCGGTTAACCCGTAGCCTTCGAGCAAATGACGACCGGTGAGTTTTTCCCATTTTTCCGCAACCGAGCGCTGTACCGACATGCCACCGCCCACCGATAAACGCAGCGTCGAGAAATCCAACTCACGGAAATCTTCGTTGTTCAGCAACGCATTAAACAACGTATTGACACCGGTCAGCGCGGTAAATGGATAGCGGCTTAGCTCTTTTACCATACCCGGAATATCACGTGGGTTGGTAATCATCAAGTTGCAGCCCCCCATTTCAATGAACAGCAGGCAGTTAACGGTTAACGCAAAAATATGGTAAAGCGGCAAAGCCGTGACCACCAGCTCATGGCCTTCATGTAACAGCGGACCATATGCGGCGCGTGACTGCACCAAATTCGCCTGCATGTTGCGGTGGGTTAGCATCGCCCCCTTTGCTACACCGGTAGTGCCTCCGGTGTATTGCAAAAATGCGAGGTCATTATTGGTAATATCAGGCTTGATGTACTGCAAACGGCGACCACGCTGTAACGCTGAGCGGAAAGAGATGGCATCAGGCAGATTATACTTAGGCACTAAGCGCTTGATGTATTTCACGACAAAGTTAACCAACGTGCCTTTCGCCGCTGAAAGCTGATCGCCCATTCGGGTTAAAATCACGTGCTTAACTTGCGTGTTGAACACCACTTTCTCAAGCGTATGCGCAAAGTTTGACACGATGACAATCGCGCTGGCACCGCTGTCATTTAGCTGATGCTCAAGTTCTCGCGGCGTATATAGCGGGTTCACGTTCACCACCACCATACCGGCACGCAGCACGCCGAACAACGCAATCGGATACTGCAACAGATTAGGCATCATCAGTGCCACACGGTCGCCTTTTTTTAGTCCCAGCTCATTTTGTAAATAGGCCGCGAATGCACGGCTACGCTCTTCAAGCTTACGGAAGGTCATCACCTGCCCCATATTGATGAACGCAGGCTGATCGGCAAATCGCGCGACCGACTGCTCGAACATCTCTACCAGAGAGGCGTATTGATCAGGGTCGATTTCCGCAGGCACATCTGCAGGATATCGTTTAAGCCAAACCTTTTCCAAGGTCGTTCTCCCGTAAAAATTGTTTTCTTGTTTAAGCCTTGTTTGCATCGCACACCCGCACTGTTAGCCATGAAAAACAACAGAACAATATCCAATGTTTAACAAAATTTTAACTCAGCGTACCAGTTCATGGAAAAACAATGTTCAGGTTGCGATATGCATCACTAAAATTAGCGTAGCCACGGTAGTAGACGCGGTAAAAAATGGCGCCTGCCATAAAAGCAAAAAGCGGCCTCAAGGCCGCTGTAGGTATAATATCAAAAAGAGTAACTTTCTGTAAAATTAGCACTATTTCCGGCTAATAAATCGCCACTATGCCTGTTTTTTCCGCTGCAAACGTCTATCTTTGAAACAGCTGGCATGAGCTGAACGCAGTACATCCACCAATATGATAAATCGATGTTCGTATCAGCGCTCAACTCATGTATATTCCGCTGTTTATCGGAGGGAACCATGCTAACCAATTCATCCACGCGTCTTAACAAATACATCAGTGAAAGTGGCATTTGCTCACGACGCGACGCCGATCGCTATATTGAGCAAGGGCATGTTTTTATCAACGGCAAACGTGCTGGAATTGGCGATCAGGTTTTCGCTGGTGACGTGGTCAAGGTGAATGGTCAGCTCATCGAGCCGCGTGATGCTGATGATTTAGTTCTGATTGCGCTGAATAAACCCGTTGGTATCGTGAGCACCACGGAAAATGGCGAGAAGGACAATATCGTTGATTACGTCAACCATAGCACGCGCGTTTTCCCCATTGGCCGTTTAGACAAAGACTCTCAGGGCATTATTTTCCTGACCAACCACGGCGATCTGGTGAACAAAATCCTGCGCGCCGGTAATGACCATGAAAAAGAGTATTTGGTTACCGTGAACAAGCCGGTGACCGATGAATTTATTCGGGGAATGGGCGCTGGCGTTCCAATTCTCGGCACCGTTACAAAAAAATGCAAAGTAAAAAAAGAAGCCCCGTTTGTGTTTCGCATCACCTTAGTACAAGGGCTAAATCGCCAAATTCGCCGCATGTGCGAACACTTCGGCTATGAAGTCACTAAGCTCGAACGCACGCGTATCATGAATGTCAGTCTATCTGGACTCCCGCTAGGTGAATGGCGTGATTTGACCGACGATGAGCTTATCGAATTATTTAAAGCGATAGAAGACTCCTCTTCTGAGGCGAAACCGACTAAAAAGGCCAAGCCGAAGGCAAAACCCGCCGCAGCGAAGAGCCCTCCAAACAAGGGGGCAAAACCTGCGGGGAAAAGCAGCAGCGCCGATGCCTCTTCACGTAAGCGATTTACTCAGCCTGGACGCAAGAAGAAAGGCCGTTAATCTCAAATACGACAAAGCCCCGAAATCGGGGCTTTGTTTTAAACGCGAGCGTTCATTAGTTTTCTGTCACTACGCTTTGGACACGTGCCGGACCAGGATTATACCATCCCCAACCAGGGCCAAAGCCGGGTCCCCAAAATCCACCGCGACCATAAGCCCCATAGCCATAATCCCAAGGACCAAATGGCTGAGGCGGCATCACGATTTCCTGCGTGATGTGCCAACGCTGATAGCCCTGTATATCCATCGTCACGAAGGTATAAGGCGTTTTCCCTATTTTACCTTCAACGCTACCCGTTAATGGCCCTACGACCGTAACAAGCTGTCCTTTAAAATCAACCGGATCTAAGAATGTCGGGCTCTTAGCGATCAAACGCCCCACTGACGGCTGGTTAAGAATGGGTCTGGCTGTATCGTCCAGCGGCATCACCGCTATCTCTAGCGTCGTGGCATCTTTTTGATTAACCACATTCACTACGGTTCCGCCGAAGCGAGACTCCTGACCTACGTACAAATCAGGAGCATTATGCACTGCAACAAAATTCTGCTGCGGCGTTGCAGACGTGCCTTTGATTGAGTCTGGAATGGTGACACATCCAGACAACAACAGCGGGCTACAAACGATCGCCACGCTGACTAACCGACGAACCCAGTGCTTAGAAGGCATATTTAATTCTCCAAAACTAACTATCTCTTTCATATGACTGCTAGTTTAGACAGAAGTTGCCTGAATTATTCACGCCCCGGAAGTTTTTTCCAAGTGACTTCATTGCGCAGATAAGTAGGCTGCGCGTTTTCCACTGCCGTCATCTTACCTAAGGCAAAATCCACCAGCGCCAACGGCAGCATATCTTCAGCCTGAGGCAGCGTTATTTGTCCATCGACCAGCGTAATGGGCGTCGCTGCTGCCATGTCTGGGTAGGTTCCCCATCCGGTGCCAACGCTCGCCCATTCCCCCGCCAGCGCCATGACATTTTGCTGTGCGCGTTCTGGCGTGAAAACTGCCTCGGTGTTTTCTCCCAGCCACACGCCATCATTTTGGCGCTGGTACTGCCCCCAATAAACTTCGCCCATACGCGCATCAATGGCGGCCAGCACCTGCGTGGCACCCATCTGTCGAAATGCGCCCTGAGCCATAGTTGCCAACGTTGAAACGCCAATCATCGGCAGATCTGCGCCCATGGCTAATCCTTGAGCAATGCCGATACCGATGCGTACTCCGGTGAAACTGCCGGGGCCACGACCAAAGGCCAGTGCATCCAACTGGTTTAACGATACGCCAGACTCAGCCAATATCTGTTGCACCATTGGCAAAATACGCTGTGTGTGTTCGCGTGGACAGATTTCAAACAGCGCATGTTTTTCGCCATTATTCCAGAGCGCAACAGAACAGGCTTCTGTTGCCGTATCAATCGCTAAAATTCGCGTGGACATGCAAACCTCGGGTGGGACAATTAAATGAGTAGAGATAAATCAGGCGCAGATGATAGCACAGCCAACCAATCGATGCCTCTGAAGGGTGTATGACGATAGCTCGTTGCATCACGACATTTGGTTATCGTAAGGCCACAAGCGCCGCCACGGCGCAATCATTCAATCCCCTTCTTCTATCGGACATGGGCAACGTCACTCAATCGCTGATGGATTCCCCGCCTTAAGAAACTCGATGACCTTATTCAAGTCTCGGGTACGTGGTGCGGGAGGCAGGCTATTGAGGAAAACCTCGCCATATGGACGCATGACTAAACGGTTATCGCAGATAATCACTACGCCGCGATCGCTGGTATCACGAATCAATCGTCCCACGCCCTGCTTGAGCGTAATCACCGCGTCAGGAAGTTGAACCTCTGCGAAAGGATCGCCGCCACGAACGCGGCAATCTTCAATTCGCGCTTTCAGCAGCGGATCATCCGGTGATGTAAACGGCAGTTTATCGATAATCACACAGGAAAGCGTGTCTCCCCGCACATCGACGCCTTCCCAAAAACTACTGGTTGCCACTAATAAGGCATTCCCTGCGGCAACAAATTCTGCCAGTAGACGTGGCTTGCTGGTTTCGCCCTGCAACAGCACGGGCAGCGTCATGGTCGCGCGAAACTCTTCGGCTAAATCGCGCATCATGGCATGAGAGGTACAGAGGAAAAAACAGCGCCCCTCATTAGCTTCAATCACTGGCCTGAGCATTCTTGCCAACTGACGTGCCGCACCACGCTGGTTTGGCGTGGGCAAAAAGCGTGGTACACAGAGCATTGCTTGATTTGCATAGTCAAATGGACTCGGCAAAAGCAGGCTTTTGGCTTTGTTCAGGCCAAGACGCGCAGTGAAATGTGAAACATCGTCATTAACCGCTAACGTCGCTGAAGTGAAAATCCACGAGCCTGGTTTATCCTTCATCACTTCGTTAAATTTTTCCGCTACGGTCAGCGGCGTAAGCGCCATCACAAAGTGACGTGAGTTGCACTCATACCAATAGCTGTAACCGGGTATGGACACATCACGTAGACGTTTAAGGCGATTACGATAGGTCGTGGCTCGCTCAAATGCCGCATCTAACAGCGCAGAACGTCCCAGCGACATTTTCACGACGTCGTAGCACAGCTCCAAAGCATCATCGAGCAACACCAGCGCACGTTGAACTTCCGGTAATGCCAGCGCCTCACGTAAATTGCCACGATAGCCCGGATCGCCGAGTGCTAGGCGGAAGTCCTGCGCACTCTGGCTCAGCCTATCCGCACACTTCTGTAATTGCGCGGTATCTCGCACCTCAGTGCGGTAGGCAATGGTGATATCTTTTGCCAAATCCATCAGTTGGCGGCTGGTCAACTGCTGACCAAAGTATTGGCTAGCAATATCCGGCAACTGATGTGCTTCATCGAAAATCATGACGTCGGCATCAGGGATAAGCTCACCAAAGCCGGTCTCTTTCACGACCAAATCGGCTAAAAACAAGTGATGGTTGACCACGATAATATCGGCATCCATGGCGCGCCGACGCGCTTTCACCACGAAACAGTCTTTATACTGTGGACAATCGCTGCCAAGACAGTTGTCGTTAGTGCTGGTGACCAGCGGCCAGATAATGCTGTCTTCCGATACGCCGTGACAGTTACTCACATCGCCATCTTCGGTTTGAATGGCCCAGCCGCGCAGGTGCATCAAATCTGAGAGTGCCTCAGACGCCAATTCACCACCAACCATCGACTGTTGTTCTAAGCGCTCAAGGCATAAATAGTTAGAACGACCTTTGAGTAAGGCTAACTTCCCAGCAAATTTCAGGGCATCACGCACCGTGGGCAAATCTCGTGCGTACAGTTGATCCTGTAGCGCCTTTGATCCCGTGGAGATAATAACCTTTGCGCCAGAACGAAGCGCAGGAACCAGATAGGCATAGGTTTTCCCCGTCCCTGTTCCCGCCTCCACAACCAGTTCCTCTTTAAACTGAATCGCTTTGGTGACAGCTTCGGCCATGTGTTGTTGTGCTTCACGCGGTTTAAAACCCCGTATTGCTTTTGTCAGTATGCCATCGGGCGCGAAATCGTCTGTCACACAGCCTCTCATTCAATCAGTGAAGGCGTGATTATGCCAAGTGATCGGCGTAACAACCACCCACTTTCATTTTTAGTCAGTTTTACTCACAGCTTAAAAAAGTAAGGCCGCACAGCGGCGGCCCTTATCGATATCAGCGTAGAGACGCTTACCCCGCAGGCTTAAGATTGCCACGCGTAATATGGGTGAGTGGGATATTAATATCAAAAATGCGGCTACGAATATCTGTTGCCCCCATCTGCGCAACGCGTTTTATATGCATCGCGGCGTACTGCTCGGCACTCGCTTTATCGTTAAACAGATAGATCCCACCGGCTTCGCCAGTATCAACATTTTCAGTCCAGATTTTTGAGATAAAACCCTGCTCCTGAGTGATGCTTTGTGCCAGCGGCGTTGCCAATTCGGCCAAACGCTCACCCAACATTTCTGCCGGCATTTTAAAGTCGATTTGCAATAATACGGTCATCTGTGACTCCTTATGTTTTCTATTTCTTGTCTGTCACTATTGAGAATGCCACATACTTGCCGCAGAAAGCAGTGTTTTTCATCGGTTTTCGATATACTCAATATATTGTTATACCCCCAATAATAGGTGCTAGATCAGAATTGACCTGAGTCTTTTGGGGCGCACTACGTGGCCTTCAACGCAGAGGTGGCTTCATGCATGAAGGGTATAAATCATCAACACTACAAGGAGTTATCTATGTCTATCGAACGTATCAATCCAGAAAAGCGCTGGTCTGACGCCACCGTATTCAATGACACCATCTATTACACCAGCGTTCCCGAGAATCTAGATGACGATGCAACGTCGCAGACCGCTAACGCATTGGCCGCCATCGATATGATCCTAAATCAGCTAGGTACTGACAAAACTCGTATTCTCGATGCGACCATTTTTCTGGCCAACAGTGACGATTTCCAAGCCATGAACGCCGCTTGGGATGCTTGGGTTCCGGCAGGGAAAGCACCGGTTCGTTGCTCGGTTCAAGCCAAGCTGATGAACCCTAAGTACAAAGTTGAAATCAAAATTATTGCGGCGCGTTAATTCATGGCCACGATGAAAGATGTTGCCCTGCGTGCCGGTGTTTCCACCGCAACCGTATCGCGAGTGATCAATCAGACATCGTACGTTGAGCCGGTAACCAGAGAGCGAGTGGAAAAAGCCATGCGCGATCTGAATTATCGGCGTAACGCCGCTGCACTGGCATTGGCCAAACGCAGCGGCGACATGCTAGGGCTATTAACGGGTAATTTAGCCGATCCTTTTTTCGCTCGCTTAGCTCGCGGAGTGGAAGAAGTTGCCCGACAGCAAGGTTTCCGTCTCATGGTATGCAGCGGTGGTCACCAAGCCGAACTTGAGAAATCAGGATTGGATTTCCTGATTAATCAGGGCTGCGAAGCGATTGTGGTTCATGCAACCCGCATGTCTGATCAAGAGCTGGTTCGCTACAGCGCCCATTCTCCCGCCATGGTGATCGTTAATCGCTATATAGCGTCATCAGCTAATCGCTGTGTGTGGCTGGATAATCTATCAGCGGCGCGCGAAGCTACCCGCCATCTGTTACAAAAAGGTCATCGTTGCATTGCCTGCATCACTTCGGATTTACCCATTGACGATCGGCAACAACGGCTCGAAGGATACCGCATGGCGCTGTCAGAGTACGGCATCATGCCGGAAAAAAGTTGGATTATCAGCGTTCCCTTTGATGAAGAAGGCGGCGAAATCGCGGCACAAAAGCTGTTAGATAGCGGAGTTCCATTCACCGCAGCTTTCACATTTAACGATGTGATGGCTGCCGGCATGATGCGCGCATTACATCAGCGTGATATTCGGTTACCCGAACAGCTTTCGCTGATCGGCTTTGACGACGTTGTCCTAGCACGTTATCTCTATCCTGCATTGACGACCATGCACTATCCTGTTGAACGAATGGCTCGTCGTGCCGCCATGCTTGCCATACAACTTTCCCAACAACAGACTCCCCCTCCTCGCTCCCTGCGATTCGAAGCGGGGCTGATCGAGCGCGACTCAGTGATTTGTTTAAGCGAGTAAATTGGGTCGTCAATGCTCACAACCGTGATGTATCTCTCATTTTAATTTGTCATGTAAGCGATTACATAGCAGCTTTCTGTCGATCACATTTGAACAGCCCCATTCCCTTTACGCTAAGCCAATCCTACAAATCTGGAGCACGATCATGAATGCGAAAGAAAACAACGACAAAAAAACGCTCTCTCTAGGGCTGGCTTTAATCCCCATAATTTCCATGCTGACACTGCTCATCGTGGGTTATGGCGTAATGGGATTACGTATCGAACCCCTGCTTTTATGCTCCGCCGCCATTGCCGCAGGTTTAGCCTACTGGCAGGGGTACTGCTGGGATGATGTCATTAACTCCATCGTTAGCAAATTGGCTAAAGCGATGCCTGTGGTCATGATCCTTATCTGCGTCGGCGGCCTCATCGGTACATGGATGTTCAGCGGCACGATCCCTTATATGGTGTACTGGGGGCTAAAACTCATCAGCCCGCAGTATATTCTTATTGCCGCGTTCTTCCTGACTAGCGTGGTTTCTGTCTGTACAGGGACATCATGGGGCTCTGCGGGCACCGTGGGTGTTGCCTTGATGGGAGTCGCTTCAGGTCTGGATGTTCCCTTAGCGGCGGCGGCGGGTGCAGTAGTTTCAGGCGCGTACTTTGGTGACAAAATATCTCCGTTGTCTGACTCCACTAACTTCGCGGCTATCGTTGCCGATACCACGCTGTTTGAGCATATCCAGCATTTGATGTACACCACCATCCCCAGCTTTATTCTGGCCACCATTGTTTATTTGATCGCCGGACACAGCAGCATGATGGGGGACGTGGCAACACCACAACGCGTCACCGACATCATCAATGCGCTAGACGGTCTCTACCATTTCAATATTGTGCTGATTCTGCCTCCCGTCATTGTGCTGTGGGGTGCTATCAGTAAAAAACCTGTTATTCCATTGATGTTATCGGCCTGCGTTCTCGCCATTATTCTTGGTGTTTGGCTACAAGGTTTGAGCGTTAAGCAGGGACTTGATGCCTTCATGGATGGTTTCAACCTGTCGATGTTCCCACAAGGCGCTGAAGGTATCATTGCTGACGTCCCTCGCCTGCTAAACCGCGGTGGATTGTTCTCTATGATGAGCACAATTCTGCTGGTGTTCTGCGCATTCTCGTTTGCCGGAGCACTAACGCTCACCGGTGCACTCACCATTATCATCAATCGTCTGTTAACCGTTATTCACTCCGTTGGCCAACTGATTGCTGCCACTATCGGCACCACTATCCTCGTTACCGGCGCCACCAGCGACGGCAAACTGGCTCTGCTGGTTCCCGCTGAACTTTATCAGGATGCCTATCGTCGCATGGGGCTGGATACTAAAAACCTGTCTCGCACCATCGAAGATGCCGGTACGGTTATTGAACCGCTGATCCCATGGACCGCTGCAGGTGTCTATATGGCAACCACGCTCGGCGTAAGTACACTCGATTTATTGCCTTGGGCGGTGCAGTGCTACTCAGCCATTTTCTTTGCCCTGATTTACGGATTTACCGGCTTTGGCATTGCTAAAGCACAGCCTGAACCAACAGCAGTACAAAGCCGCGAGGAGAATTTATAATGGAAACTAACTTTGACCTGATCATCAATCGCCATGCGACCGGTTCAGTAAAATGGGATTTCATGGATCGCTATCAAAATATGCAAACGCATAATTTGTTGCCAATGTGGGTTTCAGACTTTGACTTTGCCTGCCCACCTAACGTGCTTGAAGCATTGCACAACCGTGTCGATCATGGTGTCTTCGGCTACAGCGAGCGTGATGAGGGTTACTACGCCGCGCTTATCAACTGGTTTGCTCGTCGCCACCAGTTGGAAATTAGCCCCGACTGGATTTGTAGCATTGAAGGCGTGGTTCCTGGCCTGTCTTTATTAATCCAAATGCTGAGCCAATCGGGCGACGGCGTAGTCGTTCAAGGCCCCTACTACGGTTCCTTTGCAAAAATTATCCAACTGAATCAACGAAAACTGCTCGAAAACCCGTTAGTGGAAGATGAAACACTGGGCTACGTCATGGACTTTGCGCAGTTAGAGACGGTGTTCCGTGAGCAAAAACCGACGCTGTTTCTCCTGTGTAATCCGCATAACCCCACTGGCCGCTGCTGGTCTAAAGAAGAACTGACCCAGCTTCTAACCTTGTGTGAAAAATATGATGTTACGGTGCTGTCCGACGAGATTTGGGCCGACTTGTTATTACCCGGTTCAACGTTTACTTCAGTGCTACATCTGGGCGAACGCTGGCACTCACGCGTGATTGCAGCGACCTCTGCCAGCAAAACCTTTGGTCTATCTTCGTTACGGATATCCAACTTCCTGATCCCCAATAACGAGATAAAAACTCGCTTCATTGAGCGTTTAAACGCCCACGGCTTGGACGTTTTCAATGCTCTTTCTATGGAGGCCGCCAGCGCAGCTTACCGCAGTTCGGCCCAATGGCTGGACGAAATGCTGGCTTATCTAGCCGCTAATCGCGATTGGTTTGTTGAACAGGTTAAGACGCATTTACCATGGGCGAAGATATCTCCAGCTCAGGGAACCTATCTTATCTGGATGGACTGCCGCTCACTAAACGTTAGCGATGACGACTTAAAGATGATCATGACAGAGTGCGCTGGTATCGCGCCGTCAATGGGGGCTGGTTTTGGCCCTCACGGCTCGGGCTTTATCCGCTTAAATTTGGGTTGCCCTCGCCGCTATCTAGAACAGGCAATAGAAGGTTTAATCCGCATCAAACCCCAGCGTTAAGAGACAAAAAAGGCTGCCATTTGGCAGCCTTTCATTTTACGTCAAAACCATTAAGCCAGTTTAATCATAATCATACCGGCCAATAGCAGCGTTAGCCCCGCCCAACCTTTCTTATTCAGACGTTGACCGAACAAAATCCATCCGGCAGCAACGGTAGCGGCGATACCAAAACCGCCCCACAGCGCATAGGCAACCGACAGTTCGATGCCTTTAACCGCCTGTGCCAGAGAGCTAAACGCCCCCAGTACCGCCGCTAAGGATAGCAGTCCCATCCAGATACGACGGAAACCGTCCGACCACTTAAGAAATATGTTGGCTAAAATTTCGAGTACTACGGCTAATGCTAACCACGCGATATGGAACCACTCAAGCTGTTGCATGATTGCCTCCTGTTACGTTGGATTTTGACTGCGCAGGTTTGGTTTTCGCTGCTACGGTGCTTTTCTGCTCACCAGCTTTCGCAGGGGATTTTTTTGTTTTTACCGTACCCGATTTAACCAGCGCGATACCCGCAATCAGCGTTGCCAAGCCCATCAGTTTCATCATGGACATGCTTTCATCAAACCACAGCACGCTGAACAGGGTAATAAACAGAATACCGATGCCTTCCCATAATGCGTAAGCCACGCCCAAAGCAACGCGCTTCACCGCAAACGAAAGCATGATGTAAGAAATGGTGATCATCACTAGCATAACGATGTTGCCCGTCATACCACCGCTTAGACTCGCCCATTTCATTGACAGCGTACCGATAATCTCGGCCGCGATAGCACATGCCAAAAAGATCCAATAAATCATTTTTCTCTCCACAGAGTTTTATTTTTTATTCGACCCGCTATTTTTTTAACTTTTAGCGCTATCATGCCCGTAAATAGGCGCACGAAGTCTAAATTACACTTTGGAAAACCGTTATTGGTGTTCCAGCGTAAAATGCGAATCGGTAAGAATTATTCGGTTAGGATAAACGCAGACAGCAACAGGTTAAGCCGCTGGTTTTATCAGCTACCGAGAGTGGAGAGAGAAGCTAAAGCTCGCTACACCAGTGATGTTCACTAGACAGCGTTGTAGAAATGAATAAGAGATATGTAGAAGTTTTAATCATCAAGCGATTGTGAGTTTTCATAATAGTTTACATCTTCCCCCGTACCTACTCCCTACCATACGGTTTGTTCAGTGTCCTCATCAGATTTAATTAACTGCATTATTTGTATCATAGGCAATTTTATTAAGCAAACCCCGTTTTGACAAGTTTTCTTAGAAAAATGAATATAAATAAGCAAGTTAGATAATTAAAAAAGAAAGCCGCCAAGATTTGGCGGCTTGATTTCTGTGGAGCCTCAACAGGTTAGCATTGCTTAACTATCATACGCTATGCATAAAGCAACGCTTTTGGTGCTCACGCAATATGGACAAAATATTTTACGCTTTTGCACCGGCAACGGCTTCTTTAGCCAGTTCAGTAATGCGCGCATAGTCGCCATTGTCCAGCGCATCGTTAGGGATCAACCAAGAACCACCGATGCACAGCACGCTTTTCAGTGCCAGATAATCGCGATAGTTTTGTGGGTTGATACCGCCAGTTGGGCAGAAACGAACGTGAGAGAATGGACCCGCAATAGCCTGCAGTGCTTTAACACCGCCGTTCGCTTCAGCTGGGAAGAATTTAAACTCTTTCAGACCATGATCCATACCCAGCATCAGTTCAGAAACAGTGCTAATACCTGGGATCAGTGGGATTGAACCCGCAGTGGCGGCTTTCAGCAGGTCAGCGGTCAGTCCTGGGCTGATAGCAAACTGAGCACCCGCTTCGGTCACTTCTGCGAGCTGTTTAGCGTTGGTAACCGTACCCGCACCCACGATAGCTTCTGGTACTTCTTTCGCGATAAGACGAATAGCTTCAACCGCACACTCGGTACGCAGCGTCACTTCCAATACACGCACACCACCAGCGATCAGGGCTTTTGCCAAAGGCACAGCCTGCTCCAATTTTTTGATTACGATTACAGGTACAACCGGGCCTGCGGTCATGATTGACTCGGCGCTTACTTTCCAGTTTTTCATCTGTTTATTATCTCCACTGTGCCTTGCGGCTGATAGTTATGGCTGGCGCTGTGGTTTTCAAACCGAAAAACCTTGCCGTCCCCGTCATCCTTACAGCCGCATCAGTATTAGCAGCACACCTTCCCCCGAACCACTGACCTGAATCAATTCATCGGATTCATTTGCATGCCGCTATGATGTAGCTCTAATTATTTAGGTATACAACGCCAAAAAGAATCGTTAACGCGGGCCGCGATGCGACCCACGGTTTCATTAATAGAATTTGATGCAGCTAGCGCCCTCTTCAGCGCCAGAGAGTTGTTCCCGCAGCGCAGCAAACATTTCGCGGCCTGAACCGTCATGCAGCGCAGACAGATCTGGGTGAACCAGTTCGCGGTTTGCCAGTTCAGCCTCATCCACCAGCAAGGTCAGCTCGCCGGTTTTACCGTTCAGACGGATCATATCGCCGTCACGTACTTTCGCCAGCAGGCCGCCGGAGTACGCTTCTGGTGTCACGTGGATCGCTGAAGGCACCTTGCCCGATGCCCCTGACAGACGACCATCGGTGACCAATGCCACTTTCAGACCGCGATCCATCAATACGCCCAACGGCGGCATCAGCTTATGTAGCTCTGGCATACCGATGGCACGAGGCCCCTGATAGCGAACGACAACGATGCAATCTTTGTCCAGTTTGCCCGCTTCAAAAGCGGGCACGACATCATGCTGACTATGGAATACCACCGCCGGTGCTTCGATGATCTGATTATCAGTGGGAACCGCTGAGGTTTTCATCACTGCACGACCAAGGTTGCCCGTTAACACTTTGGTACCGCCATGAGATTCAAACGGTTTATCAAAGCTGGCAATCACATTGCTATCGTGCGATTGGGTTGGACCTGGGCGATAAACCAGTTTGCCATCTTCAAGGAACGGCTCTTGGGTATAACGGCTCAGACCGTGTCCTGCAACAGTGTCCACATCCTCATGCAATAACCCCCCTTTCAGCAGTTCCTGCACTAACACAGGCACCCCGCCCGCCGCTTGGAAGTGGTTGATATCCGCAGGACCATTTGGATAAATGCGACACATCAACGGCACAACGTCAGACAGGTCAGAGAAATCATCCCAGTTGATATGGATGCCCGCAGCGCGAGCCATTGCGACCAAGTGCATAGTGTGGTTGGTCGATCCACCGGTTGCCAGCAGCGCAATAATGCCGTTAACAATCACTTTTTCATCAACCATACGGCCAACCGGCATGTAGTTGCCGCTGGTTTCAGTCATGCGAGTAACCTGACGTGCAGCCGCATCCGTGAGCGCAGCGCGCAGCGGCATATCTGGCTGGACGAAAGATGCTCCCGGCAGATGGAGACCCATAACCTCAATCACCATCTGATTAGAATTTGCAGTACCGTAAAATGTGCAAGTACCCGGCGCATGATAGGACGCAGCTTCGGCTTCGAGCAGCGCATCACGGCCTAATTTACCTTCCGCATACAGCTGGCGCACACGGACTTTTTCTTTGTTCGGCAAACCGCTCGGCATTGGTCCGGCGGGAACGAACAGGGTCGGTAAATGGCCAAAAGACATGGCGGCCATAAACAGACCCGGCACAATTTTGTCGCACACGCCAAGATACAGCGCGCCGTCAAACATATTGTGTGAAAGACCCACAGCGGCCGACATGGCGATAACTTCGCGGCTCATCAACGAGAGCTCCATGCCGTCCTGTCCCTGAGTTACGCCATCACACATTGCGGGTACGCCTGAAGCCACTTGCCCCACAGCCCCTACCGTGTGCAGCGCTGCTTTGATCTGCTGCGGATAGGTTTCGTATGGCTGGTGCGCCGAGAGCATATCGTTGAAGGATGTCACGATACCGATGTTGCTCTTAGTCATGCTGGTCAGAGAGGCTTTATCTTCCTGACCACAGGCGGCAAAGCCATGTGCCAAGTTGCCGCAGGCTAACTGAGAACGATGTACCTTTTTGCTGCGCGCGTGTTCGATTTTGGCCAAGTAGGCCGCACGGCTGTCACGGGAGCGTTCAATAATGCGTTGTGTCACTCGGGATACTGTTGGGTTCATTGCTGCCTCATGCCGTCCAGTAGATGTCGACCGGCGTTCGTGTTTGCTGTAACACGGCGCGGATCGGCATCTCATTCACATCCGTACCCTGAATTGCGCGCTGATAGACATCACGCTTGCTGTCACCTACCACATGCAGGTAGATATGACGGCTATTGAGCAGAGCCGGAAGTGTTAGGGTGATACGATCGAGCGGCGCGGTCAGCGGGGTCATCCCCATGCAGACTCGGCCGGAATCCATCGCGAGAGCTGGGAACAGATTCTCTGCCCCAGGGAAGAGCGAAGCGGTATGGCCATCATCACCCATGCCGAGGATCACAACATCGAATGGACGCGCAATAACTTTTAGCGCCTGTTCGGTGTCTTCAGCTCCGGCAAACGGGGTGGCATGACTATTCTTCAAACCAACAAACTTTGCGTCTGATGCGTAGCCTTTTAGCAAATGTTCACGTACCAGCTTTTCGTTACTGGAATCATCATTTGCATCGACCCAACGCTCATCCGCCAAGGTGATGGTGACCTTGCTCCACTCAATGGCTTGCTGAGTTAACGCCTCGAACAGTCCTAGCGGCGTACGACCACCGGACACCACTAGGCTCGCTTGTCCCTGAGCGCCAATACTGTGGCTCAGAGCTGCGGCAATTTCCTCAGCAAACTGTTCGTTGAGCGCTTGTGCGCTCGGAAATTCTTTAAACTGTGCCATCTCAATCTCCCCTAAACTGTCTGAATCATGCAACACGAAGGTTTATATCTCCGTGTTGCTCTCATTCGAAAACGCCCTTCTAGAGCGCTATTCGAACTCATTCCATGCACGGCCATCGCGACTAATCATCGCAACGGAGGCCACAGGGCCCCAAGTACCGGCTTGATACGGTTTAGGAGATTCGTTATCAGCGGCCCACGCTTCCATAATGGAATCGACCCACTTCCATGCTTCCTCAACTTCGTCACGACGCACGAACAGCGCTTGAATGCCACGCATGGCCTCTAGCAACAGGCGTTCATATGCATCAGCCAGATGTTCCTGATGGAAAGTATCGGAGAAGCTCAGATCCAGCTTAGTCGTTTGCAGGCGGTGCTTGTGCTCCAGACCCGGCACCTTATTTAAGATGTCAATCTGGACACCTTCGTCTGGCTGCAGACGGATCGTGAGTTTGTTCTGTGGCAGCTCTTGATAAGAGTCACGGAACAGGTTGAGCGGCGGGTTCTTGAAGTAAATCACGACTTCAGAACATTTTGACGGCAGACGTTTACCCGTACGCAGGTAGAATGGAACGCCAGCCCAGCGCCAGTTATCAATATCTACGCGAATAGAGACAAAGGTTTCAGTGTTACTGGTTTTATTCGCCCCTTCCTCTTCTAGATAACCCGGCACTTTTTTGCCTTGTACAAAGCCCGCGGTGTATTGACCCCGCACCGTGGTATCGCGCACGTTGGAGTGGTCGATACGACGCAGTGAACGCAACACTTTGACTTTCTCATCACGAATACGGTCAGTCGAGAGATCCGCTGGCGGTGACATCGCGATCATGGTCAGGATCTGCAACAGATGGTTTTGAATCATGTCACGCATCTGACCCGCTTTATCAAAATAACCCCAACGTCCTTCGATCCCCACTTCCTCGGCCACGGTAATCTGCACGTGATCAATCATGCTGTTATCCCAGTTATTGGCAAACAGCGAGTTAGCGAAGCGCAAGGCCAGCAGGTTGAGAACCGTTTCTTTACCTAAATAGTGGTCAATACGGTAAACCTGTGACTCATCGAAGAATTCTGCCACCTGATTGTTGATGGCTCGTGAGGACTCCAAATCAGTACCGAGAGGTTTTTCCATCACGATACGGCTTGGCTCTTTGTTCAGACCTGATGCACCTAAACCTTGGCAGATCGCACCAAAAGTGCTTGGCGGCATAGCAAAGTAGTTGATGGTGACGCGTTTTTTCTGATCCAGCATCTTGGCAAGATTTTTAAAATGCTGAGTGTCGTTGACGTCAAGGTTACAGAAATCCAGACGTGCGCTGAGCGTCGCCCACAGTTCTTCATCAACTTTTTCTTTCAGGAAGGTATCCAGCGCTTCGCGCACGACCTTGGTGTAGGCGTCTTTATCCCATTCAGCGCGACCAACGCCGATGATACGAGTGTCCGGATGGATATGACCGGCTTTTTCTAATTGGTACAGGGAAGGCAGCAGTTTACGGCGGGCTAAATCGCCCTTTGCGCCGAAAATGACCAGATCGCAGGCCTGTGCTGTTGACGTAACCGCCATGTTCATCTCCTCGTTGCAGGATGCTTGTAATTTTATTACATGATTAATGTACTATTTTTGACTATAGCCAGTAAACATGCTTTTTTGCCGAAAATTTATACATAAAAGGTATTAAATTTTCTCAAATCCTGCCGCAAGCCATGTAATGACAGACACATTATGTAATTTTCTGTCAAAACTGAACTAATATTACCATATCGAAAGTTAGACACACGTCATACTCTGGTAAAAAAAGCCCATCAAGCGGCATCATCTCGCTGCAAAGCAGTTACAGCTCGTAGTATATTTTCATCAAACAACCATAGATTTCTCCTTTCTTTGAAATCGCTTTACCCAATAGATTTCAAAAATGCAGGAAAGCGGCTGGCGAGAAAGACCCGATAAGCTTACTAGAGTAAGTGATTCCGGCGCACGAAAGTAGCCAACCCACCTGCAATTTGAAAGATGACGGGTATACCATTCATGAGTGAATTTCGTATATGAATACGCTGGACAAAATTCAGGCGAATCTGGACCAACTAAGCAAATCCGAGCGTAAAGTCGCCGAAGTCATCTTGGCTGCACCGCAGACCGCCATTCACTCTAGCATTGCAACGCTGGCGAAAATGGCTGATGTCAGCGAACCCACGGTTAACCGTTTTTGCCGACGTATGGAAACCAAAGGCTTCCCTGATTTCAAACTTCATCTTGCACAGAGCCTTGCTAATGGGACGCCATATGTCAATCGAAACGTCGAAGAGACAGATAGCGTTGATGCTTATACCAGCAAAATATTCGAATCAGCGATGGCCAGCCTTGAAATGGCCAAGAATAACCTTGATATGTCTGCGGTTAATCGCGCCGTAGACTTGCTAACGCAGGCGAAAAAAATCTCGTTCTTTGGCTTAGGCGCATCTGCCGCAGTGGCTCACGATGCCATGAACAAGTTTTTCCGTTTTAACATCCCCGTGGTTTACTTCGACGACATTGTCATGCAACGCATGAGCTGCATGAATTCGAACGAAGGCGATGTGGTTGTACTCATCTCTCATACAGGCAGAACGAAAAGCTTAGTAGAAATGGCGCATTTGGCTCGTGAGAACGACGCAACGGTCATTGCTATCACCTCCCGTGATACCCCACTGGCGTTAGAAGCTACACTTCCGTTGCTGCTCGATGTCCCTGAAGACACCGATGTTTACATGCCAATGGTATCGCGCATTGCTCAATTAACACTCATAGATGCCTTGGCGACTGGCTTTACGCTGCGTAGAGGTGCAAAATTCAGAGATAACTTGAAGCGAGTCAAAGAAGCGCTGAAAGAATCGCGCTTTGATAAGGGACTTGCGCTCCCCCACCATTTTGACTAGAACATGACAGGGATTCAGCGCAGGAAACGGTTTTAACGACAATCAGGCACCAAAGCATAAAAACAATCGGTCATTTTCTGCTAAATAAAGAAGAGACTGGTATTAATCAACCGCATGCACTCTCTTTTGCGGTTTCATGCGAGCAGGCTTGATGAGTTGATGTGCCCAGTTTGAAAAACAATGGGTGTAACGTGGATGCGTAATCAACTGCCTGTTCGTTGTATTGGCAACAACACCAATGCTTCACATGTCAACGGAGTTACACATGTCCAGACGGCTCAGAAGAACCAAGATCGTAACCACCTTAGGCCCAGCAACCGACCGCGATAATAATCTTGAAAAAATTATTTCAGCTGGCGCTAACGTTGTTCGTCTCAATTTCTCTCATGGCAGCGCTGAAGATCATTTAGCCCGCGCCAATAAAGTCCGTGAAATTGCAGCAAAACTGGGGCGACACGTCGCTATCCTAGGCGACCTGCAGGGCCCAAAAATTCGCGTTTCGACGTTTAAAGAAGGCAAAGTATTCCTCAACATCGGCGATAAATTCCTGTTAGATGCCGATCTCACCACCGGTGAAGGCGATAAAGAAAAAGTCGGTATCGACTACAAACGCCTGCCAGAAGACGTTGTTCCAGGCGACATCCTGCTGCTCGACGATGGCCGCGTGCAGCTAAAAGTGCTTGAAGTTAAAGGCAGTAAAGTCTTTACCGAAGTCACCGTGGGTGGCCCGCTGTCCAATAACAAAGGCATTAACAAGTTAGGTGGTGGCCTGTCTGCCGAAGCGTTAACTGAAAAAGACATCGCCGATATCGCCACTGCAGCGAAAATTTCCGTCGATTATCTGGCCGTCTCCTTCCCTCGCACCGGTGAAGATATCAACTATGCACGTCGTTTAGCGCGTGACGCTGGCTGTGATGCCAAAATTGTGGCGAAAGTAGAGCGTGCTGAAGCCGTATGTAGCGAAGAAGCGATGGATGACATCATTCTTGCTTCCGATGTTGTGATGGTTGCTCGTGGTGACTTAGGCGTCGAGATTGGCGATCCGGAACTGGTCGGCATCCAGAAGCAGTTGATCCGCCGCGCGCGTAAATTGAATCGTACCGTCATCACAGCCACTCAGATGATGGAATCCATGATCACCAACCCAATGCCAACGCGTGCTGAAGTCATGGACGTTGCAAACGCCGTGCTGGATGGCACCGATGCGGTGATGTTGTCGGCGGAAACGGCAGCAGGCCAGTATCCGGCTGAAACCGTAGCAGCGATGGCACGCGTCTGTCTGGGTGCGGAAAAAATCCCAAGCATCAACGTGTCTAAACACCGCTTAGACGTACAGTTCGACAACATCGAAGAAGCCATCGCCATGTCGAGCATGTATGCGGCTAACCACCTAAAAGGTGTGACGGCGATTATCGCCATGACAGAGTCGGGGCGTACCGCGTTGATGATGTCGCGTATCAGCTCTGGCCTACCTATTTTTGCCATGTCTCACCGTGAGCGTACGCTAAACCTGACTGCACTCTATCGCGGCGTGACGCCGGTTTATTTCGATAGCACCAGCGATGGCGTAGCCGCAGCTCAGGATGCAGCAAATCTGCTTCGTGACAAGGGCTTCTTGGTTTCAGGCGACTTGGTTATCGTCACTCAGGGCGACGTCATGGGGACCGTGGGCAGCACGAACACCAGCCGTATTCTGCGCGTTGAATAAGACGTTCTAATCGCCAAATACACAAGGGGCGCATCGCGCCCCTTTTTCATCGGTAGATCAACAGCTTTAGCCTACAGGTCTTTGCGCTTGTAGGGCTCTATCTCGCCCGGTTTGCGGGTCTTCAATAGCTTGAGTATCCAAGTGTACTGTTCTGGATGCGGCCCCATCAAGAGTTCCACCTCTTCGTTCATCCTGCGCGCCATATCATGTTCGTTCATCTCAGCAATATCATCCATGGGTGGACGAATATAGATATCCAACGTGCTGGTTTTGCCGTCATAAACTGGAAACAGTGGAATGACCTGCGCGCGACACAGCTTCATTAAACGACCTATTGCCGGTAACGTAGCTTTATAGGTTGCGAAGAAATCCACAAACTCACTGTGTTCTGCACCGTGATCTTGATCGGGGAGGTAATACCCCCAGTAACCGTGACGCACTGAGCTGATGAAAGGTTTGATGCCATCATCACGCGCATGCATACGCCCGCCAAAACGCCGCCGACAAGTATTCCATAACCAGTCAATCATCTTATTTTTCTGATTATGGAACATGGCCGCCATCGGCTGACCTTGAGCGGCCAGCAGCATTGCGGGAATATCAACCGCCCAACCATGTGGAACCAAGAAGATGGCATTCCCACCGCGCTCACGTAAGGCCTCGATATGTTCCATACCGTGCCAACGGGTACGCTTCAGCACTCGCTGTGGATCACGTAGCGTAAGCTCAGCCATCAAAAACATCGACTGCCCCGCTCGCTCGAACATACGGTCAATAATCTCTTCGCGCTGCGCTTCGCTTAATTCAGGAAAACAATACAGCAGATTAATTCGCGCACGACGGCGAGCGCCACCCGCTAATTTACCCGCCCAACGACCCACTGTCGCGAGGATGGGATCCCGAACTCGCACGGGCAAATAGGCCATCGCCACCATCGTGCCGACACCTAACCATGCACCCCAATATTTGGGTAACAAAAAACTTTTCTCAAACTGCGGAATAAACTCCACGTTTGACCGTTGTTCTTTTTCCATGCGAAAACTCTTTAATCAAATATCAGCTAATTATATACCTAAGCCGTCTGACATTAATTTTTATCTAACTTTTCAGATATAACGGCTGACAAAACATTATCCTGCGCATTACTTGCGTAAAGAAAAACAGCCGGAGAATAAAGCCGGCTGTTTTGCGAAAGAAGTGAATTTTAATCTAGCTGAAGCTGTGGAACAACCTGACGCACCTGAGCTAAGTACTCTCTGCGGTCTTTACCCGATAATCCATCGGAGCGTGGCAACTGCGCCGTTAGCGGGTTCACCGCCTGATTATTCAACCAGAATTCATAGTGGAGATGAGGCCCAGTAGAACGCCCTGTGTTGCCTGACAGTGCGATACGATCGCCACGTTTAACTTTCTGCCCTGGCTTCACAAGGATTTTTTTCAGGTGCATAAAACGCGTTGTATATTGGCGACCGTGGCGAATAACCACATAGTTACCGGCGGCCCCGCTGCGCTTCGCTATGACCACCTCTCCATCCCCAACCGCCAACACTGGAGTTCCTACCGGCATGGCAAAATCGACACCGCGATGCGGTGCAACACGTCCGGTGACCGGATTAACACGGCGCGGGTTGAAGTTGGATGAAACACGGAATTGTTTGGTCGTCGGGAAACGCATGAAGCCTTTCGCCAAACCGCTACCCTGACGATCGTAGAATTTACCATCGTCTGCGCGCACCGCGTAATAATCTTTCCCACCGGTACGCATTCTCACGCCCAGAAGCTGGCTCTGTTCGCTACGACCATTCAACTCTTCTCGAGACATCAGCACCGCAAACTGATCGCCTTTCTGTAGTTTGCGGAAATCCATTTGCCACTGCAGCGCCTTGATAACAGCGTTCACTTCGGAACGGCTCAGTCCCGCTGCGCGAGCGCTATTCACAAAGCTGCCGTTAAGCGTTCCGGTGACAACTTTGTTTTTCCATTCGCCCTGCTGAGATTCGACAGCCTCTTTGAAATTGCCGTTAACCAGATTGTAGGTGCGAGTTTCACGGCGATTGACTTCCCAAGTCAACTGCTGCAATTCGCCAGCGTCATTCAATACCCATGAAAGGGTTTGACCAATTTTCAGGTTGCGCAGTGCTGGATTTTGCTTAGCTAACGCAGACACTTCTGACATATCGATACCAAACTGCGTCAGAATGCTACCCAGCGTATCGCCAGTAGAAACAACGTAGTCGTGAGTACCGGAATCGTTATCCGCTTTATCGTCTAATTCGTCGGTAGGAACTTCATCTTCTGGTGCGGGCTGATCCAGTGGCTCACTGGCTTCAGGGACAAGAGTTCGCAACTGTTGATTATCCAAAGGAATAATCTTGGCAGTGGCGCTATCGCTATCAATGTTTGGCTGGTAAACGAATGGCCGCCAAATGGAGACGGCCAACGTGATGACGGTCAGTGACCCTAGCATAACCCGATGTGGTCGGGGCAAGTTGTTATACGCTAGGGCGATAGATCGCGCTATCTGCTGCACTCGGATGTTCCTCTTAATCTCCGTTCAGGCAGCTTAAATACTGTTGTGATAGCTGAGTTAAAAACCTCATGTAACTATCAGCACCCAGTGCGATTTCGCTTCCCAAGGGATCTAAGGTTCCTTGGCGGACTTTTGTCCCCTGCGCTACCGCTGAGATTACTGCTGGCCTGAACTGTGGCTCAGCGAAAACGCAAACGGCTTTCTGCTCAACCAAATGTGTTCGAATTTGATGTAAACGCTGTGCGCCAGGCTGAATCTCGGGATTGACCGTGAAGTGACCTAAAGGAGTCAGACCAAAGGTGTTCTCGAAGTAACCATAGGCATCATGAAAGACAAAATAGCCTTTACCTTGCACAGGCCGCAGCATCATACCAACATTTTTTTGCGTCTGCTCTAGTTGTTCCTCGAATTTACGTAGGTTGACATCCAGTTTGTCTTTGTTTTGTGGACTTTGTAACAATAATTTATCGTGTATCGCTATCGCGATCTGTTTTGCAATGGCCGGAGATAGCCAAATATGCAGGTTATACTGGCCATGATCGTGATCGTGATGTTCTTCGGAGGCAGTCTCTGCGCCATTTGTAACATTATGTGCAACAGAACTTTCAGATTTTTCTGTGTTGCTTTCTAGTTCTACAGATTTATGGTCGTGGTCATGATCGTCATCACCGGCGATAAGCAGGCTGTGAACGGCCGGCAGACCAGATAGCATCAGGTTTTTGTTATTTTCGAGCTGTTGGGTCGGTTTAGTCAGAAAAGCCTCCATTTCCGGCCCTACCCATACCACAAGGTCCGCCTCACGCAATCGTTTGATATCCGATGGCTTGAGTGCATAATCATGCGGAGAAGCTCCATCTGGAAGCAAAACTTCAGTCTCAGTCACTCCGTCAGCAATTGCCGACGCAATAAATCCTAATGGACGTATTGAGGTCAATACCGCTGCCTGAGCGCAGCTAATACCTGCACTGGTCACCAATGCTGCAGCAATAATAGTGCGCTTAAACCACGCTTTTTTGTGTATCATGTCAAAATTCTCTTCGTCAATTTGGGCGATCGTTATATTATAACATTTCACTCATTCTGCAATACGCAAAAACATGTCGAGTCAAAATAATAGTAGTTTGCAAAATAATCGTAGTTTGGTATCTCTCAAGGACATTACGGTGAGTTTTGGCTCTCGTAACGTGCTATCACATATATCACTCGACCTGAAGCCGGGACGCATTCTCACGCTTCTTGGGCCAAATGGTGCTGGAAAATCAACGCTGGTACGCGTGGTGCTGGGCTTAGTCAAACCCACATCAGGTTCGATTACCACCGCCAATAATTTGACCATTGGCTATGTGCCACAAAAACTTCACCTTGACGCTACGCTGCCGTTAACCGTCAGCCGTTTTATGCGTCTGCGCCCCGGTGTGCGCAAAGACGATGTATTACCCGCCCTAAAGCGTGTTCACGCGGCACACCTGCTTAATCAGCCTATGCAGAAGTTATCTGGCGGCGAAAATCAACGCGTTTTACTCGCTAGAGCCTTGCTTAACAAACCTGATTTGCTGGTATTAGACGAACCCACTGCTGGCGTTGACGTTAACGGCCAACTTGCGCTTTATGATTTGATTAATCAGCTGAGGCAAGAGCTTAACTGCTCGGTATTGATGGTTTCCCACGATCTACATTTAGTTATGGCGAAAACTGATGAAGTGCTGTGCTTGAACCAGCATATTTGCTGCTCGGGGACTCCTGAGGTGGTTTCCCTGCATCCAGAATTTATTGCCATGTTTGGCAACCGTGGTGCAGAACAACTGGCGATTTATCGTCACCACCATAACCACCGCCACGATTTACAAGGAAAAATCATCTTGAAGAGTAATGGGAGTCAGCAGTCATGATTGAGTTACTTCTTCCGGGCTGGATCGCGGGAGCGTTACTGGCGTTGACTGCGGGTCCTCTGGGGTCATTTGTCGTATGGCGGCGCATGTCTTACTTCGGTGATACGCTAGCGCATGCCTCATTGCTTGGCGTGGCGTTTGGCTTATTGCTGAATGTGAATCCTTTCTTCGCCGTTATCGTCGTCACTCTGCTACTGGCGATTGGCTTAGTGTGGTTAGAGCGTCGCCCCACACTCGGCGTTGACACCCTACTTGGCATCATGGCACACAGTGCGCTTTCGCTAGGCCTGGTCGTGGTCGCTTTAATGTCGAATGTACGCGTCGATCTCATGGCTTATTTATTTGGCGATCTGCTTTCGGTGACCTATAACGATATCGTGATGATAGCGATTGGCGTTGCCATTGTTCTCGGTATTCTGTGGTGGCAGTGGCGCCCACTGCTGTCCGTCACTATTAGCCCAGAGCTCGCCCACGTCGACGGCGTTAATCTTGAGCGCGTTCGTATGATACTGATGCTGGTAACGGCGTTGACCATCGGCTTGGCAATGAAATTTGTTGGGGCTTTAATCATCACCTCACTGCTGATTATCCCTGCTGCCACCGCGCGCCGTTTTTCCCGCACGCCGGAGCAAATGGCAAGCATTGCCGTGATCATTGGTATTCTAGCGGTGACCGGTGGGCTAACCTTCTCTGCCTTTTACGATACGCCTGCAGGGCCGTCGGTGGTGCTATGCGCAACCGCCATGTTTATTCTCAGCCTGAGCAAAAAACAAAGCGTTTAACGTGAGATATCTGTAAAAGCAAAAAGCCCGAGACATTGAATATGCTCGGGCTTTTTTATTTAGCACTGGTTATGGCTCTTCGCGCGTCATACCAAAATGTTTGTAGGCATGATTGGTTGCCATACGCCCTCGCGGCGTACGCTGCAAAAATCCCTGCTGAATGAGATAGGGCTCCAATACGTCCTCGATAGTTTCTCGCTCTTCGCCGATAGCGGCTGCAAGGTTATCAAGTCCAACGGGTCCCCCCATAAACTTATCAATCACCGCCAGCAGCAATTTTCGGTCCATGTAGTCGAAGCCTTCAGCATCAACATCCAACATATTCAGCGCTTGCGTTGCCACATCCGCGTCAATGTTGCCGTCGGCACAGACCTCCGCATAATCTCGCACGCGGCGCAGCAGACGGTTAGCAATACGCGGTGTACCACGTGAACGACGAGCCACCTCGTGTGCGCCTTCTTCTGTCAGTGACAATCCTAAGCATTGAGCACTACGACCCACGATATGCTGTAAATCAGCCACCTGATAAAACTCAAGACGCTGCACAATACCAAATCGATCGCGTAACGGTGAAGTCAGAGAACCCGCTCGGGTCGTTGCGCCCACCAGCGTAAAGGGAGGCAAATCAATCTTGATAGACCTTGCGGCTGGACCTTCGCCAATCATGATATCAAGCTGATAGTCTTCCATCGCTGGGTACAGAATCTCTTCAACCACCGGAGACAAACGATGAATTTCGTCAATAAACAGCACATCATGTGGCTCAAGATTTGTCAGCATAGCCGCTAAGTCACCCGCCTTCTCTAGCACGGGTCCAGATGTGGTACGCAAATTCACGCCCATTTCATTCGCGACAATATTTGCCAATGTCGTTTTGCCCAATCCCGGCGGGCCGAAAATCAGCAAGTGATCGAGCGCATCACCACGCAGCTTGGCCGCTTTGATGAAAATCTCCATCTGACCACGCACCTGTGGCTGCCCGACATATTCAGATAGGCTTTTAGGACGGATAGCACGATCGATAATCTCTTCTTCGCTCTGCACTTCCGCAGTAATCAGACGGTCAGCTTCAATCATCCTTCATTTACCTCATTGGCGATTACAGCGCCGCGCGCAGTGCATCACGAATTAACGTTTCACTGTCTGCATCTGGTTTGGCAATTTTGCTTATCATACGGCTTGCTTCCTGCGGTTTATAACCAAGAGCAATCAGCGCGGATACCGCCTCCCCTTCAGCATCAATTTCGCTGGCAGGTTTTTTCGCTGCTGGTACCGGCAAATCACTATGATTATTGAACAAATCACCGGTGAGTCCTTTAAAGCGATCCTTCATTTCCACCACGAGACGTTCGGCCGTTTTCTTACCCACGCCGGGAAGTTTGACCAGCGTGCTCACTTCTTCGCGTTCAATCGCCGTAACAAATTGCTGGGCAGACATGCCTGATAAAATTGCCAGCGCCAGTTTTGGCCCTACACCATTGACTTTAATCAGCTCGCGAAACAGCGCGCGCTCTTGTTTATTATTAAAACCGTACAGCAACTGCGCATCTTCACGCACCACAAAATGAGTGAAGATAATAACTTCCTGTCCTAGTTCGGGAAGCTCATAAAAACAGGTCATCGGCATGTGGACTTCATAGCCTACGCCGTTGGCTTCCAGCAGCACTTCTGGCGGCTGTTTTTCCAGAATAATTCCTCTGAGACGACCTATCACGCGCAATTCCTCTTAAATAGTAAACTCTTTCATTATGACCTACAGCTTATACCATAAAAAAGGCTGGATGAATATCCAGCCTATTATAGTTCGATCTGATTTACTTTAAACGCCCACGAGCAAGATTCAACCGAGTCGGACTCGCGCGTAATGCGTTCTGGCTGACATGGCAATGCGTGATCGCCACAGCCAACGCATCAGCGGCATCCGCCTGTGGATTCGCAGAGAGTTTCAGCAGTGAACGCACCATATGCTGAACCTGCGCCTTTTCCGCAGCGCCGGTTCCAACGACCGTCTGCTTGATCTGCCGCGCAGCATATTCGAATACGGGCAAATCAACGTTGACGGCAGCAACAATGGCCGCACCACGAGCCTGGCCTAGCTTTAAGGCCGAGTCTGCATTCTTCGCCATAAAAACTTGTTCAATAGCAAAAATATCTGGCTGGAACTGGGTGATGATCTCACTAACGCCGGCATACACCAGCTTCAGGCGAGTGGGTAAATCATCGACAGAGGTGCGAATGCACCCGCTGCCGAGATATTCGAGCTTTCGCCCCACCTGACGGATCACACCATATCCCGTGATCCGTGAGCCGGGGTCAATCCCGAGGATGATACTCATTCCAGAGTAGCCGCAACCTCGTCGGAAACTTCACCGTTGTGATAAACTTCCTGCACATCGTCACAATCTTCCAGCATATCGATCAGACGCATCAGCTTAGGTGCTGTTTCTGCATCCATTTCCGCCTTAGTGGAAGGTATCATAGAAACTTCAGCGGACTCAGCAACCAGACCGGCAGCATCTAACGCATCTTTCACTTCGCCAAAAGTTTCCCATGGGGTGAAGACGTCGATAGCGCCGTCATCATAGGTCACTACGTCATCAGCACCCGCTTCCAACGCCGCATCCATCACGGTATCTTCGTCCAGACCCGGTGCATAGGAAATAACGCCTTTCTTGGTGAACAGGTAAGAAACAGAACCATCAGTTCCCAGATTCCCCCCCGTTTTCGTGAAAGCATGACGCACTTCAGCTACGGTACGGTTGCGGTTATCACTCAGGCACTCAACCATGATCGCAGAACCACCAGGACCATATCCTTCATAGATGATGGTTTCCATGTTGGTATCATCATCACCGCCTACACCACGCGCGATTGCACGGTTCAACGTATCGCGGGTCATGTTGTTGGACAGCGCTTTATCGATAGCCGCGCGCAGACGTGGGTTCGCACCCGGATCACCACCGCCTAATTTCGCAGCAGTAACCAGCTCGCGAATAATTTTGGTGAAGATTTTACCGCGCTTAGAATCCTGCGCGGCTTTACGGTGTTTCGTGTTGGCCCACTTACTATGACCTGCCATATGTTTCTCCGGTAAAAGCCGTAGGGCTTTAAAAATGACAAACTTTACGCCTGTTAGGATGAATAGTGGCAAACGCCAAAAGTTAACCTCTTAAACGATTTGCCACACAGGCACTTAATCAATGAACGAGTTCTTCAATCGCCTGCCGGTTGCTCCACGACTTGGTGAGCTGGGCAGCCTGCTCAACGTCTAGCCATTGATAAGCCAGATGTTCCGTCAGCGGGATCTCTCGCTCCGACGGCAGCGCCAGACAGAACCAGTGCTCCAAATTGCGAGTCACACCGGGTGCATAGCGATGGCGCAAATGCGCAAATAACTCAAACTCCACACAGTGCTGACAGTCCGTCAATAACAGGTTTTCACCTGTAATATCAATACCCACTTCTTCCTTTACTTCACGCTGTGCGGCGTGCGGCGCAGATTCGCCCTCTTCCAGACTGCCGGTAACCGACTGCCAGAAATCAGGATCGTCGCGCCGCTGTAACATCAGCACCCGACCACTCTGGCGAGCATAAATGACCACCAGAATCGACTCAGGACGCTTATATGCCATTAGGCTTTCTCTGCTTCGTCTGCGCTGCCCTTTTTGGCAACCACAGAGATAGAGAGTTCCTGCAATGACGCAGGATTTGCAAAACTTGGGGCATCGGTCAGAGGATCAGCCGCTGCCGTTGTTTTAGGGAACGCAATAACATCGCGGATGTTATCGGTACCGGTCAACAACATCACCAGACGATCCAGACCAAAGGCCAGACCTGCATGTGGTGGAGTACCGTATTTCAGCGCGTCCAACAGGAAGCCAAACTTATCGCGCTGTTCCTGTTCAGTGATCCCAAGAATACCAAATACGGTTTCCTGCATTTCGCCGTTATGGATACGCACAGAGCCACCGCCTACTTCATAGCCGTTCATGACCATGTCGTATGCGTTAGCAATTGCGCCGACGGGATGAGCCTTCAGCTCGGCTGGGGAGATATCGCGTGGCGCAGTGAATGGATGGTGCATCGCAGCCAATCCACCTTCACCGTCGTCTTCAAACATAGGGAAGTCGATAACCCACAGCGGAGCCCAGCTATCTTCGTTAGTCAGCTTCAGTTCGCGACCCACCTTCAGACGCAACGCGCCCATCGCATCGGTAGCGATTTTGCTCGTGTCGGCACCAAAGAACAGAATGTCTTCACTTTGTGCACCGGTACGTTCCAAAATAGATTCTAAAACATCAGCGTTCAGGAATTTGGCAATTGGGCTTTGAACTCCTTCCATTCCCGCAGCACGGTCATTGACCTTCATCCACGCTAAACCTTTAGCACCATAGATGCTGACGAACTGACCGTATTCATCAATGATTTTACGCGTCAGATGTGCACCACCGGGTACGCGCAGCGCAATGACTCGGCCTTTAGGATCATTCGCTGGACCGGAGAAGACTTTGAAATCAACGTCTTTAACCAGATCGGCAACGTCCACCAGCTCCAGTGGGTTACGCAGATCGGGTTTGTCGGAACCATAACGACGCATCGCTTCAGCAAACGTCATCACTGGGAATTTGCCCAGATCAACACCCTTGATTTCCTGCCATAAAGAGCGAGCCAGTTCTTCCATCACTTCACGCACTTGTTCTGCGCTCATGAAGGAAGTTTCCACATCGATCTGAGTAAATTCAGGCTGACGGTCAGCACGCAGGTCTTCATCGCGGAAGCACTTAACGATCTGATAGTAGCGATCGAAACCAGACATCATCAGCAGCTGTTTGAACAACTGTGGGGACTGCGGCAATGCGTAGAACTTACCTTTATGTACACGGCTTGGAACCAAATAGTCGCGCGCACCTTCAGGCGTTGCCTTGGTCAGCATCGGCGTTTCGATGTCAAGGAAACCGTGGTTATCCATGAAACGACGCACAAACGCAGTGATGCGCGCGCGCGTTTTCAGACGCTGCGCCATTTCTGGACGACGCAGGTCGAGGTAACGATATTTTAGGCGATTTTCTTCACTGTTAGTCTGGTTGAAATCTAACGGTAAAGGTTCTGAACGGTTGATGATAGTCAGCGCGTGACCAAACACTTCCACTTCACCCGTGGACATCTCTTTATTCTTTTGGCTATCTGGACGTGCACGCACGGTACCCGTGATTTGCACACAGAATTCGTTACGCAGCTCTGAAGCCTGCTGGAACGCTTCCTGATGATCCGGATCGAAGAATACCTGTACCACGCCTTCACGGTCACGCAGATCGATGAAGATTAAACCACCCAGATCGCGGCGGCGATGTACCCAACCGCAAAGCGTCACTTCCTGACCCTCATGGGACAAATTCAACTGCCCGCAATAATTAGTACGCATAACGATATCCTTTGGCTTTCTTATATACTTCACCGATGCCGCACCCGAACGTAGGCCGGGTGGGTGCTGCCTGTGCAGCCCTATTTAAACTAGTTAACTCAGTGCTTTCTAATTCTCTGACTTCACTGACTTTGGCTTAAAGTCAGTGGCATACCATCCGGTCCCCTTCAATTGGAAACCCGCGGCAGAAACGCGTTTTTTCAGCGTCGGTTTTCCACACGCCGGACAATCAACCAACGGCGCATCAGACATTTTTTGCAATTTCTCTAACTGATGATTGCAGTCGCTACAAGCGTATTCGTAGATCGGCATAGCTAGTGATAGATTACATGTTTGATGAAAAAAGGCGGCTATTATAAAGGAAATTCGCCGCTGCGATAAGAGCGGGCGCGCACTTTGCGCGGAATCTCGCCATCGATTAAAAACCACCCATTTTATTGCTTTTAAGACGCTATCGGCCTAGCTGTTTATTTTTACAGCGAAATAGTACATGACTGTCCATTTTGACGCTTATCCTAATCAATAAGAGTTGATAAGAATCAATCAAATACTACAAATTCGTCGTCGAATAGATCTTTTGCCCTTCACAACTTAACGGAACCTATCAGGCAATAGGTACACCACGATGTGCTTGAAAGTCTTGGAGAAACAAATTACGCCCGCGCTCATCCAAGGCAATCATCTATGGTATATTTTTTAAAGTCCCTACTCAGGAGCAACGTAGAAATGATGTATATCGGTTTGCCTCAGTGGCAACATGCAGCTTGGCATAAAATTGGATTACGCGACCTTGCTGATTACAGCCGATATTTTAACTGCGTCGAGGGCAACACCACATTTTACGCACTACCAAAGCCAGAAATTGCCAGACGCTGGCGTGACATGACCGATGATAATTTTCGTTTCTGCTTTAAATTTCCGTCGATCATCAGCCATCAGGCCGCGCTCATACAGTGCACTGAACAGCTTAGCGCCTTCTACTCCAGTTTACAGCCCGTACATTCACGCATCGGTCAGCTTTGGCTACAACTTCCCGCCGCCTTTGCGCCTCAGCATTTACCGCGTCTGTGGCAATTTTTAGATGCATTGCCCAAAGAATTCACCTATGGCGTAGAAGTACGGCACCCTGATTTCTTTGCCAAAGGGGAAGCTGAGCGTGCGTTTAACCGCGGCCTGCATGAACGACAAATTAACCGAGTCTTGCTAGACAGCCGACCGGTGCATCATGCCAAACCTCTCACACCCGCGGTACGCGATGCACAACAAAAAAAGCCCAAGCTACCTGTTCACGCTGTACTCACTGCTGATAACCCACTGGTGCGTTTTGTTGGCGGTGATGTTTTAGAAGACAACCGTCTTTGGCTGCAACAATGGGAAAAGAAATTAGCGGATTGGAGCCATAGCCATACTCCTTATCTTTTTATTCATACGCCTGATTGCACAGATGCGCCACAGCAGGCTCGCGCACTTTGGCCATTGCTGAGCCAAAAAATAAAGCATCTTCCACCACAGCCAGATTGGCCGTTGCAAACCTCGTTATTCTAGAATCTAGGTCACAAGTTTAACCGAACTGATGGTTTAACGAACGAACTCCGTACCCGCCAGCGATTTTTCCTAGGGACAATTTTCCGATGTCTCGCTATTATTCATCTGCCGGTAAATTATTGGGCGATGGAGCTAAAAAATGGTAAGCGCGCTTTATGTCGTGCTCGGCGCACTGTTATTGATCAAACTGTCTTTGAACGTCGTCAAACTGCGTATGCAGTATCGTGTGGCCTACGGTGACGGCGGGTTTTATGAACTACAGACTGCGATACGTGTTCATGGCAACGCAGTGGAGTACATTCCTATTGCAGCCATTTTGCTTGTCATGATGGAGATGAATGGCTCTCTGATCTGGATGATTCACGTATGTGGGATCCTTTTGATCGCGGGTCGGTTGATGCATTCTTATGGATTACGCCATCGTGAAATTCGCTGGCGCCGTTCTGGAATGAGTGCAACCTATATTTCACTGGTATTGATGGTTTTAGCCAACCTCTTCTACCTGCCATGGGATCAGATGTTTACGCTAGATTAATGCCTTTCTTAAAAGAGTCTGTGTTAAAGGAGGAGAGTTTCCTCTCCTCCTTAGATGCGACTTGAATCAGCTAACAAACCTTAACGCTGCTTCAAGCAGTTGCACGACGGCAACCATGAATTTCGCAAGAACCGTCAATAGTTCAAGAAATTTCATACGCTCTCTCCGAGTAAGGAGCACTAACGATGGCTTTGCCTTTCCGCTGCCTATCAGCCATCGGATTGTTGAAAAACACTAACGTGCTTCCTTGAGTTAAGGCACCAATCGACACCACTCGCTATTGGCTAGGACTTAAAACTCGTTGCCCGTTTGCGGCTCAGAACACGTTACGCCTTTCAACAAAAGTGATTATATGCCAGAATACTGTATATGCAACCAGTTGTTTTAATGCTGTTAGTTAAGATTGTTGTAATGCCCAATGAATTGACTTGCTCTGCTTGCCATCATATATTTATCACGTTGAAGAACACTAACGTGCGCCGCGGCTACCAACCGCAGCGGAAAACAAAAAAACCTCGTTTATCCACGAGGTTTTTTTGTTTTTGTCGCACACGTCGGAGACGCCAATCAAAAAAGCAATCCGCAGATTGCCTTTTCGATGTGACTTTTTGATTAAATCTTCGCTTTCTTACGAGAGAGCAAAAAACCAACCCACAGCACTGCAACCCAAATAGGTAACAGGATCACTGAAATTCTAATACCTGGGGTCATATACATAATCACCAGAATCAGGGCTAAAAATGCTAGGCAGAGATAATTACCATACGGATACCACAGAGCTTTAAATGCGGTCGTAACACCTTGCTGATTCTTCGCGGCTTTAAACTTAAGATGCGCCATACAAATCATCACCCAGTTAATGACCAGCGTTGAAACCACCAAGGCCATCAATAGCTCAAACGCCTCACCCGGCATAAGATAATTAATCAGCACCACCGCAGACGTCGTCAGCGCGGACAAACCAATAGAGAGAATGGGCACGCCTCGGCGGTTAACTTTTGTCAACACCGCGGGCGCATTACCCTGCTTTGCCAAACCGAAAAGCATTCGGCTGTTGGAATAGACGCAACTGTTATACACAGACAATGCGGCGGTCAACACGACAATATTGAGCGCGGTCGCAACCCAATTGCTATCCAATGCATGGAAGATCATCACAAAAGGACTTCCCCCCTGCACAACGTTTTGCCAAGGATAAAGCGACAACAAAACGGTCAGCGAACCAATATAGAAAATCAGGATTCTATACACGACTTGGTTTGTGGCTTTAGGGATACTTTTGCGCGGTTCACTGGCTTCAGCAGCAGTAATGCCTACCAGTTCCAGTCCACCAAATGAAAACATAATGACCGCCATAGCCATAATCAGCCCATGCCAGCCGTTGGGGAGGAAGCCACCCTGCGTCCACAGATTAGTGATACTGGCCTGTGGTCCACCGGAGCCGGATGCTAGCATCCATGCGCCAAAGACAATCATGCCGATAATGGCGCCAACCTTGATGATTGCAAACCAGAATTCGGTTTCACCGTACACACGCACGTTGACCAGATTGATAATGTTAATGATGACAAAGAACCCAGCCGCAGACATCCACGTGGGAATATCAGGCCACCAGTACTGGATATAAATACCTACCGCCGTCAGCTCAGCCATTCCCACCAGCACAAACATGACCCAATAGTTCCAACCTGCTAAGAACCCAGCAAAGCTGCCCCAGTACTTATAAGCAAAGTGACTAAATGATCCGGCGACCGGCTCCTCAACCACCATTTCGCCCAGTTGGCGCATGATCAGGAACGCAATAAAACCACCGATAGCATAGCCGAGTAAAACGGATGGCCCCGCCATTTTGATCGTTTGCGCAATACCCAGAAATAATCCCGTACCAACGGCACCGCCCAGTGCTATCAGTTGGATATGTCTATTCTTTAATCCCCTTTGCAGGGTTTCTTCTTGTTGTTGCAGATCGCCCATTTTTTCCTCTGTGCGATAGCGTCATTAGCGCTGTGTGAACGCTGAACCGTGGCGCATCGTATTATTTTATTTACATTGCGGGCTGCTTTGTATCACTTCCTGACTATTGCAATCAAGCCAAACTTCATGCTAGGCATGCTAACTGTTGCCAGTTTATCCAATCGTCAACGCACTTATTTGTGCTATATCTGCCACGCACAACCCTCTTATTTGCGAGGGAATAGCCGCAACAGGCGTTTATCTGCTAAAATATGCGCCCTTTGTTGAAACCGCATGCATCCTTGCTTATGTCAAACCGCGATACACTTTCTGATAACACTTTTGATGCCGCTTCGGGTGGCAACGACGGTAGCGCTGACCGCGATACGCTTTTCTCGGCCCCTATTGCCAAACTTGGGGACTGGACTTTTGACGAACGCGTCGCCGAAGTCTTCCCCGATATGATCCAACGCTCAGTGCCGGGTTATTCCAACATTATTTCTATGATCGGAATGTTGGCAGAGCGCTTTGCCCAGCCCAATACTAAAGTGTATGACTTAGGCTGCTCGTTGGGTGCTGCGACGCTCTCCATGCGTCGTAATATTCGTGCGCAAGGATGCCAGATCGTCGCCGTCGATAACTCTCCCGCGATGGTTGAGCGCTGCCGCCGCCATATTGACGCCTTCCGAGCTCAAACGCCGGTTGAGGTTATTGAAGCCGATATTCAAAATATTGCTATCGAGAACGCCTCTATGGTGGTGCTCAATTTTACGCTGCAGTTTTTAGCCCCAGAAGAACGCCAGTCTCTACTGAATAAAATTTATCAAGGCTTACTGCCGGGGGGCGTTTTGGTACTGTCGGAGAAATTTAACTTTGAAGACAAAACATTAGGTGAATTGCTGTTTAACATGCACCACGACTTCAAACGTGCCAACGGCTACAGTGAGCTAGAAATCAGCCAAAAGCGCAGCATGTTAGAAAATGTGATGCTGACTGACTCGGTCGAAACACACAAAAGCCGACTGAGTCAGGCTGGTTTTGAACACGCTGAAATATGGTTCCAATGTTTTAACTTCGGCTCCTTGCTGGCCGTAAAAGGAGACGTCGTCGCATGATCGAATTTGGTAATTTCTATCAACGAATCGCAAATAGTCCTTTAAGCCACTGGCTGGAGGTTCTGCCGGCACAGCTAGCCGCATGGCAGCGTGAGTCGTTGCATGGCAAATTTAAAGACTGGTTTAACGCCGTCGATCGTCTTCCTGAAATGACACCGCACTCTCTGGATTTGCTCAATGGCGTTCGCGCTCAAGCAGAGCCTGAACTGGGGCCGGGTCAGAAAGAAGGGATTGAGAAAATGCTACGCGCACTGATGCCGTGGCGCAAAGGGCCATTTGATCTATATGGTATCCATATCAATACCGAATGGCGTTCAGATTGGAAATGGGAGCGTGTATTACCGCACATTTCGCCTCTGGAAGGTCGCACTATTCTTGACGTCGGCTGTGGCAGCGGATACCACCTATGGCGCATGATTGGTGCAGGGGCACATTTCGCCGTAGGTATCGACCCTATGCAACTGTTCCTATGCCAATTTGAAGCGGTACGTAAGCTGCTGGGTGGCGATCAACGCGCGCATCTATTACCGCTAGGCATTGAGCAATTGCCTGAGCTCGCCGCCTTCGACACGGTATTTTCCATGGGGGTTTTATACCACCGCCGTTCGCCGCTCGATCATCTATATCAGCTAAAAAATCAGTTGGTGAAAGACGGTGAGCTGGTACTGGAAACCATTGTCATCGAAGGTGATGAAAATCAGGTGTTAGTACCTGGTGACCGCTATGCTCAGATGCGCAATGTATATTTCATTCCGTCGGCTAAAGCGCTGGTTAAATGGTTGGAAAAATGCGGTTTTGTCGATGTACGCATCGTGGATTCTTGCGTGACCTCATTAGAGGAGCAACGCCGTACTGACTGGATGATCAGCGAGTCTTTAGCAGAGTTCCTCGATCCCAACGACCAAAGCAAAACCGTGGAAGGCTACCCAGCACCAATTCGCGCGGTTATTGTTGCCCGTAAGCCTTAATCCACAACGGGCGAAAAAAAGCCCCAACGATTTTTGTTGGGGCCATACTGTTTAGCGAAACTTCCACTAAAATTCGTACTACTTCTACTGGAACTGTACGACACACGTCTGCATCATGCAGAACGTGGAAACGGCTCACCTAAGCTTAACGCCGTTTTCATCGCTTCAACCACTTCGCCATCTACACAATAGTGGGTGAATTCATCAAATTCACTGTCTGAACACATCGTGACGCCAGCTTTACGATAACGCATTTCAGAAGGCACCATATGACCGGCGGAGCTGTGCACCTCAGTTAATCCAATTTCTTGAAACTTGTGCAGATTGGTTAAACGCACGCCTGCACCTGCCATAATGACTGGACCTTGTGTGGCATTCAGTAGCTCTTTCAGTAGTGGCAGCCCGACCTCAGCGCTCTGCTGCTGACCCGATGTCAGAATGCGCGCAATCCCTAAATCGGTCAACTGGCTCAATGCCACCATCGGACTTACACACATATCAAAAGCACGGTGGAAAGTGATGGCCATATTGCCACTCAGCTGCATCAGCTCACGCATTCTTGGCAAATCGATATGCCCTTCCGCATCTAACAAACCAACAACCGCACCGGGAAACCCCATATCGCGAATCATTGCCATGTCATTTTTCATCACTTCAAAATCAGTATAGCTATAACAAAAATCTCCGCCGCGAGGACGAATAATAGGATGCACAGGGATAGAAACCTTATCTCGCACCCATTTCAACGTGCCATAGCTTGGCGTTAACCCCCCATCTAACTGGCTGGCACAGAGTTCTATGCGATCCGCACCGGCACGTTCCGCCGTGAGGGCGCACTCTGCCCCAAAGCAACAAATTTCCAATTTCATACTAAAATACCTCCAAAAAACCGCCAAGACAGACTACGTTACGTGAAAACTTTTCATTCCAACGCATTGATGCTTGAGAAAGAGGAGCCTTCTCGCGTAGGCTGAAAAAAACCGTGATATATCTCACTCTCGGTCATGAACTCTTGATACGCTAAATACTCTTTATGCAGACACGCAAAAACATCACTGGCTGATGATAACCATGATAATTTCGTCACTCGTGTTGCAATTGCCTACTGGGCAGGAACTAAGCCTACTAAAGGATGAATACTATGACATTCAATTTTGATGAATGGGTCGACAGAAGTCACAGTGATAGCCAGAAATGGAACAAATATGCGAACAAAGACATCATTCCGATGTGGGTCGCAGATACCGACTTCCGCTCACCACCCGCTGTGATTGACGCTCTTCAAAAACGCGTTGCAGAGGGCGTGTTTGGCTACGGCGACCCATCACAAGAATTGGTGCAGATATTTATCAAGCGCATGCGCGATTTATATCAATGGGATGTGAAGCCTGAGTGGCTGGTATTTTTGCCAGGTATGGTATGTGGTTTGAACTTAAGCGTGCGTGCATTTACCGATCCACAACAGCATACGCTGGCGCCGTTCCCAATTTATCCGCCGTTTGTTAAATCATCCCGTTTCGCACATCGTCAGCAGTTGCAAATTCCAGTCAAGCTCAATAACCAACGCTGGGTGATGGATTTAGCGAGCGCCGAGCAGCAGCTCACCGGTAACGAAAAACTTCTGATGCTGTGTAACCCACATAATCCGGGCGGAACGGTCTATACACGAGAAGAGCTCGAAGAACAGCTCGCCTTTGCTCAGCGCCACAATCTTCTGATTTGTTCGGACGAAATTCATTGTGACTTACTGCTAGAACCCGGCGTTAAGCACGTCCCAATTGCTTCACTCAATGATGACGCCGCACAGCGCAGCATTACGCTGATGGCGCCATCCAAAACCTACAACATTGCAGGCTTAGGTGCGACGATAGCTATTATCCCGAACAAAAACCTGCGCGATCGTTTTATTACCGAACGCACCGGCGTCGTCCCGAGCGTGGATATTCTGGCCTACGTCGCGGCTGAAGCCGCCTATCGCGATGGCCAAGAATGGTTGAATGCGCAGCTAGACTATCTGCGCGGCAACCGAGATCTGCTCGTTGCCAGAATTAATGCGATGAAAGGTCTATCTACAGTTAACCTTGCAGCGACCTATCTCGCGTGGGTTGATGCCTCAGCGCTACCGGTGGACAATCCCCATGCGTTCTTCGAGCAGGCGGGCGTGGGTTTATCACCGGGCGCAGACTTTGGTAATGCTAAATTTGTACGCATTAACTTTGGCTGTAACCGTGGACTGTTAACAAAAGCACTGGATCGTATGGAAAACGCAATAAACGCGCTCTAAGCCTGCTAAAAAAAGCGCCGTTATCTCTACGATAATGGCGTTTTTTTGATTTCTTATATCCGCAATCGACCAACCGTGACGTTATTGCTGCTCACTCGCCACGATTTCACGAATAGAATACGGGTGAAACTTGATGGTAATCTCACCGTCGGTGACAGCCAACGTTGGGTTAGGTAAACGTTCCGACTCCCCTTTTGGGCTACTAAATTTTAGCTTGATCCCCGGAGCCAGCAGCGCTGAATCGGATAACAACTCAAGTGCTCGTGGATGTAAGGTCTCAGGATCGCCTGCAATAACCAGCTCGACATGCTCCCAACCTTCGTGTGGGTAGCGCTTTTCGCCGGGGTACGGCAACTCTACGCAGTCAATCTGCCACGGTCCCACCGATAATGGCTGGTGTAAATCAAACAGACAGATTGGGCGACCATTAATCATATTTTCAGACAACAACGAGCTACATGTTTCAAACCCACTGCGCCAGCGCTCGGCCGTGGTATTTTGATGACAACGCAGAGAAATATGATCGGCACTAAAGGCAGAGAGATCCAATTCCAACTTATCTGCAAAAATTTGCAGCAGCGCGGTAAAACGAACCAGATCGGCCTCCAGATCATGTAGCGCATCAATGTCTGCTAAAAATGTCATTTCCACTCTCTCTCCGCTATCAGCAAGGTTGCGTACTTTACCTGCTCTTTTAGCAGACTTCCATGCCCTATTTATTCCCAGAATCTGCGCAGCTTAAGCGCATGCTTGCTGACTCATGCTGCGAATTGACATATAATTATCGGCTGTTTTGGTGTGAATACACCTTGATGAACGAACTCACATATAAAACGCCGTCGTCACACACGTCAGGCTTTACAAATTTAAGGTAACCCGGTGAATATTCAGGCACTTCTTTCAGATAAAGTCACCCAGGCTCTGGTGGCTGCAGGCGCTCCTGCTAATAGCGAAGCTCTTGTCCGTCAATCCGCGAAAGCACAATTTGGCGACTATCAGGCCAATGGCGTCATGGGCGCGGCCAAGAAACTGGGTATTGCACCACGACAACTGGCAGAACAGGTATTAACTCACCTTGAATTGGGCGGTATCGCAAGCAACGTTGAAATCGCTGGTCCGGGCTTCATTAATATCTTCCTCGATCCCGCATGGCTGGCAAAACAGGTTGAGATGGCACTGGCCGATGAGCGCCTTGGCGTTGCCGCGGTTAAGCCGCAAACCATCGTGGTTGACTACTCTGCACCTAACGTAGCCAAAGAAATGCACGTGGGTCACCTGCGTTCAACCATCATTGGTGATGCTTCCGTTCGTACGCTTGAGTTCCTCGGACACAACGTCATTCGCGCTAACCATGTCGGCGACTGGGGTACCCAATTCGGTATGCTGATCGCTTATCTGGAGAAAATGCAAAACGAACACGCGAATGAGATGGATCTCTCCGATCTGGAAGCCTTCTATCGCGAAGCGAAAAAGCACTACGATGAAGACGCTGAGTTCGCCGAACGTGCACGTGCCTATGTGGTTAAACTCCAAGGTGGCGATGAGTACTGCCGCGAAATGTGGCGTAAGCTGGTCGACATCACCATGTCGCAAAACCAGAAAAACTACCAGCGCCTGAACGTGACCTTAACTAAAGATGACGTGATGGGTGAAAGCCTCTACAACAGCATGTTGCCGGGCATCGTAGCCGACCTGAAAGCTAAAGGACTGGCTGTTGAGAGCGAAGGCGCAACCGTTGTATTCCTCGACGAATACAAAAATAAAGAAGGTGAGCCTATGGGCGTCATCATCCAGAAAAAGGATGGCGGCTACCTGTACACCACCACCGATATTGCCTGTGCAAAATATCGTTATGAAACTCTCGGAGCCGATCGTGTGCTGTATTACATCGACTCTCGTCAACATCAGCACCTGATGCAAGCATGGACTATCGTGCGTAAAGCGGGCTATGTGCCTGACTCCGTCAGCCTCGAACACCATATGTTCGGCATGATGCTGGGCAAAGACGGCAAGCCGTTTAAAACCCGCTCTGGTGGCACCATCAAACTGTCTGACCTGTTGGATGAAGCCGTTGAACGCGCAGGTAAACTGATTGCAGAGAAGAATCCAGATCTGAGCGGCGATGAACTGGCGAAGCTGGTTGAGGTGGTTGGTATTGGCGCGGTGAAATATGCGGATCTGTCAAAGAGTCGTACCACAGACTACATCTTCGACTGGGACAACATGCTCGCGTTTGAAGGAAATACGGCGCCCTACATGCAATACGCCTATACCCGTGTGTCTTCAATCTTCAAGCGTGCGGGTATCGACGAACAGTCACTGAGCGGTAACATCGTCCTCACTGAAGACCGTGAAAAAGCGTTGGCTGCACGTTTGATTCAGTTTGAAGAAACCATCACGCAAGTTGCCCGTGAAGGTACACCGCACGTGATGTGTACTTATCTGTATGACTTAGCGGGTCTGTTCTCCAGCTTCTATGAAGCCTGCCCTATTCTTACCGCAGAGAGTGAAGAACAGCGTAACAGCCGCTTACAGCTTGCTGCGCTGACAGCAAGAACACTGAAGACCGGATTAGATACTCTGGGAATTGAAACCGTAGAGCGCATGTAATTCATCGCTGCGTTATTTAACGCAGGTTACCCCACAAAAAACGGCTCACATGAGCCGTTTTTTCAATGCTAAATGTCCCCAATATACTCAGAACTGGCTTTCATCAAAAAGTCGTTGTTTCTTATCGACTGAATAATTAATGCCATTGAAGTGTAAGGTATAGTTAGCCTGCGTCTTACTCACCGCAGTATCCTCGCAGTCATTGTTTCTTTTGGCTGACTCTGTATGGGTCGAGACTTCATGTACGCTAAGATCGGCAAAACCGGAGGTTGACGTTTTTGAAATAGAGAGGGTTCGAGTTGTTTTATCAGAATACCCCGCGCAATCACCATCCCACTCTGCACCAAAGTCCTCAACCGTGAGTTGATTTACCATCAACGGTAGCGCTCTGTCTTTCAGTACATATAAATTGAGATTGCTATAATAAATAGGGTTTACTCGGGAGGATCCATGGCTGTTAAACCTAACACCGAATGCCCTCAGTTCCGGCGTAAGCTGATAACGAGCGGTGTCAATCGTGACATGGCTTAACGCAATTGCATCGTTAGTAATGGCATGTGGATGATAGTTGCGGGCTAAGATCTTTCCCGATTGTGTATCCGTGACCACAACATCTACGTCATAGTCATAAACGTCGCGATCTCTTTCTTCTGGCTGATTAACTAACATCACCATAATGGTTTTATCCGGCGAGTATGGCCAAACTTTGCATACATTCAAATTATCATCATCCACCGCCCGTTTGCCGTAAAGCTGGTGAGACAAAGATTTAAGTTGCTCTTGGCAATCAGCCATTGCGATAGGTGCTATAACCATAGCACCGGCAAAAATCAAAAATCGTTTCAATCTGTCATCCTTAACAAGTACTGGCCTAATGAGTTTTCAGCGGCGATTAGACCACAACGTTTCTTGTAAAATCTCGCACACGAAAACCGAGCAGCGCTAACGCCGCAAAATAGGAACCAGCCCCTACCACCACAACCAGCAATAGCCGCAGAATGCGCATCAGCATATTGCCAGTGTCCCATGCAGGCATGAACCACATCATTCCAATGAGCACCGCCGCCATGACAACGACCGCAATCACGAGCTTAGTCAGGAATAGCACCCAACCAGTCTGCGGTATATACATCTTTTGCTTACGCAGTTGCCAGTAGAGCAAGCCCGCATTAAGACATGCCGCCAGCCCGATAGAAAGTGACAGTCCAGCATGTTTAAATGGCCCGATAAAAGCTAAGTTCATTAATTGAGTCATAATCAACGAGGCTATTGCGATTTTTACCGGCGTTCTAATGTTCTGATGTGAGTAAAAGCCCGGAGCTAGAACCTTCACCAAAATAATCCCCATCAAACCGACGGAGTAGGCAATCAAAGCCCGCTGAGTCATCTCAGTATCAAAGGCCGTGAACTGACCATACTGGAACAGGGATGCGATCAAGGGTTTGGATAAAATCCCCAAAGCCACCGTACTTGGCAATGCCAGAACAAAGCACAGGCGTAACCCCCAATCCATCAAACGAGAATAATCGTCTAAGCGACCGCTAGAAACGCTTTTTGCCAGCGAAGGCAGCAAAATAGTGCCTAAAGCAACACCGAGAACACCTGATGGAAATTCCATCATACGATCGGCGTAGTACATCCATGAAACTGAGCCAGACACCAAAAATGAAGCAAAAATGGTGTTTATGATTAAGGATATTTGGCTGACTGAGACACCAATAATCGCTGGCCCCATCAATCTCATCACTCGCCAAACGCCAGCATCGCGAAGATTGATTCGCGGTAATACCAACATGCCAATTTTTTTCAAATGTGGCAGTTGGTAAGCCAATTGCAGCACGCCACCCACGGTCACTGCCCAAGCTAAAGCCATAATCGGCGGATTAAAATAAGGAGCGGCAAACAACGAGAAGCCAATCATGCTGAGATTTAAAAACGTGGGTGCAAAAGCAGGTACAGAGAATCTGTTCCACGTGTTAAGCACTGCCCCCGCTAAGGAAGCTAAAGAGATAAGCAAAATATAAGGGAAAGTAATACGCAGCAACGAAGCGGTGAGCTCAAACTTGTCAGGATCGCGGAGAAATCCAGGAGACGTTGCCCAAATCACCCACGGGGCAGCAATCATCCCAAGGACAGTGACTAAGGCTAACACCAGCGTCAACATTCCACTGACGTAAGCGACAAAAGTACGCGTAGCCTCTTCGCCCTGCTGGCTTTTGTACTCTGCCAAAATGGGGACGAAAGCCTGAGAGAAGGCGCCTTCTGCGAAAATACGCCTCAATAGATTAGGCAGTTTAAAGGCAACAAAAAAGGCATCTGTCGCCACGCCTGCGCCGAAAATTCGCGCCACAAGCGCATCCCGCGCAAATCCCAACACGCGCGAGAACATGGTCATCGAGCTGACCGCCGCCAGTGATTTTAATAAATTCATGAGTTAGTTTTTTCAACGGTTGCAACCCCTGCAGGTTCACAGCAAGGGCGATTAAGGAGCACTAGTCTACTTATCTGTGGCGGAAGATCTAGCCGGAGATGTTACAAACCAATAGAACACTGACTAAAAATCAACGATTAGCCCTACTGAGAAAGCAAACTTTCTACTATTCGTTGAGCGGCAATAGCCTGTTCTCCCGACGTTAACGGTGCCGTCTGATTTTCAACACAATCGATAAAGTGATTCACCGCCCCGACAAAACCGCGCTGCTCCAACGTAGACTGCCAGCTAGGAATGGGGGATTCGCTAAGCACGGTATCACGCTCAATACTAAGGCTACGCAAATCCTGCGCATCATAGATCGCGCCAGAGGTAACCACCTGCATAACCTCACGCTGCGAGCCCGCGGCACGATGCATTGACGTCGTTATCTGAGTCTGACCCGCGCTAAAATGGTGCTCGGCATAAATCATCTGCCCGACATCATTGGTATGCAGAATCCCCGATTTCAGCTTCAGATTTCTACCACTCATCCAGAGCGCGGTATCAATGACGTGAAGATAGTCGTCCAACAAGGTAAAACGCACATCTTTAGGACCAATATTTTGATGGCGGTGTTTATCCATGCGGATCGATGCCACGTTATGCGCCTGCTGTTTGATTTGCATATAACGCGGCGCGAAACGGCGGTTGAAGCCCACCATTAAACGACAGTTTTGCTGTTCGGCCAGCGCAATCAGTTGTTCTGCTTGCGCGATCGTTTCCGCCAATGGCTTATCGACATAAACGTGCTTACCACGCTGTAAAAGATCGCTAACCACCTCGAAATGCGTATTCGTGCTGCTATGCACAAACAGTGCATCACACTGCTGAGCCAGCTCATCCAAACGAGCAAAAGCCTGCATGCGATAGCGGTCACACACGGCTTGTGCTTTGCTTAGCGTCGGAGAAAAACCGCCCACTAACTCCCAGCGTTCGGCCTGGCTGAAAATAGGTAAATAAGCCTTTTGAGCGATCCCCCCCAGCCCCACAACGCCAATCCGTAATTTGGTCATAGAAGATCCCTTAATCTGCAAGGTGAGCCAATAGGCTATCTACGCGCGCTTTGAGCTCGGCCACTTCGGCTTCTAACGAGGCAACGCGTTCAGCCAACGAATCATCACCCAGCGTAGCCATTAAGTTGTCTGTCGCAGAGGTGGCTACATTTTCTACTTCGCCGCTAAACAGATGCGCATAGCGGCTTTCTCGCTTACCCGCTTCGCGTTGCAAACGAACGACAAATGGCCCATCCTCACGCGCCGCCAGCTCATTCAACACCTGTTCTACCTGAGTCACATCGCTAAACTCATACAGGCGATTGGTACGCGTACGAAGCTCCCCCGGCGTTTGCGGTCCGCGCAGCAGCAAGCAACACACCACGGCCACTTCAGCCTCAGAGAATTTCAGATTACCAAACTCAGAGTTACAAAACCGATGCTCATATTTCATCACTCGGCTGCCGGGAATGCTCAGCGAGCGCACTTGATGCTTTTTCATCAGCATATCCAACGTCGACTGAACGTCAGACTCACTCAATTCAAGCACCGGATCTCGGTTGGTTTTCTGATTGCACGCCGTGGTCAAGCCATTGAGAGAAAGCGGATATTGATCGGGCGTGGTGACCTGTTTTTCCAAAAAACAGCCAATAACGCGAGCTTCGAGCGGAGATAATGGATTCTTCATGGGTTTACTATCCTTTTGTACATGAATTGTACGAGACTCACTAACGCGGAGCTGTCCATTCCTGATTAATCAGCGCAGTCAACACGTGATCCTGCCACTTACCGTTAATCAGCAGATAATCTTTGGCGTAACCTTCTTTTTCAAATCCCATACGTTTAAGCAACGCACCACTACGCTGATTATGTGGCATATAGTTCGCCATAATACGGTGCATGCGCTGCTGGCGGAACATATAACGAATCGCCGCCTGCGCACCTTCATACATCAGTCCCTGCCCTTGCCATTTCTCGCCCAAGGAATAGCCGAGATAACAGGCATGAAAAGAGCCGCGCAGCACATTGCTAAAATTAGCCACGCCACGAACCTCATTTTCATTCTGATCGAGCAGCAAAAAATAGTAGGCACTGCCTTGTTTTTGTAATTCATTAATCAGCCCGAGTCGGGCTTGCCATCCAGAAGGATAACAGTGGCTTTCATCTCGCACTGGCTCCCACGGTTTCAGGAACTCACGATTCTCTGCGTAATAGTCTGCCAAGCGATATGCATCGCGGTCATGAACCAAACGCACCACCATCCTATCGGTGATTAAACGAACTTTTGGACCGCTATTGTGATAGCCAAACATCTATCCTCCAGCATCACGCAAAAAATATTCATTACACATCACTATAACCGCTCTTTCTATCGTGGGTAAAACCTCCACTGTTGCTAAATTGCTCACTTAGATAGGATTAATCGCTTTTTATTACGTTTTTGTTGTCCAGTTAACGGTTGAAGCCTCGTGCCTCATAATCAAAAGCATTACTCCACGTACTATTTACGAAAAAATATTATTAATCAGCACTATACCCACGCTAAAAATGGGTAGAAAATGAACGGGTAAATCCCTCCCTTTCTTTTTTTCGCTGATGGTGAAACATGTCGCTGGTATCGCAAGCTAGGAGCTTGGGTAAGTACTTCTTATTACTAGATAATCTGCTGGTTGTCCTGGGTTTTTTTGTCGTATTCCCTCTGATTTCAATTCGTTTTGTTGACCAGCTTGGCTGGGCTGCCGTGGTCGTAGGTGCAGCGTTGGGATTACGCCAGCTTATACAGCAAGGGTTAGGGATTTTCGGTGGTGCCATCGCCGACCGTTTTGGTGCCAAACCGATGATTGTTATTGGTATGCTGCTGCGTGCTGCAGGTTTTGCATCGATGGCCGTTGCCAGCGAACCGTGGATTTTGTGGCTATCCTGCGCGCTTTCTGCGCTCGGCGGTACGCTGTTTGATCCTCCTCGTACCGCGTTGGTGATTAAACTCACTCGCCCGCACGAGCGTAGCCGTTTCTATTCGTTGCTGATGATGCAGGACAGTGCCGGAGCGGTCGTAGGCGCGTTGATTGGTAGCTGGCTGCTGCAATATGATTTCCATTATGTTTGTTGGGTCGGTGCGGCCATTTTTGTACTGGCAGCCCTATGTAACGCATGGCTATTGCCGGCCTATCGTATCTCTACCGTACGTGCGCCAATCAAAGAAGGCATGATGCGCGTTATTCGCGATCGTCGTTTTCTACTCTATGTTTTGACGCTAACGGGCTATTACATGCTGGCAGTGCAGGTGATGTTGATGCTGCCAATTATGGTTAACGAAATAGCGGGTACACCAACCGCCGTGAAATGGATGTATGCCATAGAAGCGACGCTATCACTGACGCTGCTCTATCCTATTGCTCGCTGGAGCGAAAAACATTTTCGTCTTGAGACTCGGTTGATGTTTGGCCTGCTTATCATGACGATCAGCATGTTTCCCGTTGGTCTCGCCACTGAAATTCGCACGCTGTTCATTTTGATTTGCTGCTTCTACTTCGGTTCTATTATCGCAGAGCCAGCCCGCGAAACCCTCAGCGCATCGCTGGCCGATCCGCGCGCACGGGGGAGCTACATGGGCTTTAGTCGCTTAGGTCTAGCGCTCGGTGGCGCTATTGGGTATACCGGCGGCGGTTGGATGTATGATACAGGGCAAGCGCTAGGTACGCCGGAGCTGCCGTGGTTCTTACTCGGCGTGGTCGGTTTAATGACGCTGGCATTACTTTACTGGCAATTCAATCAGCGCCGCATTGCTCCCGCAGTATTAGGGGGTGGTTGACCCCTTCCCTTTGGCCATTAACCGCGTTCTGAATTTTAGTCATTATCCGATTTAGAACGCGGTTTAATCCGTCTAAATTGCGCTAATCGCTTCACGCATCCATACATTAATTTAGCCTTAGCAAGTGAAGTGTTTCCCCTGCCCGCTGCAGTGTTAACAGGATGAAACAGAACGTCTCTTTTTATGCGAGGTTAATCTATGTCACAATCATCGTCATAGATTTTATACCCATCATACTTCAAGCTGCATGTGCTTTGGCTGGTCAAATTCGCGCCTGACAAATTTGTCACCAACTTGCCGCTTCAATGCAACTCGAATTATTTAGAGTATAGTTTTTTAATTAGCACGCTTATTTTCGGTATTAAGAGGTCAGATAGTATGAAAAAGGTTATTTATCTCGCAGGGATCGTTGCTGCCGGGCTGGTATTGTCGGCCTGTAATAAGCTGACCCAATACACAATTACCGAGCAGGATATGAATCAGTACCTGCAAAAGTATAATAATTTCCAAAAACAAATTGGAATTTCAGGCTTGGTGAATGCGGATATCACCGTCGATCAATTGAGCAGTCAAATTGGCCGTACCGACCCCAATAAAATTACGTTAACCGGTCATGCAAAAGTCAATATCAGCTCGATTCTCGGCCCACAAACCAGTGATATGCAAATCACACTTCAAGCGCAGCCCGTATACAACGCTGAGCAAGGTGCGATTTTCCTACGCGATATGGAATTAACTGATTACACGGTTAAACCTGAAAAAATGTCTGGCGTGATGAAGGCCGTCGTGCCCTATTTAAATCAGTCACTGAAAACATATTTCAACGAAAAAGCTGTATATACGCTAGATCCTAATAAGAGCGAAAAAGAAGCCTTAGCGAAAAAGTTAGCCAAAGGCATCGAAATTAAACCAGGTGAAGTCATTATTCCCTTTACAGACTAATTATTTGTTAGTCTTTATCTGACGCGATAAAAAAAGCCTGTTCTCATCATGAGCACAGGCTTTTATTTATTCAGACCCCAACCGGAGGCTCGACTATTCTGCGTCGTTTTCTTCTGCAGAATCGACACTTTCAGACAGTTCATCCCACATTGCTTGCACGGCTTCACGGGTCAGTTCAGCCAGCGTACGATAAAACGCCGTGGTTGAATGTGCTTCAACCTTACCTAAAAATTTACCGCACCACGGCAAGAGATACTCATCAAACAGCGTGATTTGCGCCTGCACTTCATCTTCTGCTGACTGATCTTCCAGCCATGAGGCTGCCAGCAATAGTTGACCAAATGAATCTGATGCCTGCTCACCCAATGGCATTCCACGCTGGGTCAAAAAGTCACGAACGTCTTGTTCGCTGGCATTTTCCTGATAGTCACTGCGGTGAAGATCGACGGAAGCCTCGTCACCAATAAACATGGCGGCATAGTCTGCACTCAGAGCAGCACGATCTTTAGCCGCCGCTTGCAAGCGGGTCAACAACGCATCTTGCTCGATAGGCCAAAACTGTTGCAGCTTGCCCTGTGCCATCAGGTCAAAGACCGGGGTCAATAATGCGTCTTGCGGCTGACGGGAAAATAAACTGCCTAGTAAACGGCAAATAATAGAAAAATCGTTCATCTAACATCCTGAAAAATAGGGCCTGATAAGCACAGCCTAGATAGGTGACACCGTCACTTAAAACGGTTCAACCATAAATTTACCAATCGGCAAGTTCGGGAATAGCACGCTTACCCCGCGCGACCAAAAAGTCGAGTAAACGCCGCGGCGATACATTCAGCACGCGCTCCTGCGGGAAGTTTACCTCATTCATGATGCGGATACAGTGATCAAAATTTCCCAGAGAAAATGCTACGTGAGAATCAGAGCCTAAGGACAGATAGCCACCGGCGTCACGAACCGCCTCTGCAACCGCACGGCAGTTATCTTCGCTACCGATCCGAGAATGGGTAAATGAAGAGTTATTCAGCTCAAGCGCCACATTGTGTCGCGCGGCAGCTTCAGCAACGGCGCGGATATCAATGGGAAACTTGGGATTGCCGGGGTGGCTGATAATATCGGCATCACCATTTTCTATGGTGGCAATCATCGCCTGTGTATGGCTATCGCGGTCGCGCGGCGCAAAAACGGGCTCATGGAATCCGGCAATAATCAGATCCATCTCTTCGAGCATTCGGCCTGTGCAATCAATGTCGCCCTGCGTGTTTTTAATGTTAGATTCAATGCCACGCAAAATAGCAATGTCGTCCACCACGCGTGGCCAGACACGCATATTCATAAAATGCCAATAATGCGGCGCATCAGCCATATCAGGACCGTGGTCAGTGATGGCAAACAGCTTGATTCCGCATTTCTTTGCTTGAGCAATATAATCGTGGAGGGTGCTATAGGCGTGGGTGCTTGCCACGGTGTGCATATGTAAATCTACGGGATACATGGCTTCTCCTGTCTATAGCCTGTCAGTTTTAGTACCGACAGGCGATTCCCTATAAGGTTAGCAAATAGGCATGATTCACACAGTAATGAATCGTGCTTTTGCATTTCCCAAACCAATAGACATTGCGCTCAAATCGCAATGTCATGGGAAAATTAATAACCTAAATCCATGTTAACCACACCTTCTGGTGTCTTCCCCGCTTCAATCGCTCTGATATTTTGAGCCACATAATCCATCGCGACTTCAGGCAAAGTAATCGCGGCAATATGCGGAGTGATGGTCACTCGCGGGTGTTTCCAGAAAGGATGTTCCGGCGCAAGCGGTTCTTTGGCAAAAACGTCGAGCGTCGCCGCGGCAACCTGCCCTGACTCCAGTGCCGCTAACAGAGCATCTTCTTTCATATGCGCGCCGCGCGCTAGGTTAATGATATACGCGCCAGCATTCAGTTGAGCAAACAAAGACCGATCGAGAATCCCCACGGTTTCAGGCGTATTCGGCAGCAGATTTATCAGCAACTGAATGCCCTGTAGGAAGGACGCAAACTGCCCTTTGCCATAGAAGCTTTTCACACCTGAATAATGTTTCTCTGTCCGGCTCCAGCAGCGAACCTGAAGGCCAAAAGACGCCAAACGTTCAGCGACTTTACCGCCGAGAACACCGGCTCCCAAAACGCCCACCACAAACTGAGAAGCATCATGCGGTGCCAAATATTTCCATACACCCTCGCGCTGTTGCTGCTCATACTCATCGAAGCGGCGGAAATAACGCAGTGCAACGGCGGCGGCGTACTCTTCCATCTGCAGCGCCATGCCGGTATCTTCCAAACGCACGAGAGGTACACCGTGCGGTAACGTCCCTGGGTGCGCTCGTTCCTGAGCTAGGATCGCATCAACTCCGGCCCCCAATGCAAATACACCGCGCAAATCCTGACGACTAGCTAACATTTCAAACGGTGGTTGCCATACCAAAGCATAATCTGCGGGCTTATCATCGCCGGGCTGCCACTGACGGATATTTGCTTCAGGTAAACGCTTACGCATACCATCCAGCCAAAGTTGCGCATTAAAAAACGGATGGTAGTAAATGATGTTCACTTCGAGCCTCCTGTTTTTATATTCTCATGTTGTATTTGCTTTACCGATGGGCTAAATCGCCTGACGCTGTTGGTTGATTAAGCGACGCAACAGCGGAATGAGCAGCATGAGCACCACTCCTGTCGCGACAGAACCCCAGCCTAGCGCATTAAATACGCTGCTGTAGCCCGGATTCGTTTCTAGAGGTGTGCTGCCACTGTTTTGCGGCATCAAGCTAGAAACATATCCTGCCAGCACCGAAGCGACGCCGGTAACCATCATCCAGCACCCCATCATTAATCCCTGATGGCGCGCGGGTGCCAGCTTCCCAATCATGGCGTAACCAATGGGCGAAATCATCAACTCGCCAAAGCTTTGCAGAACGTAACTCAGCGCAATCCATTTGAATGCAACGAGTCCATCGCCACCCGCTAATTGAATACCCAGTGGCAGTACCAGCATACCTAACCCCATGCAAAACAGTGAGGCACAAAATTGCAAAGGGATATCGATATTGAAACCACGTTCGCGCAGACGTTTGAACAGCAACGCCATCAGCGGACCACCGACGACAATCACCACGGTATTAATATTTTGGATCCACTGCGGCGCGACACGTAAACCATAGACATTAAGGTCGATGTTGTGCTCGGAGAACAACATCAGTCCCATTGGTGCAAGTTGGTACAGCGACCAGAACACCAGTGAGCCCGCGGCAAGAATCAGATAGGCCACCATCCGGCGGCGCTCATCGGCTTCCCTCTGACGCAGAGTCATAATGCACAGCATAATGAAAATCAGAATACCGAGCACGACCACAAAGTAACTGCTGAAGTCGGCATGCGTGAGTAAGACGCGAATAATCGGCACTAGAGCAACTAAAACGGCGAGTCCCACCAGCATTCGCAAGTAGAAAGCGCGTTTCGAAGCCTGTTTCAACGGTGTATTAATATCGGCCAGAATCTGCCAACGTGACAGCGTCACAAGAATAGCCACCGCGTTACCAATAGTGGCAAATAGGAATAACGCACGATAGTTTTCGCTAAGTTGGAAGTACCCCGCGACGGCAAATCCGGCAAAAAAACCGAGATTCATGCCGGCATAATTCCACAGGAATGCGCCCTCACGGCGATCGTCATCTGGTGCAAAACGCTGGGTCAGCATCATATTCAGGCAGGTTACGTTCAAACCGCTGCCGGTCAGGAACATCGCCAAGCCCCAATACAGACCAGAGACACCCATTTCAGCGATCATATAACAGCCGATAACCTGTAAGACCATGCCAAGAACAAACAGGTTACGATTACTCAGGCAGCGTCCACCGAGATAGCCACCAAACAGATGTAAACCATAGTTGAATGCGCCAAACACGCCCATCATGGCGTTAGCATCGCTCTCGCTGAATCCTAAACGCTTGGTGGCATACAGCACCAACGTGGAATAGAGCACCGCAAAACCGAGGGTAGAAAAAGTTTGAATAAAGAATAGAGCACCGGAGCCTACCGGAATGGCGCTACGATGCGAAGATGATGGTGTCGTCGAGCTCACCGTTTTCCCCTTACAATTTAATGTTGTACACACTCTTCCTGAGAGATGCCAAGAATCAGACTCAGCGGGCTTGTTGGTTATTATTCCATTATATTTTGTTCAAGCTTCATCCTCATTTAGCGGGATAAACCTCCAAAACACCAGTGTTAATGTTGTTATTCCGTCTATTTAGTCATTATTTATCCAGTTTATCGGCGTAACTATTCACTTCTAATGGTTTTAAAAACTTCAAGCGCCATCCGTTATAGAGATCGAGATTGCTGTTTTTATATATAAAGCCCATTACAATTCTGTTTTTGTCATCAATAAAGGCTGTTTATGCGTCTGCGAATTATCGTCCCTACTCTTCTGGCTGGCTTATGCCTGTTAGCACCTATGGCGAACGCCGAACTCTCTACAATCGAATCCCCCACTCCCTCCGCAGACTGGCAACACACAGAACAACAGGCAAAGGGCCAGACGGTGTATTTCAACGCATGGGGCGGAAGCACGCAGGTCAATAATTATCTGGATTGGGCAACCAAGGAACTACAGGCGCGTTACGGAATTACACTTAAACAGGTCAAGGTGGCTGATATTGCTGAAACGGTCAATCGCATTCAGGCTGAGAAAACCACCGGAAATACACAGAACGGTAGTGCTGATTTATTATGGGTCAACGGTGAAAACTTTAATGTCCTAAAACAGAATGGCTTGCTCTACGGGCCTTTCGCAGCATCGCTACCTAACTGGCGTTGGGTGGATAAAAAGCTGCCTGTCACACAGGACTTCACTGTACCAACCGACGGTTTTGAAGCGCCTTGGGGCGTGGGGCAGTTAGTCTTTATTCATGATATGCACACCATGCCGAACCCTCCCGCCGATCTGTCCGCCTTACTTAATTATGCAAAAGTCCATCCGGGTCGCCTCACCTATCCGCGCCCACCGCAGTTTCATGGTTCCAGTTTCTTAAAAACAGCGCTGATAGGTCTAACCTCTGGTGTCGCCTTAGATAAACCGGTTGATCCCGCCACGTTTCAACGCGATACCGCATCGTTATGGGCTTATCTGGATGCCCTGCATCCTTACCTATGGCGTCAAGGGAAAGTCTTCCCCACCAGCGATGCCCAGATGATTCAGATGCTAAACGACAATGAGTTGGATATGGCGATTACCTTCAACCCAGGTATAGCGCCAGCCGCCATCGCCGCAGGCAGCTTGCCACCGGATGCGAAAACCTACGCATTGAATCAGGGTGCATTGACCAACGTACATTTTCTGGCTATCCCGTTCAACGCACGCGCCAAGCCTGCTGCCCAAGTCGTCATTAATTTCCTGATGTCACCGGAGGCTCAGGCTCGTAAAGCTGACGGTGCACACTGGGGCGATCCCAGCATTTTGGACGTTGCCCATTTACCCGCAGGACAAGAAGCACTGTTTAAAGACAGAAAAACCCTGTTTAATGCCATCGCTGAACCTCACCCATCGTGGCAGGTCGCTTTAGACGCCGAATGGCAAAAACGCTACGGTCACTAATGGCTGTTGCAAAAGACATCCGTTATCGTTGAGGAAAACAGCAATCTGTTGATTGTTTGGCTAAACAGTTGGTTTTGATAAAAATAAAGTTGACGCACCACGCTGTTTTCCCTACATTAGCGCCCATCGCAACGGCGACGTTAGCGATAAAAACGGTGAGGTGTCTGAGTGGCTGAAGGAGCACGCCTGGAAAGTGTGTATACGCGAAAGCGTATCGAGGGTTCGAACCCCTCTCTCACCGCCATATTCTCGTAGAAAGCCCTGAATGAAAATTCAGGGCTTTTTGCTTTTTAGCGGTCAGTGACAAAACACAGCATAAAGCGCTAAATGACATTAAGCTTCACATCGATATTGCCACGCGTGGCGTTCGAGTATGGGCAGACCTGATGCGCTTTTTTCACTAGGTCTTCGGCTACGCTTCGTTCAATGCCCGGCAGGCTGATATCCAGTTGAACTTCGATACCAAATCCGCCTGGGATTTCGCCAATCCCCACGGTGCCTTCAATTTGTGCCTCTGCTGGCACTTTAACTTTCTCTTTTGACGCCACAAACTTCAATGCTCCCAGGAAGCAGGCCGAATAGCCAGCGGCAAACAGCTGCTCAGGATTAGTGACAGCGCCACCTGCACCGCCCATTTCCTTAGGCACTCCCAGTTTTACATCTAGCACGCCATCGGATGAAGTCGCACGACCGTCTCGTCCGCCAGTCGCTTTTGCTTTGGCTCGATAAACCACTTTTTCAATCGACATAGTATTTCTCCGTTTATGAATGGAAGGTTTATGAATGGAAAGATCGTAGGGTCGGAAAAGTTTTGCTTATTAACTGTAGTACATGAACTGTAGTACATGAACTGTAGTACATGACCGCGCAGGATGATGTCAGAGTGCTCTGATTGGCTATTCCCTCGCCAGATAAGCATTTGAGCTGAAATTATTCTTGACCGTCTCAGCATGAATCCCTATAGTAGCGCCCCGTTGCAGTGTATAGCACGGCGACGAAACGGTGAGGTGTCTGAGTGGCTGAAGGAGCACGCCTGGAAAGTGTGTATACGCGAAAGCGTATCGAGGGTTCGAACCCCTCTCTCACCGCCATATTCTAGAAAAAAGCCCCGAATGAAAATTCGGGGCTTTTTTTGTATCCATAAAACGATGCTAAACAGTATCTCTCAGCCCAACCATTCTCAGCTGAGCCGAGAGAAACAACGCTTATTTCCCTGCGTTTTTCGCTGCCAATGAACGCAACAAAACGCCTAAGGTCGTACCGTTATGCAAAAGTGTACTGGCGTTAGTCAGGCGAATATTGCTGTTAACCCACGCCCTCGCCCGTTAAAAACACATTTAATCCTAACGCCGTTTCTGTTCTCAGAGACGGCGTTTTACTTTATCCCTCGCATGAAATCGCATGAGTTATAAATAACAGATCTAGCGGCCTGTCCGGCCGGACGGTATGCTGCAATTTTAGATTAAGGATTAGCGCATGAGCTCTGAAGACGAACTAGCACAACTTGCTGCTGAAGAAGCCAGCCTCCAGTTTTCTGCGTTTAATGCAGAAACAGCCTGGGCGCTGGGTACTGCCCTCAAGCAAGAGGCCGAGCGTCGCGGCGTGGCCGTCAGCATTGATATTCAGCTGGCGGGACATACCCTATTTCATTATGCAATGCGGGGAACATCTCCGGATAACGCAGAGTGGATACGTCGCAAACGTAACGTTGTCAGCCGTTTCCACAAAAGTTCTTATGCCATCGGGCTACGTTTGCAGCTGCGGAATGCGACATTAGAAGAGCGTTATGGATTAAGTCTGAATGACTATGCTGCGCACGGAGGGTGTTTCCCGCTGACGATCAAAGACACCGGATGCGTCGGCACAATTACGGTGTCTGGTGCTCCGCAATTGGAAGATCACCAGATAGTAACAACTGTAATATCTCGTTTTCTCGGGCTAACCTCTTGTTAACGTGACTAACCGTTAAAACATCCATTTAAGCTTATTGATATGCGCCGTGGTGAGAACAAGGAAAATGTAGAATGAAAAACCATGGAGTAAAAAATGAGAAAACAGTCATGTAAATATCAGTTATAGATATTTATTGTTGATATTTAAACTAAATAGCGGACATTTTAAAAATTCGGTGCTAATTCTATTCCCACACTAAATAATAGGACGGCACCTATGTTAATAACTTCTTCCTCACTAATATCAAAATGTAAGAAAACCATTGGCATTATTACACTCAGCGGCGTATTTATTTTGAGCGGCTGTAGTTCGATACCTAAAAGTATTGAAGGTAATAATAGTCCCATTCTGCAAAAGAATTTTACCTCTGTGCATAACTCACCGAATCTTTACCAAGGACAGCAGGTACGCTTTGGTGGGACCGTCGTTAACGTCATTAATCGAGACAATGCAACACTGCTAGAAATCGCGGTACTTCCACTGGATAGCAGCGCTAAGCCGGAAATCAACCAACCCTATCAGGGACGGATTATCGCTAAAAGCGATAAATTTCTCGATCCTGTCAACTTCCGCAACCATCTCGTGACGGTGTTAGGCACCCTTACCGGTAGCCAAAAAGGCACCGTTGGTAAAACACCGTATAACTTTGTCACGATGAATATTGAAGGCTATCAGGTCTGGCACCTCACCGAAACTATCCAGCCTATCGCCGAGTGGGACTATGGCTTTGGACCGTATTGGCAAGCAGGTCAATGGAATAATGGCTTTGGTCCCGATTGGGGATGGTACGCGGCCGATGAAGGGCAAGTCGTCACAACGGTCACCCAGTGATACGTGTCTGGCACTTATATTCTCAGCAGCACCTGCTGCTGAGATTTTATTGCGTACAGATACCGCATAGGCAGTATGCTAATTTTTTAATGAGTTAATATATACGTTAGTGCTGATAAACTTAAAACTAAAGATAGAAATATAAAAAGAATAAACATCTTCGATGACAAAGAATAATCCATAGACAAACGCTCCCTAAAGAAATAATAAAAATGCAAAAAGATAAGTTAGGGAATCTAGCAAAAACCAAAATAAAAATAAACAGTCCACAAAAATGATAGTAAACGTGAATATTTCATTAAAAATGAAAAATGATATATGAATTTTAAATAAGAAAAACTAATCGCATGATAAACAATGAGTTAGCTAACAGAAAAATAGCGTTTGGTTTATTATCAAAATGGGCTTATAACCACAAACACACCTCTTTTCTTAATATGTAACATCATTATTAAGCCAGTCTAATATCAAATACCTGACTTTAAGGTGGAAATTCGAGTCTAACCGTTGCATCCTCCCCTCGCACTCAACATCGTTTTATCATTCGCCGCAGGGCTGAAAAATAGAGGCTTTTTACCCCATAAGAGGCCGTTATAGACTTTAGTCAAAGTAATCTACCTCAACAGAGTGTAAACTTGCATCGATGGTGGTTGATTCAGGAATTAAACGTTTTGCCTGATGAAAACAGTGGTTAGAAATTGTGCCCTTCTTTGAGATTCTGCTTCATTTAGCAATACCCCGAATAATTGACGTGATGTCAGTCGGCTAGCGAGCATAGTCGACAGCATAATTTCAATTAGGATGGGAATGACAGGCTTAATGCTGTTATCGCCGTGATTATGTTACGCATAATTTGAGATGCTAGCCTGATATAAGTGACGCAAACTTGGGGTGTACCAAGATTGTACCCATTTTGTCACCAGTGGGAGTCCATCGGCCTTGCGTCGATGGTGTAGTACTTGATCCTTTCTTATGGAGCTAGGTCACTAGCTAACAATTTGCATAATGAAAACGCATAAAATTAACGGCATCATGCCGTTTAGCGCGCTGATAGAAGCCTGCTGGCGTGAACCGTATAACGCCCAGCGCTTCGTCAAAGATATTATTGCGGGTATTACCGTTGGTATCATCGCCATACCTTTAGCGATGGCTCTCGCCATCGGCAGTGGCGTCCCGCCACAGTACGGTCTTTATACTTCCGCAGTAGCGGGCATCGTCATCGCGTTAAGCGGCGGCTCTCGCTTTAGTGTTTCAGGGCCAACGGCGGCGTTCGTCGTCATTCTCTATCCTGTATCACAACAGTTTGGCCTTTCAGGACTTCTGCTTGCCACTCTGATGTCAGGGGTATTTTTGTTGCTAATGGGGATGGCCAGATTTGGTCGCCTGATTGAGTACATCCCTCTGTCAGTCACGCTTGGTTTTACCTCGGGGATTGCCATTACCATTGGTACCATGCAAATCAAAGATTTCTTTGGCTTGCATCTGGAACACGTTCCAGAAAGCTATTTAATGAAAGTCGCTGCACTGGCGCAAGCGATGCCCACCATCAGTTGGGCAGACACCCTGATCGGCGCAACAACGTTGGCGGTTCTGGTTTTCTGGCCCAAATTGGGATTACGCTTACCGGGTCATTTGCCCGCGCTGCTCGCAGGAACTGCGGTGATGGGTATCTTTGCCCTATTCGATACTCATGTTGCTACCATAGGCTCTCGTTTTAGCTATCTACTCGCCGACGGCACCCAAGGCCAAGGCATTCCGCCGATTCTGCCACAGTTTGTTCTACCGTGGAATTTACCGTCGGGTACTGGTCAGCCTATTGACCTATCGTGGAAAACACTCACCGCGCTGATGCCTGCCGCCTTTTCCATGGCAATGCTAGGAGCCATTGAATCACTATTATGTGCCGTGGTGCTCGACGGTATGACAGGGAAAAAACATCATTCTAACGGAGAGCTGATTGGGCAAGGCTTAGGGAATATTGCAGCGCCATTCTTTGGCGGCATTACTGCTACTGCGGCCATTGCGCGCTCGGCAGCTAACGTTCGTGCCGGTGCAACATCACCCATATCTGCCGTCATACACTCACTGCTGGTGATCCTCGCCCTTCTCGTCTTGGCGCCGTGGTTATCATTCTTACCGCTGGCAGCCATGGCCTCGCTGCTGCTAATGGTGGCATGGAACATGAGTGAAGCACATAAAGTCGTTTATCTACTGCGCAGAGCGCCCAAAGACGACATCATTGTCATGCTGATGTGTATGTCACTTACGGTGTTGTTTGACATGGTAATTGCGATTACCGTCGGAATTGTGTTGGCATCACTGTTGTTCATGCGCCGTATTGCACGGATGACGCGCCTGAGCGTGTTGAGTGAATCCGTTGAAACCTCGACGCTTATGTTACGTGTCAGTGGACCGCTGTTCTTTGCCGCTGCCGAACGTATTTTCAGCGAACTGCTGGAACAAAGCGAAAACTACAACACGATTGTGATGCAATGGGATGCCGTCCCCGTACTGGATGCCGGTGGGCTCAACGCCTTCCAACGCTTTGTCGATGCACTGCCGGAAGGTAAGCAACTGGTGATTACTGATATCCCATTCCAGCCGCTAAAAACGTTTGCACGTGCCCGCATCGCACCAATCGCAGGCAAATTGGCATTCTTCTCAACGTTGCCTGAAGCCGTTAAACATTTGAACGACTCAGCCAGCTTATAATTCTGCCCTACTTCACGAGATGTAAAAAAGGCACGCTCAACGGCGTGCCTTTTCTATTTTTTATACCGTGGGATTTAGCTGCAAAGCTAAATCGCCAAAACAGCTATCAGTTAGACGTATCTAACTCTGGGAAGCTTTTCACTAGATCGTCAATCGCTTTCATCTGAACCAAGAACGGCTCAAGCTTATCGAGCGGCAGCGCAGAGGGGCCATCACAGCGCGCATTGGCTGGGTCTGGATGAGCTTCAATAAACAGACCCGCCAAACCAATCGCCATACCAGAACGAGCCAGTTCGGTCACCTGAGCACGACGGCCACCGGACGCAGCGCCAAACGGATCGCGGCACTGCAGTGAGTGAGTCACGTCAAAAATCACTGGGCTGCCTTTGGACGCATTTTTCATCACGCCGAAGCCCAACATATCCACAACCAGGTTGTCGTAACCAAAGTTAGCGCCACGGTCACACAGAATGATTTTATCGTTGCCGCCTTCTTCAAACTTATCAACGATGTTACCCATCTGGCCTGGGCTTAAGAACTGTGGTTTTTTGACGTTGATAACCGCACCCGTTTTCGCCATCGCTTCAACCAAATCGGTTTGGCGAGCCAAAAATGCTGGCAACTGAATTACATCAACCACATCAGCCACAGGCTGAGCCTGTTCTGGAGTATGAACGTCGGTGATGATTTTAACGCCGAACGCCTGTTTGATATCTTGGAAAATACGCATTCCCTCTTCCAAGCCTGGGCCACGGTAAGAGTGAATCGAAGAACGGTTGGCTTTATCAAAAGAAGCCTTGAAGACGTAAGGAATACCCAGTTTTTGAGTAACGGTAACGTAGTGCTCACAGATACGCATCGCTAAATCACGCGACTCCAGCACGTTCATACCACCGAAAAGAACGAACGGCAGATCGTTCGCGACTTTGATATCACCAATGCTGACAACTTTCTGTTTCATGCTTGCGCCTTAATATTCAAGTAACCGTGTATACCTTTCAGCTTTGCCGCTGTGCCACAGCCGCAACAAAACTTCTGGCATAATTAATATTGATAAGTGGAGGCAAAATAACCAATTTAAAGCCCACGCGCATTGTTCTCGCGCACAGGGTAGAAAATAAAATCACTCAGTGCAGAACGATATTTTTCTGCTCAATCGAGTGTATCTGTACCTTGATAACCTCAGAAACCGGGTCCTCAGGACATTGTTCTACAAAGTAGCTGAGGTCGGAAACAGCAATGTGGTTGCAATCTAACTGGGCATAAATCAGCCCGCGATCGCGAATTTCATAGGGGTCTTCAGGATCGAACTCCAGCAAGGCCTCACAGGCACGTAATGCGGGCTCTATCTGTTTCTCTTCCATCAGCGCCGCTTTCAGCGTACTCAGCATTTTACGCACTACCATGCTGTTTTCAGCTTCGTCGAAATCCGTATCTTCAAGACTGGCCATCAAACCGAGATTGCCTTTCAGCCACACTTCCAGCATATGTTCATTTAACGTTTCGCCGTTTAGCGGGTTAATGAGCCACATCTCTTCGTCTAACCAATCCGCACGCATAATCAGCTGGGTCGGGAAAATCACTGGCTGCAACGGCAAATCAAGTTGATGGGCAATATGCAGAAACACGATCCCCAGAGAAACTGGCGTCCCTTGGCGAGAACTCAGTACCTTATCGAGCCACAATGCATCGGATAAGCGGTACACGCCGCCTACGCCGCCAAATCCCCACTCATTGAAGAAGAGATCGATAAATTGCTCAAGTTTCTGATCCTGATCCAGTTCCGCATCAATATGCGCCAGCGCCTGCTCAGACAGTTGCTGCAACGACTCGCGCACTGTATCGGCAGGAAAATCACGACGTATAGTCTGAGAAACCAGAATAACCCCTTCGCTCAGCGGGAAGCGGTTAAACTCAAAATCAGCTATGGAACTCATACATACCCCATCAGCAACGGCATTTTCGTCATTGCCAGTTTAATAATTAAATACATACACGCGAGTGCCGCTACGAAAGCAAAACACCTTACTTTTTGGCTACGTGGTCGTTTGCTCAAAGCAACATAGCCGAGCACCACATAAATAATAACACCGACCAGTTTTTCCGTCAGCCACGTCCCCTGCGGGGTAAAAGGATAGAAGTGGGTGATAAACACTAATGCGATACCCGTAGCAAAGAGTACGGTATCGTTCACATGGGGCGTTATCTTCACCCAACGACGCTCCATCATAGCGGAATTACGCCATTTCCAGAAGAAACGCAGAATGAATAACACGATGCTTATCGCCACCGTCAACAGGTGCAGATGTTTAATCCCAATATAAGCTTCCATACGTTTCCTCTTCTTTTATTATTTTACGGCGTCGAGCGCGATGTTGACGCATTTTACGGTGAATAAGCGTGCCACTGTCCTAACGTAATACGATCATTATTGCCGTAGTCCTTCTCCGTAACCACGTCAGTAAATCCGCGCGTTTTAAGCAACTGGCGCACAGCCTCTCCTTGCTGCCAACCATGCTCCATGATAAGCCATCCCCCCTCAATAAGATGATCGGGGGCATATTCCACAATATGGCGCAAATCAGCGAGGCCATTTTCCGGTGCAACCAACGCACTGGCAGGCTCAAAACGGACATCCCCCTGCGAGAGATGCGGGTCGGATTCATCAATATAAGGCGGGTTACTGGCTATCAACGCAAATTGCTGAGCGCCAACGGGGTCATACCAGCTTCCGGTAACAAATGTGACGTTAGTAAGGTTTAAACGCGAGGCATTACGCGAGGCCAACGCTGTCGCATCGGCCGAATAGTCAACGCCAACAAACTGGCAATCAGGCCGTTCTCTAGCAAGGGCTAACGCGATTGCGCCAGTGCCGGTGCCAAGATCGAGCACCGAACACGCGGCGACAGGCAGGAGCGCCAACGCTTTCTCCACCAGACACTCAGTGTCAGGACGAGGGATCAACGTTGCTGGCGAAACTTCTAGCGGTAGCGACCAAAACTCGCGCTCGCCAAGCAGATAGGCTACTGGCTCGCCGCGTTCGCGCCTTGCCAACAGCAGTTCTAACTGCTGAACTTGCTCTGGCGTGAGCTCGGTTTCACCAAACGCCAAAATAGAGCTGCGGCTTTTACCAGCGACAAAACCCAGAAGGATTTCGGCGTCGCGCTTGGGGCTTTCGCCGGCACGCAATCGTTCAACCGCCTGTTTTAGCCACTGGTCAAATCGCATTAGTCTTGCTCAGACAGTGAAGCCAACTGGTCAGCCTGATATTCCTGAACAATAGGCTCGATCAGGGAATCCAGTTTGCCTTCCATCACTTCATCCAGACGGTAAATCGTCAGGTTGATGCGATGGTCAGTAACACGCCCCTGCGGGAAGTTATAGGTGCGGTTACGATCTGAACGGTCACCGCTGCCCAGCAGATTGCGGCGCGTTGATGCCTCTTCTTGCTGGCGCTTCGCCATTTCGGCAGCACGAATACGCGCGCCCAGCACGGATAACGCTTTCGCTTTGTTCTTATGCTGAGAACGTTCATCCTGACACTCAACCACAATACCGGTTGGCAAGTGGGTAATACGGATCGCGGAGTCGGTGGTGTTAACGTGCTGTCCACCAGCCCCGGAGGAACGGAAGGTATCGATTCGCAAATCACCAGGATTAATATCCGGCAACTCGGCTTCTGGAATCTCAGGCATCACGGCAACGGTACAGGCCGAGGTATGAATACGCCCCTGAGATTCGGTCGCAGGAACACGCTGAACGCGATGTCCACCCGATTCAAACTTCAAACGGCCATATGCCCCATCGCCAATCACTTTGGCAATGATCTCTTTGTAACCGCCATGTTCACCTTCGTTGGCGCTCATCACCTCGATTTTCCAGCGTCGAGATTCTGCATAACGGCTATACATACGGAACATATCACCGGCAAACAACGCGGCTTCGTCGCCGCCGGTTCCGGCACGGATTTCTAAATAGCAACTACGTTCATCATCGGGATCTTTCGGCAACAGCAGAATTTGTAGCTGCTGTTCCAGATCGGCGATTTGATTTTTCGCTTCAGCAATCTCTTCCTGCGCCATTTCGCGCATTTCGGGATCGTCGAGCATCATTTCCGCCGTGGATAAATCCTCCTGTACCTGCTGCCAGGTCTGGAAACAACGGGTGACGTCGGTCAACTGTGCGTACTCGCGAGACAGCGCGCGGAAGCGGTCTTGGTCGGCAATCACTCCGGCATCTCCGAGGTGCGCCTGCACCTCTTCGTGACGCTCTTGTAATGCTTCTAGTTTGGCAACGATAGAAGGCTTCATTCGTGGCTATTTACCTATATGTAATAAATAAGAGGAACTAATTTTGATCCAGTCCGAGACTATCACGCAACACCTGCAATTTTTCGATGTCGCCGTTACTCGCGGCCTGCTGGAGGGATTTGGTTGGTGCATGAATCAAACGATTGGTCAGCCGATGCGCCAATTTATGGATAACGGATTCTACGTCTGCGCCCTGCGCTATCGCCGCTAAGGCTTCAGCTTCAGCTTCCGCGCGCATTTGATCGGCCTGTGAGCGATAATCTCGGATAGTCTCCACCGCGCCTTGGGCTCGTAGCCAAGCCATAAAGTTAGCACTTTCCTGCTGCACAATATGCTCAGCCTGAACGGCTGCCGCTTTACGCTGGGCAAGATTACTTTGAATAATCGAATGCAAGTCATCCACGCTATACAAATAGGCGTTGGCCAATTTGCCGACTTCCGGCTCAATATCACGCGGAACAGCGATATCCACAAACAGCATTGGCTGGTTGCGGCGAGACTTCAGCGCTCGCTCTACCATCCCCTTGCCGATAATCGGCAGTGGACTGGCCGTCGAGCTAATAATGATATCCGCTTCAGCTAAGCGTTCATCGATTTCAGGCAGCGTGATTACTTCAGCGTTAACTTCATCCGCCAACACCTGTGCGCGCTCACGTGTGCGGTTAGCAATCATCATATGCCGCACTTTATGTTCACGAAGATGACGTGCCACCAGTTCGATGGTTTCACCTGCGCCAACCAGCAACACATTTACCTGAGAAAGTGACTCAAATATTTGCCTCGCCAACGTACAGGCCGCAAAGGCGACAGATACCGCACTGGCACCAATGTCGGTTTCAGTACGTACTCGCTTAGCGACCGAGAAGGTTTTTTGGAACAGACGCTCAAGGTCAGCAGACATTGACTGCTCACGTTGAGATTCCGTATAGGCCTTTTTCACCTGACCTAAAATCTGAGGCTCACCGAGAACCAAAGAGTCCAACCCGCTGGCAACGCGCATCAGATGGCTGACGGCGTCATTATCCTGATACCAATAGAGGCTTTTGTTAACTTCATCTGGGGGAAGTTTGTGATACGCACACAGCCAGTCGACGATCTGCTTATGCAAATCTTGCTGCTGCAAATCCTCGGGCTGTTCCATGCTGAGATACAGCTCGGTGCGGTTACACGTAGACAGCACAACGCCAGCCTGCACCAGTGGCTGCTGGCGTAAGCTTTCAATAGCATGATTCAGCGTTTCGGGTGAAAACGTCACCCGCTCACGAAGTGCTACCGGCGCGGTTTTGTGATTGATTCCAAGTGCAAGCAGGCTCATGACAAATCGTCGAATAGAAAGTCTTTCATTTTGGTTTATTTATACGGACATTCTACTTGATGCGCGAGATCAATAAAAGCCACACGAAATGGGGATGTATCTTATTGAATCAATTTCTGGGTCTTTTACCCTTAATATTTGCGATCGAACACGCAGAAAGCATTGACGCTGTCAGATAAGACCGCTAGCGTTACCCGCAATTATCATTCTCTGCACCACGCCCGAGAATCAGAACGGACAAACCAATGCAAAAATCAAAATTGCTTAAATTACTGCCGCTTAGCTGCGTTCTATTGGCCGCTTGTAACACCACTCAACATAAAGGCCCAGCGGGTAGTCCAACGGCACCACAGTGGCGCGAGCATGAATCTCAGGTACAAAAAATTGCCGAGTACCAAACTCGCGGTGCTTTTGCCTATCTTTCCGATAAGCAAAAAGTATATGCCCGCTTCTTTTGGCAACAGAGTGCACCTGAGCGCTATCGCCTGCTGTTAACCAACCCACTGGGCAGCACTGAGATGGAACTCAACGTCATCCCCGGCGTTGTTCAGCTTACCGATAACAAAGGCAAGCGTTACGTCAGCGACAACGCAGATGACATGATTCGTAAACTGACCGGTATGCAGATCCCGCTGCAAAGTCTGCGTCTATGGATGCTAGGGCTACCGGGCGATGCGACTGACTTCACCCTTGATAGCCAATATCGCTTACAAGACCTGACCTACAGCAAAGATGGCCTGACGTGGAAAGTGAACTATCTGAAGTATGATGCCGACACCCAGCCATCACTGCCAGCCCAATTGGAAATAACTCAGGGCGATCAACGCATTAAACTGAAAATGGATAATTGGACGCTGCAAAAATGATTTCGACCACCAGCATCTGGCCTGCGCCCGCCAAGCTGAATCTGTTTCTCTATATCACTGGCCGTCGTCCCGACGGCTATCATAATCTGCAGACGCTGTTCCAATTTCTGGATTACAGCGATCAACTCGCCATTACGCCACGTCAGGATGGTCAGCTAAATTTGCTCACGCCGATCGACGGTGTACCTAACGACCAAAACCTGATTATTCGTGCCGCCAAACTGTTGCGAGATAACCTGCCTGAACGATTTGCCCACTGCGGCGCGGATATCGCGCTGGAAAAAGTAATCCCAATGGGCGGCGGGCTTGGTGGAGGCTCATCCGATGCGGCTACCGTACTCATCGCCTTAAACACGCTGTGGCAAGCCAATCTTAGCGATAATGAATTGGCCAAGCTCGGTTTAACGCTTGGTGCAGATGTACCTGTTTTTGTTAATGGCTTTGCATCTTTTGCAGAAGGTGTTGGGGAATTGTTACATCCCGCACATCCTGAAGAAAAATGGTATCTTGTTGCACACCCCGGCGTAAATATTCCTACCCCCGCGATCTTCGGCGATCCGGAGCTGAAAAGAGACTCTCCGGTACGGTCTTTGCAGGAACTTCTCCGCATTCCGTACGCAAATGATTGCGAACTTACCGCAAGAAAACGTTTCCGTGAGGTTGAACAGGTCATTTCATGGCTGTTACAATACGCGCCGTCGCGTCTGACTGGCACAGGTGCTTGCGTGTTTGCTGAATTTGACACCAAGTCTTCTGCCCTTCAGGTGCTTAGCAAAGCCCCCGAGTGGATCAAGGGTTTTGTTGCGCGTGGCGTTAACACTTCACCGTTACACCTTGTCCGCTCAGAGTTTATTGAGTCCGTAAAATGATTTTTACGTTTGATGTGCATCGTTCGAAACGCCTTCGGGATTTCTGATACACGTTGATAGCGCGAACTATGAGCACAATTTAGCGCAAGTAGCCACGTTTTGACTCGGCCATTTGTCTTGTTTGGCAAATGAAGAGAGCTTAGACATATTCACCGCCATTGAGGCTGTCGGTAATACGAACAGCCTCAATATCGAGGAATATTTGAGTTCTGAAACACCCGTAGGGTAATGCAGCACGCTATCACCGCCCCCTGTTTAACGTGTCTGTACTACCAACTTCTCTGGACGCAAGCCTGAGGTTCTTCTCGTGCCTGATATGAAGCTTTTTGCTGGTAACGCTACCCCGGAACTAGCACAACGTATTGCCAACCGTTTGTACACCAGCCTTGGTGACGCCGCTGTAGGTCGTTTTAGCGACGGCGAAGTGAGCGTACAAATCAACGAAAATGTACGCGGTGGTGATATTTTCATCATCCAGTCCACCTGTGCACCCACCAACGATAACCTGATGGAACTGGTTGTTATGGTTGATGCACTGCGCCGCGCTTCCGCAGGCCGCATTACCGCCGTTATTCCTTACTTTGGCTATGCCCGTCAGGATCGCCGTGTGCGTTCTGCTCGTGTGCCAATCACTGCGAAAGTAGTGGCTGACTTCTTGTCAAGCGTAGGTGTTGACCGCGTTCTTACCGTGGACCTGCATGCTGAACAGATTCAAGGCTTCTTCGACGTGCCGGTAGACAACGTATTCGGTAGCCCGATCCTGCTGGAAGATATGCTGCAACAGAATCTGGAAAACCCAATCGTGGTTTCACCAGACATCGGTGGCGTGGTTCGTGCTCGCGCAATCGCTAAGCTGCTCAACGATACTGATATGGCTATTATCGATAAACGTCGCCCTCGTGCTAACGTTTCTCAGGTTATGCATATTATTGGTGACGTTGCGGGTCGTGACTGCGTACTGGTTGACGATATGATCGATACCGGTGGCACCTTGTGTAAAGCCGCTGAAGCACTGAAAGAACGTGGTGCAAAACGTGTGTTTGCCTACGCAACCCACCCTATCTTCTCCGGCAATGCGATCGACAACATCAAAAACTCTGTTATTGATGAAATCATCGTCTGCGATACCATCCCTCTGTCTGACGAAATCAAGGCGCTGAAGAAAGTTCGCACCCTGACACTGTCTGGCATGTTGGCTGAAGCTATCCGCCGTATCAGCAATGAAGAATCTATCTCTGCAATGTTCGAACACTAAGAAACTCGTTCAACATGCAGCAAAACGGCGGAGCAATCCGCCGTTTTTTGTTTGCACTGGGTAGGACGCAAACAAAAAAACGCCGCGTTGCGAAAGCATTGCGGCGTTTTAATTTCAATCGCTTTAATATCAATAATGGTAAGCACTAAACCTTAATAACTAACTTGTTCTTAAACACGATCTTATTATTTAACACAACCGTTTGTGAAAGGTTAAGAATGACGAGTATTACGATTACAGCGTTTATCAAAGTGGCGAACCCACCAGTAACGATCGGCGACACGTTCATGACCACCAATACGCGCGCCAACCAGCCATAACAGCGCCCCAACGAAGATACTCATTACGGCACCGTGAGAGAGAAACTGAGGTAGATTAAGCTGAGGTAACTGGGCCAGCACAGAGTAACCTACGCCTCCCACCATGGTGATTAGGCCTAACCCCATAAAAACGTTACCGAGCCTCATGGCAGTTTTACGTTTCATATATCACCTCCTCAAGTTAAAACACTTTATGTGTTACGCCTAACGGCGTTCAATCTTTCCTTATGCTTAAAGTATAGACTCATATCACGTATGGTTATTGCGCCACACATCACAATTTGTGCTTTTTCACTTATTTTTCTTTACGTTAATTTTACATAAGCTTTAACACTTTAAAGTATGTAGCTAGCTTATTATTTATCCAACCCATTATCTTCTTTTATCTCTGGGATAACCTTAGCGCCTAGTTTTTGCATTCCCGCCCCATAGGGGTAAAATGCGCGGCTGAATTTCTTCTCTGATACGTGGAACTGAACGTGACTATCAAACTAATTGTCGGCCTTGCTAATCCAGGCGCGGAGTACGCGCAAACCCGTCATAACGCAGGGGCGTGGTTCGTCGATGCACTGGCTGAGCGCAACGGCCAGTCACTGAAAGAAGAAAGCAAGTTTTATGGCTATACCGCACGCCTCAATCTGGCGGGTAATGATGTACGTCTACTGGTACCAACCACGTTTATGAACTTAAGCGGCAAAGCGGTTGCGGCCTTAGCCACTTTCTATCGCATCCAGCCCGATGAGATTTTGGTTGCCCACGACGAGCTAGACCTTCCTCCGGGCGTTGCCAAATTAAAACTGGGCGGCGGTAACGGCGGCCATAATGGGCTAAAAGACATTCAGAGCAAACTGGGTAATAACCCAAACTTTTACCGCCTACGCATTGGCATTGGTCATCCGGGCGATAAAAACAAGGTTGTCGGCTTTGTACTGGGTAAACCTTTAGCCAGCGAACAGCCACTGATCGATGACGCTATCGACGAGGCACTGCGCTGCACCGAGGTGCTGTTGAAAGAAGGTATCGATCGCGCAATGGCTCGCATGAATGGTTTCAAAGCAACCCCTTGCTGATTACTCCACGCGCCTTTTAACGCGGGATGATTCGAGAAAAAGGCACTTTGCGTGTATAATTGGCGGATAATTTCTAATTTCTTCGACATGCTAAAATATAGCTGTTGATATTCAATAAGTTAAGGTGATAACACATGGGATTCAAATGCGGTATTGTGGGCCTGCCAAACGTTGGTAAATCCACTCTGTTCAATGCGCTGACCAAAGCGGGTATCGAAGCAGCAAACTTCCCGTTCTGTACCATTGAACCGAACACCGGCGTCGTTCCTATGCCTGATCCGCGTCTGGATAAACTGGCTGAGATCGTAAAACCACAGCGTATCCTGCCAACTACCATGGAATTCGTTGATATTGCAGGTCTGGTGAAAGGGGCATCCAAAGGTGAAGGTCTAGGTAACCAATTCCTGACTAACATCCGTGAGACCGAAGCCATTGGCCACGTTGTGCGTTGTTTTGAAAACGACAACATCATTCACGTGAATAATAAAGTCGATCCTGCTGAAGATATCGATGTTATCAACACCGAATTGGCACTGTCTGACTTAGACACCTGTGAACGCGCCATGCATCGTGTCCAGAAAAAAGCAAAAGGCGGAGATAAAGACGCAAAAGCTGAACTTGCTGCGCTCGAAAAATGCCTGCCGCAGTTGGAAAACGCCGGCATGCTGCGTGCGCTGGATTTAACTGACGAAGACAAAGCGGCTATCCGCTACCTCAGCTTCCTGACGCTAAAACCAACCATGTACATCGCTAACGTTAACGAAGACGGTTTCGAAAACAACCCATACTTAGACACCGTGCGTGAAATCGCGGCTAAAGAAGGTTCTGTCGTCGTTGCTGTGTGTGCTGCGGTTGAATCTGATATCGCTGAGCTAGATGACGCTGACCGTGATGAGTTCATGGCCGAGCTGGGTCTGGAAGAACCCGGTCTAAACCGCGTAATCCGTGCGGGTTACGAACTGCTGAATCTGCAAACTTACTTCACCGCTGGCGTGAAGGAAGTACGAGCATGGACGATCCCTGTAGGTGCGACCGCCCCACAGGCAGCAGGTAAGATCCACACCGACTTCGAAAAAGGCTTCATCCGCGCTCAAACCATCTCCTTCGATGACTTCATCACCTACAAAGGTGAACAAGGCGCGAAAGAAGCCGGCAAGATGCGTTCAGAAGGCAAAGACTACATCGTTAAAGATGGCGATGTAATGAACTTCCTGTTCAACGTCTAAATAAAACCTGTTGCCTCATGAGGTTTCATCAAATCTCATGGGAATCAAGAAAACCTATAAAATCCATGCAATTGCGTGGATTTTTATTTTCATGATGTCTCAATATTCCTCACTACAGCTCTGTCGAAAATGAGTACAGACGTGAGTATAAAATACTTTCATCTTCTCTCAGGGTGAGTACAATAACGGTATAAAAATTATACAGGGACACGTTATGCTCACAGACACCCAGTGCCGAACCGCAAAACCCAAGGAAAAGCTTTATCGCCTCAACGACACTGACGGCCTCTATCTGGAAGTTAAGCCCAACGGTAAGAAAGCCTGGCGCTATCGTTTCAAAATCAATGGCAAATCCAGCATGTTTGCTCTGGGTGAGTATCCGATCGTTAAACTGGTTGAAGCGCGTGAGAAATGTAAGCAGGCTCGCAAACTCGTCAGTGAAGGTATCAATCCCGCTCAGGCACGCCAGCTCGATAAGATCCGCAAAACTAATGAAGCCGCCAATACTTTTGAAGTGATCGCAAGAGAGTGGCTACAGATGAAGGATTGGGCTGAAATAACCAAAGTACGTCGTCTCGATATGCTGGAGCGGGTTGTCTTCCCCGCTATCGGAAAGCTTCCAGTCAAAGAGATAACGCCACACCATATTTTGAATATTCTGCAAAACACAGCTAAGCGTGGAGCACCTACCGTTGCCGCTGAAGCCAGACGCACCATTTCTGCCATCTTTGAGCTTGCTGTCGCTACACTACGTGCAGATAGCGATCCGGTTTGGCCTGTACGTAAGGCGTTACCCGCTAATAAAACTCAGCACAAACCAGCCCTGACGCCAGAGCAAATCGGTAAGTTATTAAGCAGCTTTGACAACACTCGCTGTACTTATCAGGTGAATTACTGCATGTGGCTAATGTGGTGGACACTGGCTCGTCCCGCTGAAGTAGCGGAAGCCGAGTGGGCTGAATTTGATCTGGAAAAAGCGTTATGGATTATTCCAGCGGAAAGAATGAAAGCTCGCCGCGACCACACTATTCCCCTACCCTATCAGGCAGTAGAAATGCTCACCGCTCTCAAAGGAATAACCGGAACTCGCAAGCACCTGTTCCCCGGTCGCGACAATCGTCATGGTCCTATGACAACGCATTCATTAAGGCAGGCGCTTAAAACTCTGGGTTGGAGTGGCACTTATAGCCCTCATGCTACCAGAACTACCGGCAGCACTCGTTTAAATGAGATGGGCTACCGCGCTGACGCTATCGAAGCACAACTCGCCCATGCGGATAAAAACAACGTTCGTAGGACTTACAACCACGCTACCTATCTTGATGAGCGACGAGTGATGATGCAGGATTGGGCGGATAAGTTGGATGGGTGGGTGCAGAATGTTTAGAATTTAACTCAAAAGGTTATGATGCTCTGCTGCATCTTTATAACTAATGATAAACGCCAATAGAGTTTGTCCCTCTAATAAATGATGTCTGCTATACAAAATTGGACGAATGGCGAGGTATCTTGAATCATTAAAAGTTCGCTAATAGCGAATTTTGTTGACAGATAGCGAACTTCCAAGATATATTGTTTTTGCCATTATTGAAGAGAGAAATCGCCGGAAGTACATGGATAGCTAGTTACTTAGTTATTCGCGGAAGATAGTATATATCTTCTACTGTTTGACCCCAGATGTTTGCCCATGGATGCAGCTAGCGAAGCGCGCTCAGCAATGTCTCGGCGAAGTATGTATAGGGTTATTGATTGTGATGGGCGATCATCACAATCATATTGACAAGGGTTTACTGCTAAAAACTCTCAACCTTGATTAGGGCGAACCGAATGACAATAGTGTCTTCGGGAATCAAGGAGGTAGTTTATGAAAAATAATAATGGTTTTTGGCAGGCACTTAAGGCTAACGTTGTTTCAAGAAAGGTCCGTACTGTTTGGAAAATAATAGTATGGATCATTAAATTAGGATTAATGATTTTTAAACTCCTAGAATTACTTGATAAACATCGTGAGTCTTAAGTGTGCCTAAGTTAAAAACTGAGGTAATCACATGATTAATAGAGCATTAAAAACAATTAGGCTTTATCACAATTTAAAACAATCTGAATTGGCTGATAATTTATGTATATCAAAATCTTACTTATCTGAAATTGAATCTGGAAAGAAAACTGTCAGTTTTGATATGCTTGAAAAATACTCACAAGAGTTTAACATTCCAGTTTCATCATTAGTTTTTCTCTCAGAAGAAATGGGTACTTCTTCAAAAAAATCAATTGCCGAAAAATTTCGCTCTGTTTTTACCGAAAGAATACTTAAAATCATGGAATGGAGTATTGAAAGGAATGAAAACAAAAAAGCCCAAAATAAAGACTAAGGGGAAATCATATCCTTTACAAGAATGTATATTCTACAAGTTAACATCAAAAAAAAGACTAGAAAAAATCCTTTTTACCTCAATTGCAGAGTTAGAATTACTATCTAATGATATTAACTATGTGCTTTTTTATGAGAAATCCGATGTAAATAAAAAACGTTTAATTGAAAAACCTAACGAAAAACTTGATATTATTCATACTAGAATTGCAAGCCTTATTTCAAGAATTGTTCAACCCCAATATATGCACTCTGGTTTAAAAGATAAATCTTATATTTCTAATGCAAGGGCTCATTTAGGAACAAACCCTACTCTAACAACAGATATAAAATCTTTTTTCCCATCAACTACACGTCAGAAAGTCTTTAATTTCTTCTATAAAAAATTACGTTGTTCTAGTGATATAGCAGATTTGCTATCGCGTTTATGCACTATAAATAATCATATTCCTACTGGTAGTCGTATTAGCATGCCTTTAGCTTACTGGGCAAACATTGATATGTTTAATAATCTCTATGCAATCTCTTGTGCAAATGATATTGAAATGACTGTATATGTTGATGATGTGACTTTTTCAGGCAAAAAAGTAAACCGACAATTTTTAAGCCGTGTAAAAAAGATAATTACATCAGAATCTCATATCATGCACCCGACTAAAACAATCCTATATGATGGCATGGAAATAAAGAAAATTACAGGTGTTATAATTGCTAATAATAAATTGAAAGTGCCAAATTCACTGCATAATAAAATTCATTTTGATATGGAAGCGTGGAAATTACCTAATAATAATAACGATACGTCAATAAAAGATCGCTTACTTGGGAGAGTATATGCTGCTGCTAACATTGATAGTCGCTTTAAAGATAAAGCAAGAACAATAAAGAAATAAAAACTTATATAAATCATTCGCTGTAGGAAATTAATTAATGCCATATGATTTAACTAAAAGATTAGTTGTGGGTCTATCATCAAGTGCTCTTTTTGATCTTACTGAGTCCGACGAAATTTTCAGAACCGAAGGTGAAGAAGTTTATCTTCAATATCAAAGAGATCACCAAGATAAACCATTGCAAAAAGGTGTCGCATACCCATTTATTAGGCGGTTGTTAAAATTGAACGAATTGCGCCACATGATCCACCAGTTGAAGTAATATTGTTATCAAGGAATGATCCAGATACTGGACTAAGAGTTATGAATTCCATTGAATATTACAAGTTACCTATAACAAGAGCCGTTTTTCTACAAGGCAAATCGCCGTACATATACATACCCGCATTTAATATAGAATTATTTCTTTCTGCAAACCAACAAGATGTAAAGCAGGCTATTCTAGCTGGTTACCCTGCAGGTCAAATACTAGAGGGTGATACAAAGGATGATGCTTTAGATCTTGAATTAAGAATTGCTTTTGACTTTGATGGTGTTATTGCTGACGACGAAGCTGAAGGTATTTATAAGAATTCTGGACAATTAGCTGATTTTCATAACCACGAAGCAGAGTATGTTGATACACCTCATAACCCTGGACCTCTTAAAGATTTTTTGCAACGAGTATCGGATATTCAAAAACTTGAAGCAGAGAAAGCTAAAGACGACCAAACATATAAACCAATAATAAACATTTCAATTGTAACGGCACGTAATGCCCCATCACATAAAAGAGTAATAAACACAATGAGGACTTGGGACATTTCCGTTAATGAGGCATTTTTTATGGGAGGTGTTGAAAAGTCAAAAGTGCTAAATATATTAAAGCCTCATATTTTCTTTGACGACCAAAAGCTTCACTTACAGCCCTCCTCATCTATATTGCCATCAGTACATATACCATTCGGAGTAGCTAACGAAACAAAAATTACTGAATAGTTTCTAAATATCATAGAGATAAATTAAATTTATTTTTTAATTTTTAAACAAAATGAATAGTTCCATTTTAATAATATTAACGAGCGGAGATAATAGTTAATGAATTGCTATGGAAAAGAAAGTCGCGAAATGTTAGTCAGAAAGTATGAAATTCATCCTATTGCCCATGTGAAACTTTTAGCTGGACAAGAAAAGCTTAGTTGTACAGGTAGATTATTAACCGATAGTTATTACTGTTTTCAGTATAAAAAAAGAGATGACGATAAGAAATTTGGTACTTTTTTCTGTGGATTACCGACAGCAAAGCATTTTCTTGAATTGACAGATAATTCTGAATTAGCACAGTTTAATCCTCTCAGATCAGAATCTAATTCCAGCACAACCAAATCTAATTCTTCACCAACCTTAAATGATAATCGAAGACCTATAAACCCCACGACTAAAGAATTACTAGATGCAATCAATTTGCTTGTTGTTGTATGGAATACAATCCCTTATGGCCGATTAGCAAGAATAAAAGAAGCAAAGAATAAGTATTACTATCGCCCACCTTTTAAAGATGAAATATCTTATGTAAACAAGGTGATATCTTATGATAAAGAAAAAAGAACATTAGCCAAAATGTTAGAAGAACTTAGCCAATCAAATAACCTTAAGCATTTTGATTTTAGTTTATTAAACAAAGTACTGGATGATTTAGGTGAAACATCATATTTTGGTACCCTAAAGTGTACTAGCTCAGATTTGAGCTAACAGTTTTCTCGTCTAGAATACAATCAAATCTTACAGGCCGCTATGAGCGAGGAACTGAAGTTCGAGATTGTCTCATATCCGATTATGACGGAAGCATATTCGTGATCAGGATCATGATGAAGGCAATACTAAATAGGGGTATCCTAATTAACGGGGAGCAGGTCACCTGCAGTCTAATTACCCGCCCTGTACGCATGAGCAAACAGTGGAGAACGCACCTTCAATAATTGTTGAATTTCTACACAACCAATGTAAAAATTCTCACTTAATGAGAGGTTAGATATAAAAAATACATATTGGGTAAAGAAAAATATGGGAAGAGATATAACTTTGTACCCTAAGAAGGCAACAAGAGATGAACTTAAAAATTATCTTGAAAGTTTGGGGTTCGAAAAGTGTAAGCACCTTTGGGAATGGCCTAAAGGAACTTTGAATTACTCTTGGTTTGATAATACAGACTTCAAATCAATTGATGGAGTTTCAGCTGATATATATCCTGTTTCAGATGACGACTTACACATATCTGGTAACAAATGGGCATTGCATGTGCGTAACTTATATAGCGCCAGCTGGTATGATGTGAAAATGCTCAACGATGTTCTAAAAGGTGCAAGGAGTCTTTTTGGCGGAACTATTATAGGTGATTACGGGAAAAATAGATATGCCACTCTATGGGAGGATTCTAGCACGCCTATCAGTAGGGGAATTTCTTCAATATATAATCATATTCACCAAGAGATTTCCTCCGTTAAACATGCCTTACCTGAATCTTCAATTAAATTAAATCCACCGGAAGATGGCAAATCATCCGAATTCTTTGATCTCATGCAAAGCATGGATCCGAGTAGAGTTATATATAATGGATTAGTGCCTTTTGCGGTTGCAATGTTTGAATATTTCTTCTCCCAAGCTTTTCAGGTGCTTATAAAATATGACCCTTTTGCAATAAAAAAGAGAGCATCGCATAAGCAAAAAATTGATTTTGATATTTTACTTGAAATAGAAAAAGGAAATATATCAATAGAAAATGTCATTGCAAGGAACTTCACCTTCCAAAATTTAGATCAGCTTAACAAAGCTTATAAAGAATGGTTGGATATAGATGTAAGAGCAATTCTTTTCAAGAAAAAAAGAATTGGAAAGTCAGTTAGTTTTCTTGAGAATCGAATTTCTGAAATCATACAGTACAGGCATGGGATAGTTCATCACTTTGCATTAGATAGATCCTTGAACCGGGATGGATACATTCATATATTAGAAGCAATTGAAAAAAGCATAATTGAATTTATCCATTTCATGGAAGGTAAATACAAATTTAAGTTAGAGGTTTGTTAAATAATTACCTTAAATGCGGACTTTCAGATCAGGTCTGAGCTAGTACACATAAGTCAATAAACATAAAGATTCATAATTAATTTTTTACACTAATTCTTCAACACAATAACCAAATACGGATGCTTCCAATCCTTCTCCACATCAAGCTTCCACCTACACACAAATCCATCATGCTCCAACGCACAAATCCCCTTCTGTTTGGCAACAAAGTCATACACTGCCTGACTTTCCAAACCCTGTAGCATATGAGCCAGCAGCTTGCGACGCATTTGCTGGGGCTGCCGTTTTTCCCCTTTACCTGATTTTTTGTACGTGCAGTTAAAACTCTGCCCTACAGCATTCTTCACGCACAGACCATAGCGGTTACGTGTTCCGGTAGTCAGGTAATAATCTACAAGCTGATTTAAATCGTCCTTCAATGGCTTCATTAGCTTCTTCCAGCGTTTTAATACCTTTGCAGCTTCTGCCTGTCCAAGCGCTTTATTCAGGTACTTTCTGGTTGAGCTTTTCGGTGCAAGACTGACTGAGCCAACGCTGAAAATAGCCGAAAAACGGAAGTTTTTTACCTTATCTTCACTGACCTTCAATTTTTTACTGATATACGCAGTTTCAAGGCGCTCCAAGTTTTTCAACGGCACTCCTCTTTGAGCCAGTTCATGTTTCAAAATTTCCAGCTGGCATCCCCTGATATCATAGTTATACCCCTTCCCCAAACAGGCTTCCTTCATTGCTCTGGGTAAGTACTGATACCCAGCTCCGTTCTCAAATGAACGACCGCCCAGCTTTGCTGTTTTATAAGACTGCCGATAAGCCACCACCAGCGGCTTATGACTGATGATTTCCACTCCAACATCGCAAAGATGAGATATAAAGTTATGGTAATACCCCATATTTACCGACGTAGGATGTTGATTGCAATAATCCCGCAGTGCATCCAGATTGATACAAAGGGGTTCAAGCTGGCTGTAGACCTGCTTTACTCGCTCACGAAACGCCTTGTCAGGGATATCCCGGACTGAAGTCTTGTGCTTCACTTTCATCGTTCCTGAAGCAGCCTGAACCATTAAATCTTCCAACTTCTGGGGATCCTGGCGCTTATCGTAGATATCCGTTAGATAGGTATAGCGATCTTCCCGTTGCAGATAGTCGTTGCGCTTACCCGGAAACAGCCGCTTCAGAAAGCGCTTTGATAATGCAAATTCACGGCACTTATGGTTTTCAACATCCTTTGGAATGATCTTTATTAAACCAGCCTGTCTTAGCTTTTCCAGCGCCCGCTTAAAAGGAAGCTCCCTGCTTTGCTTAAAGACCCCAGCAGCATGTTTATGACCCAGTTGATAAGGAAAAGGGACTGAATAAGTCCAATCTTTATCGCCTTTAAAACGAGCACGCTTTTTAGTATTCCGGCTGGCCGTTGCACTGCAAATTAGGTGCTGTAAGAAAATGGCGATAGAAGTATAGTAGGTTGGCTTGCTTCGCCCATCGATACATTTATCGATAGGAATACTAAATACAGTCTCTTTATAGAAACTAGATGTTCCCCCTGTTACCAGAATATTATTTTTAGTACAGTACGCTTTCATTTTTTGCTCTCCACCGTGTGAATTAACAATGTCTATTTACAATGCATTTTCATGACACAATGAATTACGTAAGCGCACATAACACACCATTAAAAAATGCCGTTACCTTAGCAACGGTTTTTCATTGGCTATATTGGAATAACAATAATTCTCTACGCACGGTTTCAAGCTGGCTAGCAATAATAACAACACCGCTACAACCGCTCTCTGTTAAATTAACTATATTCATATCCCCCATACTATAGCCATATAACATACATAGTTATCTCAGAGAGGGAACCTCATATATATAGCCATGCTTAGATATATCCAATATATTTTTTTAGTGCGTATTTTTTCCAATAATACGGGCGTCCCTGCCCGTATGCTCTATTTATGATTTACTCAGCCATTTTATACGATTCTTATGCTTCCAGTATTGCGGTTTCCCCAATATTCCCAGCCGCTCAATCACCTCAGGTAGCTTGTCCCATAGCGCTTCTGCATCAAACAATTCAACCTCATAATTTACTAAAAGGCGGTTAAAGCGCTTTTTAGCCTGCTTTTTATCAGGACTAACAGATTTTCCGTTAACAACAGGCGATGGTGTATGCTCATCCCGTGCCTGAGGGATACTCATTCCTTTATCTAACAGGCTTGCTAGCGCAGGATCCAGCCGCTTGTCTTCACGCAGTTGCTTACTGTAGAAAGCCAGCCGCGATGGCAAATTGACCATTTTATACATCTGTTTCAGAAGCAGCTCGCCTTTCTCAGGTGACAAACGCAGCTCAAGGCGAAGGAACTCACGGCATTGCTTATATTCCAGCTCCACAAGGGTTGCCTGATAACGCTCCCCATCACTCAAGCTACTTACATCCACTTTTTCATAGCCTGCAACATACAGCGTTGATTTGGGGCTTCCTATACGCATTCCTTCCATATCATTGTCAGAATCATACACTTCCCCTGTACCCGCCCTCGCTAGGCTGATATAGAAGCCGCACAGCCGCATACCGACGATATCCAACGCATAATCAACTCGGGTTATCCATGCTTTTTCCAGTGCATGGTATAAATACTCACCTAACAGTTCTTCCTTACCCAACCAGAGCAGCAGTTGCGTCAGCTCATCCGCTGAATAGTGCTGCGGGCTAAGTTCCATGCGTATAGCACCACGCTGGGTAATTCCCTGCTTGCCACCATGCTGCTTTGAGGTGGGCTTGAAGTAGATCATCAACGCTGCTGGGTGCCCTTTTGGCTTATTCCTGATGTGGATCTCAGCTACACTCTGGTACAAGTCTCCGCATTCACCTTTCGCAGCTTTATGGTACTCAACGCTATAAGGCGAGCGGGAGCGAATCTTTAATGCAAATAAGCGGGCAAACAATGCCTTATTGCCATCAGCACCCAATTCCGACACGAAGGCCAGCTTATCCACCCGAGCATACATCGGGTGCCTAAGTGACGTTGATCCCATAGAAACAGAATGACGTAAATTATCTACTCGCGCTTTGCTTACTTTTTTCTTACTCATATTTACTCCTTACGGGCAGCCATGACGCCCACCCGCAGGCAATAGCAATCCACGCCCTCTATAGAAAATAGAGAGATAGTTACTACTATTGCTATTAATGAATTAAGTTATAGGCATCTATATAAGGGGCTATAACTTGCTACTAGATACGCTTTGCTTGCAGATTTATTTAGCCAACGATGCTTTCACAAGCTTTTCGATATGGGCTTCAACGTCTTCTAAACGCCATGCGACCCTCCTAGCCCCAATGCGGACTGGTACTGGAAAAATCCCCGCCTTTACTTGGCGATCAAGCGTCGCACGTGATACCGGATACAGTTTCAAAACATCGATTTTTGAAATCAATTGTACGTTTTTCATAGCATTTCGCCTTTATGAGTTACGCGCTCAATTCGCACGCCTCGACGATTTACTACTATTGATTTTTAGTGATTTTCCGCATCCTATGACGGTCATAAATGAAAATTGTATAGCTATGACTGTCATTGAATACTCTACGCTGTGATGACGGTCATAGATAACTGACTATGACCGTCATAAACTTAATATGTTGAAATACATAACGACCGTCATAGATTCATTAATCATAAAATGACTGTCATAGGAATAAACATGAAGAAAGATAAAAATGACTCCGAAAAGCTCATCGTCAAAAAAAATAGCCGTGACTCCCTTGTAGAAGAATTTGGGCCAGTCGCAAACTTAAATTTGCATCACGACAGCAGGCAGAGGTTGGTTGAAATAGCTCAGTGGCTCGACAATCTGCATTATGAAGAACTAAAACAAACTAAAGGACATGTATTCCATAAAACAATTAGCAACCTGATAAATATGGTTTATATCGATAATATTTATGAACCCAAAACTAAAGCGGCTAAAACGCTTAAAAAACTTTATGAGAGGTATTTCGAGCTTAATAGAGATCCAAGCCTCACCCCAATGAAATTAAGAAAAATCCTGTCTGAAGAATATGCAAAACCTGAGAATATTAGAAAAGGAAAAACCACCGTTAATGGAAAAGGCTGGTCGTATGATGATCTTAAACCACTTCAAGATTACCGTTGGGTTATTCAAACTATGGAAAAGCTAGATGGCATTTCACGAGAAGATATTAAAAACGCAAACGAGAAGAAGTAATTCGCTTAATATTATCGCTACGCCTGTCATACAACACCGTCGTGCTGATATCACTATGCCCTGCCAACTGACGCACAATGTTGATATCAGCGCCCTGCTCCAGCAAGCGAGTAATGAAGGTTCTGCGTAAGTCATGGGGCGTGAATGGCTGTAAGCCAGCCATATAACCCAACTGTCGCAAAATACTGGTGATCCCTGCTTCTGTCAGCGCTTTTTGCCCTGATTGCCCATAACGATGTATATGGGTAAACAGAGCATCACTGCCAGTATTCGCTTTTAACCAGCAACACAAAGCACGAGCCACTACGGGGGCAACGGTAATTTCACGATATTTTCGCCCTTTTCCACGGCGTATGGTGAGTGTTTGAGTAACAATACAGTAGTCATTGATGCGTAGCGCAACCAGCTCTCCTACGCGTAATCCAGCACCACACAATGTTAGAATTATCGCTTTATCACGCTGCTGGTGTATTTTTTGCGGATGCTGTTTTGCTGCCTGAATAAGTCGTTTTATCTCATCCTTGCTCAATGCCCGACCTTTGCGGTAACTGTCGCCTTTGACACGTTTAACGGTTCTGATGCGCGCCAGACTGTCGGCGTCCAGTAACTGTAAGTTAAATGCCGTCTGAGCAATGCCTTTCAGAGCTGCCAGCGTCATGTTTATCGTGGATGTTGCATATCCTTTATCCAGCAGCGTAGCTCGAACTTTTGCTACATGCACGTAGCGTAGCCGCTTCCAGTCAAAATCATCCGCACTGCTGTCAAATGCCAGTATTTCCGCACAGTGGTTTAATAGGGAATACATACTGCGTCGGCCACTGGGTGCCAGGCCTCCCAGATAAATTGCCAGCGCCGTCTTTGATGTCGCTTTCTCTGAGCTAAATGACGTCAACTCACTCTTATCACCATGATTCTTGATCATTATACTTATCCATTAATGCATATTAACAAAAGCCAGCATTACAGCTGGCCGCGCTCTGCCATCGATACAGTGCAATCCCCTGCAACGATAAAGTGATCCAATACTCTGACGTCAATGAGTTCTAAAGCTTGTTGTAGTCTTTGAGTAATGTGGCGATCTTGAGCGCTAACCTCTGTGCTGCCGCTCGGATGGTTATGAACAAGGATGATTGCAGCCGCATTATGCTGTAACGCTAGTTTCACTACTTCTCTTGGATAGATTGGGGTTTCATTTACGGAACCCTGAAATAACTCACGCCAGACCTGTACGCGATTTTGGTTATCCAGTAAAACAACACCAAACACCTCATTTTCCCGTAAAGCCAACGTGAAAAGCAGAAAGTCACGTACATCATCAGGTGACGTTAGCTGCTTCCCCTTACGTACTGCTGCTCGAAGTAGCTTTCTCGCCTGCTCTATCAATAAATGTTCAGTTGAGGTCATGGCTGTTCCCCCTGCTCAATAAAGTAGATAGCGTCTTTAAATAGCTGATATTTGCCCTGTTGCTGGCGTAGTGACCAACGATGCCGGTGAATGTGTCCACGTGAACCACTGTCAAAAAAGCACAACCAATCATCATCAATATGCGTGACAACAGACCAGTGATACTGATCGCCCAGCAATATGACGCCGTGGTTATGTTCAAGCCATTCCTGACACTGCGCTAAAATGGCTTTCGTTGATACATTAGGCTGGGTAAGAAACGGACGGTAAACGGTGATGGGATAACGTTTGTAGCGGCTGGTTTGAAGGAAGTGCAGCAGACAATCTATTTGGGGAGATTCCATGCCGTTAGTAAGGTAATCGGCAATGCTACTGTGTTGGCTGAGATGATGAACGAGCGCTCTGAACAGCGGCTTTCGTCGGACTTTTTGACCATAGAACCAATAAAGCGTATTGATGACACTGTAAAGCCCACAGAGGCTGTCCAGTTCACCCTGTTTTGCAGGGGTTAAAAGTGATGCTTGAAGTTTTTCCATTTTTGAGCCACATATCTGTTGCTCATGACGTCATGAATAAGGTTTTACGCGTATTACTTAAATTTATTGTTTTAACTATCGTCCTATCTCAACATTCCCATTGGACAGAGACGGTATAAATTTTCATTTTCCAATATTGAATAAAGTTACGTTGCCATAGTTCAAATAACGCCCCTCCTTCTTCCGGATCTAAATCCCCCATCAGATAATGCCAGACATATTCCTGTCTCCAGCTGATATCCATTTCTTTTTCCAGCTCAGGCCATACTGCGCCTATAAAACTGAAATCGGTAAGATAATCAAATTGCCAGCCATTATTACATCGTATTAGACGGATCTCCACCGGATGAAATCCCCCGCTCTCTGCTGTATATTGAGGGTCTCGAAAATTAAGTATTACAGCACTGTGATTTATTTCTTTTTTGGATGATAAAGAAATAACACTTTTCAAAATAGTAATAAAAGCCTGGCTTATGGGTAAACTTAACCCTGACTGTTTAAAAGCCATTTTAATTTCCATAATGTATTTCCATTAATTAACACGAAACGACAATTAATCACTTATTAAAAACAATACAAACCTTCGCTTTAATAATTTATTTTTCAGATTTTAGACAACAACAAACCTCCCAATAAGAGGATAATAAAATATTTGTTTATTTGTGAGTAAATAACATGTGGCAAAGCATTTTAAAAAATGTATTTTGCCAACATTGATAATTATACCATCTATATAATTAAAGTCAAAAATAAATCATTTAAAAATCAGATAGTTACACTCATTATGACATTCTTCAGGGCTTAGTAGATAAATCCTCTGCCACTAACACCAGCGCCTGTTGTAAAATTTTTTCACGTGATGCAGGCGTCATCGATTTAAACAGCTGTATCCAAAGATTCAGTTGTTCGTCAGATGAAACCTGCACAGCCGAGCGCTCACTTTTTAGCGACATACTTGCGGCGCTGATATGATATTCAAACCCTTTTCCCTGAGTTCTCTTTCGCTTAATACCCGGATGTATGGCAGCCAGCTTTTCCAGCCGCAAACGCGCCCCCTTGGCAGTACCGGGCATCCCTTTCATTCCCACAAAACTAGCTACTGATAACCATTCGCCACTTTCATTGGAAGCATTATTGTCTGATATATGTAATTTTTTATCTTGACGCGTCATAAAAATATCACCAGATATCAAAGCATTAAAACAAAAGAGCATAAAAAAGTAAAAAGATACTTGAAAAGTTCCCTTTGTTCGCTTTTAATATCACTGTAATGAATCAGTGGAGTTAATACCGTGAATAACTCACTAGCATCGCAAAAAAAGCGAACTAAGGGAAGTCAGCAGGACTGGCATAGAGCAGATATTGTGGCTGCTTTGCATAAACGTGGGCTCACATTATCACAGCTTTCACGCGATCAGGGACTGGCTGCGAGAACATTAAACAATGCCTTTGAACGTCACTACCCAAGGGCTGAACGCCTGATAGCACAGGCTTTGGGTCTAACACCTGAAGAGATCTGGCCAAGCCGTTATCATGGGAAAAAAGCCAAAAGGATACTTGAATGAGTACTTCTGTCAGGGATGTTGTTTCAAGCTTCGATTATCTGTTTTCTTCACTTTATAGACGTGAATTTGTCAAAACGTTACGTCTTAATGAATGTAACGAAAGGGAACTTTTACCACTGGTAAGGTGCTACCTTTTAGGCTGGTTTGGCGACAACCTTACGCCAGAAGTACAGGCAAAGCTTCCCGGTACATTAAGTGGCAATGGCTACATTGATTTTGTCATTGATGATGTCGCCGTGGAGTTTGCCGTCAGGCGTCCCGATGCCCCTAAAGCAACACTCTCCGCATATGTGAACGCGACTGAAATGAAAAAACTGATGAAGTACGACGGTAAAGCCTTGCTGGTATTGTTCGACTTCTCAACCACACCATTTACTGAACAGCAGATTGAAGCTTTCCGAGACTGGCCTTCATTGGGACAAGGGAACCACAAAAAATCCGCTTTCAACGTTGCTTACTTCTATGTAGAAAAGCGGCGACCGCTGACATCAGGGAAAATTATTAAGAATATTCGCATATAGCCATATTGAAACAATGAAAAATGATCATGTATCAATTGCACGAGGAATTAAAATGTCGATCTTTAAGAAATTAAAAGAGCATCAAAAAAGCAGCGAAGAGCAAGCTAAAATTGGTTTCCAGACCATATTACAAGGAAAGTTAAGCTTAGCGATAACATTTTGGTTATGTTGGCTAACCCCTATCGTAATAATAACGATAATGGCGTATTTTACTGAATCAGAAGGTACATTATTGCGGTTAGATGTTGCTACGTTAATATGGAGTGGACTGATGTTTATCAGCGTAGCAAAAACATCCGCAAGTAAATTATGGAAAGTATTATCTCTGATTGTCATTGGAGTTGACGTATTGCTTTCTTTATTAGCATTCTCAATTTCTTTCATTTAAGAAAGCAATTTAATTTCTGATTATCTTTATTATTATTGATGGCCGCAACCCTGGAATATAATAGTTATATTTCTATAACTCCTGCTATCAATTATTTTAGATATAAACATCGTTAATTTTGAGGGAAGTTATGATAATAACTATTATCTTTACTGCGTTAGGTGCCATTGCTTGGTATTTGTATGATCTCAATAGAGCATTCAAAATTCTTGAGAATGAAGTAAAAGAAATCAAAGATAAAATATTAGAAATAAATAGTTAGCATTTAGGAAGCCGGATCAGGAGATTTAATAGTGGAATTTATTAGTGGCGGAAATTTCATTGAAAAATTATTTATTGCATTTGGTAATGAAGATGAGGGTTTTGATCCATTAATTTCTGCAACATTACAGTTTATATTGACAAAAAGCATTCATGATAAAACCGTTTCAATCAGTCAAATTCAAAGACACTTTAGGATAGGATATAACAGAGCAAACACTATCCATAACGTAATAACCGCATTCTTAACTTCATTATACTGTCAATATTCTTGCAAGATGACATTGGTAAACCTTAATAATAGTTCACTTAAAAGCATTAACTCTCTTCTCTTTTACTCAGATGAGTTGATAGTAATTGATTTAAATTTTTCAAATCAAGAACAACGCATATCCTTTTTGAGAGGAAGTGAATGTTGGCGAAGTGTAAACAACCAAGGAATTATTCACGGTGATATCAACACTGGTTTATTTATTGGAGAGATATTAATAGAAGAGGATTCGTATCTATTTAAGCTAGAAAATCTCATAAAATTAGACTCTGATTTAATTAAAGCAACCAAATAAAAAGTATCAAACATGTGTTTTTTACTTAATAACATTAGCCTTCAAATACATAACATAACTAAGTAAGGCAATACTTTGCAGATGATAAGGCGACACATCCCAGGTACAGAATTATCCTACCAGACCACCTTTGAGAACGTTACCAACGTCGATATGCGCGGCTGCAACGTTGAAAGTGTCGCAGACACTGTATTTTCACTCAATTTGCTGACATAAATGGTACTATATCTGTTCTGAGATACTATTGATAATGTCATTTATTATTCATCATCAATTGCATATGCTCTGCCATATTTTTACCCCTATTAAGAATTATCTTATTCTCTACAAAATCAATTACAAAAAAGTGATCATTCTTCGGCTCAACATTTCTAGAGTAAAAACGATAGTACTCATTAGCATTTTCATACTGAAGATTCACTGCAATACTTTTTATTTTCTTATTTTTTACAATATCAATAAACATATTATTTAGATCTGGACGCTTACTTTCTTTATCATCATCTTGTATTTTTGTGTCAAAATACCTTATAAAGCAATTCTCAATAATTCGTCCTTCTTTATCCACTTCCACTTCATCCATTAGTGAATTAGATATATTAAAACTTAGGTTATAATCGTTATTATGAGAAATAGCACGAGGGTTAAATATGTTAAAGAAAACAAAAAAATCATTATCGTCATTAGAGACGCTATAAAGCATTTTCGAGAATCCGCGATGAATAAGATCTATTGGTCTTTTTTGCGGTTGATGAGTATACCCTACATAATGAATTTCTGTATCTATTCCCAAGTCTATAAAATTTTCTTTCAAAAAATCGTGGACAGATAAAACACTTATTTCTTTTTCATTAGTTTTTACATATAGATATTTTTCTGTAACTTTTACTTCAGGTTTTATTTTACGCGGACCTTTAGGTGTATTTTCATAAAATGAAAACTTTATTTTATGCTTTTTCTCTTTTTGTCCAACTAAAAAATATAATATTAAATCCTTTGTAAATGGTGAGTATTTGGCCTTTTTCTTTGTAGAAAATCTAACCTTTTTTCTTGTACCCAAAAAATAAATAAATCTTTTTTCACAATGCTCATTAAAATGTTTTTCCATCGAGCTAAGATAGTTTTTAATAATCTTATTTGTATTAAGTTCATAAGGAGGATTTATGAGCATGTCATACCAAAAGCAATCGGTATTTATAAGATCTACCCACCATGATTTATCTGATTCAGAATAAAAAGTTTTTGATGGTAAAAAATCAAAATATCCACGACTCATTGTAATCCCTCTTTAAATAGATTTATTGACTAACTAATTTTTAAAAGCTCTTTCAGTTTTCTTTTCCTACTTATTTTATCACCTAAAAGTGCAGGGAGAAGTAATGCCTTACCATTTAGTTCAAAAGATTTGACGTTTAATGCATGAATCATATTTAAAAGTGGAGATCTCTTAATAAAAACAGTATCCCCAGCTTCTATTCTGGCAAGAATACGACTTGCATTTAGTCTATCGTCAGGACTATCATCATTAACTATTCTTCTATTAATTTTAAGAAGAAGAGTACTGAGCATTTCCATAGTATTTTTTGAAATTTTTCTTATCAATACTCGTTCTCTTTCAATATATTCTTCTTCTGAACTAAATTCATCTAATATAATATTTAAACCCAAATTATCATTAAGACTTAATGAGTTAGTCCTATCACCATCCCAAAATATAGTTACCTCACTAACATATCCTTTTCCTTCATATTTTATTCCAGAATATTTATCTTCATCAATGAATTTTATTCTTATATGGATGTCATTGATAATAGAAATAAAGAAGTCATCAATTAGAATACTTCCACTATTATTAACCAATTCATTAACTTTAACTTTTCTACCTGAGCCTCGAAATTCATTTTCAGATTGGAGCACCCAAAATAACATATTTCCAGCTTGAATCCTTGAGGCTAAAAATAATGGATAGTTAAATCTAGCAGCATATTCAGAGTATTTATTAAGAAAGTTATTTGATATTTTTTTAGTCTCAATTGACTGTGACGTTTTAACCTCTATAAAACACTTTAATTCTTTTCCTTTCGGTAGTGTAAAGCAAGCAAGATAATCTGGAACTTTTAGTTCTATATTATTAACTGAAGATTGCCCCAAGGACACCAGACTAATACAGCATTCCATTAAAAAGCACATAAGTGCAAATTCATCTTCCAGATAATAACCGTTCAATCGCCTCTTACATTCACTAACCTCATCATCCCAGAACATTTCAATATATTTATCAAGATCATTGTCAGACTTAAGACCAAGTCGAATTGTTTTTAACAATTTTAGCCTTTCAACATTTGATAATAAAACATTACTTTTCATCTTATAACTCTATTATTGTGATTTGATAAACCAATCAAAGCTAGGAGCATCCCCGTCTTCATTGCCTACACCGATCCAGTTAAAAAGTGTTTGATCTGGTGGACTTATTAGCGTTTCAGCAACACTGTCCCATTGAAAATCCGTGTCTGCAAGATAACCAGCTCCTGAATACACAACTAAAGCACCTAAAACACAATAAGACCAAGCTCCTGCGGGCCCTTCTCTTACGGGAACAATCAACTCCTTCGTTCGCATAGAATCTCGATAAATAAAAGAGTCATGCCCCATTTCTATAAGATCCGAAATAGTTAAACAGCCTAAAGAATATTCCCCAAGAGCCCCCCCTTTACCATGAAATGTCTCTCCATGAATAAGAGCAACGATACAACTTTGTACATTACCAAAAGTATTAAATGCTATTTCTACCTGAGTATACGAATAACGATACTTCCATCGCCCTTCATACACGATGTCAGGAACTCCCAAACGCTCTCTAATTTTTTCAGAAGGAGCTCCTACAGGAGCTAATTCGAGAATTTCCGGTGGAGTCAACGGAACACACTTATTTTCCAGGCGATTATCATCACTATCATTTTTGAATGACCAGTTTACAACATGTGCTTTAGCTTCAAGTTCTGGGATAACTTCTCCGATAGTCATTACATGAAGAATATTGTTATATACATCTTGAAAAGCAAAAGTACAGGAAGCTGCCTCTGTCGGACAAGCCTGAATTATTTCATGAAACCCTTTATTCCAAAAGTACGGGCCATTTCCTTTATTAATATCAGGATTATTTTCCTGAGACCAATGCCGCCCCAGAGCTTGCCAACCATGTTCAAGAAGTAAAACTCTTGCTTCTTCGTATGGTAATGACTGAATTCTTGGAATCGGTGTATGTTTGGCATTTAACGGTTGAGGCAGGCTACTTCTTGTACCACTAACCTCATATAAAGATCTTAATTCGGCAAACTTTTTCCACTGTTTCAATAGTTCTACAGGAAACATAGCTTCATCATTGTCCACTAATTTCGCACAATTCTGGCAAAGCCATATCCCATTAGTTATTGCTGAACGTTCACTTGGGGTAAGACTGACATCAAATCTAGGGCCTCCAGACGCAGCAGCAGAGATATGGGCAGCCACCCCAATATTGAGTGATTTATCAACTTCAGTATGAGGACCTGAAGTTGCTTTATTACAATCAGGATTCGAACAACGAAAGCCCACTCGTTTACCTAATAATTCCTTTACTTTGCTCGAAAAATCATCTCTTGCCATAGTGTTCACTTTCAAAAAAATCAATGATTTTAGTATATTAGCTTTAATCACAAATGGAAGAATTTCTATTTGAAATTTCATTGACATTGAAAAAATGGGATAACCACCACACAACAACAAGTTTGTGCCATTCCAAGCATAGCTTGCTCGAAGGCCTCCAAGTAACATATGATGTGTGATTCTGGATCTCTGACTATAATCTATATAAATCAATGAAATATAATTCAACAACTAGTATCTTTCTGCAAAGCAACACGGCTCTAGCATATACATGCCGCTACTTTTTTCAGTCATAAAGCATAACTTCAGAAAACCTCCTCGTACTGCATACTCAATCGACAGCACACCGAACTACAGGCAAAAAAACTTATGGCTATCCCGAGATAGAATCACCTCATTTTTGGTAAAGCTCGCTTGCCGGAGCATGTTCAATAGAACTTGGGCTGTTGGCTGTCTAACTGCCCAACTATTCAGCCTATTGGATCAGTGTCACAGATAAACTGTAGTTAACAGTAGTAAAATCAAAGGGTAAGTAGCCTTTGCTGCTTGTGGCGTATAAAATCCGGCGAAATTATCGTACGGATATGATCTTTAATCATTGCATTCTAGAGGACTATAATTTGTATTTATCACATATTGAAATATCAAATTTTAGATTGTTCCAGCATTTAAGCTTGAAGTTAAACCGAGGCCTGAATGTGTTGGTTGGCGAGAATGACTCAGGTAAAACTGCATTGATTGATGCAATTCGGTATACGCTAGGCACAAAATCCAATGACCGTTCTTATCTTACAGAGCAAGATTTTCACAACGATTCTGATGATTTAAAAATAAAATTAAAATTTTCTGAAGTAGCCCTCCATGCGCATCGCTTTGTCGAACATATTTCTCACGAAGAATATGAAGATGAGAACGGTGAAAAGAAACTCCGTTCCGTCCTTTACGTTCAGCTACACGCTCAAATTACAGGATTAGAGAAAAGAGGTTATCCCTATATAAAGACCGAATTACGTTCAGGTATCGATGGAAACGGTTTAGCCATTGAGTCTGAGATAAGAGATTTTCTAGCCTCAACGTATCTTAAACCGCTAAGAGATGCCGAAGTGGAGCTTTCTAGTGGTAGAGCCTCTCGTTTATCTCAAATACTGAGCTCCTCAAAAGACATTATAGAAGGAATGGAGAGCATTCTTACTATCATCGCTAAGGCAAATGATGAGCTTCTTACTGATGATGCTGCCCTAAAAAAATCGGCTGAAAACATTCAGCAAAAATATCTTCATGAACTTATTTTTGAGAAAGACAAATCAAAACTTGGTGCATTTATCGATATCGCAGGCATTAAAGAAGAAGACCTTTCTAACCTACCGAAACACGCCCAGAAGCGCCATTTACGCACTCTATTAGAGGGATTAACGCTCTCCCTGACCAATGACCAACGAACACATGGACTCGGTTACCTCAATCTTCTTTTTATGGGGGCGGAATTACTACTCTTGGAACAAGAAGCAAACAACGAATTTCCTTTACTTCTCGTAGAAGAGCCCGAAGCACATCTTCACCCTCAGCTACAAATGAAACTCCTTCAGTTCATAAATAGAACAACTAAAACCGAGAAAAAACCTGATGGAGTACAGTGTATTCTGACAACTCATAGTCCTAACATAGCCTCTAAAGCAGACCCTGCTGAAATCATCATGCTATCTGAAGGGGGAGCCTGGCCGCTTGCTGTTGGTGAAACAGAACTTGCTAAAGATGATTACCAATTTTTAAGAAAATTTTTAGATTCAACCAAAGCGAATGTCTTTTTTGCTAAAGCAGTCATACTTGTGGAAGGTGATGGTGAGAATATCCTGTTACCTGAATTGGCAAAGTTGTTGGGGCGCCCTTTAGAAAATTATGGAGTATCTATCGTCAAATATGACAATAGCGGCTCATGGAAGCGTTTTGCCAAGTTATTCTTAAGATCCGGTCAAGATGGAAACCCAAATGCATGGCATCCGACAAAAATATGCGTACTTAGGGATCTTGATCTTTGGCCAGATTGTGCTGAAGAAAAAGATGACGGCAGTAACCCATACGGATTTAAAAAAGAGAACAGCAGAAACCAAGTCTATTGGCGAAGAAATTACCCCGACGACCAGCAGAGAAAAACTGAACATATCGATCAATTAAATAGGCAAAATGTTGTAGTCAAAATATCGGATGACTGGACTTTCGAATACTGTCTGGCTAAATACGGTCTTTTTAGTGAGTGCTATGAAGCTACTATTGGCTCCAATGTAGGAATCGATAACATCGTTGGCGATGATGATACCAAAGCAACATTCATTCTTAGCCAAGTTTCAAAAACAGACTTTGCCTATAAACTGTCTAGTATTCTTCAAAAGCAACAAGGCCAAAAAGTTGATGACACGATAGCTTCTCTTAGTGTTGAGGATGCCAATAATAACGATATTTCTAAGTCGGCCCAAACACGTGCAAAAACCGAGTTTGCAGTCGAACTCAAACAGAGGCTTCCGAACTATCTTATCGAGGCTATTCAATATGTAACAGAGCCAATTGAAGAAAATACTGAAGAGGTACAGCATGCCGCAGTCGTTTGAAGGCTTCATTACGCATGACGACATTACCGAGATAGCCGAATCTGAAAAGCTTATTCTTCAGGATGATATTCGTATTTCAATTCTGAAAGCTATGCACTCTATTGATGTACAAGCTTGCCCAGGAAGTGGAAAAACAACATTGATTGCCACTAAGCTCATCCTTCTTGCTAAAAAGTGGAACTCTCCACACCGAGGGATATGCGTCCTGTCTCATACCAATGTGGCTAAAGATGAGGTCATTAGACGCCTTCAATGCTCAACATCAAAAGCTGCGCAGCGTTTACTGAAATATCCTCATTTTATTGGAACCATTCAGGAATTTGTACACCGCTTTTTAGCCTTACCCTATATCAGATCTCGTGGTATCCAAGATATCACGGTAGACAATGATATATACGCTAAACAAGCTATTAAACTGCTCGAATTAGCTCAATTTTCTTGGTTTAAAGGGACATTAAATGGATTAGGTAATACTGTAGAACAAGAGGCTTTCTTCAGAGGTACATTTCGATATATTTCTCAGGATGGTGAAGAAATTAATCTTGATAAAAAATCCAGAAGATGGAGCCCAGATAATAATCTTCAGAGGGCTAAACGCGACCTAGGCCGATTAAAGAATTATCTGGATGAGCGAGGCGTATTTCTTTTTCGTGATATGTATACGCACGCCGATAAAGCATGCACAAACAATCCTGAATTAGCTGAGGTCATTCGAGCACGGTTTCCGTTTGTTTTAATCGATGAAATGCAGGATACACAGAAATTCCAAGATGAGCTTTTAAGTAAAGTCTTCCCGCATAATTCATCACTCATCGTTCAGCGTTTTGGCGATCCAGATCAATCTATATTTAATAACATTGGAACAGAAGAGCCTAATCAAAGCTTTAACGGTAAGTTGCGAGACCAGATGGATTATGTAATTCATACATCTCATCGCTTTGATGGAATTCTATCTAGCAAAATCTGTAAGTTAAGTTTCAATGAAATCCCATTGGAAACGGACTTAGCAGAAGCAAGTTTGTTAGATAGAGCACAAGCCCATACTACTCGTGATAGATTTTCCGATACTGTTATCATTTTTAATGACGATACTTGCGAAGAAGTCATTGAGCATTTTGCTCAAATTGTTTCAAATCAGTTTGCTGTAGAATACAAAAAAAATAAAAAATTTACGGTAAAAGTTGTTGGTGCAGTCGGAGCTAAAATAGCACCTGATGAAGCACAGTTTAGAATAGGCCATTATTGGCCTGATTTTGATAAAACCAAATCAAAAAATCATTTCAAAGAAACTTGTTTTATAGAAGCTGTTCGCCAGTGCCAAGAAAATTCAACTATCGATTTGGCAGATAATTATAAACTCTTACTCACGTGTATTCTTAAGCTTATGCGAATGAGCAATAAGATGGATGACAATGAGAAAAATTTTTCCAGTACAACATTACGAGAATATTTAATCAAAATAGGAAGCTGGACTCGTTTTCGTAAAGGGTTATTTTATTTACTCACCGAGACTAAAGTGACAAAACAACAACATTGGGAAATCGCCTGTCGTACATTAATTTCCTTGCTTCAGTTAGAAAACATCCCCGCCGAGGCAACAGATTATATGGCATTTCATGAAGATACAAATCCAGATGAAGTTAGACAGGCTGAACACGCAAACTCACTGACTCCTTTGAAAGATAACACTCTAATCCATGAGGATGGCTTTCATATCGAGCTATCAACAATACATGCTGTTAAAGGCGAGACACATGATGCAACGCTAGTCATTGAGACCAAAAACCACACATTCGATCTACAAACTATGTTGCCATATTTGACTGGAGAGCTACCCAACGTAGAGCATCCTAATACCAGCCTACCAGATAAACCAAATTCACGTAGAGCATTCAAACCCAATAAAGTTTTTATGCGGCAGTTTTATGTCGCAATGAGTCGTCCGAAACATTTACTATGTCTAGCCCTTCACTCTGATCGAATATCTAGTGAACAAATTCAGTTGCTTCAGCAGCGTGGTTGGCAAGTAGATATAATCTAATCTATTGAAAACACAAACATGGTTGAGTAGATAGTTATTAAGTCAATATTCACAAAACTTAAAGTGAGTACGGAAATGAGTACAAATACAGAAACCAAAAATAAAACACTTATAAATCAATATAATTATTTAAAAATCACGATTTAACGTCTAATTAAAATTTGTCGTCTCATGAAGTTTCATTGAACCTCATGAAGATTAACAAACCCTATAAAATCCACGCAATTGCGTGGATTTTTACTTTCATTAAACGATCGCCATTGGTAGCTACTGGCTGCCAAACAGCCCAGCTATCGAATGCATGCAACGCGATACCTCTTTGAAAGATTGCCAACACGCTGTATGACTTCTGCTACAGAGACGCACAGAGAATAAATTCTTACCACTAGACGCGCCGCCAACATGGCCAATCACCGTCAACATGAGTGCGATAATCCCAACGTGATCGTGATGCCCTGCTGGCGCAGCGTATTACCAACTAATTGACCGTCACTCATCAGCCATGCAACTGGCTGTGAAACGCAGCTATGCTCCATCTTTTGACGGACAAAGTCAGGTGCAGATAAATGTTGTCCATGCCGGTTCAGTTCGCTAGCGCTGAACAGTTCAAACGGCACCCGCCAACACTCTGCTAATTGGTGCAGTACAGGCTGATCTTTTTTAACGACGGCGCTGCCAATCGCGCGCAGTGCCATAATATCGAAGTGGTTCTCTGCCATTTGCCGTTGTAGCAATTCAACCAGCATTTGCAACGAAGTTGCATGAAGGCATCCAATGCCCGCAACCACCCGACGTGGCACCAACTTATAAACAGGAAGTGCTGTTAGTTGTTCAGTTGGCAGCGGTAAGCTATCGCGCATAGTAATACACACTAAGGCGTCCAACTGCGGCAACGCATCCAGAGACTCAACGGGAATAAATCCTCGAATATCACAGCGCTCACGTTCCACTAGCAGAGGAGCATCCCACCACAGCCCTACTTTTTGATTGCTGACCAACATTTGATTAACCACTTTCGCTGCGTGGCGAAAATCATGCATTTCAGCATCCAATTGGGTTGCCAGCGTATCCAGTGCCGCCATCTCGTTGACGTCCGTAGCGGTGGTTATCACCGGATCGGCACCTATAAGGCCTGCCAAGTAACGGGTTAGCGCATTAGCGCCCCCCACGTGACCCGACAACAGGCTGATAACGTGTTGCCCGCCCTCATCAATAACAACCACCGCAGGATCCGTCATTTTGTCATTCACCAGCGGCGCGATGACCCTGACGGTCAGGCCAATAGCCCCGACAACCACCAGCGCCGAATACTGCTTAAATGCCTCGCGCAGAGTATCGCCAAAGCTGCCGTTAAACGGTAAAAAACCCGACTCCATCAGCTTGTCGCTGGTGAAACAACTCAGCGGTAAATGGGTTTTCAAACGCCGCGCCAGCCGCACTCCGCCAGGAGTGAGACAAAATAGCGCGATCGATTCAGGCTTGACGATATTCATGGCTGAACCCCGCATCATAGAGTTTGGAATAGTGATATTCATCGCCGAGAAATGCCTCCACCAATATCAACGCAGTTTTATGGATCGCCGCCTGATGAACCCACGCGGCGATCTCCTCCAGAGTACCGCGAACCGTTCGCCTTTCGGCCCATGTCGCCTTGTACACCACGACAACCGGCGTATCGACGGGATAGCCGCCGGCCGTTAAACGCTCGGCGACGCGATACATTTCCTGTATGGGAGCCCACTGAGTCACCGGCATCCGAGTCAATAAGCGGCTATAGCACCTGCGGCCAGTTCCTATGCGAATAAATGCTTGTTTGTCTGAATGTTGCATAAAAAAATCCCGCCATTTCTAGCGGGATAGGCAGGGTCATAGAGATGCATTTACGCAACGACACCGCTGCGCGCATCTGATGACAACCCGCTTCCCACCGAAGGAGTTGAAACGTTTTTACTGATATGGCTGGTCTTCTGGCTTAGCGTCATTCTCTCCCGTCACCTTCCCAATCCTGTTAGATCAGTGGTCTCGGCGGGTTCGTCAGCATCACAGCAGCGGGGGCTGCGGGGGATTTATCACCCCCTTCCCAATCGTGTCTTTTACTCAAGGACACGACATAACCATTTCAGTCACTCACATTATCTAATTTCAGTAGACTCTATTATTCATTCCTTTTTTTCCGTCTGAACCACACATTTATTTTCATTATTGTCATCTGATAATTAATCATTGATAGCAAGGTTAGTAACGAATATACACCCCTACGATCGTAATAAATGGTCAACTTCATTTTTTTCAAGTGAATTTATTGCTCAGCATAACAAATAATTTCTACAAACACTGGCAATGACATATTGAAAACAATGAATTAGGCAAACATTGCCGAAATAAAAAATAGTAAAAACTTGTCCTTACTTTTTTACGACTCTACTATGTATTTAAGTTTTAAAATAGATTGCCCCGTGCAAGCCACATGACACATTGATATGTGAACAGCGGCTATCACTCTACTCCCCTGCGTTCAGATGATATTGAGCGAAATACCTGTGGCGTGACGTTATAGGCCTGACGAAACACTTTGCAAAAATAGCTGGTCTGTGAAAATCCCAGATTTTTGGCAATACTGGCAATACTCCAGTCGCTGTGTTGCAGCATCTCTTTCGCATTGATCATCCGTTGCTGATTGACCCAAGCATTAAAACCAATTCCCTGATACTTTTTAAATAATTTGCTGAAATAATAAGGGCTGAGATACACGCTAGCAGCCACATCCTCCAAACGCAGCTCTTCAGAGAGATGCGTATCAATGTAGCGTAATGCCTTCTTTATTTTACTGTCATTGGGATGAACTGGACGTATCCTACCCGGCTCTTTACTGTCTTTATTATCGTTGATAACCACGAAATTCAGATGCTTTTTAAGGCAGTTCTCAACAATCAGCTTCAGTAAATCCGCCGAGGCAATCACGCGAGAAAAATCCATCATGGGCACATTATGGAACTCATCCATCAACGCCTGATCCTGCTGCCATTGATTATCAACATTAAGAATATCAATTAAATAGACATCAGAATGGAGTCGGACCTGACCGCATAAAACAAACCCTACTAGGTGGCCTGCAATAACCAGCGGAATAGAAAAATCCGTTAGTCCGGCGTGACAGCGATAGATACAAGGTTCATTAGACTTTGACGCTTCAAAGCCACCACACCGATCGCTCATTCGACACCGGAGATGGTTAACGGGGTCTTGACGCATCAACTGGCAAAATGGCGTAAAATTGAACAGCTCAGAAATTTCTTCACCGTGAATATTCACCACCACCACGGCCAGTCCGGTTGCTTGGGCAAAATCCTGCGCGATTTTATTTATGAGCTCTGAGTTTAGAGAACTGGCAGAAATCATGATAAAACCTCTCAGTCAATTTTGATTTATTGTTATAAAATTTCGTTTATTACTACGTATAGTCCCTGTAATGAATAATATGTTTCTTCTTTGCTAGATTGTTATTCCTATCCATGATGTGGAAAACGATTTCTCAATGAAGGTGTACACTCTCATGAAATGGAGTCAGCTACCATTCACCATACCAGAGCCATAATCAACAGAGGACTATAATCCGTCCATTAACTCGCGTAGATCACGAAATTTCCTCACCCTGTTTCATCAAACCAAGATGAGGAAACAGGGTTAATGAGCGGCTTTCTCATCCTCCAACTTACAGGCATTGCAAGGCAGATTGTTGCAAATCAAGAAGCGATAGATTGCAGCACCTAGACAAGCGCCAATAACAGGGGCCACGATCGGGATGATGAAATAAGGAATATCGCGCCCGCCGGTCATCGAGACTTTTCCCCAACCAGCAAAAAATGTAAATAGTTTAGGGCCAAAATCGCGTGCTGGATTCATAGCAAAGCCGGTTAACGGACCTGTTGCCGCGCCAATCACCGCCACCAAAATACCGATCAAGAGTGGACCTAATGCGCCGCGTGGCACACCGTTACCATCATCGGTCAGCGCCATAATCAGTCCCATCAGAATTGATGTGATAACGATTTCAACAAATGCGGCCTGCCAAACACTGATAGCCGATGCGGGAAAGGTACTGAAAATACTGGCCAGTTGCAGACTGTCCAAACTCCCACGAACCATCTGATGCGCGGCTTCAAAATCGGTGAATAAGTTGTGATACAACATGTAAGACAGCGCTGCGCCACCAAAAGCTCCTGCGATTTGCGCAAGGCTGTAAGGGAGCACTTTTCGTGCGGGGAAACAGGCAAACAGCCATAGAGCAATAGTTATAGCAGGATTAAGATGAGCTCCAGAAATCCCAGCCGTCAGATAGACGGCCAACGAAATCCCCAATCCCCACACGATACAAATTTCCCACAAACCAAAACTGGCACCGGCCACTTTCATTGCCGCCAGACAGCTAATACCGAAAAACAAAAACAGCCCGGTGCCAAGGAATTCTGCAATACATTGAGCTTTGAGCGAGTCGTTCATAGGATCACCCTGTTAGAAGTTATTATGATAAATAGGTTGTGTTCAGTAATGCACGCTCCTTGACTACACCACTATAAAGAGGGTGAAAATGAAAGTGTTGTCGTGATTCACGGCGAATCAAACAAAAACTAGAGTTCAAATAACAAATTATTGTCATTGCTCTGTAAAAAAAATCATTTAAAACCAGCAAATAAGCCCCTTACGCGTTAATTAATTAATGTGATTTTCTTGTCATTTATTCTTTTCGTTATTGTCAGCACGCTCACAAATTCTCTTTTGATGTGAACTCGCTCGCATCATTAATACGCCTGCGCTTTTATTACGCGCGCAGTACCAAAAAAATTAAACAGTGTCACGAACTTAATTTTAATTGCGTTGAGTCCACAACTAATTATTACCACATGCCCTCAAGAAAACACCCGATACAAAACAATCAGTTAAAATACATCACAGCAATAATTTGTTATTTCATCGCTAATCATTCCCGCCAGTAAATTCAACACAACCATTCTTTTCCATTGCTTGTTTGTATATTCATTCTCAGCACGAACCTGACACGTTATTTATGAATATGACAATTCAAGCCAGAACACGGCATCTGATATTCCGTCGAGGTATTTATGCAACAAGAAGCACTAGGAATGGTGGAAACCAAAGGTCTGACCGCTGCCATTGAGGCCGCCGACACCATGGTGAAATCGGCCAATGTGACGTTGGTAGGCTATGAAAAAATTGGCTCTGGCTTGGTCACCGTTATCGTACGTGGTGACGTCGGGGCCGTGAAAGCAGCCACGGATGCAGGCGCCATTGCCGCCGCCAACGTAGGCGAAGTGAAATCAACTCACGTGATCCCGCGCCCTCATACCGACGTCGAGAAATTTTTGCCAAAGGGAAATAGCCAATGAAAAGCAATGACCTGGTCGATCAAATCATGGCGCAGGTGATAGCAAAAGTCAGTGAACACGCTCCGGCGTCTTCTGCACAACCATCCTATAAACAACGAGATACGGCTATGGCTGAGAAAGCTTGCAGTTTAACGGAATTTGTTGGTACCGCCATCGGCGACACGGTCGGACTGGTTATCGCCAACGTAGACAGCGCCCTACTGGACGCAATGAAGTTGGAAAAACGCTATCGCTCGATCGGTATTTTGGGCGCTCGCACCGGCGCGGGGCCACACATCATGGCGGCGGATGAAGCCGTAAAAGCCACCAATACCGAAGTGGTCAGCATTGAATTACCTCGCGATACCAAAGGCGGCGCGGGTCATGGCTCGCTGATTATCTTTGGTGGCGATGACGTTTCTGATGTGAAACGTGCCGTCGAAGTGGCATTGAAAGAGTTAGACCGGACCTTTGGCGACGTTTACGGCAATGAAGCGGGCCACATTGAGCTGCAATACAGCGCACGCGCTAGCCACGCGCTGGAAAAAGCCTTTGGCGCACCGCTGGGTCGCTCTTGTGGCGTGATTGTTGGCGCGCCTGCCTCGATTGGCGTGTTGATGGCCGACACCGCCGTGAAATCCGCCAACGTTGACGTAGTGGCTTACAGTTCCCCTGCACAGGGCACCAGCTTTAGTAACGAAGTCATTCTGGTTATCTCCGGCGACTCTGGCGCAGTGCGTCAGGCCGTCATTTCTGCCCGTGAGATCGGCAAAACGGTATTAGCAACCTTGGGTTCTGAACCCAAAAACGACCGCCCTTCTTACATCTGATGCCACAGTGAGGCTGTTTCATGAAATCGAAAAGATTTGAAGCATTGGCGAAACGCCCCGTTAATCAGGACGGTTTTGTCAAAGAATGGATCGAAGAAGGCTTTATTGCCATGGAAAGCCCGAACGATCCGAAGCCATCCATCAAGATAGTGAACGGTGTCGTGACCGAGCTCGACGGCAAGCCGCAAAGCAGTTTTGACCTGATTGACCACTTCATCGCCCGCTACGGCATCAACCTAGAGCGTGCAGAAGAAGTGATGCAGATGGACTCTGTCAAACTGGCCAACATGCTGTGTGATCCCAATGTGTCACGCCGCACCATTGTGCCACTGACCACCGCTATGACACCGGCCAAAATCGTCGAAGTCGTCTCCCACATGAACGTGGTAGAAATGATGATGTCGATGCAGAAAATGCGCGCCCGTCGAACGCCGTCACAGCAAGCTCACGTCACTAACGTGAAAGACAACCCTGTACAAATTGCTGCCGATGCCGCTGAAGGCGCATTCCGTGGTTTTGATGAACAAGAAACCACCGTCGCCGTGGCTCGCTATGCGCCATTCAATGCAATTGCACTGCTCGTAGGTTCCCAAGTCGGTCGCCCTGGCGTTCTAACACAGTGTTCTCTGGAAGAGGCCACCGAGCTAAAGCTAGGGATGCTGGGCCACACCTGTTACGCAGAAACCATTTCGGTATATGGAACTGAACCCGTCTTTACCGATGGTGATGATACACCATGGTCTAAAGGTTTCCTCGCTTCGTCTTATGCATCACGTGGTTTGAAAATGCGCTTCACCTCCGGCTCAGGCTCCGAAGTCCAGATGGGCTACGCCGAAGGGAAATCCATGCTGTATCTGGAAGCGCGCTGTATTTATATCACCAAAGCCGCAGGGGTTCAGGGATTACAAAACGGCTCCGTGAGCTGTGTCGGTGTCCCTTCCGCAGTGCCATCAGGCATTCGCGCCATTTTGGCGGAAAACCTGATTTGTTCAGCACTGGATTTGGAATGTGCATCCAGTAACGACCAAACCTTTACCCATTCGGATATGCGTCGTACCGCTCGCTTGCTGATGCAATTCCTGCCGGGCACTGACTTCATCTCGTCCGGTTATTCAGCGGTGCCTAACTACGACAACATGTTCGCGGGCTCCAACGAAGATGCCGAAGATTTTGATGATTACAACGTCCTACAGCGCGATCTGAAAGTGGATGGTGGCCTGCGCCCCGTACTGGAAGCTGACGTGGTCGCGATTCGTAATAAAGCCGCCCGCGCACTGCAAGCCGTATTCGCGGGAATGGGGCTTCCGCCTATCACCGACGAAGAGGTGATTGCCGCGACCTACGCTCACGGCTCCAAAGACATGCCCGAACGCAACATCGTTGAAGACATCAAGTTCGCTCAGGAAATCATCAGCAAAAACCGTACCGGTTTGGAAGTGGTGAAAGCATTAGCGCAAGGCGGCTTTGAGGATGTGGCGCAAGACATGCTGAACATCCAGAAAGCCAAGATAGCCGGTGACTACCTGCATACCTCAGCCATCATCAAAGGCAACAACCAAGTGCTGTCCGCGGTGAATGACGTCAATGACTATGCAGGACCAGCGACCGGTTACCGGCTAGAAGGTGCACGTTGGGAAGAAATTAAAAATATTCCAAACGCGCTTGATCCGAATGAGCTTGGCTAAGGGGTTCACGAAATGGTGGATATTAACGAAAAACTGTTACGCCAAATTATTGAAAGCGTATTGCAGGAAGTGCAGGGAGACCAGAATACCGTCTCCTTTAAGCAAGAGAACCAACCCGCGCCAGCTGCTACCGCCGTTGCATCAGGGGATTTTCTCACTGAGGTTGGTGAAGCGCGTCCCGGCACCCAACAGGATGAAGTCATCATTGCCGTCGGTCCCGCCTTTGGCCTGTCACAAACCGCCAATATCGTTGGCATACCACACAAAAATATTCTGCGTGAATTAATTGCGGGTATCGAAGAGGAAGGCATCAAGGCGCGGGTTATCCGCTGCTTTAAATCCTCTGATGTGGCCTTTGTTGCGGTAGAAGGCAACCGCCTCAGCGGTTCGGGGATCTCTATTGGCATCCAGTCAAAAGGTACCACGGTCATTCATCAACGCGGTTTGCCTCCGCTCTCTAATCTCGAGCTGTTTCCACAGGCTCCTCTGTTGACTCTGGATACCTACCGTCTGATTGGTAAAAACGCCGCGCGCTACGCCAAACGAGAATCACCACAGCCGGTTCCAACCCTGAATGACCAAATGGCTCGGCCAAAGTATCAGGCCAAATCTGCGATTCTGCACATCAAAGAAACCAAATATGTGGTGACTGGTAAGAATCCTCAGGAACTCCAGGTGGCGCTTTAACAAAGGAAAACACGATGAATTCCGAAGCTATTGAATCCATGGTTCGCGATGTGCTGAGCAAGATGAACAGCTTGCAAGGCCAAACACCCGCGGCAGCTTCTACTCCAGCAGCCAGTTCGCGTAGTGACGCCAAAGTCTCTGATTATCCTCTGGCGAATAAACACCCCGACTGGGTGAAAACCGCAACCCATAAAACGTTAGATGACCTCACGCTGGCGAACGTGTTGAACGGCAGCGTCACCTCACAGGATTTGCGCATTACGCCTGAAATCCTGCGCATTCAGGCATCAATTGCCAAAGATGCGGGCCGTCCTCTGCTGGCGATGAACTTTGAGCGCGCCGCTGAGCTGACCGCGGTGCCCGATGACAAGGTGCTGGATATCTACAACGCCCTGCGCCCATACCGCTCCAGCAAAGAAGAGCTGAATGCAATCGCCGATGACTTAGAACAGACCTACCACGCGACCATCTGCGCCGCCTTCGTGCGAGAAGCCGCTGTTTTGTATGTTCAGCGCAAAAAGCTCAAAGGCGACGATTAATTTGGCGATATCGAGCGGAGGGAGATAGGTCGTTGGGGTCGTAGCGCGCTAATCCGCCTCACTCTCCAAGACATACAGCCCTTCCCCCTCAATAAAAAATGAGGGGATTACTATCAGCAACTTAAGGCAGGAAATATGGGTCGGCATCGGTATATAGCAGGCGTGGATATTGGCAACTCATCAACGGAAGTGGCATTGGCGCAAATTGCAGCTGACGGTCAATTGCAATTTGTTGCCAGCGCTATGACGGAGACTACCGGTATCAAAGGGACGCAACGCAACATTTTCGGCATCAATAAGGCGCTGAACATGTTGGTGGAAAAAGCGGGTATCGCCCTGAGTGATATCAGCCTGATCCGCATCAACGAAGCGACCCCCGTCATTGGTGACGTGGCGATGGAAACCATCACGGAAACCATCATTACTGAATCCACCATGATCGGCCATAACCCAAAGACGCCCGGTGGACTGGGATTGGGTGTAGGGCTGACCATCACTATAGATGAACTGGTCACTCGTGATCCGACCCAGCCTTACATCCTGGTCGTACCGTCTGCCGTGGATTTTGCCGATGTCGCTGCCGTAGTCAATGCCGCCAACGGCGCAGGATATCGCATTACAGCGATTATCCTGCAACGTGATGATGGTGTGTTGGTGAGCAACCGCCTCACGCAACCACTGCCCATCGTCGACGAAGTGCTGCATATCGACCGTATCCCTATGGGCATGCTGGCGGCGGTTGAAGTTGCGATGCCGGGTCAGGTAATAGAAACCCTATCTAACCCTTATGGCATTGCCACGGTTTTCGAACTCAGCGCAGAAGAAACCAAAAACATCGTGCCAGTGGCTCGCGCATTGATTGGCACTCGATCTGCGGTCGTGGTGAAAACCCCCGCTGGCGATGTTAAAGCCCGCTCTATTCCAGCCGGACATCTGGAGTTATTTGCTGACGGGCGCACTGTGCGAGTGGATGTCGCAACCGGTGCGGAAACCATTATGACGGCGGTGAATCGCTTCCGGCATCTGGACAACGTAAGTGGCGAAGCCGGCACCAATATTGGCGGCATGCTTGAGCACGTGCGTCATACCATGGCTGAGCTGACCAACAAGCCCGCTAATGAAATCTTTATTCAGGATTTGCTGGCTGTAGACACTGCTGTACCGGTCAATGTCATTGGTGGTCTGGCGGGTGAATTCTCGCTCGAGCAGGCGGTGGGTATTGCCTCCATGGTGAAGTCTGACCGTCTGCAAATGGCCCATATTGCCAGCGAAATTGAAAAGACACTGAATATTGATGTGCAGGTTGGGGGGGCAGAGGCCGAGGCTGCAATACTTGGCGCACTGACCACACCAGGAACGCGTCGGCCGTTGGCCATCCTCGATCTCGGGGCGGGTTCTACCGATGCCTCCATCATCAATGCGCAAGGTCAAATCGTCGCGACGCATCTGGCCGGTGCTGGCGACATGGTGACGATGATAGTGGCGTCTGAGCTCGATCTCCAAGACCGATACTTGGCCGAAGACATCAAGAAATACCCCTTAGCAAAAGTGGAAAGTCTGTTCCATCTTCGCCACGAAGACGGCAGCGTCCAGTTCTTCCCACAACCGCTACCGCCAGAGGTTTTTGCTCGACTGGTGGTGGTGAAACCTGAAGGGTTAGTGCCGCTGCCGGGAAATTATGCGCTGGAAAAAGTGCGCAATATCCGACGCTCAGCCAAAGAGCGGGTATTCGTCACCAATGCTTTACGCGCGCTACGGCAGGTCAGCCCGACCGGTAATATCCGCGATATCCCCTTCGTGGTGCTGGTCGGCGGCTCATCGCTGGATTTTGAAATTCCACAATTAGTGACCGACGCCCTCTCCCACTACAAGCTGGTGGCCGGTCGCGGCAATATCCGCGCCAGCGAAGGCCCGCGTAACGCGGTCGCCACCGGATTGATTCTGGCTTATCAGCGGGAGAGTGGCCGATGAACTTCCCTAACGATGCGCCAGCCATTGTTATCAGCCTCACCTCATCAACGCCCGAGGCGATCTGGCATCAAGTATTGCTCGGTATTGAGGAAGAAGGCATTCCTTGGCAATGGCAGCAAGACGATGACGCTGATGCAGTACAACGCGCTTGGCAGGCAGCGACCCGCTCACCGTTATTGGTTGGGCTAGCCTGTTCTGCCGACGAAATCATCGTGCATTTCCGAAATCTCCCCCCAGCTAGCCCGCTGTTTCGGCAGGCGTGGGGGCAAGACAAAGACCAATTGCGGCAGCTAGGTAACAACGCCGCCCGCTTGGTTAAAGGTTTACCGTTTAAGTTGTCACCCAAAAGTCATTCCCACAACCCCGATTAAGGATAGAGAAATATGAATAATGCACTGGGATTAGTCGAAACCAAAGGCCTAGTCGCGGCAATTGAAGCGGCTGACGCTATGGTCAAATCAGCCAACGTACAGTTGGTTGGCTACGAGAAGATCGGATCCGGCTTGGTCACCGTCATGGTGCGCGGCGATGTTGGCGCAGTTAAAGCAGCCGTTGACGCGGGTTCTGCGGCTGCCAGCGCGGTGGGTGAAGTGAAGTCTTGCCATGTGATCCCTCGTCCGCATAGCGATGTAGAAGCCATTTTACCGACCTCTGCCTAAGGGTAAGAAGAGGAGCACAGCGTGAAAACGTCACTGGGTTTACTCGAAGTTAGTGGTCTAGCGCTGGCGATCGGTGCGGCGGATGCCATGGCAAAAGCGGCATCCGTCAGCCTGATTGATATAGAAAAAACCAACGGCTCGGGTTGGATGTTAATCCGCCTGACCGGTGATGTGGCGTCGGTTCAGGCGGCAATCAATACCGGTGCCGCCTTTGCCCAGCAACATCATGGTTTAGTGTCGCGTGCCATTTTGGCTCGTCCAGCAGATGCCCTAATGGCGCATTGGCAAACGCCCCAGCGTGAGTCGATAGATCCCGAACCAGCCACCTTGCGTGAACCAACGCATAAGGTCGCTTCTGAAAGGGATATCACTGAAATATGTGTACCTGAAAAAGTGGAAGCTGCATCGGAAAGAGAAGAAACAGCGGCTCCGCTCCCTGTCGATACCGTCACCGACGAGACGAGTGACATCGCCATCGGTGAGGAAAAACAGGATGTAAAAAATGAGGTTCCGCCAGCGCTGAGTGTGAGCTGCAATCTCTGCCTAGATCCGGCTTGCCGACGCCATAAAGGTGAGCCCCGTTTTCGCTGTATCCATGCGGCTAAGCGAGGAAAAGTCTGATGGAAAAAACGTTACTGGAACCCGTTGTCAGTAAGATCCTCGACGAAATGCGTCTTCGTCCGATCCCGCTTGGGGTTTCCAATCGACACCTGCACCTCTCGGTGCAGGACTACCAACAATTATTTCCCAATCAGCCACTGATTGAGAAAAAAGCGCTGCTCCAACCCGGTCAATTTGCCGCCGAACAAACGGTAACGCTGGTGGGCCCCAAAGGCAGCCTAAAAAACGTTCGAATTCTTGGCCCTCTGCGCAGCCACAGTCAGGTTGAGATCTCCCGTACCGATGCCCGCACGTTGGGTATTCATGCACCGCTGCGTATGTCTGGGAATCTGGACCAAACCCCCGCTATTCGGTTGGTCAGTCCGTACGGTGAACTGGAGCTACCGCAGGGAGTCATTGTGGCGCAGCGCCATATCCATATGTCACCGCTGGATGCCCTGCTCTATCGCGTTAAACACGGTGACTGCGTACAGGTCGCCATTCAGGGCAGCGGTCGCAGGCTGATCTTAGACGATGTTGCTATTCGGGTTTCCCCACAAATGAAACTGGAAATGCACATCGATACCGATGAGGCCAATGCCGCAGGCGCTGACGACCCAGCGGCTTTTGCCACGTTGCGGCCTTCATCAGCACGGACACAACAGCCATGAATCTCACTCAGGCGCAAACCGAACAACTGGTCAGCCAGATTGTCACGCGGTTGGTCGAGCGCGAACGCCGGGTTCACGCCTTGGGGTTGCCTCAGCTACGCGCCGGGCTCGACTCATCGGTATTCGTATTGAATGCCACTTTGCATCTGATGCTGCCGGATCTGGCATTTATCCGCCGATTGGCGCACGACGAAACCCAATGTCCGGCCGTTGCCGCTCTGCACGAAGCATGGTCGTGGGGGATGAAAGTTCATATCAGTTTGCATCGCCAATTGTTACCTGCGCTACCCGCAGCGGCATTGCGTCCGTTGCCCCTGAGTTTCAGCGACAGCCAAGGCGTTGCGGTACGGCTGCATGCGGGTCAGGTATTGAGCTATCGGGATATTGCCACCCTTTCCCCGGGATGGTTATTGATTGACCACCATACGCAGGTTACACCGCTGGCAAAGGACACCTTGTCAGCCCGTCACATTCAACTGTTAAGGCAGGAGTAAAACATGCAACTGGCCCGAGTGGTAGGTTCTGTCGTCTCAACGCAAAAGTCCCCGACGCTGATCGGTAAAAAGCTGCTGTTGGTACGCCGTGTCGCCGGTGACGGCTCGCTTCCACCTGATAGCAACACGCCAGATGAAGTCGCCGTCGACTCGGTCGGTGCGGGTCAAGGGGAATTAGTGTTGCTTTCAGCAGGGTCCAGCGCCCGACGTGTTTTTGCTGAGCCGAATGATGCCATCGATCTGGCCATCGTCGCCATTGTCGATGAATGCTCTTACTGATGAGGCGGTGAGTTTATGAGCATCTATACCAAAACCGGTGATGCCGGCACAACGGCCCTTTTCACCGGACAGCGGGTGAAAAAACATCACCCTCGGGTGGAAACCTACGGCACGTTGGATGAACTGAATGCGGTGCTCAGCCTGTGTGTGCGCGTAGCACAAGGCGTTGAAAACCTTCAGTTGCTTGATGCCGTACAACACCAGCTATTTTATTTCAGCGCTGAACTGGCCAGCGTTGGCATAGATACCCCACCCGATGGGCAAAAAAGCATTACTGAGCAGGATATTCACGCACTAGAACAGGCCGTAGACCGTTGCATGGCACAGTTGCCGCCGGTACACGGTTTTATTCTGCCCGGAAACACCGAGGCGGGCAGCCGCTTACATTTTGCCCGTACCCTCGCACGGCGCTGTGAACGACGCCTGATCGAGCTGGCCGAACAAGTTCCCGTACGCCCGGTGTTATTGCAATACCTAAACCGTTTATCCGATTGCCTGTATGCCTTGGCCCGCGACGAAGATCAGCGCCAACAGCTACAGCAAATCGCCCAAACCGTGGCGGCCCGTTATCTGGCAGCAACAACAGAGAAACCGAAATCTATGATCGCTCATCCTTCCGCAGATGAACTTGGATTTTCCGATGTTCATCAGCTCGTTAAGCAGGCAGTTGATGCTGCCATAGCACTAGAGATCGCTGTCGTCGTGGCACTGGTCGATCGCCACGGCAACATGATGATGACCTACCGGATGCCGGATGCCCTGCTGGTTAGTAGCGAACTCGCGCCTAAAAAAGCCTGGACCGCGGTCGCGTTGAAAACCGCCACCCACCAGCTCAATGCCGCTGTTCAACCGGGAGCCGATCTGTACCAACTGGAAGCCAGTACGGGGGGAAAAGTGGTCAGCTTTGGTGGAGGCTATCCCTTATGGCGTAACGGCCAATTGGTCGGGGGATTAGGGATAAGCGGCGGCAGCGTTGCACAAGATATGCACATCGCAGAAGCGGCCATGTCGGCTTTACATTTGAGGAATGAATAATGAATACCAATGAACTTGAATCTCTCATTCGCACTATCCTCACCGAGCAACTGATGCCCGCGACCGCGTCGGCTTCCAACGCTATTTTTGCAAGCGTTGATGACGCGATCAATGCCGCTCATCGCGCATTCTTACGCTATCAGCAAAGCCCAATGAAAACGCGCAGCGCCATTATTAGCGCTATCCGCGAGCAACTGAAGCCACAGCTATTGTCACTGTCTGAACGCGGTGCCAGTGAAACGGGCATGGGCAATAAAGAAGATAAGTTTCTGAAAAACAAAGCTGCGCTGGAAAACACCCCCGGGATTGAAGATCTGGCCACTACCGCGTTGACGGGTGATGGCGGCATGGTGCTATTCGAATATTCACCGTTTGGCGTCGTGGGTTCGGTCGCCCCTAGTACCAACCCGACCGAAACCATTATCAACAACAGCATCAGTATGTTAGCCGCGGGTAATGCGGTCTATTTCAGCCCACATCCTGGAGCCAAAGACGTTTCGCTGGATCTCATTGCCCAAATAGAAGAGATCGTCTTTAGCAGCTGCGGTATTCGCAATCTGGTGGTGACGGTAGAAAACCCGAGTTTTGAAGCCACACAACAGATGATGGCACACGACAAAATTGCGCTGCTGGCGATTACCGGCGGGCCTGGCATTGTGGCCATGGGGATGAAAAGCGGCAAGAAAGTGATTGGCGCCGGTGCAGGCAATCCACCTTGTCTAGTGGATGAAACAGCCGAATTGGTGAAAGCGGCGCAGGATATCGTTGCCGGTGCTTCGTTCGACTACAACCTACCGTGTATTGCAGAAAAAAGCCTGATTGTGGTGGAAAGCGTTGCCGATCGTTTATTACAACAAATGCAGGCCTTCGATGCATTGCTCATCAGTCATCCGCAAGAAGTCGACAATCTACGCAAAGCCTGCCTGACACCACAGGGACATGCCAATAAGAATTTAGTGGGGAAAAGCCCTGCTGAGCTGCTAAAAGCGGCGGGGATCGCCTGCCCTGCTAAAGCACCGCGCCTGTTACTGGTAGAGGTTGCAGGTAACGATCCACTGGTCACTAGCGAACAGTTGATGCCGCTGTTACCGGTCGTGCGGGTAAAGGACTTTGATGCAGGGTTAACACTTGCGCTGCAGGTTGAAGGGGGGCTACACCATACGGCGACCATGCATTCGCAGAATGTTACCCGACTGAATCTAGCCGCACGTCTGTTACAGACCTCTATTTTTGTGAAAAACGGTCCGTCCTACGCTGGAATTGGCGTCGGCGGTGAAGGCTTTACCACCTTTACCATCGCCACCCCAACCGGAGAAGGCACAACCTCGGCTCGTACTTTCGCGCGCCAACGTCGCTGTGTGCTGACCAACGGTTTCTCCATTCGCTGAGCGAGGACACATGAAGACTTTTTTCCTGCAAACACGCATTTATAGCGGGGAAGGCAGCCTGAAAGCGCTGCAACGCTTCCATCGGCAAAAAATCTGGATAATCTGCGACGGCTTTCTGGCGACGTCCCCTGTACTGGACAACCTCAAGCAAGCGATACCGGCTGACAATCATATAAGCCTGTTCAGCGATATCACCCCAGATCCCAGCATCAATACGGTGGTTAAGGGGATTGAACAGATGCAAGCGCTACGCCCCAATATTGTCATCGGTTTTGGCGGTGGCTCAGCGTTGGACGCCGCCAAGGCCATTGTCTGGTTTAGCCGCAAACAGGGGCTGGAGATAGAAACCTGTATCGCCATCCCCACCACCAGCGGAACAGGTTCGGAAGTCACCAGCGCCTGCGTGATAAGCGATCCGGAAAAAAGTATTAAATATCCTCTATTTGACGATGAAATCTATCCAGACATCGCCATTTTGGATCCGTCGCTGGTCGCCTCCGTGCCACCGGCCATCACCGCGAATACGGGGTTAGACGTGCTGACACATGCGCTGGAGGCCTATGTGTCACCGCATGCCAGCGATTTTACCGATGCCTTAGCCGAAAAAGCCGTGCAGTTGGTATTTCGTCATCTGGCAACCGCCTGTCGTAAAGGCGATTGCTTGATCACTCGCGGAAAAATGCACAATGCCTCGACGCTAGCTGGAATGGCATTCAGTCAGTCCGGTTTGGGGATCAATCATGCTATTGCCCATCAATTGGGCGGTCAATTTCACATTGCGCACGGGCTGGCAAACGCCCTGCTGCTGGCACCGGTGATTCGCTTTAACGCTATCGATACCCGTGCACGTAAACGCTATGCACGGCTGGCAAAACTGTGTCACTTCAGCCCAGCGAATGCCGACGATCGCGCTGCGGTTAATCAGTTAATTCACCAAATAGCATTGCTGAAGCGCCAATGCGGAATACCTCAACCGCTGACCGCAATGAAAGTCACCGAACGCCAGTTGCAACAGCGTATTCCAGACATGATTGCCGCCGCTCAGGCCGATGTAACGTTGCGTACGAATCCGCGTCCTGCTGACGACAAGGACATCCGTGGCATTATCGAGGCGCTTTATGAATGATATTCAACTATCAGATGCCCACGCGCTGAGTACGCCCCCCGCCTATGGCGAACTGATGCAATGCGATGCGGCGACGATCCAACAGCGCGTGCGCGATGCTGGGGTGGTGGGCGCGGGTGGTGCGGGCTTTCCCACCGCGGTGAAACTTCAGGCACAGGCGGAGATTTTTCTGGTCAATGCCGCCGAGTGTGAACCGATGCTGAAAGTGGATCAGCAACTGATCCCTCGTCAGGCGGCACGACTGGTTCGTGGCGTGCTGTATGGCATGACCGCAACCGGTGCGCGCGAAGGCATTATTGCGCTCAAAGCCAAATATAAGCAGGCGATTGCGGCGCTAACCCCGCTGCTACCTGCGCAAATTCGGCTGCATATTTTACCCGATGTTTATCCTGCTGGGGATGAAGTGATCACCATTTGGTTGGCGACAGGTCGCCGGGTTCCTCCCGCCGCCCTGCCGATCAGCATCGGCGTGGTCGTGAATAACGTACAAACGCTGCTCAATGTGGCTCGCGCGGTCGAGCAACAATGGTCAGTCACTCGCCGCACCTTAACGGTCAATGGCGCGGTGGCTCGACCATTAACCCTGACAGTACCTTTAGGCACGCCGCTTAGGGACGTGCTGGCGCTGGCCGGTGGCACAACTGTTCCCCATCCGGCTTATATCAGCGGCGGCCCGATGATGGGTCATGCGCTGCATGATCTCGATCAACCCGTCACCAAAACAACGGGCGGACTGCTGGTGCTGCCCGCCGATCATTTGCTGATCACCCGTCGCGCTCGTAGCGATCAAGACGTGCTCGCTATTGCCCGCACCGTCTGCGAGCAGTGTCGCATGTGTACTGAACTGTGCCCGCGCCACCTTATCGGCCATGAATTACCGCCGCATCTGCTGGTGCGAGCCATTACCTATCAACAAGTTGCTACGCCCGACATCTTACTGAGCGCCCTCACCTGTTCAGAATGCAGCCTGTGTGAAAGCTATGCCTGCCCGGTCGATATCTCGCCCATGCGCATCAACCGCCTGCTTAAAACACAGCTACGCGCCCAAGGAGCCCGCTATCAAGGAGAGCTACGAGAAGCCGACCCGATGGCAAATTACCGCATGGTGCCGATATCACGCCTGATTGCCCGTTTGGATCTCACCGACTGGTACCAAGCCGCGCCGTTTAGCGAGGAAAGCTATCTGCCTCAACAGGTCATTTTACCACTGCGCCAGCATATCGGTGCCGCGTCTGAAGCCGTCGTCACCGTGGGAGAGCACGTCGTGCAAGGCCAGTTGATTGGACAAATTCCCGATAACGCCTTGGGCGCACCACTCCATGCCAGCATCAGCGGCGTCGTGACGGCCATCAGCCACAGCGCCATCACGATTAGTCGGGACTGACTGCGTTTTTTAAAGAGGAATGTGCATGTCACAAGCCATTGGAATTGTTGAATTAAGCAGTATTGCCAAAGGGATGGAAGTCTGCGACCTGATGCTGAAAAGCGCCAATGTCGACCTGTTGGTAAGCAAAACACTGTGCCCTGGCAAATATTTGCTGATGGTGGGTGGCGATATCGGCGCGGTGAATCAGTCGGTACAAAATGGTGAGCGACACAGCGGCCATTTATTGGTCGACAGCATCGTTTTGCCCAACCTTCATCCCTCCGTGTTACCGGCTATCAGTGGCCTGAATACGGTAGAAAACCGTCAGGCCGCAGGCGTGGTAGAAACGTGGAGCGTGGCGGCCTGCATCACGGCAGCCGACCGTGCGGTCAAATCCGCCAATGTCACTTTGGTGCGCATCCATATGGCGTTTGGTATCGGTGGCAAATGTTATCAGGTGCTCAGTGGCGATATTGCCGATGTGCAGACTGCGGTAGAAGTGGCCAGTCAGTGCGCCGGTGAAACTGGATTATTGGTTTATAGCTCAGTGATCCCACGTCCCCACGAAGCGCTGTGGCGTCAGTTAGTTCAAGAGGCATGATGGAGGCCAACATGATGGAAGCGAATAATCCCCCTGAGCGCGTGATCCAAGAGTATGTACCGGGTAAACAAATCACTCTCGCGCATCTGATCGCTAACCCAAATAAAGCGCTTTATAAAAAGCTCGGGCTAAACGATGTCAGCAGTGCCATTGGCATTTTGACGATCACGCCGAGCGAAGCTTCGATTATTGCTAGCGATATCGCGACCAAATCCGGTGCCGTCGAGATTGGTTTTATTGACCGTTTCACGGGAGCAGTGGTGTTCACCGGCGATGTTTCAGCGGTGGAATATGCCCTGAAACAAGTCATCCACACGCTGGGTGACATGATGAAATTTACTGCCTGCCAGATGACTCGGACCTGATGCTATGCAACGCATCATGTTGATTGGCCCCAGCCAGTGCGGAAAAACCTCGTTAATTCAGCGTTTGCGCGGAGAAACCCTTAATTACCAGAAAACTCAGGCCATTATCTGGCAGGACAATGCCATTGATACGCCCGGAGAGTATTTGGAAAACCGGTGTTTATACAGTGCGTTATTGGCAAGCGCCTGTGAATCAGATGTCGTGGGGTTGGTACAAAACGCCGATGCCACTCAAAGTTGGTTCGCCCCAATGTTGGCGCAGGTTTTCAACAGGCCAGTGATTGGCATCATCAGCAAGGCTGACACAGTTAGCCATGCAACACAGTTGGACTGGGCGGCGGATTGCCTCGCTCAAGCCGGTGCAGAGCACATTTTCATCACCTCGTCGCAGACCGGCGAGGGACTCGCTGACCTTATGACCTATTTGAATCATTCTGGAGAGTAGTATGCCCGGTAAAATTATGGCGATTAACGCCGGCAGTTCTTCGTTGAAATTTCAGTTGTTTTCTATGATAAATGAGCAGACTGGGCAACAGGACGAGCAGGTTCTGTGTCAGGGACTTATTGAGCGCATTGGTATGGATGATGCCATATTTAATCTGCGGGTCGGTGATGTGAAATGGCGGGAAACGCTCCCCATTGCCGACTGCCGTCAAGGGGCTGAATACCTGCTTAAAGCGCTCATTAAACACAATGTCATTGAGTCGCTAGATGAGATCGTCGGCGTAGGTCATCGCGTCGCCCACGGCGGTGAAACCTTTGCCGATTCGGTGTTAATCACACCGCAGGTGCTGGATAAAATTGAGCAGCTCAGCACATTAGCGCCCTTACATAACCCTGTGAATGCATTGGGTATTCGGGTATTCCAACAGGCTCTCCCACATGCCTACTCGGTAGCGGTGTTTGATACCGCATTCCATCAAACGCTCAACCAGACCTCGTACCTTTATGCGCTGCCATGGCGCTACTATGAGGAACTGGGGATTCGCCGTTACGGCTTTCACGGCACCAGTCATAAATATGTCAGCACGGTCTGCGCCGAGCGCATGGGTCGCCCTTTGGAATCGTTGCGCTTAGTATCCTGCCATCTTGGCAATGGCTCAAGTATCTGCGCCATTGCCAACGGACGCTCGGTCAATACCTCCATGGGTTTCACCCCACAGGCCGGTGTCATGATGGGCACCCGCAGTGGTGATATTGATCCTTCCATTTTACCGTTTATTCAGCAAACGGAGGGAAAAAGCTCAGCCGAAGTTAACCACCTGATTAACAACCAATCGGGCTTGCTGGGTATCTCCGGTATTTCCCACGATTATCGCGACGTAGAGCAGGCCGCTCACGACGGTAACCCGCGCGCAGAGGTGGCTTTAGCATTATTCGCCGAGCGGATCCGCGCCGTGATAGGCAGCTATATTGTGCAACTGGGTGGGATTGACGCGCTGATCTTTACCGGTGGCATTGGTGAAAATGCCCGCAACGCACGTCAACAAATATGCCGCGACTTAGCATTTCTTGGGATTGAACTGGATGAAGATAAAAACCTTAAAAATCAGGCTTTCATTCAGCAGGATCATGCTTCTGTGCACATCGCCATCGTCAATACCAACGAAGAATTAATGATTGCTCGCGATGTTCTGCGTGTGGCGCTTAACCTTCCGATCCTCACTACACAATGAGGGATAATATGAGAAGTGGTAAAGTTTGGCTCGTGGGAGCAGGCCCTGGCGATGCCGCGCTGATTACGGTAAAAGGCCTGCACGCCATTCGTCAGGCAGAAGCCTTGGTGTATGATCGGCTTGTGTGCGCAGAACTACTGGCAGAAGCCCCTGACGGCTGCGAAATGATTAATGTGGGAAAAACACCCAATAACCATTTGGTGCCGCAGCCACAAATCAATCAAATCCTAATCGATTGTGCCCAGCGCGGCCTGAACGTAGTGCGGTTAAAAGGCGGCGATCCCTATGTGTTCGGGCGTGGAGGAGAAGAAGCTGAAGCGTTAGCGCTGGCAGGGATTCCGTTTGAAGTGGTGCCGGGGATCAGTTCCGCTATCGGCGGGCTAGCCTACGCGGGTATCCCTGTCACACATCGTGACTATGCTTCTGGGTTCCACGTGGTTACCGGCCATTTGAGGCAAGGCAATGAACCGCAGGACTGGGCTACACTGGCAAAATTGGAAGGCACTCTGATTGTCCTGATGGGAATGACACAGTTGTCCACCATTTGCCAGCAACTGATTGCCGGAGGCAAAGCCCCAACAACGCCCGCCGCGGTGGTCATGTATGCCAGTCACCAGGAACAGAAAATCGCCAGTGGTACTCTGCTCACGTTAGCCGATCAAACATCAGCGCAGGGATTATCCGCTCCGGCATTGATTGTTATTGGTGATGTCGTGAACCTGCGCGATACTCTCGCATTCACGCCACAGGCGTTGTCGCTGAACGTAATCCCTGCGCTGATACCCGATATCATTGATGGGAATAGCAATCTACTACACAGTCAATAGAGGTAGCACGTGGTAATGAGTCAACGAGGTGGAAATGTGCTGGGAATAGCAGTGAAAATCAAGGCTAGCGCAGAAAACATCGTTGATACCGTTGCCCATTATCCCGCGCTGACGCGTGATCGCTTCCAAGCAGCCATCAAAGATACGGTAGATAGATTACCTTTAGCCAACGTTTTACTGCGGGGAGCCCACCATGGCTGAAGCTCGCTGCCCCGCGTCCTGTGGCGAATTGATTCAGGGCTGGATACTGGGGGGAGAAAAACTCATCTCCTGCCCAATCAATTGGTTCAGCACCGTATCGGTCACCGACGGATGCCCAGACGACCTTGAACGACCGCGGATGCGACAAATGCTAAAGGCGGTGCTAGCTTACTTCGACCAGCCTGCGGATATGGCGCGAGGCCTGCATATCAGTTTCGACTCCACGATTCCGGTATCCAAAGGCCTTGCCAGCAGTACGGCTGATATTGCTGCTACTGCACTAGCAACGGCTCGTCATCTGGGAGAAACGCTAGACGAGACAACCATTGCGAATCTGTGCGTCCGTCTTGAGCCCACCGACAGCACCGTGTTCCATCAATTAACATTGTTCGATCATCAAACTGCCGCCACGCAGATTTCGTACGACTGGCAGCCCTGCGTGGATATTCTGCTGCTAGAAAGCCCAAATACTCTGAATACCGAAGATTATCACCGTCGTCATCGTTTGCCCGCGCTGCAGGCAAGCGCCCCATCGTTAATGCAAGCATGGCAGCTCTTTACGCAGGCCGCCGAACACCATGATTACGCCCTGCTCGGACAATCCACCACCCTCAGCGCCAAAGCCAGCCAGCATTTAGTGGTCAAGCCGGATTTTCCTACCCTGTTAGATTTAGTCGAGGATCTGGACTTATATGGGCTCAACGTTGCACACAGCGGTAGCGTAGTCGGCTTACTGCTGGACCGCCAGCGCCACGACGTTGAACAGCTATACTGGCAGCTACGACAGCGTAAAATCCATCAAAACTATCCAAACCAACATCTGTTAACGATGGTCCCTGGCGGAGTGCGATAGTCCTAAACGCGGTGATTCATCCGCGCAAAAATCCTCTGCCACAGTCAGCTCGTTCATTTTTTCTAAACTTATTGTCTTCAATAACTTGATATTTTGCATAGTGTACAATCGATATAATACTGACCATAAACTAATTTTAATTTAGCCTATAAGGTCAGCATATGAACAAAGAAAAATTTGTCACCCAAAGCTTCCCTACCGTAATAGGTTGGATTAATGAAAACCTCTACCGAGGAATAAAAGCAGACGATGTTATAAAAATAACCGGTTATTCGCGCTCCTATTTTCTGCGTGAATTTCAGCTAAGCCAAGGTGTTAGCATTTCATCCTTTATAAGAGAAAAACGATTAACAGCCTCTGCAGAAATGCTAGCTCACACCAATATGAAAATTTGCGAAATTGCCCGAGAATTAGGTTTCCCAAGCCAAAGCACCTTTTGTCAGATATTTAAAAGTTATTTTAATATGTCACCGACAGAATTTCGTTATCGCTCAATTTACCAGAGTGAAGGATTTGAGCATGAGAATTTACATGCCACTCGCACATCAAGTGAGTGTGCTGCGGATCCCGCATAAAACGAGGGTAAAACAATGTTCCCGCTGTGATTATGGCGTATATTAGCGTGGATGCAGATCCTCTTCGCTGATAGGTTTTTGATTATGTGTACTATTAATCCTAGACTCAACGGTGAATCTGCGTAACATCCAAAATAATAAAGAGGCTGTAAATGACAATCTCTCTGTTTAACCGTAATAAACCCGCTATTGCACAGCGTATTTTATGTCCTCTGATCGTGGCTTTATTCTCAAGTTTACCGGCATACGCCAGTGATACTGCTCCTTCTGGGTTCCAATTGGAAAAGGTTGTTATCCTAAGCAGACATGGCGTACGCGCGCCAACCAAAATGACACAAACGATGCGCGACGTCACACCTCACCAGTGGCCTGAATGGCCGGTAAAACTCGGCTATATCACGCCACGTGGCGAACATCTGATTAGCCTGATGGGCGGTTTTTATCGAGAACGACTCCAGCAACAAGGCTTATTATCTAAGGATAACTGTCCTACACCCGATGCCGTGTATGTTTGGGCAGACGTCGATCAACGCACACGTAAAACCGGCGAGGCCTTCTTAGCGGGTCTTGCTCCCCAGTGTGATTTAACGATCCACCATCAGCAAAACATTCAGCAGGCCGATCCGCTGTTCCATCCTGTGAAAGCCGGTATCTGTTCGATGGATAAATCACAGTTACGCACCGCCGTTGAAAAACAAGCAGGTGCACCGATTGAGAGGCTCAATCAACGCTATCAAGCCTCTTTAGCCCTGATGAGTTCGGTACTCGATTTTCCAAAATCCCCCTATTGTCAGCAGCACAACATTGGCAAACTCTGCGATTTTTCACAGGCGATGCCTAGTAGATTGGCGATAAAAGACGATGGTAATAAAGCGGCTCTCGAAGGTGCCGTAGGACTTTCATCAACGCTGGCTGAAATTTTCCTGCTGGAACACGCTCAAGGGATGCCTAAGGTGGCTTGGGGGAATATTCACTCTGAGCAGCAATGGAACTCTCTGTTGAAATTGCACAATGCGCAGTTTGACTTGATGTCCCGCACGCCTTATATCGCCAAGCATAACGGTACACCACTGTTACAAACCATTACCCACGCACTGGGAGCTGATATCGCGAGTCATCCACTGCCAGATATTTCTCCAGACAATAAGATTCTGTTTATTGCCGGTCACGACACCAATATTGCCAATATTTCTGGCATGTTAGGGATGAGATGGACACTCCCAGGACAGCCAGATAACACGCCTCCAGGCGGAGCTTTAGTGTTTGAACGCTGGGTAGATAAAGAAGGGAAACCGTATGTTAGCGTGAATATGGTGTATCAGACTCTAGCACAGCTGCACGACCAGACACCGCTAACGTTGCAGCACCCTGCGGGCAGCGTACGACTAAACATACCGGGTTGCAGCGATCAAACACCCGATGGCTATTGCCCGCTCTCCACCTTCAGCCGCTTAGTCAGCCACAGCCTCGAGCCTGCATGCCAGCTTCCTTAACCCGCTTGCTGGTAGGCTATGCAAATAGCCAAAGCGTAATATTAGGGCAAGTACACCGATGAGCTCTTAGCGAAAAAACTCATTACGGTGCACTTGCCCAAAGTATTTCGTCTTCTTCCCCCTTCCGTGTTTTTTTACACAGGTTGAACAGAACGCTTGATTCCTGCTTAGGGCAGAAAACAAACCTTAGACTGGTTAGTAACCTGCAACGTTGCTCGGCACAAAATAATCAGTTCGGCGTTGCTTTTGATATTAAATTTTCGCATCACCCTACGTTTATGCGCGCTGACAGTTTTTACACTCAAACCTAAAATATTCGCAACACGTGCCAGCGTAAAACCATAGGTGATATAGCTTATGATCTTAATTTCCTGCAAGGAAAGCTCCACGCTCGAGCAACTGCGGCATCCCTGACGACAACCGTGCAGTCTATCCGTCATGGCTCTCGCTCGAGCCCAAGCATAAATAAACTTTTTAGCCAGCATGTTAATCCGCTCTGTGCGATGAATAAACATTGTATTATCGAAACAGTGTGGTCGCGATGACAGTTTCAGCATCTGTATATCTCCTTCATAAATACTGATAAGTAAACTGCCTAATTTACGCCCGACTAATTCTGGATGACAAAGCGTTTCAGCTCCTGCTGGAAAAACACGGACAATAATATCGGCCTTCGATAGACTTTTCTCTTGATGCAATAAATTGATTTTTTGATCTGTGTGAAGCCCAATTATTTCATTTAGAAAATGTAGCAATCCAAACTTATAATATTCGTTCCTGTCATCTACAAATACGTTAATCACTAGACAAGCTCCACGGGGTAATACACAGCATTATCTTGCTCAGTCAACAAAATAAACGGCTTATTTCCCTGTTATTTCAATCACTATCACTTGGGTATTTGAGCGCAGTTCAAACACCCAAATAAGGTTATACCGAAGGCGTGACAATAACCTCATAGGTGCCGCTATACGTTCCCAAAGGATAAGTTTCACTACGTTTTGCTGAGGTAAACTGCACCTTAACCCCTTGTGAAGGATCCGGAATATCCTGTACTGTCGGATAAACCGCTTGGTTATTCAGGGGATACGACGCCGATACGTCCCCCCCATTGACTCGGATCCATGCTGGGTTAATCTGCATCGCGTCCCCATTCTCTGAAATCAGCTGATTTGCTACTGGGGTTTTCAGTGACAGAGACACCGCACTCGCATTACCAACGAAGTTAAACGCTGGTGTAACGCCGTACATATAGCCATTTTTGTCATTAAGCTGCAGGCTAATTGAGCCGTTGGTTACGTCATTACCCGCCACGTAGACCCGCACGCTGGTACTTATTTCAGCCTGTAAATCAATACTGGTTCTCACCGGGATCGCCGCCTGCGAAGAACTTACGCCTATCAACGCCAGTGCCAGCGTGGTTACCACTAAAGAATCTTTCATCGGTTTATCCTTAACTATTCGGCGTAATAACGGCCGTCAACGTATCAATCAGTCGTGTACCCGCAGCTAGCCCTCGGGTTGTCTTACCACTCAGCGAGAATTTGATATCCACCCAATCCACCGTCGCGGTTCCGCTGGGTAGCGTTCCTCGATATTGAAAACCGGGTTCTATTTCACGCCCCGCTATGCTTATTTGGTAAGGAATTAAGTTTGCTCCCACCGAAGACCTGAGTTGATAGTGGCTGTCTTTTTGCTGCGTTGACTCAAAAGTCACACTATAAGGCAGTGGCTCATCGCCCGACTGCAAAGTTTTAGCCACTTTCAGGCGGGCAGTGGCGGTGGCATCATTCAGTTCTCCCACCAGCCCCAATGACAATGCGGGTTTATCAAATGTGGCCTCAATCGTCGCCGATTCAGTCTGCAGTGCCGTCAGATCCAGATAGATTGGATAGCTCTCGCTGCCTCCTCCGTCTTCAATGTTAAAATTCACGTTGCCTATCTGCACTCGGGGAAATGAACTCGGTAGGGTAAACGAGCGCTCCCGTTTAAAAGTACGATTCACGGCTCTCACACCTACGCGTTTTTCACTCGCCGGTGGAGCAAACGTCACCAGGTCGCCACATACCACCTGACGTTCATCCATAAAAAACTTCAACGGGAAACGCAGCGCGCCAAGCATTAAATCACCGCCTTCACAGCGTCCGCTGCCCGCAGGAGAAACCTGTAGCGTCAGCGATTTATCGGCGGGTTGACGCACAGTAAGCGTATCCGTGCCGCTCGCCTCGCTAATCCCTTCATGCAACATGCGGATCGAACCGTTCGACTGAGGTTGTATTACCCATGATCCCGCTAAAACATAGCTAGACTGGAACAACGCTAGCGCTAATAACATCGGGGACTTCATGCATCACTCCTTAAGCTGACATTTCTCATAGGAATAGAGCTTGCCATCCATGTTAAACGCCAAATTACTGTTCACAGTGAGTGCTCGCGTATGCTCTGGATAAACGTTGAATACGGCTTTGTCTTTGCGCCCGTCAATCACCAAATCGCGCATTTCACTGCGTACGTTACCTGTCGCCGTGAGTGTCCACTGGTTACCACTACAGCTAACAGCCAAACCTTGGGTGCGTTTTCCCTCCGGCAAATAACGCAGCAACACGTCATAACCAATAGCAAAACGGACTTTACCTTTATCAATTTCTTGCTCTGGATAGCTAGGACGTATGCGCAAACGATATAGTGTCTCTCGTTCAACCGGCTTCAGTGGCATAATTCTGACTTTGCGCTCTTCGCCAAAAGGAATAATCAATTTAGTGGGCGAAAACACCAGCGTAGGATCCTCTGCACCAAGCTCTTTAACCATGTTTTCTTTACTATCACCAGGGTTAGTAATATGGAAAAGCTCTAGCGTCACGAATTCATAGCTCTTATTTTCTGACTTGGTGGTATCAACGCTATCAACTGCCCGATACATCGATTTAACGGTCACATAGTTGTCACGCGGTGACTCTTGCTTAATGTCTTTAATGATGGGAAATACTTCAATAGCCTGTGAAATATTCGTAGACGTAAGCAAAGCTATTCCCAGTGGCAACATTGCCAATTTATTCAGTTTCACAATTAACCTCACGTATTTGCATAATGCCTTGAGTCATTTTGACGTTCGAATTATTTAGCGGGCAGATATAGCTCAGCCCTTCTTTACTCACCTTCAATTTTTCTAACTGGCTCTCGGTATCTAGCGTAAAATCACCAACAAATAATCCTTCGGCATCGGTCATCGCATTACCGCCCACCACGCGAGCGTTCGCCAACGGCACTCCGTCGAGATAGAGGCGACCGGTGACAGTCTGGTTTTTTGTCGCATTGACTTTGACGTGATAGACCTGCCCCGGCATGGCCCAAGTAGAAGACGATTGGGTCGAGAGGTTGTAAAACGCGTTAGTATCCGTGGTATAAACCTGTTCCGCTTTTGGAGATATTTTCTGGTATGGCTGAATAGTCAGCGTTGTTTTTTTCCCTCCTTCTACCACTACCGGTTCATTACCGCGGTTACGCACCTCGAAATATTGATCTTCAGGTAACGAACGGGCATCCACAATAAGCGCTGCGGTATTATCCACTTTGCCATAACCAAACTCGCCGTCACCAATAGCAAAGCCGCTACGCTGCGAAAGATACTGCTGACTGTAATGGTTATTGCCAAAAGACTTGGATACGCCAACGGCGGTATAGCCATAGCCGTTATCCATCACCAGGCCAGCACCGCTGTTATTCTCACTATTAGGCCCATGATTTACGCTGGCATTTACCGTATATTTCCCACCGCGGTCGAATTCTGGGTTATCCAGATTCAATGCATAATCTGCACTATAAATATTTTGTTTACCGCCCTCATCGCTCATGCGTGAACGTAAATAGAGGGATTGGTAATGGTTATAACTACGCTCACGCATTCCCAAGGTAAACTGCGCAAATATTTTGTCTTCTGCCGTCGTATTGTGGGAATATCGGCTGGTCATCTCGTTAATGCCACGGTGATAGCCAAGATCGACACGCAAATTTAAATAATCCGACAAGGTAAAGTCACGATTTAAATTTACGTCCCAACTTTCAAATTCCGTCTTATTTTGGCGGCCATAATCCTGATAAAGGGTATTCAGACCAAAGTTAATCCCTAACCCAACGTTCCACGGCAAAAAAGTATTAGCGCCAAATTGTAAATATTCAAAATCGTAAGCGGGCACTAGGCCAAAGCGATGATAATCTTCTTCATCCCCTTTGAAACGGTTGTCGCGATAACTCACATTCATGCTCAGGGCATACAGGTTTTTCATTAACCCAACCTGATAGCCGGAGCTACCGTCAAGCCCCATCACGCCATCTGCATAGAGGCGTTCCGCAAACCAGCTATTGATCGGCAAGTCTAGGCTGGCATTAGCATAACCATCCTCGTTGTCCATCAGAAAACCACTGCCAAGAGAGACCACTGAATCGGTGGTGTACCCTAACGACAGCCCAGCAAAATGGCTTTGACGAGAATAACGATCGCGATCATTCCCATCTATGTCGCACTGGCGGCATGAATAACGATTAGACGAAAACTGCCCCTGATGATCGTCATAGCGACCTAACTGAACCGCATACTCCAGATCGCCAGAGCGAAATGAGCCATTACGTTTCAAAAAAGGCTGGAGCTTCTCCTCGCGGCTGCCGTTAACCAGCTTGGATACCAACAAAACATCATAGCCACCAGACGGCCACCCTTCGGTGTTTAAGTGCTGCAAGCCCGCAGGAAACTGCTGCAGATCGATTAAACGCCCGTTACGATACACCTCAACCGTGCCTGCCTGTGGTAGATAGACGGTGACGGGTGAGGCCGCACCGTCACCAGGATTGAGGTAGTTATCGGTCATATACCCCAACGAAATACCGTCAAAGCTAACAGGATTGAAAAAACTGTAGGTCACCGAAGGCGTACTCGATATTAGATTATCGCTCAATCTTTGCCGGCCAGCTTTAAAACGGGTGTTTTCGTGTTCCAGATACAGCGCCAATTCATCAAGATTAAAATCAATCTCTTTGGAATAACTCCATGCTCCTTTAACGTAGCTGTTGCCCGTAATATTGAGCGTGTCATTTGAAGATAAACTCAGGCTATCGCCATAGGTATCAGAGAGATAATTAAGATTATGACTATGCACAAAACCGGGGCGGTTACGGTGTGGAATATAGGTTCTGTCATAAGCCTTGTCTCCCGTTTTAAACAGGGAGGCTGGAAAAATGAGATGCAATGAAGCGTCTGATTCATTTACCGTCGCTACAATCTCATCTTGAGAAAAACCCTGCTTATTCACCCGACGCAAAGGGGCTGAAAGTTTCTTGAGCAACTCCGTCTGAGAGACATTCAGCGCAGGCATATCCACGGCGGTTATTTGCTCAACAATCACCTGTGGCGACATCAGAAAAACATCGTTTTGATCGTACTCAACGCCAATGGAGCCGATTGAGGAATCCGCATAAATAATGTCAAACACTCCACTTTGCTTGGCGTTAAAAATGTCTTCAAACCCTTCAGGCAGTGGAATCGAAGAGGCCATTAATGGGGTAAATGCACAGCCGAAACCGACACCAAGAATAACAATGCTGGCAGTTATTTTATTATTCATTATTCTCTGTCTCTATCTATAAAATAGGCATTACGATTAATGTAAATGTATTCGCGTATTTACCCTTGGTGTAATTCCCAGCCAAAAACTCAGAAATAAACTTAACCTTAAAACCATTGGAAGTTGTCGCCTGGCTAATATTTTTTAACACAGGAAGCCGCAGTTTTTTAGTAGAATCCGTTTCGCCTCCTTGATGAATAAAACTCCCATCCAAATTAATATGTGTGTTCCCACCAAAAACCTGTGGTAGCACAAACTGATTTTCTAAAAAAACAATCTCAGCATTATCAACATTGCCTATCAGATGAAAGAAACTCGACGTATTTTCAAACTTCTGAGAAATACCATTAATAGGTAATGGGAAATCAAATTCTTTTCCATTAAGAGGTCTATCTTCATAATACAGCGCGATTCTTGCTATCGACTCAGCAGAGATATCCAAATCAACCTGAGAATTAGGTATTGAAAAAACTGCCTGACTCCATAACAACAGCGCGGCGACAATACCAACGACACAGTTATTTTTAATCATGTTTAAAACAGGGCCAGCCTAACGCTGACCCTGACCTGATTTAATAAAGAATATTAAGGTTTAGCATTTACGTTAGCGTATACAACGCCGGTGTAGTTGCCTTGACCCAGTGCGTCATACTTTTTATCTGAAACAAATTTAAACATCAGTGGCAGTTCACCATGTGTACCGTTTGCATTCAGGGTGTAATCTTTTGAATCACCAGATGCGGCAAATTCTTGGCTGCCCGCAGCGGTAATCGTACTGATTTTATAAGTCATATCATTAAGTGTGCCGCCCTGAGTGCTATACAGAGTAAACGCATCACCGGTGACAGACTGGCTATCATCCAAAGTCAAAGCGACTTCCAGCTTGGTTACGTCATTATTCCACAGTTTTAACGCGGTGGTTTGCGCCTCCATGTAGCCTGACGCCGCTGGTGTTAGTTCTACGTCCATATCCGTGATAGGACGGCCACCCGGATCGGTAATGGTCGCACTATCAGGAACGTTCGCACTGACGTTGAACTTAGTATCATAGCTTGCTGGCGTCGATGCCATTGCTGAAGCAGACATTACAAGACCAGCCAATACAGACAACATAGTTTGGGTTTTCATTAAAAATTAAATCCTTGTTATAAAAAATGAATCTTTAAACGGGATAACGTCATACACGATAAATAGCGTTAATGGATGACACCATTAAATACACTAATCGGAGGTATTGTTGATAATGCCATTCCGTTTTGCTGCGTAATGAACAGCGCTCGATGAATACTAAAGATCTTGCGCACACTGTAATACCGTACAATGACGCGATGTAAAGTTCCCTATTACATATTTGCTCTTTAATAATCATGACCCGCTACATTACGGAGGCCATAGTAAATTTTGGCTAAAATAAATTCTTGAAAAAAATCTCAGTTTTCCTCACAAAGCATCAACAGTAATTATGTCCATAGCAGTGAGAAAGATAAAATCAGATGAAATTAATTATCTTTAAGAATATTATGCCCAACTTCTTCAAACACGGCTCGGCGGAGATCTTCCTCTAACTCATCAATGGTTTGAGGTAAATAAAAGTTTTTATCTCCAACGCAGCTTTTCCAATCTACCGTTGGATAATAGGCAATGCCAATAAATGAAATTTTTCCCACTGACTCATCCGTACTTAACACCTGTCTAATTTTATCGCACATGCCCGCGTTGATAAGATTCGGCGTAATCATCACATTTTTGGGATCATCAGTACCATCCGAAACAATGACCATAACCTTGCGTGAGGCTGTACCTGAGGCTAAATAAGGTACGCCAAGCAATACGCCAGAGCTAACCAAAGTTCCTCCTTCGGCACTCATGCCATTAATTTGATTTATTTCAGCAAGGCTGCTGGTCAACGGAACTTTCCAAGAATGACTGTTGCGTAGGCAGGTACTCCCGTTAACGTTGGAAAGTGGGATCTGAATATCATGAACTGGATTCGGTATTGCTGCTACGCTGCCTGAAATATCGATGTATTTCTCTAATGCCTTGTAATTTCCGCCTGCTAATATATCCGAGGGAACTGGCCCATGACTCACGAACGGAAAATCACAGTCTGTCCCCTCTTTGCCTCCCCAGCCAAAAGGGACAAAGCCAACTTTATTATCGATATTGTAGGAAAATAGCTCATCTGAAAGCTTTAATACAATGCGTTTTAGTTCGGCTAATTTGGTACTACCGCCAAAACCTTCGTTCATCGAACCTGAAAAATCGGTAACAAAGATAACGTCCATGTTGGAACGAAACTTACGTGCTGCCCCGTTATCACCAATAACGACCTGCTTGTCAAAACTGGGGAAGAACGTAGAAGAAAACCACGAATCCTGAAGCGTTTGCCCACTCACCCGATATTCTACATACGATAAATTCTGGTTATTGGGTGAAATACCACTTTTCACAATCACGGTGGGTTTAAAAACATCCACATCGTGACGCATATAGGCACGAAAATAATCGCTCGACAGCGTATAATTTCGCTGTGCTCCATCACCGTTATCCTCTGCCGTTAATGCCAACGCGGCTTGCTCCATGGCATCAGAGAGCCGAGCTCGCTCAGTAATATAGCGTGAACCTTCCAGCCCAAACGCCGCCATACTGAGCAAAAATCCCGACATCATGACAAAACTAATAGCAAACGCTCCACTGCGATCCTGTTTAAAGCGTCGAATACTGGCTAACAGTGATTGCTGCATAAACATAGTTGCTCCTTATTATTTAAGGTTCCGCGACTGCCCGCTTTATTGTCATTAAAACAAATAAGATAAGGTAAAGGACCAGGGCGATATTTCGCCACTGCCTTCCCCGTTCGGTCATGGATATATTTTATTTCCCCGATAAACTCCGGCCCTGCGGGGTTAATATCGAAAACCTCAATTTTCACTCGTGCTCTATACGTTGGGCTCAAATAAAGCATCTGGTTTATTTCATCGATTAAGTTCGACTGATTTGGTTGAGCCGAATCGATAAATATCACCGCCTGTTGCTGTGCAGCATGAAGAGGAAACAGAAGCCACAGCAGGCTCAATAACACACCAAGCCTCATCATCTAGCGCAGCATCACAATGGAGAATGAAGACATCACAGGCTTTTCCTCGCTCGACGTTAGACGGGTAAACCAGCTAAACGTAGGCAGACAAACGGTTACCTGATAGAGCGGCACCCATCGCCCATAGCTACCGCGTGGCGTCAGTTGCTGCAATTGATTAAGCGGCTGTGGTGGCAAACATTGCCCCGAGCTGCCACTGTCCCAAGACTTATACAGCTTGATCTGCTTTCTATCGTCACCTAAACGAATAGGATCTTCGAAATGCATTTCTTCAACATGCATGCTCATCTGTGAAAGGTCGATCGTGCTGTTCATATCTGTGAGTATTCGTCTCGCTAAATCGGCAATGGCATTAACGTCTTGTTGGTTCAACGTTTCGCGTGCGTCATAGAGCTGGATCCGCTCACGCAAGATACCGGCAACTGAATAAGAAACACGATCTAACTTCCCAATTGTTGCCTGACGAATTACTAAATCCGTCAGGAAGAAAATAAAGAAGATGAGCGCAATCGAAATCATGACAAACTCAACCGATACCGAGGCTCGCCTGTCAGTCCATAAACTTGGAACGTTCATATTCTTGAACAAAAATCACCTCGCGATTTAATAAGTTGTTGGCCCAAATATCGGGAAAGGGGAAGAACATAGGATGGTATTGATATTCCAATTGATAACGCGCTAAAGGCTTATACCGCGAGTCACCGCTGGTGCCGCCTGTATCAGTCATTTCTCGAATAGAACCGGCATAGGTAATATTCATCGTGACGGCGTCCGGCCGAGTTAGGAACCCCCAAATAGCACCGCCTTGCTCAGTGATACGCTTTTGGAAACGATTGTCGTAACCTCCATCATCGACGGCAGAGGCATTTTTAGACTCTTTGGCAGCCTCCGAAACAGCCAAATCAATTACCGCAGAGATATAAGACAGCCGCGCAATCTCGGCGACAAACAGCACCAAGAAAATAAACAGTATTACCGTCAAAGAAAATTCAATTGAGGCTGCGCCTTCATTATCTCTGATAAAGCGTTTGCGTAATGCCATTACCCCATTCCTTTTTCTGTTGGATTAATCATGGCCAGCGCATCAATCAACTCGTCGCTACGCTCCGATAATCCTTCATTTATAATGATATCTCTGGCATAGCGGCGATCGCCGACCTTAACCAACGACAGTACTAGGTTGTGAAGCAGTTGAGACTGCTTGCGCCCACGTAAATACTGCGGCAGCAACAAGCTAACGGCATCCTGATAGCGATGATCCAATACCGCCACCATGGCCATATTATTAATAGCCACATCATCAGCGATAAACAGGCTGCGAGCCTTTTCGATAGACTGCAATCCTTCCGTTAGCTTGCCTGACTGTGCCTGAGCCACACCTTTCAGGTTATAAGCCTCCGCACTTTGCGGTTCGCGTTGTAACATTTTTTCAGCCACTCTGATGGCCTGCGGATAGTCACCTAGGGCAATCATATTTTGTGCTTGCAACGTATAAACGTTTAGGTCCGGTGTTTTAAACAACGGCTGCATAAAGTAGAGTGACGATTTGTAATCACCTGATTGATAGTAATAGCGTGCTAATTTAAGCCGTACCGCTGGATCTTCTTTTTGCTTTAGCCAACTGCGATAAAGATTAATTAATCCGTTATAGTTTTTTGCCTTGAGCAATATATCTTCCCGGTAATTCATATCGCTGGTAGAGCTAGGCACTCGTTGAATACATCCTGATAATAATGTGGCACACATCAGCGCTATAACGATATGTTTAGAAATGTGCATTTTGCATAATCCTTAGAATGCCTGGTGCGGCGATTAAAATAGTAATAGGGAACATGATGAATAGAATTAGCGGCACACTCATTTTGGCGGATAGCTTGCCTATTTTCTCTTCCGAATTCAGTAGCTGCATGTCTCGAATATCTTTCGAAAGCTCCATCAGATTTTCATATAGCGATGTGCCATAGTGCACACTCTGCTGTAGGGTGGCACAAAACATGCGCATTTCCGTCATATCCATCGAACGATAGAGATCCATTAATCCTTCTTCCAATCCGCTCACTTCGGCACGTTTAACGAGATGCAACATTAAATCCGCTAGATTTTTATCGAGATCGGCTGAACGTTCAGCAATAAATTTCACCGAGCTTTCAACCGTCATGCCCGCCTGCACACACACAGCAATGAGATCGACAAAATAAGGCAACGCATCCAGCATCAACTTAATACGAGTATTAATCGCTGGATTTAGCATCATGGCTGGCAGCACCAATACAATCATAAAAATAAAAAGCATGATCATGGCTAGCGCTTTCATACTGATGGAAAAGATACCAACAATATTTAGAACCAGTAATACCCCGCCAATCACGCCGCAAATACGCGCTTTGAGAGGAAGGCTTTTTTCTAAATCATTAAGAAACGTTAGCCACTGGCTGTTACTTATAATCAACGCTCGATAATCGATTGTTGAATACTGATTCTGTTGCTTACTCTCAGCCTTAGGCGCGACAATTTCCCGCTGTTTTTTCCAATACTGCTGATGGCGTATTGCCAATAGCACCATGAAAATACCTAACAGCACCATGACTAAATATGACATCACCATTAAAGTGCCCTTCTTAACAGAATCCAGATAATGATCATGCCAATCGCCTCACTGGCAATCACATAATAAAGAATGAGTCGACCTACAGGATCGTGAACGACAAAGTCAAAATTCTCAGGACTGAAATATTTCATTCCACAGAAAAACAGCAGCGGTAAAGATGCAACGATTTTGGCCGATGTCCTCGCTTCAGAGGTCATCGCCGATTTACGCCGAGCCATATTTTTGCTGTTGTTCACAATCCGCGATAACCGCCCCATTAACGTGCGTAACTGCCCACCATGCTGAAGGCTCACCAACATCACCACGACAAAAAAATAAAACTCACGATAGCGATAGTTTTCCCACGCATCGTTGAAGACACGCTCGGGATCTTCTCCCAAATTCAAGCGGCGATCGATGCGATGAAATGTGACGCCCAAATCGCCATCAATTCCTTCTCCGCAACGATGTAAGGCCTGATGAATACTGTTACCCGCAGAAACCGCGGCATTGACCACGGAGAGGATTTCAGGGAAACGGTCTTCAAAATATCGGCGATGCAGGCTACGACCGATTCTCAGTTGGGCAATAAACATCACCATTAGCGTTATTGGCAGGAAAAACATCACGTCAAACTGCAGCCAATTAGCGTTAAGGAATAACAGCACTAGCAAAAGTATTAGAGCCACCATCGCGCCTTTCATTCCTTTAAGGCTTAAATCACCTAACGCATATCGCTTCCACTCCAACCATAGATTCGTCACATAATTTATGACCAGCGACGGCTTTGGATTCGCGTGACTCTTTGACGCAATCTTGGTCAATTTTCGCCAGTTAAATAGATTAACGCAGAAGATCGCTAGACCAATAAATAGGATCAGAAAAGCCATTCCTTACTCCATGCCGAATATGTGTTTTAGCTCATCACTAACATCAAACATCACCGCATTGCGCATGACGGTAGAACGCATTAAAAGACCATGATTAACAAACTCACCTTTAATTTTTCCATTTTCATCACGCTCTGATTGACTTTGGAAGGTAAAAATATCCTGCAAAATAACCCTATCTCCTTCAATACCCATAACCTCACTAATGTTCATTATTTTTCGACTACCATCATTTAATCTCGATACTTGAATAATAATGTTAATTGCAGAAACGATATTTCGGCGTATCGACTCCATTGGGATATTCATCCCAGCCATCATCACCATATTCTCCAAACGAGAAATAGCATCACGTGGATTATTTGCATGCAACGTAGACATAGATCCATCATGCCCGGTGTTCATCGCCTGCAGCATTTCGAAGGACTCTTCACCACGACACTCACCGACAATAATTCGATCTGGTCTCATCCTAAGTGAGTTAATCAGTAAGGCTCTCATGGTGATTTGACCGGTATTCTCCACCCCGGCTAAACGCGTTTCCATTCTCAATACGTGGGGCTGCATCATCCGCAACTCTGCCGCATCCTCCATCGTAATAATACGTTCACTTGGATCGATATATTTTGACAGCGCATTCAGAAGCGTGGTTTTACCTGAGCCAGTTCCCCCGGAGATAATAATGTTCACTCGACAGCGGGCGGCAATAATCAGGAAATTAGCCATCTGCCCGCTCATCGCCCCCATACGAATGAGATCGGATAACTCGATGTTACTTTTTCCAAACTTACGAATAGAAATCGAGGTGCCATCAAGCGCAATAGGGGGGATTGCGACATTCAAACGGCTGCCGTCATGCAGCCGAGCATCAACCAGAGGCCGCCCTTCATCAAGGCGCCGCCCCACCTTTTGAACTAAACGTTTAGCAATATCAGTCAACTGATTATTATTAATAAAGCGGCACGTGGTCAGCTCCAACTTACCAAAACGCTCTACGTAAATACTTTTCGGCCCGTTTACCAAAATATCACTGACGGTCTCATCTTCTAGCAGAGGCCTTAATGGGCCGTAGCCCAAAATTTCATCAGCCATCATTTCAGCAAAAGCATTCTGAGTTTGGGAGCTCAAATAGATATTTTGCTGCTCCGCTACGCCCTCCAGCACACGATTCATTTCCGCGAGTAGCTGAACACGATCCTCAACCAAGGCTTCGATAGTATTGATTTCGATATTTTGTAAAACGCCTTCACGTAGCACTTCTTGAATTTCAATACTGATATCCATTATACCTCCTGACGTTTCTTCAACAGGCGATTAATCAACGAGCCCTTATTACCTGATGTTCCGCCAAGAATTAAGCGGGTTAAACGATCGATAGGGGCCGCTTTGCGGCTAAACCCCGCTAAACGCGTGACACCGTCTTTTTGTTTGTTATAAGGAAAATGCACGTCCAGCGGACGCCCCAACAACGACTGAATATCTTCCATGCTCAGCATATTCATGGTGAATGGCCTGCTGTCATTCAGGCAGATAAACAATCTACGTGGGGCAAGCTGGGAGCGATTTAATGAATCAATGACCTCAATCATGCCACGAGCCACACGTACAGATGCCATGGAGCGATCCATCACTAAAACCAGACAGGATGAGCTTTCAACTAATTGCCGTAGCGTCTCTTTATTTGCCGTATTTATCGCTTCTTCAAACAATACAAAGTTATATTTCTGAAAACTGTCCTGCGAGAGATCGGGATAAAACGCGCTACTACTACTCATCAGATCGAGGTTTTTTTGCCCCGCAACAATCTCCTGCACCATTTTCTTGCCTGTCAGTAAATCAAGATCGCGAGACCCGGCTGCGCCTTGCACAAATAAGGATGGCATGTCCCGTAACTGAACAATATTGCTGATGGTTTGGTAAGCAATGGAACTATTTCCCACCCCGCCTTTACAGCCCAAAATGCTAATACTGACTGCCCAGCGAGTGGCTTTAAGATTGGTTCCTGAAATCGCTGCCTGCACAAATAACTCACGCTGAGAGTTCAAATTAAAATATTGAATACCCTGGCGTAAAAAGGCCTGCGCTAGCATGATAGAATCACTATCGCCCACGACACAGCACCATACCCCTCGTGGAACCATCGCTAAAATCGTAGGTACAATATCTTCAATATATTCCTGATGGCCTATATCAATGACGATGCCATAGTCTTTTTCAGAAATAGTCAGCGTCTTTGTCGCATGTAAATCTTGCAAAACGCTTTCTACCTGATTAAAACCCGCCAGTCTTATCAGTTGGCTCAATTCCTCATTGATGATCTTACGTGAAGATAAAACATAAAAAGCCTTCTCATTGAGAGATGACTTCACATCACCCTTTTGCGGGAATAACAGCATGCTTGCTCGTCCTCAGAAATAATATTTATATGGACTAACTAATGAAGAACCGAGATTATTATTCAGTGCGCATCCAGTATCGTCATAAAGACTAAATTTATAATTCTGCGCCAAATAGCGACACTCGGGTAATTGCAGCACTATTTTCTGGACATGAGCCTGAATACCCGACGCTTGCTGTGTTCTATAACCACCGCCGGTATACGCTAGTGTGATACGTTCAGGTACAATACCCTTGGCAATTAACTCATGCCTTATCTGTTTAGCTGTTGCTGAAAAATTATCATCGAACCATTCAAGACGAATGTAGCCATTGAATCCGCCGCTGGCCTGACTCAATATTTTTCCGATACCAATCTCTTTTGAAATTTGATCGCTTGAGGCAATCTCAATGATCTGTTCTGTTATTTGCGGAGAACCCTGTTTATCCAACTGGCTTGCCAAGCTTTGGGATGTGGTTAGCAGCAGCGATACAACGAACAGTGGCGTAATGAACCGGTGTTTTGAGAGCATCATTTAATAAATCCTCCCTGTTCTACAAATTCCTGTGCCAGTTTTCTATCACGCAAATTGCTGATGGCATCAAAATTTAAAAAGCGGCTCAGCGTAGACGTTCGTTGAAAATCAGGCATGACAATGTCGCGCATGGTGACGGGCTTAACCAGATTCACTGTCGCCACTACCACCAATTCACCGCGTGAACGCTCCGTTTTAGCATTTCTAAATAACGCCCCAAGGATAGGGACATCGCCAATGAACGGCAGACGAGAAAGCTCTTCGCGCTCGTTATTACTAATCAGTCCACCTAAGAGAAAACTTTCACCATCAGCCAACTCAACGGTGGTTTTTGCTCGTCGAGTCTGGAAGGCTGGGAATGAATCGCCCGCATTAGTGCTATAGGTACTATCGACATTGCTGACCTCTTCGCCCAAAGTAACGCGTATCCGCTTGTTGCTGCTGACTTTAGCGCCTACATTCAGTTTGATCCCAAAGTCCTTGTACTGAACGTTAGAGCCGTTTGCTGAGCTTGTAACCACAGGGACTTCGCCGCCGACCAAAAATTCTGCAGATTCACCCGATAGCACCGACAAATTCGGTTCTGCCAATACGCGCGCTACCGAATCATTGCTGATGGCATGTACCAATGAACTGAGCGTATCAGCGTTAAATTTCACAAAGCGGAAAGTACCTGGTGTGATATTCCCGCCACTCCCGCTAATAGTGCCCCAATCAATTCCTACGTTATCGCTGAAAGTTTTCGTTACCTCAACAACAGAGAGTTTCACGTTAACCTGATTTGTCATCGGCAGCTTTAGCTGGTTGATGACCTCTTGATAGACGACTTCATCCAACCAAGAATTACTATTCTCACCGTTTCCGCCACTCCCTCCATTCGTGTTGGCCACCTCTTTCTTATTGGTGGTGCGCGTCGCCCCAACACCCTCACCAACAATCTGATAAACACGATCGCGGTCTTCTTCAGTCGCGACACTGCCGCTGAGGATATAAGTCTTCCCCATTTTCTGCAGGGTGATCTGACTGTCTGGCACTAAGCTAGACACCTTTTTTTGCAACGAACTTAAAATGGGATCAACGACAAGCGTCGTTTTTACTAGCTGATCGCCATTCTTGTCGAATGCAATAAGATCGGTCTTGCCTTCACTCTTGGCATACACCATCACCCCGCGCTCACCGATAATTTCATAATCGGCAACCTTGGGAGCAGAAATGAAAATAGTATCAATATTTCCATTCACTTGAATAACCTGAGATTCACCCGCATCCATATAAAGCTCCTGAGCGCGGGTATGCACAGAAAAAAACAATCCAGCAATACTAATCAACCACAACGCTCCGATGCCGGCACGCCCTGTTTTACTATGTGTTTTTCGCTGCTCCGTTAAGCTAAAACTCACTCTCCACCTCTCAACTCTTTAACTGAATTAAACTGGGGTAAAACCTCATCCATTCGTATTTTCTGGTTACTCTCATCCTCATATTCGTCAAATGGGAATAACAACAATTCACCGGCTTTCTCAACCACCTTAAGTTCAGCAAGTTGCTGGCTATCCAGTCTCAATACGATCGTTCCCACAAAATCCTCATTGCTGTAGGATTTCGTTTTCTCTTTAGGGATCTTTTTAATATCAACAATAGATAGCGGCCCCATCACTCGGCTAATCGCATATCGTTTCATATTGGCATCAGGAATATTGCTCCCTTCCGTTACCAGCCCAACGCTATTTTTTTTACTTTTATCAACCTCAATCAAACGAAGATAAAGAGAAACCTCATCGCCAATTGATAGCGATGATAGAAGATAATCATCTTCTGGCTTGACCTTATAAGAATAAGGAGTCTCATTGCTTCTCAATGAATGAGCAGCAAATGTCGAGCTACTTGGCGACTCAACCATATGAGGTAAAATAAAGCTGCCATTGGAAATATTGTGCCTAACTAAGTATCCCTGAAGATCTCCGTTATCTAATGAGGAAATATCACGACGATCTTTTATATCTTGGGCAACCTCAATAGAGGTTAGTGTGTAATCATCACGCTTTAAGATGTCATAAGGTTTTAGTTCTCTCACTGCCTTAGCAACCGTAATCGTGTTTACGGCAGTAATGGCATCTTGCTTAACCTCATTCTCCGGTGTTTTCTTTTGAACAAAAATACCAGCAATACCGACGGCAATAACAATAATTGAAAGAAAAAAAAGCATTCGATGATTCATTGAGATGTCCTAAGTTATATTAATAAAACAAAGATGGCAGCGGATACACAAAAATAAATGCTAAAGAAATGGCAACACCATAGGGAACGCCGTGACTACGCAGATTATTACGAAAAAAAACAAGACCAAAGATAGCAATAGCGCCACCCAGAAAAGCAGTCAAAAAAAGAAAGTCGTAAAATAGCGCGCCTTGAAATGCTAGGGCTAATATGGCAACCAGCTTAGCATCGCCTCCTCCCCATAAGCGTGCAACAAAAAGCAGGAAACCTCCCATCAGGGTCAGAATGGCAAACGTGACGTTGGGCCATTGCTGTTGCAGAAAAATAAGTGGGATTAAAGAAACGAACAACAATAGCAGACTAGAATGAGTGATTTTTCTAAAGAAAATGTCCTGCCACATGATAAAAACCAGAATTATACATGTGACAATAAAATTAATTTTAATCATCAAAGTCATATCTTTGCTCGTTAAATTTATTATGGGTACTAGCGACAAAAATGCAGCAAGAATATCATCCGTGATGTTCTTGCTGCTAAACAGAGAGTCTTATAAAAAACGCGTTCTAACTGACTATAACAGCCTTAAGGCGCGGTTTTACTGATAGTAACGCTTTGGATTGCTTCAGCAATTTTGTCAAATGCCTCTTTCAGTGCTCCCAAGAAACCAGAATTCTGGTCACCCAAAATGAATGCCAACAGAGTCGCCATGGCTACGCCAATTAATGCATATTCAATCGCGGTAACACCGCGTTGGTCTTTACCAAACTCATGAAAGCGAACATGAGCAGCCACATAACATTTAGTTAAAAAGTTATTCATTATTTTTCCTTGTGAATGGATATCCATCCGTTGTGATGGACATATTAATTACTATCTTACTTAGCCGATTCCCCAAAGGTTACGACCCAGCCATTAGATAATATTCCATCTTTATAGTCCTCATTGAGGTCACATTTGTTTTTATAATTTGTTAATGATAAAAAACATAGGCCAATCACTTAGCCAAAAAGAAAATAACAATCACGATCAGCGTTGATATCCAGCACACCGCAAGCAGCGCCAATACAGAGATAAAAATATTCCAGCGGCGTGAGTGATACCACTCATTGCCTGTTCCAGAAGACTCAGAATGGGTCTGATAACCCACGCTGTCCAAAGGTGATATCAGCTCCTCGGTAAAACCTGCTGATGTCGCTAGTGGCATCACATTAATTCGACTTTCTGTGGCAAGGTCAGGTATCGACTTATTTTCACGTAGCACGCTCCCCATGTATTTTACGCCTTTCCTCGGAATCGTTTTTATCAACGAACTTGAAAGCCCTATCTGGTCAAAGGACTTTCTCAGCATATAGATTTGACCATAATAACTGCTATCGCTTACAGATCCCCGTTGCTCATGCCAAACCTGATTGATAATGTTTTGTTTATCCGTTTCTCCTTCTAGCAAAAGAAGTAAAAATCGATAACTATTTTCAGGCAGGTTAATGACTGTTCCAAAATCATTTATGAGGCAACGTTTCTCAGGCTCAAACCGGATACCATCCCCAAGGATGAATATCGAATCATCCTTACTTACATCATTCATTAGTCGTAAGCTCCAGTGTGACTTTAATCTTCACCATTATTAGCCTTTACTGTCAAAAATAGAATCTCAATATTCTCAGCGATCTTATTGGATGTCGTAATTAAGGGCGAAGTATACAAGAGAGATATTGGCTAAGAAACCCCACAAACCTCATTTAATCTCATTCATGGAAAATAAGAATAATATACTGAAACATACACTAATATATCTTTTAATAAAGAATGTAAGATCGCGAGCTGAATAAAAGAAGAATTAATCATTATCCTAAAGAGATCATCCCCATCAATAAGCCATGCTTGATAAAAAATATAATCACTATAAATTCAGATATATCGTGTGAATTTAAATAACTCAAGCCAGTAGAATATGATTTGACTCGCTATCTTAAGATAATATCCAATCAGTTTATCAACTCTGATAATAAGAAAAAACTTAATCCACTGAGAACAATCGTTGATTAGTAAGAGTTATTGAAAGTAATCAACATAGGTATGTAGGTATGAGAAGTTTTCGCTAAGGATCATGCACAGATGAGTGTATTGCACGTCGTGGCTTTATGGAAAACCCATGAATGTTAGGGCTGCCGTGAAAGCAAAAAAAAAGCTGCAAACTTAAAGTTTGCAGCTTTTACACCTGTTAGATTTGTTTTTAGATAACGCTGCGATGATATCGCAAGCAATAATGCAGCCCACATAGGTGAGCTAGCACTCCTGAGATAACCACGCTATAGCAAAATTCGCTAGTTGTTATCTCATTTTGTATAGAAGGGGTTGCGGGAAAATCTCAATGTTCAGATTCCTCCTTCACATACCAACGTAGAGAGTTAAGAAGTGATTTAGGTGATTTGATCACTTTCCCCTCCTCTACTAACTGTAAAAGAATGGCACGAGTAGTATAAATACTCACACCACAGCTATCAGATAGCTCCCTCGTTTTTGGCCAATGCTCTGGTTCGGGTAGATAACCTTTTCCTCCTTGAACTGATGCTCTATTTTTGCAAAGGCGATGCAGAGTTTTCAAAATTTCCTGCTTTTTTAGCTGGCGTGGTAACTTCTCGCTTCTCATAGTACCTCCCATTAGGTGAATCCATGACTAAAATACCGGCTGACGGTATTCCTTACATGGCATTGCTGTGGCATAAAAACACAAATCGTCTGACTCTTTTTAATTTATGTGGTTTGGAGCGCGTGTTATTCGTCCTTAGTGCTGCTAATTACCTTTCTGATAAATTGAACATCGTTGCTCACACCTAATTTTTCATAGGCGCTGCATTTTTGAGCGCTGATGGTTTTGATACTTCTATTGAGGATCTTAGTGATTGTGGTTGTGGTGATACCTTTCATTATCAGATAAACCACATAGCGTTCCCGCTCGGTTAAAGCAGCTTCCGCGCTGAGCCTATTAAAGTTGTCCGCTAATTTACTCGATATATCATGAGAGTCCATACTACCTCCGTATAAAGCAGGTGTTTTATTCATTCACTCAGTTAACTTTACTGCGTGTTCATTATTTTTTACGAATATACATGGTAAGAACTTTCTCTTTAATATAAGTAGAGAGTTTGTTCTCAATATAGATGTAAGATAAGTAAGACAGAAGATAAGTTATAATTAATGTAATAACTAGTAGATCAAATCGATGATTAAAGGTATCAAAATAGTTATCAGAATTGATTTTTTTTAATACGTATATTGAAGAAAACATTACAGCCATATGTAATAGATACATTGAGTAAGATATTTCTCCGGTGAACATCAGCCATGATGGGTAACGGCGTGCCCTAACTTTTTCATACTTAAGTCCGGCCAACAGTAACATAAAGCATGCCAGACTATATCCACCGAGGTGTCCACTTTCCCTTGATTGCCACGGAGAATACAGTGTATAGCAAGTAAAACAGAAATATCCTACTGCACATAACATGAGAACTCTGCCAAGCCAGGTTATTTTTGAATTCATTCGTAGGTAGAGAATTGCGGCAATAATTCCCATTAAAAACTCTAGGATGATTGGATTAGTCATCATTAATCCATACTGCCAAATGAATGTACCATGCCCCTCTCTAGGCGTTATGCCCTCCCACCAATAGGATGAGCTGAGCAGGACTGCAAAAAATAAAAATAGTGCAGACCAACGGTAATGACGCAACAGCAGAACAAGTGCAACCATTAGATAAAAAAAAACTCATAGTTCAACGTCCAACCGCTCTCAACCAAGGCATACCCGAACGCAGGCGCTACGCCCCCGTTTAATGGGATAAACAGCAGCGATTTCAACGTATTTAATAACAAGTTTTCATTAGGTAACCCCATAGCCCAATAAGTTACAAAATAAGCTATAGTCACAATATAGTAGGTTGGAATAATACGAGTAGCACGTTTGGTGAGATAAATAAAACTATCATGCACTCCACCGCTAAAATTACGCGCGGTGATATAAGCAAGAAAACCGCTAATCATAAAAAATAGATCGACACCGAAATAACCATGTCTTAAAAACGTCTGGTCCAATGGAGATATAAACCAGCTGTAGTGATAAAGCACAACGGAAAGCGCCGCCACTCCTCTAAACGCCTGAATGACGTCAATATTTTTTCTTTCCTGCATATCATTATCCATACTGCAAACATATAAATAGCCGTGTAAACTGCCTACGGCGTTGAGAACCGTAGGCAGTAATTACGCATCAAGCATTGCGAATCTAATATTACGCATCAAAACGAAGCTGAAAGTCCTAAGGTATAACTGAACATATCATCGCGGTTTTGATTACTGTACGAAGTAGAAATATAGCCCTTGAGTGTTTTATTTAGTGGGAAGTTGGCACCGACCACTGCTTTGACGGAATCCTGACGCCCCTTATTCGTAGAAGTCGTAAATGAGGTGGCTGTACTATTAATAGCGGCTGAAACTTTGCTATCTCGATCGCCCAACTGACGTTGATAATCTACCTGCAAATAAGGTTTCACATCGTAGTAGCTCATATCAAAACGCCAACCTACACTCCCCGTTTGCAACGTCTTGTTTTGATCAGAAAAGTGCATAGACGTGCTGCGGTTACCGTTTTCACGATAGCCATCAACATGAACCTTATCCCAGGAATATCCAAGTACCGGTCCCGTCGTTAGCCAAGAAGACACAGGAATATCCCAACCAGCACCAATACGTCCACCATACTGATGCGCTTTAGTATCACCACTTTCAGTTCGATTAGATAAGCCCAGCGTTATTTGACGTTCGATATTCTCTAAGTTGGCCTTGGTGTAATGCATATCAGCATTTAGCCACCCACCTTGTGGAGCCTGCCATTGAGTAAACAGGCCATACGATATGCCATGACTGTTATAGCTAAAGTTTTCCGTCGGCGTGTTATGATTTAGTCCCCCTGAAATCATAACACCTGCGGTACCATACTCACTCATTTGCCACGATATACCGATGCTGCCATTATTGGTGCTGTCATTACTAGGAGCATTAGCAAAAGTAGAATCATTTTTACCACTGCGGCGTAAATAATGAGACGAATAACCACCAAATACCTGTACATCATTCAACTCATGCTGATGGGTTCTTAACGTTTGATACTGGCCATCTAAGGTTGAACGCGCATCTTCAACCATACCTTCCGTAGCATGGATCAATGAGCTGACGTAGAGCGGTGCGTCAAGAATAGAGACAAAATACTCAGCAATAATCTGATGTAAGTATGGGCTAGGATGGTGTTCGTCCGAGAACATATATAGCTGGCTATCGTCGTATCCATTCATCCCTGTATTGCAGTACGGGCCAAATACTTTAAAACTGCAAGGGAATCCAACCGTAGTTTTGAAACCAAAGGCTTGCGGTTGCTCTAATACCTCATGAAATAACGTAGACACATCGGCTCTTACGATATTGCCATGCAGTTGACTTAGTGCCTGCTCTGTTTGCTGGTTGTTATACTCCAACATTGACGTCAACGTATTATGCAGAAAATCGTATACGGGACTTATCACTGAGTCTGCCAAACCAGGTAGCCCCAACCCTTTAGCCATCGCATTAACAATAGCCGTTTTACGCGAGGCTTCATCAGGTGTAGAAGCATTGTTAAGTTCTTGGCGAATAACTTCGAGTTGCTGAGTAGACAGTGGCAACATCGTCAACATGATGGTCGGCAAAAACGGTGTATCTGCGATATTTGGAATATTAGGTACAATAACGGTACCCGCACCGTTGTCCAATAATGTTTGAGTTTGCTCCGCCACATTTCCCACGGCTCTGTCAATTTCACCATATGGACTAAGTGGGTTATTCATTATGGCCAGAGATATATCATTACCGCCGGTCCATAAAATGTACAAGCCATTTTTATCTGCCTTACCATCATGATCGGAAAGATAAGTATTAATCTGTTCCTTAGTTCCCATCCATACTAATGGCTGATCGACAGCAACCCCTGTACCCTCCGTTTGAGAGCCCGAAATGGCATAATTTCCTCCACCTTGTGTAAACGGTTTAAAGTCAATCCCCATCATTTTGGCAATCTGCTGGTTATACAACAGACTCGTTTGATTATTCGCAACAAACTTATAGGTACTGCCAAAACTTCCCGTGTCAGTGAGACTGTCACCAAAAGTATATAAATTATCGAATCGGCCATTTGCATTGGCACAAAATGCCGTTGCCGAAATGAGCGAGGCCAATAATGCTAACCGATGTGGTTGCATAATTCATTTCCTATTTTATTAATGAAAGAGTAGATATCTAAAATAAGCTTTTATTTAGAAGATATAGTTAACACCCACGGAATAATTCACTTCATCACTGCTATTGTTGCCGCCGTTATAATTAACCACACCGAATAATCCCAATTTATCAGTTAATTTAGCTGAAGCACCTAATTTAGCATTTACCCATTCTTTTTGTATCTCTGCGCCCTGACGCGTAAATGAAGTGGCGGTGCTATTCACTGCGCCAGCGACACTAATGGGATCATCATTAAAGTTGCGATGATAGCTAACTTCAAAATAAGGATTCACCGGCAAGGTTCGCGTATCTATTCTCCATCCCGCGCTCACCGTGTTTAACTCATGACGCTGATCGCCGAAATGCATAGAAGTACTGTTATTACCACGCTCGCGGTAGCCATCAACCTTATATTTATCATAGCTGTAACCTATTACTGGCCCGGTGGTCAGGTAGTCCGTCACGCTATAATCATAACCAAGATTCAACGCAACACCGAAGCTACTCGCTTGAGTGGAGCCTTTTTCTGTACGTACTGCTTTGCCCAACTGGATTTTACGGCTAATCCCATTCAGATCCATATCGCCAAAGCTAGTATCAAGGTTACCCCATAGCCCATTATCAGCCGTAGCCTGCATAAATAACGACATGACCTTGCCGTTGTAATCATACTTATAGTGATCGCTGACTTTGAAATCGCCAGCACCTGCACTCATCATTCCGCCAACGGCCAACCACGGTGCGGCTTGAATAGAAAAGCCAATATTCCCACTATTACTAGTATCTCGACCGTCTAAATCGCTATTACTGCTCTTTGCGTGACGATATTTACCGCTATAACCACCAAATACGCTGACCTTTTCCTCTGTAGGATTGGTACGTAAACTTTGCAGCTGTCCCTCTAAGAATGCGCGGTGTTCATCGTTAGCACTTTCCAATGCTTTAGATAGCGTAGTGGCATAATACGGAGCATCAATAACCGACATAATATATTGCGCAATGACAGCGTGCGCTTCTGGGCTTGGATGGAACCAATCGGAAAACATATAAACCTGATCGTCATGGAAGCTGGCACTAGTTTCCTTACATTGCGGAGCACCTACTCCAATTTGGCAAACTGGAGCAAGCACATTGTCAAAGCCATATTCCTTGCTCGAGGTAATAATCTCGTCAAATAGCTTACCTACATCAGCACGAACGATATTTCCATTCAGCTGCGCCAAACCCTGCTCAGTGCTGTAGTTAAACTGATCGGTCAGCGTATTTTCCATGTTCAGAATCATTTCATACACTTTTTCTGTTGCCTGTCGTGGTAACAGAACGCCATTTTCAGCTAATACCTGCTCAAGAGAATCTATAACAAACTGCTGGCGCTGAGCTTCGCTATCCACAGGACCTTTACTGCGCAAAGCGGTATCAAGTTGCTTATACAAACGAGGAAGATCCAGCACATTCTGGCCTAAAATCGTCTGCGCGAAGCTAAATAATGCGGTGGCCGTCCAAGGTGTTAATCCAGCTCTTGGCAGAGTTGGAACAATCACATAACCAGCTCCAGCGTCTAGCAGCATTTGAGTCTGAGTAACCACTGCGTCAGGTGCTGAAGAAAGCAAATAATCATTGCCCGTACTAAATAAACCACCAAAGTTTAATTTAGCAATCGACTGTTCAACGTCATAGGAAATATCGTTTGCCCCGATCCATAACATGTACAGACCATTTTTATCCGCCACACCGCCGTTCTGAGACAGATAGTAGTTAATTTGTAGATCGGTACGCAGCAAGCCGCTTGCATAGTTATCTGCCGTTGCGCCTGCTTCTGCGTAGTTATTGCCACCAAAGGTATAAGGCGCGTGGTTATCGCTAGCGTAATGTTCAGCTAAAATTTCATTGTAAAGTTTACTGTCTGAACCAGCAATAAATCGGCTCTGTGAGCCAATAAAACCACCATCGCTAAGGCTATCACCGAATGTATAAAAACTGTCAAACGCCTGAGCATGCGCTGAGGCCAATATAGACATGGCCAGTGTCGAATAACACAATACTTTTTTCATTGAAAGACTCTTTAAATTAATAGAAAGAGTGAACGAGAAATTAGAATCTCAATAAATAATTGAGATTAGTCTCGTCCATACGCATAAACTTAAATATTAATAAAACAACACTTAATATAGGTAGGTTCTTACCGAGGTGATTTTATTTCTCGAATTCCACTCAACTACATCAACTCCTTTTTTTGACATATTTCTTAAATTAAGCACATATTCGATAATGGAAGCATTATCGTTTGAGTAAATACGCTGAGCGTCAATTCTTGTATCCGAATGGTCATCAAGGCGTTCTTTATAAAACTCTTTTAAGTTTGCCTTGCCCATCATCTTCGTGGCAGCGTCAGCAAGAATGACATCCTCATGGCACATATCGGAAAGCTTATTTGTTGCATGGTGATTGAGACATTGAATGTATTGCACTGCAAGATGGCGCAGATATTCATTGCTATTGAAACGTGACGAAAAAGATTTTATTGCATGATTATCATAAAAATTGTAATAACCATTGTCAGCCAGAGGTCGTGTGACTACCGAAAGTCCATTAAGAACCAATTCGTTGAGACAGCTGGAGATGTAGTATTCACCGTTGATGACCGCGCCTTTTTTAATCACGCTTTTCGCCGCTTCGATGAAAATACTTCCCTTTCTGAAGTAAAAAAAGCCTGCAATGGCATCGCGGCTAATCGCTTTCTTCTCTGCAGACTCCACAACTTTACCCTCGCGATCTTTCTTCACGTAGGCCCATTTAGGATGCAATGACTCAAATGTGAGTACACCCGCATCCGCCTTCCGCTCACGGAAATCATTGATGATCTCCTGCGCATTGTCATTAATGAAATGATCTGCGGAAGCAATAATTAACTCATTCTCCGCATCGAAATTATCAATAGAGAGCAAGCAGCTACACAGAGAACCTTGGGTTTCTCCATGCAGAGGAATAACGGTTCCTTTGCCGTCTGTCACAATATTTACGATCGCGGAAAGACCTAGACTTTTATCTTGTTCAACCGGTAGCAAGAAAAGTCGCTGTGCTTCTTCTTCCAATGAGCGATAAATATCTTGTGAATACTCGAAGAGTGTTTTCTTGTTCACTTCATTAAGCAGCTTGGGATATGAAAATTCAGCAGACATTTCATACAGCGAAGCTCCGCCCATTGGCGTAATGATGGTGATCATTTTGCTGCCTCCTCAATATGAGCAATAAAACGCGAAATGTTGTCGTAGTTAACGTCGTGAACCGTATCGACCTCTAAAACATGGGCACCACTGGCCTTAGCTGCACGAATGCCATTTTCATTATCTTCAACAATGACGCATTCATCTGGCCGAAAGCCAAGTTGGCTAATGGCTTTATTGTAAATTTCCGGATTCGGCTTTCCTTTAACAACATCTTGGTTAGAGAGAAAGAACTCTAGGTGTTGAATCAGATTCGCCTTAGAGAGCATCACCTGAATAGTATTGCGGATTGAATTAGAGGCCACCGCCAGATGGTAACCATCACGCTTTAGCTGTGAGAGTGCAAACTCATGGTTAAACATTGGGTTACAAAAGTTGTACACCATCTCCATGGTATATTGCTGCTTCATTTCATTAATGAAAGTATGCAACTCACGTGACAATCCTTTTTCGTTAGACAACATCTCCAGCTTATCTTTAGTCGGTAAGCCATCAAACTTAGTGAGATGATCCTGATGACTGATGGGCATGCCAAATAACTGAAGGATCTTGTTTAGCGCTTCATAATGCCAATCCTTAGCATCAATCAATACGCCGTCCATATCAAAAATCACTGCCTTTATTTTATTCGCCATAAAATATCTCCTTGGCGTCGTCGGGAAAATCGGTACATAACATCAGATGCTTAGAGTTAAGTATTAATGGATCAAATGTCTTCATCAGACTCCACTCCTCTTGCGGGGATCTTTTATGCAATTCCGAGGATACACAACAAACGTTGAATCCTCGCCCAATGTAGTTCCTGATCGTATCTTCATTAACTAAACTGCGCTGAAACCCATCCAACCAAATACCTTTTGACTTTAATGCCAACGCACTTTCTTGCTCATACTCACTAATACGGAAATAAACCTCAACACCACTGCGGTTGTATTCCATCATGTCTGGAATCGACATATCAAAGCAGAAGTAGTTGGTTAGACCCCATTCATCTACATACTGTTTAATCCTGGGTGCCAATCCGTCTGATTTAATGTTCAATGCTAAAGGTAGCTTATTATCATAATATGTATGCAGCTTTAGAAAATCACTGAATGACATGCAGTCAGCATCGGGAATATCATGACTAATGACTAGTTCACCATGGTAATCTCTGATGTCCGTTTCTGTTCCATATCCTAAAGAAAATGAACGTTTAAACGCTTCATAAGTATTCTTCTCACTAGCGTGCTTCCAATATCCACGATGTGAAATAATCTGCATTTTTAGTTACCTATTAATGATATTTTTATATACATTTAAAGCGCTTTCGGTAGAACCGTTATATACCAGCTTGCCATGGTCCATAACCAAACAGCGAGTACATAATGCCTTAATTTGATTCTCATCATGGCTAACCAAAACAATGGTTTTCCCTTCTAACTTAATCTTTTTTATTTTCTCGATGCACTTAGCCTGAAATTGAGAATCACCGACGGCTAATGCTTCATCGATGACCAAAATATCAGAGTCTAAATGGACACCAATTGCAAAGGCCAAGCGTAAATACATACCCGATGAGTAAAACTTCACAGGAACATCAATGAAATTGCCAATTTCAGAGAAAGCAATAATATCATCCATCTTTTTTTTCACTTCATCGTGTGACATACCTAAGATGGCACCTGACAAATAGATATTTTCGCTCCCAGTTAACTCATGATGAAATCCTGTTCCCACTTCAAGCAAACAAGAATATGAGCCGTTAACCTTAATACGACCTGATGATGGTAAAATAATCTGTGTGAGAAGTTTTAATAATGTAGACTTCCCCGCGCCATTATGGCCCACGATCGCAACTGACTCACCTTTAGCAATAGAAAAACTGATGTCAGTTGCTGCGATAAAGTTCTCATTTTCATTATTTAACGGATTTTTTTGTTTAGAAAATGAGAAGATTTCTCGTAGGGTTTTATTATGTACTGCCTTCGAAGAGTAAATTTTGCTAACTGCGCTAAAATGTATCATTCCAAATCAACCACTTTTCTTTCATTAACTAAAAAGTATATTGTTCCTACAATAGTAATAGTTGCAGCGATTGAAAGGTAATATCCCATGGAAGGCTTGATTCCTCCATTCAGTAATGCATATCGCCCCAGCGAAATAATCCCAGACAGTGGGTTCATTTCATACCATCGCTTCATTTGCGCTGGAACAATCGATTGTGTATAAACAATCGGAGAGGCATAAAACAGCATCTGCATCGCAAGAGGGACAATATGCTTAAAGTCTTTATGTTTAACCTTCAAAATTGCCATAAAACACCCCAACCCCCACGCCAGTAATAGCGTTATCATCACGCATATAGGGAAATAAACCAGCATTGTGATAACATCAAATCGTATTCCCATAAAATAAAGTATCGGGATAAAAAAGATAACAGAGATAAAAAAGTCGATTAACGATACCGTCATACTCACCAAGCTCAATATCAGTCTTGGAAAATATATTTTCTTTATTATACCCATGTTATTTATCAGTGAATCACTCACGGAATTCATACAACCAGAAAATAAATTCCAAAGCAGAATACCAACCATCAAAACTGCAGCATAAGGCGCCTGATATTCAGGTGTTGGTAGCTTAACCAAAATACCAAATACAAAAAAGTAGAGTAGTATACTGACTAGCGGATTGATAACGGCCCAAATAAATCCTAAAGCGGTTTGTTTGTATCTTACAGTAAAATCTCTTTTGACCAGTTGCCAAATGAGATACTTTGCTGAAATTATTTCTGATAGGCGCGTAATACTATACGGGGTAGAGACAAATCCTTTCATTACTAGCACCTTTTACTGAATAATTTTATTGCAATATGTCGAACGTAGGGGATTTTAAGCAGCGAGGTTCTGATATAAAAATACCCTTTCATCATTTGAGTAATTAATACATGAACTCTATCGCTAGCACTCAGCGGCATTTTTATACCGAATAGATACAGATTGTAAAGTTTGAGCCAGTCAGAATATCGATAAATACTATGCAGCCCCTTAGAAGCATATACATCTTTATGTTTACTCCACTCAAAACCCAACTGTTCTGCGGTGTAAGGAATATAGTTTGATACATAGTATCGCTCAGAGTCTGATACTAGCGCGCTGGTTCTTTCTGAATTTCCGCTGAACACCATGCGTCCCGTTTTCTCTTTTATGCAGTTCACCCAAATATACTGCTCTGGTGCAAAATTCATAACGCTAAAGAAGAATTTAGAAGCGCATATTTTAAATAATTCGCTATTCGCCAAATCGATGTCAAATAAACGCAGCAGATCCTGTTTGTAGCCAATCAGCATAATATCACCGGGGTGAAAAAGATAAGGCAAGTATCCGCGTGCATCACGTGCAAATAAATTGCAGTTGATGACCCTGCGCTCAAATATGCTATAACTCTCTTCGCGCTTTAAGTTGTCGTCTTGCTGAAGGTGTTTCTCGATGAGTTGAATGGCATCATCATTGATCAGGCACGAATCTGAGCGAATTTTAATCACAATTGGATTGCGAGCCTCACTAATACCTGCCAAGGAAGAGACTATCATACGGTTAATATTACTCTTCAGCTTTGCATCACCATCATCGAAACTGATGGTACCAGGGTCTGGGCTATACACTAAACGTACATCCCATTCCTTCACTGCGCTCTCCAACTGCCTAATCAAATCTGGTTTTACTGCCCAGGTTGAGATAATAATTTCTGACAGAGGATAACTACTACGCGTTATTGCGAGATTATCAATCAGTGATTGCTGAAGTATTCCATCACAGAAGAAAGGTCCCTGAATTACTATGCTCAGGTTTTTCATTTATTCCTCTTTGCTTCCAAGAAAAGTTTTGCCTAGCCAGCCATATAATTTCAGCAGTGACTCCGTTTTCTTAACGCCAAGATAACCCATGCAAATATTTTTTAAAATCGCTCCCCGTTCTCCTAAATGGGCGACGCGTGTATAACTATTACTCATATTGAAAAATGACCAGAGTTCATTTCTGTAGTCGTCGTGCTTAGCTGAAACGATGAAAATATCGACGTCAAACTGTTCACTCTTCTTACTGAGAATTAACATTTTGACTAAGGTGATAAGATGTTCTCGATAAATATCATACTCTTTGTTATTGCTCACTTTTACAAAGACCAGGTAATGACTGCCGGTCAAATCTAAATCGAAATTTTTAGTTAACTCCAAATCAAACCCCATATTCACGACAATATATGGCTTTGATAAAAGCATGGGTATTTTGGTCAGAGTACTATTGTTACGCCATAACCCGTACTCTTCTTCTGTAACGCCTTCAACACTTAAATTCATTTCTGGCTCCTCAGCGTAAGTATGGTGTGCTGATACTTAGCAAGTTAGCTATCTCGCTCACTTTCATCGGTAAATAAGTTCCCTTATAAAAATGTTTAAGATAGAAAGCCGAGATCCATGTGCAAAGCGCTGTGGTGCTATTTTTCTTAATAAACCAATCTGTTTTCTTGCGGTAGAATGGTGAATAAACATACGAATGGAACAGTTGGTTGTTCAGAATAAAACTGCCTACCAACACACCTTTTTTCGTGTCAGGACTCGCTGAGGAAAATATAATTCTGACAACCTTAATGAGTTCATTGGGCGCCATTTCTTCGCATAAAATGTTGCGGCTAAAATCGTCGATGAACTCTGAAACACACGATAACTGTACCGTGACCTCTTTCATCACTGCTTTAATCAGTAAATAGCGCCCCATCCCACTCATTTTTGCCGACGTCACTTTGAGTAAAGTTTGCTTCGTCACGCCATATTTCTTGGCGAACGCATACATCCGCTTACGTGCATCTTCATCAGAAATGCGGAATAGAGGCTTACGGGCAACAAACGGTAAAAGCTCCATCAATGAGCGACTCATTTGCTCCTTGCCACGATAGTCTCGTATACCGACGTAGCCATAATAGTGGATCACCGAGCGCGCATTCATACTTTGCGTAAGCGTGTGCGGATTGATAATCGACGGTATACCTGCGGCGCTAGCCCTTATTCCATGTTCAATGTCTTCGTAGTCATTCCAGTACAATGCTTCATTCTGTGGACAAAATTGCCAGAGTGATTTTTTCGCAATGTACAGGCTGCCCGTTAAATAATCGTGACCAAACTGAGATCGAGCCGGATGCTGATAGCAATAGAATAGTTTGCTGATCAGCGGAATATCTTTTTTCCCGACATGATGAATATCCAACTCTCGCGTTAAATCTTGTTCAATGGAGTTGAAATCTGAATATTTACGCGGAATAAGATTATGTTTATCAACAAAGTAGAAAGACTGCAGGCCCGTAAAGGGATAGTGATCGCCAAACGCTACCATCGCAGACCAGAAATTGCTGGGCAGTAAGACACGGTCATGAATGATGCATAGATTTTCATAGCGTGCTTCCTGCGCCAAGACATTTTTCTTGCGCGTAATATGTACTGGGGGTGCCGGTATATCGGTACCCACAATGCGTACCTTATCGAAATACTTGAAATCTGGATGAGGCATTCCGCATAGCAAGATTTCCTTTTGCGGCACATCCAGCTCTAGGATACGCTCCACACAAGCATTTAAGAACGTCGGTTCATCTGGCCCGACAGGAATACAGAAACTCCATTGCTCTAACCCCTGCTCTTTTTCAACCGGCAGCCGCTGTACTTTTTCATAAATATCAAATCCTAACTCACTCGTCTCAATCCGCTGGAAAGCTTCATGATAATAAGCGCGCTCTAACATACTTTCAGTGGCAATAGCCTCTTTGATGTAGAGGTATTGGCCAACTTTCAGTTGATGTGCAACGTCCCACAAAAGGTGGGCGTACAAAGCTGAATCATTTTGTACGTTAATCAGTGCAACATCACCGTCAAACTCATTCATAAATCGTGACGTACCATTCACGATGAATTTGCGCGTACTGATATTGCCTTCAACCGGTGAAAAACTGATCAGCATGGTATTGTTCGGCTGCCTAAACATCGTTTCATTAATGCAAAAACGACGCTTAACAAAAACGTGTTTGAGTTTTTTGTCGTGTACGTATTGGATGAGTTGCATGACAGGTCAACTTGTTCAGTATTTTGACTTCAGAATTAGAAACTGAGCGCTTTTTGGCAAACAGGAAGTGATTTAAATAGATCCAAATCTTCCGGTGTACCGAGCCCGTACATGCCATTAGCTTCTTCGCCGACATTAAATACACCGATTCGCGCGCGATCACGTTCATACATATAGGTATAAACTGGTGCAACATAGAACTCACCATTAGAACGATCGTTGCAGGTAATCATGGCCTCAGCGAGTTCACAGAAATCACGCCCTGAGCGATAGTTATAAATCCCAACGGTTGCCTCATCAGAAACTACCTGTTTCTCTACTACGCGCTTAACCAGTTTTTTATTATCAAATTCTACATAAGACCACTTCGGGTCATTGGCTTTCATCGTCATAATGAGGCCATCAAGATTTTGTCCATCCATAGCAGCCAAATAGCTATCAATGTTGACGTCAACCCACTGGTCTGAATTAGCAATCATTAGCGGATCTTTATTACAAATAAAACGTTTAGCACAAAGTACGGTACTTGCTGCACCCTCAGTAATTCCGTCAATGGCAACCACGATGCATCCAGGCGCTAATTCCTCAAGAATCTCTTTAAGGTTGTAGGCTTTGAGGTGTTCTTTCTGGCAAATAAAAATAAACCGATGTAAACGACGAGGACGCAAATTGTTAATGACGAGTTCGATCATCCGACGATGCCCAATCTTGATTAACGGTTTGGGATCAGAATAACCTGCTAAGGCAAAACGACTTCCACGCCCTGCCATTGGGATAACAATGTTCAGCATGCTTCATCCTCTACAATATATTTATCGTTTAACGCGCCAGGTAATTTGACGACAGTAGTCACAGTGTCTTCGATGGCATAAAAATCGGTCGCTTCGCCTGGGGCTATCTCTATAATATCGCCTGCGATATATTCCACTCCAGACATCCGAACTCGGCCTGAAACTATCACCGTAATTTCCGTGGCAATTTTATGAAAGTGTCGGCGCTCGTGCTCTCCTGCGCGGAAATGTTGTACAGCAACTTCAACATTTTGGGTGCGAAAAAGTGAAGGCGTAAAGTCACCAACAAACCAACCCCTAGTCATTGAATCAATGCGTGTTTTTTTCATAAATTTAAAGATAATTGATTGAATTTAAATATGTTATGCCAAGCCATTCTGCGCACTTGATGCAGGCTTAGTATCAACTCATGTTAGTGCCTGGTTTCATTTAATAATTCATCGAGTAATGCAAGAAATGCGTAGGTTCTTTTGATCGTATTTTCGTTGGTAATTAAAGACTTCAGTCGCTCTTTTAACTCCAAATACTTCTCGTCTTGCACCTCAGCATCTGCAGGAGCAATTTGCGTATAGGTTTGAATCATCAACGCATCAATAAGTGCCTTAGGTAACGCTCTAGGCTCATCGCCATAGCGCACAAAATAGCTAACGCCTGGTGATGAGTTGACGCTAGATATATTTACCTCCAGCGGATCAAACTCGACAAATAGATAAGGTTGGAACATAGGTTCTATTTTCACTCTCACGCCACCAGAATCTTTCCTCTTCTTCTCAATCCTCATCATCGGGCAAAAAGTTCTAACGCCGAGCAGCGAAAGTGTGGTTTTAGCCTGTTCTATCTTCCCTCGTTTACAGCAAACTAAATACCATCCCATCACGGTTTTAACCCTTACTTTTCAACTAAAAATTAAGCAACCAGCTATAAAGCAGAAAAGCTCCGCCGTGATCTATCCATGTGGATATACCTAGATAAAATATAATTTTTCGCGGTCTATTTAGCAGAACCCGTTCGGGTTAAATGCCAAATTTATACAGACAAATGCTAAGCCAAACGACTAGATTCAGAATACTACTCAGCCTTTTAGACCATGTAAACACCAAATGTCAGATCAAACAACCAATCACTAACAAACAAACAGAATTTAAAACCACAAAATCACTGCTTTTAAGATTATTTAATTAAAATACAAGCATATTCACAAACAAAAAGATCGCCAATAGCTAATTGAGTGGTTTTTTACTTTTATTATCCAAAGAATTAATAAGATTTCTGGGGCACGATAAAATAATTCTTTTCCCGAGCATAGAAAATAAGCATATGTCTATAAAATCAACGTACAACTGGCCTTATTTCTCATACTAGGAAAAAGTAACCTTCAGAAACCAGTAATTTCTGTAATCAACTTCTTTCTTGAAATTAAAACTGCAAATCCACCGGTCGCTAAAAAGATGATTAGCGATACATAAATCTATATCGTGAGAAAAACGCGCAAAAAAACGATACTTCCGTTCGTACGCAATCGGTTAAATTATCCACATAGGAAAATGTTTAGTAAATTTATAAGGTAATCGGTCACTGGTTGTCTTACGGCGGAGCTTTGCCTAAATAAAGCTAGTACATACCCAATAATCACGATCCCACATACTTCTTTCGTTCTACTTCCACAACATAAACATCCAATTATTCATTTTATCCCGCTCTTATAGCGGCCTTTGGTATTTCTTTTTTGGAGTCTAGCTTATGTATAGATCGCATAACGTCTATTTATCTATTTTCGCGACTACACTGATATTTTCCCCCCATAGCGCGTTTGCCGATGAGAGCCCTTCCGCGGCTCCATTAGTTTCTATTTCAGATATCGCTAAAATAGGAACCGATATCGCAACAGGCAACATACCGGGGCTGATTTCTGATGTCATAAAAATACTGCCTAGCAATATTCATCTGGGGCCTGGCTCGACGTCATCCGGAACACTCACCGCCGCAATCGGCAACAAAGCATCATCAGACGGTACACTAACTCTCGCTCTAGGAAACAAGGTCTCTACTAAAGGGGTAGCAACGATTGCTGCCGGAAGTGAAGATAATGCCTCCGGCCTTTTGACGTCAGCTATTGGGATAAAAAATAACGCTGGAGGACTATTAACGTCCGCGCTAGGTATATCGAACACGAGCTCCGGCGTAGCCACTCTTGCCCTTGGTATGAATAACACGACCTCAGGATTCATGAACTCAGCCGTCGGCATAGGAAATACAGCCACAGGCGCATTCGGACTCGCATTGGGGAAAAATAACACCACTGATGGTGTCGCAAACATTGCGCTTGGATCGGGAAATTCAGCTAAAGGCCAATTAGGCGTTGCCGTCGGCAAAAACAACACCACCGACGGCACCGCTAACCTTGCTATTGGCTCCGGTAACACGGCTAAAGGACAATTAGGTGCGGCTGTCGGTACCAACAACACCACGGAT
>NZ_LXET01000042.1 GCF_001655005.1 Hafnia paralvei ATCC 29927
AGCGGTACACATGCCGTTGCTCTCGGTACTGATAACACCGCTAAAGGGACCCAAGTATTAGTTGTAGGCAAAAGCTCTTCCGGCGTTGGTGATAAGGTCTTGGTGTATGGGAACAACAATGCCGCGACGGGAAATAATGCCGTCATCATTGGTGAAGAGTCTTCAAGCCAGGGGAATAATACCCAGATACACGGCGATGGCTCTTCGATAAAAGGCAATGACAATACCATCGCAGGTAACCAATCCCAGATTGTAGGCAACACCAACAATATTCAGGGGCATAGCGACCGTATCGAAGGTAATAACAACCAGATTGTTGGCGAGAAATCCAAAATAGTCGGTCATCGTAATCAAATAAATGGCGATAGCTCTACCATTCGCGGTAACGATAGCCAAATAGCAGGAAATAACTCGGCATCAGTCGGCAATAGCACACGGGTGGAAGGCAATCAGTCTTATGCCATTGGTAATAAAACCGCCGTTACAGGTAATAACAGCGTAGCCATTGGACACGGTTCTCAAGCGACAACGGATAATGAATTCTCTGTGGGCGGTAATGAAACCGGCAATCGTCGTATTACGCATGTGGCTCCCGGCATTAATGACAACGATGCGGCCACCGTTGGCCAGACTCGTCAGTGGACTAACCAACTGAACAAAAAGATTGACCACTATCAGAAACGCGCTAATGCAGGGATCGCCAACGCGGTAGCGTTAGGCGCAGTGCCACAAAACTGGAGCTATGACTCTAACTTTGGTATCGGCGTAGGACAATACGAAGGCGAAAGTGCGTTTGCAGCGAAACTTGGCTTCAAACCTCGAGAGAATATTGCGGTTTCAGTCGGGGCCGGATTTGATTCGCGCAACAATCAGGCATTCTCTGCAGGCATGTCGTTTGGTTTTTAATATACAGATTACGCCCGTTAAATAGCGGGCAATGTCTTAATGCTGATCGTTTAAGAGATCGAGATACACGGGGCTAGTACACCGCGGGGCGGTTATGGAACACATCCATGTGTTCCACCCTAGGGGGCAACGCTAAAGCGTTGTTCAACTTTGCTCCCGGCAAAGTTGTCGGCAGCTAAAGCTGCTACGACCCCATCGGTGTACTTCCCCTAAAATCGCGCTTAAGTGACC
>NZ_LXET01000043.1 GCF_001655005.1 Hafnia paralvei ATCC 29927
AGCATTAGGCAATTTCTGGTTTTTATTTCAATCATGGGAGTTTAAGTTCCAGTGTTTGCTTGATTGGACAAGTTCACTCTACGGAATTTAAAAAAGTATGTGGGGTGCGGGGGCAGATTGCGTGGGGCCACACGACGATCTGCTAAAACCCGAGAGTTTAAGGTGTAAAAGAGGAAGTGAGAGAGACTTGATAGGGAAAGACCCTCTGTTTGAGGCAAAGCCCCAGCGCAGAGGGTCACATGGGTTACAGCGCCATATCGTGCTGTGGAGAATCTTGATGTTTTTCTTCTACTGCTTTTTCTGCAGAAGTATTCGCTTTCATCTGAATCACCGGCGGTTTAGTCAGTTGCAGCGTTGACGCCGTTTCATCCCAAACCTGCTGTGTTAACGCAGCATTTCCATTCAACTTCTGACCGTAGCTCGGCACAATACCGCGGATTTTGCCCTGCCATTCAGGCGAGTTAAACTGCTCAGGGAACATCTGCTTAATCACATTCAGAGTGATAGGCGCAGCGGTGGATGCCCCTGGTGATGCTCCCAACAGAGCAGAAATGGTTCTCTGTTGATCGACAACTACTTCAGTACCCAGCTTCAGCACGCCCCCCTTCTCTTTGTCTTTTTTGATGATCTGTACACGCTGCCCCGCCTGAATCAGTTTCCAGTCCTCCTTACGAGCCTGCGGATAATACTCTCGCAGCGATGCAAATCGGTCGTCATCGCTCAGCATCACTTGGCTGATAAGGTATTTCACCAGATCAAAATTATCCAAACCGACATCGGTCATTGGAATAAAATTACTGGTCGTCGTGGTGCTCAGCAGATCAAAGAAAGATCCATTTTTCAGGAATTTAGTCGAGAAGGTCGCGAATGGCCCAAACAGCACTACGCGTTTGCCATCGATGAAACGCGCATCAAGATGCGGCACAGACATGGGTGGCGCACCCACGGATGCTTGACCATATACCTTTTCCAAATGCTGTTGAGTAATTTCTGGGTTTTCCGTCATCAGGAAAGAGCCACCGACAGGAAAACCGGCGTAGTTTTTAGCTTCCGCAATGCCGGTTTTTTGCAGCAACTTCAGCGCTCCACCGCCGGCGCCAATAAACACGTACTTCGCGTCAATCGCATGTTCATCACCGCCGTTAACGTCTTTAATAGTGACATGCCATGAGTTATCGCCGTTGCGCTTAAACTCAGTCACTTCGGCTGAAGTCTGCAAAGAGAAATTGGCGCTTTTCTTCAGGCTGCCGATCAGTTGGCGGGTAATTTCACCATAGTTAACGTCGGTTCCCGCGGGAGTCCAGGTGGCTGCGACTTTCTGACTGGCATCACGCCCTTGCATTACCAACGGTGCCCACTGTTGAATCTGTGCATGATCGGTTGAGAATTTCATCCCCTGGAACAGCGTAGTTTCCTGCAATGCAGCATAACGTTTGGTCAGATAGTTGACGTTTTTATCACCCCACACAAAACTCATATGCGGCGTAGAGTTAATAAAGTCATGAGGATTATTTAAAATACCGCGCTTAACCTGAGCCGACCAGAATTGACGAGAGATCATAAACTGCTCGTTAATATCCAGCGCCTTGCTCACATCGATGCTGCCATCAGCTCGTTCTGGCGTATAGTTAAGTTCCATATTGGCGGAATGTCCGGTTCCCGCGTTATTCCAGCCATTAGATGACTCAAGCGCAACGCCATCTAATTTTTCGACCATGACCTGTTTCCACTCAGGTTGCAGCTCCTGCAACCAAGTCCCAAGCGAGGCGCTCATGATGCCGCCGCCGATGAGTAGAAAATCTGTTTTTTGCGTTGTCTCGTCCTTAGCCCAAGTGGCTGAACTGACAAATAATGCAAGCGTAGTGAGCGAAAGAATAGTTTTATTGAATGCAGGCATAATAAGAATTTTACATAGCATAGATAAACAAAGTGCATATATGTTAACGCATTTTTACGTTAATTTAAAACCGCATTCACAATTTTAATAATCCACACACTTAGTGTTTATTTATTTCGCAACCAATAACAACGTTGACAGGGGAAATAATTCTATACACCTGATATATAAATTATCTTTAAATTGGTGTTTATCGCTCAAATAATTAACCGGCGCTAAACACCACGCCGGTTAATTGACACTCAATATTTCTCAGATTTATTTCATCTTCTTACTGCGTATTTCTTGGGTTATTCAGCGGGTTACTTGCTGATAACGACTTACGTGCGTTAGCGACATCTTGCGTATTAACCGCCGGAGACTGGTTTCCCCACCCGTTACGAATAAAGGTCGCTACATCAGATAGTTGCTGATCATCAAGTTTCCAAGCAAATTCAGGCATCGCTGCCGCAGTTGGATTACTGTGCGTCGCAACGCCTTGCCCCCCTAGCATGAGCGCACGTAATACATTGGTCGCTGATGGAGCCTGAATACCACTGTTTCCCGCAAGCGCAGGGATCATACCTTCCACACCACTTCCATCTGCTTTATGGCAGGCCATACAGTTATCTTGATAAATCTTAGCTCCCCGCTGCATTGTTTCCTGCGCTGCGGTTAATGGAACAGAATTATCACGACTACCCGGCAAGCTTTGCAGATATTCCGCCATCGCGCGTAAATCATCTTTGTTCATGTACTGTAATGAATTATCGATCGCCTCTCCCATTGGTCCAGCGGCAACTGCGTGGCTATTGCTTCCCGTTCCGAGATAGCTCACGACCTGATCTGGAGTCCAACGGCCAATGCCTTGACGTCTATTGCCAGTGATCTCTGGAGCAAGCCAACCTTGCAGTTCCCCGCCCTGTAGATACTTACCCGACTGATCGGCGCCTAGAAGATTTTTAGGGGTATGACAAGATGTACAGTGCCCAAGCCCATCAACCAAATAAGCACCACGATTCCACTGTGACGAACGCTGTGGATTTGTCTTGAACGGCGCTGCATCGAAGAAAAGTAGGTTCCAGCCCCACATCATTTGCCGGATATTGAAAGGAAACGGCAGATCAGTTTTCGCCACCTGATTATGTACAGCAGGGATAGTATCGAGATAGGCTTTCATATCTTTCAAATCTGCGTCACTGACTTTGCTATAAACATTATATGGCATAGCGGGATACAGGTTTTCACCATGAACCCCCTTACCCTGACGCACTGCATCAATGAATTGCTGATCGCTCCATCCGCCGATCCCTGTCTCTTTATCTGGAGTGATGTTGCTAACCATTATCTTCCCAAATGGTGTATCTAGCCCCATACCTCCAGCATAAGGTTTCCCCCCCTCAGCGGTATGACAGGCAACACAGTCTCCCGCACGAGCCAGATACTCACCACGTTCGAGCGCGGTTATTCCCGTGCTACTCAGCGATGGTGGAGCTATAAAATCGTGTTTTTGGCTCGCATTGTGCCATGTTTTATAGCCGACAAAACCTGCACCAGCGATCACTGCAACACCCACTACAGCGGCAATTACTTTTTTCGCAGTCATAATTACGCCTCCACCAACGGACCTGGCGCCTTCAGATAGCGCGTTTTAATGGCCTCTGCAGCCCAAAGCGTTAGCGCACCTACTGTTCCTGTGGGGTTATATCCCCCATTGTTAGCAAATGCGGATGCGCCAACAACGAACGTATTATGTACATCCCAGCTTTGTAGATAGCGGTTTAATGCGCTGGTGCGCGGATCGTCTCCCATCACGGCGCCACCAGTGGTGTGTGAAGACAAATTATCCATTGGTGAAAACGGTCGAGTGGTTGGCTCTGAACGCACCACCGTTTCTGCGCCCATGGCCTTACCCAACTCGACAGAGCGGTCAGCCATAAAGTGAGCCGATCGCTTGTCATTCTCATTCCAATCAAAGGTGACTCGCAACAAAGGACGGCCATGACGATCTTTATACTCAGGGTCCAAATCGAGAAAAACATCACGATGCGGATAGCTATTACCCTGACAGTACACCGAGTTCGCATTTTGGTAGCTTTGTTGGTAAGCCTGCTTCCATTCTCGCCCCCACTTAGGTGTTCCTGGAGGCACCAGATTACCCGAAGCAATCGGGCGACCGTTTGTAGAATGCACGAGAGCAACCGCACCACCGATAAAATCATGCTGGCTGTGATCGAAATTATCACCGTTAAAATCGTCAATGGCCTGTGCCAAAGCGCCAGCTCCGATAAACGGATTGAGATGCTCATTTTTGAAGAATACACTGGCGCCTGAAATAGTTTGGTAAGCGTAGTTTCTCCCGACCACGCCTTCTCCTGTTTGGTGGTTATAAGGTTTACCAATCCCCGACAACAGCATCAGACGCACGTTATCCATTTGATAAGCCGCTATGATCACAATATCAGCGGGTTGCTCCCACTGCTTACCCTCATTATCAATATAAGTAACGCCCGTCGCCGTCTTTTTATCACTACTGAGATTGACGTGCAGTACTTCAGATTCAGTGATCACCTGAAAATTTTTACGTTGCATCAATGCTGGCAGAATGCATGCTTGAGGGCTGCTTTTTGACCAGTTTCCACAGCCAAAGAATTCGCAGTAACCACAGTAGGTACAAGGGGCCATTTTTATGCCCAGCGGGTTGGTATATGCCCCTGAAGTATTTCCCGCGGGAACTGGAAATGGATGGTATCCCAATCCTTTGGCCGCCTGATCAAAGATCTCAGCCATGCGTGTGCGCTCCAGCGGAGGTAACGGATAATCGCGCTGGCGGGGGCCTTCAAAGGGGTTCCCCCCGATTTGGATCTTGCCTTGAATGTTTCCAGCTTTTCCCGATGTTCCAGCATAGCGCTCGAACTTATCGTAAAAAGGTTCTAAATCTTGGTAAGAGACGCCCCAATCCTGTACCTGTAGCCCTGGTAAAAGCTTATCTTTACCGTAACGTTCGACGGTCATGCTGTAACTCTGAAAATCGTAGGGTAGAAAACGCCACGTCATACCATTCCAGTGAGTCCCTGCACCACCAACGTTCCAGCCAAACTGGTAGGTGTTCCACTCCCGTAATGGCAGAGCTCGCTGCACTGGCGTATTACGGAAGGTCAGCGTTTCAACCGCAGGTGGCTGCATAATGGCGCGACGGCTGACAAAACGCAGTTCATCGGTATCAATAGTGGTTGGAAAATCAGTACTGGTATCACGCCAAGAACCGCGCTCAATGGCAACGACGTTCAAACCTGCCATCGTCAATTCATTTGCCATGAGCGAGCCAGCCCATCCCAGCCCAACAATGACAACATCTGCTCTTTCTCTTTTATTGCTCATACACTTTTCCCAACAGAATTCTACTATTTCTTTATTATTAGGCGTCTTTTTGTGTGCCAATCATGCTGATCGGCACAAGATTCAAGTCCTTGCCGCGGAGCTTAATCTCTTCGCGATAGTCATACCGAGCACCAGGAAAACCGAGCATTTTCCAGCCAGCCATATCTTTATTGCCACCGTATAGCGGATCGGCAAAGAAACCTTCTCGAACGTTTTGAATCAACATGGCAAAAAATGCCTGTCCGTTGAGTCCTGGCAATGCCAGCGTTCCGTTTTCAATGGATTGCAACATTTCAATTTGCTGCTCTTCTTCAAGCTGATGGAACTCTTTTTGGTACTGTTTTTTAGCCACGTTACCAATCGCTGCAAGCCCCAAACGATAACGTTCAGCAGGCGTATCTTTGAACTGAGGCCCCTGCTGTGGTAACCCTTCGACCACTGGGCCAAGGCGATAAACCGTCGTAGCTTTACCAAAGTCGCCGCTTAGCTGGCGATCGATAAACAGTGTGCACCCTGCCTCTTTCGCACCAATACTGAGTTCATCAGGAGGAATAATGAGGTCGACCAATGAATCCATCAAAATGACTTCATTATTGTTAAAGAAATGCCACTCGCCGGGGATAACCGGCTGCGGTGGACGCACCGCATGTGCTCGCCAAGGCATCCCGCCGGATATAATTTTTGCTTTCACTTTCAGTGCAGTACTGGCAAGCAAAACCGCCAGTGAAAGGATGAAATGTCTCCTTTTCACCTTCTATCTCCAAATCAAAATCAATCAATATGGCAACCACTATGTCACCGTTTTTTTACAACAAAGTCATTATGTACCAAATGGAACGTTTTTAATGCGTACATTAAGTGCGTATTTTCTCGAGTTCGAAAAAAGAGGAGAATTCACCAAAAAGAAATGCAATAGCAGTAGCGGAATTTGTATTGCGCTCAATAGGTAGTTATTCTGACATGCAAGAAGATTCCGAAAACGCCAGAGAATGACATCGACATGCCTACCGACAGCAAACGTAAAAACGATCCTGAAGGCCTCAAAAAGAAAATTCTTTCCGGCGCTCTAACGGTTTTTGCAGAGTTTGGCATGCAAGGGGCTCGTCTAGAGCAGATTGCCTCAGAGGCCGCGACCACAAAACGCATGGTGGTCTATCATTTTCAAAATAAAGAACAGTTGTATATTGCCGTACTGGAGAAAGTCTATGAGCAGATCCGTCAGTATGAACTCGGCCTTAATCTCTCCAAACTCCCTCCTAAGGAAGCCCTCATAACATTGGTTGAGAAGAGCTTTGACTATCATATTTCTCATGCTGATTTTATGCGCTTGGTATGCTGCGAGAACTTATTGCGTGGCCGCTACATTAGCCAGTCATCCCAAATCCAAAGCGCGAACCAGACTGCGCTTGAAGTACTAGAGAACATTCTAAGCAGAGGCAAAAGTAACGGTGATTTTTATACCGATCTGAATGTGATAGATGTACACCGCCTAATCAGCAGCATCTGCGTACATCAGGTATCAAATCGCTACACCTTCAATGCACTATTTCACAGCCAGCAGTCTAATGAAGAAATTCTTGCTCGTAATCGACAGTTAGCAGTGACCGCCGTATTACGCTACGTCTGTATAAAATAAGGTAAAGCCACACCCAAGGGCATAATGCTGTTCATTTAAGAGATCGAGATACACGGGGCTAGCACACCGTGGGGCGCTCCGGCGGCTTCGCCGCTACGACCCCATCGGTGTACTTCCCCTAAAATCAGGCTTAACTGACAAGCATTACACCCAAGCGCACGGCTTTAAAGATGCCGATATAGCATGAATGGTTAATTCAACCCCAGCGAATACTGAGCAATTTTGAAGTAAATAATCAGCCCCGTACCGTCGATAAAGGTGGCAATAAATGGTGCAGATACCACGGCCGGGTCAATCCCTACACGTTTTAGCACCATCGGAATAACGGATGAAACAACGGCACTCCACAGCGTGATACACACTAATGTCAGGCTAACAATCAACGTAATTTCAGGGCCAATGCCCATCATCCACGCACGCAGACATCCTGCTAAACCGAGGGTGAGAGCAATCATCAGTGACGTCGTCACTTCTTTGCGAATAACTTTACCCAAGTCCCTTAAATGCACTTCTCCCAGCGCCATTGACCGAACCAAGGTTGACGTTATTTGCGTACCGCTGTTACCACCGGTGCCGATCAATAAAGGAATAAAGAAAGCTAAAGCAATCGCCGATTCTAACGCATCTTCAAAATGCTGTATTACGCTGCTGGTGTAGGCTTCTGCGACAAACAGCAGCAGCAGCCAGACTGAGCGCTTTTTCCACAGGGTAATGGGGCTCGTTTCCAGATAAGGTTTCTCCAGCGGCAAGCTAGCGCCCTGTCGCTGAGCATCTTCGGTCACATCATCTTCCAATAGGTGAGAAATTTCTTTTTCCGTCAAACACCCCACCAGCTTCCCATTGTCGATAACGGGAACAATATCTAGTTCCTCTTTTGACAATAATAGGATGACATCCTGCCGCTCATCCTTTGGGCTAACATGATAAAAATTAACGTCCATTAACGCTCTGATCGTCTGCATAGGATCAGACTCTTGCAGTAGTTTTTTAATGGACAAAACGCCACAAAACTTATCGCCATTAACCACAAAAACCTGAGCTGGAATATCATCATCTTTCAGACGAGATAAAAATATCTCACGAGCTTCTTGAACACAAAGTATATGCTCTAACGTAATAACGTCAGTGCGCATATATTGTGCAATGGCGTCATCGTCATATTCTTTATTGTGATTATGAATAGCATTCTTTACGCGGTAAGACATAGTTTGATTCCCTATAGAATTAAAACCTCATAGGGGCGAACAAGACTAGTATAGGAAGCGAGATCCCTACGTCTTGGGTTTAGCACTATACAACGTATCTAGCAATATATTGATTTAACTAGAAGTTACCTTGGCAACACCTTGATTCGATGGATGCCTGTATTTCCCTGTGTGGCCTCTCTCGATGCCATCAGGGCGATAACTTATGTTTGTATAGGAGCCTCGCCATAACGAGATCGTTAAAAACGAGGCAATCTTACACCGCAAAAAAAAATCAGATTTGATAAATGGATTTTGGTTTATTGAATATTTAGAAAAAAACTTTTTTAGATTAAAAAAACTTTTTCTTATTTAAGATTAACGTTAACGACATTAATACTCACAACGTAAACCCTATTATTACCTTTTATCCTAAAAATTAACCGCTCACTCTCTTCTGCAAGCGGGTTATTTTAGCTAACGATGAATTACATGCTATCGACAAGAGTGACCTAACCGTTACACTCTATTTTTTGCGTCTGAGGAAATTAAAGACTCAATATCGCTAAACATTGATTCCCACTCATTTTGTTCAATATCCATCAAACTAAAATAACGCAGCATAAAAGCCCCCTCGGTAGCCAAAAAAGCGATACGCGCCTGCTTACCCGCTGGTGTTGTTATATCTAACTTTGCAATACGATCGCGATACCAATGACGAGTATTTTCCAAATGCTCTTTCGTCTGCATTAATGTCACCAACAAGCCTGCCGCCTTAGCACTAGAGGCCTGATCGTACTTATGCGTGGCCATAACATGAGCCGCTACTCGATTTTCTGGGGAATCATCCTGTCTGGCAACCAAATCAAAAACCTGATCGTAGGCCTTCCCCCAGCGCTCAAACATTGCATCAATGAGCGCATCTTTGTTGCCAAAGCAGTACTGAACCCCGCCCTTTGAGATCCCCATTGCTCGAGCCACAGAATCGATAGTCAGCGCCGCCGCACCTTGAGTGGAAATAATCTCTTCAGCAACATCCAGAACCTTTTCGCGATCGATGCTACGTTGACGCCCCATTTAAGTGTCCTCGATTTAAATACATACGTATGGATTGATAGTTAGCATTATAGCCCATAACATGTGGGCCTTGAAATTTAACAGATGTGGCAGTATGCCACATCGCCATTTAGAGACATGATGATGAACGCCAATCAACGCTGGTTAACCTTGGCAATCGTATCCAGCGCATTGTTTTTAATCGTTGTAGATATGACCGTGCTCTACACGGCGTTACCAAAACTTACGCTATCACTGAACGCAAACGCATCTGAAAAGCTTTGGATTATCAATGCCTATCCGTTAGTGGTAGCCGGTTTGTTACCCGCCGCAGGAATGCTAAGCGATCGTATCGGCCATAAAAAACTGTTTATGTATGGTCTGCCGGTTTTTGCGCTCGCTTCGTTGTGCGCTGCATTCTCACCCAACGCGCCGCTGCTGATTGGGTCACGTGTATTCTTGGCTGTGGGCGCAGCTATGATGATGCCACCTACGCTGTCGATTATTCGCCATACCTTTACTGAACCGAAAGAGCGCTCGTTGGCGATCGGAATTTGGTCCGCCGTCGCTTCGGGTGGCGCAGCAATTGGCCCAGTTATTGGTGGAATGCTGCTGGAGTATTTCTGGTGGGGCGCCGTATTTCTGATTAATGTTCCCGTGGTGTTGATCGTATTGCCCTTTGCTAAATGGTTAATTCCTACAGACCGTCAGACTAAGCAACGCCCATGCGATTATCTTGGTTCCGTGCAAGTGCTGATTGGGCTAGTCGCTGCGATTTACGCCCTGAAGGAGCTGAGTAAAACGCAGCCTTCGCTCCTGTTAATGCTGATCTCCGCTGCGCTAGGCATCGCATTCCTAACGATTTTTGTGCGTCGCCAACGCCGTTTAGATACACCGATGATTGATTTCTCGCTGTTTAGCAATCGTATGTTTACCAGCGGCGTCGCGATTGCGCTGGTGGCTATGCTGGCCATGGTGGGTATCGAGCTCGTATTAAGTCAGCGCCTCCAGTTAGTGGTGGGACTTTCGCCCTTGGAAGCCGCGCTCTACATTTTACCTATCCCATTGGCTGCGGCGTTGGCTGGCCCCTTGGCTGGCGTACTGCAGCCTAAATACGGCGAACGAAATCTCGTGATGGGTGGACTAACGATAACCGCATTAGGCATTGTCGGATTAGCCTTACGCTATAACGAAAGCCTACTAGAAATTTTGATCTATCTTGCGGCCATCGGTTGCGGTATTGGTGCCTCATTTACCGCCGCATCTACGGCCATTATGTTTAATGCGCCAAACGAAAAAGCTGGCATGGCGGCGTCGATAGAAGACGTTGCTTACGAGCTGGGCAGCGTGCTGGGTATCACATTGTTAGGTGGAATGATGACCGCGGTCTACAGCAGTAGTCTGGTATTGCCCGCACAGATATCGCTGGATTCTGCCGCATTCGACAGCATTGATGAAACGCTAAAATTGGCTAAAACGCTGAATGTTGAACAAGCCCAGTGGATCATCAGCCAAGCACATTCTGCCTTTGACAACGCTTTCGTTTACGTCTTGGTATCTGCCGCCATTTTGCTTGCGGTTAGCGCCATTACGCTTAAACGCATTCGCTAGGCGAACGTCCATATAGGGGCCAAAAACCTAATGCCGATCGTTTAAGAGATCGAGATACACGGGGCTAGCACACCACGGGGCGCTCCGGCAGCTAAAGCTGCTACGACCCCATCGGTGTACTTCCCCTAAAATCGCGCTTTAGACCAGCATTAGCCAAAAGTCCTATTTCCCGATGAAACTAATACGAATAGGAGGACAACATGGCATGGCTAGAACCGCTATTGGCACATTTTGCCCTTTATCCGGCGCACCTGTTCTTATTGCTGTTCGGTATTGCACTGAGCAAATCGACCGTCGTCCTCTCTTCTTTGCTGCCACCTGCGTCAGTGATGCTACTGGCGAGTATTTCCATTAGCCAACCCAGCCTGACGGTTGGCGAAGTATGGCTAGCCATTACGCTAGGCGCAGCGCTAGGTTCAATTCTGAGTTTTCATTTCGGCGCGCTGATTATGCGCAACAAATTGTCTACGGGATTACTCACTCGTCATGAAGAAAAGCTGCAAAATATAAGGCGTAAATTGGAAAATAATGGCGTGCTAGTGCTATTTGGCTCGCGTTTTATCGCAGTGCTGCGCTATATGGTTCCGCTTGCTGCAGGCATGTTGCCGCTAAAACGATTTAGGGTTTACTGCGTTAGCCTATTTTCAGCGGCAATTTGGGCGGCTTTATTTGTGGGTATTACCTCTGGTGCACTCCTGATTATCCCTCCGATGATCTAATCAAAATGCAGGAAAGAATGGTATCTCGCAAGCCAATACATGTATTATAAATATATATTATGCGTATCGAAAAGTGAGTACCAACCGGGGAATAACCGCCATGCCAGACAATCGTATTCAGAGGGAAAAACTCACCATTCGAAGAATGATTTCGCTATATCAGAGACGTTGCCCCGAGGCCACGGCGGATGAACAGCACTACGATCTGCTTTACGCCTATGCGGTCAAACGCCTCGACCGTTGCATTTTTGGCACAGATAAACCCGCCTGCAAGCAGTGCCCTGTTCATTGCTATCAACCGTCCAAACGTGAAGAGATGAAACAGATCATGCGTTGGTCTGGGCCGCGCATGTTATGGCGTCACCCCATTCTCACCGTGCGTCATCTCATTGACGACAAGCGCCCAGTTCCTGAACTACCTGAAAAGTATAGACCGAAAAAATAGCCGTGCTTTTCAGCCTAAGCATCGTTACTGTCCGCCTGTTTTGACCGATACCATTTAACCCCAATCAAGATCAGCAATAGCGCCACCATCAGCACCACAAACGCAATCCGCCGTTGGTGCTCATGAGCAAATAGACGGAATAATACTTCACTGGCTGCATAGCCTAGCGTCACCACGCTAAACGCCCATACTGCGGCTCCTATAACATTAAATAGGACAAATTTACGCAGCTTAACGCCAGATGAACCGATAATAATCGGCCCAACGGTGCGGAATCCATAAGCAAAACGCATCCCCAAGATCAGCCATGTTTCATGCTCACGCACTCGCTGTTGAAAGCGCTGTATTTTTTTCTGCTGGCGGCGAAAACGGCTCAAGATTTGCGTACCAAATCGACGTCCAACCATATAGAGGGTAAAGTCTCCCGCCGTCGCGCCCACGAAAGTGAGCAGTAAAACCAGCGGATAAGACAGCAAATGTTTATGCGCAGCAATACCCGCTAAAAATGCAATCGTTTCGCCCTCAATAATGCTGCCGACAACCACCGCGATATAGCCGTAATCAGAAATCCATTGGCCTGCATCTGTCATGTTCTTGCCGCTCCTCCGCGATGTTCAAAATAGAATAGTAATGAGAAAGTTATTAGTCGCGATAGAAATTAAACTCCTTATCAAAAAATCAGTTCTCTCTAACCATGCAAATAAACGATTGAACCACCCTATAACACAATGGAACCTTTGCAACAGCTTATTACCGCGCTGCTATCATGATTTAAGTCAGCAGACCGTGATAAAAATGCATAAAATAAGTAAAGCTAAGTAAAAACTAATCGAGAAAATCGTTTTTTTTGATAGGCTGTGCATAGTTTTATCGAACTATTGATTGAGTTTTACGATGAAGCTTTGCGATTGACCGCCTGCGCCTAGTGATATGGAGAATAATCATAATGAAGTCAGAAACTGAAGCATGCCGAGTGAAAACGCGGCATAGCGAGTACTCATTAGCCCTACCTGTTATTGCCTTAGTCGTTCTTGCTCTTTGGGGAAATACCCAGAATTTACCTGCTATCGCTGGCATCAATATTCTGGCACTGATCGCTATCCTGAGTAGTGCCTTTAGCGTAGTACGTCATGCTGACGTGCTGGCTCACCGTTTGGGTGAACCCTACGGTTCGTTAATTCTTAGTCTGTCTGTGGTTATCCTCGAAGTCAGCTTAATCTCTGCGCTGATGGCTACGGGAGACGCCGCCCCTGCGCTAATGCGTGACACACTCTACTCTATCGTGATGATCGTCACCGGTGGTCTGGTTGGCTTCTCTTTGCTGCTGGGTGGACGTAAATTTGCCACCCAGTTTGTAAATCTGGCCGGCATTAAGCAATACCTGATTACGCTGATCCCTCTGGCGATCATCGTACTGGTACTGCCAATGACGTTCCCTAACGGCAATTTCACTACCGGTCAGGCGCTGATGATTGCGGCAATCTCTGCGGCGATGTATGGCGTATTCTTGCTGATTCAGACTAAAACCCACCAGAGCCTGTTTGTCTATGAACATGAAGACGATGGTGATGACCCTGCCGATCCCCATCATGGCAAGCCATCAGCGCACAGCAGCGCATGGCACGCGGGATGGCTGATCGTACATCTTATTGCGGTTATCGCGGTGACTAAGTTTAACGCCAATCCGCTGGAAAGCCTGTTGAGTACGCTGGACGCGCCGAAGCAGTTCACCGGCTTCTTGGTTGCATTGCTGATTTTGTCACCAGAGGGTTTAGGAGCGTTAAAGGCGGTTCTAGCAAATCAGGTACAGCGCGCGATGAACCTGTTCTTTGGTTCTGTGCTGGCAACCATTTCACTGACGGTGCCTGCAGTAACTATTATCGCAACGCTAACCGGTCAGCCGCTGATCTTTGCGTTGGACGCGCCACAGATGGTCGTTATGGTTGCCGCACTGATGTTGTGTCAGGTGTCATTCAGCACTGGGCGCACTAACGTACTGAACGGTGCGGCGCATTTAGCGTTATTCGCAGCTTATCTGATGACGATCTTCCTGTAGTCGTCCCACTTCATGTCAAACGGCGCGATTATCGCGCCGTTTTTATTGGCTAGATCCTCAGGTTTTACCCCAACCGCGATAGCATCACGCCCGTAACAATCACGAGACTCGCGGCGATTCTGGCTCTCCCCATGGGCTCTTTGAGCAGCCATACCGAGAAAATCATCGCAAACAACACGCTACTTTCACGCAGAGCCGCAACAACACCAATCGGAGCTTGTGTCAGTGCCCAAATGACGATGCCGTAAGCGAGCAGCGACATTGCTCCACCAGCCAATCCGGCTCGCCAGTTACACTTGATCTGTACCCACGTTTTCCCTCGTTGATGAGCCCATAGCAACGGCAACATAATGACGCCGTTAAGCGTAAACAGCCATAACGTATAGGTTAACGGCGCTTGTGCGGCGCGCGCGCCGGCACCATCAGAAAGCGTATAGCCCGCGGTAAACATGGCCGTAATAAGCGCATATCGCACCGCTTTGGCGTTCAATTTTGTGCTGCCACCGCCGCGTAGCGCCATCAGCAAAACTCCGGCTACTAAAACCACGGCACCGATGATGCCTAATAGCGGCGGGTACTCACGTAGAAACAGCGCGCTGAGGATCATCGCCAGCAGCGGCGCACTGCCTCGCGCTAACGGATAAATTTGCCCTAAGTCACCTTGCCCATAAGCGCGACTGAGAAATAGACAATACCCAGTATGTAATACCAGAGACAGCAATAGCCACGGCAACGACGCCATATTGGGTAACCCTACCCACGCCAAACCGCAGAGTGATACCGCACCGGAAAACACCGCAATCAGCGCCACGCCGACAAAGCGCTCCTCACCAATCTTAACCAACGTATTCCAACTTGCATGCAGTAGTGCCGCGCAAAGTACGGCCAAAAAAACTGCGGTAGACATAGTTCATGCTCACCAAAAAAACTGAGATACCAAGAGGATAAGATCTGTGCGCACGATTGTCACAAATACATCATAGAAGTGTTATGTGTAGAGGATTAAATAAGCAAGGCCACCCGAAAGTGGCCCTGAGAAGCAAACAGGATTAACGACAAAACTTATTGGTATGCGTTTAAGGTGCGCTGGCAAAGCGCCGAGCGAACGCAGTCTTGGCTGTCAAAGCGGACGATACTCACCATCCCATCCTCAGTGAAGCGTTGCAGCGCATCTTCGAGGCCGGATTTCACTCCGCGAGGTAAATCACACTGGGTTATATCGCCGTTAACCACCACGGTGACATTCTCCCCCAGACGAGTCAGGAACATTTTCATTTGGCTGGCGGTGACGTTTTGTGCTTCATCAAGGATCACAAAGGCATTTTCAAAGGTACGGCCACGCATATAGGCAAAAGGCGCAATTTCTACCTTGCCGATTTCAGGGCGCAGACAATATTGCAGGAATGAAGCCCCTAAACGCCGCACCAACACGTCATAGACTGGGCGGAAATAAGGCGCAAACTTCTCGGAAACATCACCCGGCAGAAAACCGAGATCTTCGTCGGCCTGCAGCACAGGACGTGTGACAATAATGCGATCAACCTCCTTATGAATGAGTGCTTCCGCCGCTTTCGCTGCGCTAATAAAGGTCTTGCCACAGCCCGCTTCGCCGGTGGCAAAGATTAACTGTTTGGATTCAATTGCAGACAGATAAGCGACCTGCGCTTCCGTTCTGGCCGTGACTGGCGCGTTATCGCGTTTTTCCCGCGCCATGCCAATGGTTTCGATACCGCCCATCTGAACCAGAGAGGCAGCCTGATCTTCCTCGCGCTGACGTTGACTACGACCATCACGTTTTACGACACGTTTAGCTTCACGACGCGCTCTGATAACAGCTTTCTGTTTTCCCATTTTGGCACCTTACAGTTGGTTTCAATCGTCATTCCACGTTTCATGAACGAACTGTCACTCGTTTATCCGCTAACCTCCTCAGTGAGGGTTGACCTGCTTGATACGAACACGCGCGCGAAGCTAATCCCTGCGGCGCGCAGTCGTAATAGGGGTGGAACAGATAGGAGAGTTAAACTATTGAGTGGGGAGTAAAGCCGTGACGCAGATTTTGCTGAGTCGACATTCTTGCTGTCACAGACAGCCTGCTGTTTGATTCTTGTTTGACATCGTGCTAGCCCAGGTAAGGACTGTCTCATCCGCGCTCCTCACAAACCTGCTGGTTCAATAACCTGCGTTAGTGTGAATACTGCTGTCGCCTAATGAAAATTTACTGCTTGATAATGACAGTATAATGACAGTGTTAATATTATTGCCACTAATTGTTAAAAAAGATTTAACTTTACTATTTATTGCCATGAGCTCAGCCAAAAGCGCCATAATTATGTTATAAACAGAGTTAATATTCTCACTCACTAGCGACTTCATGAAATTAACGACTTACACCGATTTCGGCCTACGAGCCTTGATGTATCTGGCCTCCATGCCCTATGGTCAGCGCACCAGCGTGGGTGAAATCGCCGGCCATTACGATATCTCGCGTAATCATATGGTGAAAGTCGTCGCACAGTTGGTCGGGTTGGGCTATATCCACGCAGTACGCGGCAAAGGCGGCGGTATTGAGCTAGGCAAACCCGCCGCAGACATCAATATCGGTCAGGTCATTCGCGCCTTGGAGAGCAATCTGAACGGCATTGACTGCCATTCACCGGGTTGCAAACTGATTAAGATATGTCAATTACAGGCCGCATTGAAAGTGGGGATGGAAGCCTTTTTAACTGCGATGGAAAATTACACGCTTGCCGATCTGGTCAGCAATCGTGGGGAGATTATTGCGATTTTAGGGATACCGGCAGAATAATGTTTACGGCTGAAAACGGGGCTTGGCACAAGTATCTATAGTGTTATTTTAGCGCGACGTTGATGATAAGCAGCGGCATTGCTATCACGATACCGCTGCTTCTTTCGTTAAAACCCTAAACTTCCCAACAAATCATCAACCTGCTCCTGATTTGCCACAATGCCAGGGCCGTTTTGGTTCATCTGTGGGCCATTGAGTAAGCCATCGTTTTCGCGTTTAGGCTTGGCCGAAACATCTGGGATATTTTCAACCAACACCGCCAATAGTTCTTTCTCGATCTCCTGAACTACACCCATCATACGTTTAATAACCTGACCGGTAAGATCTTGGAAATCCTGCGCCATCATGATCTCAAGCAGCTGAGCATGAGTAAATGAGGTGTGTTCGGGAACAGCAGCCAGATAACTGCGGGTATCAGAAACCAATACGCGCGCGTCGGAAAGCTCGATAGGATTAGCAAACCACTCATCCCAACGCACTTTCAGATCGGTCGCTCCTTTTTCCAATGAGGTTTGGCGCGGCTGAGCAGCTTCAACGCAGTTTAATGCGCGTTCGGCAGCCTGTGCTGTCATCTGTACCACGTAGTCCAAACGATCGCGGGCATCGGGTATCGCTTCTGCCGCTTGAGCAATTGCCTGATCCAGACCAAGCTCTTTCAAGCTGTCACGCAGCATGCGCGTCAATTGCCCAATTCGAGCAATAATATCGTTGGCAGTGGCCGCATCAGTTGCGGGCATAGGATGTTCGTTCATTGTGACTCCTTAGATCCCCAACTTTTCAAAAATCTTATTCAGCTTTTCTTCTAACGTTGCTGCCGTAAACGGTTTAACCACATAACCGCTGGCTCCCGCCTGCGCGGCGGCAATAATGTTTTCTTTTTTCGCTTCTGCCGTCACCATTAGCACCGGCAACGCGCCGAGGCTTCCATCGGCCCGAATCGCCTGTAGCAGTTGTAGACCGTCCATGTTTGGCATGTTCCAGTCAGATACCACAAAATCAAATGCGCCAGCGCGTAGCTTGGTTAAAGCATCTGCGCCATCTTCCGCTTCTTCTACGTTATTAAAACCCAGCTCTTTAAGCAGGTTTCTCACGATGCGGCGCATTGTGGCAAAATCATCAACAACGAGAAAACGCAGATTTTTATCCGCCATACTGACTCCTCAAAGGTCCCCTACTCAGGGAACGTTAAATACGCAGTGCCTGTCCGGCACTAATTTGCGTCAGCATACGCTGACTGATTTGTTGCAGATCGACCACTTCATCGACGCCGCCCGTTAAAATGGCCTCTCTTGGCATACCAAATACCACGCAGCTGGCTTCGTTTTGCGCGATGGTATAAGCCCCTGCCTGATGCATTTTGAGCATCCCCGCCGCACCGTCATTCCCCATTCCGGTGAGGATCACCCCTACCGCATTTCGCCCTGCATAGCGTGCCACCGAATCAAACAGCACATCGACCGAAGGACGATGGCGGTTAACCGCCGGTCCTTGATGCAGCCGCACGATGTAGTTCGCGCCGCTACGTGCTAGTTCAAGGTGCATATCACCCGGCGCAATATAGGCATGGCCGGGTAACACTCGCTCTCCCTCCTCTGCCTCTTTCACCGTGATCTGGCAAAGCTTATTCAGCCGCTCAGCAAATGAGCGAGTGAACCCCGGTGGCATATGCTGAGTGATCAGCAATGCCGGGCTGGTGGTAGGCAAAGGCTGAAGCACATGGCGAATGGCCTCAGTGCCACCGGTGGATGCGCCAATAGCAATCAGCTTTTCACTGCTGAGCAGCGGCGTATGGCTAAGCGTCGCGGGCTTCACCGGCAGAGAACCGCGTGCTGGCAGGCGCGCTTTCGCCGCCGCCCGCACTTTATCGGCAATCATTTCGCTGTAGGCCAGCATTCCTTCGCGAATACCCAGTTGAGGCTTAGTGACGAAATCCACTGCCCCTAGCTCCAGCGCTTTCAGCGTGATTTCCGATCCTTTTCCCGTCAGTGAAGACACCATAACCACCGGCATCGGCCTGAGACGCATCAGCTTTTCAAGGAAATCAATGCCGTCCATGCGCGGCATTTCCACGTCAAGCGTTAGCACCTGAGGGTTAAATTTTTTAATCAGATCGCGCGCCACCAGCGGATCTTGTGCCACTGCGACCATTTCCATATCGGGATGACTATTAATGATTTCCGTCATCAGCTGACGCATCAGCGCCGAGTCATCAACACACAACACCCGAATTTTACTCATCGACTCTCCTTGGACAGCCCATACACGGTTTGTCCGCGCAAATAAAACTCTTGGCTGATATGGCTAAAGTTTTCCGAATGACCTGCAAACAACAATCCACCAGGTTTCAGCAATTTGATAAAACGATGGAGAATGCGAGCCTGAGTTTCTTTATCAAAATAGATCATCACGTTACGACAAAATATGGCGTCGAACGGCCCCGGTAAATCCCACTGCGGCGACAGCAAGTTGAGCATTTGAAAATGCACTCGCTGTGCTAATTCAGGTCGAACACGCACAAAGCCCTGCTGCGGCCCCGTCCCTCGCAGAAAAAAACGCTGGAGCTGAGACGGCGTGAGGTGCTTAGTTTCTTCCTGCCGATAAACGCCACGCACGGCTTTTTCCAACACCTGAGTATCAATATCGCTGGCCCAAACCTGTGGCCCGACCGGCGTGGTACCCAATGCTTCTGCTAACGTCATGGCAATCGAGTAGGGTTCTTCACCTGACGATGCCGCCGTGCTCCAAACACAATAATTGTGCGGACGTTTGCGCGCATGTTCCGCCAAAATGGGAAAATGGTGCGCTTCGCGAAAAAAAGCCGTTAAGTTAGTGGTTAGTGAATTAATAAACGTCTGCCATTCACCGTGACTTTGGCTACTTTCCAAAAGTGCTAAATAGGCGCCAAAATCATTCAGATTCAACGCTCGAAGGCGTCGAACCAGCCGGTTATAAACCATTTCCCGTTTGTGGTCGGCTAATACAATGCCGGCATGTTGATAAATAAGCTGACTGATGCGACGAAAATGAACGTCTGCCAAGGGGACTCTCTGCATCATCAATGCGGGAGTCTGAACATCATCGTTTCCTGACTGTGTAAATAAATTCGCCATCACTCACCCAATTTACAATGGGCGAACGACCCAAGGTCGTTCACCATTAACTACCGCTTTAGTCCTGCTAAATCGGTTGCCATACATCTTTGTCCTTGGGCAGCTTCTGCGTAGATGTTGCGATACGATCATCAACAACTCTCGCAGCGGGTGCTGATACCAGATGGAACGCGGCAACAGAGCGTGTCAGTGCATTTGCTTGCTCTTCCACCGCCTGTGTCGCTGATGCAGCTTCTTCGACCAGTGCCGCATTTTGCTGCGTCACCTGATCCATTTGCGTTACCGCCAAAGCAACCTGTTCGATGCCTCGGCTTTGTTCATCGGAAGCAGAGGAAATTTCGCCCATGATATCGGTGACACGAGCGACCGAGCGCACCACCTCTTCCATGGTATTACCTGCATTTTCAACTAAGGCAGATCCTTGCTTCACTCGGTTGACTGAATCATCGATCAGCCCTTTAATCTCTTTGGCCGCCTGCGCGCTGCGCTGCGCCAAATTACGCACTTCCCCAGCGACGACCGCAAAACCACGCCCCTGCTCTCCCGCCCGAGCCGCTTCAACCGCCGCGTTCAACGCAAGAATATTGGTCTGGAAAGCGATGCCGTCGATAACGCTGGTGATATCACCGATTTTCTGTGAGCTGCTAGCAATTTCATGCATGGTGCGCACAACGTTACCGACGATTTCGCCACCTGAAGTCGCCGTACCTGAGGCTTCTTTCGCCAAGCGAGCCGCCTGACGTGCGTTATCCGCATTCTGTTTTACGGTTGCCGTGAGTTGTTCCATGCTGGCTGCCGTTTCTTCCAGCGACGCCGCCTGTTGCTCCGTACGCGAGGAGAGGTCGTTATTGCCTGAGGCGATCTCTTGTAGGCCGTTATAAATAGCGTCGGAACCCTGACGGACGGTTAATACGGTTTTCGCCAACGACTGCTGCATTTGTTGCAAGCTAGCAAACAATAAGCTGAGCTCATTACGCCCAAAAACTTTGATTTCACCTGATAAATCGCCTTCTGCTATGCGGTCAAAGTGGTCACGCATAGTATTCAGCGGAGAAATCAGCATTTTTCGTAGCCAATACAGTGAACTCAAAACGACGACAATCAGCATGGCAATGGCACCCGCGACCATCAGCATTGAGAGGGTGTAGGCGTTTTTGTTTTCGGTTGCCGTTTTTGCCAGTACATCATCAACATGCTGGGTATAGGCCTGCGTCTGCACTTCAAACAGGTCTTGTATTTTTTGCGTCGGCTGATCCATAAAACCTTGTAGATCGCCTTGTTCCAGCAGAACAATGAGTTCTCGCAACGTGGTACGTAATTTTTCGTAGCTCTGCTTGGTTGTTTCTGTCAGCTCCACGCCTTCCTTCGTGACACGAGGAACAGCCAAGAACTGGTTAAAATAGAGATCAGCCTTCTGCAATGATGAACGGGCTCCCGCCATCAGCTCATTGACTTTCTCCTGTGGCACCTTGAGTGCGGCACGAGTACCCGCTCGGTTAAGCGTATTGCGCGCCTGTAATAACGCCACCCATGACTGATTCAGCGCTTCACGCTGATCGTTAACCACCTGCACGTTAGAAAAGTTGTTGTTATCGGAACGAATCGACATAAATGACAAGCCGGTAGATCCCAATTGCAGCAGGCAGAACAGCATAAGCAGCAGGAACAGACTGGTTGATACTCGGATTCGATTAAACACGATGCTTTCCTTTTGGGCCGGTTCATTTGTAGGGTCCCGGCGCTGTCACGTTTTAATTATTCCCAACGCGTGTAGCAGCTTTGTCATCAGCGTAGCCACACGCGTGGAGATACATACTCAATAGATTTCAAGGTGCAGTTCACTTGAAACATTCATCCATGCCGTAGCCTGAAGAATGAAGAGTAAAAAAGTGCTTCAGCTTATCCCCGCTATGCAGGTAGGGTGGTCTTTGCCACCCTTTCATTTTTGTGACTACGGTGTTTAGAAGGTTTCCCAGTTATCGCCCGCATCGGTCGCCGCAATAGCACGAGGCGCCGGAGTGGCAATCACAGGCTTAACGCTACGACTTTCGCTGATGTCTTCTTTGAAATCATGCTGGATGCGGAATACTGAAACCGCCTGCGTCAGCATGCTGGCCTGTTCTTCCAGAGCGGCAGCCGCAGATGCGGACTCTTCCACCAACGCGGCGTTCTGTTGGGTCACGCGATCCATTTCAGACACTGCCTGACCAACCTGATCGATACCGCGACTTTGCTCATCAGAGGCCGATGCGATTTCGCCCATAATGTCCGTCACGCGAGTCACCGCACTGACAATATCGCCCATGGTTTCGCCCGCGCTTTCGACCAGCACTGACCCCATATCGACACGATTTACTGAGTCTTCAATAAGACCTTTGATTTCTTTCGCTGCCTGAGCACTGCGCTGCGCCAGATTGCGGACTTCACCCGCAACCACCGCAAACCCACGCCCCTGTTCACCGGCTCGTGCCGCTTCAACCGCCGCATTCAGTGCCAGAATATTGGTTTGGAAAGCAATACCGTCGATGACGCTGGTGATATCAGCAATCTTCTGTGAGCTTCCTGCGATGTCGTGCATGGTTTGCACTACGTTCGCCACCACTTTGCCGCCTTTCTGTGCCGTTTCAGATGCGCTAAGCGCAAGATGGCTCGCCTGACGTGCATTTTCGGCGTTCTGTTTCACCGTTGCAGTCAGCTGTTCCATGCTGGCTGCCGTTTCTTCCAGTGAGGCCGCCTGTTGCTCGGTACGAGAAGAGAGATCGTTGTTGCCAGCTGAAATTTCGCTCGCGCCGCTGTAGATCGCATTAGCACCTTGACGCACATTACCTACGGTGCGAACCAGTTCACCCTGCATGTGTTTTAGGCTGGCGGCGAGCTGCCCCATTTCATTGGTGCCATGCACGTCAATGCTGCGCGCCAAATCGCCGCCCGCGATATGTTTGATGCTATCGATCAGGCGATTTAGCGGAACAATCAACGTTCTTTGAATACCGAACCAGACAAGAACAATCGCAACGGCCACCAGCGCAAGCACGCCGATCAAAATCCACATTGCCATGCTGTACGAACTGTTATTGTCGTTCACCGCGTCCTGATACAAACGATCGTTTTGCACCAGATAATCGACATAACTTTTCTCAAATCCGTCTTGATAACCTTGCGTCGGCTGGTCAAAGAACTCATTGATTTTGCCGGTAGAAAGCAGTTGGATTAGCTCAGATAATGCACCGTGCAAGATGTCGTAATTACGCTTTAGCTGCTCGACAGACTCTTGGCTTTGACGTGGGTCGATAGGCAGCGCCTCGTATTCCCCCCAACGTCCTTCCGCCTGCTGCAGAGAGGTTTTGGCAATTTGCAGCAAATCATCCACCGTCGCACCGCTACCGGTTTTATTCACATCCATCATGTAACGGATGCCCGCACGGTTAAGCGTATTTCGCGTTTGGAGTAATGCTACCCAGCTACCATTCAGCGTGGACTGCTGCTGGCGGATGGTTTGTAAAACAGTGAAGTTTTCCTTGTCGTTTTTCAGGGCGTTAAAGAACAATCCTCCGGATGTCATTTGTAAAATACCAAACAACCCCAGCACCAACAGCAAACTGGTGACAACTTTTATACGGTTTAACATGGTTTCTCATTCTCGGTACGTCGGATAGAAGGGATATCGGCGGGGCTTTAGAAAACTTTAGGGGGGAATTTAGTTTAGTGGGGGGATGGGTGTTTTTTGCATGCCGAACGTTTATGGGGCACCGGTGTCATGTTTCGTTCGCCGGTCACCACTCTGCAAACATTGTGTAATATTCCGCCCGCCTGTTCATACCGAGCGTCATTGATACCCTAGTGAGGGCGTACGGGCAGAGACCACCAGCGCGTGGTCTCTGCACTCGCGCGCTTTTATCCGAGACGCCATCTCCGCTCCGGTTTGGTATCGCCCATCCAGGGCGCCCCAAACTCCGCCGGTACATCCCTGTACCGGCGGCTCTACCTACGACCACTTAAACTAAAAAACGGCCACACTTTTTGTTTTGATTTTGACCTTTTCCGGCACATTACCGG
>NZ_LXET01000044.1 GCF_001655005.1 Hafnia paralvei ATCC 29927
GACTCGGACGCCTGCACAGAGTGCATGCAGGTTTCGGTGCATTAGGCGTACGAAACCTTAACTGCTCTCATGTAGACTTCGGCGCTAAACCTTAACTGATCAGTGCACACCATCTGCACTCAGCTTATGCCGTCATTCCCTCCACCAACTCCATCTCTTCACTACTCAACAGCTTCTCGATATCGACCAAGATCAGCATGCGCTCACCAAGCGATCCTAATCCGGTTAAATATTCCGTGGATAGCGTGACAGCAAACTCCGGCGCTGGGCGAATCTGTTCGTTAGTTAACGACAGGACATCCGATACGCCGTCAACCACAATCCCGACAACTCGCTGGCTGAAATTAAGCACAATGACAACGGTATTATCGTTGTACGTCACATTTTCCTGAGAGAACTTCACTCGCAGATCGATGATAGGCACAATGACGCCACGCAGATTGGTCACACCCTTGATAAAAGCCGGTGTATTGGCAATACGTGTGACCTGATCGTAGCCACGGATCTCTTGTACTTTTAAGATATCAATGCCGTACTCTTCATCTCCGAGGGTGAAAACCAGAAACTCCTGTCCTACAGTTTCTCCCGCCAGTTTGGTTACAGAAGCCAGTCCTGTCATGTTAGTTCACCTTTACAAATTAGGGTATTTAACCGCCAGCAGTCGCCTGCTGGCTAAAATAGATAACGATTCGGTTCACGCTATGCAGCGGAAACCGCGGAACGTTTTTCACGATTAATGCTCTGTAGCGCGGCAACGTCGACGATCAGCGCAACGCTTCCATCGCCCAGAATCGTCGCCGCAGAAATCCCCGGCACTTTTCGGTAGTTGGTTTCCAAGTTCTTCACCACAACCTGATGCTGACCAATCAGCTGATCAACCAGCAATGCATAGCGGCGCCCTGCACTTTGCAAGATCACCACAATGCCCTGCATCGCATCAGTTTTTGCGCCTTCAACGTCAAACACGCTATACAGTTCCACCAGCGGTAAATATTCACCGCGAACCTGTAGCACACGCTCGCCACCCGCCAGCGGATAAAGATCTTCTTCACGCGGTTGCAGAGATTCCATCACGGCGTTAAGCGGCAAAATAAAGACTTCGTTATTCACCTTGACCGACATGCCGTCGAGGATCGCCAGCGTTAGCGGTAACACGATACGGATCGTGGTGCCTTTTCCGCTCCGCGACTGGATCTCAACGTGGCCGCCCATTTCCTGAATATTTCGTTTCACGACGTCCATACCCACGCCGCGCCCAGAAACATCAGTAACCTGTTCTGCCGTGGAGAAACCTGGTGCGAAAATCAGCAACCCGACTTCATCATCGGTCATGGTGTCGCTGACCGCCATTCCCTGCGAACGCGCCTTAGCTAAAATACGTTCACGGTTTAAACCAGCACCGTCATCGATCACTTCGATGTAGATATTTCCGCCCTGATGCTCTGCCGATAACGTGAGATTCCCCACTGGACTTTTGCCTGCCGCAACACGTACCTCAGGAGTTTCAATGCCATGGTCGAGGCTATTGCGCACCAGATGGGTTAACGGATCGATAATGCGTTCGATCAAGCTCTTATCCAGTTCGGTCGAGCTACCTAGCAACGTAATTTCCACCTGCTTGTTAAGCTTGCCAGCCAGATCGCGTACCTGACGAGGAAAACGGCTAAAGACGTACTCCATTGGCATCATGCGAATCGACATGACGGACTCTTGCAGGTCGCGCGCGTTACGCTCCAATTGTCCCAGGCTGTTGAGTAAATCACCGTGATCGACCGGGTCTAGCATATCCGAGCGCTGTGCCAGCATAGACTGGGTAATAACCAATTCACCAACTAAATTAATGAGCTGATCGACCTTCTCAACCGCTACGCGAATACTGGTGCTTTCCGTTGCTTTTGCCGTACGTTTGGGGGCTTCGGTACGTGGCGTTGCCGGCTCCTGAACCAGTTTTAGTTCTGGCGTCGTCGCTGTTTTAGGCTGGGCCTCAGCTGTTGGCGCAGCCGGTTGCGAAACCGTGTTTTCTGCCTTTTCAGGCAGTGTATGATTGAACGCGATTTGCTCAGGTTCTAATACAAAGCAGAGCACCGCTGCTATGTCATCTTCGCTGGCCGTGGTTTCTAGCACAGCGTCTAAGCCATGAGCCGTTTCGGTATGTTCACGTACCGTCCCTAAATTGCCGAGCTCTTCTAGCATCAGAGCGACTTCTTGCGGTTTTAGTCCACACAGCGAGAGAGATATGCAGCCATCGGGTAACGTCGACGCTTGAGCACCGTCGTTGTTGGTATTCTGATCGGCATCTGCGTTTTCTTCGGTAACGGCTTTAAGATGCGGGTTTTCCGCAGTGGCAGATCCACTCACGTCTTGAGCTTCTAATGCTAACTGCCTTAATGCCTGACAGATATATTCAAAACTGGCGTGATCGGGATCCTGCGCGGATTTATAGGCATCGAGCTGGTCCTGCATAATATCTTTGGTTTCCAGAAACAGGTTGATGATATCGGTGCTCAGGCGCATTTCATGGCGGCGCGCACCGTCGAGTAGGTTTTCCAGCAAATGCGTGGTTTCTTGCAATATATTGAAACCAAAGGTTCCGGCACCGCCTTTAATGGAGTGCGCGGCACGGAAAATCGCGTTAAGTTGTTCTATATCTGGCTCTTCTGGGTCCAGCTCCAGTAGGTGCTGCTCCATATCTGCCAGCAGTTCATCGGCTTCATCAAAGAACGTTTGATAAAACGCAGTAATATCCATGCTCACAGGTCACCTCTTTTCGGTCGGTGTTGTCGTAATAATATGGTCATTCATCGGCGCCAGCGGGCTGGTCTGTACCGGTGACGCCTGTGGCGCAAGATTTACCGCGCCTCCTTCGCTCCACTGCTTCATCGCTGCAGGATTGGAAAAATCCATCTCCTGACTTTCTGAATTCTCATGCTCAATGTTATGTTGCGCACTTTTGTTCAATACCAAAATGCTGATTCGACGGTTAATTGCGGCGTCGCTGGTTTGCGATTTCAGGCTCATGGTGTCTGCCATACCGACCACGCGCAGAATTTTTCCTTCCGCTAAGCCGCCCGCAATGAGTTCTCGACGCGAGGCATTGGCGCGATCGGCTGAAAGTTCCCAGTTACTGTATCCGCGCTCACCGCTGGCATAAGGCAAATCATCGGTATGGCCAGAAAGACTAATCTTGTTCGGTACGTCATTCAGAATCGGCGCTATCGCACGCAAGATATCGCGCATATAGGGTTCTACTCTGGCACTACCGTTTTCAAACATCGGTCGGTTTTGGCTATCGATGATCTGGATGCGTAACCCTTCATCCATCATGTTAATCAGCAGATGCGGCTGTAACGCTTTGAGCCTTGGGTCGGTCAGAATGAGTTGGTCAATCTGCTTACGCAGTTTCTTAAGCCTTTCGCTATCCGCTTTAGTGGCAGGATCGGGCATTGATTTAGCCACCTCACCCTCTTTTTGCATCATGTCGTCGCCGCCACCGGGAATGGGGCTGGTGCTGGCGCTGGAACGATCGCCGTGAGTCAACGCGACTGCCAACGGTGTACGGAAATACTCAGCAATCTTGGTTAACTCCTGCGGGCTGGCTATCGCCAGCAGCCACATCACTAAAAAGAAGGCCATCATCGCCGTCATAAAATCGGCGTAAGCGATTTTCCATGAGCCACCGTGGTGCCCCCCTTTTTTCGAGGGTTTACGCTTCTTAACCAGAATTATCGGGCGGTTGCCATTCTTCATACTTCCTCTTCCACCGCCGACTGCTGCGCCGCAGGTGATTTCACCTGACGCACATGTTCTTCAAGCTCCATAAATGACGGACGCTCGGTGGAATACAGCGTTTTGCGACCAAACTCGACCGCAATCTGTGGAGCATAGCCATGTAAACTCGATAACAGCGTAGTTTTGATGCACTGCATCATTTTGACGGTTTCGGCACAGTTTTGGCGCATCAGAGAAGCCAACGGCGAAACAAACCCATAGGCCAACAGGATCCCGAGGAAAGTCCCAACCATGGCATGCGCAATCAGCGCACCCAGCTCCGCAGCTGGTCGGTCGGCCGACGCAAGCGCATGCACAACGCCCATCACTGCGGCCACGATACCAAACGCGGGCAAGGAGTCGCCGACCATCGCCAGACTGTCAGCAGGCCCTTCCGCCTCGCTCTCGAAAGTTTCGATCTCTTCATCCATCAGGGCTTCAATTTCAAACGCATTCATGTTGCCGCTCACCATCAATCTCATGTAGTCCGTGATGAACTCAATGAGGATCTTATCGGCCAGAATCCGTGGATAATTAGAGAAAAGTTCACTTTCTTGCGGATTTTCGATATCGCGCTCAAGCGTGAGCATCCCCTGCTGGCGCGCCTTAGCGAGCAACAGATACATCAACCCCATCACGTCCATATAAAGCGCTTTGTTATATTTAGCACTGCGCCCCAGCTTGGGTAGCGTACGGAGTGTCGCTTTGATGGCTTTACCGTTGTTCCCAACGATGAAAGCGCCAATACCAGCACCGGCAATAATCAGAAGTTCAGCAGGCTGATACAGAGCACCAAGATGCCCCCCCACGATCACATAACCGCCAAGAACGGCGATTGTTACAACGGCATAACCCAATAGAATAAGCACGCGAATTCCTTAATGCTCAAAATGGAAATTGGGTGTAACGCGCTGTCCGGGAGGACGGAGAAGGAGAATTCAGAGGCCGTCGGATGACGGCTCGAAAGGAAGATAACCGGTGGGTTGACCTGATAACATCGTTTAAAGCCACACCACCGATCGCCAACCTATAAGACTGATTGCCTCAATCAGGTTACACCACGCGTTTCTCTTGCTCATTGAGCAATTGTGGGAACATATCGGCAAGATTGTCAGAAAGTTTACGTTTTTTTATCGCTCGTGATGGCGGTTGGCACAAACTGCATACAAATGAGCTTAATGGCTGATGTGCATGGGCAATAAATGAACCCCCACAGCAAGAGCATGGAGCAGACTCCAACATCCCGCTGTCAACAAAGCGAACCAACGTCCACGCTCGTGTCAGAGCCAGAACAGGCTGCTCACCTGGAGGCACCGGACACTGTTCAAGATACAGTTTGTACGCGCGGATAACCGCCTCCACGCCACGGCATGATTGACTTTTTATCATGAAGGCATAGACGTTGTAGAACATTGATGAATGAATGTTCTGTTCCCACGTCATAAACCAGTCCGTCGAAAACGGTAACATGCCTTTTGGCGGAGGACTACCTCTCAGCTCTTTATAGAGCCGAATAAGACGGCCACGGCTCAATTGCGTTTCACTTTCTAACATCTGGAGGCGAGCCCCCAGAGAGATAAGTTCCATCGCCAGTTGAATATCGCGGGCTTCCTGAATAATGCTTTTTTCGCTCATTATCAGACTCTTTTGTGAGGGGGGCAGGTATCAGTTGGCGAAAGTTGTTTCAACAAATGGCTGGAAAGCATAATCCCAGTGTGAATCTGCTGGAGATCGTCAACGCGAGACTCTTGCGTTAGTTTTTGAATCGTTTCGTGATCGCTGAAACGAAACTGGCACACCAACTGGTTGGTTTCTGCCAATTTGACCATTTGTGGCAGGGTCAAAAGAGCCAATGAGTCAGCCATTTCATTGTTAATCCCCAACCGGAACATCGCTGAGGCCTTCTCTTCGTGAATTAAGCGTTGCGCTAATAACAAATATGACAAATTGATGTCATAAATATGCTTGAGTATTTCAGAGGTACTCATTATCTCCCCCTGTTAAATTTTTGTTCGCCAACATAATGAAATGCACCAATTACCCATAACGCGCCAAAGTGCGAAAAGTAATGGTGCCTGATAACTATCTGCTCAAATGAAAGCCTAACCTCACCGAGGCCCCCCAAAAAACTCAAGGGACTCAACCGTAATTACGCTGGAAGTTGTATCTTAGACGTACAATTTTTCAGACTACCGGTTCAAAGGACATTCATAAAAAAATAAGAATATTCCTGATTCGTGGCAACTCTACCCCCGATTAAGAGATATATACAACGAGCGCCTCAGATTAATTTGAGAAAAACGTGATGCGCATCACAAAAAATCAGTAAATAAATATTACTAATCACTTAATAGTTCATTAATCGGTCAAAAAGTATGAGCCACTTTAGGACATGCTAAGCAATTGAATCTCAAACATATCATTCACAATAATCATATAAAAAATACGGATATTTCGAGTTAAAAATTCTCAAAAAGCAAATTAAAAGCTTAAAACGCTACATATATAGCTTTACTGAGTATTTAGACCTAACAACGGAGTAGCCATATAGATTCTATAAATAACCCTTGTAAATTATGTTGCTGCTAGTGGTGAATTTTAGGGTTATTTAGGCCGTTAAATCGAAACATCATTTTATAAATTTTTAGCTTACCTTGAGAAAGATGCTGAACAAATGTGAATAACGTGAAATCCGTCACTGTGTAAACGGTTTCAACCGATAGATGAAACCAAAATAATACCATTCATTTTATTTTCTCCCTCCGTGCCTTACTGACCTATTTCCCTTCATGCTTATTCCTTATTCGTATTGGCTTATTCTTTTTTGCACATTAAATCCCCCCTAATATCCCCATAGGTACCAGACTATTCACGCTACACATAAAGAGTTATTTCACGTTCTCCCCCCTATTTCGTTTAGAAATTAGCCATACGCTTATCGAAGTGGGTTCTTAGATATAAGTGCTATTTGTCCAGAAGCAAAAACTGATTGTGATTTTCACCACAGCTAATCTGTGGTCTATTCTTTAAAATGTTTTTATTGTCATAGGGAATGGGGGCAGAGATGAGCTACAGGAGAGTACTCGTTGCCGTTGCGCAGGCACCGGACAGCATCAAGTTAGTTGAAAAGGCTATCGCTATTGTTCGCCCGTATCAGGGCTCAATCACACTACTGACCTTATGTAACGAAGCCGATCTTACTGCTAGCTTTGCAGGCTCCATGCTCGGTTCGCTACGTGAACTGATTCATGAAGAAGCTAACTTGTTTTTAGAGGAGCTACGTCAACAGGCAGATTATCCCATTAGTCGTACCATTGTCTGCAATGGAGAACTGGCTGATGGTGTGATCTACGCGTGCAAAGAAGATCCCGTTGATTTAGTGATATGCGGTAACCACTGTGAAGGTTTCTTGAAAAGAATATTGAATTCAGCAACCCATATTATTGATAAAACACACACTGACGTTTTAATTGTACCGTTATAAGGTCAATTCCTAATTTAGGCCCTATACAATGACGTTGATGCCTCTCACGACGTTTTTTGGTTAGTCTAGTACTTATGTTCTATAACCATAATTACGTCAGTACTTGTCAACTGACCAACAACAATGCCGTAGGAGAATCACGATGGATCAAGAACTACTTGATGCTGGCTACCGCCAGTACCACGGCAAAGACATTGATGTTTATTTCAATCTGAGCATCTGTCAGCATTCCGGCAACTGTGTGCGAGGAAATAGCCATCTTTTCAAATTAGATCGCCAACCGTGGATTATGCCTGATAGCGTCGACGTGAACACCGTCATGAGCGTTATCAACACCTGCCCAAGCGGCGCGCTTAAATATCATCAAAAATAGGGAGTCTGCGGTGGAAATCCTAGAAGGTGACAACAATTTTTATATCAATGACGCTCAAGGTAACTTGATCGCTGAAGTCGTATTTGTGCTAACAGGTGAGCATCTTGCCATCATCGATCACACGGATGTCGACGAGACGCTCAAAGGTCAAGGCGTGGGTAAGCGACTAGTGGCTAAAGTCGTGGAGAAAATGCGCAGGGAAAATCGCAAAATCATCCCGTTATGTCCATTTGCTAAACATGAGTTTGATACCACACCAGAATATCAGGATGTGCGAGCCTAAATAGCTCTCAATATCTTTATGAGTTTGTTTGAAAGGGAATTCAGATGCGCAGTCTAAAAAGCCATCTCTTCAAGTTTGTGATTAAGCGCCATTTTGCACAAGCCGACCTCAGTGACGTTGCTACCGTGCGTAAACAAATGGATGAATTGGGTGAGCGCATGCCGCTGGCCAATGGTGTACGCCTGAGCAGCGTGGAACTCTCCGGTATCTACGCAGAATGGCTGACACCTGAGAATGCGTGTGCTGATGCTGTCATTCTTTACTTACACGGCGGCGCTTATCACATGGGTTCATGCTCAAGCCACCGTTCTATGGCCTCTTTTATTGCCGATGCAGCAAAAATTCCGCTGCTTCTGATTGATTACCGCTTGGCTCCCGAATCCCCTTATCCCGCCGCGCTAGACGATGCAGAAACCGTTTATCGCTGGCTTTGCGTGCAACCTAACATCAATACTAAGCGTATTTTTCTCATGGGTGACTCTGCTGGCGGGGGTTTAGCACTTGCATTAGCTTTGCGGATTAAATCAATTTCCACGCTCCCTCGCCCCGCGGCTATCGCAGTACTCAGCCCGTGGGTCGATCTCACTATGAGTGGCGAATCGGTCAAGACTCGATTAAAGCGCGATCCGTTTTTCGCTCCTCACATTCAACAGGCCTCTCATTGTGTAAACGCTTACTGTGGATCAACGCCGCTCACTAATCCTGATGTTTCCCCCTTATTTGGTCAATTAGAGGGGTTACCACCGTTATTGATTCAGGTTGGCAGTGAGGAAATCCTTTTCAGCGATGCACAACGATTGGCAGAAAAAGCACAAAAGTCAGGGAGTGAAGTTCTATTTTCTTACTGGCAAGGAATGTGGCACGTTTGGCAATATCTAGTGCCACGCATGAAAGAATCGCGTATGGCCATCGCTGAGGTGGGTAACTTCTGTCGTCGCTATTTGAAATAAATGAGAGAGGAATGGCCTAAAAATGCCACTCCTCAAGAATATAAACGCTGAATTTAGACGATTTTTTTCGCCTGATCTAAAACCATACCGCACACTTTAGTTTTGATCTTCGCTTTCATATCGCTCGTCATTGAACCTAAATTGTTCAGATTGACGTCATCTTTACCTTGCAGGTCTAAAATACCGTTGAGACCATTTTGGTAAGATTGGCTTTCTGTCTGTGTGCCGAGTTTGTTCAGCAAAGCATCTTTAACAGACTCCACTTTCTGATTACCCGCAGCCAGCACATTATTTTGTACACAATAGCTGAGTACGCCACCAATATTCGCGCTGCTCGTTGACTGGAGTGTTTGAGCATTTCCACCCATGAGCGATCCTAAGGCTCCGGTCAGTAGTGATGAACTGTTCGCACCTGATGTGCTAGCCGTGTTGGATGAAAGCTGTTCACTTGCACTCTTTAACGATCCCATGAGATCGGCGTGCGCAGTCGCCATTCCAATAATACCGGTGAGAATAATGGCTACTCGGCTTAACGGCTTCAATTTTTGATTCATATTTAACCTCATACGCTTAGTGCACGGATAATATGATTGCAAAATAAAGATATCAATAAATGTTTGGCATGTTTCCATCATTAAAGAATAATCTGCATCAATAGCTCATAAACAATACTGCACGCCAGATTTTTCCCATTCCCACTTTTCACTCGCGGGTGGAGAGAGCATGATACTGTTGGCTCTAGCGGCATCATTGGCTTGAGAGAGATTCGTTTTTAATCGCTTTATTTTTATTTGTTTCATTTATTTCAATGATAATTGAAGTGCGAACAAATGTTTCATAAGCCAACCTTTCTTCTCACTCTCTTTTATAGTTAGCGGATTCCAGCACTCCACTCTATTGATATAGAATTTTTCCTATTGGCTGAATTATGCGTAAAAGAAGTCCATTGAATCCGCGTGGCAATTATTTTCAGGGGCGTTTTGTTCTAATTTGCTTGGGTATTGTCGTTTTTCTAGCCCTACTTCTTGGTCGAGTTGGTTACTTGCAGTTAATGAATCACCCTCAGTTAGAGCGTGAGGCCGATCAGCGTTCACTACGTTCATTGGTGACTCAACCTTTACGTGGAACGATTACCGATCGCGAAGGGCAACCTTTAGCGGTCAGCGTGGCGTCAAATGATGTTATTGCCGATCCTATCCATGTCTTAGAACGCGATCCTAACCTAACCAGTGAGCAATGGTCATATCTCAGCACGGCGCTTTCACAGCCAGAAAGTGATATCAAGGCAAAGATACTCGATAACGCGCATCGCCACTTTATCTATCTTGGCCGCCAGGTTGAATCAGGTATTGCGGAATATGTTAACAAGCTTCATATATATGGAATATCCACGCCGTCTGACTCCAGCCGTTATTATCCGATGAGCGATGCAGCCTCTAATCTTATCGGTATCGTTGGATTAGATCAGCAAGGCTTAGACGGTATAGAGAGTGGTTTTAACAACCTTTTGCAAGGGAAACCTGGGCATCGCGTTTATCGTAAAGATCGTTATGGCAACGTGGTTAGCCTTATGGAAGACGATCCGGCACAGCAAGCCCCTACGCTCAGCCTCAGCATCGACCGTTACCTGCAATACGCGCTTTACTCACACCTACGCGAAGGCGTTTTGCTGAATAAAGCCGATTCCGGCGCGGCAGTGTTGGTGGATGTTAATACCGGTGAAATTTTAGGGATGGCGAGTTATCCCTCTTATAATCCGAATAATTACCAAGGCGTGCCGCAAAAGGATATGCGCAACGTGGCGATATCCGATAGTTTCGAGCCAGGTTCAACGGTTAAACCCTTGGTGGTGATGGCTGGATTGGCACGCCATCTGATTCGTCCTGATTCCGTTATCGATACGACGCCATATCCCGTCAACGGGCATTTGATCAAGGACGTTGGGCACTGGTCGCGCCTCACGATTACCGGTATCTTGCAAAAATCGAGTGACATCGGAGTATCACACATTGCACTGGCTATGCCTTCTGACGTGCTCGTGAATCTCTATCATAGCTTTGGGCTAGGTGTTTCCACCGGACTTGGGATTGGAGGAGAAAGTAGCGGTTATTTTCCACTGCATCGCGAACGCTGGTCTGATATTGAACGCGCTACATTCTCTTTCGGCTATGGTTTGCGTGTCACTCCTCTACAAATGGCGCGTGAATACGCCACTATCGGCTCCTTTGGTATTTTCCGTCCAGTTTCAATTACCAAAGTCACACCTCCTGTTCTGGGAACGCGAGTGATGGATGAGAACATCGTTCGCACCGTAGTCCATATGATGGAAAGTGATGCTTTACCGGGTGGCAGCGGCGTGACTGCAGCTGTGCCAGGCTACCGTTTAGCCATAAAAACCGGTACTGCAGAAAAAATGGGGGACAGCGGAAAGTATGACGGCGGCTACGTGAACTACACCGCGGGCGTCGCTCCAGCGAGCGATCCGCGCGTTGCACTGGTTGTAATGGTAAACCATCCAAACGCAGGAAAGCACTTCGGCGGCTCGGTGGCTGGGCCAATATTTGGTCAAATCATGGGAGATGTTTTACGCCATATGAATATCCCACCTGATGCATTAACCGACCAACAGTCGATTAATTTAAATAACCAAATGTTGTCACATAACGCACAAGGAATTAACACCCAACATAAGGGCGCTTAACGCGGCTATCACCAAATGATATCGAGCTACTCGGTATCATTTGGTTGACACTTTCAATCGCGGTTTTTTCTTCTGTTAATCCCCTGAGTCCTTAAACTTTTCGCTATAATGCGTAGCCAAATTTTGGCAATGCGCTGTTGTCTTAAATTTGCATCCTAAATCACACCGCAGCCCCGCTGTTTCTGTTGCTATTCAATCTCGCTCAGCATATCTTCTTGCAGCTTTGCTCGGGATTTTGAAACCGGTAAAGACAGTACAATGGAAACACCTTCACAACATACCAAAGGCAGCGATGAGTCTGTAGGTGAGTGAAGATGGATCCCGCGGTTAATTTTGGTGCACTGCACCCTTTCAGATAATAAAAATGAACTTAACATCAAATCCTTTCGAGCCAGAGAATAAGACTCGCGAATTACTAACCCCTTATACACTGCTCTATTTTGTTTTAGCTGCTCTGATTAACCTGGGGCTCGGTTACGAATTTAGCGTGGTCTATGCTATCGGATTAGGCTGCTTTTTCTTGCTATTGGGCAGTTACCTCCCCCGCATTCAAAAAGTGGTGCTGTTTATTTGTATACTTACTGCCGCGTTTTACTACCCGTTTGGTCGCGTGTTTGGACCGCCGAACTTCAATTCCATTTTGTCTCTATACTCGACGAACCCAGAAGAAGCGGGCGAAATGATGCAGATATTCCCTTACTGGGACTATCTGATTGCGGTATTTATTTTCATTTTAGGTATTTTTATCCTACGCAGAAAAACGCCGCAAATACGCCGCTGGACGATGGCTAAATCGCTTTTCCTATTTTCTTTCATTGGTGCGTTGTTACTGGCACCGGTGACTAATCTGAGAGCCGGCGGTGAATTTAAACTTAGCGACACAGGTTACCCCGTCGTGCGTTTTGTTGAAGATGTGACCAATGGTAAGAAAGAAGTCGATGCCGAAATGGCGCGGATGAAAGAATTATCCTCCGTGCCTGATACTTGGCACGTAGAAGATGTAAAAGCGAAGCGGCAGGTGTACGTGCTGGTTATCGGTGAAAGCGCACGTCGCGATGCTCACGGCAGCTTTGGCGGCAAGTGGAACAATACGCCGTTCGAAAGCCAAGTCATTGGTACTTTCTTCAATGATTACATTTCAGCCGCTCCATCGACTCAAAAATCATTGGGACAAACGTTGAATCTGGTTCGCGACGGTAAGCCTGAATACCAAAACAGCATCATTACACTGGCTAAAAAAGCCGGTTTTCACACCTATTGGTTTTCCAATCAAGGACAAATTGGACGCTATGATACCGTAGTCGCCAGCGTTGCTAAGCGTGCTGACGATGTACGTTTCCTGAAAAAAGGCGATTTTGAAGATGGCAAAGCGACCTCCGACTTCGACCTCCTACGTTTTACTGAGGATGCGCTTCAGGCTCAGACTGACGGACCTAAATTAGTGGTCTATCACTTAATTGGTTCTCATCCAAAAGCCTGTGACCGCACCGGCGGGCGCTACGATACTTTCGTTCATTCAAAAGAGACCTCTTGCTACCTATACAGCATCACGCAAACCGACAGTTTCCTGAGCCAGCTTTATAACCAGCTCAAAGGCAGCGGACAGAACTTCTCGATGATCTATTTCTCCGATCATGGACTGGCGTTTCACGAAAAAGGCACCAGCAATGAATTTTTGTCACACGATGATAAATATCAGCAGAACTATCAGGTTCCGCTAATGATACTGTCCTCCGATGACACTCGCCGTAGAGTGATCAAAGCACGTCGCTCGGCTGAGGATTTCTTGCATCTATTCTCGGAGTGGACGGGCATTAAAAGTCAGGAGTTAGTGGCGAAGTATCCATTTATCTCAAACCAAAAGCACCCTTCACCTACGGTGATGAACTTTGCATTAAAGCAAGTCGCCTACAGCTCTCTGGGGAACGATCCTTTCACCCCCAAGGCGACGAAGGCAACCATGCCTAAATAACCGTTCGCCCAAGAGCCGCGATATATCCCGTAACGCCGATCGCGTTACGGGATTTTTTATGCTGAAAATCACTACGGTATATTCTTGTCTAGAACCGTTCATTTAATAAATGCTCGAATGGCGTTAGTCGCCTGTCTAGAGATCCTCTAATGGCACCTGTTTTAGCATCTCAACCTTCATGAGAAACTGGTATAGCGGAGCGAGTTGGGTAAATCTCTTCGCGAGCATCTCTGGCAACGTAGATGAAAAAAGCTGTTCTACCTGATGGTCTGTCACCATCACGGCAAAGGTTTTGCGGTTATACCAATTCGCGATGGCAGGATCCTGCTCCTTCACCAATGGGCGCTTATACATATCCCCCACCAGCTCAAAAGGCTTTTTACAACAGGCTGTTGCCGCCGCAAACTCCTCCGGCTGACGCAGCGCCAGATGACGGAAACGATCCATCGTACCTTTGGATGCAGAGTAATAGCCAAGCCCGTAGCGCAGCGTATCTGGGCTGATTTCAAAGAAGAACACTGGAGCATCGGTCCACTCTTTGGAATGACGTTTGAATGTAAGCCACATCTGGCTGCGATAGCGCGACTTATCATGGGAGAAACGCGTGTCGCGATGGATACGCGATAACGTTTTACCAATAGCAGGACGCGTTTCAAACTGAGGATCAATCTTCAGCATTGGCGTCGCAAGCTCATCCACTAAGGCGCGAAACGGCGTCAAAACATGTTGGTTGTAAACCGAACGATGCTCTTCAAACCACTCTTTACTATTTTCTACCCGCACCTGCTGCAAAAAATTAAGCCCTTGCTGAGTAAAACCGCTAAATTTTGTCTCTTTCACTCTCTGCTCCCTGCTGATATTTCCGCAAACTAAGCTACCGCGGAAATGAACACAAATAATATTTCATCGTAGCGCTTATCGCAGCGCAGCAATAATTTTCTCGCTGTCTGAAACACGAGAGATGCGAGGAAAAATATACTTAAAGCTATGCTGATGCTGAATATCATCAAACGCACTACAAGCATCTTCTGCAATCACTACCGCATAGCCATGTTCCCAAGCATTGCGTGCCGTGGATTCCACACCGATATTCGTTGAGATCCCTGCTAAAACGATATTACGGATGCCGCGGCGACGCAGTTGGAGATCCAGATCGGTGCCATAGAATGCTCCCCACTGATGTTTAATCACTTCAATATCTTCCGGCTGTACATTCAGTGCTTCAGGAAAATCCCACCAATTCTCAGGCAGCGCATGCGCTGGCGCGGGGGCATCTACCGGTTGCTTTAGCGCCTCTTCAAAAGACGCTGACCAGCCTACGCGAACTAAAATGACCGGCGCATTACGTTGACGAAAATGTTCAGCGATACGCGCCGATCTTGCTACAACATCAGCTGCCAAGTGCGGGCCGCCAGCAAAAGGTAGAATGCCTTCCTGTAAGTCAATAAGCACCAGCGCGGTTTCAGCAGCATTCAATGTCAACATACAAACTCCCATTATCATTTTAGTTTTCAATCGAACATCACATCCAAATTGACGTGATATATGAGGTTAGTTTAGGCGCTAGACAAAACTGAAAATGTAAATAAACCTTCTTTCATGGCGAGAAACTGTTAGCAAATGTGATAAAGATTCGTCAATTCAATGCATTGAAAACAAAACGCCATTTCTTTTTACTTTTTTTAAGTAACAAAACTGCCGCTCCGAGTGATATTATCACATAGAAAATCCGCAATCTGGCTCTCCCCTTGCCGTCGAGACATCATGGAATCTTGGAAAGTAAACCTCATCTCGGTATGGTTTGGCTGCTTTTTTACAGGCTTAGCGATGAGCCAAATCTTGCCTTTCTTGCCGCTGTACGTAGAACAACTCGGCGTACATAACCATGAATCACTAAGCTTATGGTCTGGTTTAGTTTTCAGTGCCACTTTTATGGTATCAGCCCTTGTGGCTCCCCTATGGGGAAGTTTAGCCGACCGTAAGGGTCGTAAGCTGATGTTACTGCGCGCCTCTCTGGGTATGGGGGTGGTTATTGCACTTCAAGGTATGGCCACTAACGTCTGGCAACTGTTTGCTCTACGTGCACTGATGGGTTTGACCTCCGGCTATATCCCCAATGCTATGGCACTTGTCGCCTCACAGGTTCCGCGTGAAAAAAGCGGCTGGGCGCTTGGTACGCTTTCAACAGGACAAATCTGTGGAGTGATTGCAGGACCATTGCTCGGAGGATTGATGGCGGATCATCTTGGCCTGCGCACGGTATTTTTCTCTACCGCGGCCATGATGTTTGTCAGTTTCTTCGTGACGCTATTTTTAATCAAAGAACGACGCATTACGGTCAAAAAAGAAGATCAGTTAACAGGCAAAGAAGTCTTTCGCTCCCTCCCGTATCCCACAATAATTATCGCGCTGTTTGTCACGACATTGATGATTCAGTTGGCAAATGCATCGATCAGCCCAATTTTGACGCTGTTTATTCGGCAATTAGCCTCTGACACCAGCAATATTGCGTTTGTTAGTGGAATGATCGCCGCTGTTCCCGGCTTAGCCGCACTGGTATCAGCCCCTCGATTAGGAGGCTTAGGCGACCGGATCGGCACTGGAAGGATCCTAGTCGCTGCCCTTGGATTTACCGTTGTGCTTTTCGGCTTGATGGCATGGGTGACTTCGCCGCTACAGCTTGGCATTTTACGCTTTATGCTCGGCTTTGCCGATGGGGCACTGATGCCGGCAGTACAGACGTTGCTTTTGAAATATTCCAGCGATCGCGTTACGGGCCGCATATTTGGTTATAACCAATCTTTCATGTATTTAGGCAATGTGATTGGCCCGATGCTGGGATCGAGTGTTTCGGCAGTACTGGGATTTCGTTGGGTATTTATTTTTACCGCGGCGCTGGTGCTTATCAACATGCTACAAATTCGGCATGCCTTTAAGAAAATCCGCTAAGACGATTTATCGCTAAAACAGTATCGATAACAAACGCCATGAAAGACGCTTGTTATCTCGACAAACGTTTAGCTTGTCACTCGTTGAGACGGTGTCACTTTACGACATATTGCGCTAAGTACAAATACCACTAGAGTAGGCACAATCCACCCCATTCCTTCTTTATAAAACGGTAAATGTTGTACCAACAAAGGGATATCATCCACAGGTACCACGCTTTGCATAATACCCACCACAAAAGCCACCAGTGTTGCAGGCATACAGAGCATGACCGAATTGTTGCCACCTTTGGCTAACGCGCCGTAAATTACCAGCACAATAAACGGAGGGTATACCGATGTTAATGCCGGTAAAGAAAAACGGATAATCTCCGTCAGCCCAAGATTCGACAGCAGCATGGATACCGCTGCCAGAATTACAACAAACATTTTGTAGGACTTTCCGGTTATCTGATTAAAATACGATGCACAAGCGCTAGTCAGTCCAATTGCAGTCACCAGACAGGCGATAGTGATGACAAAGGCTAAAAATACGCTGCCTTTAAAGCCAAAACCGTTGACGATATAGGCATGCAAGACATCAGCACCATTTGTCGCTGTGCGCGCTAACGGTAAACTGTAGGCACCAAGATAGAAAAGGCTGATGTAGACATAAATGAGCCCCACAGCAGCAATCAGCCCAGTAATCACCATATAACGAGTAATATTCTGTGCGCGATCTACGCCCCGAGATTTAATCGCGTTAACGATAATAATGCTAAATACCAGCGCGGCGAGCGTATCCATCGTCAGATAACCGTTGATCATTCCACTAGAAAATGGTGTTTCTACATATTCAGGGAAAGTAGAAAGCTCATTTCCCGCTGGTCGCCAAAAAGCATATAACCCCAGAAGCCCCAGCGAAACTATTTTAAGCGGGGACAAAAACTTCCCAACAATATCAATGAGTTTTAGTGGATTAAGCGAACAGATTATCACCGCGATGAAGAACACTAGGCTAAATATGCTCAAGGGCACCTGCCCAGAAAAAAGCGGATTAATACCAATTTCATAGGAAACCGTTGCCGTACGCGGCGTACCAAATAAAGGTCCTAGTGCAAGATAGCAAATAAGCGATAATAACAGGCCGAAATATTTTCCTGCGGGTTTCGTTAATTCAACTAACGAGCCATTTTTGCGCGCCATCGCGATAAGCGCGAGAACAGGCAGACCAACGCCGGTGATCAAAAATCCCGCAGCCGCATACCACAAGTTCTCCCCAGCTCTAAGACCAATAAAAGGTGGGAAAATAATATTCCCTGCGCCAACAAACAACGCAAATGTCATAAAACCTAATGTGATAATTTCTCTAATGTTCATATACAAAAGCCGCTTCGTGTCTGGTGTTTTCAGAGCAAAACTTTACCGATCACGCTGTTTGCGCACTCATCTAAAGTATTCACAAATTATGTCAATCGTTGCTTTGATTGAACTCGGCATACTGTCGAAGTACGACAGGCGCCGAAAGGCTTAATTTATCACATTTAATTATACTAAAGCGTCTGTATTATTTGATACGATAATGAATATGATTAATAAACAATCAATTTAAAGCTATTCACAGATATACAGTGTATGGTGATTTACCCTATACACGCCGAGAAAATCGTATGTCCTACCTTGATAGCTTGAAGCTCTATAGCAATCGTTCAGTACAAGTGATTTGCCCTAAGTGCTCACATTCTTCGGAGCAAAGCGCCTTAAAACTCCGTAAGAATACGACGCTGATTTGTACTTTCTGCGGCAATTATTTTTTACCCGATGAGCTAAAGCTCAAAACGCCCAAGTAAAAAGCTAGAAACAGACTGAATGAGAAAAGAAAATAAAAAAACCAAGCACGCTGGCTTCCCGTATCCCTCATCGAAAATGATGAGGGGTTGTTGGTACTCCCTTCCATCAAAAGATTAATTGTCAAACCCGCCCTCTACAGCAGCCTGAATGATGCTAAGAGCGAAAACGACTTTATCACTGGCGGAGGACGAGGATGTGGTCAGGTTCTAGCGATCTGGCTGTCAGGGAAAGTGTGGTTTTTTATAATTTTCATATGGATAATTACCACCCTCATAATAACACTCGACTAACTCATATTTTATAAACAATGGGTTAAACATCATCTTTCCAGTTATTACAAAGAAACCTCACTTAAATTTCTTTCTCTGAATTCAATTATGCAAACTACCTTGAAAGAAAAAACCTAATGGTTACAAGACTGATGTGCCTATGGAGTTGAACGTTAGCGGAGAGCAAAGGACACTATAAGTTATAATATGCGTTAATTTAATAACTGTTTAAACATGGACTTGTAGAATATGCCAAATTAAAAATTCGTAAACTTGGCAAGAGAAATGTTATCAGCAAAATTATTAGGATGGAAAGCATCAAATTATGAGATTTATTGTCAGGCATATCAAAAATTTGGTGGTAGTGCTTGTAATCATCCATCAGTGCTAAAACTCTTGGAGGAGAAATCCCCGAGTAAAATCCGGTTTTACCATAAAGAAATCAATGGCGAAATTGTTGGCGCAATCTTTACTGATAACCATGGCAATCTTAGCCATCCTTACAAAAAAATCCCAATTATTTTTGAAAACATAATACTTCCAATATGCCCTCAAAAAGGCGGTCGTTACCTCCCTGCAAAGTCTAAAGAATTATCCTTTAAGCACAAAAAACAATTTTTTAATTTAACGTACGGGATATTAAATCGCAGATCTATTTGCATCGTAAAAGAGAGTTTCTCCAAAAAAACACAGAAAAAAAGACAGGCCGAAATGAGGAGATTTCTTGCCAATGGTGGTTCAATAGCCCCTGTGACCGATTTCAGTAGCGATGAACTTAGCAAAATTTACCTAAAATTAATGAATATACGCTGGAAAGATAAGTATAAGGACAATTGTGTAAAAGAACTTGCTGATTTCATTGAAGCCATCAGACCCATGATTTTTGGCAGCGTATTGATGTTTAATGATACTCCTTGTGCATATGATTTAGTTTATAAAGCCGAGTGTAGTGATTGGATTTACTTTGATGACCATAATGGTGGTGTTGACACTAATATAAAAGAATTTAGCCCTGGAAGCCTTTTACTATCATGTAACATTAGTGACGCGCGGACATTGTGCCAAACCAAAAGCAAGGAATGTATATTCAGTCTTGGTAGATCAAATGATAAATGGTCATATAAAAAACTATGGGCTCATGAAGTAAAATTGGGTAAGTCGATATTTTAGCATAAACTAGATTTACTCTAGGTGCGTTGTAAAATATCCCCCTCACACCCTAAGAACCTTTCAATCAGTGGCATTATCGTATTAATGATAATGACATACATTATCACATGAATAGTGTTCTGATATAATTAGCGCCCTATTCTTTCCGGCCGTAGCAAGAAAATTAGCTTGATTTTTATTAGTATAATTAACTAGTTAATTATTTAATCATCAGTCGATGATTTTGTTACTTAGCCTTTTTCTAGCAACCATCTCATAGCGCGCTAAATAACATGCAAATAGTTTCAAGCGTTATTTATTGCCTTTTCCCAAGAATGTTCTATACCTAAAAGATTAAAAACTATACGGCAATGATTATCTTCCTTACTGTTAAGGAGTTAGTATGAACACTGAGTGCAATAATTTTCTCACAGTGACTCTCTTCACGCACAAAACTATATTATCTATTAGCAAATCAAATGAAATAAATATTAACCAAAACCACCAAATAATAACCTGTCATAATATTGACCACAATAGTTTATCTTCAGTTCATCATATACATATTCCATCATACATTATCCGTGACTTTTTATCTTCAATTGATTATAAACTGTCATATATTAATTGTAATTGCCATTGTGATACTGACGTATTTCAAACCAAATGTATGGATACAGAAATATTCAATCTAGCTGTTAAGTATAATTCGATAAAAAACCCGACGAAAAATGAAAGCAGCCATGCGCGAATGCTTTCCCTCCTCGTTTTATCGTATTTTGAAAACAGTAAAGACTTCATTTCATTCCTAATGAGGAATACAAATCCCAGCCTGACATTTAAAGTAAAAGAGATCATCACAAGAGATATAGGTCACAATTGGTCACTTGAGTCTGTTGCTAACATTTTATGTATGAGCACTAGTTCTCTCAAAAAGAATCTAAAAACTGAAGGTTCAACGTACCGAGATATTATCACACAGTGTAGAATGCAATATGCTGCAAAACTCTTGCAAACACACAACCATTTAGTGACTTACCAGTTAGCTAGCCAATGTGGCTACAGCCACCTATCCTACTTTATACATGTCTTCAGAAAATATTATGGTGTCACTCCTTATCAATATAGCAAAAAAGAAATTGCCGCTTAGTTGTCAATCAGCATATTAGCCGGTCTCTTGCACACGGACCGGCGTAAACCAAACCGCTATTCTGTAATTTATTCTTGTCTCATTCTCTTTTACGCTGCTTTTGCATCCAGATCCCAGATCGAATCCTTCGGCATCTCTACGCGAACTGAAATAAATTGGTCTGACGGTATATCTATTTGATCATTTTTGACAAAAATAACCACTAGCTATTTAAGGCTTTGTTAAGCTTTAGTTCATAAACTTTAACTTTTATAGCTTAAAAGGCACAACAATGACAAAATTCAGCAAGCTACAAATACAACTGCACTGGCTCACTCTAGTCTTACTTGCTGTGACTTATGCTGCTATGGAGCTACGTGGTTGGTTTCCCAAAGATTCAAGTGCGTATCTTGCAATGAGAGCCACGCACTACAATGTAGGTGTATTGGTATGGCTGCTTATGTTCTTACGCTTGGGTCTGAAGCAGAAATACAAAGATCCGCGTATCGTTCCACAACCTCCTCGTTGGCAAATGACCGCTGCTAAGCTTATGCATATTGCGCTCTATGCAACCTTCCTTGCTTTACCCATTCTCGGCATTGCTCTGATGGCCTATGGTGGCAAATCATGGGATTTCTTTGGTTTCACCATCTCCCCCTTTGTCACACCTAACAGTGGAGTGAAGGCCACGATCAAAAACCTCCATGAAACCCTTGCTAATATCGGCTACTTTTTAATAGCGCTGCATGCAGCGGCTGCGTTATTTCATCACTACGTACAAAAAGACAATACATTGTTGAGAATGATGCCAAACAAAAAGATTTGAGTCCCAAGTGCACACTGCAAAAAGGCGGCTTTTAGATTCAAAAACCGCCTCTCGGCAGTCGCGACACTGCTTTATTGCTTTGATTATTCTAGTAAATTTCCTTGGTACACGGGACAAGGTTTGAACTCGTACAGCCTTACAGCCGAGGAATTTTAAATCATGCCTTCTTCATATTTTTATCATATAGATAGCGTTGAATTTCGTAATATTATGCCACCAGCCACTACTGTAAAAACAACGGGTTAGGGATCATCCCTTCCCGTTATTACGAAGAAATTCTACTAAAGCCCCCTCCCTTAAATTCGATGGTTTGAACTTGCATGAAAGAAAACTCTGGCGTAACCGCTATACCTGAGCTAACAGAGCTTGATGTTACTCACCTAGTGATTACTGACCTAATTTTTCTGAATGCATCACGATAAGAAATAGCCACTTGAGTGGCTGAGCTGACTACAGTTGACTTACCTAATCAGAAGATAGTTATGAGGCTGGTAAGATTTCAGGTTTGATGAAAGTGCCTAAGATAGCGATTGTTTATCCTGATTAAGCCAGTTAACTAGATGTCCACTTCTCGCTCAGGGCGGACGTTATTCACATCGCGGCTCATTGATAACTGGGAAGTAGATCGGTATGAGTTGTTAATAGGGCTGCTGCAACAGCCCTTTGTCAGAGATAATTTTGTGGCAGTATTTCATAAGCTAATCTGCCACTTATACTGGCCATTCAATAGATTGGAACTTTTCAAGACACACCTCAGCAAAGTCGGGTTCAATCATCTTTGCGTAGTCAATTAGCCCGCGGACGTGTGACTTCAGCCCCCATACAGAGTCGAATTTTCTGTTGAAGGCATGTTGCACAGGCCCTACTTTTTCCAAAAAGTAGAGATGCTGCCGAATGGTGTCTCTTGTGCTCTTCGCCAGCCTTGGAAATTCTGATTCTACATTCAGGCCTAATATAATCTTTTTACCACCAGGAGGAACAATTGTAGTTTTTCTGAATTGTGGTCGGAAGCCAGACTGCGAAATGATTTTGTAAGCCTCAAAAACAAAATGCTTAGCCCGAGAACGTCCAAAATCTTTGTCTCTTGTAGAGAAACTCAGGTCATCACTATAGCGCGTATAAACTAAGCCATTCTTTTGAGCCAAAGAATTCAAGGAATTGTCGCAGTTTTTCATGACGAGATTCGCAAGGAATGGGCTAGTGGGGGCTCCCTGTGGTAAATAACCGAGCACAGTCTGATTATATAATGGGATAGCCTCATTGGACTCCTTTGTCCTCCAGTGCGGAAACTTGGCCCTAGGGCTTAAACTGGGTGCGCCAACCGTGCACAGACGCGCAAGTTCAAAGGCTACTAATGGTTGATAGTTTAAGGATCTAAAGATACGGTAGACTTGAATCTCAGACACTGAACTGAAGAAATCTGCAATATCAATCTTAATTAGCCACTTAGCTCCGCAATGTCGCAAAGCACACTTCTTAATTGAGTTCCCCTTTCTGAAAGCATGACTTGCGGGATGAACAGGCAGGTCTTTGAGAATATGTTCGCTGATCCAACGCTGAGTGTGCATCAACTTTGGGGATGGAACATGAATAAAACGGCGCCCACCAGATCGTTTACGAATAGAAAACTTCTTATAAATTTCAAAATTCTCAACCCCATTTATTGCGGCCCGGATCACAAAACTGCGAAGCCACTCATATTCAACGCTAGTGCGTTTGGCCAAGTGTTTGAGACTTAAAATGGAGGGGAGAGTGTATTCCGAGTAAATAAGAGGCTCGCTCTGGGCGATGGCATTATTGAGCAAGGGTTCTGAGAGCCCGTTGGCTAGTCCCTGTTTTTTGTAGGATTGAGAGGACCACATATAACTACTCCGATGCGTCGCCGCAGGCGACGGCGCGCTCTGGTAACCCAAGACTTACGCTGGCGGAGGCAGAGTGCGTCGTCTCCAGCCTAGCGTGGGCTTTTTCGTGAGGTTCAGGAAATCCATACCCCAACACCCACTGTAAAGTGGTGTAGCAACCCTCTATCATCCCCAAAGGGGTGACTTTGCATTGCTCGTTAGCACTAGTCATACGTAGTCTCTCTCAGTTGTCTAGGATAGTAGTAGTCGGAACCAACGGCAAGATATCCTTTTGGTGAAAAGGATGTCTGCTTTGCCGCAGATAGCTCCGATAGCCCCTGAGGAGTAATCCTTCGTTCAGGTGTAAGGAATTTCCACTTAATACATTTCGAAAGAAGTAATTCACAGTCCTTTGAGTTTAATCCTGTTGCATAGCAGATAGTTGAACGCTTACGTTGGCCTTTTGCGATCAAGCCTAGAACCATGAGAATGAGTGCTCCAACTGCCCCCCGTCTCATTAGTGCACCTGACATCGCCAATCGTGTCTGACCAACATCATGGAGGGTTTGTATGGTATTCCCACACACGATTTCAGGTGGAAAAACCGAAGCCGTTGATGTATCCACGGTCCTATTTGGAAATATACCAACCCACTTCCCATTTTTGTCATCGGGATCCCATAATATGGCTGGTGTATTGTTGGGGCATCCATGCTCAAAAACAAGCGAAGACATACTTTTTTGATAACCCCACCAAAAGTGTTTTCTTCCTTTCAGTGCTTTACGACCATATTTCTCACAAAGCCTCAGCAGTGCGTCTTTTTTTTCCAGCTTAATTGGGAGGGTTGTAAATGTTGCTGAGTCTCGGTAGATGATCAATTCTGGGGATGCTTTCAAAAACTCTAGGTGCCTGAGCCCTCTCGCCGTTGCAGAATAGGCTACAACCTGAATCTTAATGTGTTTTGAGGATAACCAAGAGGCTATGGTTCTGTCTCTCCAGAATGCGTCAATAAAATCAGAGACTCTTTTCCCAGAGCCAATATAGTCATCAATAAATATCAACGAGTCACATCTTTGAACTCGAAGTTCTTCTTTAGAAGGGTGGTTTAGAATTTTTTCCGGATTGGCTTTGGAAAGTTGTCTAATTATTTGAGCGACAATTGCTTCGCTACCTTGATCTGATGAAATACCTATCGAGTTTACATTTTTCCCATTATTACTTTTAGTTACTTGATCAAAAAATGGCACTACATGATTGCTGAACAATTGGCATTTAGTGGATTCTTTTTTTAGCTCCCTTACGGCATAAAGTGCGACTGGACCCGCTACCTTTGTTGAAACATCCAAAATAAGGGCTTCAAGATTCCGACGAAATTCAGTATGAGAGACAAGAGTCAGTGAGTTAAGCAGAAGCTTCGCAGTTTCCTGGTCTAATGCATCGAATTGACTCAGCCATTTTTCGCCTTGCTTAGTGTAGATTAGTTTTCTTGGATCATGTTGATTTTTATTAATTTTCCTATCTCCCAATCTACAGTTTTCCATATTATTCTGTGACCTATCTATCGAATAGCCACAAGTCAGGTCGATATATCAAACCTAGTAATCTGACTAAAATAGTCGCCGAGTGCAAGTTACGCCAGCTCTTCGGCTCTTAGCAGACTAAACCCTTTCTGTATCCTGATACAGAACAAAGTATTTACTTAGCAAACGCTGTTGGTATCTCTGAAAACCGCGTGGTATAGGCTGGCGAAAGCATGTTTCGCTTCATCTGCCAGCCCTTCATGATCCCTTGCCCTGCAAACCAAATCTTTCCCCTTCCCTTATTGTTTATCTCATCAAGGACCTTCATCAGCGCCTCACTGTTTGGCTTTGGTCCCAACTCATCAAACAGATTAAGCTGAGATACGCCTTTATCGTAAAAGTCATCAAGCATGATCCCCGCCTTTTGATACCGATTACCCGGCTGCCAAATTTTATCTAAACATGACAATGCGTGTTTGATGATATCTCGAGTGTCATTCGTGGGTATTTCTAGCCGTGAGGATGCTAAATTACTGTAATACAACTCACGCTCAGCGAATGGAGATGTTTTGATGAAAGTGCTGACGTGCTTACAGAATTGGCGCTCACCTCGTAGCTTCTCCGCGGCACGTTCTGCATAGCTACAGATAGCCTCTTTCATATCCTGATACTCAGTGATGCGTTCACCAAAACTCCGACTGCAAACAATTTGCTGTTTGATTGGAGCGACTTCTTCGATATCGAGACATGACTCGCCACGCAGCTCCCGCACAGTTCTTTCAAGCACAACAGTGTAGTTTCTACGCACATAGGCCAGCTCCATATCAGCCAGCTTCAGTACCGTATCAATTCCAGTAGATCTTAGGGATTTGGATAACCTCCTGCCAACACCCCACACCTCTTCTACTGGCATTATTGCCATTAACTTGCGCTGCCTTAACTCATTTGATAAATCAACAACGCCGCCTGTTTTAGGCCACTGTTTCGCCGCATGATTAGCAAGCTTAGCTAGAGTTTTCGTCGGGGCAATGCCCACCCCAACTGTAAGGTGCGTACTCAACTTAATTATTTCACGGACTTCACGCCCAAACTCTTCGAGGCTACGGCAATGGCTCACACCATGGAGATCCATGAACGCCTCATCAATCGAATACACTTCAACACGTGGTGCCATCGCATCAAGCAATTGCATCACTCTCTGGCTCATATCCCCATAAAGGGAATAGTTGCTGCTAAAAACATGCACACCATACTGCTCAAATAATTGTTTTTGCTTAAAGTACGGCTCACCCATTTTTATCCCAAGTCTTTTCGCCTCGGCAGAACGAGCAATCACACAGCCATCATTATTTGAAAGCACCACTATTGGCTTACCATTCAGATCGGGGCGAAACGCCGCCTCACAGCTGGCATAGAAGCTGTTCACATCAACAAGGGCAAACATCACCGCGCCTCATTAATCACAAACTTAACCACACCAAACGTCTCCAGCTCCTCCCCTTCATAAAGCTCTATAGGTGGATAAGCAGGGTTCTCTGCTAAAAGCATAGTTCTTGGGTGAGTGACATAACGTTTTACGGTGAACTCACCACCAAGGCACGCAATGATAATGTCGTTATGCTGGGGTCTGATACTCGAATCCACTAACAATAGTGAGCCGTCGAAAATGCCAGCCCCTGTCAACACGGACAAAGTCAGTGGCGGCTCTTGCCCTGCTGATAGTTCTCCCAGCCAGTATTGCGGTGTTCATGCATCGGTCTGTGGTCGTATTGCGACAGCCGTGCTTACGGCTGGCTCTTGGTATTAGTTTTGGCATAGATCCCCAATAGAAAACACCATCAACAGTGGGCTATGAGAAAATTTAATGCATTGATTTTATAAAAAATAAGATCACATAACGAGAAAACACAATCTATACTTCAATAAGTATTAATATGAAAACAATTTAATATGGTGTATCGCATGCAAAAGTTATCTACTTTAATTGACGAAAAAAAGGATGCTTTTGGAAATCATCCTTTTTTTTACTATCTTAAAGACTCGTCTGTTCCCTTGAATGAAAGGCTTTCCTTTCTACCTTATATTTCACATTTCGTTATGACATTTAGTGATATAAATAAATACGTTCTTCCATTCGAAACCCCAATGAATGATCTAGAATTAGCAGTAAATACACACGCCAAAGAAGATTCAAATCATTGGCCGTGGTTTATTAATGATCTGACAGAAACTGGAAATGATAAAAATATGCTCCTGTCTGACCTCCTCAAAAAACTCTGGTCTGAAAAGCTGCACAGAAGTCGTATGTTGAGCTATAGCCTTATACAATTAGTTGTTAACCAACCAGCCCAGTTACGCTTAGTTGCTATTGAAGTTATGGAGGCTACCGGAAATAAAACATTTGAGGTTCTAACAGCTATTACGGCAGATTCTGATGTAAAACTCAAATATTGTGGAAGTTTACATCTTTCACATGAAAGTGGGCATACAATAGGTAGCCAAGATGAACTTATCGACACATTAGTTTTGACTAATGAAGAACTAGAACAAGCCAATAACATAATAAACTCTGGTTTTTATTCATTTACATCATTCTTTGATGAGTTGTTAGTGAACGTAAGCTCACATAGGTATAAAACCTCTTTTTATATTAACGCTTAGATTTTGATACTGCTACCGACTCATATGTTCGTTCACAAGTTTATCCGGCGCTATAAGCGCGGTCAGCCTCTTTTGCATACTCTCTTGCTGCTTCGTTTGATTCGCTGAGCAACTGGGTAAGCAATATGATGGTTTGGAACTTTGCCGCGCTTGAGCTGACAGCACTGGAAAGTTTGCCGGTTTCACTATCTGCAAATTGCTGCCTGAACTGTGCGAGCTGTTCCCGCAACCTCACAGCAGGACGCTGCGCATCAATAGCATCAGCCTTAAGCCGTTTGTTACCTTCGTCTTCCTGTCGCTGAACTATAGCTTCAGAATCCTCTTTATCACACGGCGTCCATTTCAACTGCCAAGATTTATCAGTATCACAGTAGCCTGCTGAGTAAGCCCCTAATAACGACAAAGCCACCAGCGCGGTAGGGTTAATTCGGCAGTAGATATGAAAAAGGCCCCTCATAGGGAGCATATGAAGATTCTTAAATGCTTACAACGAAAATTGCTGAGCCCACTCAGTTATCTGCTGCGGATAGATAAACCGAATGTTGAATGAGTGGAGAGGATTCTGAACTGCTTCTAAATACCCGACACAGGGATAGCTTTTGGGTCGATTATTGAACACATAATCAGCAATATCAGCTTCATCAGTAAGGTCATCATTTGCAAAACATGTGGCTCTGCCCCATAAATCATATTCAGCTTCGTTCAGTAGCAGCTCCATGAGTTTTCTCGGCGGTAAGTTAATACGAATATAGATTAGCTAAACTAGAGATAATGGTACTGAATACTGAAAAGATATAGGGAGGTGAACAAAAACACTAAGTGCAACGAACCATAGTGTTACGCCCTATCCTCCCTGATGGTTTTGTTATGGCTTATGCCCGTACAAGAGCTCAGTATAATGCTCATCTACCTTGCCACTACGTTTACCATCTACACCAAAATAGCGATCTTTTCGGCATAGTCTCTCTGTACTATCACAAAAGACACCATTAGAAAAAGTGAAAGCAGAATGATCGAAATTACCTTGAGCTGTTAGCCGCTTCCCCTTCTTCTTGCCTAAGTACCGAGTAGTCAGTTCTGCAGATACACCTTTATCATTAGCACAAAAATACACATCACAAACAACCCCATCGACAGGAGAGCGTGGACTACTTTTCGTTGTATTAGCCATCACATTCGCAGAAAGAGCCCCTAATGATAGGGCGATAACAACCAGTAATTTATTGACCAAAATTCCCCTCCAGAGTAGTAGCTAGCCACATATTCCTCACCAGATTCACTGGCTAATATTCAGTATATAGTAACGCTAAGGCCCCTAAAGCTACATTACAAAAATCCTATATCTGCCAGATATCATTCACTAACCTTGATACCTTGGAGATTACTTCGTTACTACTTTACGCAGTTCTAAATTCGGGAGTAAACAGCATATTCGTAGTCCACCAGCCATCAGGAGCAGGCTATATCAGGGCACAAAAATGCATCGCAAACGGCAAGATATGATAGGAAGATTGCGATAGTTCCTGCTGTGGGGGATCAATAATATTATGAAAGTGAATTCTGAAGGGAAAAACAGGCACAAAAAAACCGCCTCTCGGCGGTCACGACACTGCTTTATTGCTTTGATTATTCTAGTAAATTTCCTTGGTACCCGGGACGAGACTTGAACTCGTACAGCCTTACAGCCGAGGGATTTTAAATCCCTTGTGTCTACCGATTCCACCACCCGGGCTAAGGAAATTTGGAGGCGCGTTCCGGAGTCGAACCGGACTAGACGGATTTGCAATCCGCTACATAACCGCTTTGTTAACGCGCCAAAATCTTTAGCTTTTAACTTAGGCTCGCATTTTCATGCCAGCTTTTAAATTTGGAGCGGGAAACGAGACTCGAACTCGCGACCCCGACCTTGGCAAGGTCGTGCTCTACCAACTGAGCTATTCCCGCTGAGTATTTAAGTCAGTTAACGTCACTAACTTAGCTACTTGTATCTTCTGGCTTTTCATCGTTGCCGTCTGATGCGATGCATTCTACTTATCTCACGAACTGCGTCAACATCATTTTTATCTCATAACGACTGTTTGCTGATTTTTAACGCATTTCGATCACGGTTCGAGCAAATCATTCCGTGCAGCGTTCAAATATTGGAACATGGACCAGAATGTCAGTACCGCAGCAATATAGAGCGCAATGACGCCAGCGACGATAACATAGCCATCTGGGCGCCACAGTAACGCAACCAGCGATAGCATCTGCGCAGAAGTTTTCACCTTACCAATCCACGACACAGCCACACTACTGCGCTTGCCGATCTCCGCCATCCACTCACGCAGCGCTGAAATGATGATTTCACGGGCAATCATCGTTGCAGCAGGTAGAGTGATCCACCAAACATGATAGTGCTCAGTAACCAACACCAGCGCCGTGGCAACCATGACTTTGTCGGCGACGGGATCAAGGAATGCCCCAAAACGTGTGGTTTGCTTCCATCGACGAGCTAGAAAACCATCAAACCAATCCGTTACCGCTGCAAACACAAAAATCAGCGCACAGGCAAGAGGTGCCCAGACAAACGGAAGGTAGAATGCCACAACAAAGAATGGGATCAGGATAACGCGAAATAGAGTGAGTAAGGTCGGTATATTTAATCGCATAGCGTGAGGTAACTATCTTCCGTATGTGGATATTGTTTGTATGTTGCTACAATGCCCTTAGTGTTTCAATGCATTGTGGATCTTTTCTGCCAAAGCCTGTGAAATACCAGGCACTTTTGCAATTTCTTCCACGCTTGCATTCATTAAGGGTTGCAGCCCCCCCATATACTTCAAAAGCGTCTGGCGGCGTTTAGGGCCAACGCCTTCGATAGTTTCAAGTGAGCTCGTGTTACGCACCTTGGCTCGTTTTTTACGATGCCCCGTGATCGCGTGATTATGAGAATCATCACGAATATGCTGGATAAGGTGCAACGCAGGTGAATCAGGAGGTAGAGAAAACCCTTCCCCCTCAGGCTGTAAAAACAACGTTTCCAGCCCTGCTTTACGATCGCTACCTTTTGCGATTCCTAGCAACAGCGGGCGATGTTTATCCCACGGAACATCCAGTTCTGAAAAGACCTCTTTCGCCTGGCCCAACTGCCCTTTGCCACCGTCGATAAAAATCACATCTGGGATTTTGTCTTCTTCTAGCGCTTTGCCATATCGGCGGCGTAACACTTGGTTCATTGCAGCATAGTCATCCCCAGGCGTGATCCCGTTGATATTGTAGCGGCGATACTCTGAACGCACCGGTCCATTACGATCAAAAACCACGCAAGATGCAACGGTCTCCTCTCCCATCGTATGACTGATATCAAAACACTCCATCCGGCGGATATCAGAAAGATGCAAGACTTTCTCGAGCTCCGTTAATCGCTGATGAATAGTAGATTGCTGAGAAAGTTTGGTGCTCAACGCAGTTTGCGCATTGGTTTTAGCCAATTTCAAGTAACGAGCACGATCGCCTCGTGGCCGAGTCTGAATATTGACCTTGCGACCCGCAAGCTCAGAAATAGAATCGGAGAGAATATCTTTTTCCGGCAACGTAAAGTCGAGCAATATTTCACCTGGAAGCGTACGAATCTGGCTGCCTTGTAAATAGAACTGCCCCACAAAAGTCTGCACGACTTCACTTAACTCTGTACCACTCGGCACTTTAGGGAAATAGCTTCTGCTTCCTAGTATTTTACCCTGCCGGATAAATAGTACGTGTACGCAGGCCATGCCTGAATCGAACGCAACGCCAATAACATCCAGATCGTCGCTGTTGCCAGAAACAAATTGTTTTTCAGTAACTCTACGTACTGCCTGAATTTGATCTCGAATACGTGCGGCTTCTTCAAACTTGAGCGCTTTACTCGCGTCTTCCATACGCACAACCAAAGACTCCAATACTTGGTTGTCCTTACCAGAAAGGAATAGGCGAACATAATTTACCTGCTGCTCATATTCCTCATCGCTGACCAAACCTTTAACGCAAGGTCCCAAACAACGGCCAATCTGATATTGAAGGCAAGGACGCGAGCGGTTGCGATAAACGCTATTTTCGCATTGGCGAATAGGAAATAACTTTTGTAAAAGCGCTAGCGTTTCGCGCACCGCGTAGGAGTTAGGGAATGGACCAAAATACTCCCCTTTAGCATGTTTCGCGCCGCGATGGATTGACAACCGAGGATGAGTATCGGCGCTAAGAAAAATGAGAGGGTAAGATTTATCATCCCGTAGTAAAACGTTATAGCGTGGCTGATAAAGCTTGATGTAGTTATGCTCAAGCAGCAATGCCTCTGTTTCCGTATGGGTTACGGTTACATCGATCTGAGCAATGTTTTTGACCAGTGTCTCTGTCTTGCGACTCCCCACATTCTGGCGGAAATAGCTAGAAAGACGCTTTTTCAGATCTTTAGCCTTACCGACATAAATAACCGTTTCAGTGGCGTCATACATACGATAGACGCCGGGCTGATGAGTTACCGTTTTTAAAAATTCTACAGGTTCAAAACGTTCAGTCACTATTTGACAGCTTCTCTGCACTGCACAATCCATGGCGAATCGCTAGGTGCGTCAATTCAACGTCACCACTAATATTGAGTTTACTAAACATACGATAACGGTAGCTGTTTACCGTCTTCGGACTCAAATTGAGCTGTTCGGAAATCTCAACAACCTTACTACCTTTGGTTAGCATCAACATAATTTGCAGCTCACGCTCAGACAAACTGGCAAAGGGCGAATCTGTTTGTGGCGTTAGCTGGCTAAGTGCCATCTGCTGTGCAATATCCGAGGCGATATAACGCTGCCCTGAATGAACCGCACGTATGGCGTTCACCACTTCTTGTGGCGCAGCACCCTTACTCAAATATCCAAACGCGCCAGCTTGCATCACTTTAGCTGGCAGTGGGTTCTCGGTATGAATGGTCAGCATGATGACTTTTACATCAGGGTTATAGCGTAATATTTTACGCGTTGCCTCAAGCCCACCAATACCCGGCATATTCATGTCCATTAATACGATATCTGCGCTGTTACTGCGGCACCATTTAACGGCGTCTTCACCGCACTGTGCTTCGCCAACAACTTTGATCCCTTTGATATCTTCAAGAATGCGTCGAATCCCTGCGCGCACCAGTTCGTGGTCATCAACAAGAAGAACGCTGATCAAAGAAAAGTCTCCCAAAAGAAGGAACTAATGACATGTTTTTACTGCCAGTACGAAGACGATAATACTGTTTTTTGAACCAAGAATGAATAGTTTAATCACTTAATACTGACATTATTATTTCCTATTGACCAATGACTATATTGAGATCGCCAACAGACACATTCATACGAGAAAAAAGGACTATCAGGCGTTCGATAACACAAAAATAAACATTAAAATCAAACAGATAAAAACAACCCAACAATAATACAGCAATTAGATAATTGAGCGTAAACAAGTCGTTAAATTAATAATTTTTTTGCTTACAAAGTGAATACTCTCAGCACGAAATATCGATTTCATAATGAAACTTGTTATTGGTAATAACAAATTGAATATATTTTACCCACGCTGCGCGAACATTCGCCAACGGAAATTTTTATCTATACGAGAAAGAATAAAAACATTATCACTGATAAAACCTTGGTCGAACCACATCCTCAAATCCCTACATCTGTGATATACTTCGCAGCTTGAAAATTCCGTCACTCAATGGCTATCCGTATAGACATTTGTACGTGATTGATTTAGAAGCATCTCGGACAAAAACACACCACTAAAGGTAAAATATGAGCAACGTAGATTTCTCAACCGAATCCACTATCGAAACTCTGGCCAACGAAGTCGCGTGCTTAAAAGCCACTTTGACATTCATGCTGAAAGCTATGGGTCAAGCCGATGCGGGTAAAGTTATTATCAACATGGAAAAATTTGCGGCTCAACTCGAAGATGCCTCTCAGTCAGAGTCTTTCAAACATGCTATTTGCCAGATTAAGCACGCTTACCGTCAATAATCTGCTTTAGGTTTGGCTTGCGTTGATGTGCAAGCCAACTCTTATACTGCCCTACCTTAATCAAGCGTCCTTAGCCGCTTTGTTATGCACTGACATTGCGTAATTATATAAACTAGGCTTAGCTTGTGGGAGTAACACTCAACGTACGTTGTTCTCTCTATTCATTGCCGTTCAGCTCCTCCCAAAATTTCATACCAAAAACAAGTCACGCAGTATCAAGATGACAAGTAAATCAGTGTCGGTGCATCTCCCCGAGTATATAATTCGGATGAATGAGAGCCCCAAAAGATGCAGATTAAAATATGCCGATGATATATCTCAGTACATATAACAAAACACATAATTTTTATTTATGAGAAAATATAAATGCAAATGGGAAATGAATAGTTTAGCTATCTAATATAAGAGAAACGCACACGGGATGATATGCAGAGCGATAGTATCAGCAGATATACTGAGTGACTTACCTATAAACCTGATAAACTATCTAGCCTTTTAACTCTGCTGTCAGGTGTGGTTTTGCAAATGTCATTAACATCAATATTGAGACATATTATATTTTATCGCTATGATTATGAGTCTATAGATATTGATAACTCTGCGATAGAGTTTGTTGTAATTCATATTCCAGATCAAATTGGGGATGCGATGGCCATTTATCCCATCATACGATCGCTGGAGTTACATCAAATAAAGCATTTGTTAATTGTATCATCTACGATAAATAAACCTGTATTTGAAGCCCTTAATTTGGGTCATACGAAATTGACAATAATAAGTATGACAATGCAGGACCATGCCAGTAAAGATGAAATACAAGAAGTAGCAAAAAACATAAAAGTGCAATATGGCACCCCAGATATCTGTATTGAGGCAATGCGCAAGAAAAACCGAAAGACAATGTTATTCATCAGCAAACTGAGGGCGAAGACTAATTTTCAGGTAGTGGGCTTAACGATGAAATGTTATTCCCCAATATGTAAAACCGCCTCAAGAATGGATCAGGAACTTCGTGCGCCAGTGACGATGACTTGGTCAACATTGATGAGAGACGCGGGTTTTCCTGCCGTTAGACCAATGTTCGAATTTCCGCTTAATGAAGAGGTGTTAATTGAAGTGCGCAATGAAACCCGTTCGTTAGAGGATTATATTGCAATTAATTTAGAGGGAAGTGTGCAAGAGCGCACTTTTTCACTCCCTATTGCCAAAAAACTAATATCGCTAATCAAAAATGAGACCGATATACCGATTGTCATCGTTCATGGACCTAAGGGGGTTGATAATGCAGTTAAATTGACTGAATCATTTGAGGGTGTTTATCATCTCTCTTTATCTCCATCATTAATGCGTTCTGCTGCCGTGATCAAGGATGCGTTTCTAGCAATAACGCCAGACACATCCATATTACATATGGCTAGTGCATATAATACGCCGGCTATTACTGTTTATGCCGATTATAAAACACGCTGGCCTGCCATGCAGGATATTTCAGAGACGATTGTAGTAGGTAAAGACATTGATCATATCAATCTGGATGAATTCAAAAAAACGCTGAGGCACATTATATCAAGGATCAACAACCAGATTTCTTCAAGGCACTAACTTATATCTCAAATAATTCGGGTTGCGTTAATGTAGTAAGTGAGAAAATCCAATTAGCTGAGACTGCAATTTAAACTCAGCCAGCTTGCTATTTATAAGCATCTAATATCTTCTTAGATTATTGATCCTTTAAGCGTCTTTCTGTTTTCTTATTTTTATCTATTTGAGCATGTCAGGAAAATATCCACTGTCATTACTTTGTCGCCATTATTGATTTTAAACTAAGGGGAGCTATCGAAGAAAATGATTTAGATTATTGATATTGAAAGGTTTTGTTGGTGGGTCGTGGCGGGTTCGAACCGCCGACCAATTGATTAAGAGTGGCTAAAACCACTCATAACTCATTGTTTTAACAGGTGATAACCAAATTCACACTGTGTCATACCTGTATATCTCACCATATAAACTATCCATCGCATCGTGTAGTCACGACACATAAACGACACAGATAATTCCCCTCCTCTCTCCCATCAAATACACGGGTTATCATCAAACTCGCTCATCGACATGTCATTGACGACATATGTCACAACGCCAAATATCTCAAATCCCGTTTCTTCATCTGTAAACGTCACGTCATCGTAATTTTCCAGTTTAGCTAAACAAGGCACTGGCATCGTCAGTAGTCGGCGCAATACGAACTCGCCGCACACTTCCGCGACTACGACGCTTCCGTGAACCGGTCTCTTCAAGCTATCGATTACAAGTAACGCATCTTTGAGCAATCCGGCGCTCGGGCAATAATCTGGACACTTCATGAAGTATGTCGACGCTGGATTCTTGACGAACTGCTCATCCAAGCTGATCGGGCTTTCTACATAGTCTGCTGCAGGGGATGGAAAGGCCATGGGTTACCTCGATAATCACTGCTTATATATACAGCACATTTTTAAGTATGGCTGCGGTGAAGGGCTGCAAAGCCTGTGGCATAGGCCACACAGTTGATTACCATGATTGTAAAGGAGAAATATTTCATAAAAGCTCTGCACATAATCCAGATCAATAGCTGATCAGAAGCTTCTCAAATGCTAAACTCAGCCATCACTTAAAATTACTCTTATTGACAAATGCTTAAGCTCTTCTCCAGATACTTCTCCGTTGGCATAGTTAACACCCTAATACATTGGGTTGTTTTTGCTATTGTTTTCTACGGCGTAAAGCAAGACCAAGCGTTAAGTAACTTTGCTGCATTCTGTGTGGCCGTAACTTTTTCTTTCTTCGCAAATGCACGTTTCACGTTCAAAGCCCAAACAACAACCTTGCGGTATATGCTTTACATTGGTTTTATGGGGGCGCTTAGTGTTGCCACCGGTTGGGCTTCGGAAGCATGTGGTTTGCCACCAATCTTCACGCTAATCGCTTTCTCTGCAATTAGTCTTGTGTGCGGATTCTTCTATTCTAAGTTCATAGTTTTCCGGAGTGAAAAATAGTGAAAATTTCGTTGGTTGTTCCTGTCTTCAATGAAGAGGACACGATACCTATTTTTTATAAAGCAGTTCGTGAATATGACCCCCTAAAAGAATATGAAGTTGAAATTGTATTCATCAATGACGGTAGCAAAGACTCGACTGAAAATATTATTAATGCACTAGCTATTTCAGATGAATTAGTTAAACCATTAAGCTTCACTCGAAACTTTGGAAAAGAACCCGCATTATTTGCAGGACTAGACCATGCAACTGGTGATGCTGTCATTCCTATCGATGTTGATCTGCAAGACCCTATCGATGTCATCCCGCGCCTTATCGAGAAGTGGAAAAATGGCGCAGATATGGTTCTAGCCAAGCGCACCGACCGCTCTACAGATGGACACCTAAAGCGCAAGTCCGCTGAAATGTTCTATAAGCTACACAACAAAATCAGCACACCAAAAATTGAAGAGAACGTAGGTGACTTCCGTTTGATGTCGCGTGAAACGGTTGAGAACATCAAACAACTTCCCGAACGCAACCTATTCATGAAAGGTGTTTTGTCATGGGTTGGTGGTAAAACTGAGGTTGTTGAATATTCTCGAGCAGAGCGCTGCGCTGGTGAATCTAAGTTCAACGGCTGGAAGCTTTGGAATCTTGCTCTCGAAGGTATTACCAGCTTCTCAACCTTCCCCCTTCGTATGTGGACATACATTGGCCTTGGTGTTTCTGCATTCGCATTCATCTACGCTGCGTGGATGATTATTGATAAACTCATCTGGGGAAACCCTGTACCCGGTTATCCTTCATTGATGACAGCCATTCTATTCTTAGGTGGGGTGCAGTTGATCGGGATTGGAGTGCTTGGAGAGTATATAGGTAGAATTTATGTTGAAGTTAAAAAAAGACCACGTTATATCTTGAAAGGCCATAAAAAATGAAGTTGATTCTAGAACATCATAAAAAAGCAATATTAATTATTTTCATTGCTTCTTTTTTTTACGTCTTGCCGATCATACTAGTTAAGGCATATTACATAGACGACATGACCCGTTCATTGACTGGGCAGGGGTGGGATCATGATGGCAGATTGCTTGCAACATGGATAATGAAGCGATTAACAATAGGTAATCAGATAGTTGATGTATATCCTTTTGCGCAGATATTAGGCTCCTTAATTTTATCTATATCTGGATACATTATTTGTGTCAGGTTTGGAATTAAAGGTTTGATGACTGCAGTCATATCATCAATGATAATAACGACCTCACCATTTATGATGGAGAATCTATCATATAGATATGACTCTCTTACTATGGCACTATCAATACTATCTGTGTGCATGCCATTTATTTGGTATGAAAAGAAAACATCTTTCTTTATATCTTCAGCTATAGGGATTTTATTTTCATTACAAATATATCAAGCATCTGCTCTGTCATACTTTATAATCTTGTCAGCCTTTATAACAAAGGATATATACCTAAGAAACTATATAGACACACTTTACAAATCTGTTATATCTATTTTTTCTTTCTCTTTTGCATATTTCATATCTTCAAAAATATTGAAGTTTTACAGCATAGATCTAGCAGGAAGAAACAGATTCATTATCGATTCAATATCACCATTAGACATTTTAAAACATAATATAGATGCTGCAACACATATGGTGTCAACATTATACACTCCAACGTATAGTGTATGGCTAGCACCTTTGATTTTATTATCTGTAATATCAATAGCATTTATTTCAATAAGATGCCTTTACCTAGACAAGGCAAAGGGCATATATGGATTTACACTTACAATATTATGTTTTTTGGGCGTGATAATATGCATACCTGGAGTAAACATTTTTCTGGAAGAACCTTGGTGGACATCTAGAACAATGATTGGTTATGCATTTGCAATTTTATACGCGTCTCTTTTACTGTCTTTATTTTTAGATAATTCAAAGATAATGATAGTAATTTTATCAATGGCAATTTTACCTTCATTTATCATTTGCGCCTCATACTCATCCGCCTTATCACACCAAAATAAATTTACTGATGAAGTTATATCTTTATCATTCCCATACTTAAGTAAGAATCCTGATTCAGAATTAGTTATAGATGGAATTGGACCGGAATCAAGAAGATTAAAGTTGGCTATGTCATCATTCCCAGTAATTCATTATCTAGTTCCAAAGTATCTAAACAATGGATGGGCTTGGGGGGTTAACTATTTCAAGTTGTATGACATGATCAATAAAGACTCTTGGATTGTTGGAAAGCAAAGAGAAAAAGTAATATCTGAAAAATGCTCATACAATGTAGTAGAGAGAAATAAATTCTTCACATTAAGAAATAAAGGAAATGTTTTTATAATTGACTTTAATAATGGGTGTAATTAACCACACCCATTATTAGGAATATAGCCTCGTTAGAGGCTATATTCTATATAAAACATCAAAAAACAATAGAAATAATGAGGTTATATCACCTCGCTTCATAGTTGTTCTATCTGATTTTATGAATGTAGCACCTCCAGACGGTGAAACTAACACACGAATAATTGTAGGAATTCCACCAGTCTGGAAAGTTATACTACCTCCACCACTAAATAACGATGTAAGTCCTGAATCAACAACAGGATTTTGTGGAAGTGATAAAGAAACCTCGTCGCCAGAACCTCCAGATGTGGTATCTGATGATCCAACTTGAATACTAGCCTTTACAACTCGATTGACAGTCGTATATTTTGTTCGTAGACCCGTAGTATTAACTGTAGTAGCACCGTATTTTAATGTTGCTGGATATGATAGATACTCTCCAGAAATTAAAAATGATGATAAATTACCTGAGTAAATTACGCTAGGTGAAGTTTGTGATGAACCAAATGCAGACACTAAAAGTGTTGGTTGTATTGAGTTGTAAAACTGATTATTGCTTATATTCAGGTATTCGCAGTTAGCCCCACGAACAATCACTGCTGAAGTTCCTGACATATAGCTTTGGTCAAACGTGTTTCCAACTATGTTAAGCGAGAATGATGCACTCCCTATTGACACCACTTGCAATGTATTCCATGACATTGAGTTCCCAATTATGTTTACTTTTTCAACACTGCCGGAACATGAAACCATGCCATGCATATAATCGCTATCAACAGATGGAGTCGAAACTCTATTATAGAATTTAACCCGTCTATTTGAAGATATTGTAGTGTTAACAATGCGTTTAATTCAATCACATTGTATGCAAATGAACCAACAGAACTATTGCTACTTATAATTGAGTGCTGAAGTGTAGCATCAGCACCCAAAATAAGTCTATCCATTTGATATATATCATTCCCTGATATTATCAAATCATTAATATGATCTTTCTGATAACCACTCCCTGTTATTTTTACCATGACTCCAACTGTATCGAATCTATTATTAATTAGATAGTTACGCATTCCAGTAGTTGATTGATTTCCACCTGTCGTCCATGTTCTGGTATCACAGGCAATTTCAAGGAATGTTCCTGAGAAAAACATCACTGCGCCATTACAATGGAATCCACGACCATATACACGAAAAAGTGTTTCAGCGCCCCCAAATGAGGATGTTGGCATCAATTTTATGTCACAATCAGCTCTACCATCTGGTAGCTTTACCTCAACTAAAGTTGCGCTTCTATCTGAAAGAGATGCATTCCTCTTCAGGCTAGCAAGTACTTCAATTGAGTCAAAGGATACATATTCAATATTGATTTCAATACAAGGCGTTGTGGTTGGTGAATCTGGGTAACAATAAAGACGAGTGTTAATAAACCCATCCCCCTTAAACTCAATCATAAATCCATAAGAATCAGGGACTATGATATTTTTTATTCTGTAGTTACCGTTTGGAATATACAACTGCCTTACTTGCCCATTACGAATATCTGGCATGTTAGCTAGTGCATTGATAGCATTTTGGAATGCTAAGGTGTTGTCAGTCCCTGTTTGTGTTGTGTTGTTTCGTTCCAATCCCCCACCGCCCCGTAATCCTTAACGTTTACAGTAACAAGGTAATTTGTTTAGCTTATCAAGCTCAGCTCTAACAATTGTGTTTCCATGTCCGATCATTTCCGCACCAGATGATGATACAAGCATTGTGCGTAACGCAGCATCTCCAATACTCACCCACGCTCCAGCACCGATACCGCCTGTCGATTCTGGGGTTGATGCAGCAGGAACTTCCTTAGAAAATGAGCCAGTCCAGTAATACCAGCTTTTACTATTATCATCCCAGATGAAGTCCCTTTCAGACTCTAAGGTAGCGCCATTAAGGAAGGTGCTCTTGCCGTCAATGAGATATTCGACTTTGTCGTTTACATCTTCAACTGATGGCGCTCCAAGATTAGCTCTGGCTTGTTCAGCATTCTCAAGTTCTGATAGGTTATTTTTCGCTCTCAAGAAGTGGGTAACAGGCAATTGCTGATCTGTTTCATTCTGGTTGACTAGCAGTACTGCTGTATCAATAGCATCTGTTGCTTCAGGTAACTGAGCACGCCAAGCAAATTGATGTGATATTTGGCGATTGTGTCCCAAATATGTCCCACATTGATAATTTACAGAAGGAGGTTAATTCTAAGTGATTGATTCTGTTGGTGGGTCGTGGCGGGTTCGAACCGCCGACCAATTGATTAAGAGTCAACTGCTCTACCAACTGAGCTAACGACCCAACGAGGGGGATTATTCTCCTCCGTGATGTATGCGTCAATTGTCACACAATCCTTACGCATGCATAAAGGTGTCCGCTCAGGTTTACGAAATGATGGAAAATCAAACGCTCACTATCGGGTTGGCGCGTTTTGCTGGATTTGGCGCACACAGCGTGCGAGCTCGGTGATATTGTTGTCCGGAATACGGTGCTGTTCTAGTGCAGAGTCTAACGAGAATAAATACTCGGCGTTACTGCCCAACGAGCCGCTGGCCTGAGAAATCAGTGCCGCAACGGTATTCAGCGTTGAGTTGGACTCATACAGCGGATGCTTGGGATCGGTGATAAACGTAATCCCAAAAATCTCACGACCATCAGCAAGGCTCAAAGGGCACCATTTGGGCGTATAAACCCCAGCCAGCATTTCTCGCGTCCATAGAAGTTGAAGCTCACAGCGAGCGTTGTCATCCGATAAACGGAATGCTAATCCTCGCGTATCACCTTCAGGCTTGAGGCCAAGCATGCGCCCCGGCGTATGTTCTGAACCACGCCCAGCTAATAAACGTATATTAAAATCGCGCTGCCAGCCCTTGAGATGAGCAGGCTGTACTTCTGCATACTCAAGAAGTGGATTCCAAATCAACGAGCCATAGCCAAAAATCCAGATCCCCTGATCTTTGGGGCAGGTTTCAATCATGTGGTTTAAGGAAGCGTCGAGCTGTGCTGGTGTCCAGAACAGGTTTTCCAAGGCTGAGTAGGTTTTGGCAAAGTCTTGCGACTCCAATAATTTTCGAGTTAACACGTTGACCTCCCCACGCAGAAAACAACGACAGTGAATTTAAACTAATCTATAGATGGTTTTAACTCAACTGTCATTATGCGCCGTATGGCGGTAGTGCGGTTATCAAATATTTCGAATGATGTATAAGGCTATGGAGGTTTCGAAGACAATAATCATGATTGACCAGAAAGCAGCCATAAATTGAGAGTGATTTTTTAGAAAAGCATGAAAGGATTGCATAATCGATTTGCCCATCGGGCTTGACCACTTATGTGTGTAATAATGCTACTCCCTCATAAAAAATTCTGCAAATTATCAATTTTAGTTGATTGACACAGTGTCATCCCATTGCCTATTTCGTTAATCAATCTTTACCTCACTCCCCGTCGCGGTTTAGCCCAGCTCAAGGTTGTAAAATCGCACCTAACACTAGCGACTTGTTTTATTCCGCAATTACAGACAATTAACTTTTCAATGTTGCAGTGGTGATTTTTTAGACTTGCGCTACATTTGTTATTAACGCATTTAATTATAAGCATTATTGAAGTATTTGAGTTTTCTCTCTTACGCCAGTCGGAAATCAGTTGCTGTTCAGTTGTCATCTTATTACAGAGGGATAGACGATGAAGCTACGGTTTATTTTCGCGATCGCGGCAAGCGCCAACCTGCTCGCTGTGCCTGCTATGGCTGTCACAACCACCGGTACCGTTAGCGTGACCTTAAACTTAACTAATGGTTGTTTGGTAAACGGCTCACCGAGTCAAACAGGTGTGAACTTCGGTACTCTGAGCTTTGGCTCTTCCCCTGCAACTTTCGATAGCTTAACCGCAAGCTTCAGTGGTGGGGGTTCTGGTGGGAACACGTTTAACGTCCAATGTACATCTGGGGTGACTTATTCAGTCGCACTAACCAGCAGCGTCAATCCCAAGCCCACTACCGTTTATGGAACAGAGGGTACGCCTGGGCGTTATCTGATAAGCCCACCTGCCACCACTCAAGGGATAGCCTACAGCGTTTACGATAACTCAAACATGACCACTGCACTGACCAACGGCGCAACGTTAACCGCGGTTAGTACCACCGGCACCACCGGCAGTTATGCTCTTTGGGGAAAAATTGTGGGTGTAGCGAATAATACTAACGTGCAGGCAGGAGCCTATGCCGACACATTAAATATAACAATTACCTATTAGCGCGCCATGAATACACAGGGGAGCGGGGTTATTAATGGCGTGGTCAGCTCAATACCTGCGGCATTATTGTTTTGCTGTGTCACTGCTCAAAACGCCTATGCCGTCATCTCTGCGCAATTTCAGGCTCAAGCAACTATCGCCGCAGGATGTGCCTTGCTGGGTACTGGAAGCTTATTTGGCGCACTAAGTTTTGGTTCATATTCCGGCACAACCAGTGGAAGTATCAATGGGACTTTTGTACAAAACACCACGCTGACACTGGCATGCACTCCTGGCGTCACTCTGAGTATGAAAGTCGATGGGGGGACACACCAAACTACCGTACGTAATGTGATGCAGAGCGGAAATAGTCTCCAATTACCTTATCGAATATATTCCGATGCGGCGCATACCAGCGAAATTCTGATTAACCAAACCGTTCCACTCAATATAACAGGCACGAATAACAACATTATTTTGCCTATTTACGGCGTATTACAACTTAACGGCTTTAGCCCTTCAGGGAGTTACACCGATACATTAACGGTGACACTCACTTGGTAAATCAAGGAGAGTTTGATGAGCAAACGTGTCAATTCTATTTGTCCTATTCCTTATATTTTTATTGGTACTCTACTGGTGTGTATAGCTGCGCCAATCAAAGCCTTTTCCGCCACTAATATGCTAATTTGGCCAATTGACCCTGCACTGGGTGCAAAGGACAACGCGACTGAGCTCTGGCTTGAAAATAAGGGAACCAGCGTCGCAACCATGCAAATACGCGTGCTCGGTTGGCAACAGGTAAACGGAGAAGAAAATTATCGCAATCAGCAAGACGTTGTCGCCAGCCCTCCTATCGTAAACATCAGCGCGGGGAAAAAGCAGCTTATCCGCCTTATTCGCCAATCCCCGACACCAGCGGGAAAAGAGCAGGCTTTTCGTATCCTGATCGATGAGGTTCCATCGCCCGACCATTCTTCTGCCAATCAGGCCGGTGTTTCTTTACTCATGCGCTATTCGCTGCCTCTATTTGTCTATGGTGACGGCGTCAACTTTCAGCGCAACGCTTCACAGCCGGTGCAGCTCAATCAAAGTCAACTGAGTTGGAAGACGATAACCAATAATGACCATCCGGCACTAGAAGTTACCAATCAAGGCGCGATCCATGCGCGTCTGAGTAAAGTATCAATTAACGGCAAGCCAATAGCAGATGGCTTACTGGGCTATGTGCTCGCACATTCCAAGCGCGTATGGCCATTACCACCAAGCGTGTCACGCGGCGAGCACCTGAAGGCAGAGGTCAATAACGACGCTAATATTTGGCAATCCGGCCCAACACCATAATCGGCACTATCCGCCAAGCCGCCTAAGTGAACGCAACCAAAGTCAGGTACAGTCGCGCTGTGCCTCTTATGGTCACACTCAGTTTGCCCAGCATCGCTTACGCCGATCTAGGCAGCACGGATCTGCCTCCGCCTCCCACGGCTAGCGTCGTTAATCAAGAACAGCAGTTCCGCCTAGAATTAGTTATCAACCGTTTCAACACTGGCAAGCTCATCCCAGTAGTCGAACGCAACGGTCATTTCTTTGTCCAATCGAATACGCTGATTAGCTTCGGTTTGCCTGCCGACAAATTCACATCGGTTGAAACAGATATCAGCGCTATGCCCGAATTAAACGCCCGCTATGACAGCGAAAACCAACGACTATTAGTGCAGGTGCCAACCGATTGGTTGCCTAATCAACCGATATTTACCGGCAACCCGACACAGCAAACACACGCATTGGCTGGCTCTGGGGCACTCTTCAACTATGACGTTTATACCAGCCACACGCAGGACAACGCTACGCTCACTTCGGCATGGAACGAGCTACGCATTTTCACCCCCAATGCGACCTTTTCCAGTACCAGTATTTTACGGAAAAGCATGGGAGGAAATGCGGATAGCAGCAACGAAGGTTTTCGTCGATATGACTCAACCTTAAGCGGCGTAAACGAAACGAATGCGATTAGTTGGCAAGTCGGCGATTTAGTGACAGGGGCGTTGAGCTGGAGTAACAGCGTGCGCCTTGGCGGCGTAAGTATTGGACGAGACTTCTCCGTTCGTCCAGATATGATCACATATCCCCTGCCCGCGTTTTCAGGGCAAACCGCGGTTCCAACCACGGCGGATATCTTTATTAACGGTTATCAATCCGGCAGCACCAACCTTGAACCTGGGCCTTTTACTCTCACCAATCTACCCTACGTCAATGGCGCGGGTGAAGCCGTTCTTGTTACCACCGATGCATTAGGCCGCCGTGTATCCACCACACAGCCTTTTTACGTCGCAAGCACGCTACTGAAACCAGGCCTTTCAGATGCATCACTTTCTTTAGGCGCATTGCGACGTGATTATGGAGAAAAAGATTTCTCCTACGGCCCAGCCGCCATAAGTGGTTCTTATCGCTACGGCGTCAACGACGACCTTACGCTGGAATCTCATGCCGAAGGTGCCCAAGAATTGGCGCTAACCGGTTTAGGCACATTAGTAAAACTGAGCTATCTCGGTGTGCTCAACGCTTCTGCGACCACCAGCACAATGTATGGCAAGCGAGGCAATCAATACGACTGGGGTTATCAGTACAGTAATTCACGTTTTAACATTGGCACTCAGCACAGTCGTCGCGATAAAAACTTTGGAAATTTAGCGCTTTACGACATACCAACGAATACCTCAGATCCAGCATCCTATTCGCTCAGTAAAAGTAGCGATCAGTACTCCGCCGCGCTGTCATTGGATCGCTTTGGCAGTCTCGGACTCGCTTATTTTGATATTAAAAGCTTTGCCGGAGATAGAACTCGCCTGCTCAACCTGTCGTGGAATAAAAATCTTTGGGGAAATAGCACACTTTATGTTTCCGCCAGCCGAGATCCATCCCAGCAAGACTGGTCACTGGCGCTTTCCATTCAAATTCCGTTCAGCACCTTCGATAACATCAGTCTCACGACGCAACGCAACGCGACAGGCGAACGCCAACAAACGATCGGTTATAACCACGCCATGCCAAGCGACGGCGGATTCAAATGGGATCTCGCCTATGCCAATCAGTCGGAACAAAACAACTATCAGCAGGCGACACTAGGCTGGCGTAATGAACATATTCAGCTACAGGGTGGCGTGTATGGTCCTTCTAACAGCTATACACAATGGGGGGAAATGATGGGCTCGCTGGTGTATATGGATAACACTTTGCTGGCCGCCAATCAGATAAACGACGCTTTCGTGGTGGTGAGCACCGATGGCTATCCTAACATCGGCGTTAATTTTGAAAATCAGCCTAAGGGTGTGACTAACCGCCACGGATACATGCTGATCCCCGGTGTGTCTTCGTTTTATCCCTCCAAGTTCAGTATCGATACGCTAAATCTTCCCGCAGATATTTATGCCGATACCACCGAGCAACGCCTCGCCGTACGACGTAATAGCGGATATCTGGTGCATTTTCCGGTGCGCGAGCGACGCGCGGCCAGCGTCATTCTGCACGATCAGACCGGAGCCGCGATTCCAATATCCAGTTCTGTCACTCGGGAAGGAAAATCAGGCGCCTACGTTGGCTGGGATGGACTGGCTTATTTGGAAGATTTAGAGCGGCAAAATGTGCTGCGACTTCGCACCCCTGACGGTCTGCGCTGCGTTGTCAATTTCAGCCTACCCGACAATCACTCACAGAAATTAAGCACCTACGGCCCCTTTACCTGCCAGCTTAAAAAATCATCGGAGAACGACTAGTATGAGAGGCATTATTCACTTAATTTTCATTCTATGCGGCGGAGTGTTGTTTTCCTCTACTGCCAGCGCCCTCACTACTCATGACTGCACGCTGACTAAGCCTGTATTGATAAATTATGGCAGCCAAAGCTCAGTCGTCGTCAATACAACCTCACAAACTCAGGTGTTTAACGTTCAGATAAGCTGCCCCATCGTGCTCGCGGTTGCCGCTCCGGGTTCGATAGGCATTACCTATACCAAATCGACAACAACGAGCGGATCGCGCGCGCTTCTCACCAACGGCACAACGGACAGTATTCCCATCCAACTGGTGTGCGTTACCCCAACCTGCTCACCGGCGGTGGAAATTGGCGTGACTGGCACACAATCCATTCCTAGTTCAACGTTCCTTGGGTTACTCACTAATCAACAGTATTCTCTCCCTCTATCCGTCAATACCATTGTGGGACAATCCGTTGCCGCAGGAACCTACTCCACTACCCTCACAGTAACGATCAGTTGGAACATTTGTACGGCTGGCGCATTAGTTCTGTGTCTCAACAATGATACGGGCACTGACACATTAGTCATCCCCGTAACTCTGGTTGTCACCAACGACTGCGCCACCATCACCGCGCCCGATATCAACTTTGGCAGCGCACCGGTTGCTGGCAGCTTTAGCTCACAGGCCAATACCATTACCTTGGTATGCACCAAAGGTGCAACCTATACCGTAGGGATTAATAATGGGCTACACGCTAGCGGAGGGGTTCGTAATATGCTGAATGGAACCACCAATTTATTGAGCTACGATATCTATCAGTCAACCAGCAATAACCGCTGGGGATCGGTGGGAAGTCAGCGCTGGAGCAGTACTGCCGCTACCACGACCAGCGCTGATACCATGACCAAAACCTATAACTACGTGGCAAAAATATTCCCCAACCAAACGACGCCACCCGCCGGACTGTACACTGATACGCTTATCGTCGATGTCGCATTTTAAGTCAGGCTATTGCTCTAAAACCCAGACGCTGACGCTCCCCGCTGAGACAGGGAAATCGGCGGTAGCGTCGTCACCGGCGGTGACAATATCCTCATGATTGCCAAGAAAATCGTAAAAACGGCGTCCCGCTAGACCGTTAGTAAGTTGCACGTGTTTTGCTGCCACGTCACCGTTGGTTAGAACCACGACGCACCCCGGTGCCTCGCCGGTGCCGTCTCGCACAAAGGCGATACATTGGGGATCATCGAAATAATCATGCTGTGCCCCGTTGGCAAAACGCTGACGCGCCTCCAGCAGTTTCTCCAACTCAGGAATGATCGGCATGATGATTTCATGATCCTGCTCATCATCACCTTTATCGGTATAGGTTGCACCAAACAGATCGGGATAGAACACGCAGGGCACGCCCTGCTCACGGAGCAAAATGAGCGCATAGGCCAGCGGTTTGAACCACGGTTCCACCGGTGCCTCTAAAGACTGTAATGGCTGGGTATCATGATTCGCCACCAACGTAACCGTATTTTCTGGTGCTATTGCCACCAGCGTATCGGCAAAGATCGTCGAGAGATCGTAGGCATTACCAGACTTAGACGCATGATGGAATTTCTTATGTAACACGGAGTCAAACAGCATGACTTTATGTTCAGTTTCATTGAGATAGTTTTCCAACGCCCCCACTTCAGGTGACCAATACTCGGCAACCGTAAACAGCTCGCGCCCAGAGTGCTCGCGCAGGTGATCCAACCATTGAGAATAAAACCATGAGGGAATGTGCTTTACGGCATCCAGACGAAAGCCATCACAAGGCACGGAATCCAATAACCAGCGTCCCCAGAACTTTAATTCCTCGGTGACCGCTTCATTACGGAATTCAACATCAGCACCCATCAAATAATCGTAATTACCATTCTCTTTATCGACATCGTCGTTCCAACCATCATCGCCAAAATCATTCATTATTTTGAAAATGCCGTTTTCATCGGGATCTTCAATATAATCAACGCCGTTAAAACAGCGAAAATCCCATACGAACTCAGAATATTTTCCCTGCCGTCCAGGAAAAGTAAAACGGGTATAGGTCAACGCTTCAAAGGTATGATCGTCAATATCATTACGATCGTGCTCTTCCACGCGGCGCACAAAAACGCGCTCCTTCTCATCAGCGCCCAATTTGTGATTTAACACCACATCAAACAGCACCTGTAGCCCGTGAGATTGCAGAGACTGCGCTGCATGTTCCAATCCACCTCGATCACCGTATTTGGTTGGCACACTGCCCTTTTGATCAAACTCACCCAAATCAAACAGATCATAGGAGTCATATCCAACAGAATATCCCCCGCTTGCGCCCTTACTGGCAGGCGGCAGCCAAACATGACTCATCCCTAGCTGGGCAAGATATTCAGCCTTCTCAGCCACTTCCGGCCAGAGTTTGCCCCCATCGGGGTAATACCAGTGAAAAAATTGAAAGAGCGTTGTTTTCTTCATCATGCTTCACCTCATAAAGGCCGAACTCTAAGCATGGATTAAAAATCCGTATTTAACCGAAAATATTCATAGCAACCCTAGGCATGAACCGTATGCAGAAATCTGAGGTTATGCTTTGCCTATATTTCACCGGAGTGATTCACGAAATAAATACAACCATTCATAAAATATATAGTTAATAAAACAAAACACATTAATAGAAATGAATGGTGAATTTGAAACAAATGTTCTCAGCAAAATAACGAATATCCGCACAACTGCATAAAACAAGATTTATAAAACCATTTATTGTTCGCAGCCTAATTATCCTGCTTTAGACATTAATAGCAGAATCATATGACATTTTTTAATTCCATTAATAATTCATTCATGAAAAATATAAATAAAAAAACCAAATATCGTTTTAACGATAGAAAAAAAATATGGCGTCCCAGCATACTTATTTCTTTATCCATAATTCTTTGTGGATGTGCAGCCATACATTCGGAAAAAGCGCCATTGCCTCAAACCGATCTGAGCCAAATTCATATCGTCGATGCCCCTGAAGGAGCGCTGCGTGAGTGGCCAGGAAATCACTGGTGGCAAAATTACCATGACCCACAGCTAAACCAACTGGTAGCGTTAGCCCTTGCCGACTCACCCACGCTGGCCATTGTTCGTCAACGCATCGAAATAGCAAAATCCCAGACCGACCGCGCACGCGCTAATGATTTTCCCATCGTAAATTTCGGTGCTGATGTCGAACGCCAAAAGATGTCGGCTGAAGGCGTAATGGGGCCTTTTGCCCTTGATGATCCCGCCGCAGGCACCACCGGTCCATGGTACACCAGCGGAACCTTTGGCCTTCAGGCTAGCTATGATTTAGATCTGTGGGGTAAAAATCGGGCTCAAGTCCAATCGGCCTTAGGGGTATATAAGGCGAAACAAGCAGAACTGGCTGAAAGTGAACTCCTCGTGTCCTCCGCTGTTACGCAGATTTACTGGGACATTCAAACCGTTAAAGCGCTACAAGACATTCTGCTAGAGATTAAAAAGCAGGAGTCACTCATCAATGATACTGACCGCAAACTGTATAACGAAGGGATCATCTCCTCTTTAGAACAAACACAAACCGAAACCCAGTTCGCGAAAATAGACGAGCAAATTGACGCCTACACGGGCAATCTGCTGCTATTACGTGCAAATTTACAGGCCATGATTGGGCTTAAGAATCCGTTGCCTGCGCTTGAGACGGTTCCTTTACCAGACGTTGCCAGTACCATGCCACAAAACCTTAACTATGAATTACTGGCGCGTCGGCCAGATTTGCAGGCAGCGCATTGGTACATTGATGCATCGCTAAGCGAAGTTGATGCGGCTAAGGCGGCGTTTTATCCTGAAATCAACCTGATGGGATTCTTGCAAAACGACGCCCTACACTTAAGCGACCTATTTCGTGGTTCCGCCCAGCAGATGGGGGGAATCTTTGGCTTAACCCTCCCTATTTTTGACGGAGGGCGGCTCAATGCGAACCTAAGCATCATGCAGGATAACAGCAATCTCAGTATCGCTAACTACAACAAAGCCGTGGTTAGCGCAGTGACTGAGGTGACCAAGGGGATCACCCAGTTAGATACCATTACCCATCAAAGAACACACCAAGCCGTCGTCGTTGCTGGCGATAAAAAAATCTGGTCACTCACCCAACAACGTTTTCAGGCAGGGCTCATTAGCGGAGTAAACGTTGCTAAAGCGAAACTCCCCCTGTTAGCTGAGCAGACTAAACTTATAGAGCTTCACGGCCGCTGGATTGATGCCGATATTAATCTCATAAAGGCGCTTGGTGGCGGGTATCGCGCGGAAAGTCTCCCCGTAGTCTCAAAATCCAAGTCTTAAAGTGAATGGTAGAAGCGGGGGAAGCCTTGGCTTCTGCCACACTGATTGTGTCAAACAGCAGCATGGACAATCACCATTGTGTTAACAAAATGATAGCGAAAATACCTACTATTTTTCCTATAATTACCGGATAGTTACCTTAAACATGCTGAAGTGGAACGCTTGCTCAATGCTAAAAATGCTGAAAATCTCCACGGTGCTGTCGCTATTGCTGATGTTCCCCATCATCAGTATTGCCGCCAACAGCACTGTTCCTCAGGCCACTACGGCGACGCAATCTGACAGCGGATTTTTGCAGAAAAAACTTGATGCTATTAAGCAACAGGTTGCCAACTCGCAAAACGAAAAAACGTTGAGTCTGCTCAACACCGAAACGCTCCAGCTTGTTGAGGAAGCGCAAACTAAGCTCGCCGAACTTACGCCGCAAATTACTCAAATACAGGCGCAACTCGATGTGCTAGGCCCTCCGGCGCCTAATGAAACCGCAGAGGTCACCCAACAGCGAAAAACATTAAACCGCGCTAAGACGCTGCTAGATAAGCAAATCGATCAGGCCGATGCCGTCAAAACCAACGCGACTAATCTCTCGACCCAGATCAATAATCTGCGCCGCTCTGCCCTGAAATCTCAAATTGCACTTAACTCCGGCAGCGTACTTGGACAAAACTTTTGGCTACCGCTTATCTCGTCACAAAATCATGACCTCGCCAAATTCAGTAATTTCCAACAACAAATCGTCGATGCCTGGGATGACGCGTGGTCACCCGACTGGAATACAGGCTCCGCCTTTTATCTGTTGCTCGCGCTAGCGTTCGGCATAGGTAGCCAAGTGATTCTCGATAAACCACTGAGCGCCATGATGCAACGTTGGCTGCCCGAAGGTCGCCTGCGCCGCAGCGTACTGGCCTTCAGCACGACGCTACTCACTGCGCTATGCTTGGGGATCGGTGCACATTTCCTGTGCTATATTTTTATTCGCCAACCCGATACTGCCCCCGAACTGTTAGAGTTTACCCAAACACTGGTCAGGCTTACGGTATTCTCCAGCCTGATCGCGGGGCTTGGTAAAGCGCTGCTGTCTAATCGCCATCCATCATGGCGGTTGCCAAACATCTCCGACACGGCAGCAAAAAAACTGGCGCCCTTCCCGCCGCTCATTGCGTCAACCATTTTTGTTTTTAGCATTCTAGAACAGCTGAATAATCTCGTCGGCTCAAGTATTGCAGCCACCGTTTTCTGTAGTGGTTTACTGGCTTTATTTGTTGCGCTGATTGCCATCACAATGTCAGTACGCGTCACGCACCTGCGCCATGCCAATGCAGCAAATAACGAACAGACCGTAGTGCGCTCAGCCTTAGCCGGTTTTATTCATCTCGCAATTAGCGCAACCTCGTTCTCCATCATAATTTCCCTGCTAACAGGGTATATCCTGTTAGCGCGCTTTCTTACTTACGAACTTATTTGGGTATGGCTAGTTCTCGCAAGCCTGTATCTGCTTATTCACCTAATGACTGACCTCTGCGACAGCATTTTTATGCCTAACAGTCGTTCAGGAAAAATTCTGAAAAGTACGCTTAGCCTTAGCGACCGCCACCTCTCTTTAGCCTCTACGCTGCTTTCAGCCATCGGCAAAACCATGTTGGTTCTGCTCGCCATTGTTGCTTTGCTCAGCGGCACCTATGGCACCACCACGCCAATGGCGCTTCTGCAAAAAGTCGTCGAAATTTGGGGAGGAAAGGGACTGGGGGGCTTTACGATTATCCCGGCTCATGCCCTGAACGCAGTGCTCTGCTTGGTGATTGGGTGGTATATTTTACGCTCAGCGCGCCGCTGGTTGGATAATGACTTCCTGCCAAAAACCATGATGGATCGCGGCATGCGCGCTTCGCTGGTCACGCTATTCACCAACGTTGGTTATGTCCTGATTATCTTACTGACCCTGTCCACACTGGGTATAGAGTGGAATCGTCTGGCATGGATCGTCAGCGCCCTGTCGGTAGGTATTGGTTTTGGCCTGCAAGAAATTGTGAAAAACTTTATTTCAGGGCTCATTTTGTTGACAGAACGCCCCGTAAAAGTCGGTGATTTGATCAGTATCAGCGGCGTTGAAGGCGATATTCGTCGTATTAACGTTCGTGCTACGGAAATTCAGCTGAGTGACCGCTCTACCGTGATTGTGCCAAACTCACAGCTGATATCCCAAAACGTACGCAATGCGACTATGGGTAACGCCCAAGGTGTTGTCACCATCGCCCTCACGTTCCCTCTAGACATCGACCCAGAGCAAACGCGCACCTTGCTGTTGGATGCTTATCTACAACATGCGGCCATTCAGAGTGCGCCAGCGCCTTCGGTGAGTTTTAAAGAGTTAGGCCCAAATGGTATTGTCCTCAGCGTAACGGGTTACGTCGCCAGCCCACGCGTCGTGAGCGGCACAAAAAGTGATTTGCTGTATGAGATTTTGAAAAGATTAAGAGCGGCGGGGATCAGTCTGAGCCAAAGCCAAACGATGGTGATTGAGAGAGTACCTGCGGCGAACAAAGAGGTGTCAGAGTAAAAACTCCAGTAGCGTCATGCGATATGGCGCTACCGGAAAGTGAAGTTATTCTGTTTTTGATTCAGTGAGTAACATATAGCGGCTTTGTAATTGTTTAAACCGATTATCGATTTGCATCATCAATGCCGGAGCAACTTTTCCGGCATTTTGCTGTTCAGCCAACTGCCGTAACAGCTCTTCCAGCGGCGGCGATTTCGCTAACGGCTGCTGAATAGCAAACACCGAGGATTTCAGCTCTGACACGGTAATGTATTTACCTCGCTGTTCATCTAACCCATTCAGTTTGTTTGCCAGCTGCTGTAAACGCGTTTGTGCCAAATTCCAATCATTTAGGGTCTCATTGGAAGCCGCCTGAGCATTTAAGCTCAGTTGCCATTTAGCCGCGAGTTGCTCAACCGCCGGAATTTTTGGCCACAGCGTTTGTGCCTGCTTCACTAACTGAGAGCCATAATTTAGCGGCCACATTGCAGGCAACTGCCTTAGACTGTCCAACTGTGTTTGCGTCGCAGCCAACATCTCATTGGTCAGCGTCGGGAGTTTGTCCGCCTTATCTGTTCGCAGCGAAGTTATCTGCTCTGCCGTTAACGTCTTCGGCAGAGGCTGCACCGTGGCCAGCAGCGTATTCAACACCGGCTCCTGATGCAGAGCATGCCATCCCCATAACCCCGCGCAGCCCACCAGTGCCATACAAATCAGTCCAGCCACAAACCCTTGCCAGTGGCTTTTTTGAAGACCGCGTGGATTGTTTTCCACTCGCATGACGACAGGCTTGGCCTCAGCTTGAACGACATAAACTAAAGGCGAATCGTCGCGTATTTCTGTCCCTGAGATATCCATCGTAGGCCGTGCGGCCAGCGTACTTCCCCCCTGCACGACATTATCACCGTCCAGATTCTCAAGCCGTAGCGCGGTGTTATGCATCAGATGATACAAACCATCCAACTGACTCAGATGCTTCAGCTCCAAGCGGGCTAACACTTCACCTAAATGCTCTAACAGCGTCTCTGTTCGATAAATAAGGGCTAAGTCGCCGTACTTGAAAACATAGCCACGCAGTAACTGCTGTAAACGTGAAGCCAACCATCCCAGAATCTCCATTCGAGCATGAGTCTGCTGTGGCCAAAATACTGGCCATTGGTGGGTGAGTAACCCATCCACGAGTACTAATCCCTCTTCAATACCCGCCATACCCGCACGATGTGCTCTGGCCAACGTGTAATAGGCGGTCGTTTGTAACTCGACGCCGTTTTGGCGGAATAACGCCAAACACAGCTGCTCTACTTTTTGCCAATCCACATCAGGACGAGCCGGATGCGTCAACTTGCCCAGTTCATCGCGTAGAGCGCTAAATTCGCTTAATGTGCGCGGATCGCCACCGGTGCGTAAATGCTGTTCGGAGAAGGAAGGCATGCTTAATTGAAACTCCGTAAGAAGAATTGTGATGATGAAAACTAAGCGGAAACAAACTGCTGCTGTTTAAGATGACGCACCAAAACTTTGCCTTCTGGCGCAAACTCTGTGCCGTAACGCACCAAACCCACGTCTTTTAAATGAGCTTCAAGGGTATATTCCAGATGACCACTGCGCGTTTGCGGTAATAACGTAATAGCAAGGCTTTCGACGCGTGGTTCATACTTGAGTAACGTCGCCGACAGCATTGACAGTAATCCATGAGCAGAACCAGGCATCCCTTGCAGAATTTGGCTCATGTCCGGTAATCCATAGTCAGGCAAGTGGGCCAGCGTACCGGCTCGGCTATTGAGAATACGCTGCATATTATCCAGCACGGACAGGATCACCTGGTCGCGTTCACTCACCAAATGGAGATCCAGTTCACCGCCAAAGTTCAGTGTCAGCATTTCATACAGCGAGGGATTCTGAGACGACATGGCTTAATCCTTAACCGGTTTCAGACTCAGGGCATTATTACCGAGCTCAATCACCCGAGGGTCATCCGGCAACAGATCCTCACGATCAATCACCAAGCGCCAGCTGTTTTTCTGCGTATCAGGCATCCGGAACAGGCCAACCACCGCCACAAATTTGGCCTCTTTTTCCATTGGCATATTCAACAATGCCCCCGTACCCGGCTTCACCACGACTTCGCGCGAACTCAACAAATCGGCTTTCAGGCTGGCATCACCATCAACCAACAAACTTTGATAATCCAGCTGTTCAAAGGCTTTGCTATCGCGCAACTGATAAACCCGTACCATGGTAGGCACCGATAATGCACTCATATCATTAGCGTCAGTGTTTAGCGCTTCGCGAGCATTGAAATCCAGATGAAGGGTTTTTATCTGCTTGTAGAATATCGATTTGGTTACTGAAACTGTTCCATCTGCAACGCTCTGCGTTAAACCACAGCCAGCCAGCAGCAGCGCCGACAACACCACGGCGCCGGCCTGAAATGAATGGGATTTAAAAGCGAAAATTGACATGCCTAACCTCTCTGTTCGCCGTATTCGGCTGTAATCCTTGGTAATGCCCCAAATTGACCGTGATCTCATCGGGTAATGCAAAGGCAGCAGACTGTGCCGCATGAAGGCCTAACAAACCCGTTAACCCAAGCTGAACGTGTGTTTTTCCCAACACCGGTGGCGCTAGGAGAACGGTTGGCAACACTAACTTCAGTCGCGCATTGCAGCGCCATCCCAGATAAACCCGCAACAACACCATTAAATCCGTATGTAGCTGCCCGCCCGGTAACCATCCTTTGGCTTCCTCCAAATCAGTGGTGTGCAGCGTTAGCAACATCTGGGTATTCACATCAGTACCTGTTGCCCCCAATACCGCTCGCTGAGACAGATTCACGCGGTGCTTCGGGCCTAATCCGGCTGGTTTTTGCAACACAATCTGCTGTCGGTCATGCGCGGTAACAATCGCGGTGGTTTTCGGCGCCAACAACCTCACCAGCGCCATAACGCCTTCCGCTGTCCGCGTTGGCAGACGCATTACGCTCAGCAATGCCAAGAAGCGAGAAACTGGGGTGGCGATATGCGACGACGTTCCAGGGATACCTAAACCAATGAGTCCCAATAAGCACTGCGAGGTTTCATCAGTCCCACCCACTTGAAAGGTGGCCGGATAAGAATATTTACGCCAGATACGATAAAACTGGGTAAATATCCGGTGATTGAAAATATCCAGAAAGGCTTCTAACGCTTCATGCCCCTCTCTACCTTGCGCGATGTCGTCCAGATACGAGGTCGGTAGCGGTGAATCCACGCCGTACAAGCCTAAAAAGGTGGTTCGCACCGTCAATGGCCGTTCCGGATGTTCTTCATCTTGCTCTATCGCTTTCAGTTCGCTGACGGGAAATCCCATCCCAGGATGCGGTCGAAAGCGCACCGGATCGTCATGCGGGCTCGCGGTGCTGCCCAGCGCAGGTTTTTCGGGTGCCACACGCTCTAACAACTGACAGAAACGGTATACGTTCACCTCTGACATGCGCCCTTGCAGCGCCGTGATTAGCCTGGAATGCGCTGACTGTGATTCTCTTTCCATTGCAGACATTTCCCTGAAGGTTGCAGTATCAACGTAAGCTGGTTAAACAAATGAATATCGGCATACAGCGCAAAAAACCGGCTCAGCATTTCGCCAAATAGGCTGATATCCCCCTCGCCGGAAAATCCGTTGCTATCTAACGTCACTTCAATATCGACCCCTCGTAGCAAAAAGCCTTTTTCAAAACGCTGAATCAGGTGATGCTTCACATCGACAATCGCCGCTAAACGACGGCGGTTTAGTTCATCACCGGTCCAATCATAGAGAGAAAGCGTGCCACGCAGCACTTCAGCGTTGTCCATCATCGGCAAAAAATTCGACCCAAGATGACTCAGCACACGCCAGTGAAAACGGTCACGGGTTGGCGGATAGCACGGCATGGTCGGCGCACACAGATTACGCACCGACAGCTTGGTTTGTGTCGACTGCACCACCGTATCCAGCAGCGTGCTTTGCAATGCCTTACGCGGTAGCTGGCCGTTAGTGCCGGTCAGGCTCAGGGAAAGATTCTCTTCCGCCAACAGTTTGTCGCTGTCAAATGCTTCACCGCCGAGGATCAGCCACGTATCGTGTAACCCCGATGCACCGCGTTTGACGCGGGTATGAAAATAACGCTCCGGTGCGTCGTAGCGCATCATGCCGCCTTTGTGTCGGAAGCTACTGAACGGAACGTAGGTTTGGTGTCCGGTGTGCTTAGAAGAAACCACGCTATCGACCGAATAGATCTCGGTATGACCATCCTGCAATCGCATCGGACGCAAGAGATAATCCGTTTCTAACGGGGAAAGGCGTAGCGGATCGGCCTCTAACGGAAACAGGTTAATCACCGGTATACAGTGCAGGCGTAGATTTTCCGCATCAAACGGCATGTCATACGGCCAGAGTTCGCTAAGCACCACGTCGATTTCAAACCACGGCAGCGACGATGGCCGTTCAATATGCTCAAGACCGTTCAACGCCACGAACATAAATTTCTGACGGAAGGTAAAAAACTCCAGCAGCAATTGATAACCGCTAAATGCACTCTCCCCCTTCGGCCACAGCCCATCTTGTTCACCGAAGCCGAGCGGAGAAAAATAGCCTTCCATACGCCGCCGGTCTGTTTGCCCCGGCAAACGCAGATACATTGCCTGCATTTGTAGCGTAAGCGCCTGATGCAATGCGCTAGCAATCGGGCTGTCCGCATTCAGGTAAATCGGCAAACGGCTCAAATCAATCTGCCCCCAATCGGCAAGCTCGCTGCACTCAAAGCGCAGACGGATAACCGAGCGCCCATCCGGTTCGGTATCCAGCGTCACTTTAGCCAGATTTAACGGCAGGAGTTCGAGATCCTGTGTGGTGCTGTAGCGGCAACGCGTTTTCTGCTGACCGACGGGTTGAGACATCACTTCAAAACCACGAGCGACCCGTTCACTGTGTTTCATCTGTGACCAGTCAGGTTCAAGCTCCACGATGGAAAGCGAAGGAATGGTGCGTAAATAGTGCGGCCACAGCAGACTGACAAGACCTTCGGTTAGCTCAGGCAGATCGTCGTCAAGCTTTTCACGCAATCGCCCCATTAAAAAAGCAAAACCTTCAAACAGGCGCTCAACATAGGGATCCCGCGCGCCCACTTTATCCAGATTAAGCATGGCGGCACGATCGGGATGCGCTTCGGCAAATTCTTTACCGGCTTCACGTAGGTAGCGCATTTCTGCTTCAAAATAGCGCAGAGTTAAGTCATCCATGCGAATTGTGTTCTCATGAGAAAGGTTAAAAAAACGAAGTAAAAATGGGGAGTATTAAAGCAGTGATTACCCGCAAAGCACCGCGGCTCTAACCGGATCGATATTCACTAATCCTGCCAGCAACGTATCCATTCGTCGGGCTAGTGCGGCTTTATCGCTATCGTTACGCTGCGACTTCAAACGCAAAAGTTTGAGCAAGCGTGCTTTTACTTCAAAACTGAGCGCAGGTTCCCATTCAGCCAACGTAAGCTGGGCTGGATTCAGATCCAATTCGGCCAGCAAATGCAGCGCCATTTCATTTTTGCCGTACTGTTCAGCAACCCGCGCCATTAGCAAACGCAGCAACCAGCGATTACGCGGTGTATGCATTCCCGGACGCGTACTTAACCACGTAAGCGCAGCCTCAACGCCGCCGCTGTCGGCCTGCGCCAAGGCTTCCCCCTCCAGCGCCAGCACGTCATCGTCCCCCTGTGGCTGAGTGGTCGTCGGAGGGGCAGTCCACTGCTCATGATTACCGCTGACATGCTGTGCGATCCAGTTACGCGTAACCTCATCGGCAAACGGTGTTCCATCGTTGTAGGTCATCTCCTCCAGCCCCGGCAGACGTTCTAAAAACATACCTAAATCACGCTTTACAATATCAGCCCAAGCATCATACGGATGCCCTTGCTTGCTAAGGCTCTGGCAGGCATACCACTGTAAATCCAACCAAAAATGATTGACGCCTTCGGCATACATGCGTTCAACCTGCTCTAACAGCTCATTCCAACTTTGCTGCATATAGAGACGCTTCAACTGTGCCCGATTATCAGCTCGTGGCGGGGCCAAACGGGTATTTCCCGATGCATCCTGCGGTGGCAACTGGTGCACAGTGTCCCAGCGCAGGCTTTTCATGAGGCGACTGCTTGAAAGCCACCCTTGCGGCTGATCGCGCAGATAACGCGCCAACTCACGCGCCTGATCGAGCAAATCTCGCCCTGACTGAATGTGTTTCAGCGTAGGCAATCCGGCAGAAGAGGTATTGCCGTGCTCTTCTTTCATTCCTAACGGCGCACTGTTTTGCGGCACAACCGCATCCAAACCACCAGACTGCGCTAAGCGCACGTCCAGAGCCGAATAAAGCGCGCCGAGTGCTGGTCGCTCTCCTTCGGGCCAAGCCTGCATGGCACTGTCTAACAGTGCTAATGCGGCAACCGTGCGCTCTACGTCAGCCTTAACCACTTCGGGATAACGTGACAAACTATCTAGCACCTTACCGCTCGCTAGCCACTCCATCGCCATTTTTCGGCTATGGGCTCGCTGCGGCAGTACAGAGTCACTAAAGCGGGAAACCATCCCCGCCAACAGCGTTAAACCATCGGCTAACCCCGGTTCCCCATCGCGATGCAATCGCGCCCACAGGTAATACGTCACCACTCGGACATCTTTGCAGACCGTAGTCAGCAACTTTTCCGCTAGTTGGCAAACGAGATCGGTATCCGCACCCGATAACCGGTTAACCTCTTCGCGCATACGCTGGAAATCGTCGTCGTAGCCCGGATCTTCTCCGGCGGGAGCATCGGCGCGAATCGGCAGCAACCACTTGTCCCACAAAGCAACCTGCTCGCCCGCTAGCGCCAAAGCATCACGCCCATTCATACTGGCGGTAATCAGTCCCTGAAGCATTATTCATCCCCCAGCGCGTTGTTATTGCCCATCATTGACATCGGATCGGTAGCGCCTGCGTTAACGATAAAAATTTTGCTTGGCAGGCTAAACCCCCGCAGCTTGAGCAATGCCAATGGTCCGCTGCCAAGCTGTGTACGTAGGATCCATGACAGCGTGAGGCCATCCGGCGTATCGAACGCGAGGCGATAGCTACTTTCATCCAGCTTGCTTACCTTGGCTTTCTCTAACCAATGGATAAGCCCCCAGCTACCTTGGTAATCACCAAACAGGCGCGCACCGGCATTAATGCTGGTCCATGTTAGCATCACGCCCGGCTGGTAGGTCGCCCCCGGCCAGTTGAAGCTCTGCCAGCTCTCCATCTGATTGAAATAGCGCAGGCGCTGACCGTCGATAGCCAGTTGGGTTTCTACCACGTTACGGGCAGGCTGGGCGCGCAGCTCAAAGTGCACACCTTGGCTGCCGTCGGTAAACAGCACATCAGCTAGTTGACTCAGTTGGTTAATGGCTTGAAGGAATTCAGGGTTAAATTGCAGCCCCTGACTGTTGATTTGATCCGGCACCCACGTGTTGCCCTCTTTGTGCAGCACGCCCGCCAACTGACGCGTTAAGAACTGCTCAATGCGACCCGAGTTCGAACGGATAAATTGGCCAAGCATCGGCAGCGAAGCGTCGTTGCCGCTGGAAGCGAATGGATAGCGCCCAGCGAAAGCGCTATTCCAATTCGCCACAATCGAGGTTTGCCATTGGGTATTTAAGCTGGCAGCGGAAGGTTGCAGTACGGTTTGCCACGCCTGAGTCAGCGGCTGCACGAACATTTCGCGGCCAAAACCGCTCCACTCCTCGCCTAGGCTGGCCGCCATCAGGCTGCCGTAATCCTGCGTTTCCGTCAGATCGACCGTTTTGCCTTGAAATACCGTTTGTGCCATTTGCTGTGTCATCTGCTGCGGATCGGACGCATTCGCCACCTGTTGCAGCTTCAAACGCACTCGCGTAACGCGTGTTAAGAAGGTTTGTAGGCTCAGCGAGCTATCGGCATTCATCACGCCGTTTGCTCCCGCGCCCTTCCCCATCAGCGACAATAAAGGGCCAAATGTGCTATCTAACGGGCCGGTAGGGCCACTCACACGCTGATCAATAACGGGCGCTTTCTCTTTATGCAGCAGGTTTTGCGCCGATTTCATCAACGAATCCGATAACGCTTCGCTGCGCTGTCCAGTTTGCCCCTGATAGGCTAACGTATTCAGCAGCGCAATCAGCGGCGACTGACGCACGTCGCTCATCAGAGTGAGCTGGTCGGTAACATCCGACAGATTCTGCGCTTTTTTCCAGTGCAGACTGTTTAGAAAATCCAGCCATGCCCCGCTAAAATCGGTGAAGTAACGTTCCGTTAGACGTGCTTTCAGCGCCTCTGGCGAGACATCTCCCGACGCAGGATGCTTGTTGTCGCTCAGTACCCAGTCGATCTCTTCACGACGAGAAGACACGGCATCGTCAATAGCTTTCTGCACCTGACCTTCCCATGCCTGACGGGTAAACATGCCTGGCACCACTTGCTCGGTAGCGAACAATGATTGCGCATCCGTGTCACCCACCATCTGCGCTAACCCCATATCGGCATAGTTTTGCGCCACCGACTGCAACATTTTCTGATACAACGTAGCTTCTGCATTGCGTTGACCAATCTGATTGAGCAACACCTGCCGCACCTGCGCCACCAATGCCTGATCGGGCTTGATACGCCATTCGGGATGAGATGGAAGATTTTCGGCATAGAACATCCATAACCCCGGCGCAATCCCCTGCCACAGACCGACGCCCACACCTAACCGCGTGGGTTCATTGGCACCGAGCACGCGAGTCAAGAACGACGCATCGGCCTTATCAGGGTTAGCCATCATCAAATAGGCTTTCAGGCAATCGTAACCCGCCTGAGCCAGCTTAGCGCGCTGAGGGCTATCCGGTGGCAAAGCAGCCAGCTCGCTAAGACTTTTATGCAGTTCTGCTGCGGCCTGCTCACGGATCAGGCGCTGATTTGCCGCATCGTAATGTGGCCACAGTGCATCTTCTAGCGCGTCATTCTGACTTAGCCCAAAACGCTGATACCACGGCACCGAATGGGCGGCACGATACTGCAACTGCCCGAGCGTATTGCCAAACAGCTGTAGCGCAACCAGCTGTTCCATTGGTTTCGCATTGGATTTATTCAGTAAATCAACCTGATCGCGCACCGTGGCGATCTGTGAACGATTCGAGAAGAAGGAGACAACGCTTCCGGTCAACCACAGCAGCGCCAGCACCATCACGGCATAATAAGCGCTCTGCTCCCATGAAAATCCTACGCGACGCGTGCGCGCTGAGTTATCACTTAATATCCCCTGCCACGCGACATCCGGCAACCAGCCGTGCTGAGCAACGCCGGATTTCGCCGCCAACGGCAAACTAAACATCAGGCCTCGCAGCGACAGCGCCGACGCATATTCACGCAGCAGCGGCGTTAACGCCTGCTGCCAGTGGGTAATCCCTTGGTGTTCTAAACGATTAGCCAGACGCAACAAAAAGTCATGGCTGTTTTTCAACAACACCTGTGTCATACCGCGCTGACGCAGCGGCGCGACCAGCTTCTGCAAACTGGCGGCCAATTTCTCCGGCGAGTTTTTCTCGGGGAACAAACACCCCACCGGCTGGGTAATGCGATCGTCCTGCTGCCACGCGCTGTCACACACCTGCCACAGATAAACCGGTGCCTGCTGTTTTAAAATCTGCCCACGTTTCTGCAACTGGCGGCAGCCCTGATCGATAACGCCAGCCTGCTCGCTCTGCTGCTCATTCATCACCCACACCACGCCATCCAACGGACGGCGACGGCGCATCTTACGCAACCCCAACAACCATGCCTCATCCGGCTCCGCCTGCACACCACCGCCCCACAGCAATAATGTGCCCTGCCCCTCCAGCCATTGCTGAGTAGTTAATCCCGGCGCAATAGCTTCCGCCGCCGTGCTTTCCCCAACGACCAGCAGGATGCGGATTTTATTGCGCCATAGGAGGCCGTGGCGGGCACGGAGGTGGGTGATATATGCGGCTTTTTTCCTGCCCGCTACAGGAGTATTTGTAACAACAGAGCCTCCATTGCTTTTAAAGCGATTGAAGAAATCTAGTGATGCAAGCTTCCCGAGACCAAATAGACTCAATCCATCGACAAACAGTAGGAATAAACAGACACAGAGAAGAACTAAAGTCCATTTAAGCTTTTCAGATTCACTGCCTAACACTAATACAGGATTAGTTACCCATATCAGAACCCCAACGATAATGAGTAAGCAAAGAATAATAACCCAGGTGCTAGTACGCTTATTTTTCACAAATAATCCTTTAATGAACGGACAACGGGCGGACAGTACAAACTTGGTAGGATGAATCTCTCAGTAAGATGAGCTGGTTTTCATTTTCTGAATATGCTTTTTCACAGGCGAGTATCAATGCAATATTTCCAACGGCCTTATCAGGAAGACCAAACGTAGGATCTAAATCAAAACTCTTACCCTGATTAATAGGATGTTCTACTGAATCCAGTGTAATAGTGACCTCTGTAAGCATTTCCGGTGAAACTTGGCTATGCCAAAAAAAATAATCGGAACTCCCTTGTTCGACGAGTTTTCCCCAGCGCAATGCATCCGTGAGAGATTCAGTTAAATTATCTATCTTAACTGGCCTATGTATTGCCGCTTTTGGTGTAACTTCGCGGTCAAGATACCAGTCAGCACGCCCTAAAATAAGTACACTAACGGACTCTACATGATTTTGTAGCGGTTCTTTCAGTAGGTGTATTTCAACTGAGATAGCTATATCTGTAGAGCTTTTGTCATCCAGCCAATGATCAATCCAGAGCAGGCCGTCATCCTCTGAGGTAAATATAACATCGCGGATTTGCTCATGATTTAAAACCTGATGCCATAATAATAAAACATCAGAATCGCTTATTATCCCATCGTGTTTTATTCTCACCTTTAAATTAGCCTCTTTATAATTTTTATTTAGGCTATTATTTAACGATGGCGCTATCTTTTTCAGCAAAACTTCTAAACGTTCAGCATATTCATTATTATTACGTTTTCCTACCGCAGGAGAAAGTTGGCCTAAACTAACCGTGGTTCTATATTCTGCCAGATATATTGGTTTTAAAGGCTCTTCTCCATTAATGATAGCTTGGCATAAATTAGACTCACCGATAGGTGTACAGTAAAACGATTCTAAGAAATGGACAGGTTCCTGACCTTTTTTTATCAGTTCTTTCTCTAGTTTTTCGTGATTATCATTCCAATGCCTGATATAGGTTAAACTGTTTTCATAACTTAATTGTCGAAGACCATAAAGCATCAGCCCAAATACAGTAGGAAACAGTAAACTGCAACACCAAAACCAAACTGAATTTTTAACCTCATCAACTGGCCACAACAAAAATGACAATAAGCATACCAGAAGAATAAAACACACTAAAAACACAAGCCATATCATTTTATTTATAGGCAAAGGATCAGTTTTTTTATCAGGAATCAAATGTAAATTGATGGGCATTTTATTTTTTACCGGCATTAGACAACGAGGTAATTAGCGTGCATCCACATGCACAGCGATGCCCATGTAAGGCAATAGGTTTTCCATTACATCTAGCATTATTATCACCTTCTATAATGGTAGTATTTCCGTGTTTAGGACATGAAACTTTATCACCTAAACAGGCGACAGACTTTCCCATAAAAGTAAGACTAGTCGCGCCGCTAAGAACAACGCCACCATGAGATGTTTTATCTCCTACGCGAATGACGCCTTGCATCATTAACCTCTCTATATCTGAAAAAATTCCCCAACGCCCAAACAGCATGAAAACTAAAACGACCTATAATAAAGAAAAGTACGATAGGTGTGATTATATTAAATATATCAAATATGGTGTCATCGTCATCAGTATAAAGAACAGTAACCTTACCTGAGTAGTTCATTTTAGTTTGCATACTTGAAAAACCTGATGTGAACTCATGCCTTACGCCTTTATCGTCAAAATACTCAACAACAGGCTTATATTGAGTACATCGTGACACACCTGAATTAGCATGGTGATATATAGCGGGACAGGTTCTTTTACTATCAATCACATGACCAATCGTGCGTTTATATACAAATATATATTGATAGTCACGATATATAAAGTACGGTAAAAAAATAGCAGACAGAGTCAGTGTTATTACAAAAAAAGCCAGCATGCATTTTTCTGCAATAAGATTGTCAGCTTCGATAACTCTACGCCTTCTTCTTTTTTTATGTTTCATTTTTTAATTAAATTTATTTAATCGGCTCAAGGCTATTCACTACACAGCGGGCGGTTTTATCGCTGGGTAAAAAGTCTCTGCTTTTAGGATCTGCTTTATACCGAACAACGGTTAACCCGCGTCCTGGTCCAGAGTAATCTTGGCTGCGCATAGCCTTATAAAAATAACCATCATCATTTTTATACGCGGGCTTGTCTGGACCTTGAGGATCCTTCACTGGGGATGTTTGGTAGTAATCTGGATCATACCAATCTTTCATCCACTCCCAACCATTTCCGGCCATATCGTATATGCCTAGAGGATTCGGTGGATATAGATTTCCTGGTAATGGAGAATATACGCCGAGTGACGTGCCCATTTTTTGCGAATAGGCTTTGCTATCTTTTTCTGTCGCTACATTCTTCTCCTCGCCATCGGTAGCACGGATTGTCCCGTCGTTGGTGGGTGCTATCACATACTGTCCACGGTTACGCGCAGCGTACTCCCACTGTGCCTCCGTAGGCAGTGCAAATGGTAACTTCGTTACCTTGGCTAACCATTGGCAATAAGCTTCGGCCTCATACCAGTCAACGTGTGCTGGCCCGTTAGCTATACCGTTCTTCTCTTCCCACCGAGTCTTAGTTCTCACTCCACCATTAACCACTCTTCCCGGAAGATTATTGTAGGCCAGGTAAAACTTATATTCGGTATTATCCACTTTGAATTTGCTGATCGAGTAGCTCGTTAACTCCACTTTATGCAGGGGCTTACTGTCTGGGTTCGCGTTATAGGGCAAATGTTCTTTGCCATATTGCTCGCCAAAATCCCCCATCAAAAACTCGCCACCTTTAACGTAAACCAGCTCTGATTTTACTTTATTAATGATAGTATTCAGCTCTGCTTCACGGCTATTATCTGTTTCTATATTGGCTGCCTTCTGATCGCAGCCACTAAGAATGACGATGGCAAAAGATAAGAAACCTGTTATCCCTATTTTTTTCATTTCCCTTACCCTCATACGTCCTTTATTTTATCGGCTCAGGGCTATTCACCACACAGCGGGCGGTTTTATCGCTGGGTAAAAAGTCTCTGCTTTTAGGATCTGCTTTATAACGAACAACGGTTAACCCGCGTCCTGGTCCAGAAAAGTCTTGACCGCGCATAGCCTTATAAAAATAGCCATCATAATCATCTTTATAAACGGGCTTGTCTGGACCTTGTGGGTCCTTCACTGGCGATGTTTGATAATAGTTAGGATCATACCAATCCTTTACCCATTCCCAGCCATTTCCGGCCATATCATAAATATCCAATGGATTAGGTGGACGAAAATCACCAGGCATCGGTGATAATATTCCTAAACTTGAGCCTATTTTGCGGGAGTAGTTTTCTCGATCATCTTCACTAGCTATATTTATTCCTTTTCTATCCTCGATCTGAATTGTTCCATCATTTGTGGGCGCTATCACAAACTGCCCGCGGTTACGCGCAGCGTACTCCCACTGTGCCTCCGTAGGCAGTGCAAATGGCAATTTTGTCACCTTAGCTAGCCACTGACAATATGCCTCGGCCTCATACCAGTCAACGTGCGCTGGCCCGTTAGGAATACTATTCTTCTCCATCCAGTAGTTTTTCTTTCTTGGCCCACCTTCAACGACCCTACCTGAGAGATTGTTATAGGCTAAATAAAACTTATATTCGGTATTATCCACTTTGAATTTGCTGATCGAGTAACTCGTTAGCTCCACTTTATGCAGGGGCTTACTGTCTGGGTTCGCGTCATAGGGCAAATGCTCTTTGCCATATTGCTCGCCAAAATCCCCCATCAAAAACTCACCACCTTTAACGTAAACCAGCTCTGATTTTACTTTATTAATAATAGTATTCAGCTCTTCTTCACGGCTATTATCGGTTTCTGTATTGGCTGCCTTCTGATCGCAGCCACTAAGAATGACGATGGTAAAAGATAGGAAACCTGTTATCCCTATTTTTTTCATTTCCCTTACCCTCATACGTCCTTTATTTTATCGGCTCAGGGCTATTCACCACACAGCGGGCGGTTTTATCGCTGGGTAAATAATCTCTGCTTTTAGGATCTGCTTTATAACGAACAACGGTTAACCCGCGTCCTGGCCCTGAATAATCATAGCTACGCATTGACTTATAAAAATAGCCATCATCATCATCTTTATATACGGGCTTGTCTGGACCTTGAGGATCCTTCACTGGCGATGTTTGATAATAGTTAGGATCATACCAATCCTTTACCCACTCCCAGCCATTTCCGGCCATATCGTATATCCCCAAAGGATTCGGTGGACGAAAATCACCAGGCATCGGTGATAAGATTCCTAAACTTGAGCCTATTTTACGTGAGTAGTTTTCTCGATCATCTTCACTAGCTACATTTATTCCTTTTCTATCCTCAATCTGGATTGTTCCATCATTTGTGGGCGCTATCACATACTGTCCGCGGTTACGTGCAGCGTACTCCCACTGAGCCTCCGTGGGCAGTGCAAATGGTAACTTCGTTACCTTGGCTAGCCATTGACAATAACCTTCAGCTTCATACCAATCAACGTGTGCAGGCCCGTTAGCTATACCGTTTTTCTCTTCCCACCGAGTCTTAGTTCTCACTCCACCATTAACCACTCTTCCCGGAAGATTATTGTAGGCCAAGTAAAACTTATATTCGGTATTATCCACTTTGAATTTGCTGATCGAGTAACTCGTTAGCTCCACTTTATGCAGGGGCTTACTGTCTGGGTTCGCGTCATAGGGCAAATGCTCTTTGCCATATTGCTCGCCAAAATCCCCCATCAAAAACTCGCCGCCTTTAACGTAAACCAACTCTGATTTTACTTTATTAATAATAGTATTCAGCTCTGCTTCACGGCTATTATCGGTCTTCGTGTCGGCAGCTGTTTGGTCGCATCCATTAATAAATAATACTAAAATACTTAAATATGAAACTTTGTAAAAAATACGCATAAAAACCTCAACTAAGCTGTCATTTCCGGAAATTCACTGGATGGTGAAAACATAGCAGACTTGGAGTATAAAGGATTAACCCCATTATAGAGTCGGTACGCCTCGCTGTTATTCCATGCCAGTGGATACCCCCACGCAGGAGTTACTCTAAGACGCCTGTAAATCGTCTCCATTTCATGATTTTTATTCTTACCTTCTTGTAAAAAATCACTCAAGTCATTCATTTTTCTTTGAGAAACCATATACTTCAATGCAGGATTCCCTCCCGATAAGGAGCTTCCATCCGCTGTGCAATGACTGAAAACCTCAAACCACTCTTTTTGAGTCTGGATGCTTGTCAAAATAGTTATAATTGCATCTTTTCTATTACTATAAATATTAGGGATAATATCATCCCCATAGTTCTCTCTGTCTATATGATCGGCTATCCCATGTCGAGTAAGCAGATAAATAAGTATACCTTTAGCTTCAGGGGTATAACTAAACAGCTTATCTTTGCAAGAAATAATATTTAATGCCAATTGATTTCTTTTTTTCGATTCCTTTAAACCATTCTCAATTGATTCCACAAACAATGTGAAACTAGCATCTATCTTATCTACAGTAGCTTTAAGACTTTTGAGGGATTTCTCTATGTCAGCCTTTTTATCTGTCAACATCATAACGCACACCTTGCTAAAAGTATTAAATGCGTCTTTAGTCACCAACTCAAAAAACGCATAGTCCAACCCATACAGTTGATAAATCAGCCACCCGCCAAAATCGGACAATTTGTCATAATCCACCGCGGCCTCAAAACTGCCTTTTGCACCCACGCCTACACACAGACTGGCGGCTATTTTGAAACAAAAACGGCCATTAACAAAATCACATTTAAAAGTACCACCAATTCCAGCGCCAGCCATGCCCACTAAGCTCTCAGATATTGAGCAGAAATCGACAAACTCAGCCGCCGCTTTAGCCTTCTCACCCGTTTTTCCCTGATACTCAGTCAAAGCTTTCGGCTGTAGCCACTGCACCCCACCAGCAAGTTTAAGTGTGGCTTTCGCGCCACCAAATATTTCGGCAGATGCTGTTAGCCCTTCATCTTCATTCTCACCTTTGCGTGCATTATGAAACTGTGCACCAGTCGCTCGACGCTGACGAAAACGAGGAAGCTGTGGCTCACGAATACCCATAACGACCTGCTTCGTTCCGATGGTTGTTACTTGTATTTGCGATTCAACCTGCGCCGAAGCGCCAGCAAAGCCAATCAGCGACGTTTCAAAATAAACCCGTAGCATCCCCATATCCAGTGGTTTTACTCTATCTTCCGCAGCATACTTCAAAGGCCACCCTATTCTATCCGGCATATAGAATTTCGCACTTACGGTACCCGAGGCAATCGAAAGCACAGAACTGTGTTCAACTTTGAAACTGAGTTTACCATCATAGGGATCCCATTCGCCGGATGCGCCCGAATTAGAGGTAAAACGAAGAAATTGAGCGCCAGCAGATACATCTATATTCGCATTTACTTCAGTTTCGTTAGCCCTCGCCAAACTAGTATTCCAGCTATCAGCCCAGTCTGTTAAGGTTTTATCTACTTTACCTATATCCTCAGCAGAGAAATATTTAATCCCAGTATTATCAGAGTCGAGTTCTTTAAGCTGATTCTTTATTTTTTGTGTATTAATTCCTTTAATATTTTTGTTACCGTCGCGAGTAAAAATGCTTTCTGATGCCGACGCTTTATCTTTACCTGTGATTTTAACTTTATGCCGCACACCTACGCCTAATTTATCGATGTAGCCTTTCTTGACGAAAGCATAACGACTTCCTACTCCACGCTTGCTACCTGGTTTCTTTTTTGTTGCGATAGGAATGAGCTCAACTACTTCTTTATAACCGGTGCCTGTAGCTTCAAAATCCCCTAACGTACTTTGCAGTGCATCCTTCTTCTCTTGCAATATTTTTTCTGCGGCAACTACTTCGTTTTCAAGATTAACTAGCTCCGCCGACTTTTCTGGTTGTGAGTAAACCTTGCCATAGTTCTCCAACGCCGCCGAATAATTCTCGCTGGCTTTGTGGTGTTCATCCACGCAGGTCATGATTTCGCGTGCATGTTCATCTAATTGCTTTGATGCCTCTGCGGTGAGCAATATCAGCTCTTGAGTGCCGGTAATAAAATAGGTATCTACAGACTCATGTTCCACTGTAATAATGTTATTTTCTTTTTTATCCAGTTGCGCCTGAGAAACCGGCTTATTATTCTCACTCATGCTCGTTATCCTCCCTGTTATTCGAAGAACAGCTTAATGTTTTGTGGGTCAATGCCATAATGGCTTTGGGTAAACCCATTCTTATCAGTAACACCGCGTAACACGCTTCCATCGTCGGTCTCAATGCGGTATGGGATATAAGCCTTAGGCTCGCTAGTCGTTTTATCAATAACCTGAAAACCACCCTGCATTGGATATTTATATGCGGGATCTTCAACAGACATGGGTTGCAACGCTGCACTTAAGGAGGCTGTTCCGCCCCAGCTAATATTGTCATTTTTGAGTTTTATTGTGCCAGGTGCACCAATCTCTATAGAGCCATCTTTAATTTTGATATAGGCACCTTTGCTGACTAAGGTGATCCCCTGAGCGGCGTTAACGACGATTTCACCACTGACGCTATTGATACTCATCATTTGATCTGACTGAAGGGTCATTGCGTCTGTTTGTGCCTGAATTGAAATTGGCCCTCGCGCAGCAAATAATTTCATCCCCATTTTTTGGGCAAACAGACTGATTGCTTCCCCCGCAGCAACGGTAAAACGTTTAAAAATACTAAAATCGATATTTTCACCCGCAGTCGTGGTGACAGTCTTACCAGCTGACATCTGAATATTTTTAGGGGTGGTATAGGCCATCCCTGCAGGGGCCGACACTAATAAACCTGAGCTGCTCAGTTGGTTAATTACGCTGCTTAACTTTTGCTGCGAGGCAATATCTGCATCCAGTGCGCCTGAAACTTTTGCACTCTGAGCAAGCGCAGTCACTAGTTCTAGTGCGCTTTGTAACTGGCCTATTGCCGCCCCCATCTCCAACACCTTCCCACCCGCCTTCGGCTGGCCGTCGGCGCTGATGAAAATCCCCTTGCCCGCCCTTATCGCGCCCCAGTCGTCGGTGCGCAGTTCGAAGCCTTCGCCGCGTTTCTGTTTTTGGCTATCGACCAAATGGCCGAGGTTGAGCTGGGTTTTGCCGCCGTATTCGGTGCTGAGTTTGATGTGCTCTTTGCCGCGTTCGTCGTCGAGGCGCAGTTTGTTGTTGGCGGGGGTGCGCAGTACGTTGCGTTTGTAGTTTTGCAGCGTGACGTGGTCGCCGTGTTTGGAGTCGTGCAGCGCGTAGGCGATGTACGGTCGGTCAGGGTTGCCCTCTTCGAACGCAATCGCCACTTCGGTACCCGCCAGCAACGGGGCGTGTAAACCGTAGGTGTCACCGGCATACGGACGCGCTTGGCGCACCCATAGGCTTTCACAACCGGCCTGCCATTCGTCGCGGTCAAAATCAAACGACACGCGGTAGCGGCCATCTTTGTCGATGTGGCTGTAGGTGTCGTTCACCACGGTGCTGGTGACGCGCGCCGGAATGGTGCCCGCCATCACCGGTTTGGCGGTGGGTTCTGGGCGGAAGCAGACGTTTTCAGAATATGGGATGGCGGTGAATTCTACTTCATAACTTTGGTCGCGACGCGCCTTGCTGCTGATACCAATAATGACCGCCCCTTGGCGGAACGCCTCAGGCGCGTCACCGTCAACTTTGAGCTCTTGCCCCGGCGACAGCGCCGCCGAGGTGGTGAAGCCATGTAACAGGGTCTGCTGATTAAGGTAACGTTCATGGCGTAGGCGGGCATAGAAGACACCGCTCTCCGTCTCAGGCTGCGGGCTGTTTTTATCACCCGCCGACAGATAATTATCGGCGTAGTGATAGGCTTCGCCGTAGGTGGTTTTGTCACCGTGAGTCACGTCAACGTCGCCGTCCATCCACGATTGAGCTTGGCGATAGTTGTAGTCTCGGGTGGTGACGCGGTTTTCCACCACCTGATGAGCGCTGGTTAAGCCCCACACTGATTCGACGCCAACGTCATTCATGCCCGACGGATTACGCAGTGGCAGACTGGTGCCAAACTGGTAGTGTTGCTGATCGTCATAGAATTCAACAACGTCGATATTAAGTTTGGGATCGGCGGTGAAGCGGAACCAGATGCCGATTTCGGCCAGCAGGCGACTGATAAATTGCAGATCGTTTTCGCCGTACTGCATCACCAGTTCACGTTTTGGATAGGTGTGCGCCAGCGTGAACAGGAAATCTTGCCCTTTGAAGCCGTGGCGATCGCGCAAGATCTTTTCCACAATCTCCGGCACTGAGAGATTTTGGTAAATCGCGTGCTGATGGCTTTTCGCCAGCAGTGCCAAGCGCGGAACCAAGGTGACTTCGTAGCGGCTTTCGTCCCGCGAAGTAGAAAGACGCTTAAAACTCTGGATCACCCCGTGTACCGTGCGCAATGCCTGCATAACCGACGGCGTCATCGACAACGCGGCACCCAAGGAGGCCAATGCATTCGGCGTAGCGTTCAGGGTGAATGTGGTGTCCTGCATCAGCATCTGCGCGGGCTGGATGTCTTTGGCCAAGCTGGTGAATTCGATGGTGTAGCGATAAGGCTGGCTGAGATGCTCTTCAGCGGTAAACGCCAACACATCTAGTGGAGCCGTGTTGTCCCAAACTTTCAGCACATGGTGGCTGTGATCGAACATCAGTTGAGCAGCAGTATTTAACATATCACCCTCGCTTCCGTCGTAACCGAGCAATCCGTATCAGCTTCACCGTTGTGTTCATCACCGAAATCCAGCGTAATGCCTTCCTCGTCGTTGAACCCCAGCGTCAGACTGTCGGGTTTTCGCTGCTGCGCTAAACGCTGTAATAGTTGCTGAGAAAGCACCGGTAAGATCTGTTGATTAAGCAGGCTGTCGATGTTGCGTGCGCCGGTATCCGGCAGCAGGCAGGCCGCCACCAGCGTGTCCATCAGACTCTCTTCGATATGGCAAGTCAGTCCATAGTGACGCTGAAGACGTTTCGCCACCTGCCCTAATTTGATGTCCACAATGCGGCGGAGTGCCACGGCGTCTAGCGGGCGATAGATCAACGTTTGGAAACGCGCCAGTAAGGCAGGCTGGAAGTGATCGCGTAGGATCGGACGCAGCAGCTCGTGCAACATGCTATCCGACGCCTCTGGCTGCTGCTCTAACAGCGCCATCAGCTCATCACTGCCGAGGTTGGCGGTCATTAAAATCACGGTATTGCGGAAATCGATCTCGCGCCCTTCGCCGTCGCGCATAAAGCCACGGTCGAATACCTGATAGAACAGGTTTAAAACGTCGCGATGCGCCTTCTCAACTTCGTCGAGCAGCACCACGCTGTATGGTCGCTTGCGTACCGCCTCGGTCAAAATCCCGCCCTGACCATAACCCACGTAGCCCGGAGGCGAGCCTTTAAGCTGAGAAACGGTATGCGCTTCTTGGTACTCGGACATATTAATCGTGATCAGCGATTTTTCGCCGCCGAACAGGTCATCAGCCAGCGCTAATGCGCTCTCTGTTTTCCCTACACCGCTTGGGCCGACCAGCAGAAATACGCCGAGCGGGCCGTTTTCTGAGGTTAAACCGGTTTTAGCCGCTCGTAGACGTTGAGCCAAGGCACCTAACGCCGCCTGTTGGCCGATAACCCGCTCGCCGAGCTGATGCTCAAGCTGTAGCAGGCTAGTTTGTTCGTCTTTGAGCAGGCTGCCTAACGGAACACCTGTCCAGTCAGCAATCACATTGGCTACGGTACGCACATCAACGTCGAGAGAAAGCAGTGGATGGCTGCCCTGTAGTTCGCTGAGCTGTTGCTGAATCGCGGCGCGTTCGGACTGACGGCTGATGTCTTGACGCACTTCGAGCAATTGCTGAGTAAGTTCGCGCTCTTGTTGATATTGAGCATCGAGCGCCGTTTGCTGACGTTGCAATTCTACGCTGAGCTGATCAATGGCACTCAGGCGCTCGATATCGGCACCGCTGCTGAACACCAGATCCTGTTCAATCGCTTGTTTTTCCATCTCTAGCGCCGCGAGTTGTGCATTCATCTGCGTGAGCTGTTCCGGCACGGTGTCTAAGCTCATACGTACACGCGCGCTGGCGGTGTCGAGTAGATCAACGCCTTTGTCCGGCAGTTGTCGTCCGGTGATATACCGGCGCGACAGCGTGACTGCCGCTTTCACCGCGGCGTCCTGAATATGCACGCCGTGATGGGTGGCGTAGCGCTCTTTCAAGCCACGCAGCATCAGGCAGGCCATCTCATCGTCGGGCTCGTCCACTTTGACCATCTGGAAACGGCGTTCTAACGCGGCGTCGCGTTCGAAATACTGTTTGTATTCAGACCACGTGGTGGCGGCAATGGTGCGTAATTCGCCGCGTGCCAGCGCCGGTTTCAGCAGGTTAGCGGCATCGGCACCACCGGTCTGATTGCCCGCGCCAATGATGGTGTGCGCTTCATCGATAAACAGTAAGACAGGCTCTGGCGACTGCTGCACGGCCTCGATGACGTTTTTCAGGCGCTGTTCGAACTCGCCCTTCACGCCCGCGCCCGCCTGTAACAAACCGAGATCTAATGTGCGTACGCTGACGGTTTTTAAGCTATCGGGGACGTTGCCTTCAGCAATACGTAGCGCCAATCCTTCGACCAGTGCGGTTTTACCTACACCCGGCTCACCAACCAGAATTGGATTATTTTTGCGGCGGCGAGAAAGAATATCCACCATCTGACGGATTTCCATATCGCGGCCAAAGACGGGGTCGATGCTACCGGAGCGCGCTTTTTCGGTCACATCAAGGGTAAACTTGTTGAGCACCGCCAAATGCGCTTCCTGCATCGGCGAAACACCGCTGGTGCTCGGTTCATTAGCGGCCGATTCGGTATTAGACGAGGATGGCTGTTGAGGATGTTGCAGCCCAGTTTGCAATTCAGGGCGCTCTTCTGACTGGGCATCTAGCAGCGGTAACAAACGGGAAAGCTGTGTGGTGCTAATACTCAGCAGCGGCCAAACGGCATCTGTCGCCAGTAAGTTAGGCTTACCGATTAGCGCAGCAAGCAGATGTGCGGAACGCACGGCGTCGGTATTCTCCTGCAACGATGCATCTAGCCACGCATGTTTGATCAGTTGCTGAAGTTTGTCAGAGAGCTGCGGTTTTCCCTGAATGGTATGTGGAAGACGCTCTAAATGATCCAGCAATCCCTGCCATAGGCCGTCCATATCCCATTCATAACGGCGAGCGATCACCGTAATGTCACCTTCGCCCTGCTCTAACAGCTTGAGTAACCAGTGTTCTACCGTGATTTCCGCATGGGCACGGGTCTGGCATAAGGTTGCGGCGGCAGCCAGTGCCTGAGCACAATATGGATTTAACCGACGCAGTAAGCTTGCTGAATTATTTCCCATCACATTCTCTCTCCCATTTAAGCCCGTAGCCCTCATTAGGCACGCTACCGCCCATAGCCGTTTTCCGTGCTAGGAAACCAAGGCCCATAAGGTCATCAAATTAAATTGTTTAAATCCGTTCGTTGTTGTGCTCAGAGCCCAAACGATGCCGCTTTGGCGCTGAGCAGAAAAACGAAAAGGCAGACGGTTTCCCGCCTGCCTGAGGTATTACGCTGAAGCGCGCTCATTCCAAGAATCTGAATGGATGATGTTGCCGTCTTTGAAGGTCCAAGTGATCTTCTCGTAACGGAACTCAACTTCTTCCAGATGGTTGTGTTTCTCTTTAGAAGGATCTTTGATGTCCCACATTTTTGGCGCAACTTTTACGACTTTGACGTTTTCCAGTTTGGTATTGAAGTATTCCACTTCTTGACCCGCGTCATCGATCTTGTACCATTTGATTTCGGCAGACTTCAGGGTCTGGCCAGAAGTCACGGCTTTGTACAGGTAAGGACTTGATGCATCGACTTCTTTGGTGAACACCAGAGGAGTGTGGATACGTGTACCGGTCAGTTTGCCGGTGTTGTTATCCGTTGGGATGTACAGAGAGTGTTCCAGCGCCACCATCTCGATGCTGCCTTCACGCTTTTGTACGTCTACTGAACCCTTAATGTCTGCGCCGCCGTCGTCTTTCAGCCACAGATATGCTGGAATTGCCATGTAAAACTCCTTGTTACTGGGGAGGTACTTATCCGTACTTGGGGTGCTGATAAGTACACTGTTGTAAGCCGCCGAACTTGGCGGCTGGTTAAAAATCTGATGCCTTGGCGGGCAGCTTGCAGGCTCCCGCCTCTGGCACCAGACGAATATCTACCCGACGATTAGCCGCTCGGCCCGCGTCGGTTTCATTACTGGCAATGGGCTGGCTGGCGCCGTAGCCTTGCACTGCAAAACAGGTCACCGGAATATCCCCCATGCTGCGCATCCAATCGCGCACCGCCTCGGCTCGCGCCTGAGATAACGCCAGATTGCGCTGGGCATTGCCGGTAGCGTCTGTGTGCCCAGCAATCACGATCAGCCAGCCCGGCTGGGCTTTTATATCCACCAGCGCCGTTACCAGCACTTTGGTCGAACCTGATTTCAACTTCGCGCTATTGGTATCAAATAGAGACAGGCTGTCTAAACGCACGGCCTTCGGTATAACGACCTTGGCTTTTTGTTCGACTTTCTCCGGCGGCGGAGGCACATAGGTGGCAATCGTCGTCAGTAGCGGTTGGCGCAAGCGCTCACCGGGGTACAGCCCGAGCCCCATCCGTAGCGGCACGCCCTGCCGATAGTGGTTATCCAACTGGATTTCGTCCTGAATCAAAACATCAACGGCCTGTTTTTTCGGGATAAAATCGGTCATACGAATAGCGTTATAGCGCTGAATATCATCACTGACCTGACGCAGTAACTGGCGGTTATGCCATGCTGAACTCCCCAACGCAGCAATCGCGGCCAAGGTAAATAACCCAATACCGATCGCCTGTGCTCGATGCAGTGGCGTAAAACCAGACTGCTGCGGCAGCAAACGGAATAGCCTGTCTGGAAACGCTAACGTTGCCACTGACGCCGAACTCACGCCCACAACATCGGTTAACGTGGTTTTGCTTGCCAGCCATTGTTGCCAGAGCGAATGCTCCGCCATGCCTAAAGCGGAAACTGGGGATAACGCAACCGCAACGGGACGACAAGCCGCAGCCGAATGTTCTTGGCGTCTGCAGTGCGGTAAGACAAACTCAGACATCCACGCGCGCCAGCTTTTTACCGTTACCGCACACTGAAAGCGCTCAGCTTGCTGGGCTTCTCCCTCATCGCTGCGATGAGCTGCCAGCCAATCAATCAGCGAGCGCGGAGCGGAACGACCAATACCGACGCTGCACTCAGTTTCTCCCGCTACCCACTCGAACCAACACTCATCAGGAACATGAGATTTTGGCAGTGCCAAATAGCTGGTCAGCAGCACGGACGTCTCGCTGCCACACAGTTTGCTCACGCGGGATACCTGATAACAGAACTCGCGCATCTGCCCCGCCAATACCGCGGCATCAACCTGTTGCTGGGGATTAATCACTCGCATTACGCTGATTTGCTCGCTCCAGCCCGCGCGTTGTGCCAGTACAGAGTCCACAAAATCGGCTAACCGTAGATCTACGGGTAAACGTAAATAACAGCCTCGCGGCGTTTCGCGCATTTGCGTGGAACCAAACAGCGCATCAAGGTTATCGCCACACACCACCACCACCGGATGCCGAAAGTGTTCAGGCGGCAAATCGGTTAACACGTCAAGCACATGGACATCAATACTCGCCGCACGCTTCCATCCGACTGCCACGATCAGTAACACCACCACAATAGTGATAATCAGCCCTAACAGCGTGAGCGGTAGCCAAAATAGACACAGTAACAGCGCGAGCAATCCGCCCCATGCCCAAAGGGCGCGCTTGTAGGTGGTACTCATGTCATCAATCCCTTATGGCTTACTGGGTAACAGCGTCGTGACCAGCGCCGTTAGATAACTGTGGAATCCCCACCAAACAGCGGCCAAAACCACCACAGCCGCAGCAACGTGAACCCAACGCGAATGCAGCCAGCGGTAGCGACGCGAAGCGGCGGCATTGACCAGCAGCGGCGCGCTTTGATCCACATCCAGCGGTTTGACGCGCTGGCTCAGTTCAGCCACCAGTTGTTGGCGCTCAGGTGTCTCGTTTTCGCCATACCGTCCACGGAACCCGAGCATCAGCACACGATGAAAACAGGTCAGCACCGCCATATTGGGCGAGGGTTCACGTAGTACCTCTCGCATGCGTTCATACAGCAACTCCCCTGCCTGCAAGGTGTGGAAAAAATGCGCCTGAAGCGGCATAGCGTGCCACGCCGAATAACCATCGTCCTGAGGTCGTCCTAACACCGTTTCATCCAACAACGCACACTGTGCATAGCGAATGTGGTCAATCGCGTTTTGATGCATACCTGCGTCTTTCAGTACCTGCTGGGTGTGTTCAATGCTCTTGGTGCAGTGCTGCCATAAGCTTTGCCCGTGCTCTACAGGGACACCTTGCCGCAGTTGAACCACCAGCAACCAGGTGTCTTGTAGCAATTCGTCTATATCAATGACTGTCTCTTTACTCATGCTCTCAGCACCGCATACAGTTCAAGTTGCACATCAGACAACGTTCCCGGCACGTAGAACGCACAAGACCCCGACGCCAGCATCGCCGTCGCCGTTGGATGGTTGAGATCCAATGCGAAATACTGATTTTCCAAACGCAGCGGTATGGCGGCAGGTACATGGCTGAGTGGGATCAGCGGAACGCCGTTTAAGGCAACGTTAATCAGGTTATTGACGTCGTCAGGCGCACCGACTTTGCACAACAGCGGGAACTGGGTTTGAAGCAGGTGAGCCGGTAGCGCGGAGCGAACTGAAAGATAGAAATCTGCCTCTTCGCGCAGACGTGGGTCGTTCAATGCAGCCTGCCACTGATTTGGACGGACTTTTTCCAGCTCAAGCGTAATGACACGCGACGGTAGACTCGCTTCGAGCAAGGTGCTAATCAGGCTGAATAGTGGCGGGAATACCGCGCCTAAACGCGCGTGGTCATAGGCAGGAATAGCGTCCATGTCATGTTCGAGGGAAAATGTCAGCAGTGCGCCCGCAAGCTTCACCAGTTCGCGATACACCAGCTCCGGATGCAGGGCTGGATGAGCCAGAAAATCATTCAGCACCGGTTCATAGCTATTCAGCGCATTGAGCAGCCAAAACAGCGATACATCAGCTACAGCAAAATCGGCCATGCGCTGATTACTTTCTCGGCGCATTCCCATCAGGCGAGTACGTTTAGCGTGGAGCTGAGTCAGCAAACGATCCAGATAGCTAATCAGTGCGGCATGTGCGCCAAACTGCAACAGCGGCGGTACGAACTGCGGATCAATGCCCCATACGCCTTGAACATCACGCACTAAACGCACCGCAGGACACGTGAGATAATCGCCGTTTTCATCGCCATCCAAGCGCAGCGTAAGCGCATAGCGGGCTACAGCCATCGACTCAGTATCGTTACCCAAAATATCCTGCACTGAGGCCCAGTCCTGACGATAGCGAATCGGGCGATCGGCTTTGGCATCCGTTGGCAGGCAGTTGCCGCCGTTGGCGTGCTCAAGCGGCAGTGCCAGCAGCAGCGTGGCACTCTGTGCCGTCGCCGGCAGCACCTGCGTCAAATCCAGCGCAGGTGGCAACACGTCTGCCCTTTCGGTATCCAGCAGCGTACCGTCCTGAAAGCGGACGCAAATGCGATCCGCTTTCAGTTTGCCCAACCGTAATGCGTCCTTGTCAAACTCAGCCGTCATGATCCCCCAAGGGTGGACCAACGCTAGGCGTGCAATACACTCATTGGTGTACGCTTCCCAGCGAGCCTGCTGTTGGAACTGCTGCGGAGACAACAATGTCCCGGCAGCCCATAACGGACGGTCAATTTTCATCTTCAAATCCGTCCCGATTAAGCTTTGGCTTTAGGCATCTGCGAAACCAGAGACAGATTCACATCCATTCCTTCAACTTGGAAATGCGGTACGGCAAACAGCTTCACGCGGAAGAAACCTGGGTTATCTTCGATATCTTCAACGGTTACCTTGGCGTCACGCAGCGGGTGCGAAGCCTGCAAGTCATCTGCGGGATCGGTCATTTCCGTGACCAAACCACGGATCCAGTTGTTCAACTCCAATTCAAGTAAACGACGATCTTTGGTGGTGCCGATGTTTTCGCGCTGGATCAGTTTCAGGTAATGAGCAATACGCGAAAGGAGGAAGATGTATGGCAAACGCGCATTAATACGGCTATTGGCCGTTGCGTCGTGCGTTTCATACAGCGCCGGTTTTTGCGTAGAGTTGGCAGAGAAGAAGCACGCATAATCACGGTTTTTGTAATAAGAGAGTGGGATAAAGCCCAGATTAGCGAATTCAAATTCGCGAGTTTCCGGGATCATCACCTCTGATGGGATTTTGACCTGATTACCCGTCCCTAAATCGTACAGGTGGATAGGTAAATCGGTGACAGCGCCGCCCGCCTGCGGCCCGCGGATCTGCACGCACCAGCCGTTGTTGATAAAACTTTTCACCATGTTGGCTGCAAAGGCAAACGAAGCGTTAGTCCACAGATATTTCTCGTGATCCGGCCCTTTGACTTCTTCTACGTAGTTAAAACTGCGAACGGGAATAGTATCTGGGCCATAGGGCAAACGACCTAACACCCGCGGCATCGTTAAGCCGATGTAGCGTGCATCGTCGCTTTCACGGAAAGATTTCCACTTCAGATACTCTGCACGGTCAAAGTAATTGCCAATATCTTTAATGGCAGCCACTTCTTCCATGGTGTTTTTGCCAAAGAACGCGGGGCCTACGGAACCGATAAACGGCATATGTGCCGCGGCGGCCACTTTTGAGATGTTGCGTAGCAGAGCAATATCTTGCGGGCCACGGCCAAACTCGTAGTTAGAAATCGTTGCCGCAATAGGCTCACCGCCTGGGGTATCATATTCCTGAATGTAGGTATGAGAATAAAGGCCGCTTTGCGCAATTTCTGGCGCATCTTCGAAATCCTGTGCCAGATGATCTTTGCTCACATCTAACAGTTCAATACGCACATTTTGGCGGAAATCAGTTTGGTCAATCAGTGACTTAACACCGCGCCATGTGGATTCCACGCGTTGAAAATCTGGATGATGCATCACCGCATCTAATTGGCTGCTAATTTGGGCATCAAGCGCTGCAATGTGGCCATCCAGCAAGGTTTTATCCAGCTTTTCCACTTTTTGAGCAGACTGTTTGAGCAAGTCTAAAAATACGCTTACGGCAGCGGTCACTCGCTCATCAGCAGAGGCTTCTGCGAGGCCTTCATTGTTTTGGAAGGTTTCGATATCGGTCATTGAAGAGACCGGATTGAGATTAATTTTCTCAAACAACGACGCGTAAACGCCCTGCATGATTGGTGCTTCGTGTTCCAACACAGCGGTAGCATTACCCTGTGCTTTGTTTTCCTGTACAGACATCAGCATTTCCTTCTCTTATCCAAACCAGTCATTAACAATCTTTTGGCGCCAGTGCCGCCAGTTCCGTACGAAGTTCATCGCTCAGCGCATCATCTTTGAGGATGTTTTCGAGTTCACGGCGGAAAGTCGCGTTATCCAGTAGGTTAGATTTGAGATCGCGCAACAGGTTACGCATGGCGAGAAGAGCACGTAGCTGAGGAATTTGGCGTGCAACCTGTTCAGGCTCGAAATCTTTCATGTCATTGAAAGTGAGAGACACTGCGGTATCTGTGCCATCTGCCGCTAAAGTATCAGGGACAGCCATTTTAATACTTGGCTGGAATTCACTGAGTACGCTGTTGAAGTTGTTTTTATTAATATCGATTTTGCTGCGTTCTGAAAGTGGACGTTGTTCTGTACCGTTGCTGTAATCGCCCATTACCAGTAATTTCAGAGGTAATTCAACTTTTTTCTGCGCCCCACCTGTATGTAAATCCAATTTGATATTTACACGAGCCTTGGGTACTTCATTTTGGAAACTTGATGAAGCCATTTACTGTCCCTTACAACTGAAAATTAAGGATAACTGCCAGTCGTGACAAACATTCCCTACCTAAAATTAAAGCACCGCAGACAGGTGGATTAATTACGAATAAACGGCGTAGTAAAAACGTTCATCGATTGGCGCTATTTGGTCTATCTCTGTGTTTATTTAAACAATAAGGAAAGGTGAGTACGCAATATACTCAGACACGAGTCTAAGAACATTTAGGCATAATTAAGAAATCCTTAACTGTTACAAAATGTAACCTGACAGACAATTTGTGATCAAGATCATCCATTTGAAATATAAGAAATTTCTTTAAAAACAAAACCACAATCCTTGTAGGTCAATGGGTTGAGTCACAAGCTACATTAATGATTTCAGTAATAACTCCGAAGGAAAAATCAGATATTTCCAGTGCTCGATTTAATAGAGAAATGACATTTCCCACGTACTAAGACAGCGTTTATGTGAATAAAGCGCAAACCTAATATACAAATAACCGATGAATCACAATCATTCACCAAGGGCATATAGCGTGACTAATTCATCCATATAAGTGCCGTATTTTCAAAACCAAAACCACCGCTAAGCATCACTAGCAGCGGCAAAATACATGTTAAAAATAGGATTTATGCCAAGATTGAATCTATATGGAAAGATTAAACACCATTGAGATTAGGTCTATCCTAAAACGAGGGCAAGAGTCTATAGGAAGTCATAAAATTCAGAACAACCCAAAATACCCCCTTAAAAATAAAAGATAAAAAACAGACTTATATATTATTTAATACTTCTAAGTTGATATATCTTTCTTTTAAGTAAATAAAATTCATTAAAATAAAGAATAATAAATGGAATTTATGAAGGACGAAGCAAGGCTTCTTTGGTGTTTGTCTGTGCGGCTAAATCGGAGTGCAAACTAGGCATGACAAGGCCGTAAACAGGATTTCAGAGGGGAAGATTTGAAAGATTCACGTTAGTAATGCTACTATAAGGCTCCTCTGGACAGTGGTCTCTGAAAACGCACTGCCCAGAGTTTTTCCCTGGTGTTGGCTGAATTGGCTACCTGACTCTCGTGGTCAGGTTTTTTTTATCTTCAACTCACGGGACAATTATAAGTGTGTAGACAGATTCCGTAAGTTGTACTTAAGTACTGTACTCACCCTGTACTTAAGTACACCGCTGCCGCCGAGACTGTAGAACAAACTTCAGGGATGCCATATGTTTTCTATTTTCAATAAAAATCAGATAATAACGGAAACGCTTCGTGATTATATCGATAGAAAACTGTCCCAGTTTGGTAGCCCTGAGTACGCTTACACCGTCGTCAATAAGAAAAACCCGTCAAAACTGCTTATCATCTCAAGCTATCCTGATGAATGGGTAAACCTGTACATTGCGAATAACCTGCAGCACATTGACCCGGTGATCCTGACCGCGTTTAAACGCACGTCCCCTTTCGTGTGGGATGAGAACATCACGTTGATGTCTGACCTCAAGGTCTCAAAGATTTTCTCTTTATCCAAGAAATACAACATCGCCAACGGCTATACTTTCGTCCTGCACGATCATCTCAACAATCTGGCACTACTATCATTAATTATTGATAGCAATATGAAAGCGAATCTGGAAGAGCAGTTCTCTTCAGAGAAAGGCAACTTACAGATGTTACTCATTGAGATTAATGAGCAAATGTATCGGCTCGTGCAGTCAGTTTCGGAAGATAAGGATGGTTCAGAGATGGGCGTAAGCAAAGCAACGTTTACAGCCAGAGAACATGAAGTACTTTACTGGGCGAGTATGGGGAAAACTTACGCGGAGATCGCCACAATCATTGGTATTTCAGTAAGAACGGTTAAATTTCACATGGGCAACGTGGTAAGTAAATTGGGTGTGAGTAACGCCCGTCAGGCGATCAGGCTGGGCGTTGAACTCGAACTGATTACACCAATGCAGTCTTAATTACCGCCACTGACATCGGCCAGTGCTCAAATTCAGGCAGTGAACAACCTTCAAATGCATTAATTTTTGTCGCCATTTTCGCCTGACTATCAGAGTCCGTAGGCAAATAGAGAAGATAAATCCTTTCCTCCTCACTCAAATATGCCTCTTTAAGTACCCTCACCTGCCAGCCACTACGCTTTAGTATTGTCAGCATAGCGCGGCTAACAATCGTATAAATGCCGTTTAAGTTATATTGACGAGCGTAGTTGATCATCGCCAGAAAAAGAACCTGACTAACAGGATATCTCTCCCCCAGCAAATCTCGAGCGCGACTTTTGTCGACAAAGAATCGGCTTGATTCCACTTCACCGGCTGGCAATGAGACATCATGAAAACAAGAGTGGAAGGTATGAGTAATCATATTTGGCAGTTCGAGCGGCACAAAACGAACACTGCAAATCAACTGCCCTTCATACAGACCCAAGATATAGCGCGTGTTTGGATTATCAAACTCATCAAACTCCATACCGCGGTTGCAAACGACATCCCAACCTAGTCGATCGCTGAAAGTTTTTTTTCTCAGTCGATAAAGTTCATCCGAACGCACTCCATTTAGTTCATCATAACTGACATCAAATAGTTCAAGCATTCCATCACCTTGATTACATATTGGTAACTATTCATATTGTCTACAGTTGCTCTAAACTGCCCCGCGCTATTGTACAATTTTTCTGGATTGAATGAAGCAAAGCCATCATAGGATGAGACAAGTCTCTAGGTATTGATAACGTTCGCACAGAGTGAAAAAAGGACATTACTCGCGTCTAATCTACGCCAGACACGCTTTTATTCTGTGAGTTAGCGTGAAGTGCGTTATAAGTTGTTGTGCTAATAAATTCAGCCACCTTAAATTTGGCATTTACAGCGACTAAAGATTTTTGAAATGGAAAGTGTTGATTAGGGAATTAATAACCATCAGCGGCATTATGAGGGGGATATACAGAATCGGATGATACGCGCTATCAGAAACGTCTTCAGGACTGCGAACCGCTTTAAGATATCTAGCGTGAGGCATATAAAGTAAAAGGCCGATAACATTACTGTTATCGGCCTTTCTAAATTTTGGCGGAGGAGTAGAGATTCGAACTCTAGGAGCTGTTACACTCGACGGTTTTCAAGACCGCTGCCTTAAACCACTCAGCCACTCCTCCGCAACGGGACGAACTATAACGGCGTTAGAATTTCTTGTAAAGCACGAGAATGCTCAAGTGATGATAAAATCACCAAACCAGCGATTGTTTGTTTTATTTTTCAACGTAATGATGAAAACATCAACGGATTATCGTTTTGCCTGTAGATACTTTCGCGAGGTAATCAAAGTAAAGAAGGGTAAAACGCCTTTCGCGTACGTAGCCTCCTCTCTATTATTTTGCTCTAGATCAATAATTTTCCGTTGATTACTGACAAAAGAGAAAAATTCTATGGACCGTATTGTTGTTTCCAGCTCCTCTTCGCGCGACTCTTTGCTGAGCACGCATAAAGTGTTGCGCAATACTTATTTCTTGCTGGCACTGACGCTGGCATTCTCGGCGTTAACGGCCACTGCAAGCACTGTGTTGATGCTGCCAGCGCCAGGCCTGTTATTAATGCTGGTGGGATTCTATGGTTTGATGTTCCTGACCTATCGCTTGGCCGATCGCCCAGCGGGCATTCTCGCCGTGTTCGCGCTAACCGGTTTTATGGGCTACACGCTAGGTCCAATTCTGAGCTCCTTTATTGCTAGCGGCGCAGGTGATTTGATTATGCTGGCGTTAGGCGGCACAGCAGCCGTATTCTTCTGCTGCTCAGCTTATGTGCTGACCACACGCAAAGATATGTCATTCCTGTCAGGCATGATGATGGCTGGTTTCGTGATTCTGCTGGTTGCGGTTATCGCTAACCTGTTCTTACAAATTCCAGCGCTATCGCTGGCCATTAGCGCCCTGTTTATTTTGTTCTCCACCGGCGCCATTCTGTGGGAAACCAGCAATATCATTCATGGCGGCGAAACTAACTACATCCGAGCCACTGTTGGCCTGTACGTTTCTCTGTACAACCTGTTTATCAGCTTGTTGAGCATTCTCGGTTTCGCTCGTAGTAACTAATTCAGCATAGCTGGATATGTACCACCTGTTTTACCCAACGCAAATGTGCCCCGCTAACAGCGGGGCTTTCTTTTATCTAGATGTAATCTAGCAGCCCTTTTGCTGCCAGACCTTCCCTTGAGTTACAATAGCCGCTGATTTGTCGATAAGAGATATTTGTCTAATGTTAGAATTTGCTGGCCGCCAGATTGAAACGGATGCTCAGGGCTATCTGCTTAACAGCGCTGATTGGAGCGAAGATCTCGTTCCGCTACTGGCCACAGAAGAAGGTCTTGAATTGAGCGAAGCCCATTGGGAAGTCGTACGATTCGTGCGCGAGTTTTATCTAGAATTTAATACCTCACCGGCTATTCGTATGCTGGTTAAAGCGATGACGCAAAAGTATGGCGAAGAGAAAGGAAACAGCCGTTATCTTTACCGCCTGTTTCCCAAAGGCCCAGCCAAACAAGCCACCAAGCTCGCGGGTTTACCGAAACCGGTGAAATGCATTTGATCAGTATTTGATTTTAAACTGAGTAAAATGCGCTAACGGGCGCGGTTCTAAGAGTACCTGATCGACTCTGGCACCGCGTGGCCCTCCTTGCTTTAGCCAATCAACCAGCTGCTGTACCACGTCAGATTCGCCTTCAGCAACAACCTCAACCCGACCGTCATCCATATTATAGGCGTAGCCAGTAAGCCCTAACTCCCGAGCCTGACGCTGGGTGTTATAACGAAATCCAACGCCCTGTACGCTTCCAGCCACATAAGCCGCAATACTGACTCTTGACATAATCCCCCCTCATGAAGCCTAGGTAATCTGGATATTTGCTTTTCTTGTCCCATAACCGGACAATGTCGCACCTTTTTGTCTGATTCATCATAGATCATAGAAAACTAACATGACCGCACGTTTATTTCTTGCCAAAGGACGCGAAAAGTCCTTACTCCGCCGCCATCCATGGGTATTCTCCGGTGCCGTAACCCGCGTTGAAGGGAATGCTGTATCAGGAGAAACCATCGACGTTTGCGATTTTCAGGGGAAATGGCTGGCTCGCGCAGCTTTCTCTCCTCAGTCTCAAATCCGTGCGCGCGTTTGGACATTTGATCAGCAGGAAAGCGTGGATCGTGATTTCTTCATCAACCGCCTTCAAACCGCTCAGCAGTGGCGCACCTTGCTTGCCAAGCGTGATGACCTGACTGGGTATCGCCTGATCGCTGGTGAATCCGATGGTATGCCTGGCATCACCATCGACCGCTTCCAAAACTTTATCGTGCTGCAACTGTTGTCTGCAGGTGCGGAATATCAGCGTGCCAATCTGGTTGCTGCATTGCAGCACTGCTATCCAGAATGCGCGATCTACGATCGTTCTGACGTCGCCGTACGTAAAAAAGAGGGATTACCTCTGACCCAAGGCTCCGTTGTCGGAGAAGAACCACCTGCACTGCTCCCCATTCGTGAGCATGGCATGCAAATTCTGGTTGATATCAAAGAAGGCCACAAAACCGGCTTTTATCTCGATCAGCGCGACAGCCGTTTGGCCGCACGTCGTTTTGCAGCCAATGCAAAAGTACTGAATTGCTTCTCTTATACCGGTGCCTTCGCTGTTTCAGCCCTGATGGGCGGCTGTGAGCATGTGATTAGCGTCGATACATCGCAGGCTGCGCTTGATGTCGCACGCCAAAACGTTGAACTCAACCAGTTAGATTTGAGTAAAGCCGAATTCGTTCGCGACGATGTATTTCAACTATTACGCAAATATCGTGATGAGGGACGTAAATTTGACCTCATTATTATGGATCCGCCAAAGTTCGTAGAGAACAAAAGCCAGCTCGCGGGTGCATGTCGCGGTTATAAAGATATTAATATGCTTGCACTCAACCTGCTAAGCAGCGGCGGTATTTTGCTAAGCTTCTCTTGTTCGGGATTGATGCCGATTGAACTGTTCCAGAAAATTTTGGCGGATGCCGCACTAGATGCTGGCCGTGATGTACAATTTATAGAGCAGTACCGTCAGGCCGCCGATCACCCTGTGATTGCGTCATACCCTGAAGGACTGTATCTGAAAGGCTTTGCTTGCCGAGTCATCGGCTAATCCAACACCATTGAAGCTATTGGCATCGTTTGCAACAGCTTCAAGTTTCAGGGAAAGCTTGAAACGTTTGTCTACGCCCACATATTTATACGCATGATTGGATTTTTTAAGCCGTATAGTGCGGTTGATAATGAAAGGGATAGAGCAACGTTTTCTCAGGAGGTCAGTATGATTACCAGCAAATTTGGCATTGGACAGCAGGTACGCCACAAACTCTTAGGCTCTTTGGGTGTGGTAATAGATATTGACCCTGAATATTCACTGGAAGTCGCGCCAGACGCCGATGAGCTGGGGGCAAATGAACATTTGCGCCATATGCCTTGGTATCATGTCGTGATGGAAAACGAAGAGGGTGAAGCGGTGCATACCTATCTCGCAGAAGCACAGCTTGATGGGGAAAATACCGATGCTCATCCAGAACAACCGTCGATGGATGACTTAGCCGAATCTATACGCCACCAGCTTCAGGCGCCTCGCCTGAGAAACTAGCCCCCTCGTAACGAAAAAGCCCAGTTTTCTGGGCTTTTTGCTATTCATCAACAGAACTCGATTGAAGAGTTATGCTTTCTCTAGACCCAAACGCGGAATATCGATTTTAGGGCAACGATCCATAACGACTTTCAGCCCCGCCTCGGTAGCTAACTTTTCAGCCTCTTCGTTGATCACGCCTAGCTGTAACCAAAGTACCTTCGCCTTAATGGCAATAGCCTCTTCTGCAACCCCGAACGCCGCCTCAGAATTTCTGAAAACATCAACCATATCAATTGGCTGTGGTATATCCGCTAAGGTAGCATACACTTTTTGCTCTAACAGTTTTTGACCGGCCAGCTTTGGGCTTACCGGAATAACCTGATACCCTTGCGAGAGTAAATAAGCCATAACGCCATAGCTTGCGCGGTGAGGCTTATCGCTGGCGCCAACTAGCGCAATACTCTTCACCTGCTGCAAGATGGTTTTAATTTCTTGTTCGGTCATGTTGAGCTCCAATGATTGCTAATAGAATATTGGGCCAGAAATGGCATCCCAATAATGCCTTTAAGATAGCCCCTAGACGACATTTGACCATAATTGGCTAACATGTAAGTAAGTATTAATAATAAAATACTTTGACACACCATACCGGCTACTGAACAATGCTCTTCGCACAGTCTAAAGTTGAGGCTTTCATGATATATCGCGTTTTACAGACAGGTGCGTTGCTATTTTTGCTCAGCCAGTCCGTTTTTGCCACCACCTTGAAATTTGGTTCAGATATTGAACTACTCGCCGTTGATGGTCAGCAGTTACCCAGCGCTCTATTTAAGAGTGCCGATAGTCTTGAGCTTAGTGGCGGAGTGCATCAAATTCTCTTTCGTGTCGAGAAAATGGTTCCAGCCGCTGGGCCAAATCAGCGCATGTTTACGTCTGTTCCCTTGGTGGTGGTGTTTGACGTGCGCGACTATACGTCGATAAACATTAAGCTGCCAAAACTGAATAATGAGCATGACGTTAAAGCGTTCGAGAAAAACCTCAGCTTTGACTTGCTGAATAATCGCGGTAATAGCGTCGAATACAAATCGGATGTCCTCCATGTCAGCCAGCCTCTTTTAGCTAACTATGAGCAGGCCATACAACGCTATAATTCGTCAAACGCCACAGCAGCCCTTCCCGAGCTCATAAAAAAAACCTCGAAGTGATGAATTAATCATCAGGTAGCGATTTTTTTTGCGTCCAGTCTGATTATGGTGAACAACCTTATTGTATTGTATGTGGATTCATATGATTTGCTAAGGGCTTAGACATGGAACTCACCACCCGCACGATTGCCAAAAAAAAACATATTGCGCTTGTTGCTCACGATCACTGTAAACAGGCGCTGCTAAGCTGGGTGCAAGCAAACCGAGAGTTGCTGGCACAACATCAGCTATCAGCAACGGGCACCACCGGTAATTTGATTCAACGCGCCACCGGAATTCCAGTCAACAGCATGCTTAGCGGCCCAATGGGTGGAGACCAGCAGGTAGGTTCACTGATTTCTGAAGGAAAAATCGATATGCTGATTTTCTTCTGGGATCCTCTCAACGCCGTTCCCCACGATCCTGATGTGAAAGCGTTGCTGCGCTTGGCAACCGTTTGGAATATCCCCGTAGCCAACAACCGCTCTACGGCCGATTTCCTGATTAGCTCACCGATGTTTAACGAAGAAGTCGAAATCGCTATCCCTGACTATCAGCGCTATTTGGCCGATCGATTGAAGTAGTATAAAACCACAAAGAAGACACAAAAATGGGGACCTCAGTCCCCATTAGTTTATCCCCGTCACGCTTCACGTTTTGGGTATATAGGATCTATTTTATGGTTTACGTTGCACCGCTACGCCGAGTCGTTTTAGCTGGTCGACAAACACCGAAGGATTATCCGTATCCTGCAATAGCCACACCTGATGGCGGGCTCGCGTTAATGCGACGTACAACAAACGGCGCTCCTCAGCATCGGGGAAATCTTCACTTTGCGGCAGCAATACCTGCTCAATCACCGACTCTCCCGTCGTTGCAGGGAATCCATCTTTTCCATCCTGCAATCCTAAGATAATCACATAATCAGCCTGCTGCCCTTTACTACCATGAATAGTCATAAAATCAATGGTCAGCTTAGGCCAACGGGTTGCGGCTTTATCGAGGATTTCAGGCTTGAGATAACGATAACGCGCCAAGATCAGAATGCGTTCCTCTGGCTTAACATACCCACTGAGTTTATTGAGCAAGTCTTCCAACCGCTCCTGAGGTAGAATCGTTACCGCTTTTTTCGGGCCTTCAGACAAGCTGTTAAGCGATTTACGCAGTTGATGAGGATTTTGCTGGATAAAGCCATTCGCAATTTCCCCGATCCTTCGATTGAAGCGATAAGTTGTATCAAGCTCTCGCCGATCGCTATCGCCAAAATGCTGCGTAAACGCCGTCGTGAGCGATAATTCTGCCCCGCTGAAACGGTAAATAGCCTGCCAATCATCACCGACGGCAAACAGATTAGTACGCGAATTCTGTTTGCGTAACGCTTCTAGCAGGCGTGCACGCTGTGGAGAGATATCTTGGAATTCATCAACCAGAATATGCTTCCACGGGCTAATAAATCGTCCTTTATCCAGAACAGCAATCGCTTGTTGGATTAACCCTGGAAAATCTACCGCGCCTTCATCCTTCAGCGCTGATTTCCATGCTTTCAACAACGGTGACATCAGGCGAATGCGTTTTTGGAACAGATCGCGTATCTCTTCCGGCGCATCTTCAATCATCTGCGACTGTGAACCGCCGTGCTCACGCATCAGGCTAACCCAACGCTCAAGCTTAGGCGCTAAACGCATCGCCAACTTTTTATCCTGCCAATAGTTTTCTTCTTCAACCTGCCATTCCAGATCTTCGGTCAACCACTGACGCCACCCTTTGGCCTGTGCTTTCTTTGCCGAACACTCTTGCTGCCATGCTTTGACGAGTAATTTTTGTCTAGCCTGAGCGTCCCCTTCCAGCTTGCTAATATGGGTGGTTTTTTTGCCACTATGATTAATGATCTGTAACGCTAGAGCATGGAAAGTTTTCGCCTGAATATCTTCGGTATGCAAACGTTCCTGAATGCGGTCGTTCATCTCTTCGGCTGCCTTACGGCCAAAAGCCAGTAGCAAAATCTGTTCTGGAGTAGCCTCTTTGCGCAGCAATAACCACCCAGCACGCGCCACTAGCACCGATGTTTTACCGCTACCCGCTCCCGCCAGCACCAACACGCCATTTTCACCATTCACCACGGCCTGAGCTTGAGAGGCATTCAGCGGCTGGCTTTCTACTTGTTCAAAGAAAGCGGCGTGCTCTTCAAGCATGCGTTTTGTCCATTGTTGATTACGTTCATCAACCATTCTCAGCCCGTAATTCAACCACTTAAGGCAATAACGGTAGCGATCGCGACAGGAATCAAACTCTTCGAGGCGCTGCTGCGGTAGCGGAATAGCCTCAAAGCAGCTTTCGATCATAGTGCGAATCTCTTTCAATTCGCTGCGTTTAAGCCAGCGATCTTGCGCATTAAGACTCTCAAGTTCTTCCACTTGAGCAGCGAGTACGTCAGCGCTAATTTGCGCCATTTCCTCACTCCATGCCTGCCAACTCTGCTGCAGATGCTGATAAAAGCGTTGAGTCTCTTGCCAGTCAGTGCCATGCAGGCGAACGACTTTCTCCTCTGGCAGCTCAAACTCCAGCTCGCCCCACACAATACCGCGCTTACAGTGGATGGCAACCAACTGATTAAATGGAATTAAATATTCATGGCGATCGCCGCTCACCTCAACGCCCGCGTTCAAAAGCCTCACGCGGTTATAAGGATGCTGAGCCAAATGCTGGCCCATTTTGGTTGCTCTCAGTTCCATTGTTTCGCCATCATTTTTCACTCTTTGATATCACTATACCCAAAATAGTTGAAGTTGCATCAAGACGACAAGTAAACACCTAGCATCATCAAGGCTGATGCAGCTTCAAGTATGAAATAAGTTTACCTATGTTCGCACTGCATACCTAGGATCTGGGTCATTGCATCAATCTTTATTGAAATAAGACAAATGGGTTTTTACCTCTTTTATTCTACGGTTATTGCAGATGAATATCAGAGTGGCTCAAAACAAGGTAAACTCAGCATGTTAAATATCGCTAATGGTTTCATTTAGGTGACTGAGAACTATGAGAACTGTACTAAACATCCTTAATTTCGTGCTGGGTGGTTTTTTCACCACGCTAGGCTGGTTATTAGCCACTCTCGTCAGCATTATTTTAATTTTCACCTTACCGTTAACGCGTTCCTGCTGGGAGATAACCAAGCTGTCATTAGTCCCGTTTGGTAATGAAGCGGTGCACGTCGATGATTTATATCCTGATCGGAAAAACACACTGCTCACTACCGGTGGAACGCTGTTGAATATCGTGTGGTTTATTTTATTTGGCTGGTGGCTTTGCCTTTCGCATATTGCCGCGGGTATTGTGCAATGCGTGACGATCATTGGTATTCCTGTTGGTATTGCTAATTTTAAAATTGCGGCTATTGCCTTGTGGCCAGTGGGTCGCCGAGTGGTACCTGTCGAAGTGGCACAGCAAATGCGCGTGACCAACGCGAGTCGTCGTTTTAAATAAAGGGTCGTAACGTGCTCTCTTTTGCACCAGGATTAAAGCGCTACGCATACAGTAGCGCTCTGCTGTATAACTTTCGTATCTTTATCGCACTGGCGGGTGCTGCCGGAGTGCCATGGTTTATCGGTGAGCCACGGCTTACGATTCCGCTTACGCTGGGCGTAGTGGCTGCGGCACTGACCGATTTAGACGATCGACTCGTTGGTCGCTTGCGTAATTTAGCCATTACCCTCACCTGCTTTTTTATTGCCTCTGCCTCCATTGAGCTGTTATTTCCCTATCCGTGGCTGTTTGCTATCGGTTTGATGGTATCAACCGTAGGATTTATTCTGCTAGGTGCCTTGGGACAACGCTATGCGACCATTGCATTTGGCGCACTACTGATCGCTATTTACACCATGCTAGGTACATCGATGTATCACATCTGGTACCAGCAGCCACTCCTCCTGATAATCGGTGCAGTGTGGTACAACGTGCTAACGCTGATGGGGCATCTCATTTTTCCCATCCGCCCATTGCAAGAGTCTTTGGCGCGAAGCTACAGCCAGCTAGCCGTTTATCTCGATGCCAAATCCAACCTCTTCGATCCCGATCAGGAAGGGAATTTCAATCAACCACTGATTGATGTGGCTATGGCTAACAGTAATCTGGTCACCACGCTCAACCAAACCAAAGCATCATTGCTCACGCGTTTGAAAGGTGACCGCGGCCAACGCGGAACTCGGCGTACTCTGCACTACTATTTCGTCGCTCAAGACATTCATGAACGGGCCAGTTCGTCCCACTTCCAGTACCAGCAACTCAGCGAAATGTTTCGCTATAGTGATGTACTGTTTCGCTTTCAGCGTCTATTAATGCTTCAAGCCCGCGCTTGTGCTCAGCTATCGCAGTCCATTTTGTTGCAGCAGAAATATCAGCATGACCTACGCTTTGAGCGTGTTTTCACCCACTTGGAAGCCACATTACAACGTATTGCTGCTCAGCATGGCCATCAGCATATTCTGGTGAAATCACTGTTTAACCTGCTGCTGAACCTCAAAGCCATTGATGCCCAATTGGCCAATATAGAATCCGAACAGTCACTCGCAACCGAACGTGAAGAAGAGAATACGCTGTCTGACGATCGTATCAGCGGTTGGAACGACATGAAGCTGCGCATCAGTCGTCATCTGACGCCACAATCAGCTCTCTTCCGCCATGCGATCCGCATGTCGATAGTTTTAGGTGTGGGTTATGGCTTTATTCAATTTACCGGTTTAAACCACGGCTACTGGATTTTGCTCACCAGCCTTTTTGTCTGTCAGCCAAACTATAACGCGACCAAGAGACGGCTCGCACTTCGTGTCGTGGGCACTCTCGCGGGTGTATTGCTGGGCCTACCCATTCTTTATTTTGTCCCCTCCCTTGAAGGACAAATGGTGTTAATCGTAATCAGCGGCGTTTTATTCTTTGCATTCCGCAACGTGCAATATGCCCATGCCACTATGTTTATCACCCTACTGGTTTTGCTGTGCTTCAATCTGCTTGGGGAAGGTTTTGAAGTTGCTGGGCCAAGAGTGTTCGATACATTGGTCGGCTGTGCTATTGCGTGGGCGGCAGTGACCTTTATCTGGCCTGATTGGAAATTCCGTGCGCTGCCTGCCGTAGTGCAAAAAACGCTGAATGCTGATTGTCGCTACCTCGATGCAATCCTAGTGCAATATCATCAGGGTAAATCAAACGCTCTAGATTATCGTGTTGCACGCCGTGATGCGCATAATTGCGATGCTGAACTCGCTTCTGTCATCTCAAATATGTCAGCCGAACCGAAAAACAATGCCCAAACTCAGGAATCGGCATTTCGTCTGCTATGTCTCAACCATACCTTGCTGAGCTACATTTCAGCGCTAGGTGCGCATCGCGATCGGTTGGATAACGCGGAAGTTTTGAGCATGCTTGATGATGCTGCCTGCTACATGGATGATGCACTTAATTATGACAGTAGCATCGCGGAACGCACCGAAGAGGCCATTCAGAAGCTAAAGCATCGTCTTACCGAGTACTCATCCCCCTCAGATAACACTGAACAGCTTGTTGTTCAGCAAATCAGCTTAATGATGGGGGTACTGCCTGAACTAATGCAACTCAAGCAGGGGCTGATGACAAGCTGAAGCACTGTGTCATACGTAGGCAGGAAGTGGGAATGTCACTCCCTGCCTACGTGCAAAGCTCGTTACTTCTTTTGCCATCGATATGTGTTGTTTTTTAGCCATTCATCAAGCGTCATGCGAACCTGGTAAGAAAGAGCTGCCTCATGGCACTTTCGTACTGCGCCTGCCAGATCAAATAATAGTCGATTATGTAAATTGGCATTTAGCTTCTTAAGCCGAATAAACGCTTCGGTCTCTCCCATGCTAATCAGTTGATCAGCGCTGGTTATCCCAATCTTGCCTAAGAGCCTTTCCATCATATTGTTAATGTTTGGCAAAGTTCGCAAACCGTCGCTCTCTGCTGCTTTCAATGATTTCAGCTCTATGGATTGCTGTAGCGAGGCATAGGCCAGATGCCGAAGCAAACTGGGATCGTCCCACATGTTGCATTCGACGCGATAATAGCTAAGACGAACGGGGATCCCTCGTTTGGTGTAAATAAAAGCCTTCATGCCATAAGTAACAAAGCGAGATTTGAGCTCGTCATGCGCTCGCAAGTAGAGCTCACCATCCGATACAACACCAAACATTGTTTTATCCAGCCATACCCCAAAACCGCCAAACTGCGAGCGCAATTTCACTGCACCAAGTGAAGAGAAAACTTCATGTGCAATATCCGCTTTGTTGCTAAACAATCCTTTCATGGTTATCTCCTTGTAATTACATTCACAGCATAAATATTAAGTTTATTTAGCAATAACAGTGAATTAAGAACATAGCGAATTACCGAAAAGCATCCAAACTGAAAGTGAATTTTGAGCGTTTTTCATCACAGATTTGCGAAGAGCATTGTAAAAAATAGGTTGATCTCAGCGCGCCGCCCATGTACTGTATATTCATACAGTACACACAGCGAGAACATACTTATGCGCACACACTCACTGCAGCACTACACCGATCGCCCATCATTTTTAAACACCTCAGCCCATCAACCTGAGGGACAAGAAAATGCTTATGCCGGCGTTATCAGTGAATTAGTCTATAGCGAACATCAGCCTATGTTGTCATTGCTTTTGCTTCCATTGCTGCGTCAGCTAGGTAAGCAATCTCGCTGGTTACTTTGGCTTAACCCACAGCATAAACTGAGCAAACAATGGTTAGCCGATTCTGGATTACCGGCTAGCAAGGTGATGCAACTCAACCAGATTGAACCCGTAGACTCTATTTATGCGATGGAATGTGCTTTACGTAGTGGTAACTATAGTGTGGTATTGGGCTGGCTTCCGCCGCTGACACAAAATGAACGGGCAAGATTAAGAAAAGCGGCTCAGGATGGAGAGTGTTTTGGACTGATCATGCAGCCCGATCACAATGTGGAATCCGATAACGGACAACTAAACCTGCTAAAAATTCAGTCTAAATTGTTTCATTGAGTAAATTTAAGAGAAATCTTATCAAAAATATTTTTTCTCTGCTAATAAGTTAATTTTATAGCAGAAAGCCGCATCACACCTGAGTTACTGCTCTTTTTTACGAAAAAAACGACGTTTATTTTTTGAACAAAACGTTAAACGAAGTGTACATATACATCGTTTTTTTGTTGAGCTATATCACATCGTACTTGTAAGTTTCTAATCTCGTTGTAGACTTGTTATCGCGAAGGTTGCTCTATAACGCCAAGAAAATTGGCACAGTAATTAATCGAGCGAAAACCTAGCAAAGGATTTTAACCAAGGGCTAATTGTAGCATTCTAGCTCTTTGGCCTATTTGGATGATAACGAGGCGCAAAATGAAAAAGACAGCTATCGCATTAGCAGTGGCACTCGCTGGTTTCGCTACCGTAGCGCAAGCAGCACCTAAAGATGATACTTGGTATGTTGGTGGTAAACTGGGCTGGTCCCACTACTACGACAACAGCATCAACCATTTTGGTAGCACCAACGTACGTCCTGACCAGTTCGGTGGCGGTGCGTTCTTCGGTTACCAAGCAAACCCATACCTGGGCTTTGAAATGGGCTACGACTGGTTAGGTCGTATGGAATACCGTGGCGACAACAACGGTGCTTTCAAATCTCAAGGCGTTCAATTGGCTGCTAAACTGAGCTACCCAATTGCTGACGATCTGGACATCTACACCCGTCTGGGTGGTATGGTATGGCGTGCTGACGGTTCTGCAAACTCTGCAACCAAAGGCCGTTACATCGATAGCAACGACACCGGTGTTTCTCCACTGGCTGCAATCGGTGTTGAATACGCACTGAACAAAGACTGGGCTACCCGTCTTGACTATCAGTTCGTAAGCAACATTGGTGATGCTAACGAAACTGCTGCACGTCCAGACAACACCCTGCTGAGCGTTGGTGTTACCTACCGTTTCGGTCAGGATGAAGCTGCTCCAGCTCCAGCACCAGCTCCAGCTCCAGCACCAGTTGTTGAAACCAAGCGTTTCACTCTGAAGTCTGACGTTCTGTTCAACTTCAACAAAGCGACTCTGAAACCACAAGGCCAGCAGGCTCTGGATCAGATGTATGCACAGTTAAGCAACCTGGATCCAAAAGATGGTTCCGTAGTTGTTCTGGGTTACACTGACCGTATCGGTTCTGAGCAGTACAACCAGAAGCTGTCTGAACAGCGCGCACAGAGCGTTGTAGATTACCTGGTATCTAAAGGTATCCCTGCAGACAAAATCTCTGCACGTGGCATGGGCAAAGCTGATCCAGTTACTGGTTCTACCTGTGACAACGTTAAAGCTCGCGCAGCTCTGATCGAGTGCTTGGCTCCAGATCGTCGCGTAGAAATCGAAGTTAAAGGCATCAAAGACGTTGTAACTCAGCCACAGGCTTAAGTTAACGCGTAGTTCCTTTAATTAAAAAAGCCTCGCTAAGCGAGGCTTTTTTTTATCTGTTTAATCAACTTGTTATTCAACTTCAGTCATAATCAAATCGAAAAAATTTTGTTTATGATTACTCAGTGGTTTTTCCCAGAAATGACTGGAGATCTTTCTTGAGCGAAGACATTTTATTGGCGTACTGTTCTTTACGCTCGGCATCTTCTATCAATTGCACAATCGTTTCAGATAGCGTGCTACCACGACGCTGAGCAAGCCCAGCTAATCTTTGCCAAACCAGATACTCCAAATCAATGGATTTTTTACGTGTATGCATATGTTCAGCGTTAAAATGACGCTTACGACGAGCACGAATCGTTTGTTTCATCTTGTTTTGTAGATCTGGGTTCATGTGTTCCCGAATCCACTCTTGAACATGCACAGGGTCATTCTCAAGCTTTAGCAGCAGCTCAACAGCCTGCTGTGCCATACTACTTTCTAGATAGCGTGTAACAGATTCACCCTCACGGTGTTTTTTCACCAGGTATTTCCACTTCCACCCACTTTCCAGATTTTCAAGCTGTTGGTATTTCATTGAGATATCTGCCAGTGACACGGTAACTTTGTATAAGAATAACAACTTTTTTCAGATTTGCAGATATTTCATGATTTATTATTGATTGTTTTTTATACATACCGGTTTCCAAATCACTTCCTTTTAACTCTTCTGCTGTTGTTTCCTGTGCAGCACGGTGGAATCTTGTATAATTGCGGTTTTCCTACTGACAATAAAATTGACGACTTTGAGCAATTATCGACTCGACTGGCAATCGCTACTGCCCGATACGACACCTTATCAATCTGTTTTCGCTGCAGCAGCACAACAGCCTGCGCTGACATTTTCGGAATATCAGCCTCGCCTTGAAAACAGTTTGGCCCATTTCTGCCATCCGCAATCGCCATCACCTTTTATGATCCTGAAGGCGGAAGAGACTTATGAATATCTGGCACTCATCCACCGTGCAACCGGAGAGTTGCTCCCAGAGTTAACCCTGCGCGGCAGCCAATATCACATCGATGGTATGCACGTCAGCATCATGCCCGCGGACAAACATCAGTCCAATTTTGCAGCGACCGCAACCTCTCTTTTTGCTGATTGGTATGAGGGCGAGCAGCTGTTCGGTACAGTCCGTCAGTCCAACGGAAAAATTACCCTTGAGCCAGGCATGGTTCATCACGCAAACGGCGGTGTGTTGATCCTGTCGTTGCGTACCATGCTCGCTCAGCCGTTGCTTTGGCTGCGACTGAAACAAATCGTTCTTGGCCGCAAGTTTAAGTGGTTCTCACCTGATGAGAATAAACCACTACCGGTGCATATTCCTGATATGCCAATTGACCTCAAGGTTATCTTGGTCAGCGACCGCGAAGGATTAGCTGATTTTCAAGATATGGAGCCAGATTTATGCTTTAACTCGCTTTATGGCGAGTTTGAAGCCGATATGTCACTGGTGGACACTGATGACATGCGGCGCTGGTGCTCGCTGGTCACTACCATTGCCAATGAATACCAACTTCCCGCAATTGCGGAAGATGCTTGGCCTGTTTTAGTCAATACTGCCATCCGTGCGATTGGCGATCAGGGTAACCTGCCCCTTAGCCCAACGCTTATAGCGCGTACTCTTCGCGAAGCGGCGTTGCATAGTAATGACGTCATTGATGCCCAAGCGCTTAATGAAACGTTAGCTGTGCGCCGTTGGCGAGAAGGCTATCTGGCCGAGCGTATGCATGACGAAATAGAGCTTGGGCAAATTTTGATCGAGACCGAAGGCGAAGTCATTGGGCAAATCAATGGGCTTTCCGTCTTGGAATATCCAGGTCATCCTCTCATGTTCGGTGAGCCCTCTCGTATCACCTGCGCAGTACATTTAGGTGATGGCGAGTTTACCGACGTTGAGCGTAAAGCTGAATTGGGAGGTAATCTGCATGCTAAAGGCATGATGATTATGCAAGCCTTCCTGATTTCTGAACTGGATCTAGAACAGCAATTGCCCTTCTCCGCCTCTATTGTATTTGAGCAATCATATGGCGAGGTTGATGGGGATAGTGCATCGCTTGCAGAACTTTGCGCATTAATCAGCGCGCTGTCGCTAGCACCAATCAATCAGCAGATCGCCGTAACCGGTTCTGTTGACCAATTTGGCCATGTACAGCCTATTGGTGGCGTGAATGAAAAGATAGAAGGCTTCTTTGAGGCTTGTCAACGCCGAGGCCTTACAGGGACGCAGGGCGTGATTATCCCTGCGACTAACGTGCGCCATTTATGCTTGAATGCTGAAGTTATTGAGGCTGTTAAAGCCGGAACATTCCACCTCTGGGCTGTAGAAAATGCAGAGGATGCTTTACCTATTCTGACGGGAATTGCCTACCGCAGTGAGAGTGGGCCTAGCCTGATCGGCGCCATTCAGGAACGCATTGCAGCAATCAGCCCATTAGATAAACGTCAGCTACCTTGGCCTCTACGCTGGCTAAACTGGTTCAACCATGGCTGATCGGACTTGTTGAGCGTACACGTGTTAGCTAAGATGCACCCTTCATTAAAATAAGGCTTACAAGAATTATGGTAGATAAACGCGACTCTTATACTAAAGAAGACCTGGAAGCGTCAGGACGCGGCGAACTGTTTGGCGCAGGTGGCCCCCCACTACCATCAGGCAATATGCTGATGATGGATCGCGTCGTAAAAATGACTGAAGACGGCGGTAACTACAATAAAGGCTATGTAGAAGCTGAGCTGGATATCAATCCTGACCTATGGTTCTTTGGCTGCCACTTTGTTGGCGATCCCGTGATGCCTGGCTGCTTGGGCTTAGATGCTATGTGGCAGCTCGTAGGGTTCTACCTCGGTTGGCTCGGCGGTGAAGGTAAAGGGCGCGCGCTGGGCGTTGGTGAAGTGAAGTTCACTGGGCAAGTCTTGCCTACCGCCAAAAAAGTCACTTATCGCATCCACTTTAAGCGTGTTATCAATCGCCGCTTGATCATGGGTATGGCGGATGGTGAAGTATTAGTTGATGGTCAGGTGATTTACAACGCATCAGATCTTAAAGTGGGTCTGTTCAAAGATACCAGCGCATTCTAATCTAAAACTGTCTATGATAAAAAAAGCGCAGTCTCCTGCGCTTTTTTATTTTGATAGGCATATATTAGGTCATATTAGGGATGAACGCTTTTGTTATTCATAACAAACGTTTCTCTCACCCTCTCAACTAACTCTAATAGTGCTTTATCCTGAAGTGCTTTCTTACTGTACGACATATAGACTTCGTAAGAACCTAAATCGACGTCACATTCTAAACGTTTAAGATTATATATATCTTTAAATTTCTCGTACATTGACTCAGGGAAAAAACCTATGTCATTTGTTTTTTCAATTACTGACAATGCAATAAGAGAAGATGGTGATGCAAAGGAAATAACGCGCTTACCCAAAAGGACGTCTATTTTAGATTTAAACTCATTAATTTTCTTTCTGTCTTTAATTATAGTAATACAGCGCTCATCCTTTAAACTATTCGCCGACAGAGAATCTTTCAGCCTTGGATGATCTTTACCGCATACGGCGACAATCTTTTCTCGGAAAATCAATTCAGACTCAATCGCTGAGTTAAAGATCGGCGCAATATCAAAAATAATATCTGTCTTATGGTACAGCAGCGCATGTTCCACGCCAACAGCATCTTCGGGCAACAGATTATGCACAATACGACATTTCAGCTTAGGTAATGACATCAAATGACTACAGATGTCGGGTATCAGAACCTGAGCCAGATGAGGGTCGCTCCAGATGACTAGATTACGAATGCTATCGCCTTTGTCTGCAAAAATATCAATAATGCCACTTAAACTACCCTTGATATTTTCATGCATACTATCAGCAAAGACCGTCGCAGATATCCCCTTGCCATATCTGATAAAAAGTGGGTCTGGGAAATACTGTCTCAGCCTCTGAATGCTTTGACTTACCGCCGGAGATGTCATACCTAAAATATCGGCAGCTTTACTTACACTTTTGTAATAGTACACCGCTTCAAAAACTGTCAATAAATTAAGGTCAAACTTCCTTAGTGACTTTAAACTATCCTGATGTTCAAACATCCCAATAACTCCAAATAGCAAATTCCATTTTTGATACTATGTGAATCACTTGATTCATTAAAAATGAAAATGTGATTCGACTTTTTTATTCGTCCATGGAATGAATTTACCACCCTATAATAATTTCATTCAAGCATACATTATCTGATAGGTTATAAAGAATAAAGCCTATTTTAATCTAGGTTTAAATATATAATCTGATGCATATAAAAATATTAACTTAAAATCGAATACATTCACCAAGATATCAGTTATCAAATAAAAACCCCTGCATAAGCAGAGGTTTTTATCACTAATATGAATTTATAGCGATGACCATCAGGCCATAACCGACCTGTCTTCCATGGCCTGCCGCCAGCCTCCCAACCAGTGCGATCTAGCATCTACAGATTGATAGGGGCAAAACTCCTTAGAGCGCCCAATGATACCAGCCTGATAGCCACGTGATTGAGCCCGTTCTAGGCGGTCGCGTTTTTGTCTCTTCATGCCTCATTTCCCTCATTTCAGTTCTGCTGGAAAGAAAACAGTAGTAGCCGTCTAGCTACTACACTTAACCAATAGACGCTTTTAGGCTTTGGGTCAATGCGCAAAATTCATACCATTGTCACAAATGTGAGCTATAAACTGGGGTGCACGAAGGCAGAAGAAAACCCAAAATTCACAATTTCCTGTTCTGCATAAAAAAACCGACCTGCCGCGTTACGACAAGTCGGAGTTTGTTTAGACTATTTTACTTCAGAGTATTACTGAACCTGACGCGCGATCTGCTGCGCCTCCTGCTGCCACCCCTGAGCTAACGTCTTCACTAATGCATCATAGCCATCCTGCTGCACCGGCAATACAAGATTGAAAGCACGCTTAGTCAACTGCCCGCTACGCATCAGGATCCATTCACCACTAATAACGGCCTTACCGTCATAACGTCCGTGGAAGCCAGTGACATTGATATTCAGAGTGTCCTGCACGTTCCCTAACGGCTGAGCTGATACTATCCAACCCGGCATAGCAGCGCTCAAATTGGCCACCATCGTTTGTTGCAACTGTTGCTCCAAAGGGCTAGCCCATAGGTTATTACCCGCCGTTACGAACTGCACATCGTTGGTTTGATATACCACGCCTAGCGCACTTAAGAAATCAGCCACGTTCACACGCTCTAGCCAGAGCTGATGCGCACCGCTTTCAACGGGAGCATGAACGACAGATGTTGTTGCCGTCGGTACAGGTAGCTGATAATAATTTTTCTGTGGTTGGCTGCTACATGCACTGAGCAACAGTGCCGCTGCGCCGATCATCCAGACTTTCATTATTTCGTCCTCTTAGGCTGTGGATCTTTACCTGCTGGCGCCTCAAATACCAATGAATTGCTCTTCTCATTCAGAGTACGTAACACCGGCTGCAACTCTCTTAAGACCTGGTCCAAACGCTGCATATCACCCACCATATTGTTATAGGCAGGAGATCCCGGCTGGAAGCCTTTCACACTTCGATTCAGCTCGATCAGCGTTTTCTGCATGTCGGCTGGTAGCGCTTGTGCTTCTTTACTCGAAACCAGTTTATTGAGCGTATCGAGCGTCTTCTGCGTTTCGGCCATCGTTTTCTGGCTGGCTTTCAACGTATTAGTCGCTTCGTTGATCATCGGTTCGAGCGGCAGAGCATTAATCTTATCCAATGTTGCTGTCAGTTTCTGCTGTAGCTGCGCTAATCCACCGCTCACCGTTGGCACCACTGGCAGACCATCAATTTTACGCGGGCCTTTCCATGGTTTTGCCTGCGGGTAAAAGTCGAGGTCAATATACAGCGAGCCTGTCAGCAAGTTAGCTGATTTCAACGAAGCACGCAGACCTTCACCAACGCCAGAGAATAGATGCTGTTCGACGTTAAAATTGTCACCCAGTTTTTGCTGAATACGACCCGGCTCAATATTAACTAATACAGGGATTTGATAGTCAGAGTCTAACTTTTGACTTAGACCGCTCACAAAATATGGCGCTTCGGCCACAGTACCTAACCGAATACCACGGAATTCAACGGGCGCACCGACTTGTAATCCACGAATTGAATCGCTAAAGAACATCAGCACACTTTTATGCTCGGTATACAGCGACTCTTGAATACTGCGCTGATTATCAAACAAATCGAATTGTGACTGATTCGCAGCAGGTTTCCCTACAGCCCAACCTTGCGGCACATCAAAACTTACTCCACCGCTGAAAAGGGTTGTCAGCGACCCCATTTCCAAGCGCATGCCTTGAGCTGACATATCAAATGAAACGCCGCTGTCGATCCAGAAGCGAACATTATCGGTCACCAAAGTATCGTATGGCGCAGAAACAAAGATCTGATAGTGGATCTGACGATTCTTAGTATCAAACTGGCTGGTTTCTACCGACCCAACACGCAAACCGCGGAACAATACCGGATCGCCGGGACTGAGCTGCCCTGCCTGCTCGCTGTTTAATGTTACACGTATCCCTTTAGCATCGGGTGGCGCTAAAGGCGGTTGATCCAGAAGATTAAATTCTTCACGTTCATCTTTGCTGGAACCCGGCTGAAGTTCGATATAGGCACCGGACAGCAAGGTTCCAAGTCCGGAAACACCTTCACGCCCAATCTGAGGTTTCACCACCCAGAACACGCTATCTTTACGCAGCAGTTTTTCCATGCCTGAATTCAGACGCGCCTTAACGATAACCTTGGTTAAATCGTTATTCAGCGTGACGGTTTCAACAACGCCTACGTCAACGCTGCGGCTCTTGATGGCGGTTTTACCGCCTTCCAGACCTTCGGCACTGGAGGTAATCAACGTCACCTCTGGCCCTTGGTGGCTGAAATGATAAAAAATCACCCATGCACCGATCAATGCAGTCACAATCGGGACAATCCAAACCGGGGACCAGCGTTTGATTTTTTCAACCTTCGCTACGCCAGTTTCTTGCTCATTCACTTTGAGGCTCCTTGTACGTTAAGCCACGTTCCCGATCCCAGATCAACCTAGGATCAAATGTCATCGCCGAGATCATGGTAATAATAACCACCATCGCAAAAAGTAATGCACCTATATCAGGGTAGATACTCATTAACTGACCCATGTTAACCAGCGCAGAAAGCACGGCGATAACAAACACGTCAATCATTGACCAACGACCAACAAACTCCACGATCTCGTATACAAAATGCATACGCTCGCTATCGCCACGAGTTGCATATTTGGCATCCCAGCACAGCCATGCAATCGCTAATATTTTTAGGGTAGGAACCATGATGCTAGCAATAAAAATCACCATCGCAACGGGGTAAGAACCCTCTCCCCATAACAAAATGACCCCAGCCATAATCGTCGACGTCAGCTTAGTGCCGAGCGCCTGTGTCACCATGATGGGTAATACGTTAGCAGGGATATATAGCATGATGGCTGTGATCAAAAGCGACATGGTCCACTGAAGGCTATTGCGTCGGCGCACATAGCCTTTCGTATGGCAACGTGGGCAAGAGAGTTGATCGGCAGGTAAAATGGCGGAGCAGCATGTACACGCACGTAATCCCTGCTGAATTCCCGTCACACCAACGCGTAAATTTTCAGGATGCTTTGGTGCAGGCAAAATATCGCTCCAAAGGATGCGTTTATCAATAACCTGAAACACGCGAACCTGTAAGACACAAAAGAGGCAATATGGCAGAAAACTGCTCCCTACCCCAACATCACCATAGGCCATTAGTTTGACGAAACTAACCAGAACGCCCGCCAAGAAAATTTCAACCATGCACCACGAACGGCACTTGAAAAGCACCTTCGCCATCATGACCTTAAGCTGAGTTGGCATCGGCACCCGCATATTCAGCAGAATAACTGCGACCATGCAAAAGGCAGGCACTAGCTGAACAAAAATCATGAACAGCGATGCCATGCTGGCATAATCTTCGGATACGAGAACCCTAGGAATTTCGATTAGCGTAATCGCATTCTTAATCCCAGCAACGGTCATGTTTACAAAGGGGAAAAGATTCGACAGTATCAGCATAAAAAGCGCACAGAAAGCATACAGCACTGGCTGACGGCGCGGTTCTCGCCACTTGACCACGAGGGTCGTATGACAACGCGGACAGCTCCCCTTTGTACCTTCTGGGAGCGGAGGCAGCTCTACCAACATGTCACATTGCGGGCATAATATTTTGTTTTCTGAATCTAGATGATGTCCAGAACACATACTTTTTTCCCACTTTTTATTTACCACTTAAATTACATAAAAAAGCCTGACACAATACATCACTCCGCATTCGTCAGGCTTTATTCAGTCTTAGACGGACCTATCAGGCATTCTTCATCGCCTCTAGCTCTTCCCAGCGTTCAAACGCTGATTCAAGCTGTTGCTCAGTTTCAGCCATTTTCTGCAGAACAGATTGAGTCTCTGCGTGTGACTGATTAAAGAACTCAGGTTTAGCGACTTCAGCTTGCAATGCCGTTAACTCCGCCTCCAACGCTTCTAAACGTGCTGGCAGTTGTTCGAGTTCACGTAGCAAATTATAGCTCATCTTGTTGCTACGCTTTTTCACCTCAGCTTTAGGCGCACTGGTTGTCCCCTGAGGCTTAGGCGCAGCAGCCTGCTGGCTGAACGACCGCATGTCCGCTTTTTGCTTATGAGCATCGTAATATCCGCCCACATAGCTATTAATGACGCCATTACCTTCGAAAATCCAGCAGTCGGTCACCGAGTTATCAACGAACTGACGATCATGGCTCACCAGCATCACGGTGCCCTGATAACCATCAATAAGCTCTTCCAACAGTTCCAACGTTTCGATATCTAAATCATTGGTTGGTTCATCGAGGATCAACAAATTGCTTGGTTTTAAGAAGAGTCTTGCTAGTAATAGACGATTACGCTCACCACCTGACAACGCACGCACAGGCGTTAATGCGCGTTTAGGATGGAACAGGAAGTCTTGCAAATAGCCCAGCACATGGCGTGGACGACCATTCACCATCACTTCTTGCTTGCCTTCCGCTAGGTTATCCATGACCGTTTTATCGGGATCAAGCTCTGCACGATGCTGATCGAAGTAGGCGATTTCAAGCTTAGTGCCGCAGCGAACCTTACCGCTGTCTGGCTGCAACTGGCCTAACATCAATTTCAACAGCGTTGTTTTGCCGCAGCCGTTTGGCCCTACCAGCGCAATTTTATCACCGCGGTTGACCTGAACGCTGAAATCACGCACCAGCGTTTTACCTGCCACGCTGTAGCTAACATTCTCCATTTCAAAGACAATTTTGCCGGAACGCAGTGCTTCTTCGACCTGCATTTTGGCATTGCCCTGCACGCTTCTGCGCTCAGCATGTTCGTTACGCATGGCTTTCAATGCACGAACACGGCCTTCGTTACGCGTACGTCGTGCTTTGATACCTTGGCGGATCCAAACTTCTTCCTGTGCCAATTTGCGATCGAACTCAGCGTTTTGCATCTCTTCCACACGCAACGCTTCTTCTTTCGCCAGCAGGTAGGCGTCATAGTTACCCGGCCACGACACCAGTTTGCCGCGATCAAGGTCGACAATGCGCGTTGCCATACTGCGTATAAATGAACGGTCATGGGAAATGAAAACGATACTGCCGGTGAATTCTTTCAGGAACTCTTCGAGCCACGTGATAGTTTCAATATCCAAGTGGTTAGTCGGTTCGTCTAACAGCAGAACATCCGGCTCGCAAACAAGCGCACGTGCCAATGCCGCTTTACGCAGCCAACCACCTGACAACGCAGAAAGATCGGTATCCGCATTCAGACCAAGCTTGGTCAAGACATCACTAATGCGGCTATCGATGCGCCATAAGCCTTGATGATCCAAAATCTCCTGCAACGCTGAAAGCCGATTCAGATTTTGCTCACTCGGATCCGCTTCAACTTTTTTCAGCAAATCATGATATGCCTTAAGGTGCTGCGCCTGTTCAGCAACGCCCTCAGAGACGAAATCAAACACCGTTCCGCCGATATTGCGCGGTGGATCTTGCTGCAAACGTGAAACCACTAAATCTTGTTCATAGATGATTCGCCCATCATCTAGCGGCAACTCTTTTCCTAATACTTTAAGCAGCGTTGATTTACCTGCGCCGTTACGGCCGACCAAACACACGCGCTCGTTTGGCTCAATATGTAATTCAGTATTATCGAGCAGTGGTGCATCACTAAAAGAAATCCAAGCACCAGAAAGACTAATTAACGACATATATTACTTTTCCTCGCCGGCATGACGGATCAGCCAGCAGTTATGAATCTGACGGTTACGGGCAAAGTCTTGGGACAAGGTCTGCGCGGTAATTTCTTTCGCTTCCAGCCCCAATGCACCGAGCGCCTCAAGATCCATTTTGAATCCACGCTTATTGTTGGAGAACATGATGGTGCCACGACGACGCAGCATACGCTTAAGATCGCGCATGATATCAATATGATCGCGCTGCACATCGAATGTCGCTTCCATACGTTTCGAGTTAGAGAACGTCGGTGGATCGATAAAGATCACATCATATTGTTCATCGCTATTATGTAAATAAGAGAGGCAGTCGGCCTGCACTAAACGATGCTGACGCCCAGTTAAACCATTCGCCCGCAGGTTTTTTTCCGCCCATTCAAGATAGGTACGTGACATATCGACCGTTGTCGTTGAACGAGCACCACCCAAGCCTGCATGAACGCTGGCGGTACCTGTGTAAGCAAACAGATTGAGGAAGTCTTTCCCTTCACACATTTCACCCAGCATACGACGTGCAATGCGATGGTCAAGGAATAGCCCAGTATCTAAATAGTCGGTGAGGTTGACCCACAGCTCAGCGTTATACTCTTTAACCAGCATGAACTCTTCTTTTTGAGCCAACTTCTCATATTGGCTTTTGCCTTTCTGACGTTCGCGGGTTTTCAAAATCAAGCTGTTTGATGGTAAATTCATCACCGACTGAGTTGCATTGATCACGTCAAACAGACGCTGACGCGCTTTCTGTGCATCCACGGTTTTTGGTGGTGCGTATTCCTGAATCACCACTTTATCGGCATAGCGGTCAACGGCAACGTTATATTCTGGCAGATCGGCATCATAAACTCGGTAGCATTCAATGCCTTCTTGCTTAGCCCATTTATCTAACTTTTTCAGATTCTTGCGTAATCGGTTGGCATAATCCTCAGCGATCTGACCTGACGCCGTGCCCAAAGGATTCTCTGCCAACTGATAGTTTTTCTGCACACAGTCCAGAGGACCGTTTTTAGCCTTGAACTGGCGCTCTGCGCGCAGTTGCAGGCAGCTAAGCAACTCTGGCGATGCGCTGAACAGAGAAAGCTGCCAGCCGCCAAATGCGCCCTTCATAATGCGGCCTAACGCGTTGTGCAACGCAATCAGCGCAGGCTCGCTTTCCAAACGCTCACCGTAAGGTGGATTGCTCAGTACGGTGCCCACGGGGCCTTCCGGCAATGGGTTTTTCAGATTACTCACATCAGCCACGTTGAACGTGATCAGCTCAGATACCCCCGCACGACGGGCATTAGCTCGCGCCATTTCGATAACACGGCGGTCATTATCTGAACCAAAGAAACGTGATTGTCCTTCTTGTGCCTGTAAGCCACGACGAGCGCGTACCTGAGCTTCAGTCAGCAGCTCACGCCACAGTTCAGGGTTATGACCATTCCAAGCGGAGAATCCCCAATGCTGTCGAGTCAGCCCCGGAGCATGATCGGAAGCCATCATCGCCGCCTCAATCAACAACGTACCCGAACCACACATGGGATCGACCATCGGGGTGCCGACTTTCCAGCCAGAACGTAGAATAATGGCTGATGCCAAGGTTTCCTTGAGCGGAGCTGCACCGGTCAAGTCACGGTAGCCACGCTGATGTAAACCTTCACCGCTCAGATCCAAAGCCACGCTCGCCGTTTCGCGCTGTAAGAACACATTAATACGAATATCTGGAGTTTGTTTGGCAACGGTCGGGCGGGCATCAATTTTACGTGCGAAGCTATCCACAATCGCGTCTTTCACTTTCAACGCGCCATATTGGCTATTGCGAATTTCTTCGTTGGTTCCGGTGAAATGCACGGCGAAAGTTTTATCAACGCCAAAAATAGAAGTCCAATCAATCGCCTGCACGCCGAGGTACAGATCCAGATCGCTATAGACTTTAAATTCATTCAATGGCATCAGAATGCGTGAAGCCAAACGGCTCCAGAGCAGGCTCTGATAGAGTAAACGGTCATCCCCTTGGAAATGCACACCGCCTTGAACAATTTGACAGGAGTGCGCACCGAGGGCTTCGAGTTCATTTTTTAACAGTTCTTCTAGACCGCGCGCGGTGCTGGCAAACAGAGATTTCATGTTTTCACTATCACTAAAGAGAATTTACGGAGACTAAAAGCCAGAAACAGCTTAATAATCAAATGAATATATAACCCAATGCGGCACAATCGTGCATCGAGCCATACGAAAAGCAAGCTTCTGACAAATATCGATCAGTAAGTTAATCGCTCATTTTAACCCGCGGAGCCGCATATTTGATACTTTTCTATCAAAAACTCTCATTCCTCACTTCATCTTTTTTACATGGCCGCCTATCAGCGGCTGTTTCACCTGAGGCAAACAGCGTCAACTCTGTGCCGTTGCGTAGGCGAAACACTCGTCTTCCTGAAAGGAATTCTCATTAATAGCTAATGTTTTCATGCAGATACCATGAATTATTTTTTGATCAAAATCATTTTTTTCGCCCGTTCATCACTTTAAGATCTCGTTCCGGATTCATATTTATTGATATCAGATGAATGAGGAGCCGAAAATGAACCCAGAAAGCGTGATGACTTATGATCGCAACCGTAACGCCATCAAAGTGGGTAGCCGTGTGATGGTCAGTGGCACCGGCGAAATAGGTGTAATTACTGCGATCCACGCTGATAACCTGCCATCGGCACAGGTTCGCCGCGCTAAATGTGTTGATATCACCGATCTGAATGGCCGTTACGTTCCTACCGAACTGATCCGTTTGGGGATGAACTAATATCTCCTCGTGCCGATCTCGTGGCATACCGGTCGGCACGTTGCCTCTCCCCTATCCTCAACGCTGTCCCCATAAAAGAAAACGCAGCGCTATCTGTTCAACGATAGGCAGGTATCATAAAGTTGTCTGCTTAAGTTCGTTTTAAACGATGGAACGGGGTAGTGCTGAAATGATCACGTTATCAAAACTGTATGTTCATCCGATAAAATCAATGCGTGGCTTGCAACTTTCGCAGGCACAGGTATTACCGAGCGGTTTGGCCTTCGACCGAGCGCTGATGGTCACAGAGACGGATGGCACTTTTATTACCGCGCGCCAAAATCCGCAAATGGTCACATTTACCCCCGCGTTGCTACCGAACGGCATTGCCCTAACAGGGCCTGACGGTGAGAGTATCTTGGTGCTATGGCAAGACTTTCTTCATCTACAGCAGCCGACTGAAGTGTGGGGCAATCACTTCTCTGCACTGGTGGCTCCCCCACAGATTAACGACTGGCTAAGTCGTTATTTTAAACGCGCAGTCCAACTGCGTTGGTTGGGCAATGAACTTAGTCGCCGAGTAAAGCACCATCCTGACATTCCTCTTACCTTTGCTGACGGCTATCCTTTCCTACTCATCAACGAAGCCTCGTTTCAGAATTTACAGCGACGTGCCCCAAACGCGATTCGTATTGAGCAGTTTCGCCCAAATATTGTGGTGAGCGGTGCTAAGGAATTTGATGAAGATAACTGGCTGGTGATACGCATTGGCGAAGTCATTTTCGATCTCGTAAAACCCTGTAGCCGCTGTATTCTCACCACCGTAAGCACTGACCGTGGACGTAAACATCCGGCGGGGGAACCTTTAAAAACACTACAATCATTTCGTACCGCAGATAATGGCGACGTTGATTTTGGTATGAATATGATCGCTCGTGGCGGTGGAATTATTCGTCAGGGAGATAGTGTAGAAATTCTTAGCCTCCGCCCTCCTCGCCTCTATTCTGCGGGTGAAGTTAACGCCACATTGGCTACGCCGCCAGCCAACGAAAAAAGCGTCAACATTGAGTATCAGGGACAAACTTTTGTAGGCAATAACCAGCAGGTTTTGTTAGAACAACTTGAAGCACAGGGCATTAGAATTCCCTATTCTTGCCGAGCGGGATTATGTGGGGCTTGCAAAATAACGCTGGTCGAAGGGGAAGTCATACCGTTAAAACAGAGCGCAATCGGCTCAAATGGCGTCATACTGAGCTGCAGTTGTATTCCGAAAAGCAGTATCAAGCTTAGCTAACGTCAGCGGGTATATAGCCAAAATAATTCGCGTTGTATCGAGACGGCAGATGCAGCTTGAAGCACGACAAGGATATGCGGGTGATTAGCGCCCGCATCTATTAAACGGCATAAGCTAAAACATCTTCTGAATCGACAGATGGCTGAACAGCAATAAGTCGGTCATGCATGACTTTAATAGCATCGCCTAGCTGCATGGACTTACCCGCCAACTGCAAATAAGGTTGGGCTAACAAACATAAGCTAGCACTGTCTCCAGCCTCAACAACCAGCAGCTTAGCTTGTTCTGCTGTATTTGAAATCTGCACGGCGACCAATTCACCTAATGCAGGCATCACGGCACAGGATTGTGGAGCAAAATGCCAGCTTTTCGGCATTAATGGCTTAAGAAAACGCTGAGCCACTAGCGCATTTAATATTAATTCCGCCCGCTGCTCTTTTTTTAGCCCAGTCTGACGACTACGCTCTTCAAACTGGTAATAAAGTGCCGCATCGTCGACACAAAAAGAACATTCATCAAAAGCATCAGGCGTTAGCATTTTCCCAGCAAAGCGGGAACGAAAGATCATTCCGTTGGCTAAATCCAACATCAAACGATCGTGCTCTTCATCAAAATACCAGCGCCAATTATCGCCCGGTTTTATATTCATTCTATCCCTCTTCTGCATCAGTCATCAGGATCGTGTATTCAATTCTTTCACATATCATTAAATGCGATCAAATCGTTGGCTGATTTAATCAGACCAGCTTGATCGGACAATTAATTAGCAGAACGCTTGAAATATAGACTACCCCGGAGAAGAAATAAACCCCCAGGGCAAATAGGTAGGAAAATAATTAGATGTAGTTAACGATATCTTTAATCAATCCCGGTCCTTTGAAGATAAAACCAGAATAAATTTGAACCAAAGAAGCGCCTGCGTCTATTTTTTCTCTTGCTGCAATCACGGAGTCAATTCCACCAACGCCAATGATTGGCAAACGACCCTGCAACTCTTGAGAAAGTTGTCGGATTATTTCAGTACTGTGTAATTGCAAAGGGCGCCCGCTTAAACCACCTGCTTGCTCGCAATAGTTAAAGCCATTAACCAATTTGCGATCCAGTGTGGTATTGGTCGCGATGACGCCGTCGATATTATGACGGACTAAACTGTCTGCAACCTGAATCAATTCTTCATGAGAAAGATCCGGCGCGATCTTCACGGCCACAGGAACATATTTATGGTGTTTCTGTTGCAGTTCGATCTGTTTAGTTTTAATCGCTGTTAATAGATCGTCTAACGCCTCTCCATATTGAAGCGTTCTTAATCCTGGGGTGTTTGGAGAGGAAATATTTACTGCTATATAGCCCGCATAGGAGTAAACCTTTTCCATGCAGATTAAATAATCGTCTTTCCCCTGCTCAACCGGCGTATCTTTATTCTTGCCGATATTGATCCCCAGTACGCCGCCAAAATGCGATTTTTTGACGTTCTCGACCAAATTGTCAACGCCGCGGTTATTAAATCCCATACGGTTAATTAAACCTTCGGCCTCAACGATACGGAATAAACGCGGCTTATCATTCCCCGCTTGAGGGCGCGGAGTTACAGTACCCACTTCAATAAAACCAAACCCCATAGCTCCTAGGGCGTCAATACATTCACCATCTTTGTCCAATCCCGCAGCAAGACCGAGCGGGTTTTTAAAAGATAATCCCATGCAGGTTACCGGCTTAGAAGCCACTGACTGACGAACCAGAAACTCCAATGGAGTACCCGTAATACGGCGAAGCTGCTTAAACGTAAATTCGTGCGCGCGCTCTGGATCGAGCTGGAAAAGTGCCTTTCTAACGAAGGGGTAAAGCATGGTATCTCCTGAATCCCGGTGGCAAGTCGGGGCGGTATTATCCGGTATCTTTCAACAGATTGGAATTGATTAAAAACAAAAACAACGTAATCGGCGCAAACGTTTACTCTTACTCGCTCATTTATCGATGTTTTATACTGAAATTTTGCTATGAAACGCATTCATGCAGCGGATCGAAAGATAGCGGTAAAGTCGATGACGATAGCAGGTGAAGCAGATGCTGCGTCAGGTTTGAGGGCAAATAAATATCGCCGTATACAAAAAAGCCCCGTCATACGGGGCTTGGTGTGAGTGAATGACAGCGCTAATTATGCGTTTAACGCCTTGGTAATTTTTTCAAACAAATCGCCGGATAAATTATCCAGACCTTTAAGCTCTTCCAATGATTTACGCATTAAAGCCTGACGACTTTCGTCATAACGTTTTAAACGGATCAACGGTTCGATCATACGTGCCGCAACCTGTGGGTTACGCGTGTTCAAATCTTTTAAGATCTCGGTTAAGAAAGCATATCCTGAACCATCGGCGGCATGGAACGCAGATGGATTAGCCTGAGCAAATGCCCCCACCAGAGAACGAATGCGGTTTGGATTGCTCAGGGTAAATGAGCGATGTTTCAAGAGCGCTTTCACGTTATCGAGCACCAACGCCGATGGGCTCGTCGCCTGCAACATGAACCACTTATCCATTACCAGACCATCTTGGTGCCAACGTTCGTCGAACTCAGCCATCAAACGATCGCGGCATGGTAGTTCAGCGCCAACAGCGGCAGAAAGCGCGGCCAAAGAGTCAGTCATGTTATTGGCGTTCTCGTACTGTCGAACAACCAATTCATCCGCCATGACTACATCTTCGCCAAAAGCCAGATAGCGTAGGCATACATTGCGCAGTGAACGCTTAGCTATATCTGCGTGGTCGATACGATATTCTGGGGTGCGGTTATTGTTGTAGACCGCTAACCACTCATCAGCCATCTCTTTCGCTAACAGGCGAGTGATCGCCGAGTGCACCGCACCAATGGCTTCAGGATCGATAATGCTGAACAGCTCTGCCATTTCATTTTCAGAAGGCAATGTCAGAATTTGTGCCGCCAACGCAGGATCGAGAGACTCATCCAGTAAGACTGCGCGGAATGCGTCAACCACGTGCATTGGCAGAGAGAGCGGCTGGTTCTGCTGGAATTTAGCCACGTTTAGACGAACGTATTTAGCCAGCAACATTTGCGCCGCATCCCAACGAGCAAAGTCATTGCGGGCGTGCTGCATCAGGAAACTGAGCTGCTGGTCGCTATACGGATATTCCAGTTTTACCGGCGCAGAGAACTCACGTAATAAAGAAGGAATCGGTTTATGTGGAACATTATCAAACGCGAAGCTTTGCTCCGATTCTGTCACATTCAGCACGTTACTTACCGCTTCACCATCGATCATTAACGGGATCACATTGCCCTGCGGATCATAAAGTTCAATATCCAGCGGGATATGCAACGGCAGTTTTTCTTGCTGTTCAGAAGTCGGCGGTGTTTGCTGAGTGACATACAGGCGATATTGCTGGTGCTCAGCGTCATATTCGTCGCGCACGCTCAATTCAGGCGTGCCCGCTTGGCTATACCAACGGCGGAATAACGTGAGATCAACGCCGGAGGCATCTTCCATCGCCTGTACAAAATCATCACAGGTCGCCGCGCTGCCGTCATGACGTTCAAAATAGAGCTTCATGCCTTTCTGGAAGTTCTCTTCGCCGAGCAAGGTATGCATCATGCGAATAACTTCAGAGCCTTTTTCATACACGGTAAGCGTATAGAAGTTATTCATTTCAATAACTTTGTCAGGGCGGATAGGATGTGCCATCGGGCTGGCATCTTCCGCAAACTGAGCGCCACGCATTACGCGAACGTTATCAATACGGTTTACTGCACGCGAACCGAGGTCCGAACTGAATTCCTGATCGCGGAATACGGTTAAACCTTCCTTCAAGCTCAATTGGAACCAATCACGGCAGGTCACGCGGTTACCTGTCCAGTTGTGGAAATATTCATGACCGATCACGGCTTCGATGCCGAGATAGTCTTTATCGGTAGCGGTTTCAGCCTTAGCCAGAACATATTTAGAGTTAAAGATGTTCAGACCTTTATTCTCCATCGCGCCCATATTAAAGAAATCGACGGCGACGACCATATAGATGTCGAGGTCATATTCAAGACCAAAACGAGTTTCATCCCACTTCATGGCATTTTTTAGCGAGGTCATAGCCCAACCTGCACGATCAAGATTGCCGCGGTCTACGTAAAGTTCTAATGCGACATCTCGCCCGCTTTGGGTGGTGAAGCTATCGCGAAGCACGTCGAAATCCCCTGCGACCAGCGCAAACAGGTAGCATGGTTTTGGGAATGGGTCTTCCCACTGTACCCAGTGACGACCATCTTGCAATTCACCCTGCGCAATACGGTTACCGTTAGACAGCAAGAATGGATAACGAGCTTTGTCCGCCACGATGCGGGTACGGAAACGCGCCAACACATCAGGGCGATCCAGATAATAGGTAATATGGCGGAAACCTTCAGCTTCGCACTGGGTGCATAACGCCTCGCCAGACAGATACAGGCCTTCTAAGGCGCTGTTCTTCGCCGGATGGATTTCGTTCACAATGGTCAGCGTGAATTCGTCAGGCAGATTTTCCAGAACCAGCTGATTCTCTGACTCACTATAGTGTTCCCAAGGAACATCGTTCACGCTAACGCTTTTCAGAGTGAGGTCTTCACCATTAAGAATTAATGGTGCCTGCGCGCTTCCCTGACGTTTAACCTGACTGACTGCGGTGACCGTCGTAGTGTCAGCATCTAAATCAAAATCGAGGGCCAGATCGGTGATGGTAAAATCTGGCGCTTTGTAATCGTGACGATACTTGGCTTGAGGTTGTTGTGTCATAAATACCCTTGTAGGCTTCGCCGATGATAGACCTAGAGATTTTAAATTGACGGGGAGAGTGACAAACCGCGTCATCGAGAGCTAGCCGCTGACAACACATCAGCGCCCTAACTAACCGTTAACTAAACTGTATCACACCGATCAAAAAACCGAAGCTCTGCTGATGAACTCGTGAACGTTCGTATATATTTCAATCAAATCAGCGTCTAGCCCGCTAAGACAGCGTGCTTTTTCACTGCAAAGAAACGGTGTAAAAGAGTAAGGCTAGCTGAACATAGACTACAATGGAGCAAGATTAATCTCAGACCTAAATACTTACTCTGAGTGGCTATATTCTGACATAATGATTGCAACGACAGTTTCTTGTTCATTGCGCCCGCCCCCGCGGTCAGCAATTTACCTGATAAGCCCCTAGACGTTCGAATCCCAGAAAACAACGCGCATGAAGCTAAAAAATCTGATCTATATTTTTACAACGGCTCTGGTGTTCTTTTTTGGTATTTTTATCTATAGCTCGCTACACAAAGCGCACATCGATTACGCAGAAAACCAACAGAATCTGTATAAAGTTAAGCGGCTACGCGAACTTACCGAAGTATTTCAATCTGCCCTGTTAGCCCACCGTCTTAAACGCATTAGTTTTATCAGTAACGCTATCACTGAGGATGAAATTCTCAATGCAGAAAAACAGGTGCGACGTCATGCCGCGGCCTTAGTGCTTTCGCCAACAGACACCCCCTCAACCGTACTCGAAAAAAAGACGCATGAGATGTTTGATAAAGCTGAAGCGCTTGTTTATAGCCTTTCGGCTAATGACAATCAGGAATTATCCGCAGTTGGCCCACTTATTCAGGCTCAACTTGATTTGAAAAGCGCATACTATATAACTGAACTTAATAAGCTTTATTTCTTATACATCTACAATACGACGCTTTCCGACAGCCACTCTTACAAGTTTATCGAAAGCATTCGTTTGAATAACCGTCTAACGCTGACTGCGACTGAATTAATCGATCAACTGGTTGATATCAAAACCGATGACGTTAAGCGCAACCGCTCTTATATACGGTCAATTGAGCTTATTGGGGTTTTAGATTCGCTACGCTCTCGAGTCGATTTTATTATTGCCACAGCCCCTGATGCGGCTCAATCCGAAGCTGCAATTGCTGATTTATCAGAGAAACTCAGTCAAAGCAGCATGCAAAAATTGACGGCCGATCTCACCAGCGTTATGCAAAGTCGCTCATCTCAGGCGTTCGATGGTTTTTACCGCTACATTATTGGTATGGATAAAGCATCCGCTGTTTTCGTTAATAGTAGCTACGATCTTGAGCTTCATGAATTACAAACCAAGATAGACCTTAGCCGTGTCCAACTTTATGGCATGATTTCCCTTTGCTGGCTGCTGGCGCTTTTCATTGTGATGCCCATTTTGGTGTTCTCCTCAAAGATCACCTCATGGCTTACGCTTACCAACAAAAACATCATGAAACTCTCCAAAGGTGACCTGAATATTCAGCCCGATAATTCTGTCGTAAGCGGTGAGCTTTCAGCTATTTCTAATGCCATTAACCAATTACGCCAAAATCAAATCGAAAAACATCAGCTCGAATTAGAGAAACAACAGCTAATCAACGAACTTCTCGAAGCGTCTTCGACCGACCCGCTGACGAATATCTACAACCGGCGTAAATTCTTCAATCAATGCAGCCAAATCAAGAGTGCGGAATATCCTCTCGCTTTCTGCCTGATTGATATCGATAATTTTAAAAACCTTAATGACCGATACGGCCATGACGTCGGCGATTTGGCCCTCATCGCTTTTAGCCAGTTGCTTACACAATCACTTCCAAAAGACACGGTATATTGCCGGTACGGCGGCGAAGAGTTTGCCATCCTGCTTAAATACACCGATGTTCCCCAAGCGATGCAAATCATCGACTCGGTACGACTTGATACTGAGCTATTACACATCACTATACCGAATAAGCCTGGGGTCGGTTTTACCATCAGCTGTGGTTTGGCTCGCCTAGACGATTATAAGAATATCAACCACTCGATAAAGCAGGCTGACGAAGCGCTCTATTTCTCGAAGAAGCGCGGTAAGAATCAGGTCAGCTTTTACTCCCAAAGCGGTTTCATTAGTTTTGATGCAAAGCATAAAGACCCCAGTTAAATTGAGGCGAAACGAGACATAGCTCAAGGTATGAATATTGTACAATTGCACGGCAACTTAATAGGTGCTACTGCAAATGGCACGTTTAATCCTCGACCTATCAAATGCCATATGGTGTTATGAGGCTTCAATCTCGGGATAAACTAGGTATACTCCACCGACTTTGCCGATTATCCCGAACGTGGAATATCCCTGACGAGGATGCAGTAACGCGCCATGACTCAACATGCTTCCCCGATATTAACTTCATTATTGGACACTGACGCCTATAAACTGCACATGCAGCAGGCCGTCTATCATCGTTACCGCAACCTCACTGTCGCGGCGGAATTTCGTTGCCGTGGTGACGAGTTACTGGGCAGCTATGCCGACGATATTATTCAGCAAATCGCTTTTATGAGCGATCTTGCGCTGAGTGATGAAGAATACGCTTATCTCAGTTCTCTGCCGTTTTTCAAAAAAGACTATCTGGACTGGCTGCGCGAATTTCGCTTTAACCCACAGCAGGTCGATATTCGTAATGAAGACGGTCATTTAAGTATCCGCATCACTGGCCCTTGGCGTGAAGTGATTATGTGGGAAGTCCCGCTGCTTGCCGTCATTAGTGAAGTGGTTCACCGCGATCGCTCTCCTCTGGCAACGCCTGAAATGGCGGTTGCACAGTTGCGTAAAAAGCTGACCGCCTTCAAAGCGCTGAGTGCCGATATCGATCTTGCTGGTTTTAAATTGATGGACTTTGGTACTCGTCGCCGTTTCTCACATAACGTGCAGCGCGCCATCATCGAAACATTAAAGACGGATTTCCCACCGTTAGTTGGCACCAGCAACTACAAGTTTGCTCAAGAACTGAATCTTGCGCCCATGGGAACTCAGGCTCACGAATGGTTTCAAGCACATCAACAAATTTGTCCTGTGCTAGCCAACAGCCAGCGTGCCGCACTGCAAGCATGGTTAGATGAATATCCCGACCAGCTTGGAATTGCGTTAACCGACTGCATCACCATGGATGCATTCCTACGTGATTTTGGCCCTCAGTTCGCCAATCGTTACCAAGGCCTGCGCCATGACTCCGGTGAGCCAACTGAATGGGGAGAGAAAGCCATCGCCCATTACCGGAAGCTGGGTATCGATCCTATGACCAAAACGTTGGTGTTCTCTGATAACCTCGATTTAGAAAAAGCGCTGGAGCTCTACCGCCATTTCCACGATCGCATCAATTTAGGTTTCGGCATCGGCACACGGTTGACCTGCGATATACCGGATGTGAAACCGCTAAACATCGTGATCAAACTGGTTGAGTGCAACGGCAAGCCGGTTGCAAAACTATCAGATAGCCCAGGAAAAACCATTTGCCACGATAAGGCGTTTGTCAAAGCCCTGCGTAAAGCCTTTGATCTCCCCTTGGTGAAAAAGGCCAGCTGATAGCTAATGCTGTTTATCTAAGAGATCGCAATAAATAGAATGAGGGCGTAGATATCTATACGCCCTCTTTTATTATCAATACCCGCCAACTTCCCAGAGTAAGCCAAATAATTTTTTGATTTTTTATTCAATCTCTCAATATCTCATCAAGTTCTTGCGATTTGACCGTGATTTCCTCTTGTGTCTGTTTGCGTGACAAGTAACATAGCAACATGCCCGTATTATCTGGGCAGTGGGTTATTTATCATTCAAGATCAATAAAAGAGAGAAATCTATGAGCGTAGTGCCTGTAGTCGACGTACTGCAAGGCCGTGCCGCGGTCGACACTGAAGTTACCGTGCGCGGGTGGGTACGTACCCGGAGAGATTCTAAAGCTGGTATCTCCTTCCTCGCCGTTTATGACGGCTCCTGCTTTAATCCGTTACAGGCCGTCGTTAATAATTCTCTGCCGAATTATGAAAGTGATGTTTTACGCCTGACAACCGGCTGCTCTCTTGAAGTTACGGGTAAAGTCGTTCCTTCGCCAGGCGAAGGTCAGAGCTTCGAGCTGCAAGCAACAGAAGTCAAAGTTGTGGGCTGGGTTGAAGATCCTGATACCTATCCAATGGCAGCAAAACGTCACAGCATCGAGTACCTGCGTGAGGTTGCCCACCTGCGCCCGCGCACTAACCTGATCGGCGCCGTAGCGCGTGTTCGCCACACTCTGGCTCAAGCAATCCATCGCTACTTCCATGAAAATGGCTATTTCTGGGTTTCTACCCCACTCATCACCGCTTCAGATACCGAAGGCGCGGGCGAAATGTTCCGTGTTTCCACTCTGGATATGGAAAACCTGCCACGTACCGATGAAGGTAAAGTTGATTTCGGCGAAGATTTCTTTGGTCGTGAAGCATTCCTGACCGTATCGGGTCAGTTGAATGGAGAGACCTACGCTTGTGCACTATCGAAGGTTTATACCTTCGGACCGACTTTCCGTGCTGAAAACTCCAATACTAGCCGCCATCTGGCTGAATTCTGGATGGTTGAACCTGAAGTTGCGTTTGCCGACCTGAACGATATTGCGGGCGTTGCAGAAGGAATGCTGAAGTATGTCTTCCAGGCCGTATTGGATGAACGCGCAGACGACATGGAGTTCTTCGCTCAACGTGTTGATAAAGATGCGATCGATCGTCTGAAACGTTTTGTCACCTCTGACTTTGCGCAGGTCGATTACACCGAAGCGGTAGATATTTTGCTCAACTGCGGCAAGACCTTCGAAAACCCAGTGTATTGGGGCGTGGATCTTTCTTCCGAGCATGAGCGCTACTTAGCTGAGCAACACTTTAAAGCGCCGGTGGTTGTTAAAAACTATCCAAAAGATATCAAAGCGTTCTATATGCGCATGAACGAAGATGGCAAAACCGTGGCGGCAATGGACGTATTGGCTCCTGGGATCGGCGAAATTATTGGCGGTTCTCAGCGTGAGGAACGTCTAGACATGCTGGATGCACGTTTGGAAGAAATGGGGCTGAATAAAGAAGACTACTGGTGGTACCGTGACCTGCGTCGTTATGGCACCGTTCCACACTCTGGTTTTGGCCTCGGATTTGAACGTTTAATCGCCTATGTCACCGGCGTGCAAAACGTTCGTGACGTGATTCCATTCCCACGCACCCCACGAAACGCAACTTTCTAAATAAGTAATAAAACAACATTTAAACGTTTTCATTACAAAAGAGGGGCCAGCAATGCTGGCCCCTCTCTTTTTTAAACTTAGACCCCTGTCACAAAGTTCCCTAATTTTTACAATTTGAAACACATACTTTCGTTTTGTTACGCGAATTATACTTTTGTATCATTTTCGATGTGGATTATCAGCCTAGTGAATGGAACACTGCGATGCAGACACAGGAAGACACCATACTTTCTCTTTTAGTTCCGTAAGTGATGAAATAGTTCCGCGCAGAATTAATTTAGGCAGTGGCAGGTGTCAAAAAAAAATAACTCCTTTAGAGGGTAACAATGATGAAACGCAATATTCTTGCAGTAGTGATCCCAGCGCTGTTGGCAGCTGGTGCAGCAAACGCAGCTGAAATCTATAACAAAGATGGCAACAAGCTGGATCTGTACGGTAAAGTTGACGGCCTGCACTACTTCTCTGACGACAAAGGTTCAGACGGTGATCAGTCTTACGCTCGTTTCGGCTTCAAAGGCGAAACTCAGATTTCTGATCAACTGTCTGGTTATGGTCAGTGGGAATACAACATCAAAGTTAACAACACTGAAGGCAACGGCTCTTCTAAAAACGCAACCCGTCTGGGCTTTGCTGGCCTGAAATTCGGTGACTACGGTTCATTCGACTACGGTCGTAACTACGGCGTAATCTACGACGTAGAAGCATGGACTGATATGCTGCCAGAGTTCGGTGGTGATACTTATACCAACAGCGATAACTTCATGACCGGTCGTACCAACGGCGTTGCTACCTACCGTAACAACAACTTCTTCGGTCTGGTTGATGGCTGGAACTTCGCAGTTCAGTATCAGGGTAAAAACGGCAGTGCGACCGAAAGCAACAATGGTCGTGACTACCAGCAGCAGAATGGTGACGGCTACGGTTTGTCTACCACTTATGATTTCGGAATGGGTATCAGCGCTGGTGCGGCGTACTCTTCATCTGACCGTACTAATCAGCAAACTACTCTAGGCCGTCAGGTTAATAGTAACGTAGCTGGTGGCGATAAAGCTGACGCATGGACCGCTGGCCTGAAGTACGATGCTAACAACGTCTACTTGGCAGCTATGTATGCAGAAACTCGCAACATGACTCCATACGGCAAGACCGGTATCGCAGACAAAACTCAGAACTACGAAATCGTAGCTCAGTACCAGTTCGACTTCGGTCTGCGCCCATCCGTTGCTTACCTGCAGTCTAAAGGTAAAGACCTGAACACCAACTTATCTGGTGACAAAGATCTGGTTAAATATGTTGATGTCGGCGCGACTTACTACTTCAACAAAAACATGTCTACCTATGTTGATTACAAAATCAACCTGCTGGATGACAACGATTTCACCAAAGCTAACGGCATCGCTACTGACGATATCGTCGCTCTGGGTCTGGTATACCAGTTCTAATCTGACGACAGTCTAACGACTGTAACAGAACAGAATTTAAGGCAGAGCTTCGGCTCTGCCTTTTGCTATCGGCTATATTCCCTTGTGTTAAGCCTGTATTTTTTCCTATCCTCGCACGACGTTTACTCCCCTATTTTCCTCTCCCATTTCCCCTTTTCTTCTTATTTTTGGTGCTTTTATCATCATTGAAGCGTTCAGGTAACAACTTTGTATTCTTTTTGTGGCAAACGGTTGGCAAGCCTGCGACGTAGCGGTAATCTGAGGGCTCTCTGGCTCAACTCGACACATGGAAGCCCCTACATGTTTGAAAATATCCCAGCCGCACCAGCGGATCCGATTTTAGGTCTTGCCGATTTATTCCGTGCCGACGCCCGTACCAATAAAATCAACTTAGGTATCGGTGTTTATAAAGATGAAACAGGTAAAACACCGGTGCTGACCAGCGTTAAAAAAGCTGAGCAGTATCTGCTGGAAAACGAAACCACAAAAAACTATCTGAGCATTGATGGTATTCCTGCTTTCGCGACCTGCACGCTGGAATTACTGTTTGGTAAAGAAAGCCCAATCATTCAGGACAAACGTGCGCATGCCGCCCAAACTCCGGGTGGTACCGGTGCTCTGCGTGTGGCTGCTGATTTTATTGCGAATAAAACATCAGCTAAGCGAGTTTGGGTAAGCAATCCAAGCTGGCCTAACCATAAAAGCGTATTTAACGCCGCAGGGCTCGAGGTGCGCGAATATGACTACTATGATGCCGATAACCATCAACTGGACTTCTCTGGCCTGCAAAAGAGCTTAGAGCAGGCTGAAGCGGGTGACGTGGTGCTGTTCCATGGCTGCTGCCATAACCCAACCGGTATTGACCCTACGCCAGAACAGTGGGAAGCGCTGGCTGAAATGTCAGTGTCCAAAGGCTGGCTACCGCTATTTGACTTCGCTTATCAGGGCTTTGCCAATGGTTTGGAGGAAGATGCTCAGGGTCTGCGTATCTTCGCCGCTAAACATGATGAACTGCTGGTTGCCAGCTCTTACTCGAAAAACTTTGGTTTGTATAACGAACGCGTGGGCGCTTGCACATTGGTTGCCGCCGACAGTGAAACCGCAGACAAAGCCTTCAGCCAAATCAAAGCCACGATCCGTGCGAACTACTCTAACCCACCGGCTCACGGCGGTTCAGTGGTAGCAACCATTTTGGGTAACGAAGCTCTGCGTACCATCTGGGAGCAAGAGTTGACCGATATGCGTCAACGTATTCAACGTATGCGTCAGCTGTTTGTTAATACCCTGCAAGAGAAAGGTGCTGAGCAAGATTTCAGCTTCATCATCAAGCAAAACGGTATGTTCTCTTTCAGCGGTTTAACCAAGGAGCAGGTCATCCGCCTGCGCGATGAGTTTGGCGTTTACGCCGTGAACTCTGGCCGTGTGAACGTAGCAGGGATGACGCCAGACAATATGGCGCCATTGTGTGAAGCTATTGTCGCCGTGCTGAAATAATATTACCTCAGCAACGCAAAAGGAGCCTTTCGGCTCCTTTTTTATTTACGGCGAGCGACATAGCAACTACCACACCGCGGGCTCATCGCACACAAACGGATTCGTCTGACGCTCTTGACCAAAGGTAGACATAGGTCCATGACCAGGAATAAAGGCAACATCATTTCCCAGAGGCCAGAGTTTGGTTTTGATAGAGTTAATCAAGGCCTGATGGTCACCACGCGGGAAATCACTACGCCCTACACCACCGCTAAACAAAACATCGCCCACCTGCGCTAAGCGCGACTCTTCATTGAAGAAAATCACGTGGCCAGGAGTATGTCCGGGGCAATGAAACACCTGTAATGTTTGATTCCCTACCTGCAACGTATCACCATCGTTAAGCCAGCGCGTTGGAGTCAATGGGTCACAATTGGTGAAACCAAACATTTTGCTTTGTGCAGGTAGCCCTTCAAGCCAAAACAGATCGTCTTCCTGCGGTCCATAAATGGGTACATTCAAGCTCTTCGCCAATTGTCCTGCCGCTCCAACATGGTCTAGATGACCGTGGGTAAGCAGTATTTGAGTCACCGTTAAGCCAAGCGCTTCCACTTCACGCAAAATTTTTGCAGGCTCACCGCCCGGATCGACGATAGCGGCCTGATGTGTATCTTCACACCATAGCAGAGTACAATTTTGTTGAAATGCAGTGACAGGAATTATTTTATATTTCATCGTTGCCTCAATACCTTGCCCACAATGATTTATCACAATAAAAAAACACGCCGGCAAAGGCCGACGTGATGGATGTCTTTAGCTCTACCGCTAATAATACCTGCTTAGCAAAGTATTACCAATTCCTGACAGGGCCAGTATCAATATGAACAAAATTACTGCGCGGATAATATCCAACGCCACCCGCACGCATTTTCAATGCGGCTTTACGAATATTCGCTAGCTGAACGCCTTCAATATGGAAATCCATCGCTTGGCCGAGAGTATGATAACTATGCTTAGCAACACCACTGCCACGCTCACGTAATTCACTATTTGTACGTGGAGAACGATATCCAGAAATAAGCTGAATAGGTTTGCGCGTACCTATCATCGCTTGTAAGCGGAATATTTGATCGAATAAACGAGGGTCAATACGTTTAACTTTATTCGCACGATAGTCGCGGAATAAATGATTGAGGCGAGCCAGCTCTTCTTGAATATAGTTTTTGCCGTCGAAAAACTCGGCTTTGAGTTGCTCACCGGTATTTAAATTATTCAACACTAAAATACGCGGACGCGGTGTAGAAAGCGTTGCTAGCGCTTGCCCAGGCAGCATTGCCATTCCCATAGCAACGCCACCTAAAGCTAACCACTTGCGACGATGAATATTGATTGGATCCATGAGATGTTTTTACCCGGCAAAGTATCTAAAGATCACGCATTAAAGCGCACCGTCAGGCACCATAACCGCCATGGATGATCGAGTCAACCCGCTTCCCGCCGTGCCCGGCGGGATATCACAGAAATTTATGACTCACAGTTACATCATCAACAAAACAACGTTATTGCTAACTACTTGCTAAAGCTGAAAAAGACGTTCAGCTTGAGCTGCTACTTTTGCCCCAGAACGGACGGTATCATCATAATTGTAAATATCTGTGCGGAATTGCGGTTTTCCATCTTCAGAAACCCACGCGGTCAGATAATAGAGACGAACCGGTATACGATGACGAATTGGCACATATTTCGTATTCCCCTCTTTTAATGCAGATGATACCCGTGCGTCATTCCAGCCAGCATCTTGTAACAACATATTTGCTAGCGTTGATGCTTTATTTACACGGACACAACCCGAACTTAAAGCACGGATGTCTTTTTCAAACAATCCATGATTCGGTGTGTCATGCAGATAAATAGCATCCTGACTCGGCATATTAAACTTGTAGCGACCTAATGAATTATTAACGCCTGGCGCCTGCTGGATACGATATGGAAAATTACGCGGCGAAACTGATGCCCAATCGATCATATAAGGATCGACAACTTCAGCATCATTACTCCAACCAGAAAACAGACGATATCCATGACGTTCAAAATAGCCAGGATCACGCATCGCTTTAGGAACAATGTCTTCGCGAATAAGCGTGGTTGGGACATTCCACGGTGGATTGACAACCACGTTATTCAGTTCACTATTCATCAGCGGTGTTTTACGCGTCGGACGTCCAACGATAACGCGTGAAGTAAGCACTTCAGTACCGTTTTGGTAGTAAATCAGAGAGTAGTTAGGAATATTCACCATAATGCCGGTATCGACTTCTCCCGGCAAAATACGAAGTCGCTGGATATTTAACGCCAGTAACGTTGCTCGTGTTTGCGGTGAAACGTTCAGCCATTCACGAGTACGTTTGCCAATCACTCCGTCACTCGCAAGGCCCTGCCACTGCTGGAAACGTTTCACAGCTTCGACTAACTCAGGCGTGTATCGATTGTCCGTAGCTGAAACAGGCATTGTTTTCGCCGGTGTTGCCTCTGGCGTTGGCTGCTGCGTCAACTCTGATACCGCAGTGGTCGAAGGACTGATTACCGCGTTAGGTTCCTGACTTGCAGGCGATTGCAGCGGCTGAGCCTCTGGTACTGGTGTCGGCGACTTAACATTTCCCTTTTCTGTGAGCATCCCCGTTCGCTGTAAAACCTCACGCAGAGCAGGTATATCTGGGCTCAAATCGCCGGGTTTTAAACTTGGACCATCGTTGACGGTTGGCCAAGGACGAGTATCCGCCAGCAAATCTTTTAGCGCTTTATGCATAGCGGCATATTGTGGATGTGACGGTGCCAACGATTGAACAAACGTGGCCAAGCGACCATCACGCACAGACAGTTGCCAGTTATTAACCAACGTTGCTGGAGGCTCCGCTATAGCGTAAGGCACCGAACTATACAGCCAGCTTCCTTTCGTTGCACTTACGCCTGAAACAAACTGAAGATACCCCAGCATCGCATCGGACAGTACAGCGTCACGCGCCATATCTTTGACATCTGGGTTAACAAGCGCCTGCACCCATTGAGTAAACTGCGGTTGTACGCCAGAAAGCGCGACTTCAGCTAATTGCTGCTGAAATTGCTGCACGGCGGCACGATCCTGCCACATCGGCTGCATATGATTAGCAGCATAAAGAGAGGAAAGCTGATTTAAATAACGCAGCGATACTCCCTGCGGAAGCTGTGATATCAGCGTAGAACGCGACTGAGGTACACTCATGGTCGCTACTGAAACCGCTGGCTGCGTTACAGGCTGTGTGACGACCTCTGCGTGAGCAGGCATCAGGCTCATCGCCAAAGCACTCATCGCCATTGAACCACCGACAACCATATGGCCTAGACGGAATCTGTTATTCAGCACCATCCCTTGCTCCCTTGTTAGCTCATTGGCTCCGACTTTCGGAACCTTAGCTTAATTATACAAATAGAAATGACTTTTTGCCGTTTCATGTGCCGGTTGGTGCATCAACTGCCCGGACATTACGTTTTATTTATATGATGATACGTTACCGCCTACATTCTGCCAAAAAAAACGGCCCGATAAGAAGGCCGTTTGCGTTAATAATGATTTCAGTATATGAAATTTATTAGGTTCTAGCTCTCTGACTCTTCTTGAGTCACTGATTCCATTATGTTTTTCTCGGGAGCAAAGCCTCGCAGTCCCACAACATGAACATGTTCAGTGTTATTGAACACTTTACGCATCAGTTTATATGTGGTGCCCTTTTCTGGGCTGATGTTTTCTGGCGCCGCAATAATTAGCTGCATCTCCAGACGCTCACACAGTTCAAACAACGTAGCGATAGATTTTGCATCTAGACGAGCGGCCTCATCTAGGAACAGCAAACGGCACGGTGAAATATCTTTGCCACGTAGACGGCGTGATTCCTCTTCCCAGCTTTGAACGACCATAACCAGAATGGACATGCCGGTACCGATCGCTTCACCCGTTGACAGCGCTCCGCTCTCCGCACGTAACCAACCATCCGAACCACGGTTAACCTCAACTTCCATTTCTAGATAGTTACGATAATCCAGCAATTCTTCGCCAATGGTTTGCGGCGTGCGCTGCCCCATGTCGATTTGTGGATTCAGGCGCTGATACAGTTTCGCTAACGCTTCTGAGAAGGTTAGCCGGTTGCTATTAAACAGATCCTGATGTTGTTCCTGCTGTTCTGACAACACCGTCAACAGCGTTGAGTGAGCTTCACGTACGTTGACATTCAGACGAACGCTATTCACCTGCCCAAAGGCAACTGTCTGCAAACCTTGGTTGAGCATACGAATGCGGTTCTGCTCACGCTGGATGGTCTTGCGAATAATATTGGCGACGCTCTTCGAGCTAATAGCCAGTTTCTGTTCACGGGAGGTCAGCTCTTCTGTCAAACGTGCAAGCTCAATTTCCATCTGCTCGATAGCGTCAACAGGATCATCACTGCGGATAATGTCCTGACGGATACGCTCACGCAGATGCTGATAAACGGCAATATAGAACTGGATTTTACGTTCAGGGCGTTTTGGATCTTCAGACAAACGCAGCACATCTCGCAAATGCTCGTTATCAGCCACCGCCAAACGCAACGCACCTAACGCCTTGTCCGACATAGAACGTAGCTCATCCGCGTCCATATAGGCCAGCTCACGACGATGGAGTCGACGTTCAACGCCATTGTCTTTGACTAAGCGCATCACGGCACACCAGCCTGCTTTCGCGGTGGTAACCTGCTCGCGGATCTGATGGTAATCGCGCTCAACCTTACGCAGGCGTTTTTGCAGATTATCCATTTCTGATTCACAGAACATAATCTGTTTTTCAAGCTGATTACGACGCGCACGGTTATTGCTCAATGCGGTATGCAGCTCATCTCGGCGTATGCGCGCGCGCTCTTCTGCGTTTGGATCGGCCTGTACGCCAATATCTTGCAGCTCTTGAGACAGCTCTTTAAGCATGTCACGCTTGGCTTCAAACGAGCTCTTCAGCGATGCAAGCACCTGATGATATTGAGCCAACTGAGCCTGCTGCTGACGAAGCTGATCGCGGGTACGCGCACGATCGGCTTCAGCATGTTCTAAGCGCTGACGCAGTTTATCGTTAAGGTCAGAGTTCTCCGTCAACATGCCTGCAGAATCGCTGTAGCTGAAGTGTGCACGACGCTGAACCACTTCAGTGAGCGCGAAGGTCTGCTGTTTCGCGGAACGCTGATTTTGCTGAGCCTGCTGATAATCTTGACGCAACTGCTCATGCTGCTCTGGATCGCTCTGCAACACAGAGAGCATCGGTTCCAGCTTGGCTAGGTTTGCCCCATGCTGTTGCAGATAGCGCGCCGCTTCCTGCGCCTCTTCCAGTTCCTCACGGATCTCTTCAACGCGATCCTGTAAGGTTTCATCAGCAAGCAAACCAATATGCGGTGTTAGCTTATGCAGCAACGCAACGCTTTCTTTCGCCTGAGCTAATTGCTGACGTTGCTGCTGCGTAATATTGTCCTGATTATTGAATTCACGTTCTATCTCGGTACGACGACCGTTGATTTGACGTAACTCAGCTTCCGGATCTTGCTCAAATGCAACGGCTAAATGGCTGCCGATAAAACGACTAAACGCCTGATGTAGACGCTGAGTTTTCTGCACGTCGAACGACAGCGTAGCATAACGTTCAGCCAACTCATCACGCCGCGCATACAGCGTTTCCAAACGGCTTTCGCGGGCTGCACGACCAAATAACGGCACCTCAGGGAAGCGAGAATAACGCCACTGGCGATCCGATGCCTTGACAACCACAGCACGCTCAAGCTCATCAGCGGCAAATACGCTGTCATCAAACGACTGCGGATCCCCTTCGATCAGATAGAGATCCTCCGGACAATCTTCCAGCCCCGCCAACTGTTCACGAACCAGAGAAAGGTCTGGGACCACAATCGCATGGCGTGCAGGTCCATATAATGCGGAAAAGTACGGCGCATCATCGATGGTCACGTCATCGTAAATTTCAGACAGCAGAACACCGCCAAAACGTTCGGCCAGCGCGATCAGTCGGCCGTCTTCTGCTCCGCTTGGCTGGCTTAAACGTTCAATCTGGTTCTCAATTTCACGTTTCTGATGAGCAACTTCATCGCGTTCAACGGTAGATTCACGTTCACGCTCCAGCAGTTGTTGCATCTGCTCAGTAACCTGACGACTGTCGGAAAGTTCGTCACCGCACTGATCGCTAAGCTGGCTTAGTGCTTCTTGTGCCGCTAACCATACTGGCGCTTTCGCCGTCAGATCTTTTGCTTTCGCGGTGATCTGCTCCAGCTCCTGACGCAGAACCATGCGGCGTTCGCTGGCTTCGGCAACGTCGAGGGTCAACGTTTCAATCCGCTCTTCCATTTCGCGCTGGGCATCATCCAGCTCTTCTGGCTGATATTGCTGTCCGGTACGTTTACAGAATTCCTGTAATAAACGTTCAGCGTCTTGCTGCGAACGTAAACGCTGTTCTAATTCAGCCAAACGCATACGTAATGGTTGTACACGTTCAGATTGGTGCTGAAGTGAAGACCAGTCGCGTAACAAATCTCGGCCAGCCTGCCATGCCTCGCTGCGGCTCACTTCTCCCACCAGCTTCACGACCAGTTGGTAAGCATTTTCAAACTGGGAATGCGCAGCACTTGCCACATTCATTTTTTGCTCAAGCTGCATCAGAATTTCAGTCGCTTCCTGCTCGCGTGCGCTGAAGGTTTCAAGCCACTCTTCGCTGTTATCGGCGTTGAGATCGGGCAGTTGACACACCTGACGAGCACGCTCTAACGCTTGCAGTGCCTGCTGATACTGAATAGCGCGTGTCTGCTGCACGTCCAATGCCTGCTGGTAATCAGCCAACTGACTTTTTAGCTCATCCACTTCAGCTTCGGCCGCTTCTGAACGCGCTTCATAGTCAGCGTGCAGATCGCTTGCCTCAGCGACAACTTCGTTCTGCTCTTCTAAACGATAAGTCAGCTCTTCCAAATCACTTTGATAACGCTCGATCTTCTCCTGCTGACGCATCGCCGTTTGGACAAGATTTAAGTGATCGCTTGCGGCCTGATAATCGGTTTCGAGATCGGATTCAGAGCCGCTTTGCTCCGCCAGCTCACGAGACATTTCGACATGACGATATTGTTCCGCCAGCAGCTGTTTACGCCCACCCAGCAGCTCACGTCGCAGCAACAGTGCCTGATCGAGGTGAATGCGACGCTCGTTGGCGTGGCGCATATAGTCAGCCGATACATAGGATGTTGCTTCAGTGATCAGGTGTTTGAACAGATCACGGTCGGACTGCGTTACGCGAATAGCTTCAAGCGTCATGCGGTTTTCACGCAGCGCGGCTTCCATATCCTGAAATGCTTTACGCACCCCACTGTTTTCTGGCAACAGATAATCGCGCAGAGAGCGGGTAATCGCGCTGGAAATACCACCGTACAGTGAAGCTTCAATGAGGCGATAAAACTTGCTGCGGTCAGATGCTGAGCGCAGACGGCGTGGGATCACGCCCAGATCAAACATCAAAGAGTGATAGTCGGTGATCGAGTTAAACTGCTTGAACTGTACGCCTTCAATCGCTTCAACTCGTTCTTTTAGCTCGGCCAGCGGTAACACTCGAGCCTGACGCTCGCCCACGGTTTCCGTTAGGATCTGCGTTGGCTGGAACGATGTCGGTAAGCCTTGGATTGTGAAAGGCTTGATATCGACTTTACGGTCGCGACCTGCAACCTGCTGTAAGCGAACCCCGACCAAAACACGCTGGTGACGCGAGTTAACGACGTCAAGCGTGGCATAACATACGCCTGCGCGCAGCTTGCCGTGCAAGCCTTTATCACGTGAACCCGACGTCGCCCCTGCTTCCGTGGTGTTACGGAAATGCAGCAGCGTCAGATCGGGGATTAGCGCCGTAACAAACGCCGCCATGGTGGTCGATTTACCCGCGCCGTTGCCGCCTGAGAGCGTAGTCACCAGTTCATCAAGATCAAAAGTTCGGGCAAAGAAACCGTTCCAGTTAACCAGTGTCAGCGAGCGAAATTTTCCGCGTTCAATCATTCCTGTTCATCCTCCGCATTGTCCGCGCTACCGTCTGCACTGGATTCGTTTTCTTCGTTTTCATCATTCAGCGACAACGTGTTTTCTAACGGCATGGCTTCGCCGTCACGGATCATTCTGAGCTGGGATTCACGTGGGTCATCGCCGCTGCGCACGTCTGCACCAAAGCGGAAAACCGCCTCAGTGATGCGGAATTTAGTGCTGTCATTACCCATGAAATAAACCATGCCCAAACGACGTAGCCTATTTAATGAGGTACGAACTTTCTCTTGCAGCTTTTGACGGTCAAGATCCGAACCGGTGGAGCGTTGGTTAACATACTTCAGTAGCTTGCTTTCATCGGCCAGAGAGAGCAACTCATCATAGAGTTCCTGCTGGCTGAAGATACCTTCGTGCGCCAAACGCTCAGGACTTAAATAGAGGTAGCACAGAATTTTGCCCACCATCATATCCAGCTCAGACAGAACAGAGCGTGGGATAAGCGTGGTAGAACGCGGTCTGAGATAGAAAAAGCCTTCCGGCGCACGAATGAGTTCAACGTTATAGCGGCTATAAAAGAGTTCCAGCTCATCCTGAAAATCCATCAGGAAAGCATGATTATCTAACTCATCAATGCCAATGTGACGACCGGAACGCAGTTGACTATCCAACGCGGGAAACAGCGGGTTAAACACCGCTTGCGCCAGTTTAGCTGGCATCATATTTTCAGTATTTGTCGATGACATGGGCCTGTACCTTGGCTCCGTAATCATTGATCGCCTGCCATTGGGCAGGTAATCCGGTGAAATCAGCTTCAGCCACACCTAAGCGAACGGCTTGGTCGACCAAAATTCTTGCCAAATCGAAATGACGTTGACGCGGATACTGAGCAAGGTATTCGCGTAAAACCGCGCCGAGATCCAGCGGGCGTTGCTCTTTTTGATAAATCTTTAGCTCTTGCTCGATCATTGCCGCCAACTGTTCACGGATTTCAGAAAACTCTTCATATTCCATATCCGGAGGCAGCTCGCCGGTCACTTCTTCGTTGAGCAGCGCAAGCTCTTCGTCACGCATATCAAACAGACGATCGGCATTCGCAATAGTAAGTGCCCAAGGATTGTCAAAATAGCTCTGCACGGACTGACGTAATCGCTGGGCAAAGACGCGGTTTTTATCCATATCAATCGCCGTACGGATAAATTTATGCACGTGTCTGTCGTAGCCGATCCACAAATCGATGGTTAACTGGCCCCAACTGATAATGCGGTCTAACTTGTTCTGCAGATCAAATACTAACTTGTCTACAAATGCCAAATCCGGATTATTCATATTGGCATCTTGAATACGCAGCAAATTGGCCTGCAGCTTATCACCTGCGGCTTCTAGCGTATCCTGCAATTCACGCAGCGTGCCTGAGGTTTCCGACAGCAACACTTCACAGCTAGAAATCGCGGCGCGCCAGTCCTGATTCAGCAGAGCTGCGATATCCGCTTTTACCCCCTGCTGCTGCTCATCCATAATGCGTTGAGTCAGATCGATACTATCGAAAATCTCGGCAACTGAGTATTTCAGAGGAGCAAACACGTTGCGGTGCCAATGATATTCATCGCCACCTTCTTCAGCGGCTTCCGCCGCGCTACGCAATTCTTGCGCCACGATAGACAATTGCATAGACAAACGCAGCGTAGAAAACTCTCGCTGTCGAATGTAATAATCCGTGATGCCAATCCCCAACGGGGTTAGACGATAAATCGCGTTACCGTCGGCTAACTCGCTGGTAAAGCGATTAAGTAAACGCTGCTTAACTAAATCGTTAATCGCATTGTTGGCACGGATTGCTACCGTTTCATGTGTTTGTTCAAAAGCTTTGCTGACGTGTCGGAATGCATCGATCAGTTCGCCTTCACTCATCTCTCCGTCTAAACGCTCACTGTTCAAAGTAGCTATAGCCAAAATGAAAGCCAAACGCTCGGTAGGGAGTGAAATTGAAAAATCATTTTTCCGCGCCCAGGCAACCAGCTCCGGTACAGTCTGGGAGAAATCACTCATAGTTGGTCCTTCGTGTCGGGTTTGTACGCCATCACATGGATGTAGCGTCCCAAACTCACAAAAGGCTCCTGACGACAGTAACGCTGCTCCAGCGCCAATAAATCGTCAAAAGCCTCAATCTGTTGCGTTTTATCTCGCAGGTAATCATGAAATACCCGCACGCCCGTTTTACCGGAAATTGTCAGCCCTATCTCTTCTAACCAGCCATACACCTTTTGCGGATCTAAAGGATGATCAGGGGAAAGCGTTCGAGTTTTACGCTTTTGCATCCCTTGATTGACGTATGCCGTATTGCCAATGATCACGTTTCGCATCAATAGACCATTGTAGTTATAGAACATTAAAGACAATGCGCCGCCGGGATTTAAACACTTCATCAAAGACGCTAGTGTTTCCTGAGGTTCTGCTACCCACTCCAAAACCGCATGGAACAATATCAGATCAACCGGCTGTTCTAAATATTGATGCATCTCTTGTGCAGGACTTTGCACAAAACGCATGTGCTGGCTCACACCTTTTTCATCCGCATAGGCCTGTGCACGCTTTAGCATCTCACCGGAAATGTCGCACAGCGTAATATGATGGCCGCGCGCGGCGAGCTCACAGGATACCTGTCCAAGCCCACCGCCTGCATCAAGAATGTGTAAAGGTCTGTTGGGAAGCTGGGTCAGTAACTGTTCCAGATCCTGCCATAATACGGCCTGACGGATTTTTCCTTTGGTTGTGCCGTAAATATTGCGCGCAAATTTTTCAGCGATATTGTCAAAATTACGATCCTGCATACCTCGACTCATGAATATGTCGGCTCCTGAATATTTGCACAGCGCATCACCAGAAAAATCTCCCGTGAGGGACGCTTTAAACCTGCTATTTTGACACAGGCTGGCATAGAATGAATCTTATCGGCCACATATTCTATCTAGATGTCGTTTTTTCATTCAGAAAGGCACCTGATTTATGCTGTTTGCGCTAAAAAAGTTTGTCGGTGGGCTCCTTTTGCCTCTGCCCTTGTTTCTCTTGATCATCGCAGTGGGCCTGATTTTCATCTGGTGGACACGGTGGCAGCGCTTAGGAAAAATCTGTATTTCACTCGCTTGGCTTGGAATTCTGCTATTAAGCCTACAACCTGTTGCCGATCGCCTGCTGGCTCCACTTGAAAATCATTACCCAACGATCAATACGCCAAGCAACGCAGATTACATTGTGGTGCTGGGTGGCGGCTATACTTTTAACCCAGACTGGGCACCAAGTTCAAATCTCATCAATAACAGTTTGCCTCGAGTCACGGAGGGGGTCCGGCAACTTGAGTTAAATCCTAACGCAAAAATTATTTTTACCGGTGCCGCCGCCATTAGCAATCCAATAAGCAGCGCCCAAGTGGCCGCCAATGTGGCTAAAAGTTTGGGCGTACCCGCTGAGAGAATTATTATCTTGGATAAACCGCGTGATACGCAGCAGGAAGCACAGGAAGTAGCTAAGATTGTGCAAAAGCAGAGGTTATTGCTGGTCACATCTGCAAATCATCTCCCACGCGCGCTACGTTTTTTTAAGGCCGAAGCGTTAGATCCGATTCCAGCACCTGCAAATCAACTTGCTATTTCATCGCCATTAAATCCTTGGGAACGCTGGTTACCATCACCACTTTACCTCAGCCATAGCGAACGAGCATGGTATGAAACCTTAGGAAGTTGGTGGCAGGCATTGCTAAAAGCGAAGGATGAAAAATGAAACACAGAGTAATCAGTATTCTTATTGCCCTGATTGTGTTTGAAGTGCAGGTGATTTTACTTGATGTGTTATCAAAAGCGGAAAACATGCCCGTCAGCTTGAACCCACTGAATGCCATTAACGCGGTGGCGTTCGTACTGGGATGGACAACGGGATTAAACTCCTCCATGGCCTTGGTGACAGCTACTGTGGCGCTATTGCTAATCCCCATCGGTGTCTACTGTCTCTGCCATACTTGGCTGAAACAAAGACACCGATGAAGAAGGAAAACCACCTATAATCTGCCTCGATTCACCAGCAGGCAGGCTAAGCGATTGTGATGCTGCACAACGGAAGGTAAATCAATCGTTTGCAGCTCCCCTTCGCGAATCACCACTCGCCCGTTAATCACATTATAGGCAACGTTACCTGGCGTACAAAAGACCAGAGCAGCCAGCGGGTCGTGTTTGGCTCCGGCCAAATTTAGCGTATTCAGATCGAATGCCACGAAATCCGCCGCCATTCCTGGTGCTAAATAACCAATATCGTCGCGATTGAGCACCTTAGCGCCACCTCGAGTCGCAATCTCCAACGCTTGCCGAGCAGTCATGGCATCTGGGCCAAAGCCGACGCGCTGTAACAACATGGCCTGACGCGTTTCCGCAATCATATTTCCTGCATCGTTAGAGGCTGAACCATCTACGCCAAGTCCCACATTTACACCTTCATCTAACATCGTGCGTATTGGAGCAATCCCTGACGCTAATCTCATATTTGAGCAAGGACAATGAGCAACGCCTGTACCTGTTTTGGCAAACAAACCGATGCCAGCCTGATCCAACTTAACGCAATGGGCATGCCACACATCCGCGCCGACCCATCCCAAATCCTCTGCATATTGGGCTGGAGTCATACCGAAATGCGACTGACTATAGCTGACGTCATTATCGTTTTCAGCCAAATGCGTATGCAACGACACGCCATACTCACGTGCCATTTGTGCCGTTTTCACCATCAATTCTCTGCTTACGGAAAACGGAGAGCAAGGCGCTAACGCTATACGTAACATGCTATAGCGTTGTGCATCATGGTAGCTAGTAATCAGTCGTCGCGAATCTTCCAAAATAGCCTGTTCGCTCTCAACGAGCTCGTCGGGAGGCAATCCACCTTTACTACGCCCAACGCTCATGCTTCCTCGGCATGCATGAAAACGCATGCCTATTTCCCTAGCCGCCTCAATGCTGTCATCTAGACGACAACCGTTAGGATAAACGTAAAGATGATCGCTTGAGGTCGTACAGCCAGAAAGCATCAGTTCCGCCATCGCTGTTTGCGTAGAGACTCGGATCATCTCTGGGGTCAGTCCAGCCCAGATCGGATAGAGATTATTTAACCAACCAAACAATTCGCCATCCTGTGCTTCGGGTATTACACGAGTTAATGACTGAAACATGTGATGATGAGTATTTATCAAACCAGGGATCACGACGTGCCCATGGAGATCAATTTCTTCATCAGCAGGGGCTGCGCACAATTCTTTCCCCCCAACCGCAACAATACGATTTCCCTCAACCAGCAGGCAACCGCCTCTAATCTCTCTTCGCTCATCATCCATCGTGACAAGTAATTCTGCATTTTTAAAGAGCAGCGTTTTTTTGTGCATTTTGTCTCCTCCGCATGGCGATATATTCACGCGTTGTAGTGAAGGCTTCCCGAGCTGCGGTACTGTTCATGTCTAAATCCTGTAACGTGCATTCTTTGCAGCCTGGAATTTTTGCCTGTCTGTCTCGCCCATTGAGAATCAGATTGGCAGCGATCGCAACGACCGTACCTATCGTAATGCCGCTGTGTAAAAACATCTCAGCGGCTTTCGGCATTTGTTGAAATAATTGGGGAACCATCACGGGTAACATGCCTAAACCAAGGGTCAGCGCAACCACCATGCCATTGTTATTATTTCGATAATCAACTTGTCCTAACGTGCGAATACCTGACACCGCGACCATCCCAAACATCACAATCCCTGCACCACCGAGCACAGGCTTAGGTACGGCAACCACGAAAGCCGCTAGCTTAGGAAACAAACCGAGAGTAATGAGAATGCACCCTGCAACGCCGACAATAAACCGGCTACGAACACCGGTCATACTGACCAATCCTACGTTTTGAGCAAAAGCAGCATAGGGAAACATATTAAAAAAGCCGCCAAATAAGGTGGCGGAACCGCAGGCATACAGACCACGTTTTAACGTAGCCTGATCGGCTGGACGCCCCACAATTTCGCCCATCGCCATCATAGATGACATGGTTTCCACCATCACAACGATCATCACCATGCACATCAAAACGGCTGGAAAGAGGTGAAATTCAGGTACGGCGAAACGCATGGGGTAAGGAAAGGTCATCCAACTGGTGGCAGCCACCTGAGAAAGATCGAGCTTGCCCATGAAGTAATACGCTACGGTACCAATAATAATGCCTACCAGCACGGCGATATTCTTCAGCATGCCCTTACCAAAGGTGTAGATCAGCATCACAATGGCAAGCGTAAATAAGGCCATCAATAATGAGCCGTAGCTACCAAAACTTGCGGCATCCAGATCTCCGCCGCCTATCCAACCACCCGCCACGGGGAGTATTGAGAGGCCAATAAGCGTCACAATGGTCCCCATGACGGCTTTCGGGAAAAAGCGTACCAGCTTGCACACAAACGGCGCACACAGGAGTGTAAACCCACCGGCAATAATCACCGCGCCCGAGATACCCCCGATCCCATACTGCTGACCAATCAACGCCATGGGTATTAATGCTGCAAATGTACACCCTTGAACAATAGGTAATTTACTACCAATAATATTGAATAGGCCTATCGACTGAAGAATGGTGGCACAGCCGCATATAAACAGGTCGGTGCTGATCAAGAAAATAATTTGTTCCGGCGTAAAACCAACAGCTTTACCAATAATAAGGGGAACCGCAATCGCCCCTGCATACATGACCAATACGTGCTGCAAACCATAAACCAGCATTTGTCCTATCGGTAATATTTCATCAACAGGGTCTACATCTACCTTAATTTGAGGGGAGTTCTTTCTCTCCTGAATATTGATGGCATCATTATGAATAGCTTTCACGACAGCTCCTTATATCCATGATTCTCAACATCACGGATATTTCATCTTCATCAATATGCAGAAAATGGCCCCTCTCCATTCTCTACATCCGGGTTTAAACAGTTTTTTCTTTAATTGCCTTTGCTAAGGTTATTTTTTTCACTTCCGTATCATCAATTTCATTATCAGGATGGTAACCATTGAAATAGAGATTTAGGCTAACCGCACATACGGTTGCTAGCAGGATCCCGCTATGCAATAAAGGCTGAATTGCCGCAGGTAGCTGGCTAAAGAAATCATGGGAAACCGTGGGGATCATGCCAATCCCTAAGCTGATAGCAACGATGTACAGGTTATAACGGTTAGTACTGTAATTAGCGCGCGAAAGGATACGTATTCCCGTCGCCAAGACCATACCAAACATGACAATACCAGCGCCCCCCAATACAAATTGAGGAATTGAAGCAACAATCAATGCCATTTTGGGAATCAGCCCGAATACAATTAATATCCCACCAGACATAACACATACCCAGCGGCTAGATACGCCTGTGACACTCACTAAGCCAACGTTTTGTGAAAATGAAGTATGTGGGAAACTGTTAAATAAGCCACCAATAACAGTACCGATGCCATCAACGCGTAAACCCCGAATGATATCTTGTTGTTTTGCTGGCCGCCCCACAATATCGCCTAGCGCTAAGAACATCCCCATCGACTCTATAAAAGTAATCAACATAATCACCGTTAATGTGATGATGCTGACGGGTTCAAAGGTTGGCCAACCAAACGCAAATGGTTTAATGGGAGCAAACCACGCCGCATTGCCTAGCCCGGCAAAACTGACTTTCCCCATCATAAAAGCAATGGCAAACCCAAATAAAATACCCAGCAATACCGAAATATTGCATAGGAAACCTTTAGCAAAACGGGTGACTAATAGAATAAATACCAATACCAGTAATGATGTCCCGATATAGATTGGGCTGCCGTAGTCTGGATTCCCTTTCCCTCCCGCAGCCCAATCAATACCCACCTGCATAATGCTAATGCCAATAGATGTGATGACGACGCCGGTCACAACGGTTGGAAATAGAGGCATGAGTCGGCCAATCACAGGCACTAATAATGTGGCGATAATTCCCGAGGCGATTGTCGCACCGAATATTCCCGTGAGTCCTATGTTTGGGTCGGCGCCAATAGCCAGCATAGGGGTCACAGCGGCGAAGGTAACAGACATGATGACCGGCAAACGAATCCCTGCAAAACGGCCAATGCCTAGACATTGTAATAGCGTGACGACGCCACAACAGAAGAGATCGGAACTGATCAGAAAAGCAATTTGTTCTTTGGGTAATCCGAGGCTACCGCCAATCACCAGTGGCACTGCCACGGCCCCCGCGTACATAACTAACACATGCTGAAGGCCTAAAGTAAAAAGCTGCGCAATTGGCAATCTACGTTCCACTTCATCAACGACGGGCTCTATCTTGCTGTGCTCTATTTTAAGGTTAGGATTTATGACGCTCATGGACACATCGCTCCTTACGGCTCGGCTAAAGGGTAGGTTAACCAGCTACGATTCGAGAGCCTTCGCTCCCCTATTTACGGATGTACAGCGTTATCATTGACGCAAATGGCGATGTCGTTGAGTGGACATATCGATTTTTTGCGTACATGCCAACCATGCACAGAACATGCGCACTTTTATTATTTGTAGGGTTAATGAGAAGAAAAACGAAATAATTGCGGGGGAAATCACACTTGAGGCTAAATAAAACCGCTCTTTTCAAAAGATATAGCGAACAAGCACAAAAATAGAGATTTAAAAAAGAGTTTATCGTGCGGGGAGAAATATCAAAGTGGTAGAGGTTTGTATCATTATCACATTTCCGCCTCTCATAGTGATTGATAATTAACCAGCAAACCGCTTTCGATTTGCCGGTTATCGACCGACCAATTAGAGATTATCGTCAATATCAACCAAGCCAAGGCAAGAGTTGCTGTGCAGCGCGATCGACAACTGGACGTTCAACAACGCCGGTATGCAGGTAACGTCCAATAGATTCCCACAATACATAGAGCCACCGCCTCATCATAAAATCATCGCTCACCGGTGCTTTTTGTAAATAGGTATGGAGAAGCTCCGTTGCCATTCCATCTTCACTCAGACGAAAGAGATCATATTCACGCGGTGCCCATAACATCATTCCTGGATTAAGCATCGCCAACAGTTGATCGCTTTTCTGATCCTTTAACATACTTCTTAACGTTAAATTTCCATGTACCAAAACACAACTATCATCAAAACCAGCAAACAGCTCTGGCAATTTCTCTTTGCTGCGAAATAAAATTCGTCGTGTTTCAATACCCAACTCTGTGGTTTGCATATTACCAAGGGTTGACCAAATCACTTCCAAACGCTGCTGATACCATTGCGGCCACGTATTTTCCTGCACGCTATCAACATTTCCTACACAGCCATGGCTATCAATGCGGTGCCAAGAAAGAATGCCTTCCGCAATCTGTTCTTTCAGACATTGCCATCGTTGTGGGGTTCTAGTGGGGGCTTCAACGGAAACGCCGCGCAGACGTTCAATCAGTAGGACTTCTTTATAAGGAAATTGGTGCGTGGTTAATACACCATAAACTGTGGGTAAACGAATATCCCCCTGACGCGCCAGCATTGACAGCTTATAAGCCTCCTGCTGAGCAATTCCTTGACATAAAAAGGTTTTAGCGACTAAAGGTAAAGGCGTGCCCTGTTGATTATAAAGGGTAAAAAGGCTAGCGTACGGCTGTTCACTGATTTGCTCTAAACGGCCTATTGACTCTCCCAAAACGACGCTCAGTTCAGCTTTCAAATGATCCATGTTGTGATACACATTTTGCTGCATTTCACGGTACCTTTTATCGCCATATATTCACTCATCATGGCGGAATTATCGAGGTATTGTATGCGACTAGATCAAAAGAGCGCACTCTTGCACGCTCTTATTTTGAATATAGAGAACTGAAACGATCAGCCTATTTGCTGGCTGCAAAAATACGGCGAACCTGTTCTAAATCTTCCATGGTATCCACCCCTGGGCTTGGCGCGGTCGCGGCAACATCCACGTGGATTTTTTCGCCATACCACAACACTCTCAGTTGCTCTAACATCTCAATCTGCTCAAGGCTGCTTGGCGTCCACGTTACATAGCGGCGGATAAAACCGGCACGATACGCGTAGATACCAATATGGCGCAAGAAAGTATCACCAATCTCATCGCGAGAAACCGCAAAACGATCGCGATCCCAAGGGATTGTCGCCCGAGAGAAATACAACGCATAGCCATTTTTGTCGCAGACAACTTTAACTGCATTAGGGTTAAAAGCTTCTTCACTCGTCGTGATAGGCACCGCCAATGTGGCCATCCCCGCGTCACTGCCCGCCAAATTATGAGCTACTTGACGAATAATTGACGGTGGAATCAGTGGCTCATCGCCCTGAATATTGACGATAATCTCATCGTCGGCAAAACCACATTTCTCGATCACTTCGGCTAAACGCTCGGTGCCTGAATGATGGTCTGCGCGTGTCATACACACTTCACCACCCGCAGCTTCCACGGCTTGTTTAACATCAACATGGTCAGTTGCCACAATCACGCGTGAAGCACCAGACTCCAGCGCTCTTTCCATGACGTGGACAACCATCGGTTTTCCACCGATATCCGCGAGAGGTTTCCCAGGTAAACGCGTTGAGGAATAACGCGCAGGGATAATAGCAATAAAACTCATCTGATTATTTCTCATCCACAGGAAGTAAGCGGGCCTCATTCTCCAGCAGCACTGGAATACCATCGCGTAGTGGGTAACCCAAACGATCGGCTTTACAGACTAGCTCTTGATTTTCTTTGTTAAAGTAGAGTTTTCCATTACAAACAGGGCAAGCAATAATTTCGAGTAAGCGATGATCCATGATTGTTCCTAAACGGGTTCTTGTCTCAGCGAAAAAGCATGTGCTAAGGATAACTCGCAACAGCAAAATTATCACGGCTTGTATGATGATAGGGGCAAATAACGACAAAGATCGCCACAACTTATCAGATCGATAAACAAGACTCTCATTCTGAAGAGAATTTTATCTATTCTCCTTTTGCCCTCCTCACATCAGAAACAGTATCTGTACAAAAAATACGCCAGCATCAGACCAACACCCCAGATTTATGCGATAAACATCACAAATTAAGGATGACAAAAGCCTTCTATCCCGTTGTGGCACAAGTGTTGAATCAAGAGAAATTAGACATGAATTGCGTCGAATCCCCCTCTGACTCGCCACTTTTCATTATTTTCACAACTGCTATCTCTGATGACCTGAATTAAAGAACAGGTTCGTAATAGCGTTACGTAAGGAGAAATTCATGAGTGCATCATGCACCACAACGACAATCCGTCGCGTTGATGGATTGGCTAAAGTCACAGGAACAGCCATATACGGTAACGATATGTCGCTCCCCGGCATGCTGTATGGCGTTTGTCGCTACGCCGACATCGCCGCGGGGAAAATCGAGCACATCGATCTTACGGAAGCCCTCAACATTGACGGCGTCGTCAAGATCGCAACCTATCAAGATATCCCCGGTGAGCCCGTGGTTGGCGTCATCGTCAAAGACTACCTGCCGATTGTTAAAGATGAAGTGGTTTTTCACGGTGATGTCATCGCCGTTATTGCGGCAGAGACATACGAAGCGGCTTGCCTCGCCGCCGACAAAATCCAAGTTAGCTATACGCCTTACACCCCGATTACCGACGTAGAACAGGCACTCAAAGACGATGCTCGCCTGATTCACCCCGAACGCGGTAATAACATTGCGGCGCATCATCACACCATCAAAGGTGATATCGATGCGGGCTTTGCGTCATCTGCACATATTCTTGAACGTGAATACGAAGTCGGCTTTCAGGAGCATGCCTACATTGAGCCGGAAGTGGTGCTGACTTGGCTTGATCCTACCGAACGCCATTTAATTATCTCCGGTTCAATTCAGAATCCACACCGCGTGCGTGGTTTTGTCGCCAAATTCATGGGTTGCCCACAGGGGCATATCAATATCAAACGCGCTGTAATGGGCGGATCTTTTGGCGGCAAAGATGACATTATCGATCACCTTGCTTGTCGATCTGCACTGCTGACCACCTTAACGGGTAGACCCGTCAAATTCTGTTATACCCGTGAGCATTCCATTCTAGAAAGCTGCAAGCGCCATCCGTATAAGATGAAATACAAGGTTGGTGTTGATAACCATGGCCAAATACAGGCGATGAAGATTGATATTTTGGCCGACAGCGGCGGCTATGCAGCCTCAACGCCCTTCGTGACATGGCGCAGCTCGGTTCAAGCCGCGGGCCCTTATCGAATTCCTAACGTTCGAATTGACGTCACCGGCGTCTACACCAATAACAGTTATACCTCCGCAATGAGAGGTTTCGGTTCCCCTCAGGTGGTGTACGCCAATGAATCCTTGATGGATGAAATCGCCGAGCATCTGCAAATATCACCAGTCGAAATTCGCCAGATTAATGCGCTGCAGCAGGGAGATGCTTCAGTCACTGGACAAATTTTTGATAAGCATACTGTTTCTGCTCAAGAGGTTTTAAATCGCGCCGTCGAAGCCGCAGATTTCAACAACAAACGTCAACATTACGCCGAGCTAAACCGTCAAGGCGGCGTATACCGCTATGGCATTGGTTTAGCCCTCAGCTACCGTGGCTGTTCCATCGGTGCCGAAGGTGTGGATACGTCCACTGCGCTGGTTCAAGTCAACGAAGACGGTAGTATCAATATAGCGACCTCGGTTTCTGAAAATGGCCAAGGGCTGCAAACCACCATGTCGTTAATCGCTGCCGAAGCTTTTGGCGTACCGCTGGCAGAAATTATGTTCAGCGAGCCTCCTACGTCGGTTATCGGCGATGGTGGTTCAACGGCGGCGACACGCGGCACGTTAGTCGGCGGTGGCGCAATTCTTGATGCCGCCATGAAAATCAAACAACGCATTCTCGGCGTGGTCGGTGAACTGATCGGCACTCGGGAGTTAGCGGATACTCTTTGGCAAGACGGTTTGATTATCAATAAACACGACCCGTCACAGTCTATTGATTTCAAAACCGCGGTAAACAAAACTAAATGGGCCAGCGTCAGCCTGACAGAATATGGCTGGTTTGTTCCACCACCGATTCATTGGGATGAAGAAAAAGGCACCGGTAGCCCCTATTTCACCTGGGTTTATGGCTGTCAGATTGCAGAAACTCGCGTCAATGTGAGTACGGGTAAAACCGATTTACTCCATGTTACCGCCGCCCATGATGTCGGGCATGTCATCAACCCCGTGGGCTTTAATGGGCAGGTGAGCGGTGGCATTGCGCAAGGCTTTGGCTATGCGCTGCTGGAAGATTTCAACATTGAGAATGGGCAGGTAAAATCCGAAAACTTCGATACTTATCTCCTCCCCACCATCAAAGATATCCCTGAAATCACTATTATCGGCGTCGAGAATCCCGATCAGGCTGGGCCTCTAGGGGCCAAAGGTATCGGAGAGCCAGCAACAGAGCTGGCTGCTGCAGCCATCAATAACGCTCTGAGTTTCGCCTTACAGACACGTTTCAACAAGCTCCCACTGACACTCGAGCAGGTGATATTGGGCTATAACCTGAAAAAACCCGCCAGACAAAGCGAACTCATGGTTGAGACAAGCAACAAAAAACAGGTTCTACGCTTAACTGACGTCAGCGTTACTCGACCAAAAACATTGTCCGAGGCCTTAGACTTGCTGGCTCAGGACGATGTCAGCGTTATCGCTGGCGGCACAGACGTGATTGTTCAAGGACGCTTGCAAACCAAGCCAATGCATCTGATTGATATTTCACGCTTATCAGAGCTCACGCAAATTGTCGAAAACAACGGTTGCTTAGAAATCGGGGCGGCAACAACGTTTAACCGCATCGTTGAGCATGAAATCGTTAGAACTCGCTACCCGCTGCTGGCGCAAGCTTGTAAAACCGTAGGTTCGAATCAAATCCGTAACCGAGCAACTATCGGCGGTAACATGGTTAATGCGGCTCCCTGCGGTGATTCTTTGCCTCCGGCGATTATCTATGATGCGGAGATTGAATTGCAGTCTCGTGACAGCACACGTCGCATGCCTCTGTGTGAGTTTCTTCAGGCTGGATATAAAACTCAGCGTAGACCTGATGAGCTGATGACCAAAGTGATATTGCCTGCACCACCGCAACCAATACCACATGCGTTCTATCACCAATTGGGACGGCGAAACGCGCTAAACATTACCCGCCAAAGCTTAACCTGCCTAATCGCCTGCGACTCTACCGGCGTTTTGAACTACTGCCGTTTGGTTGACGGGGCGCTGTTTAGCAAACCACAGCGATTACTGGATATAGAGCGCTGCCTGCTCGGTCATCATTTGACGTTGGAAACTATCGACGCCGCCAGCCAACAGCTAGAAAAACTGATCTATGCAGCCATCGGCAAACGCTGGTCTGCCGCCTATAAACAGCCAGTATTTATTAGTATGTTCCGCGACATGATGATGGAAGCGCAAACATCGCTATATCAATCAGAGCAAGCTTAGGAGTATGTGATGAGCAAGATTAAAGTAAAGGTCAATGGCAAACTGATTGATGCTCAGGTCAACGGACAAATGCGTCTGTTAGATTTTGTGCGAGATAAATTAAATCTCACAGCAACGAAAGAAGGTTGTGCCGTCGGTGAGTGCGGAGCATGCACCGTCATTATGGATGGTAACGCCGTTTGTTCTTGCCTCGTCTTAGCTGAACAGTGCGATGGCGCTGAAATTACCACGTTGGAAGGGCTCAGCAACGATCCAATGGCAAAAAAACTGCAAAATGCCTTTGTTGAACATGGTGGTGTGCAATGTGGTTTTTGTACGCCCGGTGTTTTAATGAGCACTTCGGCACTTCTGGCCAAACATCCTAAACCTAGTGACGAACAACTGCTGGATGCGCTAGAGGGGAATATCTGCCGCTGCACCGGCTACCAGCCTATCATCCAGTCGATTCATGCTGCACTGAAAGAGTAAGTCACCCGCTTTGCTCACCCAATAAAAATCGGCCTCGCGCCGATTTTTCTTTTCGTTAACATTAAAAACCCATTCATAAAACATGTTGCAGTTGAATTTACAGAGGAGTAAATTAGTAAATGTGACCAACATCACACAATCCTGCAAAATTAGAAAGTAAGACACATATGAAACTGCTGAATAAAATCATCGCGATGTTCGCCAATTACAGTAACTGATTGGCTAAAGGGCAATGACTGAGTCATTGCCCTTTTTGCACCCTATCCATTTTCACCTTCAACGATGTCTAATCGCCATCCTTCTCCCCAATAATGACGCCAGCTCTCTGGCTGATTCCGGACAACAACCTGCGTAGCCTGTTGCCATGCCGCAAATCGGCTGATTGATTTCTTTAGTTCATTCAGCTTCTTATCACTAAATTTTACGTCAGTTTCTTGATAGCAGGACTTGAGCTCTAATACATTCTCTTTGCGATGCACTTTAGCATCGACTCGTCCCACCAAAGCCCCCTGCTGTAATATCGGTAGGGAGAAATAACCAAAGTTTCTTTTAGCTTCTGGCGTATAACATTCGAGGCGATAGTCAAAATTAAACAGCTCAAGCGCTCGGCGGCGGTCCCAAACCACAGGATCAAAAGGAGAAAGTAAGGTGGTGTGAGTCGCGATTAGCGCCTCTGCCCGTGCTTTTTCTAATAGAGAATGGAGACTATGGTGTACGTAGTAGCGCTCTTGAGTTCCCGCCAGCAAAACCGGCGTGATTTCCTGACGATCCAGCATCTGTGCAATCATCGTTTTAATATCAATTTTTTTCAGCCGATAGTAATCGGGTAACCACTGAGCCTTAAACACGCCTAAACTACGAGCGCTGTTGATGATCATTCTTTGCCGTGCAAGCTCTGGGCTAATGTAATGTACTTCATCATTCCAGTCAGGAATGACTCGCTCCGCTAAATCGTAAATACGATGGAAATTCTCACGTGCTTTTACCATCAGTTCACCGCACGAAAATAGCGTCTCCAAATGGCGTTTTTCTGGTTTCCACTCCCACCATCCGCTGGTCTTTTTATTACGGACGTTAAAATCCGCCGCTTTCACCGGCCCGTATTGACGAATATGAACTAAAAGCGCGTCAATGGCCTGCCGATGTTCATCGTGCCATTCTTTCGAGTATTTCCACCCCATATTATCAGGCGCCAACATCTGTGGCCGCACGAGAGAGTAGTCTTCCCGAGGAATAAAACAGGCTTCATGCGCCCAGTACTCAAAGATTTCACCATTGCGCAGTGCATCATCCAACCAATGGTTTTGGTATTCGCCTAGACGGGAAAACAGGACCAGATAAGGACTCCGCGCCACAACGTTAATCGTATCAATCTGCAACAGGCTCATTTGGCGTATACAGTCGACAACGTCACTCGCAGTAGCTTTGCGTTGGTATGGTTCAGCGAGTCCCTGAGCATAGAGATGCAAGTTTCGCAGTGTGTTTAGCGATAAAGATAATTCAGACATCGTGACCAGACGAACCTCATAGCAAGAGAGCCGGAAAGATGATTATACGCGAAGGGATTGAAGTAGTAACAAGAGGAAAAAAGTACACTTCAGCCAGCGTGAAGATGTGTAGGGAATAACGCTGGCTGATACGCTGTCATCAGTAGGCGATGACGTCTTCTGCGGTGAGACCGCGGCTACCTAGGTAAGTTGAGAATTCAACGCGCTGACCCTCTGTCAGTAGTTTTTTGCGTGAATTTGCAATGCCTGAACGATTAACATAAATATCATTACCACCGTCAAGTGGAGAGATAATGCCGAAACCTTCAGATTGGCTGTACCATTTTACTAGACCCATTTTTAGTGTCATATTTTTTACCTTATATTTACATCCCTCTAAATTCTAGTTCAGATTAGGATGTGTAGCTCATATTCAAGTTATCGTTAAGAACCTCTTCGAGCGGATTATTAAAAACAAAAGCCCGCCGATGGCGGGCTTTTTGGTCTTGTTACTGACTCCGCAGAATATTGCCAACACCCTTGGTGCTAACCCACTGCGATAACGATCAGTTCAGTATCAAAACAAGTTCTCTGTAATCTTACAGAGCAACAACATTCGCAGCAGCCGGCCCGCGCGGGCTGTCCTGAATGGTGTATTCTACACGCTGGCCTTCGGCCAGAGTTTTGAAACCTTCGCTAGCGATAGCTGAGAAATGTACGAATACATCTTTGCCACCGTCGTGCTGTTCGATAAAACCGAAGCCTTTGCTTTCGTTAAACCATTTTACTTGACCAGTCTTCTTAGTCATTTGTATTACCTTTATAACTTAATTAAATTTGCCCTAAGGCGTAGGGGCCGAGCTCAGAAACAATACTTATGGATGGCACTAAGAAGGTGGTTCGTCTGACAAGCGGAATCGGAAGATAACGTCTTAAGGAGGAACTGCTTTATCTCATGTCGTGCATAAATAGGTCTGTATCACAGGCCAAAGACATTTACTCATAAAGGCGAATAATGAGCAAGCCTTTCTTTTAAAAAAATGACGTGCCGGAAATATTTAAACGCAAAACTATATGCATCCAAAGATAAAAAATAGCGGACTGAAATCTTATGGCTTGATAACTAATGCTTTTCCAACACTAGCGTAGTAATTTTTGTTAACAATTCATTCCCCTGTTCTGAAGGAATCTCAGCGCTAACAGGTAAATACCACCAGTTGGATTGAGCGAATTTTCGGCATTTAACCGCGTCTTTTTCAGTCATGATGAGTGGCTGACTTTCTGGCGTTAGCGCATTTAAAGCGGCTGCGTCATATTCCTGATGATCGGCGAAAGCAACGCAGTTGGTTACCGTTGTTCCCAACTGGTTTAACGTAGCAAAAAAACGGGGAGGATGACCAATACCAGCCATTGCTACTGCGGGCATCAGTGAGTCAGCGGCACAGCGATCGCCGGTCTGAATATTCACCAGTGTGCTACCAGCAAGCTTCATCGGAATTTCACCCGCAGCAGCTTGACCACCATTGGTAATAACCGCGTCGACGGAACGTAAACGCCCTGCTCTTTCGCGCATTGGTCCTGCAGGCAACCACCAGCCGTTACCAAAACGACGCACACCATCAACCACGACAAGCTCAATGTCTCGTGCCAAAGCATAATGTTGTAGGCCATCATCAGTAATGATCACATCTATTGCGGCATGTTCAAGAATCGCTTTTACGGCGTCGCTACGCTTCGGTGCAACGGCTACCGTTGCGCCTGTGCGTTGATAGATAAGAACGGGTTCATCTCCCGCCTGAGCCGTTGACGTCTCTTTATCCAATAAAAGAGGATAGTGTTCTGAACGACCACCATAGCCACGTGATACCACACCAACACGCAGCCCCTTCGCCTGTAATTGCTCAACCAGCCAGATCACAACGGGCGTTTTACCATTTCCCCCCGCGGTGAGGTTTCCCACCACCACCACAGGACACGGTGCTTTCCAACGTTTTAACCAACCAGCTCGATAACATAACTGACGAATACCGCTCACCAAGCCATAGAGCCAGGAGAGCGGTAGCAGAAGCAGGTATAAAGGCGATTGCCCAGACCAGATACGCTCAATCATTGCCCGAACTGTAACCTGTGCAGCTGTGCATAAGCACCGTTCTTCGCCAGCAGCGTTGCATGGTCACCGCGTTCAGCGATATAGCCGTCTTCCACCACGATAATCTCATCAGCTTTCTCAATAGTAGAAAGACGGTGAGCAATCACCAGTGAAGTACGGTTCTTCTGCAGCTCATCTAACGCAGACTGAATTGCGCGTTCGGATTCCGTATCCAATGCTGAGGTCGCTTCATCAAGGATCAACACAGGGCTGTCACGCAATAGCGCACGAGCAATAGCGATACGTTGACGTTGCCCCCCAGACAGCAGAACACCGTTTTCACCAATGACGGTATCCAAGCCATTTTCCATTTTCTCAATAAAGTCCATCGCATATGCCATGCGCGCGGCTTCTTCGATTTGCTCGCGGCTATAGACTTCGTTACGTGCGTAGGCAATGTTGTTCGCAATCGTATCGTTGAATAAATGGACATTCTGAGAAACCAAACCAACCTGATTACGCAAAGAGCTCAGCGTATATTCGCGCAAATCATGACCATCCAGCAGGATCTCACCTTCTTGGATGTCATAAAAGCGCGTCAGCAAGTTTGCAATGGTTGATTTACCCGACCCCGAGCGCCCAACTAAAGCGACGGTTTTGTTAGCAGGAATTTTGAAGCTAACGTTCTTAAGCGCAGGTGCACCTTTACCGTTATAGCTAAAGGTGACATTACGAAACTCCACGTCACCCTTCGCACGCTCAACTTCCAGCTTACCGGTATCTTTTTCTTGCTCAAGATCCAAAATTGCAAACAGCGTTTGACAAGCAGCCATACCGCGCTGGAATTTGGCATTCACGTTAGTCAATGACTTCAGTGGGCGCATCAACGCAATCATCGAGGAAAACACAACCGTGATAGTACCCGCGGTTAGCGTTTCCATCACTGACGGAACACTGGCAGCATAAAGAACGAATGCCAAAGCAAAAGAGGCGATTAATTGGATAACCGGATCTGATACTGAAGAGGCAGCCACCATCTTCATATTCTGCTGACGCATCCAGTTACTGGTTTTGTCAAAGCGCTTGCTTTCGACTTTCTGTCCGCCAAAAATCAGCACCTCTTTGTGCCCTTTCAGCATCTGCTCCGCGCTGGTGGTCAGCGTACCCATGGTGTTCTGCATATTCTTACTGATATTGCGGAAACGCTTCGACACCATACGAATGGCAATGGAAACCACTGGGGCAATCACGATAAGAATAAGGGATAGCTGCCAGCTGTAGTAAAACATCATGCAGAACAGCGCGATGATGGAAGCACCTTCACGCACAACCGTGATCAAAGCATCCGAAGACGAAGAAGCCACCTGTTCTGAGTCATAGGTGATGCGCGATAACAGCGTACCCGTGGACTGTTGGTCAAAGAATGAAACCGGCATCCCCATCATATGGCTGAATAAGCGACGACGCATATTCATCACCACTTTGCCAGCCACCCAAGAAACACAATAGCTAGAGATGAAACTGGAAATCCCACGGACAATCATCAATCCAATAACGACGAATGGCATCCATTTCAGAATATCGGTCCCTGTCTTGCCAAAACCATCATCCAATAATGGCTTTAACAAGGAGAGCATGTAGGCATCACTACCCGCGTTAATTACCAGAGCAATCGACGCAACAATTAGGCCTGCCTTGAAAGGAGAGATCGATGGCCATAAGCGACGAAATGTTTGCCAGGTCGAAAGATCTTTGTCATTCAGCATTTAGTTAACCAGCTTTGGAAGAAATAGCGGATCATTTTACTCATTATGTCCTCTTACGCCAAACCAACCGTGATACCAACGTGGATTTAATTGTGTTTTTAGTTCACTTATTCGCCACCCTGATGGTTTTACAGTCATAATGACCTCACCAGAGTGAGCGGTATCATGCCATTTAACCTGTTGACCTCTATAACGCTCAACAACTTTAGGTGACGGAAAGTGCCATGGTGAATAGCGAGCAGATGAACTCAACGCATTTTCTGGCTTTATCGTTCGCAGCAGCAAACTACTCGAAGAGGTATTACTTCCATGGTGGGGAACCTGTAAAACATCCGCGACAAGCCGTTCTCTCCAACGTTGAACTATCTTTACCTCTGTTTCTTTTTCTATATCACCCGTCAGTAAAAGTTTACGTCCTCTTCTCTCAACCAAAATAACACAAGAGTCATTATTCTTAGGCTCTGAAACAGCTCTGGGCGGCCACAAGACTGTAAAATTAATACCTTGCCATTGCCAACGGCTACCTATGTAACAGGCAAAATCTTTGAAATCTGGGCTACGGACCCACGCGGATGGAAACGCTTGCTGCAATGATGCCCTCCCCCCACTATGGTCAGAGTCTCTGTGGCTAATAATGATTCCGTCCAGTGCGAGCCCGTGCCAGCGTAGGTAAGGAATAATTTCACTGCTGGCTACATCTCCCCCTTCCCACTTATTTCCCGTATCGTATAAAAGAGCTCTTCCCTGTCGTTCAATCGCTATCGATAGCCCATGACCGACATCGAACATATGAACGCGCCATTCATCGTCACTCGTCTTTTGCATACTAACAAAAGCCAGAAACACGCTGATCTGAACTAGCCCCCACAACAGTAAACCGCGCTTAGAAAAAGAGCGCACCGCTATAAATAGCATTAGCACACTCAGGCTAATCCAAACATCGCGCTCACTCATATCAACCCACAATGTCGGTAGATGGGCAAGCACCCACTGCATTCTATCAAGCAAAAAATCGGCCACATGCCAAGCATCGAAAGGATCGGCTCCCCAGAGCGTGGCAAGCCCTAGTAATATCATCGGCACAACAAGATAGGTAACAAGAGGTACAGCAATAAAATTAGCCCACAGAGCGCCACCGCTAACACCGTGAAATAGGTAAATTTGTACAGGCATCAAACACAGAGCGATGCCCAACTGCAAATGCAACAACCTTAGCCCAATATACCTTTTGGCAATCGTAAAACGTGCCGGTAACGGGGCAAACCAATACCAAAACGATAAGCTAGTCACAGCAATCACAGATAACCAAAAACTATCTGATAAGAGTAGCAATGGCTCACATACCACCATCAAGCACACCACGCTGAAGAGGGATTTTCTTGGTGATATAAAGCGTCCAAAGCAACGGTAGCCCGCAATGATCACCATTGCTCCCCCTACTCGTACCGCCGGAGGATTAGCGCCAGCCAGCCAAACATAGACCCACCCCACACTAACCATCATAAACAACGGAAAATAGGGATGGATCCAGCGTAGCGGGAAACACCATTGCAGAGTGCGAGCCCCGTACCATCCCAGCATCGCTGCCAAAGCAATATGTAATCCAGAGATAGCCAACAAATGAGACAAGCCGCTCATGCGAAAAAGCGAATTCTGACTATCTGTAAGCAACGCCCGTTCACCAAAAGCTAGAGCAATGATAATTGACTTCGAGGGTGTATCAGGCACAACTGAAAGCGTTTGGCTTATCATCTTTTGCCGCCAACTGCATTCGTGCGATAGCTTCTCATAAGCCGTTGGCGCGCCCTGCAACACAATATGATGGCTCACTGAATTTCGCTGGGCATCGTAGCCACCTTGATTCAGCCGACCATGTACAGGTCGCAAATTGGCGACCAACGACCAACGTTGGCCTGAGCAAAAAGGATTATGCACAGAGTCCCAAAACAGCGTGGTATCAAATCTATGTCTTACAGATGTGCCATTTATCGCGGCGACACGAAACACCACCTTCTCCTGCAGCGATACGCTATCTAAGGCTACGCTAATGACTTCCCCTGTATAATTTGCAGCGTGGTTGATTGGATATTGCAGAGGCTCCAATACACGTTGTGCGCAGCTAATGCCCCAAACCACGCCTAGCGTGATAAGTGCTGCCTTAAACACCATAGCCGAGTGATGAAATACAATAATCACTGCCACGGGTAACAAGCCATAGACCAAGGGCAATGCGGGTATCGAGGGAAGAAACATCAAGGACACGCAGCCAAAAGCGATGTACTGAAGGCTTTCATCAAGAGTAATTCGCATCTGTGTTCCTTCACCGCGCTATCTAATAGGCATCTTGCCTCAATCAAACAAAAGCGAAATGGGCTACGCTAATCGATGCGAAAGTGGCTGCAAAGAACGGTAGCAACACAGATGATATCGGCTTTTTATTGCGAAACGCTTCGCAAAAGAATGCCAAAAAGCGCATCACGAAGGGGAATATTGAGAGGTAACTTTAGACATGAAAACGGCACCCGAAGGTGCCGTTTTAGACTTTAAGCAAACTGCTTAAGCGTAGATGTTCGCCCGGTCACGTAGTTCTTTACCAGGTTTAAAGTGGGGAACGTATTTACCTTCCAGTTCCACTTTATCTCCCGTTTTAGGATTACGACCGACGCGGGGCGCACGGTAGTGAAGTGAAAAACTGCCGAATCCACGGATCTCAATGCGTTCACCGTCAGCAAGCGTTGTTGCCATATGCTCAAGCATTTCTTTCACTGCATCCTCAACGGCCTTCGCAGGCAGATGTGGTTGCTGGCTAGCAAGTCTTTCAATAAGTTCGGACTTGGTCATATTTCCTCCAAGCTATTTCCCCTCATTGGGGAACGCACTTTGCAGCTTAACTACCGTTACAGGGCGGCCGAAACCGCCCTCATCATTATTCGCCTTTAGCCGCTTTGAATGCTTCAGCCATAGCGTTAGAGAAGTTTGGTGCATCTTCCTGTTTGTTGCTGTTAACAGTTGCGATTGCATCTTTCTCATCAGCTTCGTCTTTAGCACGAACAGACAGGCTTACAACGCGATTCTTGCGGTCTACGCCAGTGAATTTAGCTTCAACTTCGTCGCCTACGTTCAGAACCAGAGTGGCATCTTCAACGCGGTCACGGGAAGCTTCAGAAGCACGCAGATAGCCTTCTACGCCATCAGCTAATTCAACTGTAGCACCTTTAGCGTCAACTGCAGTGACTTTACCAGTAACAATTACACCTTTCTTATTCATAGAGATGTAGTTGTTGAATGGATCTTCTGCCAGTTGTTTAACACCAAGGGAGATACGCTCGCGCTCTGCATCAACCTGCAGAACAACTGCTGCGATTTCGTCGCCTTTCTTGTATTCACGAACTGCTTCTTCGCCTGCAACGTTCCAGGAGATGTCAGACAGGTGAACCAGGCCATCGATGCCACCGTCCAGGCCGATGAAGATACCGAAGTCAGTGATTGACTTGATTTTACCTTCAACGCGGTCGCCCTTGTTGTGGGTTTCTGCAAACAGCTGCCATGGGTTAGATTTGCACTGCTTCAGACCCAGGGAGATACGACGACGTTCTTCGTCGATATCCAGAACCATAACTTCCACAACATCACCAACGTTAACAACTTTGGATGGGTGGATGTTTTTGTTGGTCCAATCCATTTCGGAAACGTGAACCAGACCTTCAACGCCTTCTTCGATTTCTACGAAGCAGCCGTAATCAGTCAGGTTAGTCACGCGACCAGTCAGTTTGGTACCTTCTGGATAACGCTTAGCGATAGCAACCCATGGATCTTCGCCCAGCTGTTTCAGGCCCAGAGATACACGAGTACGTTCGCGGTCGAACTTCAGCACTTTAACAGTGATTTCGTCGCCAACATTCACGATCTCGCTTGGGTGCTTAACGCGTTTCCAAGCCATATCAGTGATGTGCAGCAGGCCGTCAACACCGCCCAGATCAACGAATGCGCCGTAGTCAGTCAGGTTCTTAACGATACCCTTAACTTCCATACCTTCTTGCAGGTTTTCCAGCAGCTGATCGCGTTCTGCGCTGTTCTCAGATTCGATAACGGCACGACGAGAAACAACAACGTTGTTGCGTTTCTGGTCCAGCTTAATGACTTTAAACTCAAGCTCTTTGCCTTCGAGGTGCAGAGTGTCACGTACCGGACGAACGTCTACCAGAGAACCTGGCAGGAATGCACGGATACCGTTCAGCTCTACAGTGAAGCCACCCTTAACTTTACCGTTGATAACACCGGTAACAGTTGCAGCTTCTTCGTAAGCTTTTTCCAACGTGATCCAAGCTTCATGACGCTTAGCTTTCTCACGGGACAGCTGAGTTTCACCGAAGCCGTCTTCAACTGCATCCAGAGCAACATCAACTTCGTCGCCTACCTGAATTTCCAGTTCGCCCTGTGCGTTTTTGAACTGTTCTGCTGGGATTGCAGACTCAGATTTCAGACCAGCGTCAACCAGTACGATATCTTTGTCGATAGCAACAACAACGCCACGAACGATGGAACCCGGGCGGGTTTCGATTGTTTTTAAGGATTCTTCAAAGAGTTGAGCAAAAGATTCAGTCATATTGATAATCTTCAGGATTCTTTATTTTAACGTCCATCAGGCATCCTGCTAGATGGGGTTGTTTAACATGCCCCGCGACAATCCATAGCGGCAGGGAGGGTAATATTATACATCGTTCAGCAATATTAGCTGAACAAATTTATCAATAACAACAATAGCCATAATGTAGTTTAACATTATGGCTATCGGCTTATCCTTATCGGTAAGCTCGACTTCCCACTTTACTCAGCAGGAAGATGTAATGTCTGCTTGGCATAAGCCAACGCTTTTTCAATCACTTGCTCAATAGACATCTGGGTTGAATCCAGCATCAGCGCATCCTGCGCAGGAACAAGCGGAGCCACGGCACGATTACGATCGCGATAGTCGCGTTCTTTTATCTCGTCCAAAAGGCGGTCAAAGTTAACACTAAACCCCTTCTCCTGCAACTGAAGCATGCGGCGGCGAGCACGTTCTTCAGAGCTGGCATCAAGGAAAATTTTCACGGGTGCATCTGGGAAAACTACGGTTCCCATATCGCGGCCATCCGCAATAAGCCCTGGGAACTCACGGAACGCACGTTGGCGACGCAATAACGCTTCTCTTACGCGAGGGAAAGCCGCAGCCTGAGACGCCGTGCTTCCTACCGATTCAGTACGAATTTCATTACTGACGTCCTCACCTTCCAGAATAACCTGCAACTGACCATTCTGTGCCACAAAACGCACGTCGAGGTGAGCGGCTAAGGGCACTAAAGCCTCTTCGGACGTGATATCAACTTGATGATGCAACGCAGCCAGGGCAAGCACACGATAAATCGCGCCGGAGTCTAAAAGACACCATCCCAAAGATTCAGCTAACGCCTTACACAAAGTCCCTTTACCCGCACCGCTCGGCCCGTCAACGGTAATTACCGGAGCTATTGCCGTCATTTTTCTCTCCTTTTTGGGGAAACATCTGTCCACGTAGACATGATCTATGAAGACTTGGGTATGTTCTGCTATGACTCGACTGCCATCAGGTCGACATTAAATGATTGAATTGACCATAGCGGAACACGCTCACATCGAACGGCGCGCATTATACGCTTATCAGCGCTTTACTGTTACCCCAAGCAGTGCTGGTTGCTGGAAAAACTCCCAGTCATAGACATAGATAGATCTGAATAGTTTAGGCGAAAGCCGCGAGGTGGGGCGCAATTCATTCCGGCTAATCGGTTGCGTGCACACAATGGACTGATTTAGCGCTGATGCAAAATGGAAGAGGCCCGCATAACGCAGGCCTTATTTTCGGATTAGTACTAATGACTTAAGCGTTCAAACTGCTGGAAATAATCAGGAAAAGTTTTCGCCGTGCACTTAGGATCTAAAATTGTTACGGGCGTATTCGACAGCGCAATCAGAGAAAAGCACATCGCCATACGGTGATCGTTATAGGTACCAATTTCCGCCACCTTTAAATGCACAGGCGGAACCACACGAATGTAATCTTCCCCCTCTTCCACCTCAGCGCCCACTTTGCGTAGTTCGGTCGCCATGGCTGACAAGCGATCGGTTTCCTTAACGCGCCAGTTATAGATGTTGCGGATAGTGGTTGGCGCGTCGGCAAAGAGCGCCGTTGTCGCGATCGTCATTGCCGCATCAGGAATATGGTTCATATCCATATCAATACCGTGCAGCTCACCGCGGGTACACTCTATAAAATCATCACCCCACGTTATTTTCGCACCCATTTTTTCTAGCACGTCAGCAAAGCGGATATCACCCTGCACGCTGTTTTTACCAATGCCCGTCACGCGAACTGTGCCACCTTTAATTGCGGCGGCGGCAAGGAAATAAGACGCAGACGATGCATCCCCCTCAACCAGATAATCCCCTGGAGAAACATATCCCTGCCCGCCGGCAATGCGGAATGTCTGATAATTTTCGTTTTCAACGTTAACGCCAAAGGTATGCATCAACGCCAATGTAATATCGATATAAGGCTTAGAAACAAGGTCGCCTTTAATTGAGATGACGGTATCGTGCTGCGCGAGGGGAGCCATCATCAGCAACGCGGTCAAAAACTGGCTGGAAACAGAACCGTCCACCTCAATATCGCCGCCGATATAGCCACCGCGCAAACGCAGCGGGGGATAGTTTTCCTGCTCGAGATAATCGATCTGCGCCCCACCTTGGCGTAATGCATCCACTAAATGCCCAATCGGGCGCTCTTTCATTCTTGGCTCGCCGGTGAGAATAATGTCGCTCTCACCGAGGCATAGCGCCGCAGCCAGCGGGCGCATCGCCGTTCCTGCGTTACCTAAAAATAGCTCTAGTGGACTCTTAGCCTGTAAAACACCGCCGTTTCCTGTGATTTCACAGCGAGTATGGTTGTCTGACAGTTGGAAATGAATTCCCAGCTGTTTGAGTGCGGTCAACATATGACGCACATCATCGCTATCCAACAAATTATGTAAACAAGTCGTTCCACTTGCCAACGCAGCCAACAGCAGAGCTCGGTTCGAAACGCTCTTAGAACCGGGTAAATTTATCTCACCAGAAAAGTGTTCAATAGGTTGTAACGTCAGGGAATCCAGCATAAAAATCACTCCAAATATTCAGTTAATGCAGCAAGTCCCATCGCTGCAAATAAATCATTACACCGTTGTACCGTTTTTCGTGACAGCTGTCATCTTTCTTGAACAGTAATAAAAAACCCCGGCTCGCCGGGGTTTGCAATCAATTTAGCGCAAATTAACCATGACGGCGTTCAAAATCAGCCATGAAATCGGTTAATGCCTTAACGCCTTCAATGGACATTGCATTATAAATAGATGCTCGCATCCCCCCCGCCACGCGATGGCCTTTCAATGCCTGAAGGCCAATTGCTTTCGCTTCTTGTAGGAACACAGGGTCCAAGGCGGGATTGGCCATCTGGAACGGCACATTCATGCGTGAACGGTTCTGAGGCGCCACGCCGTTGCGATAAAAGTCGCTGCGGTCGATAGCGCTGTATAAAAGGTCAGCTTTCGCTTTATTGCGTTTTTCCATTTCAACTAGCCCGCCCTGCTCTTTCAGCCACTTAAATACCATGCCTGAGAGATACCATGCAAAAGTAGGAGGCGTGTTAAACATAGAGTCGTTTTCAGCTAAAACGGTGTAATCGAGGATAGAAGGCAGTTCTTTACGCGCTTTGCCGAGTAGGTCCTCACGCACAATCACCACCGTGATCCCCGCAGGGCCGATGTTTTTCTGTGCGCCAGCGTAGATCACACCATAGCGGCTAACGTCGATTGGGCGAGAAAGAATCGTCGATGAGAGATCGGCAACGACGATTTTGTCGCCAAAGTCCGGCTCTTCATCAATGGCAATCCCATCGATGGTTTCATTCGGGCAGTAATGGACGTAGGCGGAGTCATCTTGCAAAACCCACTCACGCATCGGTTTGATTGCCTGTAGGCCTTGAGCGTCGGTGGTCGTGATATCAAACACATGCGGCGTACAATATTTTTGCGCTTCTTTTACGGCGCTGTGTGCCCAATAGCCACCATCCATATAATCAGCAGCGGTTTTATCACCCAACAGGTTTAGAGGAACCGCCGCGAACTGCGCGCGCGCGCCACCGTGACAGAACAAAACCTTGTAGTTATCAGGTACGTTCATCAAGGAGCGTAAATCCTGCTCGGCTTGTGCGGCGACCTGCATAAACTCTTTTCCGCGGTGACTGATTTCCATGACCGAAGTGCCTAAGCCATTCCAGTTACACAGCTCTTGTTCTGCACGACGCAATACCTCTACTGGCAACATTGCTGGGCCAGCACTAAAATTGTACACCTGTGTCATTTCCCCTCACCGCTCTTCGCTATGTTTATTAGACAATGTTTCTTGTTCACTCAAACTCTGCTCATACAGGCAACGACACTAGGCCACTGGCGCTCTGCCGAGGTTAATTTGCAGAAATTGATAGGTAATTTATTCACAACCAATTTACTTTATTCTTCGGTTTTATCATTCAGCAGTCTTGCCTGCAATGGTTATCGATAGCTGTCCCCAATCAGACCAACAAAGTATCACCAGACCATGCAGGAATATTGAGAAATAAAGTTCTGCATCAACGAGGTAACCCACAATTTTTATACTTTTTTAACTCTTTTTTTAGTTAACACGCCTGTTATTGTAGGCCTTAACCCACGAGTGATTTCCACAACGAGAACATGTTGGCTGGCTGATTTCCATCTGATGCTCAATCAAGCTGCACTCGCTACAGGCGTACTTGCCCGGCTCACAAATTTTATTGAGTTTGGTAATACAGGTGTTTGGCAACACGGGGAGACCATAGCGCACCGATTCTTCGTCAAAGAAATAGACGCTAATAGCCCCATTCACTTCCAGTATCGCTAACCGAACCTGTCCTAAGTGCTCAACACCTTCTAGCCTGAGCTCCATAAAAAATTCGTCATGTGTGATATTTTCGCGTTTGATCGTATCCCAAACCAGCGTACCGTCGCTGATAATCACCAAGGGCTTCCCCTCCATCCATGTCTGGATCTTCTCACTTTTAGACATCAACAGTGTGGATAAGCGATAGAGCAGCATAATACAGATGAAAACGGTCAATACCGGCAGCATGGGCACATCGTCATAAAAAGCCACGTCACCCGCAGCAGACCCAAGGGTTAAAATAACGATCACTTCGAACAGAGACATCTGCCGAACGCCACGCCGCCCAGTCATTTTCAGAAATAAAAATACAAGCAAGAAAGTGAACAAGCATCGCACCGCCACTTCTGCAAGGAAGTCGGGGGGCGCTTTGTCAAAAGCCATACGTTTTAAATCAAAGGATTGCATCGGGAAGGATGTCCATTTGCCTGAGGTATGAATACAGCTTAGTCGGCAAAAGAACGAAGGGGAGCTTAAAACTCCCCTTTTAATTTAATAGGAATTAGTACTGATTAAACATCTGCTGGATCTGCTTAGGATCTTTAGTTTGCGTTAAAGCTAACTGCAGCAGCACACGTGCTTTTTGTGGATTTAACGTTCCAGAGGCAACAAAGCCATATTTCACATCATCGACTTCAGCATCTTCGGTGGTTGAGCCGGAAGGCACTCGCGATGAACGCACCACAGCCACACCGTTGTGTGCCGCTGTCGCCAAGGTGTCAAAAATAGACTTGTACAGGTTCCCGTTACCTACACCGGCACTGACGATCCCCTGATACCCTGCTTCAAGTAGCGCTTTCGCAGGTAAATCTGAAGCATTGGCATAGTTGTAAACGATGCCCACTTTTGGCAACGAAGTGAGTTTGCTGACATCAAATGGCGTTTGTGTCGTGTGCTTACGCTCAGGCGCTCTCTGATAATCGACTTTGCCATTATGAATATAGCCCAATGGGCCATAGTTAACGGCTTGGAAGGTTTGTACACCCGTCGTGTTGGTTTTGGTCACATCACGGCCATCCAACACGGTGTCGTTCATCGCAACCAATACGCCACGTTTAGCCGAGGCAGGATCGGCAGCAGTGACAACCGCATTGTACAGGTTGAATGGGCCGTCCGCGCTCATGGCCGTTGATGGACGCATCGCCCCCACCATTACCACAGGCTTATCACATTTGACGGTTAAATCGAGGAAATAGGCGGTTTCTTCCATGGTATCGGTGCCGTGCGTAATCACGAAACCATCGGTTTTGTTGCAATCCGCGTTAATTTTCTTCGCCAGTTTTAGCCAAACATCGTCATTCATATCCTGCGAACCGATGCTCACCACCTGCTCACCTTTGATATTCGCGATATCTTTAAGCTGTGGCACGGCATCGACTAAGGATTCCACACCTACTTTACCGGCTGTATAATTTGATTTTGTTGCCGAATCACCGCCGCCTGCGATGGTTCCGCCGGTTGCCAAAATAGTGACATTTGGCAACGCAAAAGCTGCGCCACTAAACCCTGAAACCAACAGCGCTAGCAAGCTTACTTTGACCAACTTCATTCGATTTCTCCTCTTAGATAACTGCATGAATTATCTTCTATATCCATAAAAAAAATGTGACATTACTTATGGTTATGGAATTCATGGAGGAATAGGCTAAAAAAACGTATCATGCCGTTTTTTGCAGCTAACCAAGTGACTCAAATGACACAGACCTATATTCCCGGCAAAGATGCCGCGTTGGAAGACTCTATCGCACGCTTCCAACAGCAATTGACCGATCTCGGGTTCAATATTGAAGAAGCCTCTTGGCTGAACCCTGTCCCCCATGTTTGGTCTGTTCACATCCGCGATCGTGATTGCCCGCTTTGCTTTACCAACGGTAAAGGCGCCAGCAAAAAAGCAGCTCTGGCCTCTGCGTTAGGGGAATACTTTGAGCGCTTGTCGACCAACTATTTCTTCGCCGATTTCTACCTTGGACGCGAAATTGCCGAAGGCGACTTCGTTCATTACCCGAATGAAAAATGGTTCCCTATCCCAGCCGATGACAGTCTGCCAGAGGGCATTCTGGATGAACGCCTGCATGCATTTTATAATCCGGAAGGAGACGTAGGGTCGCAAGATCTCATTGATCTACAATCCGGCAATGTCGATCGCGGTATCTGTGCGCTGCCATTCACGCGTCAGTCCGATCAGCAAACCGTCTACATCCCAATGAATATTATTGGCAATTTATACGTTTCTAATGGGATGTCTGCGGGTAACACGCGCAATGAAGCACGTGTTCAAGGCCTGTCGGAAGTTTTCGAGCGCTACGTCAAAAATCGTATCATCGCCGAATCTATTAGCCTGCCTGAAATTCCGGCAGAGGTTCTAAATCGTTATCCTGAAGTGGTCGAAGCCATCGCTAAACTGGAACAGGAAGGCTTCCCAATCCTCTCCTACGATGCCTCACTGGGCGGTAAATATCCGGTGATCTGCGTTGTACTGTTTAACCCTGCCAACGGTACCTGTTTCGCCTCCTTCGGCGCTCACCCTGACTTTGGTGTCGCATTAGAGCGCACCGTCACTGAACTACTACAGGGTCGCAGCCTGAAAGATTTGGATGTGTTTACCGCCCCTACCTTCGATGACGAAGAGGTCGGCGAGCACGCCAACCTAGAAACACACTTCATTGATTCAAGCGGTTTGATCTCTTGGGATATGTTCAAGCAGGACGCTGACTATGAGTTTGCCGACTGGTCGTTTAAAGGCACGACGGAAGAAGAATTCAGCACTCTGATGAACATCTTCGAACAGGAAGATAAAGAAGTTTATATCGCCGACTACGAGCACCTCGACGTTTATGCTTGTCGCATCATCGTGCCGGGCATGTCTGACATTTATCCTGCTGAAGATCTCCTGTTAGCGAATAACAGCATGGGCGCCCATCTGCGCACACAGCTACTACAGCTGCCAGCGTCAAATCTAAGTAAAGAAGAGTATCTGCAAATCATCGAGCAGCTTGATGATGAAGGATTAGACGACTTTACCCGCGTGCGTGAACTACTCGGCATTGCGACGGGCAAAGACAATGGCTGGTATACCCTGCGCGTTGGCGAACTGAAAGCCATGCTGGCTCTGGCCGGTGGAGATCTGGAGCAAGCGCTGATATGGACCGAGTGGACCCAAGATTTCAACGCCTCGGTATTCAGTCCTGAACGCGCTAACTTCTATCGTTGCCTGCAAACCTTGCTGCTACTGAGCATGGAAGAGGAACGAGATCCCGCACAGTACTATCAGGCATTCAGCCGCATGTATGGCTCAGAGACATTAGAAGCCGCCTCTGCGGTTATCGCAGGCGAAGAGCGTTTCTATGGCCTACCGGCCGTAGATGATGACTTGAAAGCGCTGCCTGCGCATCAGGCGCTCTTGCAGGCTTATCAAAAGTTACAAGCCGCTAAGCGTCGTTACTGGGATAAGTAACACGCTCCCTTCTGTTCCCCTGCACAAGATGAGGTGCAGGGGTTCTTCACAACCTATCTTCATCAATACTGACCTATTCATCCTCAATAACGCATTTATCATCACAGCAAAATTCACCCAACAGCTACTATAGAGACAGAGAAATAATCCTGCGTTTTTCCTTTATAGCCTTTTATATAGGGAAACATAGAGAAAGAACGATTAGGCTAGCGGGGATTTATCCGAATTATGACGATATTTGTAATTAAATTGTTATTTATAAGTGCGAGTATTATTGGCATTGCAAAATAATATCTTCAGTTTGATCGAATTCTTAGGTGATTTTTTTACTTTTAATAAAAGCTGTTAGCTTCTAAATTCAACTTACAGTGTAAATATTAAAAAATATTTTTCCTTTTGAATTCAATGAGTTTATCATTTAACTTACTGTTTTTAGGGGTATTTTGGGCAGGTTAGTTCTGCGCATCATGATCCAAATCAATTTTTGCCGTATACTGCTTTGTTAGTATCTCGGCGCTGATTAATATTAAGAGAGAGTTAGTGTGAAAGCTGACAACCCCTTTGATCTACTACTACCAGCAGCAATGGCCAAAGTGGCCGAAGATGCTGGCGTTTATAAAGCCACTAAGCACCCGCTGAAGACTTTTTATTTAGCGATCACGGCTGGTGTCTTCATTTCTATTGCTTTCGTTTTCTACATCACCGCAACAACCGGCACTGCGGGTGTTCCATTTGGTTTTGCCAAACTGGTTGGTGGTATCTGTTTCTCTCTTGGCCTGATGCTTGTTGTGGTTTGCGGGGCTGACCTGTTCACTTCAACCGTATTAATTGTTGTCGCCAAAGCTAGTGGCCGCATTACCTGGAAACAGTTGGGGCTTAACTGGCTAAATGTCTATGTAGGTAACCTGATTGGTGCGCTTTTCTTTGTTGCACTGATGTGGTTTGCCGGCGAGTACATGACAGCCAATGGCGCATGGGGTCTCAATGTGCTGCAAACCGCCGATCATAAGTTGCATCATACTTTTGTTGAAGCTGTTTGCCTCGGGATCCTCGCTAACTTGATGGTTTGTCTGGCTGTCTGGATGAGTTATTCCGGTCGTAGCCTGATGGACAAAATGTTCGCAATGGTTCTTCCGGTGGCGATGTTTGTTGCCAGCGGTTTTGAACACAGTATTGCAAACATGTTTATGATCCCATTAGGGATTGTAATTAAGAATTTCGCAGCACCTGAATTTTGGCAAGCCGTAGGCGCTGCACCAGAACAGTTCTCTAACCTAACCGTTAGCCACTTCATTACCGATAACCTGATCCCTGTCACGATCGGGAATATCATCGGCGGTGGTCTACTGGTTGGTTTGACATACTGGGTTATTTATCTGCGCGGTGGCGATAAGCACTAATAAGAGCTTTTTACCGCAGCGCCGGGTTTACGAAGAAATCCACACTAGAAGGTAGGTGTTAAATGTCCGAGCTTAATGAAAAACAAGCAGCCGCATGGGAAGGTTTTACTAAAGGCGACTGGCAGAATGAAGTCAACGTTCGTGATTTCATCCAGAAAAACTACACCCCGTATGAAGGTGACGAATCCTTCCTGGCTGGCGCTACTCAAGCGACGACCAACCTGTGGGATAAAGTCATGGACGGTATCAAAATTGAAAACCGTACCCATGCTCCGGTTGATTTCGATACCAACGTAGCTGCAACCATCACCTCTCATGATGCTGGTTACATCAGCAAAGACCTGGAACAAATCGTTGGTCTGCAAACTGATGCACCTCTGAAACGTGCTCTGATTCCGTTCGGCGGCATCAAGATGGTTGAAGGTTCATGTAAAGTTTACGGTCGTGAACTTGATCCAATGATCAAGAAAATCTTCACCGAATACCGTAAAACGCACAACCAGGGCGTGTTTGACGTTTACACCAAAGACATCCTGAACTGCCGTAAATCTGGCGTCCTGACCGGTCTGCCTGATGCGTATGGCCGTGGCCGTATCATCGGTGACTACCGTCGTGTTGCCGTTTACGGTATCGACTTCCTGATGAAAGACAAATACGCTCAGTTCCAATCACTGCAGACCAAACTGGAAAACGGTGAAGATCTGGAAGCGACTATTCGTCTGCGTGAAGAGATTGCCGATCAGCATCGCGCTCTGGGTCAAATCAAAGAAATGGCTGCCAAATACGGCTGCGATATCTCTGGTCCAGCTAAAAACGCCAAAGAAGCTGTACAGTGGACTTACTTCGGCTACCTGGCTGCGGTTAAATCTCAGAACGGTGCTGCAATGTCCTTCGGTCGTGTGTCCAGCTTCCTGGATATCTACATCGAACGTGACCTGAAAGAAGGCAAACTGACTGAAGAAGAAGCTCAGGAACTGATTGACCATCTGGTTATGAAACTGCGTATGGTTCGCTTCCTGCGTACTCCAGAATACGATGAGCTGTTCTCTGGTGACCCAATCTGGGCAACTGAATCTCTGGCTGGTATGGGTCTGGACGGCCGTACTCTGGTTACCAAAAACAGCTTCCGTTTCCTGAACACCCTGTACACCATGGGTCCATCTCCAGAGCCAAACATGACCATTCTGTGGTCTGAAAAACTGCCTCTGGCGTTCAAGAAATTCGCGGCTAAAGTTTCTATCGACACCTCATCTGTACAGTATGAGAACGATGACCTGATGCGCCCTGACTTCAACAATGATGACTACGCAATTGCTTGCTGCGTAAGCCCAATGATTGTTGGTAAACAAATGCAGTTCTTCGGTGCTCGTGCAAACTTGGCTAAAACCATGCTGTACGCAATCAACGGTGGCGTTGACGAAAAACTGAAAATGCAGGTTGGCCCTAAAGAAGCTCCAATGATGGATACCGTACTGGACTATGACAAAGTCATGGAACGTATGGATCACTTCATGGACTGGCTGGCTAAGCAGTATGTCACTGCGCTGAACATCATCCATTACATGCATGACAAATACAGCTACGAAGCATCCCTGATGGCTCTGCATGACCGTGACGTATATCGTACTATGGCATGTGGTATCGCAGGTCTGTCTGTTGCTGCTGACTCCCTGTCTGCAATCAAATATGCAAAAGTAACCACTATTCGTGACGAAGATGGCTTGGCTGTCGACTTCGACGTTGAAGGTGAATACCCGCAGTTTGGTAACAACGACCCACGCGTCGATGACATCGCTTGTGATCTGGTAGAACGTTTCATGAAGAAAATTCAGAAACTGACTACTTACCGCAACGCGGTTCCTACTCAGTCTGTTCTGACCATTACCTCTAACGTGGTTTATGGTAAGAAAACGGGTAACACCCCAGATGGTCGTCGTGCTGGCGCTCCATTCGGTCCAGGTGCTAACCCAATGCACGGTCGTGACCAGAAAGGTGCTGTTGCCTCTCTGACTTCCGTTGCTAAACTGCCGTTTGCTTACGCTAAAGATGGTATTTCTTATACCTTCTCTATCGTTCCTAACGCTCTGGGTAAAGACGACGAAGTTCGTAAAGCTAACTTGGCTGGTCTGATGGATGGTTACTTCCACCATGAAGCTAGCATCGAAGGTGGTCAACACCTGAACGTTAACGTTATGAACCGCGAAATGCTGTTAGATGCGATGGAAAACCCTGAGAAATATCCTCAGCTGACCATCCGTGTATCTGGCTACGCTGTACGCTTCAACTCTTTGACCAAAGAACAGCAGCAGGACGTTATTACACGTACTTTCACACAGTCTATGTAATGCACTGCCCGCTTAAAATGGCATAAAATAAAGGCTCCACTTCGGTGGGGCCTTTTTAGTAAATGTGAGACAATAGCGTGCCGAGTATGCTCGTCCGTGATAAAAATGACATGATTTGACTGTTTTGCCGGATTGCTCTCAGCAACAGTTCGACTAATACTCAGAATATTTCTTTGCCGATGGAAATCAGGCAAAACAGTTATCAGCAAGATATGAACCTCTATGGTGTATATCATTGCCTTTTTAGACTGCTATTAATCAGTCAATTTTGGAGAAAACCCCGCAATGTCACTCAAAGGTCGCATCCACTCTTTTGAATCCTGCGGTACCGTAGATGGCCCAGGTATTCGCTTTATCACATTTTTCCAAGGCTGCCTGATGCGCTGCCTGTATTGTCATAACCGTGATACATGGGATACCCACGGTGGTACTGAAATCACCGTTGAAGATTTAATGAAAGATGTCGTGACCTATCGCCACTTTATGAATGCCTCCGGCGGCGGCGTTACCGCATCAGGTGGCGAAGCCATTCTGCAGGCGGAATTTGTGCGTGACTGGTTCCGTGCATGCAAAGAAGAAGGTATCCACACCTGTCTCGATACTAACGGTTTTGTTCGTCGTTATGATCCGGTCATTGATGAGCTGTTAGATGTTACAGATTTGGTTATGCTCGACCTTAAGCAGATGAACGATGACATCCATCAGAATCTCGTCGGCGTATCTAACCATCGCACGTTGGAGTTTGCCCGCTATCTGGCAAAACGTAACCAGAAAACGTGGATTCGTTATGTTGTTGTTCCTGGTTGGTCGGATGATGATGCTTCTGCTCACCTACTGGGTGACTTCACGAAGGATATGACCAACGTCGAGAAAATCGAGCTTCTACCTTACCATGAGCTAGGCAAGCACAAATGGGAAGCTATGGGTGAAGAGTACAAACTCGGTGGTGTAAAGCCGCCTTCTCATGAAACGATGGAACGCGTAAAAAACATTCTCGAAAGCTATGGTCATAAAGTGATGTATTGATCATTAAAGCTCGCGGGCTGACATTTATTTAGTCAGCCCGCTTAATTATCAAGTTCGATACTATTTCATCCTCCCCTGCCTGTTTTTACTGCTCAACGCCGCCTTATTGATAATTGTTATTATTACCCCCTTACCACTCTGAATATAAAACCAATTTATATCGCTAAAAACGCTTTAAAAATCGCTTTGCATGAGTAACTAACATTTAGTGTTTTATTCCAATCTAATCACGCAGGTTTGAATTATTTGGCTAATATTCCCAAGAGAATTTAAGTAATGTGATGAGATGGGGTGGATTATTAGACTTTCTTCTAAGCAGTGACTTCCCTGATTGGCACCGATACACTGCCCATACACCCGCAGAATATAGGTCTTAAAGAGAGGTCTTTAAATTCAATCTATTGCGGTGCTGTAAATACTTTTTTTCATACTGACTTGTGCCTGCACATTGCTGCAAACACCAGAGGTGGATGAATTAAATAAACACTATGGATAGCCTTTATACCTAGAAATTCGAGTTGTATGGAAGTGGCACGTTTGCCCCTAGTCGCATAGAGAATCATGTCACTAGAGGGAACACACCATGCCGATACGCATACAGTTTAAGTATGACAGGTATATTTATTTTTTCAGGCGCCCCATTACAGGTGCAATGTTACCGGAGGTTTTATGTCAATTGATGCAATTCTCGACCAACGCTGGCAGTTCTGCCACCAGCCACTGAGCTGGCGCCACGCGATCCATTTAGCCTGCCAACCGCTGATTAGCGAAAGCAAGGTGAATGCAAGCTACCCGCTGCATATCATCGATGCACTCAAGCAGGATAAACAGGACTTCGTGGTAAGCGAAGGTGTATTACTGGTCTTTGCCCAACCTGAACAGGGGGTTATCAGTAAACGCGGAGAAGCATCAGTGCTCAAGTGTGATAAACCGGTAGTACTACAAAATGGCAGTGAAGTTAGCCTGATTATCGTACTGTCTGCTGGAACACAGAGCGAACTGAATAGCCTTCACCAACAAATCGAAGGTTGGCTTGAAATGAATAACTGCCGTGAGCATTTGATGCAGGCAACCAGCCAAAATATGCTGGGCTCGCGCATTCAAGCCGGAAGCCGCATGCACTAATTGCCGCTTTGGTATACAGATACAAAAAACGCCCAAATGGGCGTTTTTTTATGCCAGAAAATCGAGAAGCTTATGCCGCAGGTAACGCATGGTGATGATCGGTTTTCTTCATCAGCATCAACAAATAAACCAGTGCAATACCGGCAATCATGACGAAAAGCACATCGTCGGAATATTGTTGCATCAACGCAGCGACCGTTGCAGGTCCTGCAAGGCTGCCAATGGTGTAGCTCATCAGTAAGGCTTGATTCATGGCAACCAGCTCATGAGGTGCTGCGGTTTCGCAAGCCCACGACATCGCGACCGGATAAAGCGTAAAACCAGCACATCCCAGCGTAAAGAGCGCGGGCACTACACCATAATTCCCCAGCATCGCCATACAACCGAGAATAACCACGCTCACCTGCACGCGAAGAACCGCAATGCGGCCAAAACGATCGGCCAAACGTCCGATTGGCCACTGCCCCATAATCCCAGCACTCACCAGCAACGCCATCCACAGACCGACGTTAGCATCACTCATACCTTTATGGGCTAAATAAAGAGGCAGCAATCCATATAGTGAGCCTAATACTGCCCCTGAAATAACACACCCATGGATCCCGAGTCTCGCACTACGACGGCGCAGCATTGCCCACATTGGTACCGAAGCATGAGATTCAGGCCGTGCAAAGCGAGCGAATAGCAACGGCATTATCGCCAACACCATCAGCGATGTCGCCCAAGGCAGAACTTGCATCACGGCGGTAGGCACAACGCCAAGCATCAGTTGCCCAAGCACCGTACCGAGATAATAGACAGTCATATAAGCAGCTAACAGTTGTCCACGGTTCGCGTTGGTTCCGCTACGCAATAACGCGCTTTCAACCACCACCCATACCATCGCACAACCAACACCGGCCAAGAAACGCAGCGCCAGCCAACTCCATATATCTGTAGAAAAACTCAGCGCCGCTGTTGAAAGTGCAAAGATGGCACAAGCGTAATGGTAGCTGCGGTTAAAACCAGAGTGCATAATGACAGCCCCAGCCACCAACGTCCCCACCAAATTCCCCATAAAATAGGAAGAACTCACCAACCCAACTTGCCAAGTAGGGAGTTGCTCATGGCTAAGCCACAATGGAACCAAAGTATTTAAAACCGCCATAGCAACGGTCAGCAGCAAAAGCCCGCAGAGCAATAAAAGCACTGGGCGAGAGTATGAAGACATTTGAATTTCGAACCGAACCGCATTGAGAAGTGGGCGCATCATGCCACTGGTGAATTAAAAGTCAATCGACTATAGATTAGGCATAGCACGATTTGTTAATACGTAGGTAAAAAAATTTATCTTTCTGACAAATTGGCTAATTTTGGACTTCCTGCCACCAGAGAAATATGTCCATGATAACAGGCCGTTTTGCATTGCCCACAGCCGTCGCAGAGGCTTTCAGCAAACGTTGGTTGTGCATTATCGTCAAAGTAAATCGCGTGAGATGAACAAGCTCGCTCACATAGCCGGCAATCATGATTGCCACGTCCAATGCAGCCTTTAGCAAATAGAGGCCTTAAGGCAGTATCCGATAAAATAAGTGGGGAAAGTGCCCCCGTTTTGCAAGATGTAGTGCAGTCATTGCATTTAGCGGTATCACAAGCTGAAAAATCAATTTGGAGCGCTGCTGCGCCGTCTTTGATTTCGATTAGACCGTAAGGACACGCTGCGATGCAGTCTCCACAGGCGGTGCACAAAGCAAGAAAAAGACGCTCCGCCACGGCCTGTGGTGGGCGTCCTATCGCTCGGCGCACAGATTCAAGTTCAACCTGCTGCTGCGCTCGCTTTCCTGCGCCAAGCAGCCCGCGAAAAAGACCACGGCGACTCACGATGTGGTGCGACATCCAAGCACGATAGTAGTCTTGATCTTTTTGCTCGCTCATTAGCGGTAAAGCTCACGTTCAGCAGGAACAATCGCTAACTGCTGCTGCCAGCTAGCTAGCGTCAACAGCGCTAATTCGGACAAACCTTGATAGAACGGGTGCCGTGCGTCTTGCATCATCAACGTTAAATAGCGAGTGCTCCACGGTAAAAGATGCACGGACAGAAAATCACTCAACGCCTGAGGCTGCGATTCTGATAGCCATGCGGCCATCATTAACATCAGGCCAAACTGATCTTCGGGTTCTTTCTGCCCTATTTGCCCTTCAATCAGATGTTCACGCATCCATTGGCGCAGTGCCAGCGTCGAGTCACCAAAAAGCACGCTCTCTTTATCCAGATACACAGAACCCCACGGAGGAGCCGGTAGCGCATAGGGCCCAATAAACAAGCGCTGATGAGCATCTGTTAGCGACTCATCGGTCATAGCAGCCAATTTTGCCGCACATTGTTCAAGCTGTTGCATCGAGCCATAAGGCCATTCGATGATCCACTCCGACGACGTGAGAATGTCGACTAATGGCGCACAAGTTTCACTTTCAGGGGAATAATAAAACAGAGCACCCAATGAACGTGCCGAGATTGCAATATCTTGAAGCTGTTGAGGTTGTAACATGAAGATACCAAATCAGTTTTAATGCAAAGTAGATGAGACGATGAACGTGAGTTCACTAAAGTGTGGAGCTCAGAAGTGAGCTCCACCGATATTATCATCAATACATCAAGGCGTTAACCGGCTACGGCCATGCCAACAGTCATGTGCAGACCGTAGAACATACCGCGCCCGATCAATTCACCCGCCACAACTAGCGCAAAACCAATCACCAGCCATGCAACCGACGGCGTTTTACCCTTAATCATTGGGCAGATCCAGCATCCAAGCCCTAAGACAAGCAGCGCTAAACGCCATGCCAGCAGAGTGCCAAACGCGGGGATTAACGCCGATGCCTGTTGTACAGAACTGTGGATCTCAGCGAGGCCAAAGCCTTGCATAGCAACCGCGGCTACGCTCACTAATACGGCTAACACGCTGATAACGGGCAGTAGTCGCATGCTACAACCTAAAACACCCGCCGCACGTAGCAGTAGAAAGCCCAGCAAAGGCCCACCGATCAGCATCGTCAACACAAACCCTAGCGTGGTGTAACCATTATGCCACGTGGGAACGGTATCGATCTGATATACGCGGCACATGGCATAGACAAACAGCAACCCCAAAACCATGGTGATCGCTAGCCAAAGTTTGCCTAATGCCGCAGGCATTTTGTTAAGCATCGCGAGGAGCCAATAAATCCCCCCCGCCGCAAAGAATACCGAGCCGCTGGCAATCTCGTTACTCAGGGCCGACTCACCGATGCGGTTAAGCGAATTAAACGCTCGCATCGGAGAACCCAAGTGCATTACAGAAGCAATAAAGGCAATCCCCATGAGTACCCAAAGAAAGAACATGCTGACATGCACTCGGCGCGTGAGCACCTCATCCAAACGACCCGCTATCAAGGCCAGCGCCATGATAATAAAGGCACCAACCACGCACTGCCCTAAAACCGTGAAAATCATCAACGGCCATTCATGCCATCCCATACCCATCTCAGACCTCCTTCGGATTTGCCAGATAACCGGTTGTATCTCCGACCGGACGACTGTTGGCATTAGGTTTTAATACGATGTTCGGCTTAGTGAAGTGCGCCGCAGGCAACGGAGCCACCTCTGCTAAGTCACCATATTTGGCGCGCAGTTCTTCAATCGGTGCTAAATCAAGCGCGCGCAGTGGGCAAGACTCAACGCAGATTGGCTTCTTACCTTCTGCCACGCGCTCGTAACAGCCATCACACTTGGTCATGTGCCCCTTCTCCTCATTGTACTGAGGAGCGCCATACGGGCAGGCCATGTGGCAATAGCGACAACCAATGCAAACCTCTTCATTGACGACGACAAAGCCATCCTCTCGTTTGTGCATCGCGCCGCTCGGACACACTTTAGTACAGGCAGGATCGCTACAGTGGTTACACGAAATGGATAGATAATAGGCAAACACATTTTGGTGATACACACCGTTATCTTCCTGCCAGTCCCCCCCCGCATATTCATAAATGCGGCGGAAGCTAACGTCTGGTGTCAAATTTTTAAAATCTTTGCAGGCCAGCTCGCAGGTTTTGCAGCCGGTGCAACGACTAGAGTCGATATAAAAGCCGTATTGCGTTGTCATCAGCTACTCCTTATGCCTTGGTGACTTGAACAAGATTCGAATGAGACGGGTTGCCTTTCGCTAATGGCGACGGACGCTGCGTGGTGAGCACATTTATCGACCCTGCGTGATCGACTCGATTTGCATCAGGGCTGTACCATGCGCCTTCGCCTAGTGCGACAACACCCGGCATCATTCTAGGGGTCACTTTGGCATTAATACGAACTTCGCCGCGCTGGTTGAAAATGCGCACGATATCGCCGTTGGCAATACCACGTTGTTTCGCATCTATTGGGTTAATCCACATCTCCTGACGGCAAGCTGCTTTCAATACGTCGACGTTGCCATAGGTAGAGTGGGTGCGCGCCTTATAATGGAATCCCGTCAACTGCAGTGGGAATTTTTCAACGAGCGGATCGTCATAGCCTTCAAAACCCGCGCTGTAAATCGGCAGAGGGTCAATGACATCGTCTTTAGCCAATTCCCACGTGGCTGCTTTTTCAGCGAGCTGCGTTGAATAAATCTCTATTTTGCCCGATGGGGTCGTCAGTGGATTAGCTACCGGATCCTCACGAAACGCCTTGTAAGCGACGTGATGACCTTCGGGATCGCGCTGCTTATAAATCCCTTGCTGGCGGAAATCGTCAAACGACGGCAGCCCTGGCATCGCTTGCTGAGACTGTTGATACAGATGGCGTAGCCACTCTTCCTGAGTACGACCTTCGGTAAATTGAGCTTCCACGTCCATGCGCTTCGCCAACTCACTGGTCATTTCGTAGATATTTTTGCATTCGAAACGAGGCTTGATGACCTGATCGGCAAAAATAACGTAAGACATGTTGCCCGCCGAAGCATCTAAACAGAAGTCCATTTGCTCCGACGCAGTACAGTCAGGCAGCAAGATGTCGGCGTATTTAGCCGAAGCGGTCATGTGGTTATCAATGACCACAATCATTTCGCACTTTTTATCATCTTGTAGAATGTCATGCGTACGGTTGATCTCAGAATGCTGGTTCACCAAACAGTTACCCGCATAGTTCCAGATCATTTTGATTGGCACGTCCAGCTTATCTTTGCCGCGCACCCCATCTCGCGTTGCTGTCATTTCGGGGCCACGTACAATCGCGTCCGTCCACATGAACATGGAAATACTGGTTTTAACCGGATTCTCCAGGGTCGGCATGCGAACAAAGTCGAGAGAATACGACCCTTCACGTGCACCACTATTGCCGCCGTGAATCCCCACGTTGCCGGTTAAAATCGCCAACATAGAAATTGCGCGCGAAGCCAACTCGCCGTTTGAATGGCGCTGTGGCCCCCAGCCTTGTGAAATATAAGCGGGTTTAGCCGCGCCAATTTCACGAGCAAGCTTGATAATTTTATCCGCCGGAATACCCGTAATTGCTGCCGCCCACTCTGGCGTTTTGGCTACACCATCAGCCCCTAGGCCTAAAATGTAGGCTTTATAGTGGCCATTGGCTGGAGCTCCTTCCGGCATGGTTTTTTCGTCATAGCCAACACAGTATTTATCTAGGAATGCCTGATCGACCAAATCCTCGGTGATCATCACATGTGCTAAGGCAGAGGCTAACGCCGCGTCGGTACCTGGACGAATAGGCACCCATTCGTCTTCGCGTCCAGCGCCTGTATCGGTATAGCGCGGATCGATAATGATCATACGGGCATTAGATTTCTGTCGAGCCTGCTCCAGATAGTAAGTCACCCCGCCGCCGCTCATTCGCGTTTCACCAGGGTTATTACCAAATAGAACCACTAATTTACTATTTTCGATATCTGACGGACTATTCCCATCGGCCCAACCGCCGTAGGTGTAATTCAACCCTTCAGCAATTTGCGCTGTACTGTAATCGCCGTAATGATTCAGATAGCCGCCACAGCAATTCATTAGGCGAGCAATCAGAGTCGCCCCCGGTGGCCAAGAGCGTGTCATCGTACCGCCCAGCGTACCGGTGCCGTAGTTCAGATAGATAGCTTCGTTACCATAGTCTTTAATGATGTGCTGCATACTAGCCGCGATGGTATCGAAGGCTTCTTCCCAGCTTATGCGTTTGAATTTACCTTCCCCACGCGCGCCAACGCGTTTCATGGGATATTTCAGACGGTCGGCGTTGTAAACGCGGCGACGCATAGAACGCCCACGTAAGCATGCGCGAACCTGATGCAAGCCCTCATAATTGTCGTCACCTGTGTTATCGGTTTCGACATATTTAATTTCGCCATCAACAACATGCATGCGTAACGGGCAACGGCTGCCACAGTTTACGGTACATGCACTCCAGATAACTTTTTCATCTTTTCCCAAAGATGTTGTGCCTGACTGAGCTGCTGCCTTACGGGCAAACGGCAGAGATAATCCACCACTCGCCGCAACTAAACCGCCGATAGCGCTGGATTTAACCAGCTTGCGGCGGCTCACCTGCGTAGACAATAAGCCTGTCTCTTTCGTATTTTTCATACAATACCCACTCAGTTTGCTTTCAAAACAAAAAATATGACTGAAAATTTTCTGACGAACGTCTATGCGTTTTTTTATTAGTCAGTAAAACGGAAAGTGGAGGTATTACGTAATTTGCTGTTTCAAGCGCGCTCACTGCGCCAGATAAAACATAAACTCGCAATTAATTGGAATGAAATTGAGCAAATATCCGTATCCACTTTCTCAAATGGATAATACTTCTTTGGGAGTAAGTCATATTGTTTGATGTCAATAAACACTCGTAGAACGCAGGCACAGGTGGTTTATGTGATGCAATTAACAGCTTTTCAAAATCATAAACTTACGTTTGAGAATGCAAATCAATTAGCCATCGGCATCGATAAAGAAGCGAATAGATTGACCAGAAATAATTCTCACGATATTGAAATAGAACGGGGTTAAATATGACTATAAAAAGTGGCTTGAAAAACGTGGTAATTGAATAAATAGAGAAAGCAGTTATTTAGTTTATAAAAAAAGCGCCCGTAGGCGCTTTTACAAACATATTCGAGATTAACCGATATATTCTAAGCCATTCATGTATGGACGCAGAACTTCTGGTACCTGAATGCGACCATCAGCTTGCTGATAGTTTTCCAGTACAGCAACCAGCGTACGACCAACGGCCAAACCAGAACCATTCAGTGTATGCACCAAACGTGGTTTTTTGTCGGTTTTGTTACGGCAACGAGCCTGCATACGACGAGCTTGGAAGTCCCACATGTTTGAACATGAAGAGATTTCGCGGTATGTATTCTGAGCAGGAACCCAAACTTCCAGATCGTAGGTTTTGCTAGAGCCAAAGCCCATATCACCCGTACACAGCAACACTTTGCGGTATGGCAGGTTCAGCAGCTGCAGCACTTTTTCAGCATGACCGGTCAATTCTTCCAGCGCATCCATAGAGTCTTCTGGACGAACGATCTGAACCAACTCAACTTTATCAAACTGGTGCATACGGATCAGACCGCGAGTATCGCGACCATAAGAACCGGCTTCTGAACGGAAGCATGGCGTATGGGCAGTCATTTTCAGCGGCAGAGATTCTTCTTCCAGAATTTCGCCACGTACCAAGTTAGTAACAGGAACTTCAGCCGTCGGGATCAACGCATAGGTGCTGGAATCCGCTTCTTCTTCCAGTGGACGCGTGTGGAACAAATCGCCACCGAATTTTGGCAGCTGACCAGTACCATACAAAGTATCGTGGTTCACCAGATATGGAACATAGGTTTCCAGATATCCGTGCTGCTCGGTGTGCAGATCGAGCATGAACTGCGCCAACGCACGGTGCATACGCGCAATTTGGCCTTTCATGACAACAAAGCGCGCACCGGTCAGTTTAACGGCAGCAGCAAAGTCCAGCCCGCCAGTCATTTCGCCCAGCGTTACGTGGTCGCGGACTTCGAAATCATAAGTACGAGGCTCGCCCCAGCGGCTCACTTCCACATTGTCGTTTTCGTCTCTACCTACCGGCACAGAATCATCTGGCATGTTAGGAATAGACAACGCCAGATCGCGAATATCATTTAGCAACTGATCCAGCTCAGACTTAGCCGCATCCAGCTTTTCGCCCAATTCGTTGACTTCAAGACGCAGTGGTTCAATGTCTTCCCCACGCGCTTTAGCCGCACCGATGGATTTGGATCGCGAATTACGCTCTGCTTGCAGGCTTTCAGTTTCAACTTGCAGCACTTTGCGGCGTTCTTCCTGCTGACGCAGAGTGTCAACATCCAGTTTAAAGCCTCGACGAGCCAGCTTTTCGGCGACTGCGTCTAGCTCATTACGCAGTAGATTGGGATCTAGCATGCTAATCCTGTGATTATATTGAGGGAGTTTTAATGAGCAATACATTGAGCACAAGGCGCTCAATGTAAAGCGTATTTTATCAGGGTTAACCTTACCGCAATGGGAAAATTAGCGGTAGCGTTTTGTCGGGCTATTTTGATCCTGCTCAGCCAACCATGCCAGTTTTTCACCAATTTTGCCCTCTAAACCACGGTTAGTAGGCACATAATATCGGGTTTGTGACATTTCAGGTGGGAAGTAGACTTCACCGGCAGCATAGGCATGAGTCTCATCATGCGCATAACGGTACTCCGCCCCTAGCCCCATTTCCTTCATTAGCTTGGTCGGTGCATTGCGCAAATGATCGGGAACATCATAATCAGGGCGCTCTTTCGCATCATGCAAAGCGGCTTTGAACGCGGTATAAACTGCGTTACTTTTCGGTGCACAGGCTAAATAAACGATTGCCTGCGCAATTGCGCGCTCACCTTCGGCTGGCCCTACTCGGGTAAAACAATCCCATGCGGAAATGGCCACCTGCATGCCACGCGGATCGGCATTACCGACATCTTCGGATGCAATCGCCAACAGGCGCCGAGCCACATACAGCGGATCACCGCCGGCAGTAATAATGCGGGCATACCAATAGAGCGCCGCATCCGGTGAGGAACCTCGTACCGATTTATGCAACGCCGAAATCAAATCGTAAAAACGGTCACCTTTATTATCAAAGCGAGCACTGCGCTCGCCTGACACTTCTTTCAGAAGATTCGGCGTTAATACACGATTGCCGCTGGCATCAACTTCCGCCATATCGGCCATCATTTCCAACGTGTTTAGTGCACGGCGGGCATCCCCGCCGACCAGCTCGGCAATCATATTGCGAGTATCATCTGGCAGAACAATATTTTGTCCGCCGTAGCCACGCTCTTTGTCGGCCATCGCCTGATTGAGCACTTCGATAATATCGTCGCTGGTCAGCGCCTTAAGCAGATAAACACGGGCACGTGAGAGCAGCGCCGAGTTCAACTCAAAAGAAGGATTTTCAGTCGTAGCGCCGATGAAGGTGATGGTGCCATCTTCGATATGCGGCAGGAACGCATCCTGCTGACTTTTGTTAAATCGGTGAACTTCATCAACAAACAGAATGGTGCGGCGGCCAGCATCACGATTATGCCGAGCTCGCTCGATAGCCTCACGGATCTCTTTGATACCGGAGGTTACCGCCGAAATACGCTCAACGTCCGCATTACCATAGCGACCGATCAATTCTGCCAGCGTTGTTTTACCTGTCCCTGGAGGCCCCCACAAAATCATTGAATGCAGGTGACCTGCTTCGATAGCTCGCGGCAACGGTTTGCCAACAGCCAGCAGATGACGCTGTCCGATATACTGCTTCAATGTTTCTGGCCGCATACGCGCGGCCAGTGGTTGAAACTCGTTCTGCGAGAAGTCGAGGGACAGATTACTCACTGGCTTTTCCCATTCAGTATTTTTAAAACTATTGACGCTGATCGTCCACCGTCACACCTTTAGGCGGAGTGAACTGGAATTTGCTGGCATCAACCACACCGCTTTGCTGGCTTTTCAGCTTGTAAGCACTGCTCTGGCCATCTTGTTCAACTGCGGTAAAGCTGTTAATAGTGCCCGTTGGCGATACGCTAATCGTGAATTTCTTGAGGTTATTTTTCTGGCTTTTTGGTGTCAGATCAAAAGTATCCCCTGTTTGTTTCACATTATACTGATTCCACTCTTTCGCATCGTTGCGGGTAATCAGCATAAACGGCGTATTGCTCGTCGCACTGTCTAGCCACGTCGCGGTCACTTGCTCAACAAACGGATTATAGAACCACAGCGTTTTACCATCAGAAACCAAAACGCTCTCATCCGGTGACGTCATATGCCAGTTGAACAGGTTCGGACGTTTTACCCAAAGTTCACCTTCGCCCTGCTGTACCGCCGCTCCATCAGCCGTCGTTACCGTCTGGGTAAAGCTTGAATGGAAACTATTCACTTTATCCAAACGGCTTTGTAAATCACTCGTTGGAGACGCCTGCACCGCTGTAGATGCAAAACCGGTTACCAGACAGCACGCTAATAACAACTTTTTCATTATGTTCTATACCTTTTTTCGGTCACAGTTAACTGCTGAATACAGATAACCTCGGCTGATTTTTATCGTCTGGTCAACGGTGATTACGCCGCTGCACCACGCTTTATATTACCCAATATAATACGCTAACTTTAGCGAATAGACATGGGGTTATCATCGGTAACATTCTGAATGACGGTGATTTACACATCTTTGCTCTGCTAGACGCGTCGTGATTTATTCAGCAACTGTCTGAAATAAAACGGGCGGTGAAATCACCGCCCGTAAGCTACACGTCATCAATAATATGAATTACATATCATGCGATGGCGGAGCCAGCACTTCACGGTTACCGTTATTTCCCGGCGAGCTCACAATGCCCTGAGCTTCCATCTGTTCAACAATACGAGCCGCACGGTTATAACCAATACGGAATTGTCGCTGAACACCGGAAATCGAAGCACGACGTTTATCAACAACAAAGGCAACGGCCTGATCGAATAGCGGATCCAGCTCTTCATCACTATCTAATCCTAAGCCGCCTTCCCCATCTTCAGACGAGCTCAAGATACTGTCGATATATTGCGGACGACCACGCGCTTTCCAGTCCTGTACGACGGCATGAACCTCTTCATCGCGGACGAATGCACCGTGCACGCGAACCGGCATTGAAGAGTTAGGCGGCATATACAGCATATCCCCCATCCCCAGCAGCGATTCTGCGCCCCCCTGATCGAGGATCGTTCGGGAGTCGATCTTGCTAGAAACCGTAAAGGCGATACGTGTCGGAATGTTTGCTTTGATCAAACCGGTAATAACATCCACCGACGGACGCTGGGTCGCCAGCACCAAGTGAATACCTGCCGCACGCGCTTTCTGAGCCAAACGGGCGATCAGTTCTTCCACTTTCTTACCAACGGCCATCATCAGGTCGGCGAACTCGTCCACCAGCACCACAATATAAGGCAGTTTCTCCAGTACTGGTGGCGTCATGTCCATGCTGTCGCCCGGTTTCCAGAACGGATCTGGAATTGGACGTCCCATCGCAATCGCCTGTTCAACGCGCTCGTTATAACCCGCAAGGTTACGTACACCCAGCGCAGACATCAGCTTATAACGACGCTCCATCTCACCGACACACCAACGCAATGCATTAGCGGCATCTTTCATATCTGTGACCACTTCGGTCAACAGATGTGGAATACCTTCGTAGACAGAAAGCTCCAGCATTTTCGGGTCGATCATGATGAAGCGCACTTCATCCGGCGTCGCCTTATACAGCATGCTGAGGATCATGGCGTTCACGCCCACCGACTTACCGGACCCCGTAGTACCTGCCACCAACAAATGCGGCATTTTAGCCAAGTCGGCGATGACGGGCTGCCCAGCAATATCTTTCCCCAAGACAATAGTCAACGGAGAAGGGCTTTCGCGGAACTTGGAGCAATCCAACACTTCACGCAGGTACACAGTTTGACGATGTTTATTCGGCAATTCCAAACCGACATAAGGTTTACCCGGAATGACCTCAACCACACGTACCGCAACCGCAGAGAGCGAACGCGCCAGATCTCGCGACAGGTTAGAGATACGCGCTGCTTTTACACCTGGCGCAAGATCCAACTCGAAGCGGGTGATAACTGGGCCTGGAGAGATCCCAACAACCTCGGCTTTGACACGATAGTCCGCTAAACGCGACTCCACCAGATTCCCCACCTGCTCCAGCGCGAACATATCTACAGGTTCAGAGTTGGCCGGAGGTTCAGTCAGCAGGTCCAGCGTCGGTAAAGGCGTCGTCGGTTTTTCCAACGGCTGCTCATGACCGCGCATCAGGAATGGATGAATTAAACCATCCATGGCCGGATGCTGTCCTGTCGATTGCTGCGCCACTGGCTGTTGAGCGTTCGGTTGTTGAATGCTTGGCGGTGGCGTAACCGGCGCCGCAGGTGGCTGCTGATAAACATTCGGTTGAACGGGTGCAGGCTGCTGCGAATACTGCGACGCCGCGGGCTGTTGATAGGACTGAGGCTGTGATGGTTGCACTGGCTCATCGTAACGGCCAAATGGCACATCATAGGCATCGCTGTCACGTGCGGCCGTTTCTTCCTGCTCAGGGGTAATCGTGAACAAAGGCTCCGAAGGACCATCATCCACCAAATCAGCCACAGGCGTAAATCCAAACGCATTATTACTTGCTGCCGCTTCGCTTAACGCTTTCGCAGGCGAGAAGTCCATCAGGTCATTACGGGAAGCAGTGACACCGCTTAATGCATAAGAATTATCATCCGTTGCATCAGTCTGCTGCTGATAACGCTGTTGCTGCTGGGAAGAAAACTCGCTTTGCAGACGCGCCATTTCAGCCGCCTGCTCATCTTCAGCCTGATGCTCATATTGTTGTTCGCCATAGCGCTGTTGCTGCTGCTCCGCAAACGCCTGACGCAGCGCCGTTTGCTCTCTCAGTGCTTCATCATCAACCGGCTCAACATTATTTTGTTCTAAATTTTGCTCTAGCGACTGCTGCGGACTCTGCTGGGCTCTCAGACGCTGAGCCTCAGCTTCTTTCTTAGCTTGCTCTTCCGCCATACGCTGCGAAGGAAGCTTAATCCCAAGAGAGGCTAATTCACGGCGAGTAGGGATCCGTACCGGATTTGGTCGCGGCAGTTCTGGACCATTCCCTTGTTTCACCTGCAGGCTGCTGTCTTCCGTCGCGCTAAACGCAGGCATGAATAGAGCACCGGCAGCAGCGGCTGTAGACACCGTAGTCGGAACAGTATCATCCCGTGAAGCGGCGCCAAACGGCATACTATTGGAGGATAACCCCGGATTGATATATGGCGTTTTAGGCAGTTCATCACGATCGAAATGTGATGCACTGAAATTCATACCCGGTGCAGACGATGGTGTAGAAGGCGTCTCTGGTTCCAAACTCCCCAAACGCGGCCCCTCATCATCCCATGCAGAACGTGCTGGACGAGTTGGCGTATGTGACACATTCGTTGGGCGATCTTCCGGCATCTCGAAAGAGTATAGCGGAGGCATACTAGGCTTAATTTCTGCCACCGGCTCAGGCTCTGAGGCGCTAAAGGCCATGGGCTGAGTCGCTGCAGAAGCAACTGGCTGAGCCGAAGCCACCGCGGCGCCAACGGCAGAAACAGCCGCCGCCGGTTTTAATTCATGGCTGACAGCAGGCTGTGCGGATTCATCCAGAGACATTTCCGCCTCATGCAGCGGACGTAATTTACCCAGAAGAGGATCGTTTTCGTCCTCATCGACACTTGGCAACTCTGGTGCGGTTCTTGTTGGCTTGGCCAGCAAGATATCGTCTTCATCCTCATCAGCAGCCCGAAGCAGAACATCATCTGTCTCCTGCCCTACCGACGATGCGTGTTTATCCAGCACAACTTCACGAGCGTCGTCCTCGTAATCGTAATCATCATCGCGATCGCGACGCGAGCGATTACTCATGAAGGTTAAGCCTCCGAGCAAGACCCCACCGATTTTCTCCGCGATGGTCAGCCATGACCAGCCGGTAAACAGAGTCAGCCCAACGGCCCATACCCCTAACAGCAGCAATGTTCCCCCCACGCTGCCCATGAGAGGATTCACGCCGTTCTCCAGCAGACTCCCAATAAGACCGCCGGAGGCAAAATGGTAGATATCATCAACGTTTAATGAGGTTAAACCGCAGGACGCTAAAACCAGCGCCAACATGCCGATGAGTTTCAGGGATATCGCAAAATAGTCGACATAGCCGCTATCGTCGCGTTTGCGGTAAGCAAACCAACATAGAGCGAGCATGACAGGAGGAATGGCGTATCCCATCACTCCGAAAACAAAGAATAGAGTATCAGCTAGCCATGCACCTGCCCCGCCGCCAATATTATTGATAGGTTCGTGCCATGCCGTTTGCGACCAGCTCGGATCCGAGGGGTCAAAGCTCAGCAACGAAACCATGAGATAAATAGAAAACAACGCTACTACAATGAGTAACGCTTCGTATAGCCGACGTCCACTGCTCATTCGTTTGAGAGTAACGTCCTTCTCTTCTGTGTATTCCTGGCTCAAGAAAGGCTCTCCAGGTTCCTGTTTTTCACCATAGCACTATTATTGCCTATTGCCGCTTTAGAACAACGCATTGCCACGTAATTTTGTATTTAACAAAGACTCGTACGAATAACAACGCCGAGAGACTATACCCTCGGCGCTGAAACTGTATAGATACACAGGAGTGTAACCAAATTACTCAGGTTTTGCACCTGCTACCGTTATCGCGTTTTGATAACCAAGCGATTGCTCTGTTTGACTTCTTCCATAACCACGTAGGTACGGGTGTCATTTACGCCCGGTAGGCGCAGCAGCGTTTCGCCAAGCAACTTACGATAAGCGGACATGTCAGGCACACGTGTTTTCAACAGATAGTCGAAATCACCTGAAACCAGATGACACTCCTGAATTTCTTCCAGTTTCTGAACAGCGGTATTGAACTGTTCAAACACATCTGGGGCTCCTCGGTTCAAGGTAATTTCAACAAATACCAGTAAGGACGCATCCAGATAGTGCGGGTTCAACAGTGCAGTGTAACCTTGAATAAAACCTTGTCTTTCAAGGCGACGTACACGTTCTAAACATGGAGTTGGGGATAAACCAACTCGCTTAGAAAGCTCAACGTTCGAAATTCGTCCATCCTTTTGCAACTCATTCAGGATGTTACGGTCGATACGGTCGAGATCTTTACCAGGGCGCTTTTTATTGTCTGCCATCTTATTGTCTCTCTTATATCCTTCCCTGCTCGCCATCCCCTTAACAAGTTCATTTTGTTAAGGATTTGTCCCAAACGAAAACCCATGCCTGCTGTCAATCAACAATTCCCATTGTTAATATTCACGAAAACAGCCCGGATAAAGCTGGCATAAACGAGCCATCCAGCTTCTTTCTGTTTTCGCCGATTGCACTCAGTTCGCATGCGAGGGCTCGCATAATTGCTTTTCTCTGATTCCAAATCACTGCATATCGAGGCCACATCCTATTCAGATGTTCGCAGCAGGGTCTCCCTTCGCTACGTTCCCTAACGCCACTCATTGAAGCCAATTTCAGCACTACAGTTATTTTTGCCTACTACTCAATATTTCTTGTTACATGAGAAGAAACGCTGTTTTAGCCAGTGTGAGCTATTTGCCACGCTTAAACAGACAAAAATTCTGTCAAACGTCCCCCAGACCACAAAAACCAAAGACAAGTTCTTCCCTACATCCATGTTTTCGCAAATGCACAGGCGATTGTCAAAGCAAAAGAAGTAAAATCAGACGAACATGCCAACTATTATTAAGAAACTCTATGAGCAGAGAAAAAAATAAAGAGACAAAACAGACGAATAAGCATCGCTGATGGGCGCTATTAAGCTGCTTTATCGACAAGAATGTTATCGGAATAGGTTTAAAAAAAATTATCTGCTGTCATGATTTTTGCTAATCGATAGCTTTCTACTATCAAACAAATTGATAACAATTTTTTTGCACGCTTTTTTTCAGACGCTAACTTCCCTACAATCGAGTTATTGTCCTGTAAAATTGGAAAAGAGGAATTCATGGGCACAGTCAAACATAGCAAACTCCTGATCTTGGGCTCCGGCCCTGCGGGATATACAGCAGCCGTCTACGCCGCACGCGCCAACCTTAATCCGGTATTGATTACCGGCGTTGAAAAAGGCGGTCAATTGACGACAACGACTGAAGTCGAAAACTGGCCAGGCGATCCAGAAGGTCTGACAGGCCCTCTGTTAATGGAGCGCATGCATGAGCATGCCGCCAAATTTAACACCGAAATCATTCTGGACAACATCGAACGTGTCGACTTGCAGACGCGCCCTTTCCGCCTATTCGGGGGCTCTCAGGAATACACCTGTGATGCGTTAATCATTGCAACCGGCGCTTCAGCTCAGTATTTGGGGCTACCTTCCGAAGAAGAATTCAAAGGGCGCGGAGTTTCTGCTTGCGCCACCTGTGACGGTTTCTTCTACCGCCAACAGGAAGTGGCCGTTATCGGTGGCGGTAACACCGCCGTTGAGGAAGCGCTCTACCTGTCTAACATCGCATCTAAGGTACATCTGATCCATCGTCGCGATACGTTCCGCGCTGAAAAGATTCTGATTGCACGCATGATGGACAAAGTCGCCAGCGGCAATATCGTCCTGCACACCAACCGTACGCTCGATGAAGTGTTGGGCGACCCAATGGGCGTTAATGGCCTCCGTCTTAAAGCCACTGATAGTGATAAAACCGAACAGCTTAGCGTCACCGGTTTGTTCGTGGCCATCGGGCACAAACCAAATACCGCTATTTTTGAAGGCCAATTGGCACTTGAAAACGGCTATATCAAGGTACAATCGGGTCTTGGTGGCAATGCGACCCAAACCAGTATTCCGGGCGTATTCGCCGCAGGCGACGTCATGGATCACATCTATCGTCAGGCGATTACCTCTGCGGGTACCGGCTGTATGGCGGCTCTGGATGCTGAACGCTATCTCGATGGGTTAGCGGCTGCCAGCCATCAATAAGCGCTAGCCAACCCCGTTTCTCCCTGTTAATCACTCAGTTCTCCGATCGACAGGGGGAAATCACCTTCCCGTTCTTACAGAAATTTTTCGCTCATACTCATCCTTGTCGTGTAAGAAACGCTCCATAGCCGAGAGCAAAGCGACACCCTCTTCCAATTGGGGATGATGCCCCACATGCGCTAACACATGCAGAGCCGCATTCGGTATCAAGTCTGCCATTTCTTGGCTTAACATCAGCGGCGTCGCCTGATCTTGTTCCCCGCAGACCACGAATGTCGGAATGGTAATTTTTTTCAGTAAATCACGAACATCTGTTCGATTAATCGTTGCCGCAGCGATAGCGTGCGCAATGCCAACACGATCGTGAGACAGCATGATATCTATCTCATGTTTAGCGAGTTCAGGGTTGTCACTCAGCCATTGGGCTGGGCAGAGTCGTTTCTGTACGGCTTCGAATGCCGCCATTCTTTCCGTTTCGGCTCCCTGAGAGACAATGTGCAGCAGATGATTCCAGTAGGTAATGCGCTCTGCGAATTCCGCTCGTGCGCTTGTTCCTACCAAAATCAAATGGCTCACTACATCAGGGTGTAGCGCTGCCAGTCGGATACCCATCATTCCACCTTGGCTTTGACCCACCAAAATGACTTTGCCCAGCGCTAAAACCTGCACCAACAAAGCAATGTCGTTAGCTATATCATCTAGCGTCCACTGCGGAGGAAACACACCGCTTTCGCCATGTCCTGGCATATCTAAAACAATACACCTGTAGTTTTGCGATAACACCGCCACCTGTTGATCAAAACTACTTCGATCCAAGAATAAGCCATGAGCAAAAATAATCGTCGGACCTGTCCCCACATCGGTGTATGCATACACATTGCCGTTAATGCGAATTCGCTGTTGTTCAAAGCGATCCGCCGGATCGAATGCCCGAGCTAATAACGCAGAGTCTTCAAAAATCTGATAATGTGCGATGAGTCCCTCCCGCATCTCAAATCGAATAACGTAATCACTGCCGATAATATTTCCTGTTGTTAGCACCGTGTGGCGAAAACGGCCTAACGCCAATACGGTATCTCCGGATTCAAACAGCTGAGAAACGGTAAATTCTTGCGGCTTAAAATCGCTGGGAAACGTCTCAAGCCAGCCACGTACCTGTTCACGTCCACGCAAAATACCCACGGTAGAAACACTCAACTCACCGTCGATGTGCCAAATGACGTCATCCGTCATCAACGCCAGTGCAACATCAATGTTTCCGCTACCAAACGCGGCAAAATAGCGGTGTATAACGCTGAAATGGGATGACATCGTGGTTGATGCTGTACTAGAAGGCGTGGTCATATGTCGTACTCCTCGAATGAAATTAATCCTGATGTATCGTTTCTTCACTGGTTGCCAGAAACTGGATGGATTATCATTCATCGATAAATGCATAACTATAGACAGAATTGCTAAAGAGTTTTCCAAAAATGAAAAACATCAATTGGGATGACCTACGTTATTTTCTGAGTGTCGCACGAACGGGGAGCTTGACGGGCTCCGCAGCAGAATTGCAGGTTAGCCAATCGACCGTTTCACGCCGAATCAGCGCACTGGAACAAGATTTGAATACCACGCTGTTTGCACGACATGCCACCGGATACTTTCTCACCGATCAAGGCCGTGACGTTTTACGTAAGGTTTCTGCCGTTGAAGACAGTATTACCGCTCTGCACATAGGGCTCGCTGACCTTGATGCCAACACCGAAGGCACGATCAGGCTGGCGACGCCAGAAAGCTTGGCCGTAAACATGATTATTCCCGCGCTGCCAGAGTTTATCTCTCGGTACCCCAAACTGCGGCTCGAAATCATATCCGGCGTTGGCGTCGCTGATCTATCACGCTATGAAGCCGACCTTGCCATACGTCTAGTTCGCCCACAGAGCGGCAACTTAATTATGCAGCGGCTTGGCGCAATGAATTCCGCAATATACGCCAGCGCTGATTATCTGCAGCGACATCCAGCGCCTTCTAGCGATCCGACGTCTGGTCGCGCGTTTATCATCTGGGATCGTGCTTATTCTCACTTACCGACGGCAAGCTGGCTGGCAAAACAAGGCTATGATGCCAATCCTGCACTCATTACCAGCAGCGTTGCAGAGCAATATGCTGCGGCTAAGTCGGGGATTGGTCTGGCTTTACTGCCATCATTTTTAGTCGCCCATGACGCCGATATGATCGAGGTCATACCTAACAATCAGGTATTTTCCGAAGACCTGTGGCTAACGACCCACGCGGATTTGAGATCGTCCGTACGCATTCGGGCCATAAGTGAATTCCTTAAAGAACTCATTGCACGTTATCAGCCCGCGTTCTCCGATCTCGCCTAGGATAAAAACGGGATGGAGACGCCAACATCGCGCCTATTAACCTTAATTATCTAACCTGTTATCTGAACTACCCCACACTTGTTAACAGAATTTACCTTCCTTTGGTTTCAAGTCCTCGCAGGCCGTTGTAATATCAGCGCTTACGCCTGAACCGGTGAGTAAAGAAAAAATAGGCCGGGGATTAGCACTCTTTTCGACGCTTCATCTGCTTTAGAAATCATCGCAACACATGAATAAAAACCGACAACGCGAACTAACCCAGTGGCTAAAACAGCGTAGTTCGCTGGCCCGCCGCTGGCTGAGGATTTCCATGATCCTCGGTTTAATCTCAGGCCTGCTCATCGTTGCCCAATCGTGGCTACTGGCTAAACTGCTGCACGACCTGATTATTGAGCAGGTTCCACGCCAAACGCTTCTGGCTCCTTTTAGCTTACTGATTGGAGCAATCGTATTGCGTGCCGCGTTAAGCTGGCTGCGTGAACGCGTTGGCTTTAAATGTGGGCAGATAGTGCGGGTACAAATCCGTAGTCTGGTACTCAATCGACTTGATGAGCTCGGACCTGCTTGGATACAGGGCAAACCGGCTGGTCATTGGGCGACGTTAATCCTCGAACAGATTGAAGATATGCAGGAGTTTTACTCACGCTACCTGCCGCAGATGTATCTGGCTACTATGATACCGCTGCTGATCCTGATTACCGTGTTTCCTATCAACTGGGCGGCAGGCATGATTCTGCTGGTCACCGCGCCACTGATCCCCCTGTTTATGGCGTTGGTCGGCATGGGAGCCGCCGATGCTAACCGCAGAAACTTCCTCGCACTTGGCCGTCTGAGCGGTAATTTCCTCGACCGCCTACGCGGGTTAGACACGCTACGACTGTTTAATCGCGCCGCAGCTGAAACCGAAAATATCCGCCGCGCCTCCGAAGATTTCCGCAGCCGCACCATGGAAGTATTGCGTATGGCATTTTTGTCATCTGCGGTACTTGAGTTTTTCACCTCGATCTCTATCGCTGTCGTAGCGGTTTATTTCGGTTTCTCCTATCTTGGCGAACTGAATTTTGGGAGCTACGGCACCAGCGTTACGCTGTTTGCCGGTTTCTTAGTGCTAATTTTGGCACCAGAATTTTTCCAACCTCTGCGCGATCTGGGCACGTTTTATCATGCTAAAGCGCAAGCCGTGGGCGCAGCTGAATCGCTGGTCACTTTTTTAGCGGAAGATGCAGAAAGCCCGCAACAAGGTAAAGGGCAAGATGTCTTAGCAGGCACTCAGCCAGTGACTATTGTCGCTAACGAACTAGAGATTTTATCTCCGCAAGGTAAAATTTTGGCCGGCCCGCTCTCCTTTACGATTGATGCTGGGCAGCGAATTGCCTTGGTTGGATTTAGCGGTGCAGGAAAAAGCTCACTCATCAATGTTCTACTGGGCTTTCTCCCCTATCGCGGCTCGCTGACGGTAGACGGAAAAGAGCTACGCTCGTTATCGCAGTCTCAATGGCGGTTACAGCTTGGCTGGGTGGGTCAGAATCCAAACTTACCTGAATCCACATTACGAGCGAACGTATTGCTCGGCGCACCTCAGGCAACGGAAGCACAATTACACACGGTTCTTGAGCGTGCTTATGTCACCGAATTCTTACCTTTGCTGGCGCATGGCATTGATACTGAAATTGGTGAAGGAGCGGCGCGACTCTCCGTGGGGCAAGCGCAACGCGTAGCGGTAGCGCGTGCGTTACTGCGTCCCTGCCGTTTACTGCTGCTGGACGAACCAACCGCAAGCCTAGACGCGCACAGTGAACAGCTCGTCATGCAAGCGTTAGAGCAAGCGTCGCATCAGCAAACCACGTTGATGGTTACCCACCAATTGGATGATGTCAGTCGCTACGATCAAATTTGGGTCATGGACAATGGGCAGTTGGTTCAGCGCGGCAGTTACGCGCAGTTGAGCCAACACAGTGGTCCCTTTGCCGATCTGCTCGCCACACGCAGTAAGGAGCTCTAACCATGCGCGTACTTTTGCCGTTTTTAGCCCTCTATCGCCGCCATTGGTTCCTGATTTCCTTAGGTGTTGTTCTGGCGATCGTCACGCTTCTTGCCAGTATTGGTCTATTGATGCTGTCTGGATGGTTCCTTGCAGCCTCCGCTCTTGCAGGCCTTGCTGGATTGCTAACGTTTAACTACATGCTGCCAGCCGCAGGCGTACGCGGCGCAGCCATCATCCGCACCGCCGGACGTTATGCCGAACGAGTCGTTAGCCACGATGCGACCTTCCGCGTGCTATCGCACCTCCGTGTGTTTACCTTCAGCAAGATTTTGCCGCTGTCGCCGGGCGCGATTGCCCGTTTCCGTCAGGCTGAATTGCTCAACCGCTTAGTCGCCGATGTCGATACGCTCGATCATCTCTATCTGCGGGTGATTTCTCCGCTGATTAGCGCCATCGTCGTCATTATCGTGGTGACCGCGGGTTTGGCGTGGTTTGATCCCGCTTTAGCCTTCACGCTCGGCGGCATCATGCTGCTGCTGTTGTTTTGCTTACCGTTGGGCTTTTATCAGGCTGGGAAGCCGGTTGGTATGGCATTAACCGGATTACGCGCAGACTATCGCACGCTATTGATTACTTGGGTCGCAGGCCAAGCAGAGTTAGCTATTTATGGCGCTGCTGACCGTTTCCGTCAGGCGCTCGATGCAAAAGAACAGGCTTGGCAGTTACAGCAGAAAAAACAGGCCTCGCTGACCGGTGCCGCGCAAGCGTTGATGATCCTTGCGTCGGGTTTAACCTTCACGCTTTTGCTTTGGTTAGCGGCTGGAGGGGTAGGCCAATATGCTCAGCCGGGCGCGCTGATTGCGCTATTTGTCTTCTCTTCGTTGGCGGCTTTTGAAGCCTTGGCTCCGGTTGCGGGTGCTTTCCAGCATCTAGGACAGGTTACCGCATCAGCAACCCGTGTGGCGCAGATGATCAACCAAAAACCAGAAGTGACCTTCCCACTTTCTGGGCCAACAATAAGCGATCAGATTGCCGTCACCGTTGATAACGTCACGTTCAACTATCCGAATCAGCCCGTCTCGGTGCTGAACGACATTTCACTGACGGTGAAAGCCGGTGAAAAAATTGCCCTGCTCGGACGCACTGGCTGCGGCAAATCAACGCTTCTCCAGTTGATTACACGTGCGTGGGACTGTTCTCAGGGCGAAATTCGCCTGAATAACACCCCGCTGACGGCCTTTGATGAGGCAACCCTACGGCAGGTGACTGGCGTCGTCAGCCAGCGTGTGCACGTATTTAGTTCGACACTACGTGATAATTTAAAAATCGCTAACGATGCGGCTACCGACCCTGAGTTGAAGAACGTGCTGGAACAGGTTGGCCTCGGAAAGTTATTGGATGATGCTGGGCTAAATGCATGGCTCGGCGACGGTGGACGCCCGCTGTCTGGTGGCGAGCAACGTCGTTTAGGCATTGCTCGTGCGCTGCTGCATCGCTCTCCCCTGCTGCTATTGGATGAGCCCACTGAAGGTTTAGATGCGGAGACTGAAAAGCAGATCTTAGCGCTGATCATGAACCACTGCCAGCATAAAACCTTGATCCTGATTACTCATCGACTGCAGGGCTTAGACAAAATGGATCGCGTGTGCGTGATGGAGAATGGCCGCATCGTCGAACAGGGCCATCACACTGCGTTGATGGCAGAAAAAGGCCGCTATTATCAGCTGTGTCAGCGGCTATAGCCGACGAAACTGCAGCTATAGTTAACGGATTAGGCGATGTATTTCATTATGATGACGGGAATATTTTGATGCGCATAATGCAGTTGGATCGGCAATCCACGTTATTCCCGCCCACGGATCTTGCACTGCGTGAACCCAACGGGCTGCTCGCTATCGGCGGAGACTTGCGCCCCGCTCGCTTGCTGGCGGCCTATGAGTCGGGTATTTTCCCTTGGTTTACACCAGGAGACGTCATCTTATGGTGGTCGCCCGATCCGCGGGCGGTGCTGTTCCCACATGAACTGCATATCAGCCGTAGCATGGCGAAATTTTTACGCCGACAGCGTTTTACCGTGACAATCAATCAAGCCTTCAGCGAAGTCATACGCGAATGTGCCGAACAGCGCGATGAAGGCACGTGGATTGGCGAAGATGTGCAGCAAGCCTATGTCAAGCTGCATGAGCTTGGCCATGCACATTCCGTTGAGGTCTGGCAGGAAGATAGGCTGGTAGGCGGCCTGTATGGCGTTTTGCAGGGCTCTCTCTTTTGCGGAGAGTCAATGTTCAGCCGCGCAACAAATGCCTCCAAAACGGCACTGATTGCGTTTTGTGGGCATTTTGTGTCGTTTGGTGGAACATTAATTGACTGTCAGGTACTTAACGCGCACACTGAGTCGTTAGGTGCGCGCAATATCCCGCGCAGTGATTATTTACACCACTTACGGATTGACCAGAAAAAGGTAATTAACCCCGCCTGCTGGAAACCCCAAACTATTATTTCACGCGAGTTTGCGATAAAACCCCATCAAAATTGCCCGTAATGGATGAAGAACAACCGACACTCCTTTACATAATCGGGGTTTTTCGGCATTATCTTGCCGATTAAAAAATATGGTACTCATACCTAGAGGATTCGATGGCCAAAGAAGACAATATTGAAATGCAAGGTACCGTACTCGATACGTTACCAAACACGATGTTCCGCGTTGAATTAGAAAACGGACACGTCGTTACCGCTCACATCTCCGGTAAAATGCGTAAAAACTACATCCGCATTCTGACGGGCGACAAAGTCACTGTAGAGCTGACCCCGTACGACCTGAGCAAAGGCCGCATTGTCTTCCGTAGCCGCTGATAGGCTCATCCTGCGCACCTGCGTTGACGCATCTGCGGCATAAATTACACTCCCGGTGATGTTTAACGTCTGACGAGGCTGAAAAATATCACTGAGAGTTAGCTGAAAGCTTAAATTTCAGACATAAAAAAGAGCGCCTTTTGGCGCTCTTTTACTTTCATGCTCTACTCTGCGACTAGATTAATGCAGGGCATCCTCAGCTTTACGTTTCTGTGCACTACAGAATTCGTAAGTCAGCTGTTGCTTGTCTTCGCTTAAATCAACGGTGACCGAGCCGCCATCAACCAGCGAACCAAACAGCAATTCGTTTGCCAGCGGTTTTTTCAGATTTTCCTGCACGACACGCACCATTGGACGAGCTCCCATGGCATGATCGTACCCTTTTTCTGCCAGCCACAAACGCGCTGCTTCGCTAACTTCCAGTGAAACACCTTTCGCATCCAACTGCGCCTGCAATTCAACGATGAATTTATCCACCACCTGCTGAATAATTTCAGTGGAGAGATGATTAAACCAAATGATGTTATCCAGACGGTTACGGAATTCTGGCGTAAACACCTTTTTGATCTCTTCCATCGCATCAGTGCTGTTATCTTGCTGCGCAAAACCAATGGATTTACGCTGCGTTTCACGCACGCCCGCGTTCGTGGTCATGACCAGTATGACGTTACGGAAATCGGCTTTGCGGCCATTGTTATCCGTTAACGTTCCGTTATCCATAACCTGTAACAGCAGGTTGAAGACATCTGGGTGCGCCTTTTCAATTTCGTCGAGCAGCAGTACCGCATGTGGGTGCTTAATGACCGCATCCGTCAGCAAACCGCCCTGATCAAAACCAACATAACCCGGAGGTGCACCAATCAAACGGCTAACGGTATGACGTTCCATATATTCGGACATATCAAAACGCAGCAGTTCGATATCCAGCGCTTTCGCTAACTGAACGGTAACCTCGGTTTTACCCACACCGGTAGGCCCTGCAAACAAGAACGAACCGACAGGCTTATGATCTTGCCCCAACCCTGCACGACTCATTTTGATCGCTTCAGTTAATGCACTGATCGCCTTATCCTGACCAAATACCAACATCTTCAGACGATCGCCCAAGCTCTTAAGCACATCGCGATCGCTAGCGGATACCGTTTTCTCCGGAATACGCGCGATGCGGGCAACCACAGACTCAATATCAGCCACGTTAACGGTTTTCTTACGCTTGCTTACCGGCATCAGGCGGCTACGTGCCCCTGCCTCATCAATCACGTCAATCGCCTTATCTGGCAGATGACGATCGTTGATGTATTTCACCGACAGCTCAACCGCAGCACGAATCGCTTTCGCGGTATAGCGCACATCGTGATGAGCTTCATATTTCGGCTTCAGGCCATTAAGGATCTGTACCGTCTCATCGGGGGTGGGTTCAGTAATATCGATCTTCTGGAAACGACGCGCCAAGGCACGATCTTTTTCAAAGATATTGCTGAATTCCTGATAAGTGGTTGAGCCGATGACTCGGATCTTGCCGCTAGATAACAGCGGTTTAATCAAGTTAGCCGCATCCACCTGTCCACCGGAAGCCGCACCGGCACCGATAATGGTGTGGATCTCATCGATAAATAGAATGCTGTCAGTGTCTTGTTCCAGCTGTTTGAGCAGCGCCTTAAAGCGTTTTTCAAAATCGCCACGGTATTTGGTACCCGCCAGCAAAGAGCCGATATCCAAGGAATACAAGGTGCAATCGGCCATCACTTCAGGCACATCACCCTGCACAATTCGCCATGCAAGTCCTTCAGCAATAGCGGTTTTACCCACACCAGACTCGCCAACCAACAGCGGATTGTTTTTACGACGGCGGCATAAAACCTGAATAGCACGTTCTAACTCTTTATCACGACCAATTAACGGATCAATACCGCCGACTCGCGCAAGCTGGTTTAAGTTAGTAGTGAAATTCTCCATGCGATCTTCACCGCTGGCGGGTTCTTCGCTCGCTGGATTTTCAGCATTAGGCGCCTGCCCCGTTTCATCTTTACGGGTGCCGTGCGAGATAAAGTTCACAATGTCTAAACGACTCACGTCGTGCTTACGCAGCAGATATGCAGCCTGAGACTCTTGTTCGCTAAAAATAGCCACCAGTACGTTAGCACCGCTGACTTCATTACGGCCTGAGGACTGAACATGGAAAACAGCACGTTGTAAAACGCGTTGAAAACTCAGCGTTGGCTGAGTATCACGTTCCGCTTCGCCGTTAGGCAGCGTGGGTGTCGTTTGTTCAATAAAGGTTTCGAGTTCTTGACGTAAAGCGGCCAGATCGACAGAGCAGGCCTCCAATGCTTCACGTGCCGCAGGGTTACTGAGCAGTGCCAGCAGCAGGTGCTCCACGGTCATAAACTCATGACGGTGCTCGCGCGCTCTGGCGAACGCCATGTTGAGACTGAGTTCCAGTTCTTGATTGAGCATAGGCACCTCCCCCATTTAAGTGGCCATTAACCGGCCTTTTCTAACGTACACAACAGTGGATGCTCGTTCTCCCGTGCATAACGATTGACGTGTGCGACTTTCGTTTCCGCCACCTCAGCGGTAAAAACACCGCAAATCGCTTTTCCTTTATAATGCACAGTAAGCATCAACTGCGTTGCACGTTCAATATCATATGAAAAAAACTTTTGCAGGACGTCAATCACAAATTCCATCGGTGTGTAGTCGTCATTGTTAAGTATAACTTTATACATTGACGGCGGTTTTACCTCATCGATTTGTTTGCTATCGGCTAATTGTTCGAAATTTAGCCAGTCGTTTTGGTTTGCCATGTCCTGCTCACTCTCTGTTGACTCTCACGCGATAAACCCAACACTTCGCATGATCCCATGTATTTCTTACCTGTTTCTTAACTGTGACACAAATCCTCACAGTTGTGTTATTTGCGACGCATCAAGTGATTAATTTTCACCCAATACGTATAAATAGCGTTAGCTGCTTCAAACTTTCATCACATGACACTGTGCTAAAAATAGCCATTGCTTGACGAACTAGCGGCTTACACTAAAGTGTAAATTCGTAATCTGGTGGCGATTTGTACAAATCGTTGCCATTTCGACCGATGAGTATCTGTTGCAAACTTACGGCTTACGCAATGAGTTCACAGATCTTTTCGGTGCCCGTAGGGTGTGTTCCTAAACTGTTCTCCACTGCCATAGGCAAGTAAGACCAAAGAACATTTTAAGAACGCATCTTGTATCTGCCCTCAAACGCAAACCGCTGTTTTCACACCCTCGTGTGCCTATAGCTGAGCGACGGAGGGCTTCAATCTTATCTCATAAATAGAGCGTCTTGCCGATGATAATCTGAGCCATCGCGCAAAACGCTTATAACAGCATGGCGAGGGTTGTATAAGCATGGAGACGGGTACTGTTAAATGGTTCAATAACGCCAAAGGTTTTGGCTTTATATGTCCTCTGAAGGGTGGCGAAGATATTTTTGCCCACTACTCCTCAATTCAGATGGAAGGTTACCGCACATTAAAAGCGGGTCAGCAGGTCCAATTTAATGTGCAAGAAGGGCCTAAAGGTAACCATGCCAACACCATCGTTCCAATCGAGTCAGAGATGACGGCCTAGCTCTTATCTCTAACTTAGCGTCGTATCCATACCTATGCCAGTGTCTATGCTGGCATTAATAGTTAAGCTTATCTGTTGTTGTCTCCGACTCTTTAGATAGATAGTGGCTGTTTTGCCATTTTCAAGGGGGAGTGATGACAGTCGTGGTATATACGCCAAAAGCAAGGCCTCATAACAAGCCACCTAAAAATTACCTCGCTAATAATTAAAATAAAGCCCTATTTAACATCTCAATTCAAAAGCAAATTAAATAAAGCATCAACAGAAATGAAATTATTGTTTTTAATATCGTCAGTGGCTTACATGATTTAATTTGCGTTGATATTCGATCTGCTTAACTACTCGATAGAAATTAAAACAGCCACGTTCTATCAGGTATATCACATGTCTCAAATCAGCGTCGAACGCACAGCAGATAAATCCGCGACGGGTTTTCAGCTCTTTAATTCCCTTGCCAAAGGAGAGTTAAGACCTGGTCGTCTTTGGCATGCGAGAAACTATAGGACTAAATTTGTTCTGAGAACATTTTTAGCACCGATAGCAACGATGAAACTGCTCAACAACATTGCCGCTATCCCCTCTTGCCAAGACGTGCTGTTAACGCAACCCCGTCTGCCTTGCAAGCTGCACCACCCTTACCTCAACGTCCACTTCAAGCGTCGAGATACAGTCAAAGCGATTGGTGAACACTACCAAATGTTGGATGAGGCGTTGCCGAACAGTGTCTTGCGGAAAATATATCGAGCTCAACCTTATTATCTCTGTGAAATAGAGGGCAAAAATGAGCAACTGTACCGAATCGGTATCAGTCCTATTGATAGCCTTAATAAAGAAGGCGAACTTTCGCTATTATTTTATACGGCAGAGGGTGTAATGCTGTCAGAATGTACGTTTACCTTGTTGATGCATTCAGGCAAAAAAACGCTATTCATTGGTGGGTTGCAGGGGCCAAAACAATCGGTTCCACATGAACTTATTCAAACCGCCACCAAAGGGTGCCACGGCTTATTTCCTAAACGCTTGTTGATGCAGGCGCTATGCCTATTTGCCCATACCGTAGGCTGTGAGCAAATACTCGCCGTGGGCAACGAGACTCATATTTATAAAAACTGGCGTTATAACAAAAAGAAAAGCCGTAAAATGATGTCAGATTACGATGCTTTTTGGTTGTCTATTGGCGCTGTGTCTACAGCAGAAGGTTATTTCCGCTTGCCAATGACCATTGCACGTAAGTATTTGGAAGAGATTGCCAGCAAAAAACGCGCAGAATATCGCCGCCGCTATCAACTGCTGGATACCCTTGAGTCTTCAGCGCGTGTTGCCCTAGGACGTTAATACCGCCGATTAAAGCCTTCTTAGCCGCGATTCTCACTTGAGAATCGCGGCTAAGAAGCGATCACCACTTGCTATTCAGCCTTACCTCGAGCCAACCACAGCACGCGTGAAAACATGCCTTTAATCAATGCAGGTACCGAATCCGTACCCCAGGCTTCCGCCTGTGCGGCAACAGAGATCGCCAAATCTGGCTTGGAGGAGCGGTGAATTGCCTTAGTAATAACCTTTCTCATCGACAGCGGCACATTCGGGGGTAATCCGGCGATATCGTGATAAACCGATGCAAACCCCTCACGATACATATAGTGCTCCATATCCGGCGCAGGTAATGCAGTAAGGCGATCGCGTTCGTTATCTCTGGCATGCTCCACCAGCGCTCTTACGGTTGCGGCATATTTACGACCGGCATCATCGCCATCGACTAGCACATGCCATTCCAGCCCCATATGGCGAGCAAACTTAACCAATGGACGGATACCACACTGGGCAAACTCGATAACCTTGATGCCTTCCGTTTCAAAATGATAGCCGCACTGCCTCGCCAATTCGTTCAAAAGCCAAACCTCAGTCTCTCCTTCGACCAGTAGCCAACAACGGGCAAAAAGTGATGAGGCGCGATTAAACCGAATATGAAACGCAATACGCCGACTATCTTCTGGCGACATTCCCTGCGGCCCAATCCGGTAAGTCGCCACTTTATTAGACTGACGGACCAGTCGACATACGCGCTCAACGGGCATCAGAGACAACAATTCACCAGAATTAGTCGTGGTAATTTTTTGCAGTGGCAGTTGATTCAGCAATCCCCATGCCACGGAGAGCATGATCGGATGCAGGCGAGTTTCAGGGTCTTCTACCAGTAAAAGCGGTCGAGCATGAGGATCGAGCGTAATTGCACCTTTTGCCTGCAATAATGTCGAAAAAAGCCCAAGCAAGATCAGACGCATATTGCGGCTGCCCGACTCCGCAATCATCTGATTCATATTTTCCAACGAACGCCATGCTTGACGTCCATGAACCTCATCGCTGTGGTGGCGACGACGACGTGAATTTGTGAGCTGCTGCCCCTGCTCAGCGAAATAGTGTTCCAGCAGTTGCTGCATGGCATTCAGCCCCTGCCGTAGCTCACTATTGCTCAGCTTTTGCGGATTACGCACCAGCTCACGCGTCAAATCATCTAGCTGCTGCGCAACCTCACTTTGGTCGGGCACGCGATTTTGCGCAATGACGGTCGGACGCAAGCGACGGATAAAGCGTGCATCACGTAGGCGTAAAACCGGATGCAAACGCACAATTTCTCGTGCCAGTTTATCAACATGATGCAGTTTTAGCGGCTCGCCCTTTTCATCTAAAAACGAACGCCAAGTGCACACCGTGCCATCGTCGCAAAGCTCCCCCTCTTGGCGGAAATAGATGCGTTGAAAACGATCATTTCCATCCTGCCAAAGAGAAGACAGAGGCCGATAGCGTGGCGCATTATGGTGCCCAACGTCTGATTCACAGAAAACAAAGATGATTTGCAGGTAACGCTCTTTGGCCGTTTCATCACCGGGAGGAAAGTAGAAATCTTGAGGTTCAAAATGATAGAGGTCGGTATTCGGTGACAGACAAAGAGTCAACGCATCCAACAAGCTGGATTTACCCCATGCGTTTTCACCGATCAGGACGGTGTTTTCGTCCAGTGTTAAAGATAGACGGTTTATTCCTCTAAACCCGACAATCTCGATCCGTTCTAGATACATCAGTTCTCTCCCTTACGGATTCATTCATCTGAGAATGAGAAAAAAATGCTGTCTGGTCAAGCACTCACTGTCGATCCATCCCCGATTTTGTTCTGCTAATTCACCTCGTGAAGATTAAAACGCCAAACCATTCCGGTTGATTTATCAATTCCTCTGTTGCTCTTTACTCACCAAAACCTTTTGGGTAGCGTATTGCCACTCATCATTACAACCTAGGTTATCCATGTATTCGGGACTGCTCATTATCTTGGTGCCGCTTCTGCTCGGCTACCTGATCCCTCTACGCCAAAAGAGCTTAGTGGTATTAATTAATCGTCTACTCAGTTGGATGGTTTACGTCATTCTGTTTTTTATGGGCATCAGCCTCGCATTTCTGGATAACCTCAGCGAAAACCTGTGGCTTATTTTTCAGTATGCTTCGGTATTCTTTATTTGCATCATCGTTGCCAACCTTATTGCATTATTGCTATTAGAAAAAAAACGCCCGTGGGTCGTACCACATCAACAGGAAGAGTTGCCTTCACGTCTTCATATGGCGCTTGAATCGCTCAAGCTGTGCGGCGTCGTCGTGGGCGGTTTTGCGCTCGGTTTAACCCAGTGGGCATGGCTTAGCTATGCTTCTCACGGCAGCGAATATGCGTTGATTTTCCTACTACTGCTGGTGGGCTTACAGCTACGCAATAGCGGTATGTCACTTAAACAAATTCTTTTAAACCGACGCGGGATGATTATCGCCATCTTGGTATGCGTGAGCGCGCTAGTCGGCGGAGCTATCGCTGCTCTACTGTTGGGATTGCCGGTAAAAACCGGCTTAGCTATCGCATCGGCATATGGCTGGTACTCCCTCTCGGGGATCATGATGACCGAGGCTTTCGGCCCAGTGATCGGCAGTGCCGCCTTCTTCAATGATTTGGCTCGTGAACTGTTCGCCATTATGATGATCCCAACGTTAGTGCAGCGTAGCCGCTCTTCTGCGCTGGGGCTGTGTGGCGCAACGTCAATGGACTTCACTCTACCCGTTCTGCAGCGCAGCGGCGGTCTAGAATTGGTTCCTGCCGCGATCGTGCACGGCTTCGCCTTAAGCCTTATCGCCCCTGTGCTGATGGCCATTTTCTCCTCCTGACAGCCGAAGACCCCACTGATGTCATGGGGCGATAACCCCATGACATACCTCAAACGTTTTAGCATTCATCGCCTGAATAATTCTCAGTTACAACTTAACTTGCGCTATATCAAACAAAGATAAAGTTGCATCAAAAATTCCTTTTTTACCGCGAAAGACAGGTCTACCCTTTAAACAAGCATAATAAATGCAACTTTAAAAGGAAGCCCAGAATGTACTGTGTCCAATGTGAACAAACCATCCGAACCCCTGCGGGTAATGGCTGTTCTTTCGCTCAAGGTATGTGCGGTAAAACTGCCGAAACGTCTGACCTACAAGATTTACTGGTTGCCGCTTTGCAAGGCCTATCTGCATGGGCACTGAAGGCGCGTGAGCTGGGTATTATCGACCACAACATCGACAGCTTTGTACCTCGCGCCTTTTTCTCCACGCTAACCAACGTTAACTTCGATTCCGAACGCATCGTGGGCTACGCACGTGAAGCATTAGACATGCGTGATGCATTGATAGTGGCCTGTCGCGCCATTGACGCAAATGCACAGGTCGATCATCCGCTTGCTGATTTGCAGTTAGCGGGTTCCGATCTAGCCACGCTGCGTAAACAAGCCGAAGAATTCGCCCTGAATAACGATAAAGCAGAAATCGGCGATGACGTTCACGGCCTACGTATGCTGAACCTCTATGGCCTTAAAGGCGCCGCCGCATACATGGAGCATGCTCACGTTCTGGGTCAATACAGCAACGATATCTATGCTGAATTCCATCATTATATGGCGTGGTTAGGTACTCAGCCGCGCGATGTTGATACCTTGCTCAATAATGCGATGGGCATTGGTAAAATGAACTTCAACGTGATGGCCATTTTGGATAAGGGTGAAACCGACGCCTACGGTCACCCAACGCCAAGCTCCGTAAACGTTCGCCCTGTCGCCGGTAAAGCGATTCTGATTTCCGGTCATGATTTGAAAGATCTGCGTATGTTGCTGGAGCAAACCGAAGGGACAGGTGTGAACGTCTATACCCACGGTGAAATGCTGCCAGCACACGGCTATCCTGAGCTGAAAAAATTCAAGCATTTGGTCGGTAACTACGGCAGTGGTTGGCAGAATCAGCAAACCGAATTTGCCAAATTTCCTGGTCCAATTCTGATGACATCTAACTGTATCATCGACCCCAATGTCGGTAACTACACCGACCGCATCTGGACTCGTAGCATCGTTGGATGGCCTGGCGCTCGCCATCTAGAAGGTGATGACTTCAGCCAGATCGTTGCTCAAGCTCAGGTTTGTGAAGGCTTCCCGTACAATGAAATCGAGCACATGATCACCGTTGGTTTTGGCCGACAGACCTTGTTGAACGCAGCAGATACCGTCATCGATCTGGTCTCGCAGAAGAAATTGCGTCATGTATTTCTGGTGGGCGGCTGCGACGGTAGCCGTGCAGAACGTAGTTATTTCACCGACTTTGCACGCGCAGTTCCGCAAGACTGTCTGATTCTGACGCTGGCCTGCGGCAAATATCGCTTTAACAAGCTGGACTTCGGTACGCTGGAAGGGTTGCCACGTCTGCTGGATGTCGGTCAGTGCAACGATGCCTATGGTGCCATCATGTTGGCCGTAAAACTGGCTGAGACGCTGGGTTGCGGGGTGAACGATTTACCATTAAGTTTGGTGCTCTCTTGGTTCGAGCAGAAAGCTATCGTGATCCTGCTGACGCTGCTGTCATTAGGCGTGAAAAATATCTACACCGGCCCAACCGCTCCGGGCTTCCTAACCGATAACCTGCTCGCCATTCTGAATGAAAAATTCGGTATGCGTTCTATCTCTACGGTTGAAGCCGATATGAGCGAAATTCTGGGCGCGTAATCGCACTCGATGTCACCCTATAAGCCGCAGCCAGCAAGGTCTGCGGCTTTCGAATTGAGAACATATGATGACAATGCCAACTCCCCTCTGCCCCAATCAGATGCAGGTGCATTCCATTCATCAGGAAACGCCGGACGTCTGGACAATCTCTCTCATCTGCCATGATTTTTACCGCTACCATCCAGGGCAATATGCACTGGTGAGTATTCGTAATAGCGAAGAAACGCTACGTGCCTACACGCTCTCCTCCTCGCCAGGCCAGAGTAAGTTTATTACGTTGAGCGTACGCTGCCTGCCCGATGGTGAAGGATCACGTTGGCTCACACAGGAAGTTCATCCGGGGCAACAGCTATGGTTGTCTGATGCACAAGGTGAATTCACCTGCGCCAATGCGCCTTCCGATCGCTATCTCATGCTGGCGGCGGGCTGTGGCGTAACACCGATTATGTCAATGACTCGCTGGCTGCTAGCAAATCGTCCAGAGACTCACGTACAGGTCATTTTCAACGTACGTACCCCTCGCGATGTGATTTTTGCCGATGAATGGCGTGCCCTCTCAGCCCATTATTCCCAGCTCAACCTCACGCTGATGACCGAAAGCGATGCCACTGAAGCATTCCTCAGTGGCCGCATTACGCGCGAAATTCTCGAGCAGCTTTGTCCTGATATCGCCACGCGCACTGTCATGACCTGTGGACCTGCACCGTACATGAAAGCGGTGAAGCAGCTTTCGCAAGATCTTGGCGTCCCCGCCGAACGTTTCCATCAAGAGCAATTTCAGGTTATTGCTGATAATGATGAAAATGGCAATATGCTCAAACTCACCACAAACACTCCGCTGCACACTTACCACGCGCCAGTGGGAGCAACATTGCTGTTTGCCATGGAGCAAAATAAACTGCCCATTCAGGCCGCATGCCGCGCAGGCGTCTGTGGATGCTGTAAAACCCGCATTCTAAGCGGCGATTACACCACTACCAGCACCATGACGCTAACGCCAGATGAAATCGCTCAAGGTTATGTTTTAGCCTGCTCCTGCCAGCTCAACGGTGACGTCGTGATTGCCTAATCCGGCCTCAGCCACAGGCCGTCACCTGTGGTAAATAGGTGACGGCCATTGATTGGCGGCGTTTGATACTACGTCGAACCCTCTTCAATTTCTTTCAGAAATATGTCATTGGCATAACATTTCTATAATATTTATAATACAAAATAGAGTAGTCTTAGAAAGAATAGACAATGCTCAGGCATTGCCGACAGAGCCGTGACTTTCGCCTGCGTACCCAATGTGGTCGTGTGCAGGCAACCTGATAGATTCAAGGGAGGTGTTCATGAAGCAAACTGTTGCAACCCTAGTAGCAAAAACCCTCGACCAAGCTGGCGTAAAACGTATTTGGGGCGTCACAGGCGACTCCTTAAACGGCCTCAGCGACAGTCTATTAAGAATGGGAACCATCCGCTGGATAGGAACCCGCCATGAAGAAGTCGCCGCTTTCGCTGCGGGCGCCGAAGCACAGCTCACGGGGCAGTTAGCCGTCTGCGCGGGTTCGTGTGGTCCGGGTAATCTTCATCTTATTAACGGCTTATTCGACTGTCATCGCAATCATGTTCCGGTACTCGCTATCGCAGCCCATATCCCCTCCAGTGAAATCGGCAGCGGCTATTTTCAGGAAACCCATCCGCAAGAATTGTTTCGGGAATGCAGCCATTATTGCGAATTGATTTCGAATCCCGAACAGCTGCCGCAGGCTCTCGAAGTAGCCATGCGTCAGGCCATTTTAAAGAAAGGCGTTTCAGTTATCGTATTGCCAGGGGACGTCGCCCTGCGCCCTGCACCAGAAGATGCCAATCCGGTTTGGCACACGCCGCTGCTTCCTCGCGTTTTGCCACAGGAAAGTGAGCTAGATGCTTTCAAAACTATTCTGGACAGCGGAAAAAAAATCACTCTGCTGTGTGGTAGTGGTTGCGAAGGAGCCCACGACGAATTAATTCAGTTTGCTGAGAAGATAAAAGCGCCGATTGTTCACGCGCTACGAGGTAAAGAGCACGTCGAATGGGACAATCCTTATGACGTCGGCATGACTGGTTTGATTGGTTTTTCCTCCGGTTATCACGCCATGATGAATGCTGATACGCTAGTGCTTCTTGGCACTCAGTTCCCCTACCGCGCATTTTATCCAACCGATGCCACCATCGTACAGGTAGATATTAACGCGGCCAGCATTGGCTCCCACTGCGCAGTCAATTTACCGCTGGTGGGCGACGTCAAATCGACGTTACAAGCACTTCTGCCTAAACTTGAAAGCCGCAGCGATCGCCAGTTCCTCGATCAGGCTCTTGAGCACTATCACAAAGCGCGTAAAGACCTTGATGCATTAGCCTCTGCCAATGACGATCAACCAATCCACCCTCAATACCTTGCTCAGCAAATCAGCGAACTGGCGAGCGACGATGCCGTATTTACCTGTGACGTCGGAACGCCAACCGTATGGGCTGCACGTTATCTGAAAATGAACGGCAAGCGCCGTCTGTTAGGCTCGTTTAACCACGGTTCTATGGCAAACGCCATGCCGCAGGCGATTGGCGCACAGGGAAGCTTCCCCGAACGTCAAGTTATTGCCCTGTGTGGCGACGGCGGTTTTACCATGCTAATGGGGGATTTCTTAACGCTGGCTCAGCAAAAGCTACCGGTTAAAATAGTTATTTTTAACAACAGCGTGCTTGGTTTTGTTGCCATGGAAATGAAAGCTGGGGGCTACCTCACCGACGGCACCGATCTGCATAACCCTGATTTTGCCGCCATTGCCAATGCAGCCGGCATCAAGGGGATACGCGTAGAAAAAGCGTCTGAATTAAACAGCGCGCTTGCCGAAGCCTTCGCTCACGACGGCCCTGTTGTGGTCGACGTCGTGACGGCAAAACAAGAGCTGGCTATGCCGCCACAGATCAAGTTTGAACAGGCCAAAGGTTTCAGTCTTTATATGCTGAGGGCGATAATCAACGGCCGAGGAGACGAAGTGGTCGAGCTGGCCAAAACTAACTGGTTACGCTAAACCTTACCGTTTTCCTCTCTTCGAGCTTTCTAACACGGCGCAGAAATTCTGCGCCGTAATTTCATCTGAATTGCGGTCATCGCCGCAAATCCTTTGGTATCCGCAATTTTCAATTTTGACTCTGCTACCCCTCATGTTACAAAGAACTGGGTTTATATCCGTCATACTTCAAGTTGCCGTTTTGTTAGCTGCGTTCACTTACCCGAATCACTGACTAACGTAAGCGCATCGGGGGCGCTCTTATTGGCCGTCTGAATGCAACTCGAATGATTTAAGGTATATAGAAATCCTATTTAAAATTCATACCCCACATTGAAGCCAAGCATTAGCCAGTGAAAAACCGGGAATTAAGGAGTTGTGCGTGATTGATCTTCGTAGTGATACCGTAACCCGCCCTAGTGAAGAAATGCGTTTAGCCATGTCACGCGCCGATGTTGGCGACGATGTGTATGGCGACGATCCCAGCGTCAATCTGCTCGAGCAAGAGGCCGCCGAACTCAGTGGCAAAGAAGCGGCGCTGCTTTTGCCAACGGGAACGCAGGCAAATCTTGTGGCTCTGCTAACGCACTGCCAACGCGGCGAGGAGTATATCGTTGGCCAAAAAGCACATAACTACCTGTTTGAAGCAGGGGGTGCCGCGGTTCTTGGTAGCATTCAACCCCAGCCAATTGATGCAGCCTCCGATGGCACGTTGCCGTTAGAGGTTGTCGCCAGCGTCATCAAACCCGACGACGTGCATTTTGCCCGAACCAAACTGCTGTGCATCGAGAACACCCATAACGGCAAAGTTTTGCCTCTGAGCTATCTGGAACAAGCGTGGGCGTTTACTCGAGAAAAAGGTTTGGCGCTGCATGTTGATGGCGCACGTATCATGAATGCCGCCGTTGCATTAGAGGTACCTCTTTCGACTCTCACACAGTATTGCGACACCTTGACGATTTGCCTATCCAAAGGACTCGGGGCACCGATTGGTTCGCTGCTGTGCGGCAGCGCCACGTATATCAAACAGGCGCGTCGCTGGCGTAAGATGGTGGGCGGTGGCATGCGTCAGGCGGGTATTTTGGCTGAAGCCGCTCGCTACGCACTGCTTAACAACGTTGAACGCCTGCGCGAAGACCATGAAAACGCACAATGGTTAGCCAATGAGTTAAGCGCGATTGGTGTAGAAGTTATGGCTCCAGGAGCCCAAACTAATATGCTGTTCTTAAAGGTTCCTGCTCATGAAGCTGCGCATCTGGGTGGATGGATGAAAGAACGCGGCGTATTAATGAGCGCTGGCGCCGTCACTCGTATCGTGACGCATCTTGATGTCTCTCGAGCCGATTTAGAGCAGTTGGTCGCATTGTGGAAAGAATTTAAGCAGTCGATCAATACTCAGACCGCAACCACGGCAACCCGTGCTATTTACGGCTAATATCCTTGGTATCAGGCATCTCGGCTAATGCAGAGATGCCTATATACTCTAAATAGCTCAAGTTGTAGGACAAAAGCTTTCGTCTTTTTGAATAACGCGCATGCAATTTGAAGTAGGGTGAGTACCAACACCTAAAATAATTAAAAACACATTCATCTGCTTAGGTTAATTATGACCCCACAAAGGATTCTGGTATTGGGTGCCAGCGGCTATATCGGACAACACCTAATCCCCAAACTTATCGAGCAAGGCCACACCGTCAGAGCCGCCGCGCGTAGAATCGATTGGCTACGCGAACAAGCTTGGCCGCGTGTAGAGTGCCAATACGTTGATCTGCACAAACCAGAGACATTACCCGCCGCCGTCGCTGATATTGACGTGGTTTACTACCTTGTTCACGGCATGGGTGACGGTCATGACTTCGTCACGGGTGAGATTAACGCCGCAAAGAATACCTGTGCAGCGTTACGCGATTCCGGTGTGAAACAGGTCATTTTTCTCGGCGCACTTCAGCCTGACGGTGATTCCTCACGCCATTTGATCGCCCGTAAAGAGACCGGCGACGCATTACGCGCCAGCGGGATCCCCGTCACAGAGCTACGCGCTAGCATTATCATCGGGCCTGGTTCTGCGGCTTTTGAAGTCATGCGCGATATGGTTTATAACCTTCCGATTTTGACGCCTCCGCGCTGGGTTCGCTCAAAATCATCACCTATCGCTTTGGATAATCTGCTGGTCTATCTCACCGAATTACTGAAGCATCCCGCCATTGGCAACCGTGTCTATGATGTCGCAGGGCCGGAATACATCAGCTATCAAACCATGTTTGAACGTTTTATTGCCCTAAGCGGTAAAAAGCGCTGGATGATCCCCTTACCGATCCCAACACGGTTTATTTCCGTTTATTTCCTTAACATGATCACCTCTGTCCCCACCACCATTTCACGAGCGCTGATTGAAGGACTTAAACACGATCTTCCTGCACACAGCACCGCAATAGAGCGGCTCATCCCACAGCACCTGATCAATTTCGATCAAGCGGTTCAAGACACCTTGGACAAAGAGGCCGAAGTCGTAAACTCAGCAGACTGGGGCTACGATCCGGAAGCTCGTGAGCGCTGGCGCCCCGGCTATGGTTTCTATCCTAAGCATGCTGGATATGAGCAAGAAACCAGTGCTTCGCCTGAAGCGCTATGGCATGTTGTTCAGCAAATCGGTGGTAAAGAGGGGTATTTCTACGCGAACATCTTGTGGGCTATTCGCGCCAGAATGGACGATGTGATTGGCAATAAAGTCGTCTATGGCCGCCCCGCTCGTAATTCGCTAGAGCTTGGCGATCTGGTAGACGGCTGGAAAGTGATCACCGTCAAGCCACTACGCCAATTAGCGATGATGTTTGGTATGAAAGCGCCTGGCTTAGGGAGACTCACATTCACCATCGAAGACAAGGGCGAAAAACGTGTTCTTGATGTCCGTGCATGGTGGCACCCCGCAGGTTTCAGCGGCCTACTTTATTGGTTTGCGATGATGCCAGCGCATCTGTTTATCTTCCGCGGCATGAGCAAAAAAATCGCTAAATTGGCTGAAGCCTACGATCGTGAAAATAAGCAAGGATAGCTAAGGCTCACTTAAAGATGTCTTGCACAATTGAACAATCTCAGCGGTAACTTCTACAATAGAGCGTATACCGTGTGAGCAACTAAACATTTGTTACGCTCTCTGTCCGTAATCTGATTGCATGTGAGCTAATTTCACGGAAGAATGGCACCCTTGTTGCTAGTAGCAGTCAAACTAGTCACTCAGGATGTTTTTTTATCCCCGAGATAGGCGCTGTACTTTAGAGGGTAAGCGAGTGCATTTGAGGAACTGATGCCGATCAGTGATTCGAATCCGCGAGCATAGCCAACGACAATGCGGCTCTAGCTATCAAGGGGATAAGGCTCATGAATAAACTGGCTGAGGATATTCGGCCACAAATCGCCTATCAGGCTATGTCGTAAATACAGGCCTAGGCACACTGCGGATTCGGAAAAGTTATGAAAGTATTGGTGACCGGTGCAACAAGCGGTCTCGGACGTAATGCGGTTGAATATTTACGTCATAAAGGGATTAGCGTTCGCGCTACTGGGCAAAATCAGGCAATGGGTGACCTATTAAAGAAAATGGGCGCTGAATTCATTCATGCCGATCTAACCAATCTAGTGTCATCACAGGCAAAAGCAATGCTGAATGATGTTGATACGCTTTGGCACTGCGAAGGCTTCACCTCCCCATGGGGTTCAGAAGAGCTGTTCGAAAAAGCCAACGTTCGTTCGACGCGTCGGTTGGGAGAATGGGCCGCCGCTTATGGCGTACGTAACTTTATCCATATATCCTCCCCTGCCGTTTACTTTGACTATCGCCACCACCGCGATATCAAAGAAGAGTTTGTACCGAATCGCTACGCGAATTATTACGCTCGCAGCAAAGCCGCGGGTGAGGAAGTCATTCAAAATCTGGCGCTCTCGAACCCACAAACTCATTTCACGATCCTACGTCCGCAGGGGCTCTTTGGCCCACACGATAAAGTACTGTTGCCGCGTTTGCTAAACGCGATGCGCCGCCATGGAACGTTGTTGCTGCCACGCGGTGGTGATGCGTTAGTCGATATGACCTACGAAGAAAACGCGGTTCATGCCATGTGGCTAGCCACGCAGATTGAAACCACGCCGTCAGGGCGCACGTTCAATATCTCCAACCACCAGCCACGCCATTTACGCACATTGCTACAACATCTGATCGATGAGCTAGGCGTCAAATGCAAAATCCGCTCGATTCCCTATCCAATGCTCGACATGATGGCTCGAGGGATGGAAAAGATCGGAGCCAACAGTCCCAAAGAGCCCGCGCTTACTCATTATGGCGTAGCGAAACTCAACTTCGATATGACCCTCGACACCTCACGGGCGCAGCTTGAATTAGGCTATCATCCGGTGGTATCGATTGATGAAGGAATTATTCGTACTGCGCACTGGCTTAAGGATCACGGACGTTTACAAAACCGCGATCGTCATTGAGTACTGCCATACTTTTCAAGTAAGGCATCGGCGATCGCTTCTGTTTCTGCATCGGGGATACCGCGGAAATCAGCCGGTCTGAAATGCATTTGAAACGCAGCAATGACGTTACGCGACATCGTATCGTTTATGCCGTTTGGCACAATGTCATAGCCGTAGGCCGCAAGCTTCTTTTGCAGCGTCAGCACATCAACCGGCGCCTCTTTTGCCCTCCCCGCGAGATAGCGCGTCACCGTAGCACGATCCGGCCATGCACCAATCCCCTGTTCGGCAAGCGTCTTCCATGGGAATAATGGCCCAGGATCAAGTTTTCGCTGTGGCGCAATATCCATATGCCCCACAACGTTTTGAGGTGCAATACCATAGCGTTGCACAATGTCTTTGCTCAATGCGATAACCAGCTCCGTTTGTTGCTCGGTATAGGGTAACCAAATACGCTCCAGCATGCCCTGCTGGTAACCTTTGTTTTCGATCTCAATTCCAATCGACGTATCGTTCAGATTACTACGCCCACGCCATGCGCTGGCACCCGCATGCCACGCCCGTTGAGACTCCGGCACGAGCTGCCATACCACATACTTGCCGTTGTTCTGCGGCGGCCGAGCCGGTACTAGATAATGTGCGCTGACGTGCTCATCGGTTAACGTTTTTAGCGACGAATGAAAATCTTCAGCCGTGTAGTGTAAAACCAAGAAACGGATTCTCTCATCCACACCCTGCGCCTGATGGCGGTCTTCCACTAAATAGGTACCGCGGTCGATTAAATCATGCTGTGCCGGTGTATGCTGGCATCCCACCAAACCTGTCGCCAACAATATCGCGATTGCAGCGAACCCAATCCGTTTTCGCATGTCTTAAACTCCGAGCTTTAATATTAAAAAGGACTATCTCATGCGTAATAGCACAACGCCAACCCTCGAAGGCCTTACTATCGTTGACTACTGTGGAGTTGTCACGGGTGAAGCCATTCTAGGGGCGAATATTTTCAAAGATTTCTTCGCAGGTATTCGCGATATTGTAGGTGGCCGCTCAGGGGCTTACGAGAATGAGTTACGCAAAGCGCGTGAAATCGCCTTTTCCGAAATGAACGATCAGGCAAAATCACTCGGCGCGAATGCCGTAGTCGGCATTGATATCGACTACGAAACGGTAGGAAAAGACGGCAGTATGCTGATGGTTAGCGTAAGTGGAACCGCAGTTAAGGTGAAGTAACAAACGCCCTCTTATACTCTCAGCCTAAAATATCTCTAGCTTCGTTTTAGGCTGAGATCATATTCAGCCTTACTGCTTTGCAAACGATGTCCTGCCGATGACCGAATCAGATAGCTGATTTGCAGAGACATGCAACAATAATCAAAAAGAGCGACGATAATAACCGTCAGTGGCGGTTAATCAATTTGCATAAAGAGAAAGTGACTCTCAATGTCACGCCCTGCCTCATCACTAACAATATGCGTGCCGTTATTCATGCCGCCATCGCGGGAATTGGCATCACCTGCCTGCCCAGGATCGCCTGCGCGGATACGATTACCGCAGGAAAGCTCGTGCACATCTTACCGGAGTGGACTAGCGAACCCCATTCAATCCATGCGGTATATGAATCAAAGCACGGCCAGACCCTGCTCTTCAAAACATTCATGGATTATCTCAGCCAGTCGCTCAATGAGCTGCGCTTTATGCAAAAAGCCTGAAATAATCACGTAGGAAACCACTTGCCAACTCAAATTCATTCACTTGGTATGCATTTTTCTTTTGCCAGATAGTCGAGACTCACCCAATCTTCCAGTTTTCCAATAAAAAGGTGATATTGTGCTAATCTTAAGCGATTAAGAGGTGCGGTAATAAATTTTAACGCACAATCATTGCATAAGTATTCTGTGGAAGTTAACATTTGCACCATCAATGGCTATTCAGTAAACGCGCATGAGTATTCAAATAAACGGCATTAACTGCTTTTACGGCGCACATCAAGCGCTGTTCGACATCACTCTGGAATGTCCTGCGGGCGAAACCTTGGTTTTACTGGGGCCGAGCGGCGCGGGGAAGAGTTCTCTGCTGCGGGTTTTAAACCTGCTAGAAATGCCACGTTCCGGCCAACTTTCTATTGCCGGCAACAAGTTCGATTTTAGCCGGACTCCGGGCGAAAAAGAGATCCGCGAACTACGCCGTAACGTTGGAATGGTATTCCAGCAATACAATCTGTGGCCGCATCTCACCGTGATGCAAAACCTGATTGAAGCCCCCTGCAAAGTGTTGGGGCTGAGTAAGGCGCAGGCCGTAGAACGTGCGCAGAAATTACTTCAACGTCTACGTTTGACTGATTACGTTGATCGTTTTCCGCTACACCTTTCCGGCGGGCAGCAGCAGCGTGTGGCGATTGCTCGTGCGCTGATGATGGAACCACAGGTATTACTGTTTGATGAACCAACGGCGGCACTCGATCCTGAAATCACCGCTCAGATTGTCAGTATTATCCGCGAACTGTCAGAAACGGGGATTACACAGGTTATCGTGACCCACGAAGTGGAAGTGGCGCGCAAAACCGCCAGTCGCGTCGTGTATATGGAGCAAGGTCGGGTTATCGAACACGGTGATGCAAGTCATTTTGCTCACCCGCAAACCGAAGCGTTTGCCGGTTATCTGTCTCATTAATTGTTAGATTGGCGTTTAGACACGGTCGTTTTTAACCGTTTTAACAAAACTATTAGCTAACAGAAGTTGGAGTCTGCGATGAAAAAAATCATAATTGCCACAGTATTAGCCGGTATCAGCGTCTCTGCATCAGCGGCGGAAACCATTCGTTTTGCTGCGGAAGCTTCTTATCCTCCATTTGAATTTATGGATGCCAACAACCAGATGCAGGGATTTGATATCGATCTGGCCAACGCTATCTGTAAGCAGATGAAAGCGACCTGTACTTTCACCAACCAGTCTTTCGATAGCCTGATCCCAAGTTTGAAGTTCAAACGTATCGACGCCGTGATTTCAGGTATGGACATCACTCCTGAACGTCAAAAGCAAGTGGCGTTTACCGCGCCTTATTACGATAACTCGGCGTTGTTCATTGCTGAAAAAGGCAAAGTGGCTGATATCGCTGCGCTGAAAGGTAAGCGTGTGGGGATGCAAAATGGTTCGACCCACCAGAAGTACCTACAAGAAAAACACCCTGAAATCACACCAGTTCCATACGACAGCTATCAGAACGCTATTCTGGATCTGAAAAACGGGCGTCTGGATGCGGTATTCGGTGATACTGCGGTCGTTAACGAATGGCTGAAGCAGAATTCAGCGCTTACCGCCGTGGGCGATAAAGTGACTGATCCGAACTACTTTGGTACAGGCTTGGGCATTGCAGTACGTCAGAACAATGCCGAGCTGCTGAATCAATTTAACGCGGCGCTGAATCAGTTGAAGCAGGATGGCACCTATAAAACCATCTATAGCAAGTGGTTCCAGCAGTAATCGCTTTGATGTCTCATAGATTTCAAAATGCAGGAAAGCAGCAAACAAGAGACAAAGGCTGGGCTTCGGTAAGAAGTATCCAGCCTCTCATTAAGCCCGGTGAACTTACATGAGTCAGTGATTCGGGTGACAACTTTGCAGCTTGAAAGATAACGGGAATAAACGAAGTGCCTATCTTTGTAGGCGTAATAAGTGATCATTTTGGCGAACAGCTCGCCTGATGGGATAGGCTCCAAGCAATGATTGAATTTCAACCTTTATTAAGCGCAGCAGGCATGACCGTTGGCCTGTCGCTGTGTGCTTTAGTTCTCGGGCTTATTTTGGCGATGATTTTTGCCGTCTGGGAATCTTCAAATATCAAACCAGTGGCATGGCTCGGCACCGCATGGGTCACGCTGGTTCGTGGCTTGCCCGAAATCTTGGTTGTGCTGTTTATCTATTTCGGATCGGCTCAACTACTCATGGTGCTTTCCGACGGTTTCAGTTTGAATTTGGGCTTTGTGCAAATCCCTATCCAACTCAATATTGAAAACTTTGAGGTCAGTCCCTTCGTATGTGGCGTTATCGCATTGGCCTTGCTTTATGCGGCTTATGCATCTCAAACGCTGCGTGGCGCGTTAAAAGCCGTACCTGAAGGCCAGCGTGAAGCCGGTCAAGCACTTGGCCTAAGCAAAAGCGCTATTTTCTTCCGTTTGGTGATGCCGCAGATGTGGCGTCATGCTCTGCCAGGGCTGGGAAATCAGTGGTTGGTGCTGCTGAAAGATACCGCTCTGGTTTCACTGATCAGCGTGAATGATTTAATGCTGCAAACCAAAAGTATCGCCACCCGAACTCAAGAACCTTTCACATGGTACATGGTTGCAGCCGCTATCTATTTGGTTATTACCCTGTTCAGCCAATATATTCTCAAGCGAATCGAACTGCGCACCACACGCTTTGAGCGGGGGAACGCCTAATGTTTGAATACATTCCTGATATCATTCAAGGGTTACCGACCAGTTTATCCCTGACTATAATTTCCTTGCTAGTTGCGCTGGTGTTGGCATTGCTTTTCACCATTGTGTTAACGCTACGCCCTGTGGTGCTCACACAGTTAGTGCAAGGATATATCACGCTGTTCACCGGAACACCGCTGCTGGTACAGATCTTCCTGATCTATTACGGACCGGGACAGTTTGACTGGATCAAGCAGACACCGTGGTTGTGGAATATGCTGTCACAGCCGTGGCTATGTGCGATGGTCGCCTTGGCGCTGAACAGCGCGGCGTACACGACCCAGCTGTTTTACGGCGCGGTAAAAGCAATCCCTTCCGGACAATGGCAGTCTTGTGAAGCACTTGGCATGTCTCGCAGTCAGACATTGCGTATTTTGCTGCCGTTTGCTTTCAAACGAGCGCTGTCGTCTTATTCCAACGAAGTCGTCCTGATTTTCAAAAGCACCTCATTGGCCTACACCATTACGCTGATGGAAGTTATGGGTTATAGCCAGCAAATGTATGGCCGCACCTATGACGTTATGGTGTTTGGCGCTGCAGGCGTGATTTATCTGTGCGTGAACGGATTGCTTACGCTAATTATGCGTATGGTTGAACGTCGCGCTCTCGCCTTTGAACGTAGAAATTAAATCAACTCCTTAAAACGCTTACTAAAAGCCAGCCTAAACGCTGGCTTTTTTGTATCTGCAAAAAATAACAATAAATATTTAACCAAATATATTGCATATAAATTCACTTGATGGCAAAGTCATTTCTGTTCACCAAACCGCCGTTGAGCATGAACGTCGTTCCGTTCATCCCCATAAATCAAAACTAAAACGGCTGACTAAAAATCAAAATTAGATCCTATTTCAGACAGGAGTTAGACATGAAAAAACTGATGGTTTGTGCATTACTGGCAGGAATGAGCTTCACCGCAACCGCAGCGGAAACCATCCGTTTTGCCTCTTCCGCCACCTATCCACCGTTTGAATCCATGGATTCCAATAACCAGATTGTTGGCTTCGACATGGATTTAGCCAAAGCGCTGTGCAAGCAGATGCAGGCTACCTGCACCTTCACGAATCAGGCGTTCGACAGCCTGATCCCTGCGCTGAAGTTTAAACGTTATGACGCGGTGATTTCCGGCATGGATATTACGCCAGAACGTCAGAAACAGGTGGCATTCACCCAGCCGTACTACGCTAATTCCGCGATCATCATCGCTGAAAAAGGCAAATACAAAACCTTCGCAGACATGAAAGGCCTACGCGTGGGAATGGAAAATGGCACCACTCATCAAAAATATTTGCAGGATAAACACCCAGAAATCAAAACCGTTGCCTACGACAGCTATCAAAACGCCATTCTGGATCTGAAAAGTGGTCGTTTAGATGGTGTATTCGGCGATACCGCAGTGGTCAATGAATGGCTGAAGAGTAATCCAAACCTCGCTGCCGTCGGCGATCACGTCACCGATGCGCAATACTTTGGCACCGGTTTAGGTATCGCTGTACGCCCAGAAAATACCGCGCTTTTGGCGCAGTTGAATAAAGCGCTGGATGAGATCAAAGCCAACGGCACTTACCAGAAAATCAATCAGCAGTGGTTCCCACAGTGATTTGCGGCTGAAATACTCTCGGCTGTTGGTTTGCCGCATCGCCTAAATCATCGGCGTTGCGGCAAGCGTTGCCCTGTAGGACGAGTCCCTAGAATGGGACGAATAACGAGCGTAGACAACGCAGTACCGTTTCAAGTTCTGAATTTTTCCCCTTATCCTTCATGGTAATATCCTCCCTCACTCAGTTTTGCTACCTTTAGCAGCTCAACGTATATCAGGATAGTCGGTAGGGGAAATTTTCATGTACTACGCACTTTATTCATCGCCCGTTGGATTGCTAAGATTAGTTTCGGATGCTCAAGGGCTGCGCCAGCTATGGCTACCGAATGAGATAGAAGAAAAGCTATGTCCTGCCGAGTGGATTGAGGACGGAGATTTCACCATCAACCGCCAAATTCGCGACTGTTTAGATGCCTATTTCGCCGGTGAGAAACTGCGCTTTGATAATTTGCCCTTAGCACCGGTGGGCACAGCGTTTCAGCAATCGGTTTGGAAAGAACTTCTCACCATTCCATACGGTACTATCAGCCACTATTCGGTTATCGCTAACGCACTAAACAACCCTAAAGCCGTTCGTGCCGTCGGCGGTGCCGTGGGGAGAAACCCTATTTCGATCCTCATTCCTTGCCATCGCGTATTAGGTAAAGATCTTTCTTTGACCGGCTACTCCGGTGGGTTACCGATCAAGAAAGCGCTGTTGGAGCTAGAGAAAATCATTTATCGCGTTTGATGGACCAGCAGCGTTAGCACTTCATAATGGGCGGTATGCGGGAACATATCGAACAGTTGCACCTGCTCGATACGATAATTTTTCAGTCTCGCAATATCTTGAGCCATCGTCTGAGCATTGCAGCTGGAATAGAGAATATAATCCGGCGCCATTTTGCCAAGATATTCACACAGTTCAGCACCGATCCCCCTGCGCGGTGGATTGACGAGCACCAACTCGGGAACCTCACCTTCAGCCGAGGCAAAACGGGTCGAGTCGAGCGCGGAAAACTGTACATTTTGCAATCCAATTTTCTGCGCAGACCGCGTGGCGCAGGCGATAGCTTCCGCGCTGATCTCAATACCGGTGAGCTTCATCTCCGGCGTTGCGCAATGCAAACCAAAACCACCGACACCACAAAACAGATCCCACATACTACTGATATTTAGTTTGTGTACCCATTTGCGTGCCGTGGCATATAACGATGCGGCAACCAGTGGATTGGTCTGGAAAAAGCTTTGCGGGCGAATATAGAGCGGAACTTGATTAAAAGATTCTTCTAGCGCCTGTTGCTCGGTAAGAAATATTTCGGTATCCCCTTCGAGGATAGCCATATGCACCGGCTGGATATTTGCGGTAATCACGACTAACTGTGGAAGCTGTTGTTGGAGCCAAGGCAACGCAGCGCGTAACTGGGCTAATTTAGCGTCAGAACGCAACACAAAACGCAGCATTAGCTGGTTGTTTTTCTGGCTTTCAGTTAGCAACAGATATTTTAGCTCTCCACGTTTGCGCGCAACGTTGTAGGGGGTTAGCCCTGCGCGAGCAATAAACACCTTCAGCACATCAAACACTGCGCTAAAAGATTGGGGATAGAGAGGACACTCACATAAATCGACCGCCGTTCCATCACGATGCAACATGCCTAGCAGTGGACGCTCCACGCTGCCGCTGACGACCATTTTGGCTTTGTTACGAAATGCTTGCTCTGCGCTACTCACTGACGGTAACCAGCGTTCGACCGGTAAGTCAGACATCAGTAATTCCAGCTGTTGCTGCTTTTCGGCGATTTGCTGTGGATACGGCATTTCCAGCCACTGACAAGAGCGACAAGTTCCCGATTGATACAGGGCACAGTGCATAACAAAGACTCTATTTGAATGAGATAAATGTGAGGTTAAAGCGGCGCGGATTGTAGCATAAACCACATAAAGCAGGTGAAACTCGCGGGGAAAGTTTCCGCGCTTCAGTCTAGAAAGCTTGTCACGAAGAGAAATAGCGGCGACTTGCGCGCGGAATAAACAACAATCCTAATATCATTAGCTCCGGGATTTTTAAGCACACTAGCTCGGTGAAAATCTCACTACCTGTTTCGCCGTTCACGCTGAACATCTCAGGATGAAACCAGCCAAGGGATGCCAATAGCATGTAACTAATCACCAGCACCTGACAGCCAAGATATCCCCAGCGACCAAGGTTTTTCCCCTGCACTACGGCAAAACCACAGCTAATCTCAACCAACAGCACCACGATACTGGCTAAGCATAATAGCGCAGAGTCCCAGTCTTGCACGCTGTCAGAAACAAAAGTACTGACCCCCTCAAAACCAAGTTCATGCATGAGGAGCAGAAAACCAAGCGTATGGATACCAATAATCGCCGTCCCGGCAATTAAGACAGATACAGGGGCTATTGCCCATTTTCTCAGCATTTCATGCCGGTTACGTAGTATTTCTGACATCTTATTCCATAAGCTAGCCTGAACAACTCATAATAGGACAATTTATGTTGATCAGGCTAGTGGTTATTAATAAGAAATATCAACTACCTGCTGCTTTTCTGATCTCTTTAAGACGCCGCTTTTCACTACGCGCCATAAACCACCACGCAATAAGACCAATAACGCCGACCGCCAGCAGGATAATACTCGCCAATGCGTTAATTTCAGGGTTAACGCCCATACGGACGCTAGCAAACACCAACATCGGCAGCGTGGTAGACCCCGGTCCTGCGACAAAACTGGCAATAACCAGATCGTCGAGCGATAACGTAAAAGCAAGTAACCAGCCTGACACTAGCGCGGGGGCTATCATGGGGATCGTGATCACAAAGAATACTTTTAGCGGAGCCGCGCCAAGATCCATGGCGGCCTCTTCCAATGATTTATCTAGCTCACGCAGGCGCGAGCTCACCACTACCGTGACATAAGCCGTACAAAATGTGACATGTGCCATCCAGATGGTGAGCATTCCGCGCTCCGCAGGCCATCCAATAAGATGCCCCATGGCAACAAACAGGAGCAGCAGCGAGAGTCCAGTGATGACATCGGGCATAACTAAGGGGGCTGTGAGCATAAAGGCAAACCCGTTTGAGCCACGAAAACGGCCAAAACGAACCATCACGACCGCGGCCATGGTGCCTAGAATCGTCGCCATAGTCGCCGCCGCTGCGGCTATCGTTAGGCTCAGACCCACGGCGCTTATCATCACCGAATCGTGAAACAGCACGCTATACCATCGCGTAGACCACCCCGCCCACACCGTAACCAGCTTCGAGCTATTAAAGGAGTAGATAACCAGTAAAAGCATGGGTGCATACAGAAAGAAGAAGCAAACCACCAAAATCACAATTCGCCACGGAGAACGTACAACAGGCAACGTATTCATTAGTGTGCCCCCAATTCTTTATTCTGATATTTATGGAACAGCATAATCGGTACGATCAGCAGCAACAGCATCAAGATCGCCACCGCCGAGGCCACTGGCCAGTCACGATTATTGAAAAATTCCTGCCATAGTACGCGCCCAATCATAATGCTGTCCGGCCCACCCAGCAGTTCAGGGATAACAAACTCACCTACCGCCGGAATAAACACCAGCATCGAACCCGCAATGATTCCGCCTTTCGTCAGCGGCACGATAATCTTGAAGAAGGTTTTCATTGGACGCGCCCCAAGATCCAGCGCAGCTTCGACCAACGAATAATCAATACGCGTTAACGCGGTATAAATCGGCAGCACCATGAAAGGCAGATAGGAATAAACCACGCCGATATACACCGCCGTATTGGTGTGCAATATAATCAACGGATGATCAATAACGCCTAACCATAGCAGTACGTTATTCAACACGCCGTTCTCTTTCAAAATTCCCATCCATGCGTACACACGGATCAGGAATGACGTCCAAGAAGGCAAAATAACCAGCAACAGCAAAATATTACGCGTCGAGGAACTGCTATGCGCCACAGCCCATGCTAACGGATAGCCAATCAGCAGACAGCAAAGCGTCGAAACGGCGGCTATCTGCAGCGACTGAAGATAGGCATCCACATACAATGGATCGTCGAACAACTGAAAATAGTTAGCAAAGTTAAGCGCAATATCCAGTTTATCGTCGGCCCAGGTGACTAAGTCCGTAAACGGTGGGATAGCACGCGCCATCTCAGCGAAACTGATTTTAAAGACGGTAAGAAACGGCAGTAAAAATAAACAAATCAGCCACAGATAAGGTAAAGCAATAACCAGCTTGCGGCCATGTACGCCGCGCAGACGGTATAACCACGCAGTCAATTTCCCGACACGTTGTACCGGAGGGCGATCGCTGCGACTCGTAAATAGTGTAGACATCGCTCCCCCTCAGACCGTCAGAACAACGCAGCTATCGGCATCCCAACAAAGCTTGATTTCATCTCCCCACGTTGGCATTCCTTTACGGAATCGATGCCCATTTTGTAATTGGGCACTGATCATCTGTCCGCTCAGCAATTTCACGTGATAAATCGACAAATCACCGAGATAAGCAATGTGCACAACCTCACCGGTCGCATAGTTGCAGCCATCTTTTGGTGGTGTATCGCAGAGTAAAATCTTCTCTGGGCGCAACGCGATCTGCACAGGAACGCCCTCTACTACCGCAGCATCAAGATCCACTTTAAGCGGATGAGTCAAACCAGGGCTTTGAATAAGCAATGAATCTTCTAACGATTCTTTGAGAATGCCCTCAAAGACGTTGACTGAACCAATAAACTCCGCGCTATAACGACTATTCGGATGTTCATAAATTTCTTCAGGCTCACCGATTTGCACGAATTTACCGCGATTCATAATGGCGATACGTCCCGCCATCGTCATGGCCTCTTCCTGATCGTGCGTTACCATCACGCAGGTAACGCCGACCCGCTCTAAAATATCGGCGACCTCAAGCTGCATGCGTTCGCGTAGCTTTTTATCTAATGCCCCCATCGGCTCATCTAGCAACAGCAGCTTCGGGCGCTTTGCCAAACTCCGCGCCAAAGCCACGCGCTGGCGCTGGCCACCGGAAAGCTGATGCGGCTTGCGCTTGGCGTATTCCTGCATATGCACCAGCGCTAACATCTCTTCTACACGCTGACGGATTTCGTTACGACCCAAGCGATCCTGCTTTAGGCCAAACGCGATGTTCTGCTCCACGCTCATGTGTGGAAAAAGCGCGTAAGACTGGAACATCATATTGATAGGCCGTTGATAAGGCGGGACATGGGCTAGATCTTGCCCATCCAGCACAATTTGCCCGCTGGTGGGCATTTCAAAGCCCGCAAGCATACGCAGCAGAGTAGACTTGCCACATCCGGAAGCGCCTAACAGGGCAAAAATTTCGCCTTTATAAATGGTGAGGTTAACGTCATCAACGGCGAGCTGTCCGTCAAATGTTTTGCTGAGATTGCGAATTTCTAGCAGAGGTGCAAATGCTTTATGCACCTTCGGCGCCTGACGGGGGATGGTTTCATTCATTCGGGACGTCCTCACTCTCGCACCTGACACAGACCCGGCTGCATCGACACATACCGCTCAAAGAGCAGTTTAAAAGTACACAGGCAAAGAGATTTTCTCTGCCTGTGTATTCAGCGTAGTCACACTTTTTATCTATGTAACTGTTTCGCTGTTTTATTTTCCGGTTTTCACTTTGGTCCAAGCACGCGTGATCACTCGGTCAATTTTCGGCGACTGCACTTTCAGCGTGAACATCTTCTCTCTCACGTCTGGTGGAGGATAAATTCCCGGATTATCCCGCACTTCAGGGTTCACCAACGGCGTTGCCGCTTTATTAGCGTTGGCGTAATAGACGTGATTGCTGATGTTGGCAATCACTTCAGGGCGCATCAGGTAGTTGAGGAACTGATAAGCTTCAGCGGTATTTTTGGCATCAGCCGGCATCGCGAACACATCAAAGAACACTAAAGCCCCTTCTTTCGGAATGCTGTAGGCAATATTCACGCCGTTTTTCGCTTCCTTAGCACGGTTAGCGGCCTGCATAACGTCACCGGACCAGCCGACCGCAACGCAAATATCACCGTTAGCTAAATCGTTGATATATTGCGAGGAATGGAAATAGCGAATATTCGGACGGAGTTTTAGCAGCAGATCGTTCGCCGCACCGTTGTAGTCATTAGCATCAGAGCTATTGGGATCTTTGCCAATGTAGTTAAGCACCGTGGCATAAATTTCAGCAGGAGCATCAAGGAAAGAGACACCACAGCTTTTCAATTTTTCCAAATTCTCAGGTTTCAGCACCAAGTCCCAACTGTTAACCGGCGCGTCTTTGCCTAACGCCGCTTTTACTTTTTCCACGTTATAGCCAATACCGGTGGTCGCGAAGGTGTAAGGGATTGCATACTTGTTATCGGGATCGTGTTTAGCGACCAGCTTAAGCAGTTCAGGATCGAGGTTTTTATAATTGCTCAGTTGGCTCTTATCCAGAGGCTTAAACACCCCCGCACCAATCTGGCGCTCAAGGAAACTCGCCGATGGCACCACCAGATCAAATCCAGTACTGCCTGCCATCAATTTGCCTTCGAGCACTTCGTTAGAATCGAAAACGTCGTAAACCACTTTGATGCCCGTCTCTTTGGTAAAGTTCGCCAAGGTATCCGGTGCAATATAGTCAGACCAGTTATAGATATGCAGCGTCTTTTGATCGTCCGCAGTTGCCCCCGCCGCAATGAAAGCGCCAGCTATCGCCCCCACTAACCACTTTTTATGCCCGTTAAACATTCGTCAATCCCTCCAAATAATGTAGAAACGGCGCGCACTAGCCCGCTTACCAACAGTAATCACCAGATATTTTGCGCATAAAAAATCAAATAAAGAGAATATTTTTTCACTGAAAGTTTCAGGAATAACCTGAGGGAAATCTGAGCAATACACTGCAAATCAAGCATAACTGGTGATAAGCTATCCAGCTACTCAGTGAAGAAAAAAACGTCAATTATCGATTTTTTATGCAATTGCATCTATGTTGTGCGGCATTCTCGCGGTGAATGCCGTTGGATATAGGGAGGATTGATTGATTAGTAGAATATTTATGAGGTTTTTATATAAATATTAACGGCACCATCGCGGTGCCGTTGAACCAAGTCAGCGCAGCAATTATCAAGCGCGTGACGATTAATGCAGGAGTGGCCCACTGGCCGCTTCAGGATCATAGTCGGCATCACTTTCTTCACCTTCGCCGAGGAACAACATGCCATTTGCGCGTGTTTCCATCATGATCATCGACAGCTGCTCTTCACCCTGTTGCATAAACGCGGCAAACTGCTCTAGCGTAATACCTACGCTGCCGTTCAGAGATAGACAGGCAATCAGCTTAGGCAAATTGTCATCCTGAATATCAATAAATACTTTCACCGCCAGAGTGCTGGCGTTCATCTGACTGAGATCGGCGACTAGCGGAATCAGCGATGTTGGACGTATCTCAGCCAGTGCGCTAAACAAAATCGTCTTATCGATCATGTCAACTTTAGCGTCAAACACGCCATCGAAATTCTGCATATGAGGCAGATGTAGCGCTTGGCAGGAGTCACACTCAAAAAAGGTGATGCCCAGTTGATCCAGCCAGCGTCGTAAAAGATCCAGATCCGGGACGATTAGCGAATCCATAGTGGCCTACCTTACAAAAATGATAAAACAGGAGATAATGAACACAGAAATAGAAAAGGCGCATAGCTTACGGAAAAATACCTGTTTTATCTATGCTCAAAGACAATTAATTAGCCAATCGCTGTGGAAAGAGGAATACACCATGCCGCTCTCGCGTTACGCCACAATGGATCCACTGATGTTGATGAGTATCATCAATATGAAACTCCGCGACGAATGCCCTTCGCTTGACGATCTCGCCCGCCGTTACGATCTTTCTGTTGAAGTTTTACAGGAAAGATTGTCGCAGGCTGGCTATCAGTACCAACCTGCGACCAATCAATTTGTGCAGATTTAACTTTTCTTGCGTGCTATTGCACGCTCAATAAATTCGATCATCATGCCCGCGATGTCTTTTCCGGTGGTGGATTCAATACCCTCTAAACCTGGAGAAGAATTAACCTCCATCACGAGCGGGCCACGATCGGAACGTAAGATATCCACGCCGGCAACGCAAAGCCCCAGCGTTGCGGCAGCTTTTAGCGCCACCTCTCGTTCCTGATCGGTGATCGTCACTCGTTTCGCGGTTCCGCCTCGGTGCAGATTAGAACGAAACTCTCCCGGCTTGGCCTGACGTTCGATAGCCGCTACCACTCGTTTACCTATCACTAAACAGCGAATATCGGCACCGCGCGCTTCTTTAATATATTCCTGTACCAGAATATGGGCATTCAGTCCGCGAAAGGCATCGATCACGCTTTCTGCTGCTTGGCGTGTTTCAGCCAAAACCACGCCGATCCCTTGCGTACCTTCCACCAGTTTAACCACCAACGGCGCGCCCCCCACCATCTCGATCAGGTCGCTGGTGTCATCAGGCCGATGCGCAAATCCCGTCACAGGAAGATCGATCCCCTGCTGAGCTAACAGCTGCAGGGAATGCAATTTGTCGCGCGCTTTAGCAATCGAGGTCGCGGTATTTAGCGGAAAACTGCCTAACATTTCAAACTGACGTAAAACAGCGGTACCGTAGAAGGTGATCGCCGAGCCAATGCGCGGGATCACCGCGTCATAGCGTTCTAACTTACGCCCTTTCTCATGCACGCTTGGCGCTGCACAGTTAATATTCATGTAGCACGAAAGCGGATCAACGATGTCGATTTGATGACCACGACGCTGTGCCGCCTCTTTCAAACGCTTACAAGAATAGAGAGAGCCATCTCGGGAAAGTATGACGATCTTCACGGCCAACCTCTTCAGCCTAAGGATGAACTATCTCAGGATCCAGCCCTGCTTGTGCAAATATTCCAGCATGAACGGGCGACTTTCTTTTGCCAGAGTCCGCTTAATCTGCTCGCTCCAGGTATCACTGCGCGCGTTGCTACTACGGCTTTGATAATAAGCACTGATGTGCGCATCATATTGCGCCAGCAATTCACGATCCAGCGGCTGATATTGGTTTTCATGCACCACCATCGCCTGTGGTAAACGCGGTTTTTGCGCTGGTTCAACTGCGGGATAGCCCAAACATAAACCCATCAGCGGTAATACGTTTCGCGGCAGCTTTAATAACTGAGTGACCTCATCGATATTATTACGTAGGCCTCCGATATAGACCCCGCCGAGCCCCAGAGACTCAGCCGCTGTAAAAGCATTTTGCGCCATAAGTGACGTGTCTACCGTTCCCAGCAACAATTGTTCGGCCAGTCCTAATTCGGCCTGAGGAAAAATCTCTTGGTGACGATTAAAATCAGCGCAGAATACCCAAAACTCAGCGGCTTCTGCCACATGCTGTTGTCCACCGGTCAGCTCAACTAATTGCTCACGCAATGAAGAGTCAGTGATTCGAATAATGGTACTGCACTGCAAAAAACTTGAGCTGGACGTAGCTCGCGCTGCAGCAAAAATTGCCTCCCGCTCCGCGTCCCCGATAGGCTGTGGTGTAAATGCCCGAACAGACCGGTGTGAACACAGAAGATCAATGGTTGGCGTCATTTTTATGCTCCTCAGATTTTACTTCAGGTTTTGCCGCTGGCGTGTCCTGTTTTGGCGTTAAGCTAAACAGCGGTGTTTTGCTGTGAGTTAGGCTCCAGATCAGCGCTACGGCAGCCGGTATCATCAAAGCGACACCGGCAAAAATCATCATAACCGCAGCGAACGGTGTCGCTAGCGGATTGGGTAAATGAATATAATCGTGAATGCTCAGATAGGCTACCACCAGCAGCACCATTCCTATTGCTTCACAGACCAAAACGGGTTTAGGTAAATCCCCTAAAGCCTTCATAGGCTTCTCCCAGTACGCCCCATATAGGCAAAATTTATCAAAGTAACAGGCAAATCCTACTTTTTTTTAACTGCCGTAACAGGCATAGTAAACGCAGTTAAAGTGAGTCGGCGCTAAACATTATCAAGATTTAGTGAATAAGCTCAAATCAATCAAGGAGTTCTCATGTTTGCAGTAATTTTTGGGCGTCCGGGCTGCCCGTATTGTGTCCGTGCTAAAGAGTTGGCTGAAAAACTGACCGAAGAACGCGATGATTTCAACTTCCGTTATATTGATATCCATGCAGAAGGTATCACCAAAGCCGATCTGGAAAAAACCGTCGGTAAACCTGTTGAAACCGTTCCTCAGATCTTCATCGATCAAAAACACATTGGCGGCTGCACCGATTTCGAAGCATACGCGAAAGAAAATCTGGCGCTGTTCCAGTAAAAATAATCTTCGTTCGATAAAAAGGGCATCCTATGGATGCCCTTTTGTTTTGTCTGTAATAACGAATGATTAGCGGTAACGTTCCGCACCTAACGAGCGTTTCTGCTTCTTTTGCCAAGCCAGTGTCAAAAACCAATATAAAAACGCACCAGAAACTGACCAGAAAAGCGCGCTGGTGCCATAGGCAAACATTTGTAGTCCGCTACGCAATTCGGTGCCATAACATAAATGGATCAGTGTAGAGATCAAAACGGCACATAACGTACCAAGAAAAGGATAAAAAATACGTCCGCTTACGGAGAAACAACTGGCGACAAAACCAGGGATGACGAACAACAGCAGGTTAATCTCGCCTTTCATGACAATATTCGGACCGTGAGCATTCGTCCAAGGTTTCAAAACGATAAAAAGGAGTACAACCAAAATAAATGAAATAATTGCGCCTAGCCAACGCCTATAAATAACCATCAAAAATCCCTCTTTCCTTAGAAGCGATATTTAACACACCCACCGCTATCCGCACTTCTCATCAGCCTTGATGAAACAGATAACGAGGTGGATCCAGCATTCCCTAGCGTGTTCAACGGTGTTCAACAGCAAACGACTTCTCTATTTTGTTCTGCCCTTTATTGGCCGAACGTCCAGATAACGTCTAATCTATCTGCCAATACCAGAGTGGTACTGGGATTTCATCTATTGTTAGGGATACCCTAGATATAGATGAAATTTATTATTTTGTATGGTTGAATGTATCCCCAATAGTCAATCATATCAAGCGCAAGCTAGTTAACGATAAGTTATTCGCCGTGAACATTGATGTCGCAAGTTTGTTAACAGGAAATTACATCCTGCTGTTGTTCGTTGTCTTAGCGCTGGGGCTTTGCCTCGGTAAACTTCGTCTGGGTTCCATACAACTCGGAAACTCGATAGGTGTTCTCGTTGTATCTCTGCTGCTTGGACAACAACACTTTGCCATCAATACTGAGGCGCTAAATCTCGGCTTTATGCTGTTTATTTTCTGCGTCGGCGTAGAAGCGGGCCCTAACTTCTTTTCAATCTTTTTCCGCGATGGGAAAAACTATCTGATGCTGGCGCTGGTGATGGTAGGCAGCGCGCTAGTCATGGCATTAGGCTTCGGTAAACTTTTCCATTGGGATATTGGGCTCACTGCCGGTATGTTGGCGGGTTCCATGACATCGACCCCAGTGTTGGTCGGCGCGGGTGATACGCTGCGCCAAACCATGGCGAACAATCCTTCTCTGGCACATTTGCAAGATAACCTCAGTCTTGGATATGCGCTCACCTATTTGATCGGCTTAGTCAGCCTCATTTTTGGCGCTCGTTATTTACCTAAACTCCAGCACCAAGACTTGCCGACGTCAGCGCAGCAAATCGCTCGCGAGCGCGGTTTAGATAATGAAGTTCAGCGAAAAGTTTTCCTACCGGTAATCCGCGCATATCGCGTTGGTCCTGAGCTCGTGTCCTGGGCTGATGGTAAAAATCTGCGTGAATTGGGTATTTACCGCCAAACCGGTTGCTACATTGAACGTATTCGTCGTAACGGTATTCTTGCCACGCCAGACGGCGATGCCGTATTGCAAGTTGGCGACGAGATCTCACTGGTTGGCTACCCTGACGCCCATGCACGTTTAGATCCTAGCTTCCGTAACGGTAAAGAAGTCTTCGACCGCGACCTGCTCGATATGCGCATCGTGACCGAAGAAATCGTGGTGAAAAACAACAATGCCGTGGGCAAGCGTCTGAGCCAAATTAAACTGACGGACCACGGCTGTTTCTTGAACCGCGTTATCCGCAGCCAGATTGAAATGCCTATCGATGACAACATCGTTTTAAACAAAGGTGATGTGCTGCAAGTCAGTGGTGATGCCCGCCGCGTGAAAAGCGTAGCAGAGCGTATCGGCTTTATATCTATCCACAGTCAGGTCACCGATCTGCTGGCTTTCTGCGCATTCTTTATTATCGGCCTCATGATTGGCCTTATCACCTTCAAGTTCAGTAACTTCTCGTTCGGTATTGGTAACGCTGCTGGGCTACTATTCTCAGGCATTATGCTTGGCTTCCTTCGCGCCAACCACCCTACTTTCGGCTACATCCCGCAGGGAGCGCTGAATATGGTGAAGGAATTCGGCTTGATGGTGTTTATGGCCGGTGTCGGCCTGAGCGCGGGCGCAGGGATGAACCACGGGCTAGGGCAAATCGGTGGACAGATGTTACTTTCCGGCTTAGTTGTCAGCTTACTGCCGGTGGTGATTTGCTTCCTGTTTGGTGCCTATGTGCTGCGTATGAACCGTGCGCTGCTATTTGGCGCAATCATGGGGGCGAGAACCTGTGCTCCGGCCATGGAAATCATCAGCGATGCTTCACGCAGTAATATTCCTGCGCTGGGATATGCAGGCACCTACGCCATCGCTAACGTACTGCTCACGCTGGCCGGTACACTGATTGTGATCATTTGGCCAGGCCTCGGCGGATAAGAAAACCTTATAATTCAGGCAAAAAAGAAAAAATGTGATTTTTTTCACTTTGCCTGAAACTTTCTAGCCTCCGCAAAGTCTTAATTAGTGCCACTGCTTTTCTTTGATGTTCCCCATATTGAGGAGCCCGATAGTCCCGCCTACTTAGGTTCAAGACTATCGGGTTTTTTATTGTCTGAAATATAAACACATATAAAACAATGAGTTACAGCCTACATTTAAGCCAAGAGGGCGCAGGAGCGCCCAAAAGGTCAATGGCCAAATCAAGGGCACGCTTCGGCACAATCTTCCACTGCACCGTGCGGGTAATCATTGGGATGTCCATGCCAACAGAAGGAGAGAAAACACCTCTAATGCGTGTCGTTTCTTCGCCGTACTCGTTCAAATCCTCAGCCTGTTCGTAATAAGTACGCACCACCAGATCGTCACGGTGAACAAATGGACCACCCTGCGCGTTGATATATCCCGCCCAGTCGCCCACATCAGCCGCATCATGCACAGCCGCAAACTCAACGCTTAGACCTAGCGCAGTTTCAGGATCAGCCATGCGGCGCAGTTCACGATAAACCGATACCGGCGCATCACCGATAAACTGAAACTGGCGAATACGCCAACGTGCAGCCCACGCCGATACGGCGGGAGCCATTTCTTTTAACGGTTGTTTGGTGTCATCGTCCAGCTCATCATCTAGCGCATAACCATCAATATTTTTACTGATGTATTTCGCCACATAACCTGTGGCGCTGCCCTTGTCAGGGTCGATGGCCTCCGCGTGAAAACGCGCTTTTCTGGCCTTATCGCTGTTCAATTCTTTGCTGTCTTCTTTGAAGGCATAATCACGCAAAATCTCACGCACGCGATCCACCTTCTCTGGCTCCATAAACATCAGCATGTGCCAGTGCGGAGTCCCATCATGATGGGGTTCTGCAACGCGAATGCCGAAAATCCGCAAGTCCTCACGATGCAACTTGGCCCGCACACGTTCCCAAACGCTGCGCAAATAACGCTGCGTGTCTGCAGGACTCGAACCATTCCATTTGCTATTGCTGTAACCGGCTTTCGTGGTGGCGTGATATTTAGACGGTGCGGTCAGGGTATAAAACTCCCCGATATAGCCGAGTTGATTACAGATATTTTCAAAGCCACGGATACGAGTCATTAACTCGCAGCGACGGATCGCCGGATTTGCCACACTGCCATCATATTTGTCGATCAGGCTGATGCGGTTGCCTTCGGTGTCTTCCAGTTCCATGCCTTTCAAGAATTCACGGGTACGGCGTTTTTGTTCCCGCCATTCGCCTATTGTGGTACGACTGGCGTAGGGGTTGCTTTTTTGCTGACGTTACGCAGCGCAATCTGCAAATGCTCACGCCATTCGTTTGACTTCCGACGTAAGTGATTACGCCACCACGTTGGTGACGTCATTCGGAAAATCGCTGAACTGGCCTCCGACTCAATAAAGACCTTGTTGTTAATGCGATCCCATAACGGCGGCGTTTGGCCCAATTGCTGCGTGATAGCACCGGCGCGCTGATACATCGCCCACCCCAGACGCAGATCACTGGCTTCTGGCATTTGGTCACTAATAAATCCCAGCTCAAGCCGCATATAGGTAGCGGTGTCTTCCGCCAGCAATTCAACATCTGCGCGGGACATATCAGGGAGTTTATTAAAACGGCCAAACAGGGAGGCATTCCCCTCTGTCATTTTTGGCAGGCGGTAGCTCTTAGTGACTAATTCAAGGCGTGGCAATGTGCGCTTAAGGTGGGATTAGACTGCACACGCGCCTGCATGGTGATACCTGCTAGCGTTAAGCAACGAACCGCTGAATTAACGGTGCGCTTAAAATCAGCCAAACGGGTCATGTTCATGTGACCACCGGCCACGGTATCTGCGGCCAGTTTGCCAACCTCAGCGGTGGCATTTAGGACATAAACAGGAATGTTCTCCCCTGCAATCTCGTTTAATGGCACAGAGGGATGACACTGCATTTGCTCCAACCAACCATCCAAAATCGTCGGGTCTTCGGTTTCATCCGTCAGGCGCATAACATCAACGCATGTCAGTTGGTGCGGCTGCTCTGGGTTTAGTTTGTTACGCAGCATCTGCGGGTTCATACCCACGCGATCAGCAATCGCTGACAGCTCACCTTTATGGCGTAAGGCGAAAGAACGACAAGCCTCATCGAACTGTGCGTGTTTGGAATCTTTAAAATCAAACATGGTTGCTTCTCCGAACATATCGCAATATCGAACTAACCAATGGAGAGTTCGCAATTAGATAAAGCATCTACGGTAAGAGCAGCCATGTTGATCATGACTTTTTCTCGTTTTTTATCTTTGCGGAGGCGGTGACAAGGCAACCGACCATCATCAAGCATGTCATTGATGGTATCGACCGGAACCCCTGTTAATTCGCTATATCTCTCAATTGAGACATGCGGTGTAAGCAAGGTGATTGAAATGTTAGTTTTCATGGTGCAACATTCCCCGTTTAGAGGTGATTACTTCTGGTGAATAGTGATAGTTCACTTCATGTGACCATGAAAACCTTGCGATCACACAGACCAATCGTCAACACAAAAGTTCACACGGTGTGATTTATGGATTTAACGAATGGCGGGCGTGGCGCAATTGAACGAATGGTTCAGGCGTATGGTTTCAAGACTCGGCAACAACTTTGCGATCAGCTTGGGGTGTCTAAAAGCACATTAGCGACGCGCTATATGCGTGACTCTTTCCCTTCAGATTGGGTGATTCAGTGCGCGCTAGAAACAGGAATGTCTTTACGCTGGATCGCGTTTGGTGCTGGCCCACAGCAAGACGTGGGTGACATTGATGTTTCTACTCTTCCAAAATCAAAACTCATAAATGGAAAGTTACAGGACGATGGCTTCTATCTATTCGATAAGTCTTTTCTTCCTGAACAACTGCAGAACCCTATCGTTATTGTTGAGCAAGATGCAAAGCATATCTGTGAACGCCAGTTTGAAGATGTCCGCGATGGTAAGTGGGTTGTCGATATCGATGGCGAGATTAGTGTTCGTGAATTAGCTCGCCTTCCGGTTAATCGTATCCGTGTTGAAGGTGGGAAAATCCCCTTCGAGTGTTCTCTAACAGATATCAATATCATCGCAAAAGTGCTTATAAATTGTATTAAATAAAAGGAGCAGTCCGTGGCAAGCAGGATTTTTTTATACGTTAACTCTAATAAACAAATACGCGTTCAACACATTCATGATGTCACGGAAAATGATACTTATTTTCAAGGCATAAGCCTGCTGGATAGCGAACACGGTAAACTGAAAACATTCCGTAAAGATAGAGTCATTCAAGATCTAGACTCTCTACCTGAAGATGAAGAAATTTATATCCGCGATATTGATGTAACTCGTTACTTCCCTAGTAAGAAAATAAAAGAAACCTTTGATGTTTGTTTTACTGGTTTCAAAAAAGACCAACGAGCAGAACTTGAGCAACTAGCTGCCGATAATGGAATGTTGGTGAGAAAGTCCGTCACACAGAAATTACAGATTTTGTGCTGTGGGGATAATGCAGGGCCAACAAAAGTTAGAAGTGCAAGAGATATGAATATACTTATCTTCGATGCTCATCAGTTTATTAACTTGATCAATACTGGTGAGCTGGAGATAAATCAATGACCACTGTTCTAAACTGGGACTGGAGTAATGAAACTGATTTCAATGATGAAAAAATATCAGCAGATTTACTAGAGAGGAACAAGTATGCGGAATATATTTACAAAATATCCTCTGTTAGAGGAAAAGATAGCCATTTCGCACTTAATATAAATGCACAATGGGGGGCAGGAAAAACTCATTTCGTGAAGAGGCTTGCATCTACAATAAAAGACGCTCACCCAACAGTGTATATCGATGCATGGAAACAAGACTATTCAGATGATCCTTTGCTAGCTATATTCTCTTGCATTATAGAACAACTTGGCCAGCAGTCAGATAAATTCATCACTATTTCTAAAAAAGTTGAGAGGAAATTAATTTTCCTCTTTAAGGATATTGCTCCTTTATTAATCAAAGAGGTTATAAATGGCGCTACAACAACAAAACTAGGTGATGCTGCCAAGGGAATTACCGAGGGTTTAATAAAGCTTCACAATAGTAAAAACAATGCAATATTAGAAATAAAAAAAGATATTTCAGAATGGGTTCAGTTAATAAAAAACCGAGATGCAATGGAAAAGAACCTCCCAATTTACATTTTTATTGACGAACTCGATCGTTGCCGCCCTAGTTATGCGATAAAACTGTTGGAAATAGTAAAGCATATATTCGATGTCAAAGGAGTTGTTTTCATTATTTCAACAGACACCAATCAACTCCAGCATTCAATAAAAGTTATTTATGGGAATGAGTTTGATGCTTCGCATTATTTAAGCCGTTTTTTTGACAGAAGATTTATTTTACCCTCGCCATCAATGGAGCAATTATTAAAACAAAAAAGTCCTGATACGGTGTTATTAAGTTTTGATAGTTTTGAGCACAAACTCCACCCACAACCGGCCGATACTGATTTTTTCATTAAATCATGTAGTTCTATTTTTCAGTCATTAAGTATAAGCCTTCGTGAATCAATTAAATTCTATGAAAAATTTTGCGATTTACTATTAACACAAAATATAAATATAAATGGTTATTTACTTCTTATTCTAATATGTTTAGCTGAAAACAATAATACTTTATACTCTGAAATTAAAAATGATCACAACATATTATTAAAAAAAACCTTACCAAAAAAGGAAGTAACCCTTTCTTTCAACCTTTCGCCTGAGGTAACAGGGGTTACAAGTTTCGCACCAAAAAATGGGTATACTACCCCGAACCGTCTAGGGCACAAATTTATAACGGTAGATATAATTCATTATATTAAAATTTCAATAGATGTAATAAATATAAAAAACCCATATTCAGAACAAGGAAACCAAAAATTACACTGGTCAGCTGGAGTATTACCAAATGACAACACTTTGATGCCACTTTTAAAAATAGCGTCGACAAGAGCTAAAACTGATAATAATGAATTGCCGATTTCTAACTATTTTGAGCTGGTTGAGCTTTCCACTCTAATCTCTTAATAGATGTATATTTCACTTATCTACAAACATTGACCACTGTTTTTATATACAGTTAAACTTAGCCCTCAGACATGAGGGCTTTTTTGTGGCAGTAAGTAAACAATCATCAGGTAAATGGCTATGCCAGTGTTTCCCCAGTGGACGTGACAACCGCCGCATTCGCAAACTGTTCGCGACTAAGGGGGAAGCCTTAGCCTATGAGCGTTTCATTATGTCTGAGGTGAATGATAAGCCTTGGCTGGGTGAGGTTGAGGATCGCCGCCGGTTAAGTGACATCGTTGAGTTGTGGTACAACCTCCACGGTCAATCACTGACAGCTGGTGAACGTACACGCAAGAAGATGGATTTAGTGGTAGAGGCTCTAGGAGATCCTATAGCTAGCAAATTCACAGCCAAAAACTTCGCCCACTACCGAAATAAACGGCTCAAAGGAGAAATCTTTTTCTCCGAAAAGTGGAGCAAAGGTGCTGCGCCTGTCACCGTAAATCTAGAGCAAAACTATCTAAGTGGCGCTTTCAATGAACTTATCCGATTAGGGGAATGGAAACTACCTAACCCACTTGAAAACATGCGTAAATTTACGATAGCTGAAAAAGAGATGGCATGGCTAACCCATAAGCAAATTACAGAACTTCTTGATAGGGCTAAGTTCTCAGCTAAAAAAGATCTATCGCTATTAATCCGTATATGCCTTGCAACTGGAGCACGCTGGCGTGAAGCTGAAAATCTCACACGTTCCCACTTCTCTCCATACAAAGTTACCTACACCAGAACCAAAGGTAAAAAAAATCGTAGTGTTCCAATAAGTAAAACACTCTACAAAGAAGTAGACGACTTAAAACGAGACAAACTGTTTGATGATCTGTATTTCAGTTTTATGGCATTAATTGAGCAAACTAGCATCACTCTCCCCCCGTGGCCAACTGACTCACGTTCTGCGCCATACGTTTGCAGCACACTTCATGATGAACGGGGGAAACATTCTGGTACTGCAAAGAATTCTCGGACATAGTGACATTAAAATGACGATGAAGTATGCACACTTTGCACCGGAACACCTCGATACTGCTCTGCATTTCAACCCACTGGCAACGATGACAAGTGGCAGCAAAATGGCAGCAGAAGTTGGAAAACACCACATTTAACCACCTATCATCACTGAATCAAGTGTTTGAATTTATTGTAACTTATTGATTTTCAAGGCCTGCTATCACTATCGGGTTTTTTATTGCCTGAAATTTAAAACCATATAAAACAATGAGTTACAGCCTGCATTTAAGTCAAGTGACAGCAGAGAAAACACGCATCTCCAGAGATGAAAAATACCAACATGGTTAAAGGTTTGTAGGGAAGAAAGTTGATCGCGAAGAATAATGCAGTTAATAAGTTTAGCGAATCATTAGTCAGATAAAAAACAAATTAAAACGATAAATATAGTGCACAATCCCCCCACCTCGGCAGCATTAACTTTCTGTTTCACTACATTGGCAAAAAGTAAAATATTACGCACGCGATGCTGGACATCACAATTAACTATCCCCTCATCAGCGACGGCATCCTTCTATCTACAAACATGTCTGATCATCATAAAAACGCTCCGCACCGACTTAGTCACTCCTTAATGTTGGCTTAAGTTAATCGCTATACCCTAAGTCCTGTTCTTTCAGTCAAACCTGCATTCGATACTGTGTGTTTAACATCGGCGTGTTTGAATGAACTGTAAATTAGAGCCGTTCTCACGATGAGTCGGGTTGAAGCGACCTCTCTGCACAGAGAGTGCCTTAAGGACGTTCACTCATTATTGGTAATTCTATGAAGACTAAAAATAAAATTGTCTCAATCCCTCTGTACGCTAACCCGCGTGACCTCATCACTGGCCAGTCACTTTTCAGCGGTGCCTTTTATCTTGTGGTGCCTTTCCTCGTGCTGTTTATGCACGACTCTCTGCGGCTATCTGGCGAGATTATTGGGCTCGTCGTCGGGCTGCGTTTTTTCGCACAACAGATGATGTATATAAAAAGTACCCAACTGGCGCATTCGATTGGTGGAAAGAACCTCTTATTGCTGGGTTGCTTTACGCAAGCCAGCGGCTTCTTGTGCCTAGCGTTAGCGAGCCAGCCTAATCTCCTGATCACTGGAGCACTCTTAACCGGTATTGGCGGTGCCCTATTTGCACCAGCAAAAAACCTGCTGATGAATGAAGCAGGTCTAGGTGACCACAAACTAAAAACAGAGAAAGTGCAGCAGCTCAAGAATTCAGTGTCCATTGCAGGTGAATTAGGTTCTATCGTTGGGCCATTGTTGGGTCTTTGGTTAGTTGGACTTGGCTTTCACGTTCTTGCATGGGGAGGCGTTCTGATTTTCGTGGTAGCGATGATTTGGCTTGCGAAAAAATTACCCGCGAGTTTCTATTATCCCGCAATGCCTGATAAGAAAATTACGTGGCAAACCGTGTTGCAGAACCGTCGTTTCTTACTGTTTGTATTGGCCTATAGCAGCTATCTGTTTAGCTACAGCCAGCTGTTTTTAGCGCTCCCCCTCACGATTCGGCATCTAGGCGGTGAGAGCCAATACATTGGCTTATTGTTTGCATTTTCAGTACTGATATCTCTGCTTATTCAGATTGGTCTACGTAACTTCACCAGCAAAAAAGAGAGCCAAGCGCTTGTCATGGGCTTTGCAACATTGTCTCTGGCTTTCCTCTATATGGCATTTATCGCCATACGTCATCAGACAACGGGCTGGCATGGATATTTGCCGTTGCTGATGTTTGTATTCTTTATCAATGGTGGGCAATTCCTTATCGTTCCTGCCGCCAAACGCATCGTGACCTACTTTGCTGCTGGCAATGACACAGCGCCTTATTATCAAGCATTAGCGCTCAGCGGGGGAATTGCCGTGTTGGGGGGTAGCCCTATCGTCGGTGAATTGATGGAGTCGACCAGACATAGCCTGACGCTCGCAGGATTGCCTTGGTTCTTTATGGCATTATTTCCTGCGCTCAGCGCCATTGCTATTGGTTTAATATTCCCGACCACACCAGCTAGAGCCTACTGATAACTTGAAATGATATATCGCGTTACCCCCTTAATGTTCCCTTAAGCTGCAATTGTTAAGGTGAGCGTATGGGGTAACGCGCAACTTTTTAATCTTAAATTCAAATATTCGCACTTATTGCAAACTTTAGGATTACTAGCCTTTACTCCCTCGACATCGACTTTTATTGTATGCCTCCTTTTGCCGTCACTGATGCGGATCAATGTGATCTTGCGGCTCGGCTTTGTAAGGCTCTGTTCGATGAAAGTCGTTTTTTATCGAGATTGCCTATTTCGGGTTTGTTAATAGAGTAAGACGTATATGGAAAAGTTTAACCAAGCGTTCTTTCTGCTGGTGAACGCTACACCAAATTCCCCTGCTTGGCTCATCACGCTAGCTAAGTTTTTTGCCAACGATCTTATCGCCATAGTCCCCATCCTCATTGTTGGGTTTTGGCTATGGGGGCCACGTAAAGAGATGGCAGAAAACCGCACTCTGGCAACGAAAGCCACCTTCGCTCTCGTCTTTGCCTTATTAGCCTCACGTGTTATCGGCATGGTATTTCCTCACGCAAGGCCCTTTGTCGATGGATTTGGTCACCAGTTCATTCCACATGCACCAGATAATTCATTTCCAAGCGACCACGGCACCGGTATTTTCACTTTCGCACTGGCTTTCCTTTTCTGGTATCGCCGAATTTGGCTTGGCGCACTATTAATCGTTTTAGGTGCAGGCATTGCGTGGTCACGTGTCTATCTTGGCGTACATTGGCCGCTAGACATGGTAGGAGGGCTTTTAGTTGGCCTAATGAGCTGTGCTGTCACTCAGCTATTATGGGGCGTGATCGGACAAGGCATAGTGAATCGTCTATACCAAGTTTATCAGTTTAGTTTTGCGCTCCCTATTCGTCGCGGTTGGGTGAGACAATAACCAAATACATACTATGAGCCCGTTTCTACGGGCTTTTTTGTGTTTGCTACACTACATTTGCACGACATTGACAACATTGCAGGTTTGCGCCTCGGCAGGCACAGAGGTAAGATAAAAAACCTCGCGAAAGTTTGAATTCGTTGAAAGTAGTCGCATTTATCTCATCCAGCGTATTGTTGGAACTGTTGTACCTTACCCAAAATCTCATGGGAAAAGGCATCCCGATTATCTTTGTCCGGATTATGCTTTCTGCTCCGGCCACTTTATTGAGAAAAATTATGGAAACCCGGCGTTACGATCGTATTAACCGCTTATCACAGGCGCTCAAACGAACAGATAAACTGCATCTTAAAGATGCCGCCGAGTTGCTCAATGTTTCCGAGATGACGGTTCGCCGCGATTTAGCTTCACAGAGTAGCGATGTGGTGCTGTTGGGAGGATATGTGGTACTGGATCCCAAAATCCACCAAAGCGCTCGCTACTTCGTGACCGACCAGCAAGAAAAACGCGTTAAAGAGAAGCGCCACATCGGCACACTCGCTGCTCAATTAGTGCAGGAAGACGACGTGGTGTTTTTTGACTGCGGCACAACGGTTCCATTTATTATCGATGCATTGGATGAATCACTGAGCTTCACGGGGGTCTGCTACTCCCTGAATACCTTCATGGCGCTGCGCACCAAACCAAACTGCAAAGTGATTCTATGCGGTGGCTCATTTAACCCTGACAGCGCCATCTTTGTGCCAAACGGCATCAGCAGCGAGTTAGACAATCTTTGCCCAACGATTGCATTTATCTCTGCGGCAGGCATTACGCCAAAACAAGGCGCTACCTGTTTTAATCTGGACGAGATAGCACTTAAGCAAAAAGCCATTCAAAGAGCCCGCCGTTCAGTGCTGATCGCTGATGCCAGCAAGTTTGGCGAGGTCAAGCCCGCGTGGATCGCCCCCCTTTCCGAATTTTCCATTCTGGTCACCGATCAAGCCCCCCGTTCAGAGATTTGCCAGTTCCTGATCCTGAAAAACGTACAGTTATTATGCTAATTTCTATTTTTTACGTAGTATCACTTTGATAATCAAATTTATGAACTACAGTTTCAATTTTAATTGAGCTGTAGTCATTTTGCCCTATTTTAAAGCTCAATTATTTACCATTCACAAATTCCTACCTAGCCAATTCCTTTACTACCAGTGAGTTAATTAGTCATACTTAATTGCCAATTCTATTTATACTCGTGACTATTGATTATTAATCACTCTAGTTTAATAACCTATTTTATTATAATTACCATGCTTGATACGCATATTTTATGTTCAACGTTGTACTAAATTCACACAAGAATAAAATCATACAAAAACAGTTAGTTATGTTATTACCAGCTCATAATTTACCTGTTTACTATAACTATTGTTATAAATTGTCGTTTTTTGAAATTAAGTGAAATCGTGATTTTTATTTCACATAAGAAACGAATTTTTACTATTTATCCTATGACTGTTAATCAGCATTGTTTTCCCTGTTAAATTTGTGTGTTTGTTTTAGCCCCAAAAATAGAAAAAACGCCATAAAATCGAGTGAATATCGCATTTGAGAGGCGGATCACGGACGTTTCAACTGTAAAAATATATCTTTGCCGCCGAAAACCATTGCTGCACATTACGAATAAAAGATCGCGTTATGAACGGACTGTTTTTTGTTCGATTTTTCTTATTTTGGTCGAGCAGACAAAAGTGAGTTCCTATATAGTGCAGCGGCTTTAGGCTTTATTTAATGGTGTAAATCCATTTTTTAATAAACCAGGTTATAAACAACACACTAAGTATGTTGAATTGAATAAAGTTCTTTCGTGAAATCTCACGCTAGAACGATGTCTTGTTTTGAAAAGAAACTGTTTTAAACGTGTTCACTTCGGAGACCCTATGGACACTACTCAGACTAGTACTGTTACTTCTACTTCTGGTTCCGCAACGGCCTGGCGTAAGTCAGATACCATGTGGATGCTGGGCCTGTATGGCACAGCGATTGGCGCGGGCGTATTGTTCCTGCCAATCAACGCCGGTGTCGGTGGCTTAATCCCACTGATCATCATGGCTATTATCGCTTTCCCTATGACTTTCTTTGCGCACCGCGGTCTGACCCGTTTCGTGCTGTCTGGTAAAAATCCTGGTGAAGATATCACCGAAGTTGTAGAAGAGCATTTTGGCGTTGGCGCAGGTAAACTGATTACCCTGCTTTACTTCTTCGCTATCTACCCAATTCTGTTAGTTTACAGCGTTGCTATCACTAACACCGTTGACAGCTTCATTACTCACCAATTGGGTATGACGGCTCCTCCACGTGCAATTCTGTCTCTGATCCTGATTCTGGGTCTGATGACGATTGTTCGTCTGGGTGAACAGTTCATCGTTAAAGCAATGAGCATCTTGGTATTCCCGTTTGTTGCGGTACTGATGCTGCTGGCTCTGTATCTGATCCCTAACTGGAATGGCGCTATCTTCGAAACGGCTGCAATGACTCAGTCTATGAACGGAAGCGGCCTGTGGATGACTCTGTGGCTGGTTATTCCTGTCATGGTGTTCTCTTTCAACCACTCACCTATCATCTCTGCGTTCGCGGTAGCAAAACGTGAAGAATATGGCGTAGATGCTGAAAAGAAATGCTCCAAAATTCTGGCTTATGCGCACATCATGATGGTTCTGACCGTTATGTTCTTCGTATTTAGCTGTGTATTGAGCCTGTCTCCAGCAGATCTGGCAGAAGCTAAAGCACAGAACATCTCAATTCTGTCCTACTTAGCTAACCACTTTAATACTCCAGTTATCGCATACATGGCGCCTGTTATTGCCTTCATCGCGATCACTAAATCCTTCTTGGGTCACTATTTGGGTGCTCGTGAAGGCTTCAACGGTATGGTTATCAAGTCTCTGCGTAGCAAAGGCAAAACCATCGAAACGAATAAGCTGAACAAAATTACTGCGCTGTTCATGCTGCTGACGACTTGGGCTGTTGCAACGCTGAACCCAAGCATTCTGGGCATGATTGAAACCTTGGGTGGCCCAGTCATCGCGATGATCCTGTTCCTGATGCCAATGTATGCCATCCATAAAGTACCTGCGATGCGTAAATACAGCGGCCACATCAGCAACGTGTTCGTGGTTGTCATGGGTCTGATTGCAATCTCTGCAATCCTGTACACCCTGTTCGGTTAATCGCTGTAAGAGTTATGTTCTACCGGCCAGCGCACATTCTCTCGCGCTGGCCGTATCACTCCCCTTCTCTGGCAGCATCATTCTTTATATCCAAAGTAATTGGAATTGCAGCACGGCAGCAGCTTCAAGTACGAAGGATATAGCCCTGTTTCACGTACGGAGGCGACATGATTAGCGTATTTGATATTTATAAAATTGGCATTGGCCCATCCAGCTCCCATACCGTTGGCCCAATGAAAGCCGGTAAAGAGTTCTCTGACGATCTGATTAAAAAAGGCATCTTGAACGATGTCACCCGCGTAGTGGTTGACGTTTACGGCTCACTTTCCCTGACCGGTAAAGGCCACCACACGGATTTGGCTATTATCATGGGATTAGCAGGCAACATGCCTGATAGCGTCGATATCGACATGATCCCAGGCTTTATCAAAGATGTAGAACAGCGTGGGCGTTTACTGTTGGCTAAAGGCCAGCACGAAGTGGATTTTCCGCTGGAAACCAGCATGAATTTCCACCAAGACAATCTTTCCCTGCATGAAAATGGTATGCGCATTACTGCGCTGTCAGGGGATAGCGTTGTTCACAGCAAAACCTATTACTCTATCGGCGGCGGTTTCATCGTTGACGAAGAAAACTTCGGCAAGCAATCTGAAAATGAAGTTCAGGTACCTTATCCATTCAAGAGCGCGGCTGATTTGCAAGAGCACTGCAAAGCATCGGGCCTGTCTCTGTCTGGTTTGGTAATGCAAAACGAACTCGCCTTGCATAGCAAAGAAGAGATCGATGCACACTTCACGCGCGTTTGGGATGTTATGCGCAGCGGAATTGAGCGCGGTATGAATACTGAAGGCATTTTGCCTGGGCCACTACGTGTTCCGCGCCGTGCTTCAGCACTGCGTCGCATGCTGGTCACCCATGATAAAATGAGCGTGGACCCAATGGCCGTTGTTGACTGGATCAACATGTACGCCTTTGCGGTAAACGAAGAGAACGCGGCCGGCGGGCGCGTCGTGACGGCGCCAACCAACGGCGCATGCGGAATTATTCCGGCGGTTCTGGCCTATTACGATAAATTTATTCGCGAAGTTAACACCAATTCCTACTCTCGTTACTTCTTGGCGTCTGGGGTTATCGGTGCACTTTACAAGATGAATGCGTCGATTTCTGGTGCAGAGGTGGGCTGTCAGGGTGAAGTTGGCGTAGCCTGTTCGATGGCCGCAGCAGGTCTTACCGAATTGATGGGCGGAAGTCCGGCACAGGTATGCATGGCAGCAGAAATTGCTATGGAACATAACCTTGGTTTAACCTGCGACCCAGTTGCCGGTCAGGTTCAAGTACCTTGCATCGAGCGTAACGCCATCGCTGCGGTAAAAGCGGTGAATGCTTCACGTATGGCAATGCGCCGTACCAGCGACCCACGCGTATGTCTGGATAAAGTCATCGAAACGATGTACGAAACGGGCAAAGACATGAACTCAAAATACCGCGAAACATCACGCGGTGGCTTGGCGTTGAAAGTACTGACCTGCGGTTGATTCTATTGTTAATGGGTGCTTAGTGGCCAAACTAAACACCCGTTGATTCAGCCACAAAACCTCAAAGTGCGAGTTAACAATTGTTGCTCGCACTTTGAGTCTCAATATGGTGAATATCTCTATCCCCAATAGCCTCTCCCACCGCGCCCCCCTCTTGTATTCCAGCCAAAGCGACTCAGTAAGCGACCTCATCACAGACCTTTCAAAACCAATAAAATAGGTAAGTACACTCTTTTTATCGGTTAAGTTAGTCGCACATAGGGATCGGAGGAGTAATTAATAAGAAATCAGCGTGCGTCCTGCACGCTGATTATTGGCACTATGACTTAATCAAACCACGAGCCGAATATCTGATGAATTTTCATCATCACAAAATCGATCATCCGGCCAAAGAACCCCGCCTCTTTAACCTCATTTAGCACCACCAGCGGGCGCTGTTCGATAGTTTTACCATTCAATTGGAAATCGATAGTTCCCACCACCTGCCCTTTAGCTAGAGGGGCTTCAAGCTGTGGCTGATTGAGCGTAAAGCTTGCCTTCAGATTTTTTAACTGCCCGCGCGGAATAGTGACAGCGGCGTTTTTATTCACGCCCAACTCGACTTCACTCTTATCCCCGAACCAGACTTTTTCGGTAGTAAATGCCTGACCCACTTTGATTGGCGTTACAGTTTCATAAAAACGGAAGCCCCAAGTCAGCAATTTTTTGCTTTCTTCGAAGCGAATACGATCCGTAGGAGCACCCAACACGACGGAAATTAAGCGCATTGGCCCATCGGTTGCCGAAGAAACCAGATTGTGCCCCGCGCCAGACGTGTAGCCGGTTTTAATACCATCCACGTTTAGGCTACTATCCCAGAGCAAGCGGTTACGATTGACCTGACGAATCTTATTGAAGGTAAACTCTTTCTCTTTATGTAGCGCATATTCATCAGGCACATCGGCAATCAGACGTTGGCTAATCAGCGCCATATCGCGTGCCGAGCTGTATTGGCCCTCAGAGTCCAAACCATGCACGGTTTTAAACGACGTATTTTTTAGCCCCCAAGCCTCAACGTATTTATTCATCAGGCTCACAAAAGCGTCCTGACTTCCAGCAACGTAATCAGCTAATGCAATACTCGCGTCGTTACCCGACTGGATAACCACACCTTTATTTAACTCAGAGACGGGCACGCGATCGCCCGGCTTGAGGAACATCAGCGACGAGCCACGTAAGATGGGATTCCCCGTTGCCCAAGCATCTTTTCCCACCACCACCATATCGTTCGGCGTGATTTTTCCTGCTTTGATTGACTGTCCAATCACATAGCTGGCCATGATTTTTGTCAGACTTGCGGGATCCAAACGCTCATCGGCGTTAGCTTCAGTCAAGATTTTCCCGCTATCGTAATCCATCAGCACATAGGCTTTGGCGTTGATTTGTGGGGCCGCTGGTGCAGCCTCATCGGCATAGGTCATCGGGATCGCCATTAGTGTTAGGCCTGCCCCGAGAGTGATTTTTTTGATTAACGTAGTGAGTGCGATTTTCTTCATGATGATGCCAGCGTATCCATTCAGATAAACAAAAATTAATCTTTACCTTCGCAAAGCTTTTTCAAGCCCTGCTTGGAACCATAACGGCTTTAACTTAAAGAATAAACCCCCGATTATTAGTCCTTTAAATATAATCCAACCTTACAGACTCGCTAATCAATTTTTTTGCTTAATCGTTGTGCTGCTCATGGTCGATTTGTCACTAACTCACGATGCGATAGCGTTTTCTTGGGTACTGGGGAGAGAATAAACGCGTTCGCCATTGCCGCTAGATTGCCGCATCAACAGACTAAGGGGTAATGCCTTATATAAATTTGTCCTATCTACAATCGATAAAAAACCCCGGACTTGCCGGGGTCGTTTATGCTAGTGCTGACTCGCCGTCAATTTTTCAATGTCAGGGCTACCAAGCAGTTTAGGGTCAGGGATAATATCTTTATCCTCACGCACCTTGGCCACATCTTTAGCCGTAATTTCTGGAGCTTTATTCCCCCAGCTGGTGCGGATAAAGTTAACGACGTCTGCGACCTGCTGATCGTTTAAGCGCCATCCAAACGCTGGCATGGTGATAGACGATGGAGCCCCCTGCACTCCGGGTAACGTATTACCCGTAAGTACCACGTGGATCAGCGAAGTGGCGTCATCCGTCATCACGACAGGATTACCTCGTAATTCTGGGAAGAATCGAGTATAGCCGCTGCCGTCGGTGCGGTGACACGCAGCACAGTTATCCACATACAATGCAGCGCCCGTTTTACTGTCATCGCCTTTCCACAGCGCATTAGCAACGGTTTTATCCTCTTTAAACGGCTTTTGATCCTTATCATTCGCTGGAAGCGATTTCAGATAACGCGCAATCGCCGTGGCATCTTCAGGAGTTAAGTATTGCAAGCTGTGCTCAACCACATCAGTCATACCGCCAAACACCGCAGTACGATCGTTGCGCCCCGTACGCAAGAACTCAGTCAGATCCTGCTCGCTCCAACTTCCTAGGCCGTCTTTATAATCGCCTCGCAGATTCGTGGCAATCCAACCGTCAATCGGTGCACTACCTGATAGATAGACTTCGCCCTCATCGTTATTTAATGCCTTTTCCTGCATTGTGATGCTGCGAGGTGTATGGCAGGCACCACAGTGCCCTAAGCCTTCAACCAAATAGCGACCGCGCGCCAATACGGCATCTTCACCCTGTGCTGGGGTGAAATCTTGCACATCAGGGGCAAACATACCGCGCCAGATAGACAGCGGCCAACGCATCGACAGAGGCCAAGGAATATCACTGTCTTTGTTTGCCTGAGCGACAGGTTTTACCCCTTGCATGAAGTAAGCATAGAGCGCACGCATATCCGGCTCAGTCACCACCGCATAAGAAGGATATGGCATCGCGGGATAAAGTGTATCGCCGTTCTTAGCAACGCCGTGGCGTACCGCTTTATCAAAATCCTCAAATGAGTATTCACCGATACCGTGCTTTTTATCCGGAGTAATATTGGTACTGTAGATGGTGCCAATCGGCGTGGCCATTGGCAGCCCCCCCGCAAAAGGTGTTCCCCCCTTGCTAGTATGACATGCCACACAGTCACCGACTCGCGCCAGATATTCACCACGTTTAATCAAATCGACACCGCTGGTTTCTTGCGCAGCGGCACTAAGACTAATCGCGCTAAGCACCAGAGCTGAGATAAGTTTTTTCATTTTCTGGTTTCCTTATGCCTGCACCAACGGTCCTGGATTTTTCAAATACTGTTCGCGAATTGCACGAGCAGACCAGTAAGTCAGTGCCGCTAAGGTACCTGTTGGGTTATAGCCCAAACCTTGTGGGAATGCAGATGCCCCCGGTACAAATACGTTTGGCACATCCCAACTTTGTAAATAGCGGTTAATCGCGCTAGTTTTAGGGTCTTCCCCCATAATCGCGCCGCCGTTCATATGCGTGGTCTGATAGACCGTGGTATCGAAATGCGTTCCTTCAGATTTTGGCGAACCGCTGATTACAGTAGGGTTCATGGCTTCCGCAATCTTATGCATCCGGCCATGCATGAACTGCGACATTTTGATGTCATTTTCTTGCCAATCAAACGTCATACGCAGCAGCGGCTGGCCATAAACATCTTTATAGTTCGGGTCGAGATCCAGATAGTTGGCACGATAAGACTGATGTGCGCCATGTGCATCCATAGAGACATGGTGCGAATAGACATCAGCTACTTCCGCTTTCCATTTACTGCCCCACGTTGGTGTGCCCGGACGCGTTGGCAAACCTGAAATAGGTTTGGTCCCCGCCTGATTCACCCAGAATGGAGATCCCCCGACAAAGCCGTATTTCGCATGGTCAAAGTTATCAGCGTTAAAATCATCGACACCCACGCCAGCGCCACCCGCACCAATAAACGTATTGGTGAAGATATCTTTATTGAAGAAAGCCTTGATAGTCGAAATGTTTTGGTAAGCGAAGTTACGCCCCACCACACCTTCATTGGTAATAGGGTTATAAGGTTTACCAATTCCAGATAACAACATCAGATGCACGTTGTGGAACTGGAATGCAGCCAGAATCACCAAATCAGCAGGCTGTTCAACCTGACGCCCCTGCGCATCCACATAAGTTACGCCAGTGGCGCGTTTTTTATCATCGGTCAGATTAACGCGCAGCACATGTGAGTTGGTACGCAACTCAAACTTAGGTTCTTGGCGCAGCGCTGGCCACACGTTAACGTTCGGAGAGGCTTTGGAATACATGTAACATGCATAGCCGCTACAGAATCCGCAGAAATTACATGGCCCCATCTGCGCACCATAGGTATTGGTATATGGACCAGAGGTGTTTGCCGATGGCAAATCATAAGGATGATAGCCCACAGATTCAGCTGCTTGAGCAAACATTTGTGCAGAGAAGGTGCGCTTCTGCGCAGGCAGTGGGAAGTTATCTGAGCGATCCGGCGCAAACGGATTGCCTCCCTTACCCTGTCCGACAACTTTACCTTTTACGCTCCACGGTGTACCCGAAGTGCCAAATACTTTTTCAGCCTTATCAAAATAGGGTTCAAGCTCTTCATAAGTCACGCCGAAATCCTGAATGGTCATGCCTTCAGGAATAAAGTTTTTACCGTAACGCTCTTCATAATGGCTGCGCATGCGCAATTCCATAGGGTCGATACGAAAATGTACACCTGACCAATGTAACCCAGCCCCACCGGTTCCCGTACCGGGTAAAAATGCAGCAAGCTGACGGTAGGGTAATGCGGTTTGCGAAGCATTATGGCGGATTGTGACGGTGCTTTTCGACAGGTCTTGGAACAGTTTACGGCGGATGTTATAGGTCAATTCGTCGATAACCTGCGGATAAGCGCCGTCAGGATAGGTGTCACGATGCGGACCTCTTTCCAATACCACCACGTTTAAGCCCGCTTCGGTTAGCTCCTTCGCCATGATAGAACCGGCCCAACCAAACCCAACCACGACCGCATCAACTTTCTTCATTGTATTCGCCATGACTTATCCCCTTTCTCCGCGAATAGATACCGGAGGGAACGGATAACGTTCACCGCGCTCTACCCAGTCCATAAAATCGGCTCGTGCGCCGGGGAAGTTAATTAACGTCCAGCCCACCATTCCTTGATTGCCACCGTGAATAGGGTCGCTAAAGAATCCTTCACGCGTGTTTTGCAGTAAGAAAGAGAAAAAGACCTTAGACGGAACCTGAGTGAATTCAGCCTTACCGCCTTCCATCTGGCTTAAGAGATCGTCTTGCTTATCTTGCGGTAGCTCAGCAAAAACTTTACCTCCCTGCTTTTTGGCATAATCATTCGCTTCAGCCACGCCTAAACGATAAATTTGCTGTGGGGTTAGCGGTAGTTGATAGCCAAAATCGTGCTCGGCGTCTGGATTAAATGGCCCTTGCATATACCACTGGGAACCCGTGGCATACGGCGTGTTCATCTGGCGATCGATGAACTCAGGAACGCCTGCTTCCAAAGCCCCAGGGCCGCGATCGTCATTGGGAATCAAACGTGCGACGGCGGCTTTGACAAAGGCATATTCTTCAGGGGTGAAAAAGGTAGGATTGTAATCACGCGCCGTGTGTTTTTCTGGCGCTTTAGGTTCTGCCGCTTGAACGATGGCCGGAGCGGCAAGAGAGCCGATTCCCGTTCCGCCAATAGCCACTGCGGGTACTAACGTTATTGTTTTTAGTAGGAAATCTCTTCTCGAGCTTCCTGAGGTTTCTTTTGCCATGACATTGCCCACTTACAAAATGTTATCAGTTATTTAACACCATTTCCTTGATGAATGTGTTGTTATGAAACATTTATTTACGTTCCGCTACGTTTTGAAATGGCGGTTTTGGGCTAAATAATGGACACTGTTACGGGTAACTTGCTGATTAGGGTAGAAAAGGAACACTAAAAATTTGTTAATTGTTTAATGTGATAGATCGCACGAAATGTTGCTTAATTGAACAAAAAACAAACAATAAAAACTAACAAGTTTATATACAAAAACAGAGCAGCAAGCGCAGATATTCGCTAGCGTAAAAAGAGGTGGCTTACCTAGTAATATAGCCGTTAGGCATATTAATCATACATATCGCCCCCAACACGATGTCACAATATTCACCCAGTATCAGCATAGTTGATATCTGAGCAAATACTTCAGCAACGTGATGTTATATTACGATTAGTGGCTTAATTCACGGCCACCTTCATAGATAAGCCGCAGAGCAAATATGCCCACCACTGCGCCGATGATTTTGCTGGCAACGCGCTGAATACGAGAATAGGCACGACGCACCACGGAAAGAGAGAAAGCCTGACTGAGAAAAATTCGCCACAGCACAGAACTCAAAACAATACCTGCCCATGTCAACAACTTAGCCCAGATAGGGGTATCTGCACTCAGCGTGACGGAAAAAATGCTGATGAAGAAAAGCACGGTCTGCGGATTAGAAAGGTCGGTAATCAAACCACGGCGAAAAAACACCGCGCCCTTTCCGGGAATAAGCGTATGCAATGCGCTAATTTGCACGTCATTTTGATTACGCACGACGCCGTAGGCATACCAAAGCAAATAGAGGCCGCCTGCTATTTTTATCAATGAAAACAGGCTTTCAAACTGGGTCATTAAGGCAACCATACCAAATAGACCCAGACCGGAATAAATAGCGTCCCCCAGTGCAACCCCTAAACCCGTACACACACCCGCTCGACGCCCTGAAGATAAGCTGGTTTGCACCACCACAAAGAGGTTTGCGCCGGGATTAAAAAATGTGAGAACAAACAACCCAATAGTGACCCAAATCGCATGCAGTGGTTCCATAGCTCATCTCAACTTTTGCCAATATGTTATGCATTATGAAAATCTATTCATCGCAGCGATGTGCTCTCTATCACTATTTAAAAACAAGCGTATTCACAAAGATCTCATCGCGTCATGAAGAGGCTATTTGTTCTTCCACACCTCAGTTTTAGCCCCTTAACCTTTTCATCTCTTGGCAAACTGGCTAGATTGATGAATTCGCCCTCGGCATGACTTATTGGGACAGTTTGTATGTTATTACACCAGCGAACAAGCTCATCTTCTAGCCAAAGCAATACACGGTTCCTCAATCTGGATAACCAACAGCTTGAATGTCTCGATGGTATTGAACTCAACGCAAGCCTGACGGGGCTTAGCGTATATAATAATCAATTGAGCTCATACCCTGAGCAAATTGGAATGCTATCTGAACTTCAGGTGCTCAATATTTCCTGTAATCAGATGACCAAAATTCCCGACAGCATCGGGCAGCTTAGGGCGTTAGAAATGCTCGATCTCGGGCATAACCGGTTGTCCGAACTGCCAGACACCATGGGAAAGCTCACGCAGCTAATTTATCTCTATTTGAGTAATAACTCGCTTACGGACATTCCCGCCACATTTTCTGCCCTGCGGAATTTGCGCTACCTCAACATCACCGATAATCATCTCACGGCGATCCCTGAGGCTGTTTTTGCGATGTCAGCGCTGGAGGAGTTACGCTTATACAACAACAAAATATCCGTTCTTGCAGAAAAAATTAGCGAACTGAAAAATCTGCAAGAATTGCATCTGATGAACAACCATTTCAGTCAGTTTCCTGATTCAATCGGGCAACTTACCCAGCTTCGGGTACTCGATATCTCAGGTAATAGGATTAAATCTATCCCTGATTCATTTGCTCAATTGAACCACTTACAAGATCTCAACTTCAGATTTAACAATCTGTCTGAAGTGCCAGATACGATTGCCGCACTGACTCAACTGCAGACGCTGGATTTGCGCGCCAATAATCTGACGTCGCTGCCGGAAAGCATTCAGGAACTTAAAAATCTTAAACGCCTCGATCTACGCTGGAATTCATTTACCACTTATCCAGAGCAATTGGCTTCACTCGTAAAACAGGGCTGCCTAATTCATATCTAAAAAGCGCGGCCTAAGCCCGCGGATAAGATAATAAATAGAAGAGAAAACGGATGTCGCTCAACATCACGGTACTGTTAGAAAATAAAAACCATCACCCACAGTTAGACGGCGGCGTAGGATTAAGTTTATTGTTGGACGATGGTGAACAACGCATCTTATTTGATACCGGACAAGATCAGCGATTTTGTGACAATGCACACCGCTTAGGAATTGATTTAGGCACCCTTACTCGCGTCGTGTTATCGCACGGACACTACGATCATTTTGGCGGTCTGCCCTACCTCATTCCTCATACGCCGCATAAGCCCGAAGTCATTTGTCACCCAGACGTCTTTCTTACTCGTTATGCGGGAAAATTTGTCGGTTCACGCGCGATAAGACTAAAAAAAATCTCCCCAGAAAATAGCGAAACAGCGCTTAAAACGCATTTTCCTTTTCGCCTTTCTCGCCATCCCGTATCGATTGGCAGTCGATTTATTTTTGCTGGTGAAATTGAGCGCAGCAATAAACACAAAAGTTTTGGCCTTATTGAAAACGAAGATGGCTTCACCACCGACTACGTTAAGGATGATAGCTGTCTCATTTGGCAGGGAAGCCAAGGCCTCATCATTATCGTTGGCTGCTCTCACTCAGGCATCTGCGATATCATCCGTTATGCCAAGCATATTACCGGCATCGATAAAGTCAGCGCCGTTATTGGCGGTCTGCATCTACGCAGTGCAGGCATTCGCGAAATGCTCAGCACCCGCCGCTATTTTCAAGCACAAAATATCGATCTCATCTATGGTTGTCACTGCACGGGAGCCTGGGGGCGTTTATGGCTGCCCAACTCGCAGCCGCTGAACACCGGCGATAGCCTAAGTTTGGAATAATCTTTTAACAACGATGGTTTGCCCAATCCATAAGCCATAGATATAATCCACGCTCAATCTAAGGGGAATTCATCCCCTATTAGTGAGCTTATTTCATGGTCTGCAGCTACTTCAAAAAGTCCGTCACCAGACGCAGCTCCGCGCAATCGAAAGATGAAGCGTTGTTCGGAGCCTAATCAGCAGCGTATTGCCGCTTAAACTCTTCATCAGCCAGCCGCTTTTCGTCGTTTAATTACGTCGTTTCGTGCTGTCTGAAATCGAGAGTTTACAAGCTACCTTCCACGCTTTATCTGTGCCCCTTGATGTTGCAAGACATCTGTGACGGATTGTTGAAGTAAACAATCTTTAAGCCGGCTCAACGTTATCCGGCTTTTGAATGGCTTTCTATGAATGAGTATCAACCTTATGACTCCACATTCTTACTGGAAAAAGGACATTACCCTTTTCCTATCTGCCCAAACCATTTCGCTGTTTGGCTCTTCGATCGTGCAGTACGCCATTATCTGGTATATCACGCTGACCACATCCTCTGGGCTGATGATCACCCTATCCACCCTATGTGGCTTTTTACCACAGCTCATCATCTCTCTGTTTGCTGGCGTGTGGGTTGACCGCTATAACCGCAAGTATGTCAGCATGATTTCGGATGCGGTGATTGCCGTAGTTACGCTGCTGTTAGCGATTTCATTTATCCTTGGATACAAGCCGTTATGGCTCATTTTTGCGGTATTAGCGGTACGCTCTTTTGGTACAGGAATCCAAACGCCAACGGTTAACTCCATTATTCCTCAGTTGGTTCCCAAAGAGCATTTAATCAGGGTTAACGGGATCAATAGCACACTGAGTTCACTGAATATGCTCATTGCTCCCGCGACGAGCGGCGTTCTCTATGCCTATTTATCTATCGAGAAAATCTTCTTTGTCGATGTTATCACCGCGGCTATCGCGCTCACGCTGATGTCGATGCTGAAGCTAGCCAGACTTTCCAGCCAAAATCTTGAGGGCAAATCGACAATCAAGGCCATCAGAGAAGGTTTCTACTATTTGAAGGAAAACCCTTTTATCCGCTATCTGATTATCTTTTTGATTGTCATGATGATTCTGATAAGTCCCGCGGCGTTTATGACTCCGTTAATGGTTAGCCGTTCGTTTGGCCCTGAGGCCTGGCGTTTGGCTATCAATGAAATGGCATTTAGCAGCGGAGCCATCGTGGGCGGCATCGCGATTGCGATGTGGGGCGGATTCAACAGTCGCCTGCGAACCACCTTGTTGGCGGGCGGCGCCTATGGCTTTTGCATGATTGCGCTCGGCTGCGCACCGGTGTTTGCCATTTATCTGGCCTTTAATTTTCTGATTGGAATTACCATGCCATGTTTTAACGCACCTATCACCGCGTTATTACAGGAAAAGGTTGACCCTGTCATGCATGGCAGAATTTTCAGCTTGGTACAGGTGGCTAACTGCTGTGCACTGCCGCTAGGGATGGTGCTGTTTGGCCCACTGGCCGATCATTTCCGCATTGAGCATTTACTCGTGATGGCCGGTATCTTGGTGCTTCTGCTTTGTGCTCAGCTATTTGTTAAAAGAAAACTAATGGAGTAAGAGTCGTGGTGGCCTAGTCAACACGGTTAACTGCGGTTTCTCTAGCAGGATCGCAGTTTTTAAATACAAGCTGCATGTTCACCAGCCAAGCGATTATTCTTAATGTTTATTCAGGTATCATATGAATTAAACAGTACGAATACAGCACAGGTGAGAGTATGCAGCTAAAATCATTGGCTAAAGGACGCTTTCAGGGGATTTGGCAGCAGGATGATGCTCTCGTTGAAAAAACTCTGCGTGCATATTTAAACGAAACATGTCTCATCGCAGAGGGAGAGCATCTCTTCAGGCAGGGTCAAGCAGTTAAACAGCTGATGATGGTGGCTTCAGGCAAAATCTCCCTCGGCTACAGCGCTGAAAATGGCAGGCGCTTTCAGCTAGGCACAATGGAATGTGATGAGCAATTATTTGGTGAAATGGAGTTCTTCACAGGATATCCCTGCCAACTCGATATTATCGCGGAGGAACCGCTGACCGTTGCACTCTGTAGCTGTGAACAGCTAGAAATAGCACTGAGTCAGCACCCCAAGTTAGCAATCTATTTTGCCAGCGCTATGGCTATTGATTATCAAGATACGCTAGATATTTTCCTTCATCGCATGCTTTATCCGATAGCTCATAACGTCGCTTACGATCTCTACCGACAGTATCAGAATAAATTACCCATGGATGGCTTTACAAAAAACTATCTTGAGGCTGAGCGTTTTGGTACAACCGATCGAGTCTATCGCAGGGCAGTCAAAGAACTCATAGATGGTGGTTTAATTATGCGTGGACCACAAGGTTTAGAAATTAAAAACCTTGCTGAGCTGAAGAAATTTTTAGGCAACGATATTGAAGAGTAAGCCTGCCACAATAAATACTGACAACTACAGTTTATTGCAGCAGGCCGTGTTCAATAGATAGATTCGGCTTTTATTATTAAAGACTAACCATTAGAACTTATAGGTCACATCGAAGTAATGACCTATACCGGTCGTTTTACCTGCACCAACCTCATTTTGGGTTAGTGCCATGTTTCGAAAGTATTTTAAACCATAACCGATAGCATAGCGTTCTGAGTGCCAATACAATCCGTTATACCACTCAATGGCATTATTGCTATGCAGCCCATCGTTAGATATCTCATTGGCACCGAATTGATAATCCAAATATCCTTGATAGCTTAGATAGCTTCCGTTTGAGAAATTATAAAATGGCGTAGACCAATTGGTTGAAAACATGTAGCCATCCCATTTTCCTTCATTGGCTGCTCCATAGTTTTCTCGGACATAATGAGCATAAACGTTCATCCCCATTTTTCCGAACCAAGGTACATTAACATCAGCACCCAGACCAATATAATGCTCAAATAATTCGCGATCGCCAATGTTTGTTACGGTCGACAAATACCATTCTTCAATGGGGCCAACCGATAAATCAGTTTCAAATAGCCCATCCAAGGATACACGAGGAGAGATTTTTGCAAAAAAGTTATCGCTATCATGGCGATCATCCTGTTTGCGGTCGAAAATATCAAAGATATCAACGTAGCCATATAAATCAAATATCCCAGAACGACCACCAAACTCCATTTCTAAATAGGTATCATTGTGTGCGCCATAAGGTACTTTGGCATCCACGCTTTGCATGAGGTTAAACTGGAACCACTTATAATCATTTTTATGTGTGTCTCCGTCCTTATAGTCAGCTGCGCTTGCAGCAAACGTTAACCCAGAGAAAATAAAGGCTAATATAGTTTTATTTAAACCCAAAGAGACTGTGCTGGCCATAATTACGTTCCTTATAAATTTAATAATAAGCATTAGTACAATTAATTTGTTTTATTAAAATAGTTATTTTTAGTTCCCAGAGTATTGGCGAATCAATAAGATGAAATAATCATGCTATAAAACACAAGATTCCTTATGAGAATTACGGTTAAACGTTTTTAATACTGCAACTAGCATCAGCATGATCACGAAATAGAGAATAGGAATGGCGTACATAATTGTTTGTATACCTAGCGTTTTTTCTAACAAAGCACTAATAGCAGGACTAAACATTGCACCAGCACTACCGCTAATCAGAATATAAGAAACATTTCGACTGCTGGCGTGTTTTACAAATGAAACACCATAAGCAATGAATGAGTTATAAAGCGCCGCGCAAACAAAGCCATAACCGTAGGCTAAATAGTCTAAGTGATTAAGATTATTTGTCGTTACAATACAGGTCGTGATAATGAATGCCAGCATGATAACCCCCATCAAGAAATAATGGATTTTCACTCTGGACACAATTACCGTAGAAACCAATGCCCCGACCAATGCAGCGGCCCAGTATTGCGTAATAATACTTCCGGCAACTTCGAATGGTATACCAAACTTTTGTTTAACAAATAGCGGAGCCCAGGTTAGGAAGGTATATAGCGCTAACATTCCTAAAAACAACCCAATGCCACCGCTAATAATGCCGAAGTTCCATTCAGATTTAACCGCTTCTGTCTGACCCGATACTTTTTCAGGTTCACAGCGAGAGAAGTTTGTCATTGCCACAATGCCTAACGTCGCTAGAGCCACTATCCCAACCGTTAAGTAGCTATAACTCCAAGACATATTATGGGTGAGTGCATATGTCGTTACTAGAGGGAACACCACTCCTGCCACATTAAAAGTCGCATCTTGAACCACTAACATTGTACTTTGGATTTTGTCATGCCAAACGGCAACAACGATAGTTCCTGCGATACATAAGCCAATACCACCGCAAAAACCCACCAGCGTCATGGCAACCATGACGACCCAGATCCCCCCTATCCAATGCATTGCTAAGGCACAAAGAAACACAATCGAATAGCTAATACATGTCATGCGTTTGACGCCTATTCTCTCAATTAAGAAGAACGCCGCCACGGTTCCCGCTAACGCTCCCCCATTTAATAATGAGAAAACTGAGGCTACCGCATTAATATCTGCGTTATAGCTGTTAGCGATAGGTTCGATTAACATCCCAAACTGGCTAGCAAAACCAGCCATAATAAAATTGGCTAGGAAACTAATAGCCGTAAGTGCAAGTTTATTTTTCATAATTATATTTCCCTGGTGTATCGCTTTAGGCTGTTTTTATTCTGTTATAGCCGTATTTAAAGCTAGCTCAATCATTTGGCTAAATGTCAGCTGCCGTTCTTCGGCTGTTGTTTCCTCTCCGGTTAAACAGTGATCTGACACGGTGAGAATTGCCAAAGCTTCTATCCCAAACTGGTGTGCAAGCCCATATAACCCTGCCACCTCCATATCAATTCCCAACACACCGAATTTCTCTAACGCGGGGATCAAATTTTCATCAGGATCGTAATAAAGATCTCCACTGAAAACATTACCAACCTTGACTGGAATTCCGGCCTTTGTTGCTTGGCACCATGCTTCATGCAACAGAGGGAAATATGCGGAGGTCGCCATGTGATAACCGGCACTCCGCTTAGCATTAGTGATTGAATCCGTACCTGCAGCAACCGCCAAAATAATGTCTCTCATACGAATATCGCGCTGTGTTGCTCCTAAGCTTCCTATGCGAATAATTCGTTTAACACCAAAGTCGTGAACCAGTTCATGGGCATATAACGTCATTGATGGAATACCCATACCGTGCCCCATGACCGAAACAGGTTGTCCTTGATAGAGGCCTGTATAGCCCAACATGTTGCGAACATTGGTCACTTCACGCGCATTTGTCAGGTAGTTTTCGGCAATAAATTTTGCCCGCAGTGGATCGCCTGGCATGACAACGGTGGAGGCAAAATCGTCAGGTCTCGCATTAATGTGTGCTGTCATAAAATTTCCTGCAAATTAAGGTAGAAAGGAGAAGCCGTTGACGTGATTGTATGTATGGTCAGGTCATAGTTTGAGGACATAAGTCCTACTCAACGGATCGGCATCTCATTTTTGATAGATAGTCAGAAATGGTGGGTGATATCTGGTGGGGCTACGGAAAAATTTACGCACAAGGCTCAAACGGAATACGCCAATGTTGTTCCATGCGCATTTCAGCACATCATCAGAGCGTTTCGGCATAATCTACTGATATTCCTTTGGGTATTGTATTTATACCAATCAAGGGAGACATCAGAATGAATAAAGCTATTTTAGGTATAGCACTGTTAACTTCGTCATTAAGCGTGTTTGCTGAAGGCTTCACCTTGCACAGTTCAGATATTCAGCAAGGTAAATCGTTACAACAGTCGCAGGTTTATCAAGGTTTTGGCTGTAATGGGGGAAATACCTCACCACAACTCTCGTGGGTAAATGCGCCAAAAGGAACAAAAAGCTTTGCCATCACGGCTTACGATCCCAACGCCCCGACAGGTAGCGGCTGGTGGCACTGGACGGTAGTCAATATTCCAGCCAATATTCATACTTTGGCGGCCAATGCCGGTGCAAAAGATGGGAAGAATCTGCCCTTAGGCGCAGTTCAAGGCCGGAATGATTTCGGTTATGCCGGATTCGGCGGTGCTTGTCCTCCTCCAGGGGATAAACCTCACCCTTATCGCTTTACCGTTTGGGCACTTAAAACGGATAAATTACCCATTGATAGTCAATCCAGTGGTGCTTTAGTCGGTTTTATGTTGAATACCAACGCCTTGGCCCATGCGGAAATCACCCCTCACTACGGACGCTAAACATGCATGCTATCAATCACGCGGAACATCGATTAACCGCACAGGAAATAGTCGCTCGTTGCGCTCATAGCTTGCATCGAATCACGCTATTCACCCCCGCGTTATGCCATGTTCGTGTTGGTAGCAAAACAGTGCAATGGGGAAAGCACGCTGAAATTGCCACTCCCCATTCTCTTATCCTGTTCCCCGCAGGATCAGAAATCAGCATCGCCAATACCCCCAAACAAGGGCTGTATATCTCCGACATGGTTTATATTCCAGAACCATTGTTACGCGAATTTAAGCAATCTCATGGCTCCGTGGCGAGACAGAGCCCCCAAACAAACTCACTATGTATTCCCCTTAATGACAATATTCGTCTGACGTGGCAAGGACTGCTGAACACCTTGCACAATGACACACCACCACAGCTGCAAAAACACCAACTTCATGGAGTATTGCTGGCACTGGCACTTTCTGGCTATGGCGAAATATTGTTTCGCAACAGAAACGATCCCCTTACGGCTCAGGTACAACAGGTATTGCTGCGAGACCCTGCGCACAACTGGAGTGTAAATGACGTTGCTCATCAACTGCAGATGGGAAGCTCAACGCTGAGACGCCGTTTAGCGGCAGAAAATCAGGGGTTTCGCTCTATTTTAGAAAGTGTTCGTATGAGTAACGCACTCTATGAAATACAAAGCAGTACGCTCAGTATTGGGGAGATTGCGTATCATGGAGGATATAATTGCGCATCGCGATTTAGTGCTCGTTTTAGCCAACATTTCGGCTTAACACCCAGTGCGCTAAGGCAGGCAATGAAACAACATCCACAAAAACATGAGGATAACAATCCGGTTAAGCCGTTGCGCTCAATTGAGCTAGCTCACAATGATAAAAACTAGAGGCGGGGTACATTCCCGTGTAAAATCTCAGCCGTTTTTATTCTTTGAACATTTTGTGAGCGTAATATATGCAACAACCGCGTATTGGTTTTGTGTCCCTTGGTTGCCCGAAAAATCTGGTGGACTCCGAACGTATTCTGACCGAACTGCGCACCGAAGGTTATGATGTTGTGCCTCGCTACGATGACGCTGAGCTTGTCATCGTAAATACCTGCGGTTTTATCGACAGTGCCGTTCAGGAATCGTTGGAGGCTATCGGTGAAGCTCTCAACGAAAACGGAAAAGTAATTGTTACTGGCTGCTTAGGGGCAAAAGAGAACCAGATCCGCGAAGTTCACCCTAAAGTTCTGGAAATTACTGGCCCGCATAGTTATGAAGCCGTGCTCAAACACGTGCATCAGTACGTGCCTAAGCCAACGCATAATCCTTTCACCAGCTTGGTGCCGGAACAAGGCGTGAAACTGACGCCAAAACATTACGCTTATCTAAAAATATCCGAAGGCTGTAATCACCGCTGCACTTTCTGCATCATTCCATCCATGCGTGGCGATCTCGATAGCCGCCCGATTGGCTCTGTTTTAGATGAAGCCAAACGGCTGGTGGATGCCGGAGTGAAAGAGCTGCTGGTCATTTCGCAAGATACCTCTGCCTACGGCGTAGACGTTAAACACCGCACCGGTTTCTGGAACGGCCAGCCGGTCAAAACCAGCATGATTAGCCTGTGCGAGCAGCTATCATCGCTTGGCGTCTGGGTTCGTCTGCACTATGTTTACCCGTACCCGCACGTCGATGACGTGATCCCGCTGATGGCAGAAGGAAAAGTGCTTCCGTATCTGGATATTCCACTTCAGCATGCGAGTCCAAAAATCCTTAAACTGATGAAGCGTCCTGGTGCGGTAGAACGTACGCTGGAACGAATCAAACGTTGGCGTGAAATCTGTCCACAGCTGACACTGCGCTCGACATTTATCGTTGGTTTCCCAGGTGAAACCGAGGAAGATTTCCAGATGCTGCTGGATTTCCTAAGCGAAGCCAAACTGGACCGTGTGGGTTGCTTCAAGTTCAGCCCTGTTGAAGGCGCTGCCGCCAACGAACTGGCTGACCAAGTTCCTGAAGAAGTGAAGGAAGAACGATTCCACCGTTTCATGCAGCTTCAACAGCAGATTTCAGCTCAACGTCTGCAAGACAAAGTAGGCCACACACTACCGGTTATTATTGACGAAGTAGACGAAGAAGGCGCCATTGGCCGTAGTATGGCCGATGCTCCAGAGATTGACGGAGTCGTTTACCTGAACGGTGAAACCAAGCTGAAAGTGGGCGATGTGGTTAACGTCACCATTGAAAACGTCGATGAATATGACATGTGGGGCAGCGTTTGCGCTTAAACTTAGCGTAATCTGCTCACTTGATACGAAACAGCTGCCTTTTGACTAATGCTGATCGTTTAAGAGATCGAGATACACGGGGCTAGCACACCGCGGGGCGGTTATGGAACACATCTATGTGTTCCACCCTAGGGGTCAACGCTAAAGCGTTGTTCAACTTTGCTCCCTGCAAAGTTGTCGGCAGCTAAAGCTGCTACGACCCCATCGGTGTACTTCCCCTAAAATCACGCTTAAGTGACCGGCATTATGCCTTTTGGCAGCGTTTTTATGACAACAAAAGACAAAATCAATTCCACGGCATCAGCGCGGGGTTAGAATACTGATATTCAAATCCCAGTTCTTTGCTGATTAACGAACCATCGACCAACTTACCCTGCGATGGTTTTTCCTCAGGTGCAAACTGCGGCGGCTCCAAGCCTAAAGAACGCGCTAGCGGTGGGTAGAACTCCGCTTTAGTCGGATGTATCGGCGCGCACAGATTGTATACATGCCCACCCTGCGGCAATTTCAGCAGCATTTGAATCGCGGCGATAACATCATCCTGATGCACCAAATTCACCCCACTGCTTGCCCCTATTACGCCGGTTTTCCCCGCCAGAAATCTTCCAGGATTGCGGCCCGCCCCCACTAATCCAGCCAAACGCAGGATGTCTACCGAGGTATTTGGCAGATCGTGCAGCCATGTTTCCAGCTCTGCTAACGTGCGGCCTGCACTGGTCGTCGGTTGCAGTTCGCTACGCTCGTTTACCGTACCCACGGCGTCACCATAAACCGACGTGGAGCTTAGGAAAATAATGCGCGGCACATTGTGTGCCAGCGCGCTATCCACCAGCAGTTGAACGGCATGAAGATAACGTTCGCCTTCTTCCGGTCTACGACTTGCGGGAAGCGTAATGACTAACGCGTCAGCATCCAGCAACTGTTCTAAATCGTCTTGCTCGCATTCAAGCTCAGGCGTCATCACCAATGGATAACATTCAATTCCGCTCATGCGGGCCGCTTCAACGCCATCTGGAGTGGTTTTACTCCCCACCACTCGATAACCACGTCCCAAAAGTGACAAAGCCAGTGGCATCCCCACCCAACCAAGGCCAACTATCGCTACTTTATTCATTGCGGCACCCTCTCGACACCTATGACTTGCGATTCAATCGCAAATAATTCAAGCACAAACTATAGCCCGACCATATAGCACAATTCATCCTCTATCCCCAAAATAATTGGCATTACATCAAGGCAGCAAATACTGGCTCTTAAGAGCGATTCCGTGAATAGGACACGCTCAGCACCGCCAGTAAGATGCAACTTCAAGTATGACGGCTATAAGCCACTTTCACGAGATATCGTGCAGTAAAGTACTGTCAGTAATAATCAATCATGCTAGATAAATGAAACAAAAACGAAATATTAAACTTTTTACTGTCGAACTAAGCGGCTAATCAAACAAAAAATAACCATAAAAAAGGGGTTGCCATCCCCCTGTCATATGGTTTAGGTTAATTTACAGTTAACGCAGACAATCGTGTCTGCCTGCTTATTGGATTACAAAAAATGCTTACTCGCGTTCAGTTCAGCCACCATCATCACCATCATCCTGACTAGTCTGACAGGCCGATGAGTGCTGGAAGACGGTTAACAATCTTCCAGTGGCGCAGAACGCAAAAAGAGAGCCCTCGGAAGATTATCTTCCGAGGGCTTTTTTGTTATCTACGATTTAGCCAACAACTCAGCAAACAGCATTAACTGACATACAACATCACAGAATTCAAAATATTAGGGGAAGTACCATGTTAGACAAAACTCGCTTACGTATCGCCATGCAGAAATCCGGTCGCCTGAGTGAAGACTCGCAAGAACTGCTGGCTCGCTGCGGAATAAAAATCAACCTACAACAACAGCGCCTGATTGCGTTCGCGGAAAACATGCCTATCGATATCCTGCGCGTTCGCGATGACGATATCCCCGGTCTGGTTATGGATGGCGTCGTTGACTTGGGCATTATCGGCGAAAACGTTTTGGAAGAAGAACTGTTAAGCCGTCGCGCTCAAGGGGAAGATCCTCGTTACTTTACCCTGCGTCGCTTAGATTTCGGCAGCTGTCGTCTCTCGCTGGCTATGCCGTTAGACGTTCCTTACGACGGCCCGCAGTGTTTGCAAGACTCACGTATCGCCACCTCTTATCCACACCTGCTCAAGCAATATCTCGATAAACAAAATATCCGTTTCAAGTCCTGCCTGCTGAATGGCTCAGTGGAAGTCGCACCGCGTGCCGGTTTATCTGATGCCATTTGCGATCTGGTTTCCACCGGCGCAACGTTAGAAGCCAACGGGTTACGCGAAGTGGAAGTGATTTACCGCTCCAAAGCCTGCCTGATCCAGCGCGATGGCGAAATGCCAGCCGCTAAACAAGAACTCATCGATAAACTGATGACCCGTATTCAAGGCGTGATTCAGGCACGCGAATCCAAATACATCATGCTGCACGCGCCCAGCGACAAACTGGAGCAAATCATTCAGCTATTGCCTGGCGCTGAACGCCCAACCCTGCTGCCACTGGCAGGAGATCAAAACCGCGTAGCGATGCACATGGTGAGTAGCGAAACCCTGTTCTGGGAAACCATGGAAAAATTGAAGTCTCTGGGTGCGAGCTCGATTCTGGTTCTGCCAATTGAAAAAATGATGGAGTAACGGCCATGACTGCTGCTGATAAGAATAATAATTTTAACAACATCACTTTCTGGAGCGAATGCGATGCGCAGCAGCAACAAGCGCTATTGCAACGTCCGGCAGTAACCGCTTCTGACCGCATTAGCACCAGCGTGGCGGAGATATTGCAACAGGTGAAATCTGGCGGTGATGCGGCCCTACGTGAGTTGAGCGCCAAATTCGATAAGGTCGAAACCAACGCGCTACGCATCAGCATCCGTGATATTGAACAGGCTGCGTCACGCTTAGGCGATGAAATTAAAGATGCCATGCAGCAAGCGGCCAAGAATATTGAGAAATTCCACGTCGCACAAATCCTGCCAGCAGTAGACGTAGAAACGCAGCCGGGCGTTCGCTGCCAGCAAATCACTCGCCCACTGGCCTCGGTTGGACTGTATATACCGGGAGGAACAGCACCACTGCTTTCTACCGTGTTAATGCTCGGTATTCCCGCCCGTGTCGCAGGCTGTAAGCGTGTGGTTCTGTGTTCACCGCCGCCCATCGCCGATGAAATTCTGTTTGCCGCCTCCTTATGCGGAATTACAGAGGTGTTTCAGGTGGGGGGCGCACAGGCAATCGCCGCACTGGCTTTCGGTAGTGAATCTATTCCTAAGGTCGATAAAATCTTCGGCCCCGGAAATGCCTACGTAACCGAAGCCAAACGTCAGGTTAGCCAACGTATCGACGGTGCGGCTATTGATATGCCCGCGGGGCCTTCTGAAGTGTTGGTCATCGCCGATGAGAAAGCTACTCCCGCATTTATCGCGGCTGATTTACTATCGCAGGCTGAACACGGGCCAGACTCACAGGTTATTTTACTTACGCCTGATGCCGAGATTGCGAAACGTGTCGCCATCGAAGTCGACAATCAGTTGGCAACCCTGTCACGCGCTGACATCGCCCGCCAAGCCTTGGATTCAAGCCGTTTGATTGTCACTTCCTCTCTCGAAGAGTGCGTTGAGATCAGTAATCGCTACGGCCCTGAACACCTGATTATCCAAACCCGAGAACCCCGTCAATGGGTGGATAAAATCTCGAGCGCCGGTTCGGTATTTTTAGGCGATTGGTCACCAGAATCTGCCGGTGACTATGCGTCGGGCACCAACCATGTACTGCCGACCTATGGCTACAGCGCCACCTATTCAAGCCTGGGCTTGGCTGATTTCCAAAAGCGCATGACCGTTCAACAAATTAGCGCTGAAGGCTTGCTCGGGTTAGCGCCGGTCATTGAAGCAATGGCCGCCGCCGAGCTGCTTACCGCCCACAAGAACGCCGTGACACTGCGCGTTGCCGCTCTGCGCGCAAAAGAGACGACAACCTCACCCAAGGAGAGCATCTGATGAGTTCAAGCATTGAAGAATTAGCCCGCGCCAACGTCCGTGAGTTAACGCCTTATCAGTCCGCTCGTCGTTTGGGGGGAAAAGGTGATGTATGGCTTAATGCCAACGAATATCCCATTGGGACGCCCTATCAGCTGAGTACCGAGACATTTAACCGTTATCCAGAGTGCCAGCCTAAAGCGGTTATTGAAAACTACGCCTCTTATGCCGGTGTGAATAGCGATCAGGTGTTGGTGAGCCGCGGTGCCGACGAAGGTATCGAATTGCTGATCCGCGCCTTCTGTGAGCCGGGGCAAGATGCGGTTCTATACTGCCCTCCGACGTACGGTATGTATGGCGTCAGCGCTGAAACGTTTGGCATTGAACGCCGCACTATCGCGCTACGTGAAGATTGGCAGCTAGATTTGCCCGCCATCGAAGCAAACTTGGCAGGGGTAAAACTGATCTACGTTTGCAGCCCGAATAACCCCACGGGGAATTTACTCAGTCAAAGCGACCTGCGTCGGCTGTTGACGCTCACCGCGGGCAAAGCCATCGTGGCCGTGGATGAAGCCTATATCGAATTCGCACCACACGCGACAACGGTGCCTTGGCTAGCCGAATTCCCCCATATGGTCGTTCTCCGCACGCTGTCTAAGGCCTTTGCGTTAGCGGGTCTACGCTGTGGATTTACTGTCGCTAGCCCAGAAATGATCACGTTATTACTGAAGGTCATTGCCCCCTACCCGCTGTCTACGCCGGTCGCCGATATCGCCGCGCAGGCGCTTTCTCCCGAAGGCGTAGCCACGATGCGCCAGCGGGTACAAAGCGTGTTAGAAAACCGCGCCTTGTTGGTGAAAGAATTAACCGAATGCGACTGTGTTGAAGCCGTCTATCCTGGTGAGGGAAACTATTTAATTTTCCGCTGTTCAGCGGCGGCGGCAGTGTTTAAGTTATTGTGGGATCAGGGCATTATCTTGCGCGATCAAAGCAAACAGCCAAGCCTGTCAAACTGCCTGAGAATCACCATAGGCACGCAGGAAGAAAACCGTAAAGTGATCGATGCCCTACGCGCATTCTCCGCTACCGTAGCGTCAAAACAACTCAGCCAGGAGGCGATGTGAGCCAGAAGTTTCTTTTTATCGACCGTGACGGCACCTTGATTAGCGAACCGCCGGTCGATTTTCAGGTAGACCGCATGGACAAGCTGGCATTCGAGCCCGCCGTCATTCCAGCCTTGTTGAAGCTACAGCAGGCAGGCTACCGTTTGGTGATGATTACGAATCAGGATGGTCTAGGCACCGCCAGCTTCCCACAGGCTGATTTTGACGGCCCGCATAACCTGATGATGCAAATACTGACGTCACAGGGTGTGGTATTTGACGACGTATTGATTTGCCCACACCTGCCAGCGGATAACTGCACCTGCCGTAAGCCCAAAACCGAGCTAGTGCAATCCTATCTGAATGCCGACGTCATGGATTACGCGGCATCGCGCGTCATCGGCGACCGTGAAACTGATATTCAACTGGCTGAAAACATGGGGATCGCCGGTATTCGCTACAGCGCTGAAACCATGGGCTGGGAGAAAATCGCGGATGATTTGACCAAACGTGACCGCCACGCGCAGGTTAGCCGAGTAACACGAGAAACGGCGATAGATGTCAATGTCTGGCTCGATCGTGAAGGCGAAAGCCACATCCGTACCGGCGTCGGTTTCTTCGATCATATGCTGGATCAGATCGCGACTCACGGCGGCTTTCGCATGAATATTGACGTGAAAGGCGACCTGTATATCGACGATCACCACACCGTGGAAGACACTGCATTGGCACTGGGCGAAGCGTTGAAAAAAGCGCTGGGTGATAAGCGGGGGATTTCGCGCTTCGGTTTTGTTCTGCCTATGGATGAATGTCTGGCACGCTGCGCATTGGATATTTCAGGCCGCCCGTACTTGGTCTATAAAGCCGAGTTCACCCACCAGCGAGTGGGCGATTTGAGTACTGAAATGGTCGAGCACTTTTTCCAATCGCTGGCTTATGCCATGGGGATCACTCTGCATCTGAAAACCAAAGGCAAAAACGATCATCACCGCGTCGAAAGTCTCTTTAAAGTATTTGGCCGCACGCTTCGTCAGGCCATCCGCGTTGAGGGCGATACCCTTCCTAGCTCGAAAGGGGTTTTATGATGAATGCCAAAGAGACCAACGTCGTTATTCTTGATACCGGCTGCGCTAATTTATCGTCGGTACAATACGCTATTCAGCGCCTTGGCTATGAGCCTAAAGTCAGCCGTGAGCCTGATGTGGTGCTCACCGCTGATAAGCTATTTCTTCCCGGCGTAGGAACGTCGCAGGCCGCCATGCAGCAGCTACGCGAGCGCAATCTTATTGAGCTCATCAAGGCGTGTACGCAGCCGGTACTCGGCATCTGTTTGGGCATGCAATTGCTCGCGAGCCGCAGCGATGAGGGGGATACCGAAACCCTCGGCATTATCGATACCCCCGTTGAAACCATGAAAGATTTCGGGCTGCCTTTACCGCACATGGGGTGGAATCAGGTTTCTGCGCTGGCGGGCCATCGCCTATTTAGTGGGCTAGAAGACGGTGCCTATTTTTACTTTGTGCATGGCTATGCTTATCCGGTATGTGCGAACACCATCGCGCAAACTCACTACGGCGCACCGTTTAGTGCCGCGGTACAAAAAGATAATTTCTTTGGCGTGCAATTCCACCCAGAACGCTCCGGCGCTGCCGGTGCCCAATTATTGAAAAACTTTTTGGAATTGACCCTTTAAGGAGCGGCACGCTGATGATCATTCCAGCATTAGATTTAATCGACGGCAACGTTGTCCGTTTGCATCAGGGCGATTACGGGCAGCAACGCGACTACGGCAACGATCCATTACCGCGCTTGCAAGACTACCAACAGCAAGGTGGTCAGGTGCTGCATTTGGTCGATCTGACCGGTGCCAAAGATCCTGCAGCTCGACAGATACCGCTACTGCGTAAACTGTTAGCGGGCATCTCGGTTCCCGTACAGGTTGGCGGTGGAATTCGCAGTGCAGAAGACGTAGCGGCCTTAATTGAAGCCGGAGCTTCGCGCGTGGTCGTGGGCTCAACGGCGGTACGTCAGCCAGAAGAAGTGAAGCAGTGGTTTCAGCGTTTTGGGGCTGACGCGCTGGTTCTGGCGCTCGATGTCCGCATTGACGCTAATGGCAGCAAAAATATCGCCGTCAGTGGTTGGCAGGAAGACTCTGGCGTCACCCTAGAACACATCGTCGACGAATTCTTGCCCTATGGCCTGAAACACGTGCTGTGTACCGATATCTCACGCGATGGAACGCTGAGCGGTTCTAACGTCGCGCTCTATCAAGAGATCTGCGCGCGTTACCCACAGGTGGCATTCCAGTCTTCCGGCGGTATCGGTAGCTTAGAGGATATTGCTGCGCTACGCGGCAGCGGCGTCAAAGGGGTTATCGTAGGCCGCGCGTTATTAGAAGGGAAATTCACCGTGAAGGAGGCTATCGCATGCTGGCAAAACGCATAATTCCTTGTCTGGACGTTCGCGACGGTCAAGTGGTCAAAGGCGTACAATTTCGTCATCACGAAATTATCGGTGACATCGTTCCACTTGCCCAACGCTATGCCCAAGAAGGGGCAGACGAATTGGTATTTTACGATATCACCGCCTCTTCTGATGGGCGCGTGGTCGACAAAAGTTGGGTGTCACGCGTAGCAGAGGTGATCGACATCCCATTCTGCGTAGCCGGCGGCATCAAAAGCGTCGAAGACGCTTCGCAAATTCTCACTTTTGGCGCCGATAAGATCTCGATTAACTCCCCCGCGCTCGCCGATCCTGACTTGATTTCACGCTTAGCCGATCGCTTTGGCGTACAGTGCATCGTGGTGGGCATCGATACTTGGTTTGATGCAGAAACCGACAGCTATCAGGTTTACCAATTTACCGGTGACGAAAAGCGCACTAAAGCCACCACGTGGCAAACCGTCGACTGGGTGCAAGAAGTACAAAAACGCGGCGCGGGCGAAATCGTGTTAAACATGATGAACCAAGACGGCGTGCGTAACGGCTACGATCTTCGCCAGCTCAAACTGATCCGTGAAGTCTGCCATGTACCACTGATCGCCTCCGGCGGCGCAGGTACGCCTGAACACTTCCTTGCCGCATTCCGCGATGCCGACGTTGATGGCGCGCTAGCCGCCTCGGTGTTCCACAAACAAATTATCAATATTGGCGACTTAAAACGTTACCTATCACAACAAGGTGTGGAGATCCGCTTGTGCTAAAAGAATCGTTTTTATCAGAACAACAAAAAGAACAACTAGACTGGAACAAAGTCGATAATCTGATGCCAGCCATCGTGCAACATGCCGTATCTGGCGAAGTATTAATGCTCGGTTATATGACGCCAGAAGCGCTAGACGAAACCAATCGCAGCCGCCACGTCACCTTCTACTCTCGTACCAAGCAGCGTTTGTGGACGAAAGGAGAAAGCTCTGGACACTTTTTGAACGTGGTCAGCATCACGCCTGATTGTGACAGCGATACGCTGCTGGTGCTCGCAGAACCACAGGGACCGACCTGCCATAAAGGCACCCGTAGTTGCTTCTCACCAGCCACCCCCGATTGGGCATTTTTATTCCAGTTAGAGCAACTGCTGGGCGAGCGTAAAAATGCCGATCCTAAGAGCTCCTACACCGCCAGCCTTTACGCCAGCGGAACCAAGCGTATTGCTCAAAAAGTGGGAGAGGAAGGCGTGGAAACCGCCCTGGCGGCCACCGTGCATGACCGAGACGAGCTGGTGAACGAAGCCTCTGACCTGATGTACCACCTGATGGTTTTACTGCAAGATCAGGATCTGGATTTAAGCGCGGTCATTAATAATCTACGTAAACGTCACGAAAAATAATATTTAAACTTAATATCAATTCTCAACGTCATCCATTCCTCTTGGGTTGGCGTTGAGATAATACCCGCCCCTTCTCGAAAGCTCTTTTTGTAGATTGTTATCTATATAGTAGAGTCCTTGTTATTAACGCCTCCTCAGAAAAAATTTACGTATTGATTTTTCTTTAATTATTTTATGAATAAAAAATATTGGCCGAAATAATTAAATTAAACGATCGATAAATAAAAATGCCGCTTCATTTAAAAATGACGAGGTGAGAATCGTATGAAAGTAAAAGGATTGCGTTGGTGGATCATTGCCAGCAGTGCCTGGCGGTCTATTTCTCGGATACACCGCGTATATCCTCGTACACTTGATCCCCTCGCTCCCGTCCCCATCTATACTTAATGAGCCTAAAAAATAACCGGAGGTGAGAAATGGCCAGTGGTTGGGCGAATGATGGCGCAGTACAAGATCAGATTGATGCGACGGTGGATGATGCCGTTGCGCGCGCTCGTAGTCAGCTAAGTCACGGTGAAAGCGCGCACTTTTGCGAAGAGTGCGGTGCCGAAATTCCGGAGGCCAGACGCCAGGCGCTGCCTGGGGTGCAATTCTGCGTTAATTGTCAGGCTGAAATTGATAAGAAAATGCAGGCCAACAGCGGCTATAACCGCCGCGGCAGTAAAGACAGTCAGTTGAGGTAGACGCATAAATCTACCTCAGCTCATACAAATATCACACCAAATAAGATTGTGTCAGCGCTACCCAATAGGCCGCCCCCACGCTGAGGTTGCGGTCGTCAAAATCGTACTGTGGATGATGTAACATCGGCGAATCACCGTTGCCAATAACGCAGTAGCAACCAGGTTTATGCTTGAGCATAAACGCAAAATCTTCGCTGCCCATGAACGTATTCGGCATATCGACAACTTTGTCGTTTCCTAATAACGTCACTGCAACCTGCTTAGCAAACGCAGTTTCATGCGGTGTATTCATCAATACCACACCGGCAACGGCGCTTTCTATCTGTGCGGTCACGCCATAGCAGCTAGCCTGTGATTCGGTGATCGTTCGAATACGTTGTAACACATTTTTGCGCACGTCTTCATCCGTGGAGCGAATACTCAAACGCAAAACCGCCTGCTGTGGGATCACATTACCCGCGTCCCCCGCTTGGAAAGCGCCCACGCTAACAACCGCCTGATCCTGTGCGGCTACATTACGCGATACAATAGTTTGCAGCGCCATCACCAACGAAGCCCCTGCCACAATCGGATCGATGCTCTTTTCCGGTGTTGACCCGTGACTACCTTTGCCCGTGAGTGTAATGGTCAAACTGTCTACTGCCGCCATCGTGGCGCCTTCTTTAAAGGCCATATGCCCTTGCGGGTAACCAGGCATGTTATGCATGCCATACACTGCATCCACTGGGAAGCGAGTCAACAGCCCATCATCAATCATCGCCTGAGCTCCGCGCATATCCTCTTCTGAAGGCTGGAAAATCAAACGCACAGTGCCATTAAAACTCGCACTGTCGCTCGCCAGCCACTGCGCAGCGCCTAGCAGCATTGATGTGTGTCCATCGTGACCGCAAGCATGCATTTTTCCTTCGCAGCCGCTTTGATATTTCACACCACTGGCTTCATGGATCGGCAATGCATCCATATCGGCACGCAGTCCGATCGATTTCGTGCCTGAGCCTTTAGTCAGGCTCGCAACAATCCCTGTACCTCCAATCCCTGTAGCAACGTCATAGCCCCACGTCTTCAACAGTTCTGCAACTTTATTCGCGGTACGAGTTTCATTAAAACCCAGTTCAGGATGGGCATGAAGTTCATGGCGGATTTTTTCTAACTGAGGCTGAGATTGCTGGAGCTGGGAGAGCAGTGTTGCGGAGTCAAAATTCTTCATTGATTCACCCTTCAAGGATTTCATACGGCCAATGTCTTGACCTACCGCTCAAACGACATTCGCAAAATGATGCAGAGGTTTAGCTTAATCAAAACAATATCTATAACGCTCAATGTACCTGCAGAACATCCCATACAGTTAACAAAATGTGTTACTCCATTAAAACAAAGGATTAACAACGTAATCTCGAGTTAGGGAAACAAAATAAAAAGCTGCCATTTCTGTTACTTCTTTATAGGTAATCAACGAGAAAATTTCCTATACTTAGCCAGTTTCTGCATTCTAGCGTGTTGAAAGTAAATCAATTCATTTATGCAGAAACACTATGGCAAGAAGACTATATTAATAATTATATGGAATAAACTATGAGCAATCGATATCAGACTCCCGGTAAACGCCGGAGCAGAGCCTGGCTGTGGCTATTGTTGCTGGGGGCCATCATCGGGGCAGCCCTCCTTGCAGGAACCGCGACCGTCATGCACAAAACCAGTGATACGGAATTCTGTATTTCTTGTCACTCGATGGAACAACCTCTCGCCGAATACCAGGGCAGCATCCATTTCCAAAACACCAAGGGCATCCGCGCTGAATGTGCTGACTGTCACGTTCCACATCAGCCAATCGATTATCTATTGACCAAAGTTGCTGCGTTGAAAGACGTCTACGGTGAAGTCACTGGTAAAATTGATACACCTGAAAAATATGAAGCCCATAAGCTCGCTATGGCGCAAAGCGTGTGGGATACCTTGAAGAAAAACGATTCTGCAACCTGCCGTTCATGCCACAGCTATGATGCAATGGATGTGACAGCTCAAAAACCTGAAGCACGCCAGCAGCATCCGGTTGCTATCAAGAATGGCGAAACCTGTATCGACTGCCATAAAGGCGTTGCGCATATTTTACCTGATATGAGTGGTTTAGCCGCTGCTGGTGCCAGCGAACTGGCTAACGCTGCTGCCAAAACCCCTGACACGGCGACAACGCTGTATACCATCGCTACCGAACCGTTCTATCTCAGCGCAGACGAAACCCAGCACAATGCCGGTAACCTGATGCCATCCACCGAAGTAAAAGTGGTGAAACGTCAAGGCGATCGCGTTCTGGCTGACGTCAATGGCTGGCAGCAAGACGGCGTAAGCGAAGTCTTCTACGCGGCGCAAGGCAAACGCATTCTCAGCGTTCTGCTGGGTGAAGATGCGCGTAAACAGTTGAAAACGCTGAGCACGGCTAAAGATGCAGAAACCGGTTTGGTTTGGCATCAAGTTTCACTGCAGGTTTGGTTGCCTAAGAAACAGCTGGTTGACGATCAACAGCAAATCTGGCGCTACGCGTCTGACATGATGTCTGCCAACTGTACCGGTTGCCACGGCTTGACGGCGCTCGACCGCTTTAATGCCAACCAGTGGATCGGTGTGGTCAAAGGTATGGCTCCACGTACATCCCTGACGCAGGAACAACTGCGCGTTCTGACGCAATACGTTCAGAAACATGCCAGTGATATGCCTGCCAATCAGCCGGACAAGATTTAAGGAGCTATAACAATGAAAAAAGAATTGAACTCCCACATTGAAAGCGTTAGCGATTTCGAACAAAAACCACTTCAGGTAAGCCGTCGTCGCTTCCTGACAGGTGCAGGCGCCGTATTAAGTGTGCCGCTGCTGGCTGGGTTCTGGCCGAAGTCCGCTTTGGCAGAAGCGATCAGTAAAGCACTTCCGCAGTTTACCGCGCTACGTCAGGCTCAGACCGGTATCCTCACCGCAGCACACTGGGGCGCGTTCGAAGCTATCGTCAAAGATGGCAAAATGGTCGACGTGAAAGCCATTAGCGACGATCCGTTCCCAAATGAGCTGATCACGATGGCGCCTTATCAGGTACATGCTGAAAACCGCATTAAGTACCCAATGGTGCGTAAAGGCTGGTTAGAAGGTGGTCCATCCAATAGCCAGCCAGAGTTACGCGGCCGCGACGAATGGGTTCGCGTTAGCTGGGACAAAGCGCTGACGCTGGTAAGCGATCAGATTGCTCGTCTGCAAAAAGAACATGGCCCACAGTCTATTTATGCGGGTTCTTACGGCTGGAAAAGTGTCGGGATGTTACACAACAGCCGCACCCTACTCCAGCGAATGATGAACCTCAGCGGCGGCTTCCTTGGCTACGCGGGCGACTACTCTACTGGCGCAGCACAGGTCATCATGTCGCATGTGGTTGGCTCAATGGAAGTTTATGAGCAACAAACCGCATGGCCTAACGTGATTGAAAATACCCAGTTAGTGGTGATGTGGGGTTGTAACCCGATGATCACCTTAAAAAATAGCTGGAACGTTCCAGATCACGTAGGCCAAACAGGCTTCGAAGCCTTGAAGAAGAAAGGCACGCGCGTCATTAGCATCGATCCTGTGCATAACGACAGCGCTAAATTCGTTAACGCTCAATGGATTGCACCACGCCCTTATACCGACACTGCCATGCTGATCGGTATTGCCCACACATTGCTGACTGAAAAACTGCATAACCAAGACTTCCTGAATACCTACACCGTTGGTTTTGATAAATTCGAAGCTTATCTAATGGGTCAGGACGACGGTATTGTTAAAGATGCAAATTGGGCGGCAGAAATCAGCGGCGTGGACGCTGAAACATTGCGTCAGCTAGCACGCGATATGGCGAAAAATCGCACCATGATCATGGGGGGCTGGGGGATCCAGCGTCAGCATCACGGTGAGCAACAACACTGGATGCTCGTGACCGTTGCTTCCATGTTGGGGCAAATAGGTCTGCCTGGCGGTGGTTTTGGCTTTAGCTATCATTACTCTTCCGGCGGTAGCCCAACCGCTAAAGGTGGGATTTTAGCCGGTATCTCTGCGGGTAACTCACCGAAGAATACACCAACGCCAATTCCTGTCGCTCGTATTGCCGAGTGTCTGATGAATCCGGGGAAAACCATTAATTTCAACGGGGCTCAGGTTACCTACCCTGATGTGAAAATGGTTTATGTGGCAGGCGGCAACACCTTCCACCAGCATCAGGACACGAACTCACTGGTCAAAGCTTTCCAAAAACCTGAAACCATTGTGGTAAACGAGCCTTACTGGACAGCGACGGCCAAGCACGCTGATATCGTTTTCCCAACGACAACGAGCTACGAGCGTAACGATCTGGAAATGGGCGGTGACTATTCACAGCTCTATGTGTTCCCGATGCATCAGTGCGTACCGCCACAGTTTGAATCTCGTAGCGACTTCGATATTTTCGCCGGTATCTCTGAAAAACTGGGCGTACTAGACGCGTTTACCGAAGGCAAAGATGAGACTCAATGGCTGAAAGGCATGTATGACGACATGAAAACGCAGGCTCGTGCAGCCCGTGTTGCCCTGCCGCCGTTCGATATGTTCTGGGAATCAAACAACTATGTACGCTTCCCTGTTCCTGAGGCGAATAAACAATGGGTACGCTTCGCAGACTATCGCGAAAACCCGCTATTGAATCCATTAGGGACTCCATCGGGTAAAATTGAAATCTACTCTGATGCCATTGAGAAAATGGGTTATGAGGATTGCAAAGGCATTCCAACTTGGATGCCGCCGCACGAATGGTATAAAGGTCCGGAAGCGGCGAAGTATCCGCTGTCGCTCAATACCGCCCATCCGATTAACCGTCTGCACTCTCAGTTGGATAACACGCCGCTGCGTAAGAAATACGCCGTCGCCGATCGTGAAGCGATCTTGATTCATCCTGAAGATGCTAAATCTCGCGGCATCAGCAACGGCGATCTGGTTCGTGCATTTAACGATCGTGGCCAGATTCTGGTCGGTGCGGTCGTCACCGAAGACGTACGCCCAGGTGTTATCCGTATCAGCGAAGGTGCGTGGTTCGATCCTGCCGATCCTGCTACGCCAGGCTCACTGTGTAAAAATGGTAACGTAAACTGCCTGACTTTCGATATCGGCTCATCCAGTCTGGCGCAGGGTAACTGCGGACAAATGGCTCAGCTTGAAATCGAAAAATATCAGGGACCGGTATTGAATAACACTGCTCATACTGTGCCTGCTGGCGCATAGTTTGTAATGTGTCATATCGCTTAATATCCACGGGGCTTCGGCCCCGTTTTTTCTGACTTTCTATCATGTGCCATCATCCGCGAAAAAGCATGGAATGTTGGCTGCAGACTATTTTTTAGCGCTCCCCATTCATTATTGAGCGTTATTTAATCCGTACAGTTTGTGCAACTTTCTTACATCGTATCAGCTGAAACAGCTTTTCATTTTTTATATTCAGGCGTAACATCCCCCGCCTGAAACAACTCGTCCACCTCTGACACGTCTCTGATAAACCTATGCGTATGTATTCGACCGCCCTTCGCCGTCTGCCGGATTTAACCTCGACCTCATTCTTAATTGTGGCTTTTTTAACCGGCATTGCTGGCGCGCTGCAAACACCAACGCTGAGCCTTTTTCTATCCACTGAGGTGGTTAAAAGCCCTTTCATGGTGGGACTCTTTTATACCGGCAGCGCCATTATCGGGATTATTGTTAGTCAGTTTTTAGCCGCACGCTCTGACCGCTCCGGCGATCGTAAAAAGCTGATCCTGCTGTGCTGTATTCTTGGCGCGGCGGGTTGTCTGCTGTTTGCCTATAACCGAAACTATTATTTACTGCTCATCGTCGGCGTGATGCTGACCAGCTTTGGATCCACGGCTAACCCGCAAATGTTTGCTCTGGCGCGTGAATATGCGGATAAAACGGGCAAAGAAGCCGTCATGTTTAGCTCGATTCTGCGTGCACAAGTTTCTCTGGCGTGGGTGATAGGCCCGCCGATTTCATTTGCATTGGCATTAGGATTTGGCTTTCCGTTTATGTATCTGGCGGCGATGGCCACATTTTTAGTCTGTGGGCTGATTGTCTGGTACACCCTGCCTTCTATGCCTAAAGCCGTCGTACGAACCACCGGCGTACTGGATGCCCCGCGCCGCAATCGCCGTGATACCTTGCTACTGTTTGCCGCATGCACCCTGATGTGGACCTGCAACAGCATGTACCTCATCAACATGCCGTTATACATCATCCACGAACTGCATTTACCGGATAAGCTGGCGGGCGTCATGATGGGAACGGCTGCGGGTTTAGAGATTCCAACGATGCTCATTGCCGGCTATTACGCCAAACGTTTCGGCAAGCGCTTCTTAATGCTGGTGGCATTAGTGGCTGGGCTCGCCTTTTATGCGGGTCTGCTATTTCTTATCTCGCCTTGGGCATTGCTGGCACTACAGTTGTTGAATGCGATTTTCATCGGCATTCTGGCAGGGATTGGCATGCTTTATTTTCAGGATTTGATGCCCGGTCAAGCGGGGTCGGCCACCACGCTGTTTACTACAGCAACGCGTACAGGCTGGATATTTGCAGGCTCTGTTGCTGGCTTAATCGCCCAATTCTGGGACTACTACGCCGTGTTTTTTGTTTCACTGATTTTGCTGTTGGTCGGTGTGGTATGTATGTGGAAAATCAAAGAGGCATGACTTTTTATAGCGATAAAAAATAGGGCTCTGGAAATCCCTTTCCAAAGCCCCTTGTCAGCAAGCGTTATCTACACAATAGACTTAATGATTTCGAGCAATGTTTTAATATCTTCAGGCCGCGTTTCACCACTTTGCGGATCGATAATCGACGTATAAACATGTGGCATTACTCGCGCTACGCCCGCCTGCAAGCAGGTCTGTAAAATAATGCCAAAGTTTTCTAAATCAATACCGCCGGTTGGTTCAATGAGCGTCATTCCGTTACGCGCTGCGCTTTCCGCCAACGCTTTCAGCTCTGGCAAGCTCCGCTCGCCGCCCATTGGGAAAAACTTCGCAGCATGTGCTCCCATATCCAGCATCATGTTTACCGCGCTATCACAGGAAACAAGGGCTTTATCGCCTGCCGCACTGAGCTCTCCGGTCGATATTTGCACCGTTCCAACATCGCCCGTTGGGCTCACTAATGCGTTGATATGCGTATGTGGATGCTGTGCCTGAGCCAAAGCGCCTGCTGCAAAACCACAGCCGGTAAAGGTTTGGTTGACATGAGCGGCGCCCGTGGCAGCGGCGATCATTGCGGCTTTATAAAACTGAGCCGGATCGCCAGCCCCAAGACCTACCGAAATTGACGGAACTTGCGCTATCCAGCGTTTCACTTCCGTGACACCCTGAGCGACATTTTCAAACTGTGCGGAAAGTACGCCAATCACGGCGTGTCCTTCCGCTGCATCATAGATAGCGCGAGCATTATCAATATCTTTCGCTAAGACATTAATGGCTACGCGGTCCCGATAAAACTTAATGCTTTGCATGACAATTTTCCTGTTCCGCAGAGATCTGTGCCAGTCTTTCGACGATCATCGCCAACTCACTTTGATCTAAAGTGCGTGGATCGATGCTGAAAACACCTTGGTGCAAGAAATAGCGGCGAGTATAGATAGCCACATCGCCCGTACGGAGCAGAGCTTCCACCTGACGGGCGTCTATCCCTAAGACATCAGGATGAACACGCACCTGTACACGCCAAATTGCACGCCCCGCTTCGTCTTGCTCGATTTCCGCGCTAAAACCATGCAAAGCGGAAATCGCATCCACGGTGGTTGCCAATGCGTCAGGCGTCATGCTATCTGCACCTTCGGCGTATAACTCCAGCGCCTTGACCAAGCCAACCATGTTTTCCTTACCGATCTTCATTGCTCGCGCAATGCCGTGGTGCTGGGCTTTACAGCACTCAATCCACTCTCGCTTGCCGGTAATAAAGCCTGAGGTTGGCGCATTGAACGCTTTCGCTCCGCTGTAAATCACCAGATCGGCACCTTGCGATACATATAAACGCAGATCCTCTTCCGCGGCGGCATCAACAATCAACGGCAGCTGATGCGCTTTAGCGACCTCGACAAAATCGGCTAGGGTGAGCATGCCCTTTTGTACGCTGTGATGTGATTTCACGAACAGCAACGCGGCAGTACGTTCACTGATGGCCTTCTCTAATTGCCACCGCGCCGCAAGATTACTTTGCCCAACTTCAACCACGCGCCCGCCACCTAAGCGGATAGCACTAGTGATTGGCGCACCGTAGTCAATATTGTGTCCACGCAGCATCAGAACTTCGTTTGCCATGCCGGAGCTATCCGGCATCAAGGCGACACGATCGGGCTCTCCGCGTGTAATCACTGCCGCAACCGCAATAGCAATCCCTGCGGAGGCGCATGACGTGATGTAACTGTCTTCTGCCCCCGTATGAGTGGAAACCAACTGCCCAGTTCTATCGACGAGTTTATCTATCTCAACGAAGGAGCCCGCAGCTTCGGCCGTTGCCTGCATGACTTCAGGAGAAACCGCCGATACGCCCAAAATCGTCATTTTTCCGCAGGCGTTAATCACTCGCTTAAGCCCTAGGCGTTGATAAATATTTTGATTCATGGTTTCCCCCTTTACAGCACACCCAGCAGAGAACACACCACGCTAATCACCACGACGGATAGCAGGATAGTCGTGTAACGAGGACCTTTTTTAGTTAGGTAGAAGTAGATAGAAAACACCGCGGCCAATGGCAATAAACCAGGGGCGATAGAATCCAATATCTGCTGTACCACTATCTCCGAACCTTCCAACGCACTGATTTTTAGCGGAGAAGTAATCTTAACGTAGCTGGCGGATAGCGCGCCCATCATGATGAGACCTAACACATTGGCCCCATAGATAAGCTCTTTGATGCGCCCTCCTTGTAGTAAGGTGATGATGGAATCCCGCCCCAAGGTATACCCTTTATGTACCAGACCGTAACTCACCGCCAAGGTAATCCCGGTGTAGAGAATCAACGGCAGGATCCCGCCGAAGGCGCTGCCCTTGGCAGCAAACGGAATGAAAATGGCAATCAGAAGCGGCATGACCGCAGCCCAAATCACCGAGTCACCGATACCAGCTAACGGTCCCATCAGACCCGTTTTAATCCCCGTAATCGACGCATCAGAGATAGGTTCACCGCGAGTTTTTTGCTCTTCCATCGCGATGGCGACACCTTGGATAACCGCACCGAAGGTCTGTTCAGTATTAAAGAAGTTCAGGTGGCGTTTTAGCGCTTCTGCCCGCTCCTCTTTTTCTGGGTAGAGTTTTTTGATAATCGGCGTCATTGACGCGCAGAAAATCAGGCTTTGTAAACGCTCATAGGAACTGGAAACCTCGGCTCCGAGCCAATAAATAAACCATGCTTTGGTAATATCGCCTTTGGTCAATGCCGAACTATGGCGGGCACGTTCAACCAGTTCATGTTGCATGATATCTTGGGTGGATTCACTCATGATGATGCTCCTTCATTCTTTGCCAAACCTTTCACCAAAAACGCAACGCAGGTACCGAAAATCGCCATAGCCATGATGTCGACCTTCAGATAAATCACCGCGAAGAAACCACCGATAAACCATGGCAACAGGCTTTTCTTACCGATAACCATAATCGTGATAGCAAAACCTAACGCAGGCAGAATGCCCCCCATAATTTCAAATGAGTGAGTCAGCCAGTGCGGCATCAGCGCCAGGAATTTCTCCACGACACTTTGGCCGAAATAGTTGGCGCCAAACACCACTGGGAAACGCAACACTAATCCTAGTAATGCCGGATATAAGAAGGCACAGCGCATAATCCCACCGGTGTTTGCCTCTTCGGCATACTTATCGGCCATATGCACCCACGCAGCATTTAGAGTACGACGCAACTGATCGAGGAATACCCCAATCACGCCGAACGGGATTGCCAACGCAATGGCTAAATTCGGCTCCATATGTGCCTGAACAGCAATAGGAATAGCGATACACGCGGCTAATGCAGGGTCTGAAGGGACGTTGCCACCCGGCGTTGACGTTACACCAAGATAAACCAACTGCATGCCGGCCCCGATGATCATCGACGTTTGCATGTCGCCGAGAATAAGCCCAACGAACACCGCGATAACGATCGGCTGAACTAACATGCCTGAGAAGGTATAGCCCAAGCGTAAACGGGCAAACCAGTAGTACAGCCCCATACTGATGGCAATAAACAAGGTATCCATAGTTATTTCCTCTGGGTAAGCTCAAATTGGTACAAGACGGTGATTAATATTTTTTTAGTATGTCTTCTAATGACTGAGGCTTATCTTCAGGGATGGTTTGGAAGAACACTTTAATACCGTGATCTTTTAAATCGCCCAGAATCGCAACGTCCTTGTCATCCAGCGTAATATTTTGGAATACGGCTTTACGGCTTGGACCACCACCTAAACCACCGACTTGAATACTCTGAACATCAAATCCCTGATGAACGGCACCCTGTACCGCCACTAAAGATGGGAACAGCACTAAAACCTTACCTTCACCAAGCTGATTCTCTTTCCATGCCGCTGCGAAGCTGCTGTTGCTATAGCAATCCACTTTGATGCTTGGTGGGGCAGCCATAAGATAAATATTTTTCATGAAAGGATCGGCGTCTAATTCATCGCTCACCACTGCGATACGATTTGCCTGCGATTGCCCTACCCATTTGGTAACGACTTGACCATGGATTAAACGACTGTCAATACGACATAAAACGATGCTAGCCATGTGATTTTCCTTTTATATTTATTGAGTTTAGATACTGTGTACTAAATGGTTCACGCGTTGTTCTGTAGTCCGTTTATATGCGCCACAACATCGCGACAGCTTTCACGACCAGCCTCAACCAGTTCGTCGATACTCTCCGTCAGCGGACCGTTTTCACGGAGTTCTAACGCCTGAAGCAGCAGCGATGCATTGAGCCCAGCGACGACGCCGATGGGATAATCAACGCTTAACCGTGCCGCTACGTTTGACGTTGTGCCACCAATGAAATCCGTTAGGATCAGCGACCCCGCAGGCATCGTGCTCACGGCATGTTCAACACGTTGGAAAAAATCGCTAAAGGTATCTACCGGCATTAATGCGATTTCGGTAACACCTTGAATATCTCCGGCAACCATTCTTAGGCTGGCACACAGCTGGCTACCCCAGCCGCCGTGAGTAAGCAGCAATATTTGCGGTACAGCATGGGCCGAGTTTGAAGCGGTGGTAGACAAAATGAGCCTCCTGGCATTCAGTCAAAGAAATAAAAAACTATCTATGTCTGATATAGCAAAGCGCATGCCAGCAATGTGTCACGGTAGGCTAATTTATGTGGGGCACTCAGGGGAAAGCCCGCTGGATGCGGGCTAGCAGTAGAGAAGTTCGTAGATATAAATAAATTCGGCGTCAGATAAACGAATCGCGTAAGCCTCTTCAATAGGCAAAAATGCCTGTTTGATGACACTCATCGCGTTCACGTCGAGATCCTGCGGCGTGTTCAGCGCCATCTGTAACGGTTTACGGCTAATCACGATACGCTCGACCATGCAGCAGCAGTGGATCAGGAAACGTAGTGTCACCTGACGGCTAGGTTTGAGGTCTGAAATCTGACAGATGTGCTGCAGTACCCCCTCCATTTCTTGCAAAATGCGCCGAGGGTTCAGGACTGAAATTTGATTAATAATACTTTCTAATGTCAGCGCACTAATGAAACGCATTGAACTACGCTCAACTTCCAGCCTGCGCTCCATACTGCTAAGGTCAGGATTCAATAAGCTGAGTAACAGTTCGGGTCCTTGTTCTGAAAACATCTCTTCCAGAGAAATAAACGGAATATCTGGCAAGCCCGGTTGGAAAGTGCCGACAATCCCAACTAAACGTTCATGCGGAGCCAGTGCCTGTTGAATACGCTCCAGACTACGTACCTCGTTGTAATCAAGGATTAGCAAACGCGTATCCTGCGCCATCAACTCACCAAAACTTTCTGATAGCACTTTATGAATTTTTTCCGCCGTCCCCATCCCTGTAATACAGGAAACTACCAGCACTTTTCCCGCGCCCGCTTGTTCAGGTGAACACCAGTGACAAGGTATTTGCTTCTCGTTCATCAAAGCGGTGAGCGCCGCAAAATCGCTGGACTCGTAGGTCAGATCAAGACCGATTTCCAACAGGCTGGTTAATGTCATGTTTGGTAGCAGCAGGACATCAAACTGAAACAGTTTGCTAATGGTGCTGCCAAAATGCACCAGAGAACCGATATCAACCATCAGAATTAAACGCCGGTAGCCACGGCTGCGAATGATATTGGTCAGCACTTCTAACGTGTCATGAATGGACTGCTCAAAAGGCATATCAATGGCGGTGAACAGGTCTCGTTCTAAAACCTGATTAACATATTGCGCCATACTCGTTGCCGTAGTCGCGCCATGGGCAACAAAAATGACGCCTAACTCAGGGCTGTCATCTATCTGACAACGGTATTGGCGACACTCTTTCAGGAACATACATAAATACACGACTTCGGTAGCAGGACATTGAATATTAAATATTTCATCAATGCGTCTGCATAACTGCATCGCGTTATCGTATTCATTTTTGCAGTGATCGAGGATCAGACTTGAAGAGTAAAGCTGTGGAATAAGCCCGCGCTGCACATAGCTTAGTAAAGTCAGAAAATGCTTACGCAGATGGTTAACCATATTTTCTGGCAGAGCAAAACCCACCACCTGTTCTACATAGCCAATCAGCAGAGACAAACGTTGTTCGAGTTGGCCGCTGTAGCCCACCACCGCAGTATCACGGCTATACAAGCCATATTCGAAGATTGAACGCAGCTTATTCTTCAAAATAGCCAACGTTTCCTGTGGCGGAACGTTACTATTGCGCAGGTTGACATATTCACGCGTGAGGAATCGATAGAATAAATCGCTATCCTCGTGCCCCGCCGATACCCCAAGCGAAGGTTTAAACGCAGACAGCGTTTGAGAACTGATATCCAGCCACTGCTGCTGACCAAAAATACTGTCAACCAACAGGCGCTGATCGGCGCTTGGCATCACAGACTGTTCAACCAGTTTTTTATCCAGCGTTAATACATCATTTTGCTGCCCCATTCCTGCTGCCCAACCTTGAGCACACAAGAACTGGATATCACTTTTCAACTGACCGATATTTCCTTCCAGCGGCTTCTCTAGCAGCCATAGAAGCAACGCTTTATCGATTCTTATCGTTCGGCTAATTTTGCGACTTTCCTGATGCAGGAATCCGGTAATCAGCTCAATCTGCTCTTCCATCGAACGCTCGCGCAAAGCGGGTAGATCAATACTAACCTGAATACGGCGTTGGAAAGTACGCAACAACGTGGAATTGACCGGCTCAGTCGTGGCACAAATCAATCGCACGTTTACCGTTTGCGCTTTATGGCTGGATCCCAGTGCTCTAAACTCACCTTTGTCCAACAGAGCAAATAGTTTTTCTTGCCCTTCGTAGGGAAGGCGATGAATTTCATCTAATAATAGATAGCCGCCGTCTGCCTGTTCAATTAGACCGACTTTGTCACTGTTCGCGCCAGTGAATGCCCCTTGGCGATGGCCAAAAAGATGTGAGGAGAGTAATTCCGGGTTATGTGCATATTCGGCACAGTTGAAATAGACCATCGGTAGTGTGCTATTGCCGCTTTGCTGGCAGGCAAACTGGTGCATCAATTCGGCAAAATAGGTCTTCCCTACCCCTGATGGACCAGTCAGCAACACATGCAAACCGCTTGGGTACAGCACCGCCGCTTTTCCTTTCTCCACCGATAGCTTAAGACTACGGTCAAAACCGATAAGCGCGGCAAAAGGATCGTTAGATGTGGATTGGTGCTCCACTGGTAACAAATCACTGACGAAACGAACCTCAGATAAATGGTCTGGCAAAGGGCTATCGAGCAGCGTCTCAATCGTTTGACGATGCAAAAAATAAACCGGACGGGTTTTCACTTTAATAACGCGCTGCTCATTCCACAGCTGGTTAAGATCTTTGCTCACTGAGTTGCGAGCCAGCCCAAGGTTAATACCGATACTTTCTGCGGTAAATGCAACCTCCTTTTGCAAATCACTCTTACTCAGGCTTGATGTTAGGCGTTCTAACTCTTGGCAAATTTTATCAATACGTTTCATGCGGAGATCTAACCCATCCCTGAAGTCACGATTTTTAAACATATCACAAACGGCGAAAGTTTAACGTGCGGCAACTGAGATTACAGCGAAAATAAATCATATTGAAGGGTGACTTCACGGGGAATTCACAATAGCGGTTTACAGTTAGGCTAACAGTAGGACTGACCATTGCTGTATTGCCCTAAGCGTCTTTATGAATGACAACGGATGTTAATATGGATTTGTTAAAATATCTTATGTTTAAAACGTTATTATCAATAGGAATGGTTATACTCACTTTCGTGTCATACTTTATGAAAGAACCTATATACGAGGGTATTTTTCGTCAGCATGCCCGTCATATCAGTGGCAGAGATTTTACCGGTATCGGTGAGTTGGGCTCTTGCCTATTATTCAGCATACTCATTTTTATTATTTGTTATCTCCCGACAAGAGTAGTCGCTGCAATATCAACAGGGATAACTTTATTTTTAGCCTTAAATAATTTCAACGTAGAACATCCAATAAGAGAATATAGTCAAATAATCCTCTTTTTGTTTATGCTATCTCTGACTTATTTTTTATCCAGCCAAGATAAATATATCCGTAAAGCCATTTAAATTATATCAGGCGCAGTCTCTTGTTCTAATTTGACGAGATAGATAAGCGCCTGATCGCGATGACCAAAACACATATCTTCAGCAGCCTGAAGCCCACCACACACCTTTGGCCTCAACGGTGATAGAAAGATTTTGCACCGCATATCATCGTCAAGCTGAATACAGCGCGTATTGGCGGGTTTACCCTGCGGCATTCCAGGGATAGGACTCGAGATTGAGGGAGCGATACAGCAAGCTCCGCAGTCGGAACGGCAGTCCATCGAGGATCTCCGGTGGGCTGTCTTAAATAGCTGTGACAGGATCAGCGCGCGGACAATCCGCCTAACTCTTATACAGGTTTTTAAACCGATTTGCAGAGATAGTTAGCCTCTCCCATTCTGATTGCTAAAACGTCGTCACGTCGCTTAATTTTCCAGCACACAGACGCCCATATCATGTCTTAAGAATTATTCTATCCGTGCTAAAGCAGCAATTGACTGATTAGGATGGCGCAGATTTGACCCACGCTCGTATGGAATAACAGGATATTCAGCTAATTCTTTCGCCTCTAATGCAATAACGCTGTTTACTTCTCTGCAAACACTGCGTACCATTGAGCTAGTACACAAGAATTAGCATGCCGCTAATCAGGAGCAAAGCATGACGATGGAGAATACCTTGACTCAAACAATACGCCGCCCGTCAGTCCTTGGGGGCGCGATGATTATTGCCGGAACCGCCGTAGGCGCGGGAATGTTTTCTATTCCGGTGGTCACCGCAGGAGTCTGGTTTACGGGTTCCGTCTTGCTGCTGATCTATACCTGGGCCTGTATGTATATTTCTGGCCTAATGATCTTAGAAGCTAACCTAAACTATCCTGCAGGAGCTAGCTTCCACACCATGGTTGGCGATTTGCTAGGTAAAGGCTGGAACTCACTGAACGGGTTATCGATTACGTTTGTTTTGTATATTCTGACCTACGCCTATATTTCTGCGGGCGGTTCGATTATTACCCATACGCTGGAGCCTTACTTTGGCGTGGGACAAACGGCTGCAGGCTTGGTTTTCGCCATCATTGTTGCTTTTATTGTGTGGTTATCCACCCGTGCGGTGGATCGCTTGAGCACGATTCTGATTGGCGGGATGGTCATTACGTTCCTGCTTTCAACCGGCGATATGTTTACCCATGTCAACGCATCAGTCTTGTTTAATAGCAGTGATGATAAAGCCAGCTACCTGCCTTATGCGCTAGCTTCGTTGCCTTATCTACTCACCTCGTTTGGTTATCATGGCAATGTCCCTGGTCTAGTGAAGTACTACCATAAAGATGCAAAATCGGTGGTGCGCAGCCTGTTTATGGGCACCCTGATCGCATTAACGATTTACATCTTTTGGCAGTATGTGATTCAAGGCAATATTACCCGAGCAGCATTCCAACAAATCATCTCAGAAGGTGGGAACATCGGTAGTTTGCTTAAGCAAATGGGTAACGTCGCCAGCAGCAACATTGTGAATCAGCTACTGAATGCGTTCTCTTACATGGCGCTGGCAAGCTCTTTCTTGGGGGTTTCCTTAGGGTTGTTCGACTTTATCTCTGACTTCTTTAAGTTTGACGATACTCGTACAGGGCGAACCAAAGCAGCGTTGGTTACCTTTGTTCCCCCGACAATTGGCGCTCTCGCTTTCCCAAATGGCTTCCTCTATGCCATCGGTTTTGCGGGCTTAGCCGCTACCATTTGGGCCGTTATTGTGCCTGCAATGATGGCACGCGCCAGCCGTAAGCGCTTCCCTAAAGCAACTTATCGAGCACCGGGGGGCTCAGCAATGATTCTATTCATTATTGCTTTTGGCCTCATTAACGCCGTTGCTCATATTCTGTCGCTACTCAACTTGTTACCAGTTTATCAATAACTCATCAAAAACTCTGATGCCGGAGCACTCGCTCCGGCTTTTTAAGCCAAATATTTCTGCTTTTTTATCTCCGCCTCTTGCCTAGAAAACGCGGCGCGGGTAACGTGTCGCCACAAGCTAAAGACTGAATTTGCAAACTTATAAACAAGGTTTTTCTATGCCAAGAGCTAATGAAATTAAACGCGGTATGGCGGTGACTTTAAACGGCAAACTGCTGCTGGTTCGCGATATCGATGTACAAAGCCCAAGCGCTCGTGGCGCTAGCACACTGTACAAAATGCGTTTTTCCGATATTCGTACCGGTTTGAAAGTTGAAGAACGCTTTAAAGGCGATGACATTCTGGAGGAGATTTCTCTAAGCCGTCGTCAGGTTAACTTCTCCTACATCGATGGTGACGAATACGTCTTCATGGACAACGAAGATTACACCCCGTACACCTTCAAAAAAGATCAGATTGAAGAGGAATTGTTGTTTATTCCTGAAGGCGGCATGCCAGGTATTCAGGTACTGACAATGGATGGCCAAGTTCTAGCGCTTGAGCTGCCTCAAACCGTCGATATGGAAATTGTTGAAACTAGCCCAAGTATCAAAGGCGGTTCTGCAAGCGCACGCACCAAGCCTGCGGTAATGAGCACGGGTCTGACGATTCAGGTTCCAGAATACCTGAGCAGCGGTGAAAAAATCCGTATCCATATTGAAGAACGTCGCTTTATGGGCCGCGCTGACTAATCTGTGTTAAAACAGCAAAAAGGGATGCCGAGGCATCCCTTTTTTTGTCATTTCAAACGACTAAAATCACTTCATTTCTGGAAATAGCGCACGCTTAAGCGCTAATTCGACGCCGCGTACTTCTGCCAAACCTTTCAGCCGACCAATCGCCGAATAGCCCGGATTGGTTTTTTTCTTCAGGTCGTCCAACATCTGGTGTCCGTGATCTGGACGCATCGGAATTGGGCGCATATTTCCCGCTTTCTGCCGACGTTGCTCTTCGGTCAGAATGGCTTTTACCACCGCGTACATATCAACATCGCCCTGCAAATGCGCACCTTCATGGAAGGTTTTCGGGTTCTGCTCACGGCAGGTAGAACGTAAATGTGTGAAATGAATGCGATCGCCGAAGGTCTCAATCATTTTGACCAAATCATTGTCGCCACGCACGCCGTAAGAACCAGTACACATAGTAAAACCGTTGTAGATACTATCTACGGTGTCTTTTAGCCATTGCATATCTTCAATGGTGGAAACAATGCGAGGCAGGCCAAGAATCGGACGCGGTGGATCATCAGGATGTACCGCCAGTTTCAGGCCACAGGCTTCTGCCACTGGGACGATCTCTTTCAGAAAATATCCCATATGCTCGCGCAGCTTGGCTTTATCAATACCATCATATTCAGCTAAACGTGCACGGAACTGGTCCAGCGTATACCCCTCTTCCGCTCCTGGTAAACCAGCGATGATATTGCCCGTAAGCTTGGCAATATCCGCTTCGCTCATATTGTCAAAATAGGTTTTGGCCTGCGCCTGCTCTTCTGCGGTGTAATCTTCCGTCGCATTCGGACGTTTAAGAATATGGAGCTCAAAAGCGGCAAACGCGATCTGATCAAAACGCAGGGCTTTAGAGCCGTCTGGCAGCTCATACTCTAAATCGGTGCGTGTCCAATCCAGAACTGGCATAAAGTTGTAGCACACAGTATCTATGCCGCAGGCTGCTAAGTTTTGCAGAGACAGTTTATAATTGTCGATGTGCTGCTGATAATTACCGGTTTGGGTTTTGATCTCTTCATGAACCGGCACGCTTTCAACAACAGACCACGTCAGTCCTTTTGCTGCTAAAATCGCTTTACGCTTCTCAATTTCTTCAACTGTCCAAACTTCTCCGTTAGGGATATGGTGCAATGCTGTCACTACGCCGGTTGCTCCAGCCTGACGAATATCATCCAATGACACCGGATCGTTCGGGCCATACCAACGCCAAGTTTGTTCCATCTGTCTCTACCTTCTGCGGGTGAAAATACAAGTAATCGTGTTTTGAGGATTCTCTGTGATAGATTTGGCAGCAAATGCCACGCTAAGTCAGTAAATTCGTAATGCTGTTATACCAAAACCACACAGGTATCATTTAGCTTTTACCTTACTCTTTGGCGTTTTTCTGTCAAAACCCAATCCACTATTGGTTGATCCACTTCACGAATATTCTAGAATTTTGGACTAACCAATTTCATTTTCTGTCATATGACTTTAGACTGCAAGCCACTTTGACGATCTTGTAAGATGTCAGACCGCGTTGGTTTATATACAGCTTGAACACTTCCGTGCTGAAAAAGCGCACTGTATTGCTGGCAAGCAAAGTGGTCTAACACCTTTTACTTCACCGTTCTGATGCTGACAGGCTTTTATCCGTCTGCCGCGTACATCTTCTAATGGAGTTCAGCATGAAAAACCTAGCAAATCATTCTTTGCCAGACGGCGTTAAACAGCCAACCTATGACCGTGGCGCACTCAAAAGCCGTATCGTTCACCTTGGTTTTGGAGCATTCCATCGCGCCCATCAGGCGCTGTTAACCGATCGTGTGCTGAATCAAAAAGGCGGGGACTGGGGTTATTGCGAAGTTAACCTGTTCGGTGGAGAAAAGCTGATCGAGCAGTTACGTGAGCAAAACCATCTCTATACCGTGTTAGAAAAAGGTGCAGAGCAAAATCAGGCTATCGTTGTCGGCTCCGTGCATGAATCGCTGCACTCGGATCTCGACGGAATTCAGGCCGTTATTGAGAAAATGGCTGAGCCTCAGGTAGCCATTGTTTCCTTAACCGTAACGGAAAAAGGCTACTGCATTGAGCCGGGTAGCGGAAAGCTGGATCTCAACAACGCCCTGATTAAACAAGACTTAGCTGCACCTCAGGCACCAATCTCTGCGCCAGGAGTGATTGTTGAAGCCTTACGTCTACGTCATGAGCGCAATTTGCCGCCGTTTACCGTGCTGTCTTGCGACAATATTCCAGAAAACGGTCACGTTGTGAAAAATGCAGTATTAGGCTTAGCCAATGCGCGCGACCAAAAACTGGCTGCATGGATCGAGGCTAACGTGACCTTCCCAAGTACCATGGTTGACCGCATCGTACCAGCGGCAACCGAGGAAACGCTGGCAGAAGTCGCACAGGCGATCGGCATTGAAGATCCTTGTGGAATTGCATGCGAACCGTTTATCCAGTGGGTCGTAGAAGATAACTTCGTCGCAGGCCGTCCTGAGTGGGAAATCGCCGGCGCCGAACTCGTTACAGATGTTCTCCCGTATGAAGAAATGAAGCTGCGCATGCTCAACGGCAGCCACTCATTTCTTGCTTACTTAGGCTATTTGGCTGGCTATCAGCACATCAACGACTGCATGGAGGATCCCGCCTATCGAACTGCAGCACACCGCTTGATGCTGCAAGAGCAAGCGCCAACGTTACGCGTTACCGGCGTAGACTTGGCGCAGTATGCCGATCGTTTGATTGAGCGTTATAGCAATCCCTCACTGAAGCACCGCACATGGCAAATAGCGATGGATGGGACTCAGAAGTTACCTCAGCGTATGCTGGACTCCATTCGCTGGCATATCGCCCATGATCATGCATTTCCATGCTTGGCATTGGGTGTCGCGGGTTGGATGCGCTATGTGGGGGGCGTTGATGACCATCACCAAACCATTGATATTCGTGACCCAATGTTAGACACATTGAAAGCAACGGTTGCTGCTAGCCAAGAAGGTGAAGCGCGCGTTCAGGCGCTGCTGGGAATTAAAGCCGTTTTCGGTGACGAACTGCCAAAACAATCTGCATTTGTGCAGGCAGTGACCAAGGCTTATTTAGCGCTCGTTGAAAATGGTGCGGCTAATACTTGCGCATCTTTAGTGAAGTAAATCTCTATTGGCTATCCTGTTTAGGATAGCCAATTCCTACCAAAGCATTTCGCTATAACCATTTATCACTAAAGGTTTTCTGATCCTCTGGCCGGCCAAACAAATATCCTTGCAGGTAATCGATATGGTATTTTTTAAGATGCTCTGCCTGCTCTGATGTTTCCACACCTTCAGCAACAGTGACCAACTGCAAACGCTTAGCCAAATCAATCACATTATCTACAATATGACCTGATAGCGCGTCAGAGCCAATCATGCGGATAAAGCTTTGGTCGATTTTAAGGATATCTATTTGGAATTCTCTCAGATAAGCCAAACTAGAATGGCCTGTACCAAAGTCATCTAGCGCAATCCTAACGCCAAGTTCATGGAGCTCGTGGAATATGCGATGAGTGAGTTCACTGGGGACAATGAGCTGACGTTCCGTAAGCTCCAGCACAAGCTGAATTTTATAGCCTTCAAACGCGTTGATAAACAAGCGACAATCGTCGACGAGGCTAAGATCTTTGAAATGGCTAGCGCTGATGTTAATTCCAAAATGGAAATTATATGGCAACTGCTCAGCTAAGGGGGCAAAGTAGTCTCTCACCTGCGCCATTAAATCGCGAGTCATAGGCACAATCAAACCGGAGTCCTCGGCCAATGGAATAAACTGGTTAGGTGCGATCATTCCCATTTGTGGATGGCGCCAGCGCATTAATACTTCGCATCCAGTCAAATCATTATTTTCACAGCTCACAACAGGCTGGATATAAGGAATAAATTCGTGGTTTTTCAGCGCGCTTCTTAGCTCTGATAACGGCGAGTTAACGCGGCCCATAGTGCGGTAGGTTATAACCCCTAATAAAATAGCCAACAGAGGGAATAAAATAATACTACCCGACGAGTATTCCCACACATACTCCCAATGCGTGGAATAAGGAATTTCTGTTGCCACTGAATAAGGGAAATGCTTCGATGTCTGAAAATAACTGGTTCCGTGGGGCTGGAATTTGTCATTAGAGACATGCCCAGAGCTGTCCATCCAACTTGTACCTACCAAAAGATGGATTTCTGTTGGTGACTTAAGCAGCTCTAGAACATTTTTAAGATAATACCCATCGATGCCCACTAATACGCTATGTTCGCCATAGGATTTACGAAACGCGATAAGCGAACGGTTAGGCGTGACGGGATTACCATTGAGCATCAACAACATCCCCCCCACATATTTAGGGGTATTTACCGCCGTCGAATATTTACCTGCAAGCGAAGAGCAATATACATTATTGCCCGTAGCCAGATTGACCGTACGGATATCAGGAACCACCGTGACTTGGTAGCGCAACGCATTTTGCGTTTCAGTCGAACACTCTTTTCCAAGGTAGCCACGCACGGCGTTCGCCGCGATTTCAGCATTCTGTAGCGTCGCGTCAAATTGCGCTACAGCACGTTGCAGCCGCTGTGCAATATCCCGCTCCATGCCTCGTGAAATCTGCCAAGAAATAGTCATTACGGCAATAATAAGGATCAGAGTTGCAACCAGTAGAGAGACAAGCAGTCGAGCTACAGGTCGAAAGTTAACCGTGCGAAAAAGTTGAGTCATATATCAGTTACCAGCAACTCATGATGAGTGTTCTGCTCATTATGTCGATAAACTGCCATAAATAGCCATTTATTGTTGGGTATGGTTATCTGGTACACAATTTTATAAGAAAAAAACATTAAATCATTGGCATTGCGCAGGGGAAAATCACGGTAATACCATGCCAATAGTTACAGTATAAGATCACTCATTGGGTAACACAGGCGTTGATTCAAATAAAAATCCATCAAAACTTGGATCTTCAGGATCGGAAATCTCCAACAATTTTGTTTTTACATTTTCCAAGTGCTGCCACATGGCTTGTTTTGCCGACTTTGCATCACGGCGTAGTACGGCATGTAGAATTTTTTGATGATCGTCTAGCCAGTTCCAACGATAGCTAAAGTCGCTGGTATGAACATGCAAGCCACTCCACATCGGATTATGTTTTCTCGCTTGCCAAGCATCGTGCACCATACTGGCTAACACGCTGTTTTGGGTTGATTGAGCAAGCAGACAGTGAAAGAGCTCATCGGCACTTTCATCTACTGTGCCTAGCGACAGTGATTGGCGTTCTTGTTCAATCGCTTTGCGCATTTTCATGATATCAGCCTTGGTGGCCTGCACAGCCGCAAAAGCGGCTATCTCACTCTCAAGCAACTGTCTTGCTTGTAACAATTCAAAAGGTCCATACGTATTTTCATCAAGATCTGTCACAGCAGCGCGACGCTGGCTCTGCGGTAGAGCCACAACATACACACCAGAACCTTTACGTACATCAATCAGCTTTTCCAATTCCAGCATGATAAGTGCCTCACGCACCACGCTGCGGCTGACACTAAATTGTTCAGCAATATCGCGCTCTGGGGGGAGCCGCTCCCCAATAGGATACGCACCTTGCGCGATCAGATTACGCAGAGTATTTCCGACTTCTTGATACAATCTCATGCTGCTACCTTCTCTACCGTAAACGCTGATGAGGATAAATTAACACCATAATTGGCCAGACCAAATACTCAAATGATAGGAACACTATGACGATTTGGTCTGATTGTATCACAGCAAAGAAATCACCTAAGCGAAAACGCACGAATAGAAAGGCGTAGATAAGTCTGCCTTATCTACGCCAAATTAAAGATGGGTTATTTCTGATACAGAGTCGTTGTCAGTGATAGTTAATGGTAAGCACACCCAACGTGTGGCTTTCATTAATCCATTTTAATTGGCTGGTTCCAACAGAGACCGGAAGTTCAGAAGGTCTGGTACTAATCTGGCTAATAGGTCGACTCAAGCTCTCCTCTTTTCCATTGCGTTCACAGCGTGTTTTTACATGATTTTTCTCTAATGCAACGTCGCATCCATCTTCAACAATCACGCCAACAAAATGAATGACGCCAGTACTTACCGCATGAACCGGAGTTACAACACTAACAAATAAAGGCAATCCCAAGCCGACAGCGAAAAACATCGATAACCGAGAAATTTTCATGGCCACCTCATTAATTTCCCACACAAATTGCTGCTAGCTAGTCATCACTCCACCGAAGATCGCACTCACATGAACCGATGGTGTTTTAAAGATAGCAGCCGATGAAAAAACCAACGGCAGCCTAAAAAGAATCCTTAGGAATATATGTACACTCATTGAATTACGGTAGGTAACCACGTGATAGAGAAAACTATCAGCATTAAATAAAGAAAATGGATAGGTCTACACGCTAACCAAAACCGAAATAGACCTGATCAGGTTTTATTTTCGTTTAACTTTTGTTTAGCATGACAGCACTTTCTCCATCCTGAGAAAATGGGGAAATATGGTAAAATTGCAGCCGTAAAGTGGTTGAATCGGGGTATTAAATGACGAAAGTAAATCTCATCACCGGATTTTTAGGCAGTGGTAAAACGACCACTTTGCGACACTTATTAGCCAACAAACCCGAAAACGAAAAATGGGCGGTTCTGGTTAATGAGTTTGGCGAAATCGGTATCGACGGCTCCCTATTAGCGGATACAGGTGCAGTGCTTAAAGAGATCCCTGGTGGCTGCATGTGTTGCGTCAACGGATTGCCAATGCAGGTTGGTCTGAACATGCTGCTGCAACAGGCAAAACCCGATCGGCTGTTGATAGAGCCCACGGGCTTAGGCCACCCTAAGCAGATTCTTAATCTACTGATGTCGGATGTCTATCAAGCGTGGCTTGAGCTAAATGCGACGTTGTGCATTCTTGATGCTCGCCAACTCAGCGATGAAAAGTACACCGGCAATGAAAACTTCCGCGATCAGCTTGCTGCTGCCGATATCATCGTGGCAAACAAGCAAGATGTGTACAGTGACCATGACCGAGAGCAACTGGCGCGCTGGGTACAGGAATCAGGCAAAGGGCGAAAGATTGTTACGGCAGAGCAAGGCCAAATTGAGGTCGCCTTGCTAAATAGCGCACGTGAAAATCTGGCTGAATTGCCTAATGCAAAGCACCACCATCACAGTAAAGCGCCATCATCGGGTATTGCTGCCTTACGTTTGCCTGATGGACAAAACTGGCGTCGTTCTCTTAATCAAGGACAGGGATATTTCAGCTGTGGATGGGTTTTCAGTGCAGAAACAATCTTTGATACCGTGGCTGTGCTCGAATGGGTTCGGTTAGCTCCAGTGATACGTGTGAAAGGAACGCTGCGCATTCCTGAAGGTACTTTGATTGTAAATCGTCAAGGTGATGATTTTCATATCGAAACTCGTCAAGGTTCGCCGTTAGACAGTCGTGTAGAACTCATACATGACGCGGAAACGGACTGGAATACGTTACAAAGCGCGCTTCTTAAAGCTCGAATTAAAGCAATATCGTAATTTTTTGAATTCTTAAATAGGTCTAGGTTTAGCGTATGGCTCGTCGCAATCTACCATGGATTATTTTGTTTAATATCCTTGGTATAGCTTTATTTCTATCTTGGTATTTGCCCACTAATCACGGTTTTTGGTTCCCGATTGACTCGTCGATCTTCTTCTTTTTTAACGAACATCTCGCGACCAATCGTACATTCTTATATTTGGTGGCCTATACCAATAATCGTGCGTTCGACGCCATTGCCTTGCTGAGCATGGGACTGCTTTACCTTTCGTTTTTCGTGAAGCGCGATGGTTACGGGAAAAGACGCATGCTTATTTTAGGCGTTGTGATCCTATTTACTGCCGTGATTCTCAATCAACTGGGTCATTTGCTGCCAGTGCAACGCGCTAGCCCAACTCACTTTTTTGAGAATATCAATCGAGTCGGCGAGCTGACGGGGATTAATACCAAAGATAGTTCTCGCGATAGCTTCCCCGGCGACCATGGCATGATGCTCATCATTTTTGCCGTATTTATGCTTCGCTATTTCACCGTGCGCTCTTTCATCATTGCATTAGGGATCTTCGTTATTTTTATCCTGCCACGCATAATGATTGGTGCGCACTGGTTTAGCGATATTGCTGTCGGCTCGCTCAGTGTGGTGCTGGTTGGGCTAAGTTGGTGGTTGTTAACGCCAGCGTCGGGTGCACTGCTCAACCTGTTAGACAAGCATTTACCCGGCAAATATCGACCATAATGATTCTTGGCCTCCCCCCGAAATAAAATGTCACATTTAAGGGGGAGGAAAGCAGCACTGCATAAGTTCTCATTCAGACAATTCCTATACCATCTATCCCTCTTGCGCCTTTGTCTTAATTATCTCCCCTTATTTTGATAATCTTCAAATATTACATATTATTACAGTAGCGTCTTATCCTATAAAATAGATAAAAAGTCTCGCCAAAGCCGTTTCGATCCGGTAATCTTTCAGCGTTTGTGCATAGATTCTGAGTTTTTGAGAAAAATAGTGATAAAAGTGTGCTCTGACACACAGTTCTCATATGTAAATATTGTCATGTGGGAAACCTGTTATTAGTCTCTTGAATGGCATTCTTAGATAGCGACTCCGTCGTTAAGGACAAAAAGGAAAATCTTCAATAATGGTCAAGTCTCAACCGATTCTGAGATATATCTTGCGATTAGCTCCTGCTATCGCCGCCGCAGTACTTCTGTCGGCATGTAGTGCAAATCATTCTTCATCTGATCGTTACGCACAAACTGATACTCATGCAGTTAAAGACAAAGATGGTCTTTTACTTCAAGCGTCTCAGGATGAATTTGAAGCAATGGTTCGTAATGTGGATATTAAATCCAAAATCATGGATCAATATGCAACATGGAAAGGCGTTCGTTACCGTTTAGGTGGCGACAGCAAACGCGGCATTGACTGCTCCGCCTTTGTTCAACGTACCTTTCGTGAACAGTTTGGTTTAGACCTGCCGCGTTCAACATCAGAACAACAAGATACGGGCCGTCAAATCCAACGTACAAAGTTACGCATCGGTGATTTAGTTCTGTTCCGTGCGGGATCAACAGGCCGCCACGTGGGTATCTACTTAGGCAACGATCAATTTGTTCACGCTTCCACCAGCAGTGGTGTGACGATCTCTAGCCTGAACGACAGCTACTGGAAAGGTCGCTACCGCGAAGCTCGCCGAGTGTTGACCAACCCGGCACATAGCTAGTCCAGACGCACAAACACCTTGTCCTGAATGCCCAATAAAAACGCTACTTCGGTGGCGTTTTTTTATGTCTGGATAACATCAAATTATTCCGCCCTACTCATAATGTCCTTCATATAGCCTTATACACTGCGCCATTGTGACGGTGATTTTGTGATCAAGCAGATGTTTTATCTTAATAGATTTGAAATGCCTCACAATTCACTGCCGATCAAGATCTATAAAAAAACAAATAATTAACATTACGTTCATCTATTAGTATTCAATTGCTATTTTCTTCCTTAATATCGTTGATGTCCTGCGTAATAGTCGTTCTATTCCGCAATGTATCTAAAAGGCCACCAGAGCCTAATGCCATACGCTATCGTCCTACGCACAAATGTATACGTAATGACGTAGCTCAAGGCACACAACTGACAGACAGGTAGAAGGAAGAGACATTAATGGTAGATCAGATAAAAATTGAGGCTACGAGCCCAGCCAAAGGCGAAGAACACCTACGGCGCAATCTCACCAACCGTCATATCCAGCTCATTGCCATTGGTGGTGCCATCGGCACGGGGCTGTTTATGGGATCAGGCAAAACGATCAGCTTAGCGGGCCCCTCGATCATTTTTGTATACATGATTATCGGCTTTATGCTGTTCTTTGTGATGCGAGCCATGGGTGAGCTGCTTTTATCCAACTTGGAATACAAATCCTTCAGCGATTTTGCTGCCGATTTATTAGGGCCTTGGGCGGGTTATTTCACTGGCTGGACTTACTGGTTCTGCTGGGTAGTGACGGGAATTGCTGACGTTGTTGCAATAACGGCCTACGCACAGTTCTGGTTCCCTGGTCTGTCTGATTGGGTCGCATCTCTTGCCGTTGTGCTATTGCTGCTGGGATTAAACCTAGCAACGGTAAAAATGTTCGGGGAAATGGAATTCTGGTTCGCGATGATAAAAATCGTCGCTATCGTGGCATTAATCCTCATTGGCCTTGGCATGGTTTTAATGCACTTTGAATCCCCCACTGGTAGCGTGGCTTCCTTTAGTAACTTATGGAATGACGGAGGCTGGTTCCCGAAAGGCTTAAGCGGATTTTTTGCGGGATTCCAGATTGCCGTATTTGCTTTTGTGGGTATTGAGCTAGTTGGAACCACGGCGGCTGAAACCAAAGATCCAGAGAAATCCCTACCCCGCGCCATCAACTCTATACCTATCCGCATCATCATGTTCTACGTCTTTGCGTTAATTATGATTATGTCGGTAACCCCGTGGAGCTCTGTTGTTCCCGATAAAAGCCCGTTTGTAGAATTATTCGTGTTGGCGGGCTTACCTGCCGCTGCGAGTATTATTAATTTCGTCGTATTAACCTCAGCGGCCTCCTCCGCTAACAGCGGCGTATTTTCAACCAGCCGTATGCTTTATGGTTTAGCGCAGGATGGCGTTGCACCTAAGCGCTTCGCATTGCTATCTAAACGCGCGGTGCCCTCTTCCGGTTTAACCTTTTCTTGTATTTGCCTACTCGGTGGAGTGGTTCTTATTTACCTGATCCCTAACGTCGTTACCGTATTCACGATGGTCACCACGGTTTCAGCCATCCTGTTTATGTTTGTATGGTCTATCATTCTGTGTTCGTACATGGTTTATCGTAAACAGCGCCCTCACCTACACGAGAAATCCATCTACAAAATGCCATTGGGCAAATTGATGTGCTGGGTTTGTTTAGCGTTTTTTGTGTTCGTGATTGTGTTGTTAACCCTAGAGGCCGATACCCGTCAGGCACTGATGGTGACACCGCTGTGGTTCATTATTTTAGGAATGGGATGGATGTTTATTCGTAAACGTCGTGGAGCTTAATCTCGCCAGCCAATGAGCAGCATAAAAAAACGGGCCATTCGGCCCGTTTTTCATCAGCGCTTTCAGACTAGCTGTTGATCTCTTTCATTCTAACCGCTTGTCCTCCACGGTGACTTTTCACGACGTGGCGTACCGTTACTAACCCGACTGAAGCAATAAGACCTAACAAGGTAGCCAAGAGCACAATCAGCGCCGTTTTTGGACTATCTTTTTTCACAGGTTCGTTGGGCATCATCAGATATTTATAAGCAGTGAAGTTAACATCGGCTAATTTCAGCTCGCGTAATTTATTGATAATTAACTTACTATCCTGCAAACCGGAATTCAGTTGAGCAAGATCGCTGATAGATTTCTCGATTTCTAACTTACGCTTTAAGCCATCAGATCCTAAAGCAATGGAGAAGTCCGGATCATCCTTAATGGCGGTACCATTACTGTAAAGAGGACGTTTAACGCCGGCAGCATCAGCAATTGACAATGAATATCCCAAACGATTAATGCTCACTTCTTGCGCATTTTTTAGCCGTGAAAGCGCCATTTCATATTTAGCTTCTTCACTACTCAGGCTCAGGTCAATCTGACGCTGAATTTTGCTGGCGATAAACTTCTCTACCGAGGCGTTTACGACGGAAATATATCCCTGCAGTGTTTTCTGAGCATCTTCGCTGGTATCTGCAGTAAACGACAGCTTGTAGTAAGAATAAGCCGTTTCACTTGGTGTCTTGCTGAGTTCACTACTGAAGGACGCAAACGCTTTTGTCGCCAAACCATCCAGAATGCGGCGCTTGGCTAATTCATCGTTAGGATCAACGTTCTCAATGAGGCGTTTGTAAAAATCGGTTTTAACAAGATATTCTCGACGTAAAATCTGTGAGTCAAAGTCTCGAACAAAGAGACTCAGAAGCTCTTTCTCACCGACGTTAAAATCAATTCCCAGCACAGACAGTTGGGGTTTCAGCGCATCCAGAGAGGTCAGTTCTTCACCCTGTGGAGGGATAATGACTGCATCACTTGTCCACTTTTGCGGAAGAATCTTGGCAACCCCATATCCGAGCAGAGCAAAACATAGCGTGATAATTACAACTGTTTTAATTGACTTTAAAACAATAAGGAACCATTCAATTAAGTCAATTTCATCATTGCGTTGAAAATGAGCGGGGAAATCGTTATCAGGGCGTTTTAAAACAGGGTCAATATCAGTGTGATGTATAGTAGCCATATTGTTTAAAAATAATCTGAAATCCGTGCGTAGAATGTAATGGATGCTAACTTAGGATAATTCTAATAAAAAGAATACAGTAGAAAAAATAATATAGATATCAGAGATATTGGCACTAAATATAATTAATGATTTTTAACTAAAAATCAAAATAAAACAGCACTTAAAACCAATATAATTATTGTATTTGGTTGATAAGTCTAATAAATGGGGTTTTGCGACAACAACATTATTCATTTCACACAGCTTAATCCAAAGTTCAATAATAGAAAAAACGCCTATAAATAGGCGCCTTAGTATACAAATAGAGAATCCGCAAGAAACTTTCAGCAACAATTAACTAACACTAATTACGCGTAAACAAGCTTCAACCTGAAGTTGTATACTTCGAGGAACAGTGATTTCGCCACGTAAGCAACGCTGAGTCCAATTGACTGTTGACTCAATACTCTTCGCTTCTGCCAATTCAGGAGCGTCTCCCTCCCCCATTTCCCGAGTAACCACGGTACTGATATTACCATTACGGCATAAATGCATTTGGGGACAACGTAGCGGATTAGCATAGGCTTCGCCTTCGGTTCCATGCAAAAGCAACGCCGTTGAGTTCGTTTGATTGAATAGTCCTGACATCCGTTGGATATATTCAGGATGAGACACGCTTGCAATGCGTAATACATCACCGGCAAAGGGGTTAATCATTTTAATCAGCGTGTGAGCACTGTTGCGCACCCCCATACGCCACCGCAATGAAAGGATCTGGTACATTTCTGGAGACAAATGTTCTACGCCGATAAATATCGGTTTACCCGTATGCCAATCGATATTCTGTAAATTCTGAGTTGCTGTAATACCTAGCCCACGGAAGATTTCAGCACTGGTGACGCGGCTAGGATCTTCACTGACGCCATGTACTAAAACGGGTACACCTTCTCTTGCGAGCAACATGGCTAACAACGGGGTGAGATTTGCCTGCTTGCGCGCGCCATTATAGCTAGGAATCACCACCGGCATTGGCATTCCCTTAGGAAGCTCCAGCTTGGGAGCCCACTTTTGCATCGAGCGATAAAACCCAAGCATTTCCTGCTCAGCTTCGCCCTTAATGCGCAGCCCAATTAAAATACCGCCGAGCTCTAACTCAGGAATTTTTCCTGCCAACATGGCATCAAATAGTGCTTCTGCCTGTTCCAGGCTGATATCGCGAGCATGATTTTTACCGCGACCAACCTCTTTGATAATTTGTGCATAGTCCACAGCAACACCTCGTACTCATCCAATTTACACTCACATCATATATTGGATACTACGTGGCATTATTCACGCTGACAATTATACCTCGCATATTCACCCTCGGCGCCGTGCGTTTCGCTTTGCGCGCGTTGCATTGCTCGTTTTTTTACTCGATTCGGATTTCGGAAGCGCGGGTAAATCGCCCTCGGGCATCGCTCGCTGTTCAATAGGAAACACCGGTAAAGCACCTAACAATCGTGCGCCATAGCTTTTACTCAGTAACCGTCTGTCATAAATAATAATTTCGCCTTTGCATTCGTGGCTACGGATCAAACGACCAACTTGCTGAATCAGAGTAAACGAAGCTCCCGGCAAACTTTGCACTTCGAATGGATAACGTTTCAAGGTCTTCAGCCATTCGCCTTCGGTCAAGATGACTGGGCTATCAATGGGGGGAAACGCCACTTTATGAATATGTACCTGCGTCAGCAACTCACCTTTTAGATCTAATCCCTCAGCGAAGGATTGTAATCCCACCAGCGCACTTTGCTGGCCCTTACGTACACGTCGACAATGCTCTTCTACCAGCCGGTAACGCGGTTGGTCTCCTTGAACCAGCAAACCTAGCCGTAACGCCGGAAGAAAGCTGAGAAAAGTCTGCATCGCTCTCTGACTTGCAAACAGCACCAACATGCCAGTATGTTTTCCGCTTTCCCATTCATGTCGGAAAAAATGAGCCATCTGCCGTAAATGTTCGGCTTCCTGCGCCATCGCCGGCTCTAGCGTCATTTGTGGAATAACAAGACGCCCCTGTTCAGGATGATTAAACGGGGAATCTAAGGCGACAAAACGATCGCCAGCTTTCTCATTCAACCCAGATAATTCGCTTATTCGACTAAAACTATTCAGAGATCGTAGCGTTGCCGACGTAACAATGGCATGAGGTATTTTTCGCCAAAGCATTTTCTCCAGCTGATCACACACTCTGATTCCGACACAATGCAGATAAATATGCTGAACATTATCGAAGACATCGCGCGTCAGCCATTTTGAAATAGGCGCGTTTGAGGCTTTATCCATGGCTGTCAAACGCCACAGTTTGGTCATGGCTTCCAAATAGCTGAAGCTACGGCTCATCTGCAAAATAGCCTTATGCAAACGCATAATGTCGTGACTACCGGTTTTTTCCTGTAAATCGTTCATCATGAATTCAGCCAAACCGCGGAGCCCATCGGTTAGCTTATAAAGCCGCACGGCAATATCCACCATGGGTTCTGGCAATACCCCCATCTCAAAACGATAGTTAGGGTCACTGCTTCCTACAGGAAGTAAAGATGAAGCCATGCGATCAAAGTCGGTGGTTAGCTGTCGCATCTCTTCACAGTGCGCTTTCAACCGCTCGCTATCCATAAGTTTAGGCCGATTCTTTGGACTGTATTGCGCACCACACTGCTCAATGTGACGCGCAATGCCTTCAATCTGGCTATTAACAAATATGGCAGTGATCTCACCGTCAATCTCTAATGCGTCGCGGGCAACATCGGGCAGATGATGGCCTTCATCCAGCACCAGTAATAAATCCTTGGCATTTGGCAGAACAGATTCATTTTCCAGCGCGGCCATCACCAGCGCATGATTGGCAACCACGACGTCAGCGCTTTCTATTTCACGTCTGGCGATAAAGAAAGGACATTCACGAAAGTACATGCAGTTGCGCGCTAAACAATTTGCACGGTCGGTGCTTAACTTTCCCCACAATTTATCGTCAATATTTTCATCGAGATGATCACGTAGTCCATCCCAGCGATAGCCTGCCAATTGCTTACTAAGCTTCTGACACAACACTTTTTCTTCAGCGGTGCTTGGTTGCAAATCATCTTCAATAAACAGTTTGAGATCGCCCTGCATACCTTCGGCGCTCGCCATCGCAGCCAAATTGCGCGGGCAGATATAGCGGCCGCGTCCAAACGCAGCGGTGAACTTCAAGTCAGGGATAATCTTACGCAATAAAGGTAAATCTTTGCTGTAGATTTGATCTTGCAAGGCAACGTTAGCAGTACTCACCACTAAAGGCTTTTCTTGATCACGACTTATCGCGATGCCAGGAATGAGATATGACAGCGTTTTTCCCACCCCCGTCGGCGCTTCAATCACTAAATGGCGTGCGTCATCACCGGCTAGCGTTTTTGCTACTTCCGCTATCATCGTCCGCTGCTGTGGGCGCGGGATGAAATCAGGGATATGATCTGAAAGAGCTTTATACCACTGGGTTATTTGATTTTTGGTTGCGGAAGAGAGAGCCATTGATACTCGAAGCAGAGAGGAACAGGGGCGTATTTTCTCATATTTGAGGCAAAAAATCAGCCTGATATTCTGTCGAACGATGAGAATATCAGTGGATAATAATGTTTATAAAGAAGCATATAATAAATGAAATATTAGGATCATTCCTATCAAAATTATATGCTTGGGTAAATCTATCTACTAAAAAATATTCCAGCATTAATTTATGCAAACAATAGCACAAATAACCAAAAAACAGACCAACGTTAAAATCAGGACGAAAGCGCAGCAGCATTTTACCATAACGAATATTTTTGGTTATGTAAACCCCAAATAAGGTATTAATCTGGATTTAGGGGTTGTCTCATCATCTCATTATGTTAGGGTATTAGACGATTTCGCTCAAAACATTTGGATTATTTGCATTAAATAATCTGTGACTTAATTATCATTATTATAGGACACTCTATTATTGCATGACTATTAAAATAGAAATTAAGAATCTATATAAAGTATTCGGGGAACATCCCGAGCGGGCATTTAAACTTATTGAATCAGGTCTGCATAAAGACCAAATATTTGAAAAAACAGGTCTGACCGTTGGCGTTAAAAATGCCAGTCTGGCCATTGAAGAAGGCGAGATATTTGTCATCATGGGACTCTCAGGTTCCGGCAAGTCCACCATGGTACGCCTTCTCAATCGTCTGATTAAACCGACCCGTGGCCAAGTCATGATTGACGGTGAAGATATCGCTCGAGTCTCGGAAGAGAAACTGCGCAATATTCGCCGCAGTAAAATTAGTATGGTTTTTCAATCATTTGCACTAATGCCTCATTTAAACGTATTGGATAACACCGCCTTTGGGCTCGAATTATCCGGCGTGCCTCAGGCTGAGCGTCATCAAAAAGCACTAGAGGCCTTACGTCAGGTCGGTTTGGAAAGTCATGCTCATTCTTACCCTGATGAACTATCAGGGGGTATGCGCCAACGTGTGGGCTTAGCTCGGGCAATGGCAATTAATCCTGATATTCTTTTAATGGATGAAGCTTTCTCTGCGTTAGACCCTTTAATTCGTACGGAAATGCAGGACGAATTAATAAGACTTCAATCTCAACAACAGAGAACCATTGTATTTATCTCACATGATTTGGATGAAGCCATGCGTATTGGCGACCGAATTGCTATTATGCAAGGCGGTGAAGTTATTCAGGTCGGAACACCAGAAGAAATATTGAATAATCCTGCCAATGATTATGTTAAGACCTTCTTTAAAGGTGTGGATATTAGTCAGGTGTTTAGTGCGAAAGATATTGCTCGTCGCCGACATCTCTCTCTGATTCGAAAAACACCAGGATTTGGTCCTCGCTCTGCATTGAAATTACTGCAGGATGAAGATCATGATTATGGTTATGTTGTGGAACGCGGCCAAAAATATATTGGTATCGTGTCCGTTGAATCATTAAAGCAAGCGCTCTCTCAAGGTCAGTCCTTAGATTCTGCCCTGCTATCAGCTCCAGAAGCCGTTGATGCAGATACTTCGCTCAACGAGTTAATTTCTTTGGTTGCTCAATCCCCTTGTGGGGTTCCAGTAACCTCTGCTGACGGTATTTTTATCGGCATTATCAATAAAGGTACGCTACTTCAAGCACTTGACAAAGAGGGCCCTAATCAATGAGTGACGCAACGAGTAATCCATGGGCAACCGAACCCGCAGAATCAGCCGCCAGCAACGCCACCTCCGCATCGCAAGGCGCAGACGCATGGTCTTCATCACCGGCAACGACGGATGCCGCCAGTAATCACGCGGCACAAAGCAGCGACTGGTTAAGCAGCGCGCCGACGCCTGAAGCCGAGCATTTTAATCTGATGGACCCGTTCCATCACACCTGGGTGCCCTTTGATAGTTGGGTTACTCACGGTATTGACTGGCTTGTCAGCCATGGTCGCCCAGTATTTCAAGGGATCCGTATGCCCGTGGACTTTGTCCTCAGCGGCTTCCAGAACATCTTACAAGGTATGCCTGCCCCTATCGCAATCTTAGTATTTGCCCTGATTGCTTGGCAATGTGCAGGACTAGGAATGGGGGCAGCTACCCTGATTGGTCTCGTGGCCATTGGGGCGATCGGTGCTTGGTCACAGGCAATGGTGACATTGGCGCTGGTGCTCACATCGCTGTTCTTCTGCATGTTGATAGGCTTACCGCTAGGTATTTGGCTGGCTCGCAGCAAAGGAGCTGCTCGCGTCATCAGGCCGTTGCTGGATGCGATGCAAACCACGCCGGCATTCGTTTATCTGGTGCCTATCGTCATGCTGTTTGGTATCGGTAACGTACCGGGGGTCGTGGTCACTATCATCTTTGCGCTCCCCCCTATTGTGCGTTTAACCAGCTTAGGTATTCAGCAAGTGCCGGCTGACCTCATTGAGGCAGCAGAGTCTTTCGGCTCAAGTCCACGACAGATGCTGTTTAAAGTTCAGCTACCGCTGGCGATGCCTACCATTATGGCGGGCGTAAACCAGACCCTAATGTTAGCACTATCCATGGTCGTCATTGCATCGATGATTGCCGTTGGCGGCTTAGGTCAGATGGTATTACGCGGTATCGGTCGCCTTGATATGGGACTGGCATCCATCGGGGGTGTCGGCATCGTCATTCTGGCGATTATCCTCGACCGACTCACTCAATCTGTTGGTCGCGATCGCCGCAGCCGCGGTATGCAGGGCTGGTACATGAGCGGTCCTATTGGGCTAGTCGCACGTCTTTTTATTAAACGCGGATAACACGTCCCCAGCCTCCCTCTTCATTGAGGGAGGTACATCACCAGTAACCCGATTTGGGTTCTCACTCTTCCACCCTACCGTTCTATGGGGAAGATTTGGGCAGTCGTATTCCCTCCACCTAAAATAAACAGGAATATTCATGACAGAACAAACAAAACAACATAAGCAAACACAACAACGTATCGCATCTATGCTGGCCATTACCGCTCTGGCATTCGGTACACTATCTACCACCTTCTCCACTCAGGCTGCTGAACTGCCGGGTAAAGGCGTGTCTGTACAGCCAATTCAGAGCAGTATTGCCGAAGAGACTTTCCAGACCCAACTGGTGAGCAAGGCGCTGACAAAACTAGGCTACGACGTGCAGCCGACCAAAGAGGTGGACTACAACGTCGCATACACGTCGGTTGCCGCAGGTGATGCAACCTTCTTAGCGGTAAACTGGGATCAGCTTCACTCAGATATGTACAACGGCGCGGGAGGCGATAAGAAATTCTATCGCGAAGGCCAGTATGTAACGGGTGCGGCACAAGGGTATTTGATTGACAAAAAAACGGCCGATCAATATCACATCACCAATATTGAACAGCTGAAAGATCCCAAAATCGCCAAGTTATTCGATACGAATAACGATGGCAAAGCCGATTTGGCAGGCTGTACTCCAGGCTGGGGTTGCGAAGCATCAATTAACTATCAGTTAAAAGCCTATGGTTTAAACGACACCGTCGAACACAATCAAGGTAATTATTCCGCGCTGATTGCAGACACAATGACTCGCTTTAAAGAAGGTAAGCCTGTGTTTTATTACACTTGGACACCGTATTGGGTCAGCGATGTACTAAAACCAGGACGTGACGTTGTCTGGTTACAAGTGCCATTCTCTGCTCTTCCAGGCAGCCTGAAAGATGTCGACACCAAGCTACCAAACGGTGCTAACTACGGCTTCCCAGTCAACAATATGCAGATCGTAGCAAACAAAACCTTCGCAGAGAAAAACCCTGCTGCGGCTAAACTGTTTGCCGAAATGAAGTTACCCATTGCTGATGTCAACGCACAGAACCTGCGCATGCATCAGGGTGAAAACTCAGAAGCAGATATTGAACGCCACGTTAACGGTTGGATCAAAGCCCACCAAGCCACATTTGATGGCTGGGTTGATGCAGCAAAAAAAGCAGCAGACACGGCTAAATAATGTTTATGGCATGGCGCCTAGCGCGCCATGCTACTAAAAGTTTAATGGTAATTAAGTTTGATAATGAGATCCTTACTAAATGGCCCTATCGACACTTCTTTAGTCGGATTTTTTGTTAATTCCGCAGTGTACTCATGTGTAATCGTATCTGAGCCCTGTCCAGGAATATAAGTGGTAAACGCCTTGTACTGGTTATATTCAATGGCAGCATGATCTTCTTCATCGATGATTTTCAGCAGCAAACCATTATCCATATCAAGATGCGTTGCATCGTAAAGTACATCATCCGTATAAAAACTGGTTTGCACATCAAACTGCTGAGTACAACCTGCACTCATATCTTTAATGGTCGAGATACTAAAAGGCTCAGTTGCAGGGCTTGTACGAATAGATGAATTATCAATTTGCTTAAAACTCACTACCTGACTTTCAGGAAAAACCTTAATGTCTACGCTACAATCCAAAAAGCGCACGTTGCTCAATCCATCGATATTAAAACGTAGATTTTTTGCATTTGATTGAAGGTTTGCGCCTCCCGAGCCATCAAACTGTAAGACGTTAATACTGCCGAAATCGTAAACAGTATCGCTGGTCGCAGGAATCGCTTTAAGCTTCATATACAATCTAAATCGGGCATTAAAACTAATATTTTTTTGATAATCCACTCCGTTGCATACGGGAGTATGACCAGCATAGTTACCACTGGATGATTTATCTAAACATTTTCCCGTATCAATTCCAAACCCTGTGGTTTCATAATCAACACCTTCATAAGTTACCCCAAAGGTAAAATAGGGGTTATCAATCACATCGCTACTGTTTATTTCTGGAAGTTTAATCCAAGCATGAACAGTTTCCGTTGGAGCATGTTGAGTCCAATCGGCGGAGTTATCACAATACACGGTCAAGTTAACGTCACCACTCTCCCAGACTTTGCTTCCTAATGGCGCATTCTCTGGAATAATGAACGAAGGTAACATGGCACTAAATCTAATAGGCCCGCCATGATTGTCTTTATAGCAATCTAACGCCCAGGCAGAGGATGACGAGAATACAGAGACAAGAGCTAACAAAAAGAGAAGATTGCGCATATTTATTCCTTCAGTACAGCCGTATTTTGACAAACTGACTGCACTGAGTTGCAGCTAATCTTGTAGAGGGTCAGACCGCCATAATCACCGACATAGCCAATTTGGAAACGAGACGGCAAATTCTTTACTGTCATAGTTTCTTGGTCAAAAGGGGCGACCATAATGCTATTTCCGCCCGCGATAAGCGTCTTACCGTCAAGGCCAATATAGCCAACCGTTACGTAGTAAGGCGTATTATTTTTAAAATTAATCCCGTTTGCCGTCTGAGAAATATCGACTTTATCCCATGTCATCACAGCACCCGCCTTCAGGACTATTGCTTTAGGCCGCCAGAAAAGTTTTAACCGGCTTTGCATGGCAATTTGCATGGCGTTTTTATCTTCCATGCGCGGGGGAACTTCGCGGACATTATAATAAAACAGACTCTCTCGATCTTTCGGCAGCGTAGCCAACGGCGGAAGCGCCATTAACCGAACTTGGCTCTGTTCTCTAGGATCTAAGCGCAGTAGCGGTGGCAACGGAGAGATAAAATTACGTGTTTTCTTACCCTCGCTATCCTCAATCCATGACTGGGCCAAGTAGGGGAGCGTTTCACTCTTATTCGTTAATCGGACCGACACGCTTTTATCCGTTTCATTCAGCACTAAACGGGTACGATCGGGAAGCACCGCGGCGTTTATCATACTGCTCACACCGAGCAACCAAATAAGTGACACTAATGAATAGCTTACTTTCATCTTATTAAACCTGAATTAATGAACAGTCTTACAAGGCAATATAATGGCTGCCTCGCTGATATTACTTTGATTAGGTGGGGTGATTTCACAGATGTTGCTGGACCACGCAACACGCAACATGCTTCCTTCCTGAATACCGCTGAGATAAACGAACCCCTCTTCGGCAACCAATCCAACGTCTTTGTTCGTTTTGGCATCAACAACGGTGACACCCAGTGGAGGAAAACGACCATCGGCAAGGCGAATAACACCCACAATTTGATAACCTTTGGTCGCACTTAGTGCCGTATAGCCAATAGCGCCTTCAGTAAGAGTGGTGCGAATCACCGAATTACTCACATCAACGCCTTCTGGCAGATCGTTGCTGTTGACTTGCAATGTTGCCGTTTGATAATTGCTGATTGAAGGAATGACACCGATGCCATAGCCATTCGTTATAGTACGACTGCGATTGAGCGCAACACCAGCAATGCCGTCAGTGTCCACCATCATGCGAGCATTGTTACCACTGGTATAATCATGCAGCGCCGCGCCGTAGCGAGTCGCGGTGGCAGAACCATTCCAACCCACATTCAGCGAGTTGTATGTGTTCGGTTGGACACTGGCCGCTAAATTAAAGCGACCGTACGGCGAATAGTGCTGGTAACCGCCACGCAAAGCGGGTTTTCCATCTCTTATTTGATCGTTATCCGCGGATGTGGAAACGTTCCACGTATTGTTCTTGTCAGAAGAATCGTAATAAGAAACAGACTGTGCGGTTTTATCCCCATAGCGCTGCACGTTATATGACATGCTGCTGCCTAGCCCGAGAGGAACAGAGAAAGAAAGATAATATTGATTTTCGTTTTCGCCATCCCAGCGGGTACGCGTTAACGATAGTGAGGCAGAAATACCTTTGATATCACCAAGCTCAAAATTGCGGCTTAGCGAGAGCGAATAACGGGTATCACTATTAGAATTCCAGTATGTATCTCGAGAGATGTTAAAGTATGCATTCACACCAAACGATTCGATCGTTTGGTTAAAGGAGAGAATATAGCTTTCTTTTTCATCATCGGTATTCTCGTCCCCATCCTGTGAATTGAGATATTCAGTCATCGTCACATACTCTTTATCTGAGAAACGATACCCGGCAAACGTGACCTGACTGCCTGTAGACTCAAACCGTTTAGCGTAATTCACTCGATAACTGTAACCGCCTTTTCTTTCCTGTGGTGTTTCAGAGTAGCCCAGTTCGGCTTCAGAGCGCGTGATATCAAACGATATAGAACCCAGCTCATTCAGATTAAAACCGATCCCCGAGCTAATCGATTGATAATCATCAGCCGTCAGAATCGCACCGCCGTAAAGTGACGTATTGCCTAGCCAGCCCCATGAGAATTCGCTGGTCAAGAAAAGAGGGTTATTCACATCGTTGTGCGAGGTCGTTGTCGGTTTTCCAACAGAGGCCTTATATCGCACCTGGCCTTTACGGGTGAGAAACGGGACCGATGCAGAACCGACTTGAAACGTACTTTTGCGCCCATCCTCTTCTTCTACCGTCACATCCATTTGTCCTTGCAGCGTATTCCCTAAATCACTGATGGTAAATGGGCCTGGTGACACGGTTGTCTGATAGAGCACACGGCCGTTTTGCTCAACGGTCACTTTGGCGTTGGTCTGGGCAATACCTGTAATTTGGGGAGCATAACCTTGCAAATCTGGCGGTAGCATATGTTCATCGCTTTCCAACGAAGCGCCTGTAAAGTGAAAGGTATCAAAAATATCGGAATCAAGATCGTACTGTCCCGCAGTAAATTTTGATGATATCGCGGGGATAGGACGAAAGAGATAAGTGCGGGAAAGCGTGGCTTCGCTACCGCTCGATTTACCGTTAATAAAATCTTCACTGTACTGATAATCAGAGCGAAAACGCCAAGCGCCGAGGTTGAATCCTAGCGTTCCATAAGAGCTCATATTTTGTGTACTATCGCCATCGTGAGGTTCGTATCGGCTGGCATATACGTTATAGTCTAACAATGCGCCTGCTATACCATCATCCCAATACTCTGGCGGCGTCCAATTTTTGGCTTGATATTTCATCCATAACTGTGGAGCCGTTAAGTTCAACAGCATATTAGCCTTATCGAGCTTAACCGAGAGCTCTGGTTTACGGGTAACGTCCAAGCATTTCTGCTGATTCCATTCATGAAGTTGTTTAATAAACGTCTCGTCAAAGCCAAGTTGCTGCAGGTGTTCGGCGGTCAAGCACAACTGAGTTCCGCTTTCGTTATCAGCAGCGAGCCATTCTAGTGTCCATGTTTTAGGTAACACATTTTTATTGATCGATACCTGAACAATATACTGCCCAGCAGGGATCTGCCCTTTCTTCTCGAATTGAGAAAGGTCAATATTGTCACGATCGTCTACATCCATAAAATTCGTATTAAACTCAGTGGCCAACACAGTCGAAGGCACTAATGCCGAAAAGACAACTGAACATAACGCTTTCTTTATGAAAAGAAATAAATTTAAATAGCCGGTCTTTTTATTTTTGCACATAAACACATTTTGTATAAAAAGCATTATTAAAAACCGGTGACAGTCTCACCGGTTTGATTTCAATGGGTTATGTGATTTTATTTATAATCAAGCATATAATTAGCCTGAGCCTGTACGTTACCCGGTGTTACCGTCGTAGTACCGATTTTCTCCATACGAGCTTTAAAATTTAACTCTTGATAGGAACTTGAATCAGGGAAGGTCACGGTTACCGCTGAGCCCAACGTTAACTTATTATTTCCCGAATCGAGAATACGCACACCGACATTGCTAGCAGCACCGATGTTACCTTGCAATGTGTTAGCCATCAGGCTTGTATCTGTGGTATCAGTGTTAGGTGAAGTGAAAGTGATTTTCACTTTATCGGTAACCACAACGCCCTTGCTATCTGTCAGAATACAATCCTGCAAATGAATGGTGAAATCCTCAGCTAAAGATTGCTGAGTACTATTTAATACATTAGTAGCAACCTCACCCAAGTTGACTTTTAAATCTTCATCACCCGGTTTGATTGAACATGGAGCTTCAATCACCTCACCAGTAAAAGTAATTTTACCGGAGCCTTGGTTTGCCTCACCTGCAGCACTGGCGTTAAAAACAACGCCTGAAAGTACAACACCTGTGATTCCCGCTAACAACGTTTTCTTAAACATGCGACATAGTCCTTTATTATAAAATTGACTTACCCAAGTAAAACAATAACGACATAAGCACCCCATAAACGAATGGGTGCCAAGTAGTTAATTTAAAACGAGGGTATATTACAAATAAAAGCGGGGTTAACTTTATTTTTCTTGTTAATTTACAAAGAAGAATCGCTAATTATATTCAATGTAAACATTGAATATAAAACTGAATTTTTAATTTATATATATCCAACCACAAAAAATGTAGTCAAACCATTATTTAATGCCATGTTTATGGATAATTATTATTTTATTTTTAAGAACACAGAGGGATGCTACCATAAACTCTGTGACATATTTAGCTATTATTTCGAATTTACATTTCAATATAGTTTAAGTCTTGTCACAGGCTTTGCGCTTAAGAAGGCTGGCTTTATATAAAACGACTTAAGATTATTAAGCCGTTTTATAAAACACGCTTATTTCGTTAACGCCATGCTAACCAAATCTCTCAGCTCATCGAGCTGTTTTGCCAACTCCAGATTCAGCCACACATAGCCATAGATAGGCGCCTCTATATTTTCCGCCGCTTTGGCATTTTCCATCAGATGCTTCAACTCAACAGAAACCGCGCCCATTTCCGGTAGGTCACTCAGATCATCGTCAATGTTGCCGCTCAGTAATGCGCTCGATAACGCATTCAATGTATTGATAGAGAGCTTTTGGAACACCCGCAACGTGGTAGCATTCAGCATGATGAAATGACTTTCGCGCGTCGCCCAGTAGGCATCGGTCAATAGCTCCAACGTAGACACCAAATTTCGGCTCATGACTTGAATGGCATCAAACACATCTTTATTAATGCGAGTTTCACGTACACAGGGTGAGATGAGTGTCCGAACCTTGACGAGTTCATTAAGGATTTGCTGATGTTTTGCCGACAAATGTGGACGTTCTAATATGTTGGGTGACATATGCGCACTGTAAAAGTCACTCATGTTTTTAAGCTCTTTACTCATCATCAATCGCCAGTGAACAAAAGCTCTCTGTGTATAGATGGAAGTAAAAAATAGCGCGAGTAACGAACCGATAATGACATCACCGCTCCGCCATAGCGCAGTGTTCATATCCCCTGGCCCTGCCCCGCAGACGACCGCCAACGTAATACCAATCAACAGCCCCATATAGGGCCTTTTACCCAAAGCCAGTACGCCGCACACAAACATCACCAATGCACACCACACTAGCATCAACGGTAACGAATAGATTTCAATATACAGCGCAATTAGCCCAGAGGTTGCACCGAATACAGTTCCCATAATGCGCTGCAGCGCACGAGTAAGCACGTTCCCCCAAAATGAGATGGGGCCCATCACCACCACCATTGTAATGAGCGGCCACGTAGCTTCAGGCACATGCAACAATCGAATGGCTAAAAACGTGAGTACAAATGCAAGCGCCATACGCACGCCATGCACGACCTTATAGTGACCATAAATGACATGTTCAAGGGGACTTATTGCTCGATTAAGACGCACTGGGGATACCTTCAGAAGTACAACATATAGAAATTATTTTCTTGCTCAAGTGTACTCAATATCGGAAAGAAAATTAAATAGCAAACACCGATTAGCTAAACCAGATAAAAGATTAATGCGATGTTTTCCGCACAGTCCGCCGCAAGCATTGGGTTTAGCTGATTTCGCGGTTACACTAGTTATCACTTTGTTTCCCGATAAGAGATGTTATTTTGAGCAAGGCCGCGCCAACTTTCCTCATCCACGACTACGAAACCTTTGGTCAACATCCCGCGCTAGATCGACCAGCCCAATTTGCGGGCGTTCGTACCGATGCTGATTTCAACATTATCGAAGAGCCACTGGTCATTTACTGCCGCCCCTCAGACGACTATCTGCCACAGCCAGAAGCCGTGATGATCACAGGTATTACTCCTCAGGTCGCTTTAACACGAGGCGTTAGCGAAGCCGAGTTTTCTCGCCAGATCAATCAAATATTTAGCGTGCCTGGCACCTGTATCATGGGCTACAACAATATTCGTTTTGATGATGAAGTAAGCCGCAATATCTTTTATCGCAACTTTTACGATCCCTACGCCTATAGTTGGCAAAACGGGAATTCACGCTGGGATTTACTCGATGTGCTGCGTACCTGCTACGCCTTACGTCCTGAAGGGATTAACTGGCCAGAAAATGAAGAAGGTCTGCCGAGCTTCAAGCTCGAGCATTTGTCTAAAGCCAACGGTATCGAACACGAAAATGCGCATGATGCGATGGCCGACGTGTACGCTACCATTGCACTGGCGAAGTTAGTTAAACAAGCTCAGCCTAAGCTGTTTGATTACCTGTTCCAACTGAGAAATAAGCATAAGGTTTCTGCACTACTTGATATCGCCAACATGAAACCTTTAGTCCATATTTCCGGAATGTTTGGTGCGCTGCGTGGCAACACAAGCCTAGTTGCGCCACTGGCGTGGCACCCCGACAACAAAAATGCCGTGATCATGTGCGATCTTGCCGGTGATATGTCACCACTGTTGGAACTCGATACCGATGCTCTGCGCGAACGTCTTTATACACGTCGTAGTGAATTGCGTTCCGACCAACCGCCTGCACCGCTTAAATTAGTCCATATCAACAAGTGTCCGGTTTTGGCTCCAGATCAGACGCTGCGCCCAGAAAACGCTGAACGCCTTGGCTTAGACCGCCAGCGTTGTATGGATAACTTGCAGTTGCTGCGTAATCACCCAGAACTGCGCGATAAAGTCGTTGCCGTTTTCGCTGAGGCCGAGCCTTTTAAAGCGTCAGATGACGTTGATGCACAGCTTTATGACGGGTTCTTCAGCGACGCAGACCGAAGCGCCATGCAGATTATAAGAGAGACGCTGCCACAGAATCTTCCCGCTCTCGACCTCACGTTTAACGATAAACGCGTTCTGCCTTTGCTGTTCCGCTATCGCGCCCGCAACTTCCCCACGACGCTTACCGATGATGAGCAACGTCGCTGGCAACTCCACCGCCAAGCAGTGCTAACACCGGAGCGATTACAGGCGTATATCCATCAACTTGAAGAGTTGTATAACCGCCATGAAGACGAACCTGAAAAGCTTGCCCAACTCAAAGAGCTCTTTGAATACGCGCGTCAGCTAGTCAATTAATATTTATGAGTTTTATGTTTTAGGGTGAGCTATATCACCCACAGTATTTTCAACAGCGGGTAGTATTAGCATCAGAAGCCGATTTTATCTTTATTTTACAATAGACTTTACAAAAAACAGGTCGTTATTATGTGGCTAAAAAACGGGCCAGCCTTGGCCGTTCTGGCGTTTATTTTATGGGGTATCACTCCGTTATTTTATAAAATGCTGCCGGATGCCAATGCATTAGAGCTGCTAGCGCAACGCCTGTTTTGGTCTATTCCTTTGCTGCTTTTGCTACGTCTGCTCTTCAAAAATCGCACAACGTGGAAACAAGTCTGGCAGGACAAGCGCTCTCTGTTTTGCTGTCTGCTGGGCGGCGCTATCATGAGCGTATCATGGACCACGTTTATCTATGCCCTCACCCACAATTTGGTCTTAGATGCCAGTCTCGGTTACTTCACTAATCCACTATTTTCAATTGCCCTTGGCGTGATTTTTCTGCACGACAAACTAAGCCGTTTTCAGCGAATTGCCGTTGCGCTCGCGATAACAGGGCTGGCCTATCAGATCGTGTTGTTGGGACACATCCCCATTTTGGCTCTGGCGATGGGCAGTACTTTTGCCTTTTATGGTCTGGTGCGTAAATTTATCCGTTACGACATCATGACCGCGTTAACGCTGGAAACCCTTTGGATGTTGCCGCTGGCTATTGCCATCACAATTTGGCTGCACATGACAGGCAGCAGCATTTTAGCGGGTTCCGGCACTAAAACCTTTGTACTTTATGCGCTTACCGCCCCAGTCACCTTTGCACCACTTTTACTGTTCGCCGCCGCAATCAAACGCACTTCGCTGACGGTGATTGGCTTAGCGCAATATGTAGAGCCGTCGCTACAATTCTTGCTCGCCGTATTAGCCTTCGGTGAGCCAATTAGTATGCCGAAAATGATCAGTTTCTCCTTGATATGGTTAGGATTGGCATTTTGTGTATATGAGTTATTCCGCCAGCATTGGCGTTACCGACATCTGGCCACAGATATGGTACGGGGAAAAAGAAACCATCCGGGACATTAACTCACCCACCCTAACCGCTCAATAAACATCCTCCGGTCTGGCCACGCTATAGGTAAAAAATCGGGGAGCTTTCACTCCCCGATATGACTTCTACCCGTATCATTCCGCCTGCGGTTGGCTTTCGAACTGCGGTGGCGGTTTACGGAAGCGTCGGGTCAGATAAACCAAATATCCAAAGCCGAGCGCTGCCCAAATCAATCCCATCGTCAGTGAACTTTTCTCAAGGTTCAGCCACAGTACGGCCACGGTGAGCGCCCCGATCATCGGCAATACCAGAAAATGGAAGCGATCTTTCCACGTTTTATTACGTCCTTCGCGAATGTAAAAATGGCTGATGACTGAAAGATTCACAAAGGTAAACGCGACCAGCGCACCAAAGTTAATCAACGCCGTGGCCGTCACCAAATCAAACGAAATGGCCGACAGAGCCACCAATCCCACCATGATCACGTTTAACGCTGGCGTGCGCCACTTGGGATGTACATAGCCAAAAATCTTCTCTGGGAATACGTTATCACGCCCCATCACGTACAGCAGGCGTGAAACGCTGGCGTGCGATGCCAAACCCGAAGCCAACGTATTCACGAAGGTGGTGCACAAGAAGATTGACTGGAACAGCTTGCCACCGACGTATAACGCAATTTCCGGTAACGCCTCATCCGGCTGTTTAAATCGCGTGATATCGGGGAAGAAGAGCTGAATAAAGAACGACACCGAGATGAAAATGATCCCGCCATACAGCGCGGTCAAGAATATCGCGCGCGGAATGGTTTTTGCCGCATCCTTGGTTTCTTCAGACAGCGTAGTTACCGCATCAAATCCGAGGAAGGAGAAGCACACGATGGTGGCACCGGTGATTATCGGCAACAGGTGGGCATTTTCACTGACAAAAGGCTGTAGGCTCCACACCTTTCCCACCCCTTCCCCTTTATGCAGCCCTTGAACCACGAGAAAGATGAAGACCAAAATAATGGCAACCTGCACCAGAACAAAAATGGTGTTGAAGTTTGCCACTAAACTCACACTTTTCAGGTTAGCCGCCGTCATTATCGCAACAAAACCAACGACCCAAATCCAAGGGGGAACTTCTGGGAACATCGCCGACAGATAGATTTTTGCCAACAGCACGTTAATCATCGGCAAAAACAGATAATCAAGCAGCGATGACCAGCCCACCAAGAAACCTACGTGCGGATTTATCGCTTTTTGCGCATAGGTATAGGCAGAACCCGCCGTCGGGAACTGACGTACCAGTTTTCCATAGCTAATTGCCGTAAATAGCACTCCGGCCAGCGCAAACAGATATGACATCGGCACATGGCCGTTGCTGATACCGGAAACAATGCCGAAGGTATCAAACACTGTCATTGGCGTCAGGTAGGCCAAGCCCATCATAACGATCTGCCAGAGCTTTAGAGATTTACGTAATTGAGGCTTGCCTGCTTCATGTGCAGTCGCCTGAGAAACAGAAGGAGTTCTAATCGCCATGACGGTTTCCCCCTTTGTCCTCTGCTGGTAACAAATTAACGTCATTCAGAGAGGCCGCGGGGAAACGTCGTATTAGGCGGCGGGATAATCGACTACAGATATAAGTTTGTTCATTTAGCAAAGCGCCAGAAAAACAGTGAGCTGGCCCGTATTCGCTGCGGCTCAGGCGTTCGCCCAAGCGCGGCGGATAAACATAAACATGCACCATCGTTATATCCTCTAGACGTATCCCGATACGTCACATTGAAACCACTACCGCCTGAACGCTCCGTGGTCCGGTAGTGGAAAACAGCCGCGAGTAATGCTTTTGCTCTGGCTATCGCGCAAATCAACCGATCGCGCTCTGTATTTGGAATCTGCCCAATCAGCTGTTCGGGCAGTTCATCGTTTGTTCACCATCGATGGGTTGTGTTACGCATCGCTTCAGTGATAAAAAAAAGATAACCGTCAGTAAACTGCCGGTTATCTTTATGTCATGCATTCTGCACTTTTTTAGCGACAACAGAAAGTGCCGTAGCCAACTTTTCCATACCTTCTTTTATAACTTCTTTTTCTGCTGTGAGCGGTGCTAAGAATCGAATGACATTACCGCGCACGCCACAGGAGAGTAAAATCAGCCCCTGCTTACCAGCCTCTTTCACCAACGCCGAAGTCAGTGCTTTATTCGGCTTAGTCGCATCACGGTTTTCAACTAACTCCATAGCCACTATCGCACCCACGGCGCGAATGTCACCAATACAGTCAAAACGCTCAGCCAACGCATGTAGTTCGCGGGTGATCTGCTCACCGACCTGTTGTGCCTTCTGATTCAGTTGTTCATCCTTAATCAGATCCGTCACTGCCAGCGCCGCTGCAATCGCCACCGGCGAACCGGCATAGGTTCCCCCTAATCCGCCCGGCAACGCTTTTTCCATTAAACGCTTTTTGCCGACCAACGCAGACAGCGGGAAACCACCAGCCAGACTTTTCGCCATAGTCACTAAATCGGGCTCTACGCCGGTATGCTCAATAGCAAAGGTCTTACCTGTACGACAGAAACCGCTCTGAATTTCGTCTGCGATCAAGACGATCCCGTGCCGATCGCAAATCTCACGCAGAGATTTGAGGAAGCCCGCCGGAGCCGCATAGAAACCGCCTTCACCCTGCACCGGTTCGATGATAATAGCTGCGACTTCGGTCGGCGCAATATCGGCGGCAAAAATGGCATCTAACGCATCCAAAGCATGTTGTTCAGTAATGCCGAGGTATGGCGCAGGATACGGCGCATGATAAATGCCCGATGGGAATGGCCCATATCCCTGTTTGTACGGTGCTACTTTTCCCGTTAACGCCATCCCCATGAGGGTGCGTCCGTGAAAACCGCCGCGAAACGCAATCACACCGCCGCGCCCCGTTGCGATACGCGCAACCTTAACGGCGTTTTCAACCGCTTCGGCTCCCGTCGTCAATAACAGTGTCTGAGTCGCTTCCTTAATAGGCACCAGCGCATTCAAACGCTCAGCCAACTCAACATATTCAGGATACGGCGTCACTTGGAAGCACGGATGAGTAAATCGAGTCAGTTGCTCTTGCACCGCCGCGATCACTTTGGGATGGTTATGTCCGGTATTTAATACCGCGATCCCGGCTGCAAAATCGATATAACGATTGCCTTCGATGTCCCACAGCTCAGCGTTGCGCGCTTTTTGAATGAACGCTGGCAGTAAGGTTGAAACTCCGCCCGCCACCGCTTCCTCACGGCGCGTCTGCCACGATTGGTTGGTGCCATTACCGGACAGATTGTGATTCTCAGACATGATGTGCTCCGTAATTGAATTTGAATTTCGAATACAGACTTCCCCCCACCGTACGCACTGCCCTCTGACAAAAGAGGAATTAAGGTGGAGTTACAACATTTTTCCGGCTATCCCCGAAAGATTTCAAAGTGAAGAAAGGCGGCATCTGAATGAATCCCCTGAAGCTGACGCCAGTCAGTAACTGAGGGATTAAAGGCAGCCAACACATCTACAGTTTGAAAAATAAAGGGATCAGGCGTTCTTCAGCATCCAGTCAATTTCAGTATCAGTCACCATACGCTCGAACTGAATTAGCTCATCGGTCTTACAAGCATGGTAAACATGGCTGAAACGCTCTCCGAGCAGTGAGCGCAGCGCCTGCTGTTCTTCAAATTCATACAGCGCATCGCTTTGGCGGATCGGGAAAGGTAAACCTTCCTGCTCAATACCGTTGCCGGTGATCGGCTCAGCCAGCGTGAGGTCGTTGTCTAAGCCATGCAAAATGCCAGCAAGAACCGTGGCCATCACTAGATAGGGGTTAGCATCAGCGCCCGCTACGCGATATTCAACGCGGTGGCTGTCACGATCGCCGCACGGAATGCGCAGCGCTACGGTTCGGTTGTTATGCCCCCAAGAGGCTTGAGTCGGTACGTACATTCCCGGTTGGAAACGACGGAAAGCGTTGACATTAGGTGCCAGCAGTGCCATTGAGGCAGGCATTAACGCCATCATCCCGGCAAGCGCTTTCTTCAATAGCAGAGAATCTTCGCCGTCATCATCGGCAAACACATTCTGACCTTTGTTATCCAACATGCTGATGTGGATGTGCATCCCACTGCCAGCATGTTCTTCATAAGGCTTTGCCATAAATGTGGCATGCATATCATGGTTTTCAGCCACCATACGCACCAGTCGCTTCAGAGACAGCGCATGATCGCAAGCCTGCAAAACGTTATCGGTATGGTTAAGATTAACTTCGAACTGCCCTGGGGAGGCTTCAGCAACGGCACCATCGGCAGGAATTTGTTGCAGTTTTGCCAGCTCATCGATATCGCTGAGGACATCAGCAAAATGATTCAGGTTATCAACGGAATAAACCTGACTCTGCGTATTTCGCTCTTGCGTCCCCGGCGCACATGGCGGTTGTAGATACCCTTCCGCATCACGTTGTCGATCGATGAGATAGAACTCCAGCTCTACCGCTACCACGGGGAATAATCCGCGCTGGCGTAGTTGCTGCCAGACATTATTCAGTACGTTACGTGGCTCAACGTCAAAGGGAGTACCATCTTCATCCAGCATGGTCAGAAGAACCTGACCGATAAACTCAGGGTCTGCCGCTGACGGCGTTAACGAACCCAATACCGGCACACAGGTGCGATCCGGTTCGCCTAGTTCTTGTCCTAAACCGGCCTCTTCAACCACGTTGCCAAGAATATCCATCGCAAACACTGAGGCGGGGAAATAACACCCTTTCTCCAGTTTTTTCAAACCTGCAACAGGAATTCTTTTTCCGCGGAAACAGCCATTAAGGTCGGTTAGGAGTACATCCACATGCTGCGTCGAGGGATAGCGTTCCAAATAATTTTTAACTTCGCGTTGAAACGCGCTACTTCGTCTCTCTTCGCTATGCTGAACAAAATTTTCAACTTCTACGATATTGGTTTGCATGATTCACCCGCCATTGATTGAAGACCGTGGATCTGACCCTTTGAGTTGCTCGATATAATGTCCACAATTGAAATGTAGATGCAAATAAAATGTTTCGCAAGTGTTGCAATTAGTTTGAATATTGGACGTACCACTGCTAGATTGAGAAAATATTGAACGGAAAAGCGCTGTATGGAAGCAATGTGTTCATAATTTAGACCAAGCGGAGAGGGTGGTATGGGCAATATATTTAACAGGCCGGTAATCGGTGTTGTCATGTGTAGGAACAGGGTGCACGGACACTTAACGCAGACCTTGCAAGAAAAGTACCTAAATGCCGTATTGAATGCCGGTGGCGTGCCAGTCGCTTTGCCCCATGCGCTAGCAGAGCCGGAATTACTGGAAACGCTTCTTCCTCATCTGGATGGCATTATGCTGCCGGGTAGCCCAAGCAATGTGCAGCCGCACCTATATGGTGAAAACGGCGATGAGCCTGACGCCGATCCTGGGCGTGATAGTTTGAGTCTGGCGCTAATTAGCATCGCACTCGAAAGGCGCATTCCCCTTTTCGCCATCTGCCGAGGGTTACAGGAAATGGTGGTGGCAACCGGTGGCACGCTCTATCGACGTCTCTATGAACAGCCTGAGCTGTTGGAACACCGCGAAGATCCTGAGTTACCGCTTGAGCAACAATATGCCCCTTCTCATGAAGTGCTGGTACAAGATGGGGGTTTGCTTTCAAAATTAGTACCGGGTTGCAACAAGTTTTGGGTTAACTCATTGCATGGCCAAGGCGCAAAAACGCTGGGGCCATTGCTGCGCGTTGAAGCCAAAGCATCGGATGGATTAGTGGAAGCCGTGAGCGTTCACGATCACCCCTTTGCTCTAGGCGTGCAGTGGCATCCTGAATGGAACAGCGATGAATACGCCCTATCCCGCTTGTTGTTTGAAGGTTTTATCACCGCTTGTCAGAAAGCCAGTGCTGAAAAAAACAGCCAGCCTGACAAGAACTATCAATAAGGAAGTATGCATATGAGCGATGTCAGCTTGGCGCCAGGAAAACGCCTGTCACATATCCGTCAACAACTGGGTTTGTCACAGCGCAGGGCAGCTGAACTGTCTGGATTAACGCACAGTGCGATTAGCACCATTGAGCAAGATAAAGTCAGCCCAGCAATTAGCACCTTGCAAAAACTGCTCAAGGTCTATGGGTTGTCGCTGTCGGAGTTTTTTGCCGAACAGGAAAAACCGGATGAACCACAGGTTGTGATTAACGCCGAAGACTTAATCGAAATTGGCAGCCAAGGGGTTTCCATGAAACTGATTCATAACGGAAACCCTAACCGCACGTTGGCCATGATGATTGAGACTTACGAACCCGGAACCACAACCGGTGAACGCATAAAACATCAGGGTGAAGAAATTGGCACCCTGCTGGAAGGGGAAGTGATGCTGACAATTAATGGTCAGGTATATCACCTTGAAGCGGGACAGAGTTATGCCATTAACACTGGCATTCCCCATAGCTTCAGTAATACGTCAGCGCGTATATGCCGCATTATCAGCGCCCATACGCCGACGACTTTCTAATGCATATGTTAGTTACATAGATAAATACCCAAATACAGGCCTCACGGCTAACGCACGGAGAAGCCTGTCACTGCGGCAATTAAGGGGAATGCATGGACTTTCACAACTTGCAGTACTGGCAGCAACGGGCGAAGGCCCTAGAGATTGAGAATCGACTATTTATCAATGGCCGTTATCAGCAGGCCGCCGATGGCGCACAGTTTTCAGTGGAAGATCCTGCGGGTCAGCGTGAGCTGGTGCGCGTCGCTCAAGGAAATGAGCACGATGTGAATCAGGCTGTTAGCGCAGCGCGAGACGTTTTTGAACGCGGCGACTGGTCACGCGCTACCCCGGCTAAGCGTAAATCCATATTGATGAAGCTGGCTGATTTGATGGAACAACATCACGAGGAACTGGCGTTGCTGGAAACACTGGATACCGGCAAGCCGATACGCCACAGCCTGCGCGATGATATCCCTGGCGCCATTCGCTCACTGCGTTGGTATGCCGAAGCAATTGACAAAGTCTATGGCGAAATTGCCCCAACCAGCCAAGATGCGCTGGCCTTGATTGAGCGTGAACCGGTTGGCGTGGTAGCTGCCATTGTACCTTGGAATTTCCCACTGCTACTCGCCTGCTGGAAACTCGGCCCCGCACTGGCGGTGGGCAACAGCGTCATACTCAAGCCTTCAGAAAAATCGCCACTCACTGCATTGCGCATCGCGGGGTTAGCCAAAGAAGCTGGCTTACCCGACGGTGTGCTTAGCGTGATTTCAGGCTTCGGGCAGGACGCAGGACAGGCACTCTCCCGCCATCCTGACGTCGATGTGCTGACATTTACCGGCTCTACTCGTACAGCAAAACAGCTACTGAAAGACGCGGGCGACTCCAACATGAAACGCGTATGGCTGGAAGCCGGTGGCAAAAGTGCCAACATCATTTTTGCTGACTGTCCCGACTTGTCAAAAGCCGCGGCCAATGCAGCGGCTGGCATTTTCTATAACCAAGGACAGGTGTGCATTGCGGGTACGCGCTTGCTGGTAGAAGAAAGCATCAAAGAGGAATTTCTTGCCGCCTTGCGCGATCAGGCTGCGGCCTATCGGCCAGGTAACCCACTCGATCCTGAAAGCGTGATGGGTACGCTCATTGATGCTGAGCACGGCTCTAAAGTCCAAGAATATATTCAGCAAGGCATTGCCGAAGGCGCCACGCTGTATCTCGATGGGCGCGATCACGCGCAAGGCGATCACGGGAGTTATCTCGGCCCGACCATATTCACCGATGTCAGCAATCACATGCGCATTGCGCGCGAAGAAATCTTTGGCCCTGTGCTTGCCGTTTCAACGTTTACCACTGAACAGCAGGCTTTAGAGCTCGCCAACGACAGCGATTATGGCTTAGGTGCGGCGATCTGGACGCGCGATCTGTCTAAAGCTCACCGCATGTCTCGCCGCCTCAAAGCGGGTTCGGTATTTGTGAACAACTACAATGATGGCGACATGACCGTACCGTTCGGCGGCTATAAACAAAGCGGTAACGGACGCGATAAGTCTCTGCATGCCTTAGAAAAATTTACCGAATTAAAAACCATCTGGATTTCGCTGGAGTAAATATCATGACAGAACATGTAAATAGCTATTATGCCGCCAGCGCGAATTCACACGCGCCCTATCCGCAGTTAACCGAATCCGTCCAGTGCGATGTGTGCATTATCGGCGGCGGCTACACGGGATTATCCTCCGCTCTGCATCTGGTTGAAGCTGGCTACGACGTCGTGCTATTAGAATCTGCGCGTATCGGTTTTGGTGCTAGCGGCCGCAACGGCGGTCAACTGGTGAACTCATATAGTCGCGATATTGACGTTATCGAGCAACGCTATGGCATGGATACGGCCAGAATGCTCGGCAGCATGATGTTTGAAGGTGCTGAAATTATTCGCCAACGTATCAAGCGCTACGCGATCGACTGCGATTACCAACCGGGCGGTATTTTTGTTGCGCTGAATAACAAGCAATATCACACCTTGATCGAGCAGAAAGCCCATTGGGAGCGCTACGGCAATACTCAACTCGAATTGTTGGATTCAGACCGAGTGCGTGAAGAAATAGCGTCCGACCGCTATGTCGGTGGCTTATTGGATCACAGCGGTGGTCATATTCACCCTTTAAATCTGGCGCTAGGTGAAGCAGAAGCTATTCGCTTACAGGGCGGTCGTATCTTTGAACAGTCTGCGGTAGTAAAGATCAACCACGGCACGCCTGCAACCGTTATCACCGAAAAAGGTCAGGTACAGGCAAAATACGTCATCGTCGCAGGTAATGCCTATTTAGGTAACAAAGTAGAACCTGAATTAGCGCGTCGCAGCATGCCATGCGGAACGCAGATTGTTACCACCGAGCCGTTACAACCAGAGGTTGCTGCGTCATTACTGCCTAAGAACTATTGCGTAGAAGACTGTAACTATCTGCTCGATTATTACCGTCTGACGGGGGATAACCGTCTGCTATACGGTGGCGGTGTGGTCTATGGTGCACGCGATCCTGATGATATCGACAATCTGATTGTGCCAAAACTGTTGAAAACATTCCCGCAGCTAAAAGGGGTAAAAATCGACTATCGCTGGACAGGGAATTTCCTGCTCACCCTATCACGCATGCCGCAATTTGGCCGACTTGAGAACAATATTTACTACATGCAAGGCTATAGTGGACACGGCGTCACCTGTACACATTTGGCTGGGAAACTGATTTCAGAAGTCCTGCGTGGCGATGCTGAACGTTTCGATGCCTTCGCTAAGCTGCCACACCTTCCGTTCTTTGGGGGAAGAAATCTACAGATTCCATTCACCGCTATTGGTGCAGCGTATTATACAATCCGCGATCGGTTGGGCGTTTAATTCTTTCTTATCTGGTCAAATACAAGAGCCGTATAGGCTCTTGTATTTTTTAGTTAAAAGCAATATAGACTTTAAATAACCCCACATGAGATGAGTGATTATTTTTATCATTATCCGACATCCATTTCGTCTCTTATTGGCCAGTTTATATTAGGAAATTACAATCTGTAATTATTAAACATTAAAATAGCGCTGGCATTACTCTCATTTTAAAAACAAAATATCACGTTGGCATTTTTTGTTTTACTCAAATTATTGATGAGAGGATATTATGCAGTTAATTTATAATTACAATGAATATTACGAATGGATTTCCAAGGCTTTTTATTATGAGTCAAGATATGACCCCACGCCGCTTATTGATGAAAGTGAAATGCTGGATTTCTGCAATAAATCTCAACCAGAATCATACCCCTGCCTCGTGTACCTCACTGTTAGCACCGCTTTAGCGCCCTTTCCTACAATAAAATTCATCTATAAAAATCAAGTTAATGAGTGGTCACAGCAGTTCCTTGTCGCATCTAAGTAACTTAAGCTAGTATCGAAAACCAATGGTAATGGATTGCCATTGAAACCTTTTACACCATCACTTTTTGAAGCAGTATTTTCTTTATGCTTTCTGGTTTTTGACAGTTATTGATCATCAAATAAGCCACAAATTATAAATAACTTACTGAATTTATTGTTTACCCTAGCTGATTAGAATTTTTCTAATACACTCCATAATTATAGCGCTCGTCACCGGCTTCATCATTCGTAAAACCACACATAATAAGAAATCAATACATGAGACTGAAAGGATTTCCGCCATTAATTACCCTGCTACTAATATCATCACTGGTATTAACTATTGGTCGTGCTATCACCCTACCTTTTATCACTATCTATATGACCGAGCATTTTCATTTAAAACCTGAAAGCGTTGGATTAATTTTAGGGATCAGTCTCGCCATAGGCATTGTGAGCAGCTTCTATGGTGGATACTTAGTCGATAAATTTAACAAACACCACCTGATGATCCTTAGCATTGCGCTATTCGCCATGACATTCTGCATAATGCCTTGGCTGGGTAACGTGTGGTGGATGGTACCCGTACTTGCCTTGCTGCACGCCGCCTATTCTGTTTTTAGCATTGCCATCAAAGCCTGCTTCGCGGAATGGCTTCCGGTAAGCGAACGCATCCGCGGTTTTTCAATGAACTACACGCTGGTCAATGTTGGCTGGGCGGTAGGCCCTGCGCTCGGCGTATTTGCCGCCTCTTATTACCCCATGCTGCCTTTTTTCCTTTCTGGCATGCTGGCTTTTTTCGTGGGTCTTACCCTGTGGCTGCGTCTTGATGGCTATGGCTTGCCGCCCAATAACGGCGATACCGTTTTTACCGAACAACGCTTAAACTTTAGCGCAACATTTAAGATCCTGAGCCACGATCGCCGTTTAATCTTTTTCACCCTCGGTAGCACAATGGGAGCCGTGGTCGCAGGTCAATTCACCGGCTATCTTTCTCAGTATCTGATTACCGTCAGCAACGCACAGTTTGCCTATCAGGTGATCGGCTCCGTCATGACGGTGAACGCCAGCGTAGTGATTTGTCTTCAGTATCTGCTCAGTCGAAATATGAATAATAAAAACCTGCTTCGCTGGCTAACCGCAGGCACACTATTTTTCTGTTTTGGCTTAGTGGGTTTCGCGCTGGCCGATCGCTCCATTCCTATGTGGATGGTTGCAATGGCAATTTTCACGCTCGGAGAAGTGATCGTTATCCCCGTCGAATATCTGTTTATCGACTTTATTGCCCCTCCGCATTTAAAAGGGAGCTACTACGGAGTACAAAATCTGGGGAATTTGGGTGGCGCCGTAAACCCAATCCTGTGCGGATTTTTGTTATCTTTCGCCCCACCTACTACGCTTTTCTATGTACTAGTGGCAGTTTCGCTGCTGGGATTAGGCTTCTTCTGGTACGGCTACCGACTTTCCGGTGCCTCTGTCCAACACATTGAAGGTTGATCCCAGTGCTACGTCTTCGATAGATAAACCTTCATAAATGGCATGATTACGATAACTTGTTTTCATGATGTGATCGGTAGCACATTTCTGAATTTAATTGTATGATGAATGCGTTTTCTTTCTTAGGTATTCACAGATGTCAAAAGCAATTTCAGTTTGCTGGCAGTATTTGAGAGCGTTCATATTAATTTACCTGTGTTTATTCGCCGGTAATGCGATCTCGACGCTGCTGCCAATCACCATTCCCGGCAGCATTATTGGCATGCTGATTTTATTCGCCCTCCTAGCCTCGCAGATTATGCCGGCAAATTGGGTTAAGCCCGGTTGTAACATTTTAATCCGCTACATGGCGCTGCTGTTCGTGCCCATCGGCGTCGGTGTGATGCAGTATTATGACGTAGTCGTCAAGCAGTTCGGTCCTATCGTCGTGTCATGCCTTATCAGCACGTTGGTTATTATGGTTGTCGTCGCCTATAGCTCTCATATGGTCCATCGTGAACGTATCATTGGTGAGACAACAGACGGCTGCGAGGAGGAAAAGTAATGGCTTATATTTGGTGGTCATTGCCGCTAACGCTGTTGGTTTTTTTCGGTGCCCGTCGCATCGCTCAAAAGCTCAACATGCCGTTATTAAATCCTTTGCTAGTTTCAATGGTGATTATTATTCCATTGCTATTAGCATTGAATATTCCCTATGAGCATTACTTTGCGGGGAGCTCTACGCTTAATAGCCTGTTGCAACCTGCCGTAGTGGCTTTAGCATTCCCGCTTTATGAACAGATTCACCAGATTCGCGCGCGTTGGAAATCCATTATCACTATCTGTTTTATTGGGAGTGTTACTGCGATGGTTTCCGGCACCGTCATTGCGCTATGGATGGGGGCAACACCACAAATTGCCGCCTCGATATTGCCTAAATCAGTCACTACACCGATTGCGATGGCTGTCGCCCAATCAATTGGTGGCATTCCAGCCATCAGCGCCGTTTGCGTTATTTTCGTTGGTATTGTGGGCGCCGTGTTTGGTCATATGCTATTAAACCTGATGAGAATCAGCACCAAGGCGTCACGTGGGTTAGCCATGGGGACGGCCTCACACGCATTGGGAACCGCACGCTGTGCTGAGATGGATTTTCAGGAAGGCGCATTCAGCTCATTAGCCCTGGTTATCTGCGGGATAATCACTTCGCTGTTAGCCCCCTTTTTATTCCCCATCCTGATTCATCTCTTTAGCTAAAATACAGTTTTCCGCTCTCTCATCGTTTCACATTGCGGTGAGAGTGTGGAAAAAGAAGCAAAAGTCACAAAAACCCTGCGATACATCTCTCATTTTTTACAATCATTACATCCGTTACATCAAAATAGTGATAAAAATCACACAAACAAGCCAATCGCTTGCCTAGAATACTCTCCCGTAACTAACTAAGAGGCTCCCCCATGCACGCACGTTATGACGCGGCATTCAGCCAACTGCCAGCCGCTTTGCAGGCGGCGCTCTCACCCATTCTTAATCACGCCGATTTTCATGCTGTCATTACGGCTTCTCAGGTTGAAACCCTGAAACAAGCGACCGGCATGAACGACAGCGAACTCGCTTTTGCCCTGCTACCTTTAGCCGCGGCCTGCTCATTAGCGCCAATATCTAAATTCTACGTTGGTGCAGTTGCCCGCGGCGTTAGCGGCAACCTGTATTTCGGTGCCAATATGGAGTTTTTGGGCGCCCCTATGCAGCAGACTATTCATGCTGAACAATGCGCAGTCACCCACGCATGGTTACGCGGCGAAAAAGCCTTGGCGTCCATTACCGTCAACTACACGCCTTGCGGCCACTGCCGTCAGTTTATGAACGAGCTAAATACCGGCACTCAGCTAGCGATTCATTTACCGGGTCGCCAGCCAGCGACGCTAGGGCATTACCTGCCAGATGCCTTTGGGCCACGCGATCTGGATATCAAAACGCTGTTGATGGATGAAGAAGATCACAATCTGTCACTGGCCAGCGATGATGTACTGGCCCAAGCTGCGCTGGATGCGGCAAACCGCAGCCATGCGCCATACAGCCAAGCCTATAGCGGCGTGGCGCTGGAAGCAGCAGATGGCAACGTTTACTGCGGTCGCTATGCTGAAAATGCCGCGTTCAACCCAAGCTTGCCTCCGCTTCAGGCGGCACTGATCTTGATGAACGTGTCCGGCAAAGATGTGTTGCAGATCCGTCGTGCTGTATTGGTTGAAACTAAAAGCACGATGTTCTCACAGTGGGATGCCACCCAAGCAACGCTAAACGCGTTAGGTTGTACTCGGGTCGAACACACCCAAATTTAAACCGCTTGCTCGCAGAGCCATTCGGCTCTGCGTCTTTATTTCCCGCGAAATCCTGTAAAAAATTGTTACGTAGTTCTCACTTCTCCAGCTTTATGTCATCTTTTCATAACAACCATTGAACAACTTTATAGTATCTCTTAGGATCGACGGCATGACGTATTATTCTCTCAGATAAATATACCGCCCGACCAATAGACATATAAGAGTGCTACTCATGGAATTGGAATACGAAAGTAAACGCCCGTTATACATCCCCTACGCTGGCCCTATCCTGCTAGAGTTTCCCTTACTGAACAAAGGCAGTGCGTTTAGTGAAGAAGAACGGAGTAACTTCAACCTGCACGGCCTGTTACCTGAAGCTGTAGAAACTATCGAAGAACAAACCGAACGCGCCTACCGTCAGTATCTCGATTTTAAAACCGATAACGATAAGCACATCTACCTGCGCAATATCCAAGATACCAACGAAACCCTGTTTTATCGCATGCTTGACGCGCATCTAAGTGAAATGATGCCGATCATCTACACCCCAACGGTGGGCGAAGCCTGTGAGCATTTCTCTGACATCTACCGCCGTGCGCGCGGCCTGTTCATCTCTTATCCAAATCGCGATCGCATTGATGACATGCTGCAAAACGCCACTAAGCAGAACGTTAAAGTGATCGTTGTGACTGACGGCGAGCGTATTCTCGGCTTGGGTGACCAAGGCATCGGCGGCATGGGGATTCCTATCGGTAAGCTGTCTCTTTATACCGCCTGCGGCGGGATTAGCCCTGCCTACACGCTACCTGTCGTGCTAGATGTCGGAACTAACAATCCACAGCGTCTAAATGACCCCCTGTATATGGGATGGCGTCACCCGCGTATTTCAGGTGATGAGTATTACGCTTTCGTCGATGAGTTCATTCAGGCCGTGAAGCGTCGTTGGCCAAACGTGTTGTTGCAGTTTGAAGATTTCGCTCAGAAAAACGCTACGCCGTTGCTGAATCGCTATCGCGATGAATTATGCTGTTTTAATGATGATATCCAAGGCACCGCCGCCGTAACGCTAGGGAGCTTAATTGCTGCTAGCCGCGCCGCCGGTAGCCAGCTGCGCGATCAAACCATCACCTTCCTCGGAGCAGGCTCCGCAGGCTGTGGGATCGCAGAGCAAATCATCGCTCAGATGAAATCTGAAGGACTTAGCGATGATGAAGCACGTTCACGCGTATTCATGGTAGATCGTTTTGGCCTGTTGACAGATAAACTACCAAACCTGCTGGAATTCCAAAGCAAGCTGGTGCAAAAAAGCGCCTCACTGGCTGGGTGGAATGTTGAAAGCGACGCGATATCACTGCTAGAAGTGGTGCGCAACGCGAAACCAACGGTTTTGATTGGCGTATCAGGTCAGCCAGGCCTTTTCACCGAAGAGATTATCCGTGAAATGCACAGCCACTGCGCACGCCCAATTGTGATGCCGCTGTCGAACCCAACTTCACGCGTAGAAGCGCGCCCAGAAGATATTATCAACTGGACCGACGGTGCTGCACTGGTTGCGACCGGCAGCCCATTTGGCCCTGTGAGCTATAAAGAGCAACTATTCCCTATTGCTCAGTGCAATAACTCTTATATCTTCCCAGGTATAGGTCTAGGTGTTCTTGCCTCGGGAGCAAAACGTGTCACCGATGGCATGTTGATGGCAGCAAGCCGAGCCTTGGCTGATTGCTCTCCTCTAGCTCTGGAAGGCAAAGGCGCGCTGCTGCCGGATGTCAAAGATATCCAGCAAGTTTCCCGCTCCATTGCTTTCCAAGTTGCTAAAGAAGCACAGCTCCAAGGCGTTGCGGTTCTGACATCAGATGAAGCCTTGCTGCAAGCCATTGAAAGCAATTTCTGGCAACCGCAATACCGCATCTATAAACGCACATCGTTCTAACCTTTCGCGTAAAAGATCGCCAACGAAGTGGGTACAAGCGCAGCATAATCGCTGCGTTTGTACCATTCCGTTCAAAAAATCATCAAGCTAGGAAAATCCTCTTCAGATTGCTTGCGTCGTCTTGGCGGGTAAAGTAGCCTCGTATTTAACAACGACAACGGACGCAGCAGGCATCATCATGTGGAGACGACTGATATACGGTATTTTGACCGTCGCGATATTATTGGCGGTGACTGCTATTGGTCTGGATCGTTGGATTAGTTGGAAAACTGCGCCCTATATTTATGAAGAAGTTCAAGATTTACCGCATCGTCAAGTGGGTGTGGTCTTGGGCACTGCAAAGTATGTCAGTACCGGCACTATCAACCAGTACTATCGCTACCGCATTCAAGGGGCGCTAAACGCCTACAACAGTAATAAAGTGAACTACTTATTGCTGAGCGGCGATAACGCGCTGGAAAGCTACAACGAACCCGTTACCATGCGCCGTGACCTGATCACAGCTGGCGTTCCCAGCGGGGATATCGTGTTAGATTATGCCGGATTCAGAACGCTGGACTCGATTGTCCGCACGCGAAAAGTTTTCGATACCAACGATTTCACCATTATTACACAGCGCTTCCACTGCGAACGCGCCCTGTTTATCGCGCTTCATATGGGCATTCAGGCACAGTGTCTGGCCGTCCCCTCGCCCAAAAACATGATGATGATAAGGATCAGGGAAATTGGTGCCAGACTCGGTGCCTTAACCGATTTGTATATTCTGAAACGTGAGCCACGCTTTCTTGGCCCCATGATCCCAATCCCTGCGGTGCATAAAGTTCCGGCCGACGCCCAAAGCTATCCGGCGGTATCGCCAGAACAGCTACAGGAGCTTGAACAGGTGCTGCAAAAAGAAAAAAACGCCGATAAACCGGCGGAGTAAGTTTTGAGAGAAAAGTGACAAAGATTAACTGTCTTTCGCTTGGCTACGATACTGAAACTCACTGCCGACAGTCAGCCGAACGTTGATCGAAGTCAGAGATGCATCATCTAGTAATAAGAAAGACAGATACAAATTCATAAAACGCAAAACTCTTTCTATTAAGAGAAAATCCATTAAATAGCCTTGGTGCCTATAGTTGGTTAAGTTAAAAGCATATCTATTGATTTTTATCGTGGCATTTTTGATAGCGTCCACCATTCTCATCGCCTATATAGGCATGGGAAAATATATGGATTACTTTTATACAAAACTATTTTTTGCGCTAAGCATTATTATCGGAAGTATATCGATATTTTATGCAACATACCGAATAAACCATAAGCACCTATACCATAGCGTTATACATAGCATCATCGCGATACTTATGGCGATCTATTTTGTTGGTTTGATTCTAGTAAATACGTATGGATCATGAACGCTCAGTATCCCCATAAGTAATGGATAATAAATAACACTTTAGGAATACCCAATAAGCTGGAAGAATGTTTTTTATGGTTTGCTAAATACCAAGGTGAATAAACAAAAAAGCCGGACTTTCACCTAATGCTGATCGTTTAAGAGATCGAGATACACAGGGCTAGTACACCGCGGGGCGGTGTACTAGCCCTAAAATCACGCTTAAGCGACCGGTATTAAACTTTCGCCCGGCTTTTTACTACAGATAGACTATTTCTTCTTCGCGTACTTGAGGGAATCAAGCGCTACGGCGAAAATAATAATTGCGCCTTTGATAATGTATTGCCAGTACGGATTCACACCGATATAGGTTAAGCCGTAGTTGATAACGGTAAAGATGATAACCCCCGTCACAACGCCGATAACCGTACCAACACCGCCGCTAAACGATACGCCGCCCACCACGCAGGCAGCGATAGCATCAAGCTCATACATAAAGCCTAGGTTATTTGTAGCACTCCCGATACGCCCTGCTTCAAGCATCCCACCAAACGCGTAAAAGACACCTGACAAGGCATAAACCATAATCAGATTTAGCGGCACATTCACGCCAGATACTTTTGCGGCTTCTGGATTCCCCCCGATAGCAAAAATGTTTTTACCGAAGCGGGTTTTATTCCACAAGATCCAGACAAATACGACGGCAATCAGTGCATAGAACGTAATATACGAAAGTTTGAAATCACCGAAGCGTAGGAACCCCTGCGCAAAATTAGAGAAGTTAGGCGCAAATCCTGCTACCGGAGAAGCTCCCACGTAGTCGTAATACAGCGAGTTTATGCCGTATACAATAATCATGGTGCCCAACGTCGTAATAAATGGCGTCACGTTGAGATAGGCAATGATTAAACCGTTAACCAAACCAATCACCGCACCGACGGCGCACACGATCAGAATCACGACCGGAATCGGCACAGTATCAATATTTGGAAATACCTTATTAACGTTATCCATCGACTGTAACAGCGTCGCAGCGATAACTGCCGCCAATCCGACCTGACGACCAGCGGACAAGTCTGTCCCTTGGGTCACAATCAGCCCTGCAACGCCTAGTGCGATAATGATGCGCACGGAAGACTGAGTAAGAATGTTACTCAGGTTCATGAGGCTTAAAAACGTTGGATCCTGAAAAATAATAATGGCCAATAGCACCAACAAAACAACGTAAATCCCGCCTTCTTTGAAATAAGTAAACAGGCTTTTTTTATTCAATACGCTCATATTCGGAACCCTTAAAATACGACAGAAGCTGCATTACAGATGCAAAGAGGCCAGACGCAGAATTTCATTCTGAGAGGTTCTTTTTGTATCAACGATACCGGCAACCTGACCATTGCTCATCACTAATATGCGATCGGTTATTCCTAATAATTCAGGCATTTCAGATGAAATAATAATGATGCCCTTACCTTTTTTCGCCAGCTCGGTCATCAGTTGGTAAATTTCAAATTTTGCCCCAACGTCGATGCCACGCGTTGGTTCATCCAGCATCAGGATCTCAGGCTGAGTAAGCAACCAGCGGCCAATAATTACTTTTTGCTGATTTCCCCCAGACAGTGACCCTATTGAAGTGTGATGACCCGGTGTTTTCACCCGCATAGAATCGATAACCCATTGGGTATCACTTTTCATACGGCGATTATCCAGCAGGCCAACCTTATTTTTGTATTTCCGAATATTAGAAATCAGCGAGTTAAAGCCTATATCCAAATAGGCATAAATGCCCGTTGAACGACGTTCTTCGGTGACCAATGCAAAACCATGGTTGATAGCTTCGTTCGCGCTATGGTTATTAATCGCTTTCCCACGCAGGCGAATCGTACCTTTGACCTTTTCTCGAATACCAAACAGTGTCTCAACAATATCGGTGCGTTTTGCGCCCACCAGCCCAGCAATGCCTAATATTTCACCTTCATGTAAATCAAAGGAAACATCGCGGATAGAAGGCTGACGTAGCGAAGTTAACTCTCTCACCTCAAGGATTACCGGCCCCGGCGTATTAACACGATCGGGGAAACGCTGGGTCAGCGAGCGGCCAACCATCATTGAGATAATTTGGTCCATATTCATGCCATCCAATGTTTGGGTAGCAATCCATTGTCCATCGCGCAGAATGGTAATCTCATCACACAGCTTAAATATTTCTTCCATTTTATGGGAGATATACACAATGCCGCAGCCACGATCTTTTAGCTTACGAATAATCGTGAACAGATGATTGACTTCTTTTTCAGTCAAAGAGGACGTAGGCTCATCCATAATGACTATTTTAGCGTTGTAAGAAAATGCCTTGGCAATCTCGATCATCTGCATTTGAGATACAGACAAGCCAGCGACTTTCTCACGCGGATCGATATCAATTTCCAGTTCGTCGAATATCGCTTTAGTATCGTGATACATTTTGTCCTGATCGACAAAGATACCTTTCATGGGATAACGCCCGAGCCACATGTTATCCATGACGCTACGCTGAAGCACTAAATTGAGTTCTTGATGCACCATAGAAACACCGTGTTCCAATGCTTCTTTAGCACTCTTAAAATTAATCTCTTTTCCCTGAAAAATAATACTTCCGGAATCCTTCTGGTAAATACCAAACAAACATTTTAACAGCGTGGATTTCCCTGCCCCATTCTCACCCATCAAGGCGTGAATAGAGTGTGGTCGCACACGAAGATTGACATTATCCAGCGCTTTTACGCCGGGGAATGACTTATTGATATTATCCATTTCCAGCAAATAAGTTGCATCGTGATGATCTGGCGCCGATGTTATTTGTTCGGAAATAGGGGCTTTCGTCAACGAGCTATCTGTAAAAGAGTTCTCTGGCATAACGCCCACCTGAATAAACACGAATTCTCAGCCCAACTCAATTAGGCAGTTAAACAACGGCAGGGTCGAAATAAACCCTGCCGTTGTACGAACCATCCGTTAATATCGGACTAGTAGGTTATTGTTATAAATGCTTGGTCGACGATTATTTCTTAATAAACTGGGCCAGATTATCCTGATCGACACCGACATACGGAACGCGAACAATTTTATTGTCGATTTTCCAGTGAGTGCCTTCGCCAGCAGGTTTTCCTTCAGCCAGATTTTTGGTCAAATCAAAGGTCGCTTTAGCCTGGTTATTCGCATCGTTCAATACGGTCCCCGCCATGGCACCTGACTTAACCAGCGCCAGCGCTTCTGGCAACGCATCCACGCCAAATACCGGAATATTGGTTTTGTTATGCGCTTTCAGAGCTTCAACCGCGCCCATTGCCATCGCATCGTTATTGGCGATAACCACTTCAATTTTGTTTGCGTTTGGACCCGATAACCACGCGTCCATTTTATCTTTGGCTTGTGCCGTATCCCACATCGCCGTATCTAGCTGCAGCTGTTGAGTTTTAATACCTTTGTCGTTAAGGCTTTTCACCACGTAAGTGGTACGTGCTTCGGCATCTGGATGACCCGGTTCACCTTTGAGCAATACGAATTGGATTTCACCGTCTTTATTCAAATCCCAGTTTGGATTGGCCTTCCAATGTTTAGCAATCAGCTCACCCTGAATGATGCCGGACTCTTTGGAGTCAGTCCCAACGTAGTAAGCTTTATCGTAGCTATCCAATGCCTTGCGAGAAGGTTCTTTGTTGAAGAAAACGACCGGAACATCGTTGGCTCGAGCTTTATCAATAATCGTTGGCGCAGCGGCTGGGTCAACAAGGTTGATCGCAAGCCCCTTCACGCCGCGAGCCATCAAGACGTCAACCTGATCGTTTTGTTTTGACTGATCGTTTTGTGAGTCATTCATCAGCAATTTAACGCTAGGATCGGCCTTAGCATCGTTTTCCAGCGCCTTACGTACCACGGACATAAAGTTGTCGTCATACTTATAGATCGTCACACCAAGATTGGTGGTTGCTGCCTGTGCCGCGACGCCAAACATCATGCTGGCCGCCAAAGTTGCTAAGGTAAACGTCTTCTTATTCATGTGAAGCTCCGATTGGATGTAGGGTAATTCAGCACGGATGTCCGATTTTTCAGACGCCCTTTGGGTTATCGCTTCTTTATCATTTCTTTTTCGGTTCCACTGTCGCTGCGGCAATAAAACAGATCCCCACGCGAACCTAAAAACACTACATATTTTTTACATTTAGAATAATCCTCACGCACTAGGTTTGACGCCCGAAAAACCTAGTGCATTAGGGCGGTTTACACGTATGGCAGGTCTCTGTGACAGTGAAAACGCCACAAGAATAGACACGATTATGTTAATAATCTGTGAATGAACTCACAGATTGAAAACGGTTACATGGTGCAATCTGCTGACAAAGTGAGCTATGCCACAATTATCGAGAACCCACGCTCCAACGTTGTACCAGCGTCGGCATAAAACAGTGCCCTTCAGGGGAAAGCGGTGTTTGGTGCACGGATTTCAGCGCCAGCTCAGTTGCTAAAGTTGCCATAGAAACAATAGGATAGCGTATCGTAGTCAATTTGGGGCTGGTGTAACGCGCGATAGGAATATCATCAAATCCGATGATAGAGAACTGTTCGGGGATGGAGATGCCGTTTTCTTTCAGCACCGCTAATGCGCCAGCGGCCATAGCGTCGTTATAGGCAAAAACCGCGCTGAGCTGCTGGTTGCGCCCCAACAACTCAACCATCGCCGCTTCTCCGCCCTGTAAATCGGGCGAAGCATAGGCATACCACGCTTTGCTACCCTCAATTCCCGCGGAATGTAGAGCTATTTCATAGCCCTTCTTCCGCATTCTTTGATCTTCAATATCATGATTAGAACCTAAAAAACCGATGCGACGATGGCCTTTATCCAGCAACAGTTGAGTCGCCATTTGTCCACCGGCCTGATTGTTGAGCCCTACACAGCGGTGCTCATAGCCTGGCACAATCCGATTAATCAGCACCATACCTGGCACCTGATGCATAAAGGCCACTAGCTCTTCATCAGACAACATTTTCGCGTGGACAATCAATGCATTGCACCGTTGGCGGATCAGCATTTCTATGGCCTTACGCTCTTTGTCAGCATCGTGATAGCTGTTAGCAATCAGCAAGTTTTTACGCTCGCGCTGCGCGACCTCATCCACACCTTTGACTAACGCGCCAAAAAACGGATCAGAGACATCCATCACCACAACACCGAGCATATCGCTGCTCTGGGTTGCTAACGCCTGAGCATTGGCATTCGGCCGATAGCCCAACTCGGCCACCGCACTCTGCACAACCGCTTTGGTTTCAGCCGTCGTAATGGCCGTATTATTCAAGACACGCGAAACCGTCGCGACCGATACTCCGGCCAGCCGCGCCACGTCACGAATAGTAATCATGCCTGACGCTCGTTGCGGAAAAGAGAAAAGAGAAAAGCAAAACAGAATGGTGCAGGACGAAGAATAGCGTTCATAGAGATCCCTGAGTCGAAAGCACGCACATAGTGTGACAGCGCTATGCTACTCAGTTTTTCATCATCGCTGCGTGAAATATGTCACAGGAAAGAAAACGTTTTCATACATTTCATTAACCTTTCCTGTGTACCACGCTTTTTGAGGTATCTCTAAAGGTTATTTTGCTGAACAGAGCGTGAGCCCAGCACGGTAAGCTTGCGCCACAGCCATTCAACCGGCCCTTGTTTAAAATGACTTAGCCAGAATAGCGAGAACAGAATATTAATTAGCCATACCGCAGGCACCACCCAGAGCAATGTACTTCTCGACCACTGATTGAACATCCCAGGGTGATAAAACAATGTGGTGCACAACAAGGTTTGTAGCAGATAGTTACTCAGTGCCATACGTCCGACCTGACGCAGAGCATAGGCCATTTTCAAACGAGAGAGTTGCGGCCAAAATCCATAAATCAGCGATACATAGCCTATCATCATCAGTGGCGCCGCAAGTTCACTGGGGACCTGAAGCAAATAGCCACTAACATGATATTCCCAATCATTAAGCCACTGCGCCAGCGTTGTGGGGATTTGAATACATAACCCCACCAGCAGTGACCACAATGCCATGCGGCGATAATGCCGCTGACTGAAATTACCGCTCAACCAACCACTGCGCATCAATGCTGCGCCCGTTAACATCAGACCGGCAAGCTGCCAACCATATTGCACCGCTAACGCCATTAGGTTTGCGCTAAGCAAGTCACTGCGATTACGCCAAGCTTCCCATCCGCCGTGAACTTTCCAAATCTCTTCATACTGAATCGCCGCGTAGCCGGGAAGCCAAAATGAGCTCGGCTCAGGTCCGGCAATTAGCCCAAGCAACAGCAATAATCCTAGCCCTATGGCATACAACACTAAACCTGTACGCAACAACTGCAATGTGGAACCCGCATCACGGATCATGCGCCAACTGATTAAACCAATGAGCCCGTAAGCAAGCAAAATATCGCCATCCCAAAAGAAAATGGCATGAACTAAGCCAAACAAAACCAGCCAAGATAAACGAGCTCTCAGCCATTGTTTTCCTTTCGGCATCAGCAGCTGTAGCCCCGCGCCGAACAGAAACGCAAACATAGCTAAAAATTTGCCCTGCACAAAAATGTGCAATATGCCCCACGTTAAGGTGTCTGCACCGTCAGGTAATCCGTTATAGGCTGGGTTGAGATAAGCGGCCTTCGGTAAACCAAAGCCGGTGATATTCATCAAAAGAATAAAAAGAATCGCCAACCCACGCGCAAAATCTAGCGTGCCAATACGCGATTTAAGCTGCGTAGGTTTCACCACCGCATCGGGCTCAGAGGCTTGCAAACGCTGCAACATAGCGGCGATCCCTATAAAAAGTGTTCATCTCAGACAAAAACGCCGGCACATGGCCGGCGCTGTATCACTTCGGGTCACAGATTCATTTACCCGTGATGACGTACCGCACGCAAAAATTCCTGACGCGTGTTCTGGCTGGACTTAAACAGTCCACCTAGCGATGTCGTGGTTGTCGCGCTAGTCGCATCTCTGACTCCACGAGCTTTCACACAATAATGCGTGGCATCAATTGATACCGCAACATTATTGGTACCCAACAGCGTTTGCAAGGCAACCAGAATCTGCTGAGTTAAACGCTCTTGTACCTGTGGGCGTTGAGCGAAAAACTGGACGATACGATTGATTTTGGACAGACCAATAACGCAATCTTTCGGGATATACGCCACGGTAGCCTTACCATCAATAGTCACAAAGTGGTGTTCGCAGGTACTGGTCAGTGTGATATCACGCACCGTGACCATTTCATCCACTTTCATCTTATTTTCGATAACGGTAATCTTCGGGAAATTCGCATAATCGAGGCCGGAGAAAATCTCATCTACGTACATTTTTGCAATACGATGTGGCGTCTCTGCCAAACTGTCGTCCGTTAAATCCAGATTGAGCAACTGCATGATTTCCGTCATGTGCTCTTTGATACGCTGCTTGCGCGTTTCACGATCTAACACTTCGCCCCGTAGCGGGGTCTCCAGACCACGAGCTTCTAACGCCGCATGAACCTGAGCTGCTTCTTTGCTTAGCAATGACATCAATTTTCTCCTGCAGGTGATCTTAATTCTGAGCACTACGTGATGTAGATCAAGTTCAGAATTTTGCCAACACTTTAGTGGAGAGTGAAAGCTTTATCCAGTGATACTCTTTCAGGACTACATGAAAAACTGTCATTTAGTTAAGACTCGACCCGCTCTGTTTTCGCACTGAGCGCGGGTTGCACGCGGAAAACCAAACCTCCAGCAACGATTAAACCTATTGCAGCAATATATAATGCTGGCTCTAAGCGATGCGTGAGCGATGTTGATAATGCGGACAGCATTGGACCAACGAGCTGCCCCACCGCATAGCCTGTCGTGAGTAATCCCGCCATGTAGCGAATATGTGCCGGCGCCAGTTCACGCCCATATTGCAGTGAAAGTTGTACCACACACAGAAAACCGCCGCCGGTGAGCAGCGCCCCGAGAACCAAGCCACTCACGCCGGGAACGGTCTCGCTGAATACGATACCGAGCGCCTGGATCCACAGCACGATCGCCAAACGCTGCTGGGTCAATAGCCAGCGACGCGTCAGGATACCCAAGCCAATCCCCACGACCGCCGAAAAACCAAATACCGGCCAGACAAACTGGGCAAACAGGCTCGCAGGAAAACGCGCATGTGCCATCTGCGATAAAAAAGTGGCAGGCAAAATATAACCAAACCCGGCCAAACTATAGCTCCAGACCAAGCGTTTCAGTGCGGGTGTTAACACCAGTGGCTCAGCGGGCACATCGGGGCGATGTAGCTCTCCCGCTTTAGGCAGAAAACGCGCCACCGCAGCGATCAGCACCAGAGCCAAAACACCATAGACTAGCCATGCCTGCGCCGCATCGAGGTGAAGAGCGCTGATGGCGACGGATAATATTCCACTGATAAAAATTCCCGCCCCCGGCCCAGCAAACACCGCAGCGGCTAAATTAGGTTTACCAAAATGCGCCAAGCGTTCATTGGTCCATGCGGCGACTAGCACCATCGCCCAACCGCTGGCCCAACCAATCGCAAAGCGGATTAAACTGTGCCACCAAAAACCACTCACACAGGCCGACAAGAGCGTTAACACAACAGCTCCCCATAGCCCAAGCTGTAAACGTCGCTCTACGCTGCGGCTAGCGCGCATAGCATCAAAGGCACCCGCTAAGTATCCCAGATAATTAAGTGCAGCAACCAATCCGGCGCCGGTCAAAGAAAACTGATGCTCGGCAATCATCAATGGGACCTGAGGCGTAAAGGCAAAGCGCCCTATCCCCATTGCAACAACCAAGGCTAAAAAGCCACTTAACGCGATACGCACTGCCATTGCAGGATCTCCCTCTCTCACTTATCCAAGCCAGAGATTTATTAAATAAATTATTGTTGTGATATTGCCTTGCCAAATGAATCACAAAAAGTGAATAATGATAACCAAGTTATTCACGATATGAGAACGACAATGGATCTTACTCAACTTCGCATGTTTTGTAGCGTAGCTGAAACTGGCTCGGTTGCTCGCGCAGCAGAGTTACTTCATCGCGTTCCCTCTAATCTCACCACCCGCCTACGCCAGCTAGAGCAAGAGCTAGGCACGGATTTGTTCATCCGTGAAAAACAGCGTTTACGCCTTTCACCGATGGGACACAACTTTCTCAACTATGCCAAACGCATTTTGGCACTGAGCGACGAAGCCATGAGCATTACCCATGCCGGTGAACCCGCAGGTAACTTTGCGCTGGGCTCTATGGAGAGCACCGCCGCCACACGACTCCCCGCATTACTTGCGGCCTATCATCAAAACTTTCCTCAGGTTGCACTTTCACTGGTTACAGGTACGTCAGGCGAAATTATCGAAAAAGTACGTGCGGGTACCTTATCTGCAGGATTGGCTGATGGACCGATCAATCATGATGAACTCAACGGGTGCATTGCTTTTCGCGAAGAAATGGTGGTGATTTCGAGCTTGGAGCATCCGCCGATTACCCGTGCGAAGGACGTTGCAGATGAGACGCTGTTCGCCTTTCGCCCTAGCTGCTCATACCGACTCCGCTTTGAGTCTTGGTTTCAGCAGGATGGTGCCGTTCCCGGAGCCATCATGGAAATTCAGTCATATCATGCAATGTTAGCCTGCGCCGCCAGCGGTGCCGGTATCGCGATGATCCCACGCTCGGTGCTCTCACTGCTGCCCGGCCACGAACGTGTCGCCGTTCATACATTGCCAGATAGCATTGCACAGACGGCTACGCGGCTAATCTGGCGCCGTGACGCGTTCAGCCCTAACGTTCGCGAGCTTAAGATGCAAATCATTGAGCAAGAACGCATTCAAGAAAGCGTTGAAGAAAAAAATGAATCTGAACACGCCGAAGTAACCGTGTCAGAACCCACTATCGTCTTACATCAAGAAGAACCAGGAGCACACCATGCAAATGATTAAAACTCGCGCTGCCGTCGCTTGGGGGCCAAATCAGCCACTGACTATCGAAGAAGTTGATTTGATGCCACCTCAAAAAGGTGAAGTGCTGGTGCGCATTGTCGCGAGTGGCGTGTGTCATACCGATGCCTATACCCTGTCAGGAAAAGATCCTGAAGGCGTATTTCCGGCCATACTCGGCCATGAAGGAGCAGGCATTGTCGAAGCCATCGGTGAAGGCGTCACCAGCGTGGCAGTGGGGGATCATGTCATTCCGCTGTACACGCCGGAGTGCGGTAAATGTAAATTCTGTCTATCTGGTAAAACCAATCTGTGCCAAGCCATTCGTGAAACACAGGGTAAAGGTTTGATGCCGGATGGCACGACTCGCTTCTCCAAAAACGGTAAACCTATTTTCCACTATATGGGCACCTCTACCTTCTCGGAATACACGGTTTTACCTGAAATCTCTTTGGCAAAAATCAGCAAAGAAGCCCCACTGGAAGAAGTCTGCCTGCTAGGCTGTGGCGTCACCACTGGAATGGGTGCCGTAGTCAACACCGCTAAAGTGAAAACCGGTGATAGCGTAGCCGTCTTCGGTTTAGGCGGCATTGGTCTATCGGCCATTATCGGTGCCAAAATGGCCGGTGCGGGACGCATCATCGGTGTTGATATCAACACCGATAAATTCGAACTGGCGAAGAAGTTAGGGGCGACTGACGTTATCAACCCCAAAGACTACGACAAGCCAATCCAGCAGGTGATTGTTGAATTAACCGACGGCGGCGTCGATTTCTCCTTTGAGTGTATCGGCAACGTTGACGTCATGCGTTCTGCGCTCGAGTGCTGTCATAAAGGCTGGGGAGAGTCGGTGATTATCGGTGTGGCAGGCGCGGGAGAAGAAATCTCTACCCGTCCATTCCAACTGGTGACGGGCCGCGTATGGCGAGGCTCTGCTTTCGGTGGTGTAAAAGGACGTACTCAGCTACCGGGCATCGTACAGCGTTATATGGATGGTGAATTCGCCCTCAATGACTTCATTACGCACACCATGAGCTTGGATGAGATCAATGATGCTTTCGATCTGATGCATGAAGGTAAATCCATTCGTACCGTCATTCATTTTGACCGCTAGAAGCAGTGAATAGCTAAGAGCCGTTTTAGCCATAATAATTGGGGTTGCGCTTGTACTAAGGCAGCTCCAAGTATCAAGGATAAGGAGAACGCCGTGGATTCGCTTGAACTACTGGAAGAACATCGCCTGTTTAATGGCTGGCAGCAGCGTTATCGACATGCTTCTGACGCACTGAACTGCTTGATGACATTTAGTATTTATTTACCGCCTACCGCTGACGATGCTCCACCACCGGTGCTGTACTGGCTGTCAGGCCTCACTTGTAATGACGAAAACTTCTCTACCAAAGCGGGCGCTCAGCGGATTGCCTCTGAGCTAGGCCTAGCCTTAGTGATCCCTGACACCAGCCCGCGCGGCAACGAGGTGCCTAACGATGTGAGCTACGATCTCGGACAGGGAGCGGGCTTTTATCTGAATGCTACCCAGTCGCCGTGGAATAGCCACTATCGTATGGATGATTACATAACACAGGAATTGCCTGAGCTAATTCGTAATCACTTCAACGTGGGCGATAAGCAGTCAATTAGCGGTCACTCGATGGGGGGCCATGGGGCGCTAACACTGGCATTACGTCATCCACAGCGCTATCTGTCGGTCTCTGCTTTTGCACCTATTGTGAACCCAACACAGGTGCCTTGGGGGCGCAAAGCTTTTGCTGCTTATTTGGGTGAAGACCCGTCGCTTTGGCAAAGTTATGACAGTTGCTATTTGATCACCCAGTGTAAACCGTCATTCCCGATCCTGATTGATCAAGGCGATGACGATCAATTTCTCGCCGATCAGCTACAACCGGCTAAACTCGCCGAACTGGCACGTCAGCACGATTGGCCGCTAACGCTACGCATTCAGCCCGGCTACGATCATAGTTATTACACCATTGCGACTTTTATCGAAGATCACCTGCGTTTCCACGCACAGCACCTTGGTTTAGCGCAATAGAAAAGTGTACGAGCAGAGATGGTCGCACCTGCGGCCATTTTTAATCCCCCTTCGGCAATTTACCCACAGAAATCAACTTTGCCCCCTGCATCTTGATGAATTCGCCTTTACGCAGGTCAGATCACTACAAGTTCTAATAAAATCAATTTGATACACTGATAAAACCTCACGCCACTCATCCGCGTTAATATGATGAGATGCGTTATTAGTCCCTGTGATTATTTTGGATTAGGATAACGAGCTAGATATGACTATGCATACCTACATTTATATTGAGCCGTTTTTTGCCCTCCTGTCTCTGGCAAGCAAGCGTTCTCCCTTCCACTGATTTCTGCCATAATACGCCTATTATTGACCGCCCTAGAGCTGAGAATGGCTGTCGGGAAACCTGCCACGGAGCTAACCGATGGATTGCTACAACACATCTGATTTAATCTCTATTGAACAAGCGCTAGACAAATTACTTACCCAAACCTCTGCAATTACCGATCGTGAAGATATTGCGCTTACTGAAGCTGCAGGTCGCATAACTGCTCAGCCAGTCATTTCCCCAATCAATGTGCCGCCATTTGCCAACTCAGCAATGGATGGATATGCCGTGCGTTTACAAGACGTCACTCCCGATGCTGTTCTTACGATCGCGGGAAAGGCATTTGCGGGTTCACCCTTTAGTGGCGAATGGCCCGCAGGAACCGCTATCCGCATTATGACGGGAGCGCCAGTACCCGCGGGAGCGGATGCGGTTATTATGCAAGAACAGGCTGAAGTGTCTGAACAAGGTGTACGCTTCACGGCCATGCCACAGCAGGGGCAAAATATTCGCTTAGCAGGTGAGGATATCCAGCAAGGTGCCGAAGTTCTGGCGGCAGGTGTGCGTTTGGGAACGGCTGAATTACCCTTATTAGCATCTTTAGGAATAGCTCGTCTGCAGGTTGTACGTAGACTAAAAGTGGCACTATTTTCTACCGGAGATGAGCTACAGCCAGTCGGTACACCGTTGCAAGAGGGGCAAATCTACGATACTAACCGTTTTGCCGTTCGCTTGATGTTAGAGCAAATGAACTGCGACATCATCGATTTAGGTATTATCCGCGACGACCCGCAGGCATTACGCGAAGCCTTCAAAGCTGGCGATCTACAAGCAGACCTGCTGATTAGTAGCGGTGGGGTATCCGTGGGAGAAGCCGATTTCACCAAACAGATTTTAGATGAAGTTGGCAAAATCAGCTTCTGGAAACTGGCAATGAAGCCAGGTAAACCTTTTGCTTTTGGTCAGCTTAATCGTGCGCTGTTCTGCGGTTTACCAGGCAATCCGGTTTCGGCAGTCGTGACTTTCTATCAGCTTGTGCAACCGCTCATCGCCCATCTTTCTGGTGATAAAAGCTGGCAGGCTCCTGCACGTTTGAAAGCTAAGGCGATGACGCCTCTGAAAAAATCACCAGGACGTCTGGATTTTCAACGAGGCATCGTGAGCGCTAATGCACAAGGCGAACTGGAAGTGCGCACCACTGGTCATCAAGGCTCGCACGTATTTAGTTCATTCACCCTTGGAAACGCGTTTATCGTGTTAGAACGCGAACGCGGATCGGTTAAAGCAGGTGAGCTGGTCGATGTTGAGTTGTTTAATCCACTGTTGAGATTCTAACTATGGCGCCAGAGATACCCGTATCTTCACCAGAAGAGCTTAGCGACGCAGAGATGATGCGTTATAACCGTCAAATCGTCCTGCGTGGTTTTGATTTTGATGGGCAAGAAAAGCTCAAAGCGTCACATGCGCTGATTATCGGATTGGGTGGCTTAGGCTGCCCCGCTAGCCAATATCTGGCGGCTGCCGGAGTAGGAACGCTGACGCTGGTCGACTTTGACACGGTATCTCTCTCGAATCTGCAACGCCAAATTCTGCATAGCGATGCGCGCATTGGCATGGCGAAGGTTGAATCCGCGGCTCAGTCACTGCGCGTGGTTAATCCCCATACGCAGCTTCGTCCCATTAATGCTGTGCTTGACGATGTGGCTTTGGCTGAACTGATTGAAAAATCAGATGTGGTTCTGGATTGCACAGACAATGTGGATATCCGCGATCGTCTCAACCGTTTGTGTTTTAGCCAACGTAAACCGCTGGTATCCGGCGCGGCTATCCGTATGGAAGGCCAAGTTAGCGTATTCACCTATCAGGATAATGAGCCTTGTTATCGCTGCCTCAGCCGCTTATTTGGCGCTAATGCACTGACCTGCGTCGAGGCTGGTGTGATGTCTCCTCTCGTCGGGATCATCGGTGCTACTCAGGCGATGGAGGCTATCAAACTACTGAGCCACTTTGGTCGTATCCCGCATGGGCAGGTAATGATGTATGACGCGATGAGCTCGCAATGGCGAACCATGAAACTTGCGAAAAATCCTACCTGCGACGTTTGTGGTAACGCATAGTCGATCTGGTCAGTGCTCCTAGCTGTTGCATATTTGTTGAATATTATAAAGATAAAACGTTATGGTGGCTCCGAAACGTTTTATCTATCAACTTATCGACCCCTATTACCTCTCTGATTTTTCATTATCCGGAGCCACCTATGCTAAGACTTTCCACGTTGGACCATTTAGTTCTCACCGTCGCTGATATCAACAAATCCGTGCAGTTCTATCAGCAGGTTCTAGGTATGGAAGTCGAAACATTCGGCTCTGAAGGTCGAACCGCCCTGAAATTTGGTGATCAAAAAATTAATCTCCACGCGGCTAAAGCGCCCTTCCGCCCACATGCCAAACACCCAACGCCGGGTAGCGCCGATTTATGCTTTATCACGCCTCAACCGGTGCAAGAAGTGGTTCTTTGGGTTATTGGATGCGGTGTTGAGGTGATTGAGGGGCCGGTCACCAGAACCGGTGCGACAGGGAAAATCAACTCAATTTATCTACGTGATCCGGACGGAAATCTAATAGAAATCGCCAATCGCCTTTAAATTTTTCTTGGTCAACGCGTATGCAGTGTGAATTATTACAGAGCAGCCCATTCAGTCCTCCTTCTAAGTCACACGTGGTGTATTATCAATAAAGTCATCTCCCCCTATTCTACCGCCACAAGGAGCCTGAATGCGGCATCAAGAGATCCTACTCACCGCTGCTACGCTACTTTCCGTCATTTTATCTCAATCGAGTGCCATGGCAGCTCCGCCGCTTATCAGTAGCCAACACATTGTGCGTTCCAACAATATTATCTTGATGGAAGGGGATATTATTGGCCCAGCTAAAAGCTACCATCAGTACGTCATCGGCCCAGAAAGCCAAGATACATTGCGCGATATCAGCATCGAATTTGCCCGTAATGGACAAATCAGCTCAGCGAGTCAAAGCTACGGACCTAACCCTGTTTGGGAAAGCCGATTAGTCCCTGACGATATTGGCTGGATGAGTCGCAGCGTGGTTGCAGTTCAGACAAACAACGAGCAGGACGTTTCGCAGTTGATTAGCGCCTATAAAACCGATGAACGCGGACGGATCGTGAAAGTCACAGAAGTTGAAGCCGGTGATAAAACGATTGGTATCACTAACCAATATTATTTTTATACACCTGACGATCTGGTGCGTTTTTATGTTGCCGTGGGACACAATCCAGGATTTGGCGTCTATCTTTATCGACCTGATGGCCGATTAGAGAAAGTGATCAAAAATGACAATGATTCTGTGTCTAGTTTTACCGACGACGGTAAAGATCTCAGCTCCATGACAAAAACACCGCATGTCACCTACATTACCGAATGTCAGAAATGGGATAACAGCGGCAACTGCGTGCAATCAGAAAAACAGGAAATCATCAGCTTCGACTACCAAGGCGAAACGAAATCCATCACGTCACGCTTTATGCTACAGCAGGACATTTTGTACTACCCGCCACATCGCGCAACTACTCCTTAACGGGAATGCGTGAATACGGGAATAGAAGATAAAAAAAGGGTATTTGCCAAAGCAAATACCCTTTTTACATTTCTGCTCAATCAACCACTAAGCCGCAGGTTTCAATGCCTGATAAGCCTGAGTCCATTGCGGATAGCGATCTGGCGCATTCCACACAAGCTGATGCAGACGAGCTAGAGTCACAGGATCGCTCAGCAATGCTAAACGCTCATCGCGACTCAGATCTTGCGGTGCTCCGCTCAGCGCTTTCTCAACTCGCTCTTCACGAGCCTTGGAGATCGCTGCGTGTGCGTGGTGACGCGCCGTTGCCATCGCCGTGGCTAAGGCGTTGTATGACGGATCAAACACAGCACGTAAAAACCCATGATCGAGTTCACGCTGGTTATTCATTTCAACGTAGCGCTCAGTCGCCACCATCTCAACCGGCGGTGAATATTCCTCTGGGATCAGGAAGATCTTGGCTCGCTTACACTTCACTCCCAGAGTACGGCGACTAGTGATAACCGACACTATCGGTGACAAGATCAACGATACGACGATCGGAGACAACCACCATAAGAAGCGAAGATCCAGTATCGCAACCCCACCAGCCCAAATAAGACCGAGAAGACATTGCGAGCCATGACGACGGAAAGCTTCACCCCAAGGTGTAGCATCATCGTCACGCTGAGGAGATTGCCAAGTAATTGACCAGCCGAGAAATGCGCTCACCACAAACACCGTATGGAAGATCATGCGCACCGGTGCCAGCAGTACGGAGAACAGCATCTCCAGCAGCATAGAAATCAGCAGGCGGAATGAACCACCATACTCTTTCGCACCTTTAGCCCAAATAAGCACCACACTAAGCAGCTTCGGTAAGAACAACAACACCAACGTGGTTGAGAACAATGCAATGGCCAGTTCTGGTCGCCACTGCGGCCAAACGGGGAATAGCTGACGTGGCTGCAAGAAATATTGCGGCTCCATCAGCGTATGCACCACCTGCAACGCTGTCGATAGCACCAAGAACATAAACCATAGCGGTGCAGAGAGGTAAGACATCACCCCTGTAAGGAACACCGCACGATGAACCGGATGCATGCCTTTGACGAGGAACAAACGGAAGTTCATCAGGTTACCCTGACACCAACGGCGGTCGCGCTTTAATTCATCCAGTAGGTTTGGCGGCAATTCTTCATAGGATCCCGGCAAATCGTAGGCGATCCATACGCCCCAGCCCGCACGACGCATCAGCGCAGCTTCAACGAAGTCATGCGACAGAATAGAACCCGCGAAGGTGCCATTACCCGGCAACGGTGCCAGCGCACAATGTTCGATAAACGGTTTAACACGGATAATCGCGTTGTGGCCCCAGTAGTGAGACTCGCCCAACTGCCAGAAATGTAAGCCCGCCGTAAAGAGTGGCCCGTACACGCGCGTAGCAAACTGCTGAATACGCGCATACAGCGTATCCATACCGGTTGCCTTCGGCGCGGATTGGATGATCCCAGCGCTTGGATTGGCTTCCATCAGACGAACCAGATTGGTTAAACACTCTCCGCTCATCACGCTGTCGGCGTCGAGAATAACCATGTAGCTGTATTCCCCGCCCCAGCGACGGCAGAAATCATCGATGTTGCCTGATTTACGTTTTACGCGGCGACGGCGGCGGCGATAAAAAATACGCCCTTCGCCACCGACTTCTTTGCAGATTTCCATCCACGCTTTTTGCTCAGCGACGCAAATATCAGGATCGTAGCTGTCGCTCAGAACAAAGATATCAAAATGCTCAATTTGCCCTGTCGCCACAACAGATTCGTAGGTAGCACGCAGGCCGGCAAATACACGCGATACGTCTTCATTACAAATCGGCATGATGAGCGCCGTGCGATGGTTAGGATTTAATGCTTCATCCCCCACCGTCGTCGCGGAAATGCTGTATTTATCCCGTCCGATCAATAGCTGAAGGAAGCCCATCAGCGCCGTCCAGAATCCCGCCGATACCCAGCAAAACAGAATGGCAAATAGCACCAAAATGCCCGACTGCAATACATAAGGCAGCAATTCCAACACTGACTGCATCAATGGCTTATCAAACATTGACAGCGGATCGATCAGATCCCAGCCCTGATAAGGCAAAATGGTTTTCATGTACCATGTTGCGATCACGGTTTGGGTCAGCATCAAAATCAACAGCACCCAACGGCGCATTGAGCCCACTTTACGCCAGCGTTTATCCGCCTCAGCTTCTGCTGCGGTTTTAAACTGATGCTTAGGTGGCTGGGTTCTGCCCAACAAACTATCCCACAAGCGACCCACAGGGTTAGTTCGCCACTTTTCAGGGAACATCGACGTACGCTTAATTACTGGCATTGCTTTGATCGCAGTACGTCCCGCCGCATCTTTTGTTAGCAACGCTTTTTCTTCCAGCGTATCCGACCAGCCCATTTCCAGACGCGATTCAACTGAACAAAGAGGCGCATCTTGCGCCTCTAAATCCGACAGTTGAACATCGTCTGAGGCCAGCGACCTATGCACCGCATCAACAGAAATTTCCTGTGATGCGGCCATTTGCTGCCTGAGCGCGGCTTCTTGCTCCGCGCTCATCGCCAGTGCCTTCAAATAGGCATCAGCATTCTCAGTAGACTTATTCATTGGCAGGTAACTGATAGCTCCAGGTTTCACTCAGCGGTTTATCTTCTTTAACCAGATAAGCGCGCATCTCAACCGGTTTTTTGTTGTCGATAACGTTGAAGCGCAGCGTCAAACGCCAGCCGCCGGTTACCGGGTTGTAACGCAAATCATTCTGTACCAGTTTAGTATTGTCATCCGTCGTCACCTGAGTAGTCACAGGAGCATCTGGTGTCAACGCTTTCAATGCCGGGCCAACGAAATCAACAATCAGTGCCGTCGTGCCGTCTGGTTCACGGATCAGGTTTGACTGTTTCACATCGCCAGTTGAGCGCATTGTCTGTTTTACCCACGCTAACTCAGGATCATGAAGTTTTGCTTCGTCACGAGTGAAGTGTAGACGGTAATCCAGATTAATTGGTTTTCCGACTTCTGGCAGGCTTGCAGGGATCCAGAACGCAACGATATTGTCATTGGTCTCATCTGCAGTTGGAATTTCTACCAGTTCAACTTTACCTTTGCCCCACACGCCGCGTGGTTCTACCCAAGCGCCAGGACGCAGATCGTAGCGATCGTCTAAATCTTCATACTGGGAAAAATCACGAGTACGTTGCAGCAGGCCGAAACCTTTAGGGTTTTCAACACTGAAGGTACTGACCGACAGGTGTTTAGGATTATTCAGAGGACGCCAGATCCATTCACCATTACCGGCGTGAATCGACAGGCCTTCAGAATCATGCAGCTGTGGGCGATAGTTCACGTTGCTTGACGGTTGGTTAGAACCGAACAAATACATGCTGGTCAGCGGAGCCATACCCAACACGCCGACTTTATCACGCAGATAAACGCGAGACTGAACGTCAACCACAGTATCTGTACCCGGCGTTACAATCATGCGATAGGCACCCGTGGCACGCGGAGAATCCAGCAGCGCATAAATCACTAAATGCTTATCTTTGGCTTTTGGACGTTCGATCCAGAACTCACGGAAACGCGGGAATTCTTCACCGGAAGGCAGCGCAGTATCAATGGCTAAACCACGGGCAGAAAGACCATAAACCTGACCTTTTCCCACCACGCGGAAGTAGCTGGCCCCCAGCATGCTCATAATTTCATCGTTTTTACCCGCCTGATTGATCGGATAAACCACTTTGAAACCGGCAAAACCTAAATCTTTCACAGCCTCAGGGTCGTGTTTGACAGAACCAAAATTAAAGTAATCTGGATTGTATTTGATCTGACGAACCGACGTTGCTGTCACTTCGTTGATTTTGACTGGTGTATCGAAATACATTCCCTGATGGTAAAACTCTAACTTAAATGGAGTCTTGAGGTTATTCCAATAGGGTTTGTCATGATTGAATTGAATTTGCTGATAATCAGCAAACTTCATCTCACGAAACTCTGATGGCAGATTGCTTTTAGGCGCCTTGAAGGACTCCCCTGCCAGAGATTGTGCTTTTTTTGCAACATCATCTAGCGAAAACGCCCATGCCTGTGTTGTTGCGTGCATCAGAAATACCGATGCAGCCAGCCCTGTTAAAGCGCGAACCTTGGGCCGGGTGATTAATAAATGTGTTAGCACATACCCCCCTGATGGTGCTCTACGAAACGAAGAACTCAGTTATAAATTGGTTTATTGGACAGCATAGTAATGGATCACTCACCCCGCCGACAACAACCTAATAAGGCTAACGACAAGGCTGAATTGGATTTAATTATACCCGCCGCAGGTAATAATTAAATTAACATTTAAAATCAAAATGTTACATTAAGTGTTTTTAGGAGTATCCCTAACAGAAACCTAATTCAATAGGCCAAAAATTTCACTGAATAGAATTAGCGCAATGGCTTCAAACACCGAGATATACCGCGGGAAGACGCTTTTTTATCCATAATTCTGATTGACCAAGAGCGTAAGAACGGAACCGTAAAACGCTTAACTCGAAATGAGAAAGCCAATCCACACCGGTCGTTTTCAGAAACCGGTGCGGTAACGGGGATTCGTTTTAAGGTTTGATGTAGAAATAACCATTTTCTTGGTGCTCAACCAACGCCAATATTCCGGCAGGGACTGTGTTTACACCCATCAATAGTTTATCTAACGTTATGTTATTCGCGCGCATAGCATTTTCACAGGCAAGTAGAACAACGTTAGCTTGCTGCAGGGCTTCCCAATTGGGAGACTCGTCGCTGTCTGCAATCAGTGTACTGATGGCCGACCCCGTGAAGATAATATGAATATCGGTAAACGCACCGCTTCGGGCTTTGAGGAGATTGGTTGCGTTATTAAAGGCAGAGATACAGTGGGTTGATTCGGAAACATGCATGACGACTTTCATATAGCCAACAATATTGATGAATACATGAAGCGAACCTTAGCAGTCTGCGTAAGCAAAGTCATTGCTGGGCACTTCTGTTGCCATCTTGAAATGCAAAAAAATCTTGCCGTTTTCTTGCACCTTTACAGAAACAATCAACAATAGATATTTGAATAGAGAAATTCATAACCACTACCAATAGCGAGAAACATCATGGACATGTACCTAACCTTAGATGAAGCTATCGACGCCGCCCGCGAAACCTATCTGGCCGATCATGAGAATAGTGACGATGCATCGCAGGTTGCACAATTCAATCTGCAAAAATATGTTATGCAAGATGGCGAGATTATGTGGTTAGCGGAGTTTCACGCCACTGAAGATGAAGGCGGCGAAGGTGTGCCAATGTTTAGTGGCGAAGCTGCACAGGCTATTTTCGATAACGACTACGACGAAGTGGAAATTCGCGAAGAGTGGATCACTGAGAACACACTCTATGAGTGGGACGAAGATGACTTTCAATATGAGCCGCCGCTGGACACAGAAGAAGGCGAAGCGGCCTCCGATGAATGGGAAGAACAAAACTAGTCGCGATTTCACATCTCAATCGATCTATCGTACTTCCGTTCCTGGGATAGATCGATTGTGTCCTCTTCTGTTAATTCTGCCTCCTCATCATAGATCTAAGTAGCGCTACCGCTCTGGTTGATTATCATCGCTGATACTTTATGGCTATAATCGCCATTCACCTATGCGATGAATGATTCGGTTTAAAATATTTTGCAAGAAAATTTCAACATGCTGTTGGCGGTTTTTGAACGCGCCGCCCTGATGCTCATCTGTATCTTCTTTCTGACGCGTATTCGCCTATTCCGCCAACTGCTGCAAAAAGAGCAGCATACTCGAATTGAATTGGCTGCGGTCACCGCTATCTTCACCACTTTTGCCCTTTTCAGTACTTATAACGGCATCAGCGTGGAAGGCGCACTTATCAACGTGCGAATTATCGCCGTGGTTTCGGGTGGGATACTGTTTGGTCCGTGGGTGGGAATTATTACCGGCGTTATTGCGGGAGTACATCGTTACCTCATCGACATGGACGGTGTGACCGCTATTCCATGCTTAATCAGCAGCATCGTGGCCGGTATTATTTCAGCGTGGATCCATCAACGCGTGGCCAAGGAAAAGCGTTGGAGCGCGGGTATTTTGGCGGGCATGCTGTGCGAAAGTCTCACCATGCTGCTGATCATCGCCTTTATCGACTCAAAACCGTTAGGCATCGATATCGTTGAGCATATCGGTTTACCCATGATCCTTGGCGCCGGTTGTATTGGCCTGATCGTTTTGCTGGTGCAGAGCGTGGAGGATGAGAAAGAGGTTATCGCCGCTCGTCAGGCTAAACTGGCACTCGATATTGCTAACAAAACCCTCCCCTACTTCCGTAATATCAATAATGACTCTTTGATGACGATTTGTAGCATCATTCGGGATGATATCAACGCCGATGCAGTCGCGATTACCAACACAGAAAACATCCTTGCCTACGTAGGCGTTGGCCAAGAACAATATAATATTGGGCAAGAGCTCATCAGCGATGTCACTCGCCAAACCATCCAGCGCGGCGACATTACCATCAATAATAACGACGAAGCCCACCGCACACCGCAGATCCATTCGCAAATCATCATCCCACTTCGGGAAAAAGGTGAAGTGACTGGCACACTAAAAATTTATTACTGCCACGCCCATAAAATTACCTATTCATTAAAAGTAATGGCAGTAGGACTATCTCAAATTATCTCTACCCAAATTGAAGTTTCACGCATTGAGCAACTGCGTGAAATGGCTGACAAAGCCGAACTCCGTGCCCTACAAAGCAAGATTAATCCGCATTTTCTATTCAATGCGCTTAACGCTATTTCTTCCTCGATTCGAACCAATCCAGACACCGCTCGCCAACTGATTATCAATTTGGCTAGCTATCTGCGATTCAACCTTGAACTCAACGACGAACATATTGATATCAAGCGCGAACTGCATCAGGTACAAGACTATGTCGCGATAGAAAAAGCACGCTTCGGCAATAAGCTAACCGTCATTTTTGATATCGACGATGTGGATTTAACCATCCCCAGCCTACTCATTCAGCCCTTAGTCGAAAACGCGATTGTTCATGGCATTCAGCCATGCCGTGGCAAAGGCGTTGTGGCAATTGCGGTGAAAAAGAAAGACAACCGGATCCGGATTTCAATCAAAGATACAGGTAATGGGATCAGCCAAGAAACGATTGACCGCGTCGAGCGCGGCGATATGCCTGGGAATAAAATTGGCCTGTTGAACGTCCATCAGCGCGTCAAACTACTTTATGGGGATGGGCTGCATATTCGCCGCCTTGAACCCGGTACTGAAATCTATTTTTACATTACCCCAAGCGTTTCTACGCACAGCGAACTCTCGGTGCTAGAACCCAAGGAGGTTAATACACCATGAAAGCCATCATCGTAGAAGATGAATTCTTAGCTCAGGAAGAACTGAGCTACTTAGTCCGTACGCATAGCAAAATTCAGATTGTTGGAACCTTCGACGATGGTCTCGACGTCTTAAAATATCTCCAACACAACGAAGTGGACGCTATCTTCCTCGACATTAATATCCCGTCGTTAGATGGTGTTTTGCTGGCGCAAAACCTAAGCAAGTTTGCGCGTAAACCGCAGATTATTTTCATTACCGCCTACAAAGAACATGCTGTTGAGGCTTTTGAGTTAGAAGCGTTTGACTATATTTTGAAGCCTTACCATGAGTCACGCATTATCACCATGCTGCAAAAGCTAGAAGCAAGCCACCAGCGCGATCAGGAATTAACTCAAAACAATACCGTGACACGCCCTGCGCCAAAAACCATCAATCTGATTAAAGACGAGCGAATCATTGTCACCGAGTGCAACGATATCTATTACGCTGCCGCTGATGAAAAAGTCACGCGCGTTTTTACGCGCCGTGAAGAGTTTGTGATGCCGATGAATATCACCGAATTCTGTAACCGTCTGCCAGAGGAGAAGTTTTTCCGCTGTCATCGTTCGTACTGCGTAAACCTTGCAAAGATTCGTGAAATCGTCCCTTGGTTCAATAACACCTATGTGTTACGTCTTACCGATCTTGAATTTGAAGTTCCCGTAAGTCGTGGAAAAATAAAAGCATTCAGACAGTTAATGCGGCTTTAGCGCTGGCATGTTTGCTAGGAAATGCCCAATAAAAAGAGAGATTTCACAGAAAATCTCTCTTTTTTTTTCAAAATAAAAATCTACGTCACCATATCCAACTAGACCAAATCACTACACATATAGAGCTAATCTCTAAACAGATAAAATAATTAAGTGATATATATTATTTGTGTTACGAAAAATAATTTCACAAGTTATTATACCCATCTAATAACACAGTAATTTATTGATTGATTTATGAGCAATTAGCTCGGTTGTATGACAAGAGAATAGTGATGAATAATAACATTTTTGCAGTTGCCCTTATTGGCACACTTCTGGCGACGACCTGTGCTTATGCAACCTCAGTGGAAGGTTGTGAGCAACAGAATAGTATGGTTATCCCCATCGATACATCGGCGGGCACGGTTCAAACCGCAAATCTAAAAGAGTCCAAAAACACATCGGTTCATATGTCCTGCGAAGACTTTTTGGCGTTGGATACACAAGCACAGACACCCGTCGTATTCTGGGTAAGCAATCTCGATCCAAATGACCAAGGCAATGATGACGTAGATCAAAGGCAGATTGACGAGTTCGTCACCCCAATGGTGATTGAAGAGTGCCATAAAACACCAGCGCTTAAGCTGGTAGACTTAAAAAGTAAAATAGAGCAATACATCCAAAGACACTTCTGAACATCGTGATTTCTGATTACCACGACTAACGAAAAAAGCCTGCATAGGATAACTATGCAGGCTTTTCGAGCGCATGATCGGCATCGGTAGAAGCTAAAGTTTAATCCCCAACTCTTGACGCAAATGTGCACCTGCGCCCAGCAGGCCTGGGTTATCATGCGTAATCATATACACAGGAATATCATGCACATAATCTTTGAAACGACCTTTGTCTTCAAAAGCTGCGCGGAATCCTGAGGCCTTGAAGAACTCAAGGAACCGAGGAACAATCCCACCTGCGATATATACGCCGCCAAAAGTCGCCATATTCAAGGCCAAATTACCGCCAAAACGCCCCATAATGACGCAAAAGAGTGACAAAGCTCGACGGCAGTCAGTGCATGAATCGGCTAGCGCGCGTTCAGTTACATCTTTTGGCGCTAAATTTTCCGGCAGACGCCCGTCAGATTTCACAATCGCATGGTACAGATTAACTAAGCCCGGCCCAGAAAGGATACGCTCAGCGGAAACATGACCTAGCTCTGGGCGTAGCACTTCCAGAATCATATCTTCCTCTTCGCTATTGGCTGCAAAATCGACGTGCCCGCCCTCGCCCGGCAAGCTGATCCAACGCTCTGCCGCATGGATCAGGTGTGCAACTCCGAGCCCTGTTCCGGCACCGTAAATAGCGATCGGTTTATCCTTCTGTGGCTCTTTGCCGCCAAATTGCATCAGGTGCTCAGGTTTAAGCATCGGAATCGCCATCGATACCGCAGTAAAGTCATTGATGACCTCTAATTTTTCCAGCGCCAGATTCTTTTTCATCTCCGCAATAGAAAATGCCCAAGAATGGTTAGTCATCGCCACCCAATCTTCGGTCACTGGGCAAGCAATGGCGATACAGGCTTCCTTGACAGAAACGTTATGTTCTTGCAGATAAGTACGGATTGTTGCTTCCAAGCTATCAAACTCTAAGCCGGAATAGGTCTTGGCCTGTGAGATCTCACCGTTTTCCAGCGAACAAAGCGCCAGACGAGCGTTAGTGCCGCCGACATCCCCGACCAGTGCGTGCGTAGTCATACTGCCCTCTCCCCAATGTGCTACCTGAACCACCCAAAAATGACAGAGCGTATCTAACCACAGCCCCTGCGGCCGTCACAATGACCGATCATCTCCGTGCCACGCAATAGTGAAATCGATCACAAAAATCGTTTCAGCTTCCAATTTCACCTTGTCATTTTGCCTATGAACTTAGGCGATTAACTCGCATGACCCAAAGCCCAGTGTGCTGCATATTCGGCATGTATTTGGGCTGTATCAAACAAAGGAACGACGGCATCGGTTTGAGCCACCAGCAGAGCAATCTCCGTGCAACCAAGGATAATCCCCTGTGCACCCTGTTCAGACAGACGCTGCATAATCTCGCGATACTGCTGACGTGATTCAGGACGGATCTGTCCTAAGCACAGTTCCTGATAAATAATGCGGTGGATGACTTCTCTATCTGACTCGTTGGGCACAATAACCTCGATGCCAAATTTATCCGTGAGCCGCCCGCGATAAAAATCCTGCTCCATAGTAAAACGCGTGCCTAATAGCCCAATGCGCGTTAGCCCTTGCGCCTTAATGCGTGCCGCCGTCGCATCAGCAATATGCAGCAGAGGTAATCCGCAGCGAGATTCAATCTGTTCGGCCACTTTATGCATCGTGTTGGTACACACCACGATTCCTTCGGCGCCGGCGGCCTGTAGACGCTGCGCAGCATCAGCCAACAGCTCTCCCGCCTGCGCCCACTCACCACGCATTTGCAAATGTTCTACTTCAGCAAAATCAACGCTATATAAAACCAGCCGAGCGGAATGTAATCCCCCCAGCTGGTTTTTGACCGTTTCATTGATAATCCGGTAGTAAGGAACCGTTGATTCCCAGCTCATTCCGCCCAGCAAACCCAATGTTTTCATGTTTCAGCCTCTCGCTAATCCCATATAGCTTCTTGGATTAACATAACGCAGGCTTGCGGAACGAGTACAGCATTAGCGGAGTGTTGACGCCATCTTGCGAGCAGAGCGACGCTCAACGATACGCTCACGCAGGATGTCATAAACCCAGTTATACAGCATCGTATACGGCAGGAAGAACAGGATAATCCCTAACTCCAGCAGGAAAGCCTGTAGCATCGAAATCCCCAATACAAAGGCCGCGATATTGACGCCAATAACGATAAATCCGCACTCAAAGCCTAGCGCGTGGAAAATACGGACTTTGACATTACGCACGACGCGGCTCACTGGCCACAGTCGATCAAAAATCGCGTTATAAATGATGTTCCAAATCATCGCGGCGGTAGCCAAAATAATGGTTAAACCGCCCATCTCCCACACTGAGCGCTGCATAAGATAAGCCCCCACTGGGGCACAAATAAGCGTGGCAATAGCCTCGAAAGTGACGGCATGGAATACACGTTCCATCAAAGTTTTACGTTGCATAATCACAAGAACCTCAAATAAACCCTCTGAGAGATGTCAGAGATCGTGATTATCATCAACTAAAGCGTTATATTGAAATTAGATACCATCGATAAAATAGATACTTTATGCGATATTCTCCCGAAGCACTGAATGCCTTTGTTGAAACTGTTTCTGCGGGTTCCTTCTCGGCCGCCGCTCGCCGACTACATAAAAGCCAGTCCACGATCAGTACGGCAATTGCGAATCTGGAAGATGATTTAGGTGTCATCCTATTTGATCGTTCAGCGCGCCAACCGGTGCTGACGGAACAAGGACAGCGGGTATTGATCCATGTGCAAGAGATCCTGGCCGCCAGCGAACGTTTGGATCAGCTTGCCGTGCGGTTAATGGATCAGATTGAACCGCGGCTCACATTCGTCCTTTCTGATACTTTTCATCCCAGCGCGCTCGAAGCACTCCTGCATGAATTCGATCGCCGCTATCCCGATACGGAATTTGAATGCCTGATAGGTGAAGAAGAGGACGTTATCGATCTGCTACAAAAAAATCGCGCCCACATAGGGCTTATTGAAGCGAGGAAAAGTTATCCACCCGACATTAGCGCCGCACGGTTAAGCAAACAAACCGAGATGGCCATTTACGCGGCGCCGACGCACCCACTTGCTCAGCGAGAACGTATCCGCCCCGAAGAATTGGATGCCGTCAGAGAGCTACGTTTAAGTACCTATCTGGAACGCGATCAGGCTCGTGTGCATGGGGTGATTTGGTCTGCGCCGAACTATTTACTGCTGCTAAGTATGGCGGTTCAGGGACTTGGCTGGAGCGTGCTGCCCTGTGCGCTAGTCGACGAGTTTTGTCACCGCGATGAGCTGGTGCAGCTATCGGTTCCCGGCTGGCCGAAATCCACCTCGGTGGATGTTGTATGGTCAAAAGGCTCCCCACCGGGGCCAGCAGGGAGTTGGATCAAAGACTATTTGTTGGGGATGCCAGCGTAGACATCACTCGAATATATTACTCATGGGCTGCATTACGCTCAGCAATGGCTTTACTCAGCTTAGCGAGATATTCTGGCACATCCATCTTAGGCAACATCACTTCGATGAGCGTTAACGCCTTGGGAACGTTAACTTCGCTGAGCACCTTTTCCAAAGCCGGAACGCTGTCCGCCTTATGGGTGGAAAAATCGCCATTCACCGATAGCGCAGACGGAATTTTAGTCCAATTCCACGCAGCAATATCGTTGTAGCTCTCTTCAGGTCCGTGAATCGCACGTTCCACGGTATAACCGTCATTATTCAGCAAAATAATAACCGGTTTCAGGCCGTGGCGTAGCAGAGTACCCAGTTCTTGGATCGTCAGCTGCGCCGAACCATCACCAATCATCAGAACTACACGTCGGTGAGGCTGCGCCAGCTGAGCACCCAATATTGCTGGCAGGGTATAACCGATAGATCCCCATAACGGCTGAACAATAAAAGTCACCCCTTTAGGCAATCGCAATGTGGCTGAGCCAAAACTGGCCGTCCCCTGCTCGGCAACCACAATGTCATCTGGACGTAAAAAGCGTTGCATCTGCTGCCAAAAAGCAGGCTGATCGAGTTTGTTTCCATGGCTTTCCGGTAAACAGTCGAGCAAGGATTCCGGTGCCTGCCATTCAACACTTAACTCCTTTGCCAGTTCCGTCAGTGCTGCCAACGCATCACCCATCGGTAACTGGCTGAAAACCTGCCCTGCAACGCTGGCCGAAAACGGCTGCAGGTCGATCGTTTTATCGGCCGCGATTTGATGAGTAAAACCAGCCGTAACACTGTCGGTCAAACGCACACCAACGCTAATGAGCACATCGGCGTTTTCTATTGCAGCCTTGACCTTGGGTTGACTCGCACCACCGGCATAGGTGCCAATAAAATTAGGCCGGCTTTCATCCAGCACACCTTTCCCCATCAGCAGCGTCGCACTGGCCACACCCTGTAGGTCAGAAAGTTGTTGAACCCGTTGTTTTTGCCCAAATCGATCGGCGAGAAAATCCGCTAACAAAGCCACTTTGCGAGCCGGTTTTAGTAGATCACGCGCAGCCTGAATAAACTCACTCAGCCCCGTCACCTCATCCTGTCTAGCGGCAAACGGATAAAGCTCAGTACGGATTGGCTCATCGCAGACATCGCTTGGCAGTAAGATGTAACCTGGGCGGCGGTGATACAGCACATCGCTGAGCACACGATCGATTTCTAGCGCGGCATTCTCAGGGGTTAACACGGCCTGAGAGCAGGTCACTTCCGCCGCCATACGATAGAAATGACCATAGTCGCCATCGCCTAAAGTATGGTGTAGCAACTCCCCTTTTTGCTGAGAACGGCGGTTGGGAGCTCCTACAATATGTATCACCGGTAAATACTCGGCATAACTACCGGCGGTGCCGTTTATCGCACTCAACTCCCCTACGCCAAACGTCGTTACCAAAGCCGCTGCCGGAGCGCAACGTGCATAACCATCAGCCGCATAGGCAGCGTTAAGTTCGTTAGCGCAACCGACCCATTCCAACTGCGGATGAGCGGTGACAAAGTCTAAAAACCTGAGGTTGTAATCTCCGGGAACACCAAATACGTGTTGGATACCCGCCTGTGAAAGTCGATCAAGGAGATAATCGGACACGCTGTAAATATTGCGGTTTAAAGTCTTGCTCATTACGATGCTCCCAATTAGCGATTTCAGTGCAACACGCGTTGCAGAAACGAAAATTCAATTGACGATTAGAAGTATAGGGGGCGCTTTTTAGTGGCGTAAAAAACCACTGGGGAGCATGATGGAAAGCTAGATTTACGCAGTGAACACGCATTTGGTGCATTATCAGCGATGAGAATTCACGCTCTAGTGAGCTTTTTTCATGTTTTCGTGTAAGGAAGATCAATGAGTTATCTTGCAAGTCCTAAGCGCTATCAATCTATGGAATATCGACGTTGCGGGCACAGCGGTTTACAGCTACCGGCTATTTCGCTCGGGCTGTGGCATAACTTTGGTGATACCACGCTGTTTGATAACAGCCGCGATATGTTGCTGTGTGCCTTCGATTTAGGCATTACTCATTTTGATTTGGCTAACAACTATGGCCCACCTCCCGGCTCTGCGGAGACCAATTTTGGCCGCATTCTGCAGCAGGATCTCATGCCATATCGAGACGAAATGGTGATATCCAGCAAAGCGGGTTACACCATGTGGGAGGGGCCCTACGGTGACTGGGGCAGTAAAAAGTATCTGATCGCCAGCCTAAACCAAAGCCTGAAAAGAATGGGATTGGACTATGTCGATATTTTCTACCACCATCGACCAGACCCGAATACGCCACTGGAAGAGACCATGGGCGCTCTCGACTTGATAGTGCGTCAAGGCAAAGCGCTGTATGTTGGACTATCAAACTATCCGGCCGAAACGGCTCGCCAAGCCATTAAGATCCTGCGCGATCTCGGAACACCTTGTCTAATTCATCAACCGAAGTATTCAATGTTTGAACGTTGGGTTGAAGGCGGTTTGCTGGACGTATTACAGGATGAGGGCGTTGGATCGATTGCCTTTTCCCCATTAGCCGGCGGTTTGCTTACCGATCGCTACCTACACGGTATTCCACCGGATTCGCGTGCGGCACACAGCAAGTTCTTAAAACCGGAAGCCATTACTGAACAGAAGCTTGGTCAGATTAAAAAATTAAATGATATGGCGCTGGCTCGTGGGCAAAAACTTTCGCAAATGGCGCTTGCGTGGGTTCTGCGCGGCGACCGCATCACCTCAGTGCTTATTGGTGCAAGCCGAACCAGCCAAATTGAAGATGCTGTTGGTATGCTAGAAAACCGTCATTTTAGCGCCGAAGAGATCAGCGCCATTGAACGTATTTTGGCCAGCTAGTCTTCATCTACCGAACGCAGTACACGACATGGATTTCCCGCCGCCACCACGCGCGGCGGGATATCTTTGGTCACCACGCTTCCCGCTCCAATCACTGAGCCATCACCAATAGTGACTCCCGGACAGACGATCACTCCGCCGCCGATCCACACGTTGTTGCCAATGGTTATCGGTTTGCCAAACTCGATACCGGAAATACGCTGTTCAGGATTTGTAGGATGAGCGGCGGTATAGAGCTGTACGTGCGGTGCAAACATCACGTCATCACCAATAGTGACGGGCGCAATGTCCAGAATCGTCAGATCCATATTGGCGTAAAAACGCTGACCGATGTTGATGTTGTGGCCATAGTCGCAAAAGAAAGGCCCCGTGATTTCCGCCTGCTTATCTGCATGGGGTAGCAATTCGTGAATCAACGCTTGGCGGGCTTCCCGCTGAGATGGAAGGGTATGATTAAAGCGATAACATAGATCAATAGCCCGCGTTCTATCTGCGACTAATTCACTATCTGACGAGTAATAGTTTTCTCCATCAATCATCTTCTGCTTTTCACTTTTGCTCATGCATACAGCTCCTTTAATTGGCTAGGCAGACAGAATAATCTCAAACACAGTTTTCACCAGCAGATTACCCTATTTCTCCACATTATCATCACATTCAGAATGCTAATATCAGCTAACAGAAAGGAATGGCAGCGTTATATATCAGCCATTGATGACAATAGCGATTAGCGTCCTTCCGCATAAGGAGAAAAATATGTACCAGCGCATTGCGGCCATCGCACTGGCCTTCTGTAGCCTGTTGCCTCTGGGTGTTGCACAGGCAACATCGGCAGATATCGATTTACTTCCAGGCGTTACATTGCATTTAGGTGACCGCGATCAACGAGGGAACTATTGGGATGGCTACGACTGGCGCGATCAGAGCTGGTGGCGTAGCCATCAGGGGCGCTGGATTGGCGATCGTAGCCCTCGCGGATATTATTGGGATGGCGGACGCTGGCGAGATCAGGGATGGTGGCATAAGAACTATTATTCGCGCGGCGGAAAATACTATCGCTACAAAAACAAACATTACCGCCACGACAATGGCAATCACTATGGTCACTATAAAAATGGCCATGACAAAAATAGAGACCATGATCATCACGACGATCATGGCAAAGGCCATGGCCACCATTAAGTACTTAACAAATAATGGGCTCCTAAAAGGAGCCCATTATTTTCTTTAAATCTTCTCAATACTAAAACAGCATACTTGCCAGCAGATAAAAGTTTAACCCGACGACGATAACCACAATCACTCTGCCCGCATTCTGTACATAGCGACCGTTAACCATTTCACCCATGAGTTCTTTATTACCGGTAAATCGAAGCAAAGGTACTAAAGCCAAAGCGATACCGAAACTCAATAATACCTGACTGAGCAACAGGATCCGCGTTGCATCGAGACCCGCCATAATGACGATAAACGACGGTAACATGGTCACTACGCGGCGCACCCACAAAGGGATATAGAATCGGACAAAACCTTGCATCACAACCTGACCAGCCAATGTGCCGACCACGGTAGAGGAAAGACCTGCGGCCACGAGACTCAGGCCAAAGATAGTGGCGGCTGCATGACCAAGCAAAGGTTTCAGCGTCAAATAGGCCTGATCAAGCTCTGCAATCCCACTATGACCAGAGAAGTGAAATGCTGCAGCCGCTGTCGCCATCATCGCAAGGTTCACAAAACCTGCAATTGTCATGGCAATTGCGACATCAAGCTTAGTGGAAGAGTAGCGCTCTGCCTTAGTCCCTTTCGATGACGAAGTCTGAGTCAGCGAAGAATGCAAATAGATAACATGCGGCATAATGGTTGCACCCAATACACCTGCGGCCAAAAATACGGCTTCATGAGTGGGTAAATCAGGAACGAGCATCCCATGAGCTAATTGCGCAATACTTGGCTGAGAAAATACGAGTTCCACAATATAAGCCGCTGCAACAAATAAGAGTAAACCACCAATTACCAGCTCAAGAGGCTTCTGCCCACGGCGCTGTAAGGTGAGAATCAAAAATGTAGCAATACCGGTTAATACCGCGCCTTCCAGTAAAGTACATCCCAACAGCAGTTTGAAACCGATCGCTGCGCCAATGAACTCAGCTAAATCAGTAGCCATCGCAATAATTTCAGCCTGAACCCAGTAGGCCCACACCGCAGGTCGAGGAAAGCGATCGCGAATATGTTCTGCAAGGTTTTTGCCCGTAGCAATCCCGAGCTTAGCAGAAAGAAGTTGGATCAGCATGGCCATGAAGTTGGCCCAGACAACCACCCATAGCAGTTTGTAGCCGTAAGAAGCGCCAGCCTGAATGTTAGTGGCAAAATTACCAGGATCGATGTAGCCAATGGCGGCGATAAAAGCAGGCCCCATCAGCGAAAGTTTTATCTTTCGAGACGCTGGAGGAGTTGTTTCCACAACGCGTGAATCAAGCATATCAGCCACCTTAACACCTATAGTCACGTCAGCAATTTGTGACTTAAACTTTGTTCTTGACTCCATTATCCTCAAAATGAGAATGATTATCAATATCAACTTAAGCGATATTCCCTATCTCTTTGATAGGTCGTTGGCTTGTGGAGTCTGGCAAGGCGCTTTCTGCTTTACATACTTTCCACCTTCATTCCCAAACGGCAGAATATGGTGTTTAATAATAATATCACATTTTATCAAACTTTCACTAACATCGCTATTGGGGCTGTTTTGTTACTTTTCTAACTTTTTTCTTGATTTACGTTATAACAATTTCAATATTTGCAACCTAAGTCTCGTTTTTACCTGTGCCGTTACATAGAATGTGCTGCGAAATTTAGCCTGCCTCATAATTTGGAGCACTGTATGTCCCCTATTTTGCATTTTGTTTTAGCCCTTGCGGTGGTAGCGGTACTTGCCCTGCTCGTTAGCCGCGATCGCAAAAGCATTCGTGTGCGCTTCATTGTTCAGCTGTTAGTCGTAGAGATCCTGCTGGCCTATTTCTTCTTGAACTCCAACATCGGTTTGGGCTTCGTGAAAGGCTTCTCAGGTTTCTTCGAAACTCTGCTCAAGTATGCGGCAGAAGGTACCAACTTCGTCTTCGGTAACATGAGTGACAAAGGACTGGCCTTCTTCTTCCTAAACGTACTGTGCCCAATCGTCTTTATCTCTGCCCTGATTGGTATTCTTCAGCACATCCGCATATTGCCAATTATCATCCGTGCAATTGGTACCGTGCTGTCTAAAATCAACGGCATGGGTAAGCTGGAATCTTTCAACGCCGTGAGCTCACTGATTCTGGGTCAGTCTGAAAACTTCATCGCGTACAAAGATGTTCTGGGTAAAATGTCAGAAAAACGTATGTACACCATGGCAGCAACGGCGATGTCTACCGTTTCGATGTCCATTGTAGGTGCGTATATGACCATGCTGGATGCCAAATTTGTGGTGGCAGCGCTGGTGTTAAACATGTTCAGTACCTTTATCGTACTGTCCCTGATTAACCCATATTCTGTGGATGGTGAAGCCGATATTCAGCTGAAAAACACCCACGAAGGTCAAAGCTTCTTTGAAATGCTGGGCGAATATATTCTGGCTGGTTTCAAAGTCGCGATTATCGTTTCTGCTATGCTGATTGGCTTTATCGCCCTGATTGCAGCGCTGAACGGCTTGACCGAGTGGATCTTCACATTCTTCCATATCGAAGGAATGACCTTCCAACGACTGCTAGGTTATGTCTTCTATCCATTTGCATGGGTGATGGGTGTACCAAGCCACGAAGCGCTGAACGTGGGTAGCATCATGGCGACCAAGCTGGTTTCCAATGAATTCGTTGCCATGATTGATCTGCAGAAGATTGCTACCGATCTGTCTCCTCGCTCACTGGGCATTCTGTCCGTGTTCTTGGTTTCTTTCGCTAACTTCTCGTCCATCGGTATCGTCGCAGGTGCAATCAAAGGCCTGAACGAACATCAGGGTAACGTCGTTGCACGTTTCGGCCTGAAGCTGGTTTACGGTTCTACGCTGGTAAGTATTCTGTCTGCATCGATTGCAGGTCTGTTCCTGTAATTCACAGGCGCATTCTGATTGGTTAAAAGGCGCTTAGGCGCCTTTTTTATTGCCCCCTACCCAACCCACACCTTTTTTAAGAAAATTCCCTAGTATCGATTACAGCGCCTTTTATGGGGGCGTCCCACTCGCTAGCGTGAGCCATGGTTGAAAAAGACGAAATAGAACTTTTGTGTGGGATTAAGCATGGAGTTGAACGCGGGATCTAGAAAAGCAAAAAGCCGACATTTCTGTCGGCTTTCTTAATTTTGGTGGAGCTAAGCGGGATCGAACCGCTGACCTCTTGCATGCCATGCAAGCGCTCTCCCAGCTGAGCTATAGCCCCACGACTGATACTACGAGAAGTGGTTGTACTTCTTTCTTATTACTTAATAATGTTTCCAACCAATCTGAGAAAAGGTTGGTGGAGCTAAGCGGGATCGAACCGCTGACCTCTTGCATGCCATGCAAGCGCTCTCCCAGCTGAGCTATAGCCCCAACGCTGACGCTTAATCGCGTTAACGGGGCGCATGATATGAAACCTCACAAAAGCTGTCAACGGCTAAATGTTCTTCCTGATTTAAACGCTGAAAAAGACGCCAACTCAACGTTATTTATCGACAAATCAGTAGCCAGAGCAAATTCAATCTTTAGGAAAGCTAACGCTGTTTTATGGTTCTACTCACTGTATTCTATTAGCTAGATGTGTAACTATTTCGAGTAATAGAAACGCTGTGACTTTTAGCAAGGAAGGATGATGAATAAGGAATGGTATGCAGCAAAAGAATTGGTTGGAATCGCCGGTTTCCCGACCACGCCTCAGGCAATAAATCAGCGTGCGAAATCCGAAGGATGGCGTAAACAAAAGCGAAGTGGTGTTCAAGGCAAAGCTCTTGAGTACCATATCAGTAGTTTCCCAGATGAAGTTGTTTCTGCCCTGCTCGCAAATGAGGAGTCATCGTTTTATTTAGCAGATATGCCCAAGGCAGAAAAAGCATGGAGCGCGATATATTACCAATTGACTGAAGAAGAACGTGAACTGCTAACGCGTTTTATTATGCGCCAAGGTATCAATGCTCTCTTCGAGCGCTTAGGTGCACGCCCTCAAGCCGTTACTACACCTGATGAAGAAAATATCGAACCTGTCTCTTAATCGTATCGTACTAAGACGCAAGGATTGCAAAATGAAGAAGGAATGGTTCACTAAAAAAGATCTCGTCAATTTAGGCTCAGGCTCTTCCACTCCAGACAAAGCGTGGCTCACTATTTTTAACCAAATGAGCCAAGAAGAGCGCCAGCTTCTAACGACTTTTGTCATGCGTGAGGGAATCGATGCGTTGCTTTGTTGCCTACACACCAACGCTAAAACTAGCCATACCCTGCTGATGAAAAACTAGGGTGTTCATTAATCTCCATCATACGTAAGCTGAACAACCATAATCGTAAGTTTCACGTGCAAAAAAACCGGCCTTAGCCGGTTTTTGTTTTACTGATGCGACTCTTTTATTTATTGCTGTGCTTCTCGCTCAGCAATAAAGGCCAAAGCCATATCAATACGCTTAAGTGAGCGCTGTTGACCAATCGCATGCACGGTAACATCCACACCTGGTGACTGACCTGCGCCTGTAACCGCAACACGCAGTGGCATGCCGACTTTGCCCATCCCTACTTCAAGCTCATCCGCAGTTCCTTGGATCGCGTGATGAATATTTTCAGCAGTCCAATCGGTAATGGCAGCCAGTTTAGCTCGCACTAACTCCAATGGCTGGCGTGCCACAGGGCGAAGATGTTTTTTCGCTGCATCAGCATCAAACTCGGTGAAATCCTCATAGAAGTAGCGCGCCTGAGCGGCCATCTCTTTCAGAGTTTTACAACGCTCGGCCAGCAACTTAACGATTTCTACCAGCTGTGGACCATTACGCGTTTCATAACCCGCCTCATGGATGTGCCATGCCAGATGGATAGCAACATATTCTGGAGGCATGGTGTTGATGTAATGATGGTTCAGCCACTGTAACTTCTCAGTGTTAAACGCACTTGCAGACTTGCTGATGTCATCAAGCGTGAAGAACTCTTTCATTTCATCAATGCTGAAAATTTCCTGATCGCCATGAGACCACCCTAAACGAACCAGATAGTTCAGTAGAGCTTCCGGCAGATAGCCATCATCACGATATTGCATCACACCAACCGCACCGTGACGCTTAGACAGTTTCTTGCCGTCATCACCCAAGATCATGGAAACGTGAGCATATTCAGGAACCGGTGCTCCCAGCGCTTTCAAGATATTAATCTGGCGTGGCGTATTGTTGATATGGTCTTCACCACGAATAACATGGGTAATTTCCATATCCCAATCATCAATAACCACACAGAAGTTATAGGTTGGAGAGCCATCGGTACGGCGGATAATCAGATCATCCAGCTCCTGATTACTAAATTCGATAGGGCCACGAATTTTATCATCAAAGATCACCGAACCTTCCTGCGGGTTCAAGAAACGCACTACGTGAGGCTCGTCATCAGCATGATGTTCATGGCTATGGCGGCAGCGACCATCGTAACGAGGCTTCTCACCGTTAGCCATCTGTGTTTCACGCAGCTCTTCGAGACGTTCTTTAGAGCAGTAACATTTATACGCAGTGCCCTGCTCTAACATCTGATCGATCACATGGTTATAGCGATCAAAACGTTTGGTCTGGTAGTACGGACCCTCGTCCCAATCGAGATTCAGCCAGTTCATACCATCCATGATGGCGTCGATCGCTTCCTGAGTTGAGCGCTCAAGATCGGTATCTTCGATACGAAGAACAAATTCACCGCCGGCGTGGCGGGCGAACAACCAAGAATAAAGTGCGGTACGCGCACCACCTACGTGCAGGTAGCCAGTTGGGCTAGGTGCAAAACGGGTTTTGATTTTCATGTGAAACGTGGCCTTTATTACGCAATGACCGACATTATATACCCTAAATAATTCGAGTTTCAGGCTGCCGACAGATTTGTGAGCCTATAGCCACATAGATAACGATGTGACCAAGAAGACAAACACTGCCAGCGCACGTGCAACGGGAAGAATAACGGGAATAAAAATGTTGCCTGCTTTCTATTACTAATAAGTAGCCAGCATTCTACCATTACGCCCCAATTCCTCAACGCCGTAACGTCTATAGATCGGGGGCATATTGCAGAATGTGCTTAAAAAGCTATCATTGCTGCCTATGTATAAGACATCTTGACTATTTTTCCAACGAACAGCATTTTTTCTTGAAAAAAGCGTTGACCATTTTCGGGCGCTCCCTATAATGCGACTCCACACAGCGGGGGTGATTAGCTCAGCTGGGAGAGCACCTCCCTTACAAGGAGGGGGTCGGCGGTTCGATCCCGTCATCACCCACCACTCTTTAGAGTGTTCCCGCAGTGTGAAGAAGTAAATACAGCAGTAAACGACAGGTTTCAGACTGGG
>NZ_LXET01000045.1 GCF_001655005.1 Hafnia paralvei ATCC 29927
TTCTGCGGGTCGTTAGCTCAGTTGGTAGAGCAGTTGACTTTTAATCAATTGGTCGCAGGTTCGAATCCCGCACGACCCACCATTCAGATAAAACAATAAGCGCCGAGAGGCGTTTTTTTGTTTTTGTACCCTGTGCAAAATCGTGAGGAATGAGAACCTGGAGCAGGTTCGAGTCGAACGAAGTAAGACAACGTTGCGTTAGCAACGGCCCGAAGGGCGAGGCACAGCCGAGTCATCCCGCACGACCCACCATTCAGATAAAACATTAAGCGCCGAGAGGCGTTTTTTTGTTTTTGTACATAGCCCTCTCCCGCCAATATGACATCTTCGACACACTCAATTCTATTTATCACTACCAGGCCCAAAGCACCATCCCCAACAAAATCATAACTCCCACAAATACCACCCATCCAGAAGAGCGAACGGGGATTCGCATACTTTTAGGCACCCACCCCTGCGGAATGAGTCCAAAGAGAGGCTTAGGGTCTGTTACTGAGGTGATTTTATTCTCTGTCTCATCAGGTTTCACATTCACCACAGGATTCTGAGCGGCAACAGCCAAATAATTCTCCAACGGGGATCGCACTACATTAGACGCCTGCGAACTAGGACTTAGGCCACCTAGCGCTTTATCCAACCCCTGATTAACCTGTAAAGCATGCTGAATTTCACTTTTACTCATCAGCGCCTTGGCGGTATCTCCAATCACCACAGGTTGAGTACTCTGCATATCAGCCGCTACCGTACGCGTAGCTGCTGTGCCCTCAGGGCGGTTACTCTGTATCAGAGAGGAAGGTTGGGAAGGTTTGGCTCCGGTATTAAGTTGGCGCAGCAGGGTTCTTTCCTGCTGTAACGAAGTCAACGCACGAATCAATGTTTCACGTTGCTGAGGAGAGATGTCCTTTCTATCAAGCAAGTTAAGCAGCTGATCGATTTTAACCGTCAACATGTCTGCCGTAAGCTTCTCGCCATGTAACGTGGATAAAGCATCTGGCCGCGCATTTACCGGAGGTATGATGTTCATAATGCCTACTTGAGATATCAGCTACCGTGTTCTAGAGAAAGACTAGGCTATCCTAGATGGATTTTACAGTCCCTTTCGTACTGTTTCATATACCTATATACGGCAAAAACCACGTATAACTTTAATAATATTATCGATTGCTAAATTAACGTCTTCAGATGAAACATAAAATATAAACTTTACAGATTATAAACTTATAATTTCACATATATTGAGAGGAATCTTATTGCAAATAATATAAATGTTAAAATTAAAAATAAATAGTCACTATTTTTCTACAGTTTCATTTTCAGATAATTTGACCTTAGTACATACAAGTGAAAATTGCTCTTCGCCATGCCATGAATACTTACAAACAAATCTATAATCATCAGAGATGATTGCACTATCTCCCCCTTGTTTGGCTGTAGAGATTAACGAATTCGGAATATCATCGCGTGCTTTACTTTTTAGTAAAATGGGCAATGTTGATGTCCCACCATGCCACAACACTCCACAGATAAAACATAATATCCCAATAGTTACACTTCCACTCCAGCGTTTTATTCCATAGACATCGTTATTAACTTGGCGAATATTTTGCGTTTTAGGCTTATTGACTTCCGATGAAAAGGTACTCTGTTGTTTCTTCTCCGAAACGCTATTCTCTTGATGGGTAGGATCATTATTTACTATCGGCTCCAAAGAGAAAAGTTCTGGATGTTCGATTTGATACCCCATGCGGGGTATCGTTTGAATCAACGTGAAATCCTTATCTCCCAGCTTACGTCGAATTGATTTCATCGTTTGATTAATCGTCGCATCAGCGCTGTAAGTCCCGCTCCAAACATGTGAAATGATCTCACGACGAGTGACACAGAGAGGTGCTCGTTCTAAAAGCAGACATAGCATTTGATATTCTTTACTGCGTAATGTGTGTTCCTCTCCATCTACAGTAACAATTTTATGCGTTAGCGTACTAATCGTTATTTTCCCTTGTTTCATCTAAAGCTCCTACCTGGAAAATCCCTCACATTATCAATATTCACACATGCGAGATAATTCCTATTCATGATGAAGAAAATTTCGTGATTATTTTATTGAAAATGTCATATGAAAATAAAAATACATCCCATTGCCTACATCCATTTTCACCTTCAACTTTCCATTATTATTTTACGCAGATACCGCCTTATAACAAGAGAGCAAAGCATCGCTGAACATTAACATCACAGGATTATACTTTTTTTCACTCCACTATTAATTCGGTGCATGAAATCATTACTAGGATTCTCTCGTTATAGAACAATTGGCTACAAATGAAGTTAAGGGAATTTTCTTAGGTAATTAGTCCATATGCATATATGCACCTAATTCATTAAAGCTAAGATTTTATTTACCACAAATAGCCTAATGAGAAATCATGTACTTTATTTCTGCCTTCACCGCACCGTAATCCAGTAACAACAGAAAAGGTATCGTTTGTGAGTTATTTAAACCCTCGTTGGGAAAACGTGGCGTTTGCGGCCTTCCTGATATTACCCACTGTTCCATATCCAGTCTGCGCAGCTATCGTGGAAGAGCCTTCAGTTTCTGAGCTAATGGCGTTAGGCGCGCCAACGCTGGCCTGGGACAAAATCCAAAAGAAACCACAGCTGAACCAAAAACTTCAAGCAGAAGAAATCGCTCAGCATAGACTGAGCCTTTACCTGCGTTGGGGGTTGGACGAAAGTCGCAATGATAATGGCCCGCAGCGTCTCATCTCTCTCAATGAGACCGTTAATAACGAGCAAGAATTTCTTACGACTTATACACGTAAAAACGCTTCGGCATACCTTCAGGTTCTAGGCGATCAAATCGTCGCATTGAGTGCCAAAGGCGATGCTCGTATGGCTATCGTTCGTGCGGATGAACTCGAGAAACTCACAGCGTTGCCTGCCTACGTCAGCGTCGCTCGCGGCGATGCATTTATGCAGTTGGAACAGCCCGAGAAAGCCGTGGCTAGTTATGAATATGCTTTAACTCACGCTTTACCTGGAGAGATCGACCCGATTCCCACACAAGAAATGCTGTTCTATGCCCTATTAGACTGTGGTCGTTATGAGCAAGCTGAAAAGCTGTTGTCCGATCTTGAGCCTAATACACCGCAATGGGTCAGACTCAGCGCCGCACCTGGCCTCGTAAATCCAGACTACGCTACGGTCAAGAAAATGCGGGCGCAATATACGCTGTACAGCGGAAACATCACGCTGGGCCAACGGCAAATTGACAACTTGGTTCACTCTGCGCCAATGAATGATGACCTGCTTACCACACAGGCTCAAGCCTATCTGCTACGAGACTTACCGACACACTCAGCCCAGGCCTATCGTATTGCACTGAATCAAACGCCAGACAGCCTAGAGGCACGTGCCGGACTTGGCGAAGCCTCTCTGGCACGCCGTGATTTTGAGCTTAGCCAAACCATTTATCAGCAATTATCTCATGGTTTTGAAGATAACCATTCGGTTACCCAGTTTGTTGATCACTATCAGCATGAGCAACTGCCCTATTTTACTTCCGACGCGAGCGGCGGACGTGGTAACGGCACACTGAGCGATTATGACTGGCAAATAGATAGCCACTTATATTCGGCGCCGATTCAGCAAAACTGGCGGCTGTTTGCACATCAATTTACCGGCCGAGGGAAAACAGAAGAAGGCACACCGCTACGCGTACGTAACGGTGCTGGTATAGATTTTCGAGCTACTCAGTGGCTGAATACTTTAGAAATCAACCGTAGCAATGGTAGCGCTGCGAAAACTGGGGTCGCGACCCAACTTAGCTATTTGCCTTCCGACCATTGGCAATTCGATGTTGGATACGATAACAACAGCAATGAACTCGCATGGAAAGCCTACGATAACGGTATCAGCAGCAAGCAAACTACCGCCGCCGTACATTATCAAACCGACAGCACCCGTTCTGCCGAGCTTAGCTATCAAAACCAGCGCTTAAGCGACGGCAATCTTAGCCAGACGTGGCAGGCCTCTGCAACACAGATGGTATGGACGAAACCACGCCATCGACTGGATGCCTCGCTGGCGCTTTCCACCAGCAGCAACCGCTTATCTGATGCTGAATATTTCAGCCCTGAACGCGACTATTCGGCCGGAGTCACCCTGTTACATCAATGGACGCCCTTGCAATCCTCGCGGCGCCATTTTACCCAGCGTACCTACCTCACCGCAGGTGAATATCAGCAGCGTCATTTTGGCAATAGCCTGTTTGCCGAACTCAGACTCGAGCATCAGTGGGCACTCACTGCCTATTCAGAACTCACCTATGGCATCGGAATTAATACTCATCGCTACGACGAATCGCGCGAAAACAGAACCCTTTTTTATCTGTCACTGACACTACCTCTAGGAAGCGCGCTATGACGTCTATTATTCGTTTAATTACCGCTCTTATCTTGAGCATCATGTTGTTTCAAGGCGCTTTTGCCGCTGAACAATTGCCTCCGATTGATATTCAGCCGCCGGCCGATCCCGACGACGGCGTCACCTTTCGCGTATTAGCGTTTCATGACGTGCGAGATAATCTACGTGCCAGCTTTGAAACCTATCCGGATGCCACCGCCATAGATACAAAAACACTGGCCTCGGTGTTTGCATGGCTAAAAGAAAATGATTATCACATGATATCCGTTGACCAAATCATTGCAGCGCGCCAAGGAAAAAAGAAGTTGCCACCGCGCTCGGTGCTGCTTAGCTTCGACGATGGGTATCGCAGTTTTTATACTCACGTATTTCCACTGCTGAAAGCCTACGGATACCCTGCAGTTCAAGCGTTGATTACCGATTGGGTAAATCATCCCGCTGATGAAAAAATCAAAATCAGCGCCACGGTGACTTTACCTGGCGACTATTTTCTCAACTGGGCCGAAGTCGCTGAGATGCAGCGTTCTGGACTGGTCGAGTTCGCCTCTCACACTCACAATCTACACCACGGAATGCTGGCAAACCCTCAGGGTAATGAATTACCTGCCGCTACCGCATTACGCTATTTAAGCGATGAAAAACGCTATGAAACCGAGAATGAATATACCCAAAGGGTCAGAGACGATCTGGCTACCAGCGCTCATCTAATTCAGCAATATACGGGTAAAGCCCCGCGTATCATGGTCTGGCCCTATGGCGCGTATCATCAACCGGTGCAGGCAATTGCTCGTAGTTTGGGCATGCCGATTATGTTTACTCTGGATTCTGGCGCAAATTCCCCTTCCGTTCCGCTAGATAAAATTACGCGCATTCTGATCGGCTATGACACCACCACATCATTGCTCAAGCAGGAACTCAGAGCACCAGCCAAATATAACGGTAATATCTATCCCGTTGAACGTGTCGTGCATGTCGATTTAGATTATGTCTATGACCCCGATCCACGCCAGCAGGATAAAAACTTATCCTGTCTGCTGGATCGTATTAAGGATTTAGCGCCAACCAGTGTTTATCTTCAGGCTTTTGCCGATCCTGACGGCAGCGGCCTGATCAAAGAAGTTTACTTCCCTAACAGCGTCTTGCCTATGCGAGCCGACCTCTTCAGCCGCGTATCGTGGCAGTTACAGACGCGTACTCACGTCAATGTTTTCGCGTGGATGCCAGTGCTCAGCTTTGCTCTGCCGAAAAGCAATCCCGCCGCGGATAAATGGGTAACCTCTACCCACAGCCAGACGCGCGCGAGTATGTCACCCTACCCGCGGCTCAGCCCATTTGAGCCAGACGTCCGCGCGACCATCACGCAGCTTTATCATGATCTAGCACGCTACACGCCATTTCAGGGAATTCTGTTCCATGATGACGCCGCGCTCAGCGATGATGAAGACACTCGTCCTGCCGCGCTAGCCCAATACCGAGCATGGGGGCTACCTGATGACATTAGCAAGATCAAAGCAGATCCCACGCTAATACGCATATGGACAGATAAAAAGACCGATTTCTTGATTAGTTTTACGCAGCAGCTTGCCGGTGAAGCGCAAAAGAATCAGTTCGCCAGTGCCAACATGATGACCGCCCGCAATCTATATGCGCAGCCAGTGATGGAGGAAACGGCTGAACACTGGTATGCCCAAAGCCTGCCAAAGTTCTTGGCTAGCTACGATTACACCGCGCTAATGGCAATGCCTTTTATGGAGTCTTCTGCAACACCCGATCGTTGGTTAACTCAGCTGTATCAGAAGGTCGCTGCGCAGCCTCTGGGTATCCAAAAAACTGTTTTTGAGCTGCAAAGTCACGATTGGAGAAAGAAACAGCCTATTGATAGCCATGTTCTGTTGCACCAACTCACGCTATTACGCGCACTTGGAGCACGGCATCTCGGTTATTACCCAGACGATTTCCTCAACAATCAGCCGAATACTGAAATAATTCGCCCATTGATGTCGGCACAAAGTGACGTCATTGAGCGTAAACCGCTACCCAAATGCCACAGCCAGATAGTGCAAGAGGGAGTTAAAAAGCCAAGCATCAAACAGTGGAGAACGGCACCATGAGCCACTTTTTCACATCCGATATTCCAACGTTACTGTTTGGCTTTGTTTTCTATTATCCCTTTTTCATGGCTTGGCTATGGATGCTAGGCGGGCTGATCTATTTCGTGGCTTACGAGCGGCACGATGATTTCACTCATCCTGATTTCTCTGAAGCAGTCACCCCACGCATCTCGATCATTGTGCCCTGCTATAACGAAGAGCAAAACGTACGTGAAGTCATCAGCCACTTGCAGACTCTCAACTATCCAGACTATGAAGTGCTGGCAGTCAATGATGGAAGCAAAGATCGCACCGGTGAGATCCTCAATGAATTAGTCGCGCAATTTCCAACTTTAGTGGCTATTCATCAGGATAAAAACCAAGGAAAAGCCGTAGGACTGAATACGGCTGCGCAGCTCGCTACCGGGGATTTTATTCTCTGCATGGATGGCGATGCGTTACTTGACGCGAACGCACTGCACTTTTTAGTTCGTCATTTCGTTAAGCATCCGCGCATGGGGGCAGTCACGGGGAATCCACGCATTCGCAATCGCACCTCATTGCTGGGACGCATGCAGGTAGGTGAATTCTCCTCAACGGTCGGACTCATCAAGCGCTGTCAGCAAGTGTTTGGCCGCCTGTTTACGGTATCTGGCGTTATCGCCCTATTCCGTAAAAGTGCTCTTGAAGAAGTCGGTTACTGGAGCGTGGATATGCTGACAGAAGATATTGATATCAGTTGGAAATTACAGACTCATGGCTGGGAAATCAGCTATGAGCCACGAGCACTGACATGGATATTAACCCCCGAAACCCTCATGGGTCTTTATCGGCAACGCCTGCGCTGGTCAAAAGGCGGCGTACAAACCGTATTTAAATATTTTCCTGCCATGTTTACACCGCGTAACCGCATGATGCTGCCGCTGTTTTGCGAGTATGTAGTGAGTATTTTTTGGGCCTACTGCATGGCATTTGCATTCCTGCTGATGTTTGCCGATGTCTTTTTTCTATTGCCAACCAAATGGCAGATCTCGGTCGTACCGGTCTGGAACGGAATGGTGCTTGGGGTGACCTGTCTGCTGCAACTGCTGGTGAGTTGCCTAATCGACCGCCGTTACGATCGCGGAATTTTGAAGTGCTATCTATGGACGATTTGGTATCCATTAATCTTTTGGTTAATCAACGTGGTAACCAGTTTGGTTGCCGTTCCCTCCGTGCTGTTTCGCCGCCAAGGTGCGCGAGCAGTGTGGGTTAGTCCTGACAGGGGTATTCAACATGGAAAATCCGATCATTGAAGTATCAGCCAAAAGCTTTCTCACGGCTTCCAAGGTGAACAAACGCCAGAGAATGCTGCTATATATTTGGTTTGGTTTTGGACAGCCGCTGTTGATTATTGGCGTTTGGCTTGCCATTGTCTTCTTTCTCTACAGCTATCTGCTCAACAGCCACGATTTGCTCAGCAACCTGAACCGGCTGGGTGATTACAGCCTCATTATTATATCGATGGGGATAATTCTGGCGCTGTGGTTTGCGCTGCGCTATCTATGGAAAGTATTGATAATGATGCGTAACCATGAACTACAGCAACGCATTGGTGAAACTCATCCGCAGCAGGCGCACCGTATTGTTAAAGTCATGCATGATGAGGCTGGCAACATTACCCATATCCAGCCACAGTAAAAATCCAAGGTAAAAATAAGGGCAGTTTTCACTGCCCTTCTTAATTTCGCTGACGCTTAAGCGGCTTAACCAATCCTTCTAGCCCTTCAATCTTGATGGCTAACGTAATCTGCATCAATTCACCAAGCTTCCCCTGTGGAAACTCGTCTTTGCGCGCAAACCACAACAGATATTCTTCCGGTAAATCGATCAGCACACGGCCTTTATATTTACCAAAAGGCATCACCATATTGGCGATCTCGATAAGGTTTTCTTTTTCCATGTTTAACCTATTCATCCCCTTTAACTAACCTCCCCTGCTAAAAGGGGGAGGTTATGTATAAGAGATAATTACAGCCCTAACAGCCGAATCATTTCCGCTTCATCAATCACCGGAATACCGAGCTCTTGAGCCTTAGCTAATTTAGATCCTGCCGCTTCGCCTGCAATAACCATATCGGTTTTCTTGGATACGCTGCCACTGACTTTAGCGCCTAACGCAGCCAGACGATCTTTAGCTTCATCACGCGGCATCAGGCTCAGCGAGCCGGTTAATACCACGGTTTTGCCTGCAAATGGGCTATCAATCTCTTCAGCCACAATGACCTGCGGTGCAGGCCAATGGATACCAATCTCGTCGCTGATCAGCTCATCGATCACTTTCTGATTATGCTCTTCACCGAGAAAATGGCGCACATGCTTAGCCACGACTTCACCCACGTCCTGTACGCTTTTCAGCGCTTCAACATCAGCTTCACGCAAAGCCTCGAGTGAGCCAAAGTGTGCAGCCAAATTCGCCGCGGTGGCTTCGCCTACTTCGCGAATACCTAATGCATATAGGAATCTTGCTAACGTCGTTTCTTTCGATTTCGCTAAGGCATTAACCAGATTCGTCGCAGACTTCGGTCCCATGCGATCAAGCCCCGTGAGGATCCCCGCCGTCAGGCGATAGAGATCGGCCGGTGTTTTCACATACTCTTTTTCGACCAATTGTTCGATGATTTTGTCGCCCATACCATCAACGTCCATCGCGCGGCGTGAAACGAAGTGCTTCAGAGACTCTTTGCGCTGCGCACCGCAGATCAACCCACCGGTACAGCGAGCCACCGCCTCGCCTTCCACACGCTCAACGTCAGAACCGCATACTGGGCAATGCTGCGGAAAAACGATCTCCTGTGCATTCTCAGGACGCTGCGCTTCAACGACGCCAACTACCTGTGGTATCACGTCACCGGCACGACGAACAATAACGGTGTCACCAATTCGCAGGCCAAGACGGTCAATTTCATCAGCGTTATGTAGCGTGGCGTTACTCACAATAACGCCTGCGACCAAAACGGGCTCTAGACGAGCCACGGGCGTGATTGCCCCTGTACGGCCAACCTGAAATTCAACGCCGTTAACCACCGTCATTTGTTCCTGAGCGGGGAACTTAAACGCCGTCGCCCAGCGAGGTGCTCGCGCGACAAAGCCGAGCTGTTCCTGAATCTCAATGCTATCAACTTTGATGACGACACCGTCGATATCAAAACCTAGCGTTGGACGATCCAGCTCAACCTGACGATAAAACTTCAGCACCTCATCGCTGCCAGTACACCGTTTTACGCGATCGCTCACCGGTAAACCCCAGGCTTTAAACTGCTGTAAACGCGCATAGTGGCTGGCTGGCAGTTCACCACCGTCCATCAAACCAACGCCATAGCAGAAGAATGTCAGCGGACGTTTAGCCGTGATCCGCGGATCGAGCTGGCGCAGCGATCCCGCTGCGGCGTTTCGCGGATTGGCGAAAACTTTGCCGTCTTTGCGACGCGCTTCTTCATTCATGGCTTCAAAACCGGCTAGCGGCATAAAAACTTCGCCACGAACTTCCACACGCCGAGGGATATTATCGCCTTGCAATCGCAGAGGGATCGCACGGATCGTTTTCACATTAGCCGTTATATCTTCACCGGTCGTGCCGTCGCCGCGAGTCGCTCCTCGAACCAAGACACCATCTTCATAGAGTAGGCTAACGGCCAAACCATCAAGTTTAAGCTCGCAGCAAAAAGTTAATGGCTCTGCGGTTTTCAATCGGTCGTGAACACGCTTGTCAAAGGCTAAATAGCTTTCATCATCGAAAACGTTATCCAGCGAAAGCATAGGCACTTCATGGCGCACTTGGCTAAATGCAGACAACGGCGCGGCACCCACTCGTTGGGTGGGAGAATCAGGCGTGATAAGTTCAGGGTGTTGCTCTTCCAACGCACGCAGCTCACGCATCAAACGATCATATTCGGCGTCGGGGATTTCTGGGGCATCTAGCACATGATACTGATACTCATGATGGCGCAACGCAGTTCTCAGCTGGTCGAGTTGCTGTTGAAGTTGTTGTCCGGTCGTAGAAGTCATAATCCACCATCATTTATTAATGATAAAAAACCCCCGATATACGGGGGTTTCAGTTTACTTGATTATATCGCTTTAGCGTTATTTCGCTGTGTTATCCAACACTTCACGGATACGCGCTTTGTAAATCTCTAGCTTCTGCGGCGTCATCATGCGGCGCTCATCATCGAGCACCACACCACCCACATCGTCAGCGATGCGCTGTGCTGATTGCAGCATCAGCTTAAAGTTCTGGTTAGCGTCACCGTAGGAAGGCACCATCATAAAGAAGGAGATCCCCGGCGTACTGAAATCAGACATATTGTCAGGGTCGAAGTTACCTGGTTTCACCATGTTCGCCATGCTAAACAGCACTGGACCGCTGCCCGCTGGGTTCAGGTGGCGATGGAAAATATTCATCGCGCCAAACTGGAAGCCCGACTGCAATACGCTTTGCAGCAACACTTCCCCCCCGATCACGCTACCATGATGTGCGGCGACGTGAAGAACCAAAACGGTTTCTGTCACTTTTTCCGGTTCAGCTGGCGCTACAGGCTCAGCCTGAGGCGCCTCATCCTCGTACTCTTCATCATCATAAGATGCTGAAACACGAGGTGCGGAAATTTCATCATCGTCTTCAGCATGGTGAGCTGGCTCGTGGCGATGAAGTGAAGGTTCTGCCGGTTGTGAATGACGAATCGGCTTCTGCACTGGCTGGCGATAATCATTGTCATCATCGTCACCAAACAAAGCGTCACCCAACAAAGGATCGCTTGGTTCGTGCTGTTCTCGAACGACAGAGCTTGGCTGCGCAGTGGGACGTGAAGGCGCACGCACCGAATCCAAAGGATCGGGACGGTCATCTTGCGTCTCACTGAACTGGCCAAAAGCAGGCTCTACCGGCTTCTGCACAGGCTTGCTGGAACGCTGAACCCGAACTTCACCGACGCCTTCATCTACTTCAGCCAGTGACTGTTCGTCACGCTGTTTTTTTGTTCGTTTCGCTGGACGATCGCGAAATAGCGAAGAACGTTCTTTACGACTGGTCCACAAGCCGTGCAGTAACAACGCTATAATGGCGACCGCACCAACAACAATTAATATCAGACGCAAATCCTGCATCATCGCAATCTCTGTTGTTTTAATACTATTGCCATAATGGCAAACCCTTAACGCATAACTCTATTTGGCTGTTGATACAAGTGCAAGTCTCGACTGAAATTTACCTTAAGAAAGATGACTTTTCGCACTTTTTTGCTGATTTTTCGGTCGATTCTGAACTGGAAACCCATTTCACTCATAGTTATGATAGCTGAGATTTTTTTTAATATAACTAATACAACTGAAAGAGTAGTTATGAAAAACACCCCAACCGGGTCAATGCAAAGAAATATCCCAAAAAGAACCAGCGGCATACATTACTTTTCGGAAGGCTGGCGGCTTGTTCGGCTACCCGGAATCAAACGCTACGTAGTGATGCCTTTGTTGGTCAACATCGTCTTGATGGGACTCGCATTTTGGTGGCTTTTTCTCCAGTTAGGGGCATGGATACCTAGCCTAATGAGTCATGTCCCCGAATGGTTGCAATGGCTAAGCTATTTGTTATGGCCGCTTGCCGTTATCTCTATTGTTTTAGTTTTCAGCTACCTATTTAGCACAATAGCTAACTGGATAGCCGCGCCATTCAACGGACTATTAGCCGAGCAACTTGAAGGGGTTCTAACAGGGAAACCCTTGCCGGACACCAGCATTTGGAGTGTGGTAAAAGACGTACCACGAATTATGGCCCGTGAATGGAAAAAGCTGGCGTACTACCTGCCACGCGCGATCGTCTTACTAATCCTTTATTTTATTCCTGGAGTCGGTCAAACCGTCGCGCCCGTCCTGTGGTTCCTATTCAGTGCATGGATGATGTCGATTCAATATTGCGACTACCCGTTCGATAACCATAAGGTGAGCTTCCCTGATATGCGTAATGCATTACGTCGCAACAAGGTCGACAACTTGCAATTTGGTGCACTCACCAGCTTATTCACCATGATCCCAATCCTTAATCTGGTGATTATGCCTGTTGCCGTATGCGGAGCCACAGCGATGTGGGTTGATCGTTATCGCGCTGAGTACTCCCGCATTCAACCATAATCCCCTATGACGTTCTCTCTGAGCAGCTTCGGCTGCTCTACTACTGACTTTTTGTTGTCGCTCTCCTCTTCCGCTAAACCTAATCCCTTATTGACATAAGCATATGCGATTTCTTTACTTCCCTACGGGAGGTAATCGCGTATGCTCAAGTAATGTTCCCTGAATTTCATAGAGTTAAAGGACGTGCTATGAGCAAGATTTTTGAAGACAACTCCCTGACAATCGGTCATTCGCCGCTTGTTCGTCTGAATCGTATCGGCAATGGTCGTATTTTGGCGAAAGTGGAATCACGTAACCCAAGTTTTAGCGTTAAAGACCGTATCGGCGCCAACATGATTTGGGATGCCGAAAAACGTGGCATTTTGAAACCTGGCATTGAGTTGGTGGAACCAACCAGCGGAAATACCGGTATTGCGTTAGCCTTCGTCGCCGCGGCTCGTGGCTACAAACTCACGTTGACCATGCCAGAAACCATGAGTCTTGAGCGCCGCAAGTTGCTTAAAGCACTCGGTGCCAATCTGGTGCTGACCGAAGGCGCTAAAGGCATGAAAGGCGCTATTGCCAAGGCTGAAGAGATTGTCGCCTCCGACCCGAAACGCTTTGTTCTGCTGCAACAGTTCAGCAACCCTGCCAACCCAGAAATTCATGAGAAAACCACGGGGCCAGAAATTTGGGAAGACACCGATGGCGAAGTGGACGTATTAATCTCCGGCGTTGGCACTGGCGGAACCCTAACAGGCACGACGCGTTATCTGAAAAAAACCAAAGGTAAACAAATTATTACCGTTGCCGTTGAGCCAGAAACGTCGCCGGTCATCACTCAGGCCCTCGCTGGCGAAGAGATTAAACCCGGCCCACATAAAATTCAGGGTATCGGCGCAGGCTTCATTCCAGATAACCTCGATTTAGAGCTGGTTGACCGCGTGGAACTGGTTGGCAACGATGAAGCCATCGCAATGGCGCGACGCCTGATGGAAGAAGAAGGTATCTTAGCGGGGATCTCATCGGGCGCAGCAGTTGTTGCAGCGGTAAAACTTGCTAACGATCCAGACTTTACTGACAAAACAATTGTGGTTATTCTTCCATCCTCGGGTGAACGATATTTAAGCACGGCATTGTTCGCAGATCTGTTCACAGAGCAAGAGCTGCAACAGTGATGCTGATGTTCTAAACATGCTAAAAAAGCACCCAACTGGGTGCTTTTTTGTGGTGCAGTTCAAAGTTTTTACCTGCCCAATCTTGCTTTTCCCGCCCGGGTCTAGTATTTAACCAAGCAATTATTTTGAAGCGCGAAATAAAGCACCCGTGCTGTGTCAAGTCGGCTGAATCGATTTACTGATTTGTCCTGAGCGGCACGAAAGCGGCATAATGGGTTGGTAGTGAGAAAACGATTGGGGGCAGTTCCTGCTGTAAATGAACTCTCCTCACTCATTTTCTACAACGCTCAGATTTGCCACTGCTCCACGAGTGAAGCGCTAACTGAAAACAGGCTAAAGTCGAGTCTTTAAGCTAAACTTTAGCCCCACAACATTAATTCAAAAATAGTTGGGGAAACCTATGTTCCAGCAAGAAGTTACGATTACCGCTCCGAATGGTCTGCACACCCGCCCTGCTGCTCAGTTCGTTAAAGAAGCAAAAGGCTTCACCTCAGAAATCACTGTGACTTCTAACGGCAAAAGCGCAAGCGCTAAGAGCCTGTTCAAGCTGCAAACTCTGGGTCTGACCCAAGGTACCGTAGTCACTATCTCCGCTGAAGGCGAAGACGAACAGAAAGCCGTTGAACACTTGGTAAAACTGATGGCAGAACTTGAGTAATTCTCAAGTCCAATCCATTTAGTTTAACCAGTCAACAGTAAGGTAGGGTTATGATTTCAGGTATCTTAGTATCGCCGGGCATTGCTTTTGGTAAAGCACTTTTACTGAAAGAAGATGAGATTATCATCAACCGGAAAAAAATCGCTGCTGAAGAAGTGGAGCAGGAAATCGCTCGTTTTAAAGCTGGTCGTGATAAAGCATCTGAACAGCTGGAAACCATCAGAGTTAAAGCGAGCGAGACCTTTGGCGAAGAGAAAGCCGCCATCTTCGAAGGCCACATCATGTTGTTGGAAGACGAAGAGCTTGAGCAGGAAATCATAGCCCTCATTAAAGACAGCAAAATGACCGCTGACGCTGCGGCTCACGAAGTTGTCGAAGGTCAGGCCAAAGCTCTGGAAGAGCTGGACGATGAATATCTGAAAGAGCGTGCAGCTGACGTACGCGATATCGGTAAACGTCTGCTGATGAACATTCTCGGCATGACCATCGTTGATTTAAGTGCAATTCAAGAAGAAGTTATTCTGGTTGCAACCGATCTGACTCCGTCAGAAACCGCACAGCTAAACCTAAACAAAGTTTTGGGCTTCATTACCGATCTGGGCGGACGTACATCCCACACCTCTATCATGGCGCGTTCTCTGGAACTGCCTGCGATCGTGGGTACTTCTGATGTGACCAAACAAGTCAAAAACGGCGATTTCCTCATTCTGGATGCCGTAAACAACAAAATCTACGTCAATCCGACGGCAGAAATCGTTGAAGAATTGAAAGCGGTACAAAACCAGTACGTTTCTGAAAAGAACGAACTCGTGAAATTGAAAGATCTGCCAGCGATTACGCTGGACGGTCATCAGGTTGAAGTTTGTGCCAATATCGGTACCGTGCGTGATATCGCCGGCGCTGAACGTAACGGTGCAGAAGGCGTTGGTCTGTATCGTACTGAATTCCTGTTCATGGATCGCGATGCGTTCCCAACGGAAGAAGAGCAGTTCCAAGCCTACAAAGCCGTTGCTGAAGGCATGGGTTCTCAGGCCGTTATCGTCCGTACTATGGACATCGGTGGCGACAAAGATCTGCCGTATATGGATCTGCCAAAAGAAGAAAACCCATTCTTGGGCTGGCGTGCCATTCGCATCTGTTTAGATCGCAAAGAAATCCTGCACGCTCAGCTACGCGCTATTCTGCGTGCATCAGCATTCGGTAAGCTGCGTATCATGTTCCCAATGGTGATTTCCGTTGAGGAAGTTCGTGAGCTGAAAGGTGAATTAGAACTGCTTAAAGCCCAACTGCGCGAAGAAGGCAAAGCCTTTGACGAAACGATTGAAGTCGGCGTAATGGTTGAAACACCAGCAGCCGCAACTATCGCTCGCCATTTAGCGAAGGAAGTTGACTTCTTTAGTATTGGGACAAATGACTTAACCCAGTATACTCTAGCGGTAGATCGCGGAAACGAGCTGATTTCTCATCTCTACAACCCTATGTCTCCGTCAGTGTTGACCCTAATCAAACAGGTCATTGACGCGTCTCACGCGGAAGGTAAGTGGACCGGTATGTGCGGCGAGCTTGCTGGTGATGAACGTGCTACACTGCTTCTTTTGGGCATGGGGCTGGATGAGTTCAGCATGAGTTCTATCTCTATCCCTCGCATCAAAAAAATCATTCGTAATTCGAATTTTGAAGATGTGAAGGCACTGGCAGATGAAGCTCTGAACCAGCCAACGGCAGAAGATTTAATGAACGTGGTCAACAAGTTCATTGAAGAAAAAACTCTCTGCTGATTCATGCGCTGGGCGCCGCCCAACATTACTTGCTTAGGAGAAGATCATGGGTTTGTTTGATAAACTGAAATCGCTGGTTTCAGACGACAAAAAAGACACTAGCAGCATTGAGATTTTTGCTCCGCTGTCTGGTGAAATTGTCAACATTGAAGATGTGCCGGACGTTGTATTTGCAGAGAAGATTGTTGGTGATGGTATTGCTATCAAACCAACAGGCAACAAAATGGTTGCACCCGTTGATGGCACCATTGGCAAAATCTTTGAAACAAACCATGCATTCTCAATCGAGTCAGACAGCGGCATTGAGCTGTTCGTCCACTTCGGTATCGACACCGTTGAACTGAAAGGCGAAGGCTTCAAACGCATCGCTGAAGAAGGCCAGCGCGTTAAGAAAGGCGACGTTGTGATCGAATTCGATCTGGCGTTGCTGGAAGAAAAAGCCAAGTCGACCCTGACTCCGGTTGTTATCTCTAACATGGACGAAATCAAAGAGCTGACTAAGCTTTCTGGTACCGTCATTGTTGGCGAAACCCCAGTTATCCGCATCAAAAAGTAAGTTGAATACATCAAGAATGGCGCCTTTGGGCGCCATTTTTTTTGGAACTTTCCTTCTGGGAATCGCTCTTACAAAACAAGGCTCCACCGAACCAATAGCAGAGATCTAATCGCTAAGATCGTTCTGCTCTTCTTTCCGCAGGCATTAATTTTTATGCCTAACGGCGTATATAAAGTAAAAAGTACAGTGATGGAATACTAAAAATGATCAAAAAAACAATGCTAGCCGCACTCGTTCCAGCCATGCTGGTCATGGGCGGCTGTGATGACGCATCAAAAGAAAAGGCGGCTCCGGTAGCCGATCAGTCCAACGAACAGAGCGCAGCAACGCAACCAAACGCTAAGAAAGACCAAGAAACTAATGATGTAGATAAGAAACTAAAAGCAATACAAGATCAATCTACGCCAGAAAAAATTGAACAGTTCAATAAATTACAAGACAACGATACCCAGAAATTTCAACAAGCTGTTGTTTTGGAAATAAAGAAAAAACTGCCGCTCTTAGTAGACGAGGCGACGTTGATGTCTGATGTTTCAGCAGAAAACAATGCATTCACATACAAATACATAGTGAAAGGGATTCCAATCAACGTGATTGAAAGCCACGAATGGCAAGAAACGATGAAAAAGACCATAACCAGTAGTTACTGCTCTGACGACGCAAGGGTTACGGTATTTAGGAATTTATTTCCTGAAGGGGTCATTTACAACTACTACGTAAGCGAAAAATTAATATACACCTACAAAGCGCTTCCATCAGTGTGTGGCAAATAAATGTCTATCACACCTGAGGTAGCCTCCACCGGAATCTACCTCAGGACATTTCTATTCCCCTGATGCGTTGTATTATTCTCTGTAACCTTACTCAGGTTCATGTACTGGGTGCTTACATCCGTTAATCAAATACGCCAGTTGAGAGGTAACGATCGCCACGATCGCAAATAATCGCTACAACGACGCTTCCCGGAAACTCCTCAGCCACACGCAACGCCCCTGCAACAGCACCGCCAGAGCTCACTCCACAAAACAGTCCTTCCTCTCGTGCCAAACGCCGCATGGTCTCTTCCGCGAGCAACTGGGACATATCCAGCACCCGATCCACCAGATCAGGACGATAAATCCCCGGCAAATACGCCGGCGGCCAGCGACGGATACCGGGAATACTTGCCCCCTCTGACGGCTGTAAACCGACGATCTGAACCGTATCACTCTGTTGCTTTAAGAAACGCCCCACGCCGGTAATCGTCCCCGTCGTCCCCATACTAGAGACAAAGTGCGTAACCTTACCCTGCGTTTGCTGCCAAATCTCAGGCCCAGTGGTCGTGAAATGTGCCAAAGGATTATCGGCATTATTAAACTGATCCAAAATCAGCCCTTCGCCACGGTCGGCCATCTGCTGTGCGAGATCACGCGCACCTTCAATGCCCTGCTCGCGGCTAACTAAAATCAGCTCTGCGCCATAGGCGCGCATCGAAGCCTGACGCTCTTTACTCATGTTTTCTGGCATCAGCAATTTCATGCGATAACCTTTCATCGCGGCAATCATCGCCAACGCAATACCCGTATTACCGCTAGTTGCTTCAATCAAGGTATCGCCGGGTTTTATCTCACCACGCAGCTCAGCCTGCTGAATCATAGATAACGCCGCGCGATCCTTAACCGAGCCCGCTGGGTTATTTCCTTCCAGTTTAACCCAGACTTCACTCCCTAAGCCGCTAGCCATACGCTGTAGCTGCACCAAAGGCGTGTTTCCAATACAAGATTCCAGAGAACTCACGAGCGGTTACCTATTAAGCAAAAAGATGAAAAGTTTAGTGTAATGCAAAAGCGGAAATGTTGAAGAGGCACTCTCTAAATCCCCGCCCTCAGAGAAAAGAACGGGGAACGATCAACAAAATTAGGCACTTTTCGCCAAAGCTACAGGTTGCAAGGGCGTATCTCCCGCATACAAACGTGCGTTCAATCCACCAACAAAGTAGTGACCACCGCGTTTAGGAGCTTGTGTTCCGTTACCTTCCAACATCACTACGCTGATCGGCTCTGGATGCCAGCCCTGAGGCTGAACAGTGAGCTGCCAGTAATGCCCACGCGGACTCACTTCCAACACCTGAACTGGAAGCGGGCAACGGGCGTTGGCCTGTAGGCTCACTTCCATCTCCCAAGGGCGTAGGAACATATCCACTTTACCCTGATGCAGCGGAGAGAAAGCCAGCGGCCAATGATGCTCGCCAATATAAATGTGTGAACCACGAATTTCGCCATCCACCTTATTCACCTCTCCCAAAAACTCCAGCACAAAGCGGCTAGCAGGCTCGCGCCAGACGTCATCAGGAGTACCAATTTGTTCAATATTGCCCTGACTCATCACCACAATTTGATCGGCAACTTCCATTGCCTCTTCCTGATCATGAGTCACGAAAACGCTAGTGAATTTTAATTCTTCATGTAGCTGACGCAGCCAACGACGTAGCTCTTTACGCACCTGTGCGTCCAAAGCGCCAAACGGCTCATCTAACAATAAAATCTCTGGCTCTACGGCCAACGCGCGTGCCAGAGCGACGCGCTGTTTCTGTCCACCCGATAGCTGGGAAGGAAAACGGTCAGCCAAATGTGCCAACTGAACCATTTCAAGCAACTGTTCGACTTTCTGCTTAATCGCCGCTGTCGATGGACGCTCGCGGCGCGGTAGTACGGTTAAGCCAAAGGCCACATTGTCAAAAACGCTCATGTGGCGAAACAGGGCGTAGTGCTGAAAAACAAACCCTACGCGGCGATCGCGCGCATGCAGGCGGCTAACATCATGGCCATTGAAACTTAGCTGCCCGCCACTCTGCCCTTCTAGTCCTGCGATAATACGCAGTAACGTCGTTTTACCTGAGCCGGACGGGCCAAGCAGAGCCACCATCTGGCCAGACGGAATGGTCAGTGAAATATCGTTCAGGACTTTGGTACGGCCAAAGTACTTGTTGACCTGTTTAATCTCAATGCTCATTTCGCGCCCTCCCGCTCGGCGTGAACCACTTGGCGGTTCAATCGCCACTGCAGCATATTTTTCAAAAACAACGTGACTATTGCCATCAAGGTCAGAAGCGCTGCGGCGGTAAATGCGCCGGCGGTATTGTAATCCTGATGCAACAACTCAACCTGTAACGGCAGCGTATAGGTTTCACCACGAATAGAGCCAGAAACCACCGACACCGCACCAAATTCTCCAATCGCTCGTGCATTGGTTAGCACCACGCCATACAGCAATGCCCAGCGAATATTCGGCAGCGTTACGCGACGAAACATCTGCCAACCAGAAGCCCCGAGTAACACGGCAGCCTCATCTTCATGGCTTCCTTGGCTCATCATCACCGGCACCAATTCTCGGACCACAAATGGACAAGTCACAAACACCGTGACCATCACCATGCCCGGCCACGAGAACATCAATTGGATATCATGCGCATCCAACCATCCGCCCAGAGGACCATTCGAACCATAGAACAGCAGATACAACAGTCCCGCCACCACGGGCGAAACGGCAAAAGGAATATCAATCAGGGTGAGCAACAACTGGCGCCCAGGAAACACAAAGCGCGTACACAGCCACGCCAACAAGGTACCGAAGATCAGGTTAACCGGTACCGTAATCAGCGCCACCAGCACCGTGAGCCATATGGCATGCAGCATGTCTGGATCGCTAAGATTCTTCCACACCACGCCCGCGCCTTCAGAAAATGCGATGGCAAAAATTGAAATCATCGGCACCAACAACAGCAATACGGAAAGCAACACACCGCTGCCAATCAGAAACCATTTCAACCAATCCGTTTTCGGCCGGAGTTGCTGGGCATTGCCCTGCCATGCAGATAAATCAGCCATTAATGCCCCCCAATACGCTTGCCGAAACGGCTCTGTAACGTGTTGATGCTAAATAACAGCAGCAGTGACGCCGCTAAGATAACCGAGGCAATGGCGCTAGCCGCGGGATAATCAAACTCCTGCAGACGAATAAAGATCATCAGCGAAGTCACTTCCGTCTTCCAGGCAATGTTGCCTGCAATAAAAATAACCGCGCCAAACTCACCCAAGCTGCGCGTGAACGAAAGCGCTGTTCCGGCTAATAGCGCCGGGGCAACTTCAGGAAATACCACTTTACGGAAACTCTGCCAACGCGAGGCACCCAGCGTCTGCGCCGCCTCTTCGTACTCAGGACCGAGTTCTTCTAATACAGGCTGAACCGTGCGTACCACAAAGGGAATGCTCGTAAATGCCATCGCCACGGCAATGCCCAACCACGTAAAGGCCACTTTGATATCAATCAGCGCCAGCCACTGCCCATACCAACCCGTAGTCGAAAACAGCCCCGCCAGGGTTAGCCCCGCCACCGCGGTCGGCAACGCAAATGGCAAATCCATCAGACCATCCAACAGCGTTTTTCCGGGGAATTCGTAACGCGTCAGGATCCACGCCATCAGCATGCCAAACACGGCGTTGAACACGCTGGCTACCCCCGCCGCCAGCAGCGTCACTTTATAAGCGGCGACCACCTGCGGATTAGTAATCACGTCCCAATACTGCTGCCATGTCATCTGTGCCAGTTGCATGACCAGCGCACTTAACGGCAGCAACAAAATCAGACAGGTATACAGCAGGCTACTGCCCAGACTCAGGGTAAAGCCGGGCAACACCCTTTTCGGCGCAGCGCGAGACAGCAACATTATCGATGTCCTTCCGCTAACAGCTGATCCAACTCTCCGCCCGTAGCGAAGTGCGTTGTCATCACCTGCGGCCAACTCCCGAACTGCTCTTCAACGCGGAACAGTTTGGTTTCAGGGAACTGCTCTTTTGCTGCAGCCATCGCCTGCTTGTCATAAACACGATAGTTAAAGCTGGTGATGATCTTCTGCGCCTCTGGCGAATAGAGGTAATTCAAATAAGCTTTAGCCGCTTTTTCTGTCCCATTCCGTTCGACGTTTTTATCCACCCATGCCACAGGAAACTCCGCCAGAATATCAACCGGAGGAACAATCACTTCGTAACCCGCATCGCCATATTGCTTCTGAATATTTTTCACTTCCGACTCAAAGCTGATCAACACATCGCCCAGATTACGTTCCACGAATGTGGTGGTCGCACCGCGACCGCCGGTATCAAATACCTCAACGTTACCGAGGAAACGCTTCATCCATTCGCGACTTTTAGCTTGATCGCCACCGTCTTGAAGATTCGCCGCTCCCCAAGCCGCCAGATAGGTATAACGACCGTTACCCGAGGTTTTAGGATTTGGAAAAATCAGTTTCACATCGCTACGGACCAAATCATTCCAGCCGTGGATCTGTTTTGGGTTTCCTTTGCGAACTAAAAACGCCATGGTGGAGTAAAACGGTGAGCTATTGTTTGGCAGACGGGCTTGCCAATCTGCGGGAATAAGGTTGCCGCGATCGTGCAGAATCTGCACATCCGTTACCTGATTGTAGGTCACGACGTCGGCACGCAGCCCCTGTAAAATCGCCAATGCCTGTTTGGAAGAACCCGCATGAGACTGTTTGATCGTCAGCGCCGGATTCCCCTCTTTCTGCCACTGGGTTTCGAAAGCCGGGTTAAGCGCGGCGAAAAGCTCGCGAGAAACATCATAAGAACTGTTCAACAGTTCAGCCGCCGACGCGCTACCAGAAATCAGCAGCGTTGCCAGTGTCCATCCTTTGAGCTTGTTCAGTTTCATCGTTCACCTTCAGTCAGTCTGTGAAAACGACAACTCATGTCGTCTTTATGACTGTTAGTGTATTTATAACTGGAGGCTAACCTGTAACGGTTTTATATATCGTTTAGGACTCAGAAAGCATCAAACGCTATAAGGGGAAGTGTTGGATAGATACAGCGATAACGTTTGCAACCACATGATATTTTTTCCGCGGTTGCAAACGTTGTTAGGGGAGCAGCTAATTCGCGTAAGTATCTGTCGTTTCAGGAAAATAATGACTCAAAAACTTAATCGATTTCACTCTGTCTTTTTGATCAACACAAAATGACAGGCGCTGATCAAAATAAAAGTAGCCAAAGCACTGGTCGCTGATTTGTTCGTATCCCGTACCATATCGCCGTACTACTTCAGCCACATCATCGCCAACACCAATCGCCAGCAACCAGCGGTTCTCCGGTATAGGCTGTTGCGTTAGGTGAATCGATGAATTCGCGCAGACTTGACGATTTCATCCACTCTGGTATCCAATCCTTTGAATTCTAACGTTCAACATACCCCGAACATCATGTCCGAGATATGTTGAGAATAGTACCACTACAGCGACATTAAACGTTCCAAAGATGGCGCAAAGTAGTAGCTACCGGTAACCGCTTTACTGAAGCGCAATAGCTGATCGCGTTTGCCGTCCAAATCACCAAACATGCTCAACAGCTGTTTCTCAATATTGTGCAAGCGGCCACAATAAGCGACAAACATCAGACCATGAGCACCACTTGCTGTGCCATAAGGCAGACTTTGGCGCAGAATTTTCAGCCCTTTCCCCTCTTCGCTCAGGTCAACGCGGCTGACGTGTGAAGTCTCTGGGCGAGATTCTGGGTCTAGCTCTTCGCTATCATGCTTGGTGCGTCCGATAATTTGCTCTTGCTGCTCGGTGCTGAAACGGCCCCATTGCTTGAGGTTATGTTCCCAACGCTGAACAAACACGTAGCTCCCCCCCGCATCAGCGTCATCATTGCCAACCACACCAACGATTGGACGTTGCTCGTCTTTCGGATTTTCAGTGCCGTCAATGAAACCGCTCAGATCACGCTCTTCAACCCAGCGAAAACCATGAATTTCTTCTTCAACCTTAATGGTATTGCCGAACGCAGCTAGCGCTGCCTGAGCCAACGAGAAATTGATATCATGACGCAAAGATTGGATATGGATAAACAGATCGCGCTGAGTTGCAGGTGCTAGCCCCTTACCCAACGGCGTGAACGGTTTTAAATCTGGAGCGCCTACACCGGCGGAAATGTCGCGCCATACGTCGTTACCAAACGCGATAACGGCTCCCAAACGATCCTGTGGGTACTGTTTTTGCAGCGCTTGCAGACTATTTACGAAGGTTTTGCATCCCTGACGCACCGCATCAAGATCGCCTTGCACCAAGGCTTCAATGAAAATACCAAAACGACAATGCTCTAATAAAATACCGCTTTGTGGCTGTGACATTAAAACGTCATCTCCCTTTTTGACTGGTTGCCGCGCTCGCAGACGCGATTTAATTGCGCGTAGTTTACGTGATGCGTGAAGTGTTGCCTTGCTAAAAAACAAGAATTGGAAACAAAAAAGAGGCCATTGAAAAGAGTGAAAACCGGCTTTCAAAGTGAAAGCCGGTTGATTGACGCCGATACACCAAAACTTGCCGCTGCACGAAAGCGGCAAATTTGCCTATTCCTAGCAACACACTTAAGTGGGGTTAGTTAGATTGCATTAGCATGCCAAACAATCTGGCTAATTTTCCAATCTTTCAACGTATCGTCAGACGGCATTAAACCTTCTGGGCCGCGCCATTCGCCGCTAAACAAATAGCTGACGTGGCGACTCTCTTTGGAAACACATTCGACATCGTTGGCATTATCGCCCTGACCTTTCTGACATACACCGTACGCTTTTTCATACAAATCACTAAACGGTGTACCGATTTTCACGCCCCACGCGGTTTTGATTGCATCACTCTCAACATTCACGCGCTTCACTTTGCCGTTATCATCGCCGCTAATCGTCATCACCACGGTGTCACCATCAAGCGCCTGATAAAACGATGTGACGGTGCCATTACGCGTTCCCATTCCAGAACGCAGACGATAATTATCGTCCAGAGCCTTATTAATCGCAGCCTCATTCAACGGCGTCGACGCATTAATGCCGGCAATCCCCATATCGCTCACTTCAACTGAGCTACCAAACCAGTTCAGCGGCGACATGCTTGACCATGACAGATTACTCATCGTAGAGCAGCCCGTTAATAGCAACGGAACTACCAGCAACAGAGGGCGAAAATTCATGCAAATGCTCCTTGGGATCGGGCGGCGATTAGCCCCCGAAAAAGTTTATCTGGCAGGTTGGAGTTCGCCTGAGAGAAAAAGTGCCGAAACTTTTCAATTTATTCAGCAAAACTCTACATCAAAACTACTCGCTTACGTTGAAGCTATCAATCAAACGCGAGTTGAACAGCAGATAAGCTAACGCAATCAGATCCAGCAACAAGATAGCCAATGACAGCAGGGTCACATCACCACCGTCTGTCCAGAAAGGCACCGCTTGCAACCCCATTTGAACTAAGGTTGTCGCGATCAATACCCAACGCCACACTTTCCAAATACCTTTCCATAAATGGCGGCGGCCGCTCAGTAAAAAACCCAGCGCGGCGGGAAGCCCTGCCAGCATTCCACTCCAGAAGAGTCCCCGGTCAGGATAAAACAGCGTCAGCAAATCCGCTCCCTGTTGACGCGAAGAACCCGCGATAACAAACAGAAACCAGGTTTTAGCCTGTAAGACAAGCACTAGCCAAAACGCCCACGGCAAACTCAGCATGCCGTGGTTGTTAAAATCGTCAGGGGAGTAGCTACGATGAGACATAAAAAACTCGCGGGAATATCGCCATTACCGGCTCGTTATCGGTTAAAACACCCAATAACGAGCCAACAGCGAAAAATTTAATACTCGTGATCTTCGATTAGCCTTTTACTCATGCACAGCGTGTCCTGAGTCTCATAGTCGAGCTTCTCATACATGCCGATCACGGCGTCATTCTCTTCACCGACTAAGATTTGGATCTTCGGGCAACCGCGCGCGATAAGCTTTTTCTCAAGACGGCTAATTAACGCATTTGCGATGCCACGGCCACGAAAATCAGGATGAACGCCCAGATAATACGCCGTACCGCGATGGCCGTCATAGCCGCCCATGACAGTACCAACCACTTCACCGCCAACTTCTGCCACCAAAAACAGATCGGCGTCGTGATTCAACTTACGCTCGATATCTGTCTCGGGATCGTTCCATGGGCGCAACAGGTCGCAACGCTCCCACAGCGTAGTAACTTCTTCAAAATCAGCTTGTTTAAAAACGCGGATTTCCATGATTCTGACCGTAATTATTTGTATTAATACTTAATTATCGCCGGAATCCTTCGATACGCAACGAAAAAGTTATCATGCTGTTTCTATGGGCTTCTCTGAACACATCTGCCAGATCAGCGAATACGCATAATGCGTGGCGCTTAACAAAAATTCAGGGCTCACGCTAGGGCTCCACGAATCATCGCCGCCAACCCCCATATGGAAGCCATCAATGTTGACCCAAACCCCCTGTTCTTCGCGCAGTAAATGATGATGCGAGGTTTCAGTCAATTGTTGCTGGCTATAGCGACTAAGTCCAAAGTGAAAATTACCCTGCCACGCCCAGTCTGCAAAATTGAGCTGGCGTGTATAACAGCGTAATCCGTTTTCAGTCGGGAAAATATACGGCGTATGCAGCTCAGAAAGCGGTAGCGTCCAACGCCCATGCTGAGCGGAAAGCAGACGATCAGGGTAATTTTCGTGGGGGCCTAATCCCAACCACGAGGCATATTCCGCCACGTCGGTTAACTGGCAGCTCAACCCAATACGCGCAGGGGCAGGGATCCCATATGTGACATCAACGTTCACATCAATATGTAGCCGACCCTGTCGGTCAATCAAATAGGTCTTACGGCTAATAAATAGTGGGCGACGTTGATAGGTATAAACATGGGTAGTGCAGATTTGCACGCCGCGAGAAATCAAATCAGCCTCGCATTGCTGTAGATGTGTCTCCAGCGCATACATCCCCGCCTTCTTCCAGCGTTCGACCCAAGCATTAGGATCGATACGTGTCACCTCACTTACACCGATATCATTATCCAAGGGTGCTCGTGTGAAGTTGTCGCAAAGCGGAGTCAGTAAAGAAGCATGCTCATGCCGCCACCATTGTTCAAGCAGCCCCGTCTGCCGACTAAATTGCCAGCGTTGGCTACCCCACTCAATGCTGAATAAATCATCGAACGTATTCAGCGTGGGCAATTCATCCTGAGCATCGCTGACATCTTCTGAATGATCAGCAGGCAACGCTTGTGGCCGCGCTACACGCCATTGCTCCCAAGCACAACGATGATTCGCCTCAGACCAGGTAGTCCTTTTGATTTGACGAATCTCCACATTTAACCACAGCTCGCCATCGCCACAGCGGCTCAGCTCAGGTATCTCTCCCAGAACAATGTGCTGCGACCCTTGCGGCGGTAATAAAATCTCAATGTCCCCCTGCGCAATAAGTTTTCCATCTAAAGCGAGATTCCAGCAAAGTCGCTCGTTGTCGCTGCTACGAAAGAGATACTCGCTGTTCACTTCTATCGTTAACGGATGCTGGCTAAGTAAATGGAACTGGAAAAACTGCTGCGCACGCTGGGCTTCATAAAGCGCGGGATGAGGCGTGCGATCGGGGAAAACTAAACCATTCATGCAGAATTGGCGATCGTTAGGCCTATCGCCAAAATCGCCCCCGTAAGCCCAATGCGGTTCGCCGTTTTCATCTTTTTGGCTCAACGCCTGATCGACCCAATCCCAAACAAAACCGCCCTGTAAGCGCGGATGTTTACGAAACGCTTGCCAATAACGATCAAAGCCACCAAAGCTATTGCCCATTGCATGGGCGTATTCACACAAGATCAACGGTCGCGCTTCATCTGGCATGCCAATCCATTTTTTAATCGACCATTTTGGCACAGTAGGATGCGGCTGATCTTGCTCTACGCGTGCATACATTGGGCACAGAATATCCGTGGCGGCGGTATTAGCGCCCCCTCCCTCATACTGAACCGGACGCGTTGGATCGTTGGTTTTAATCCAGCGATAAAGCGCATCATGGTTACAACCATGACCGGATTCATTTCCCAACGACCAGATAATGATACAAGGATGGTTACGGTCACGTTGCACCATGCGAGTCACTCGCTCGCTCATCGCATTAAACCACACAGGATCGTCGCTCAGACGATTCATCGGCACCATGCCATGTGTTTCAATATTGGCCTCATCCACCACGTATAAACCATATTGATCACACAGTTGATACCATCGCGGATGATTTGGATAATGCGAACAGCGTACCGCATTAAAATTATGCTGTTTCATCAGCATAATATCGCGGCGCATGGTTTCCTCATCCATCGCCTGCCCGTTTTCTGGATGATGTTCATGGCGGTTAGTGCCACGGATCAGCAACGGTTTTCCATTCAGCTTTAGCTGACCGTGACTGATTTCCACCTGCCGGAACCCAACGTCATAAGCCTCAACGTCAACCATCTTGCCCTGTTCATCCAGCAATGAAATGACCGCACGATAAAGATGAGGCTCTTCAGCACTCCACAGCAGCGGTTTATCCACCTGCAAACGTAGCGTAGTGCGATCGTCATATGCGCCACGCTCATCAATCGTTTCGCTGCAAATAGCCTGTTTCCGCTCTGCCACAAGCTTGTGCCCTCGCCATAACGCAACGCGTGCGCAATAGCCCCCAGCGGATTGATTGACATGGATCTGAGCTTCTAATTCAGCGCAATGAAATCCCGCAGCCAAATGGGTACGCAGCTGGATATCATGGAGATGAACACGTGGCTTATGCAGCAAAGTCACATCGCGGAATATACCGCTCATGCGCCACATATCCTGATCTTCCAAGTAACTGCCATCGCTCCAACGTAGCACCATCACGGCGATTCGATTTTTGCCTTTGCGAAGAGCGTGGCTGAGGTCAAATTCGGCTGGTAATCGGCTGTCCTGAGAATAGCCAATCCATTCGCCGTTACACCAAAGATAAAAAGCAGAGTTCACGCCATCAAAAATAATACGGGTTTGCCCTCCCTGCTCTAGCCACTCATCGTCCACGCTAAAGCTAAGTGAATAACATCCAGTCGGATTTTCTTTAGGTACAAAAGGAGGGTTTACGGGAAAGGGATAAGTCACGTTGGTATAAATCGGCGCGTCATAGCCTGCCATTTGCCAATTAGAAGGCACCTGTAGTTCATCAGCATTATCTAGGTCATGCTGCAACCATGCTTCAGGTACTCGCTCTGGCTGGCTAAAATAGCTAAATGCCCAAGCCCCGTTTAATGAAATCAGTTGGTCTGAAGCCTGGCCATCGCGAGCCTCTTGCTCGCTGCGCCAACTGCAAAAAGGCGGATGTGCCGCTAAACGACGATATTGAGTACAAGCAGGATTTTCCCAATCACGACGGAAAAGCACAGCGGACAACGAGCTAAAAGAATTATCAATTTGAACAGATGTCATTATTGAGGTCCTATTAACGATCAATATCATTAACTATCAATACCGCGTAAGTCACCAACATGAATAACAAACGAATGGCTGTAAAGCAGTAAAGATCGGTTAACCGACTGGCTTAACAAAGTCCGTGACATCTGGGCATATCAAACACAGCACAAATTCGCTAACGCTTTGTCATGCTTGATAATAAAAGAAACAAATCGAAATAGTAATCAACTCGATTATTACACTCCCCCCACGCTACTATTCATCACCTGTTTTATCATTAATGGCTAATGAAACATTCATCACATGAAGAATTTCTCACATTTCCGCCTGTTACCTAAATATACGTCTCGTCGCCAGTTTCTGCTGTCTGGATTAGCAGCAATAGCGCTGACAGGAAGTAAAATCGGGGATGCGTCTGCCAACAGCACTGCACTGACCGCAAAACCGGTGAGAAAAGAACCCGGTGCACGCAAGGTGATCATGCTTGATCCCGGTCATGGGGGCATTGACCCTGGAGCAGTGGGGCATCAGGGGGCGAAAGAGAAACATGTGGTGTTGGAAATTGCGCACTATATTCGCGATTACCTGCACAAAAACAGTAACATTGACGTTAAAATGACGCGTGAAGATGATTTCTTTATCCCACTTTATAAACGGGTAGAAATCGCCCACCAGCATCAGGCGGATCTGTTTGTCTCGATTCATGCCGATGGATTCACCAGCCCTACCGCGTCTGGCGCCTCAGTATTTGCGCTATCCAACCGCGGTGCGAGCAGCACAATGGCAAAATATCTCTCTCAGCGTGAAAACGACGCTGACAAAGTTGCGGGAGCCAAATACGCGGACGAAGATAACAACTATCTACAGCAGGTGTTATTCGATCTGGTACAAACCGACACCATCAAAAATAGCCTAACGCTAGGACGTCATCTGCTAGATCACATCAAACCGGTACACCATCTGCACAGCCAACACACCGAACAGGCCGCTTTTGCGGTTCTGAAATCCCCCTCTATTCCATCAGTGTTGGTGGAAACGTCATTTATTACCAATCATCAAGAAGAACAGTTGCTAACGTCAGTTGCATTCCGCCAGAAAATCTCACAGGCCATCGCCACGGGTATCGTAAAATATCTGGATTATTTCGACGCTCACGAACGCCGCCGCCCAAGCTAATACAGAAAGTTAATCCCACAAGAAAGCGATGTTTTCCGCTATACTGTTGCCCTTATTTGCATCACGAGATGCACTTTTCGCAATATTTTTGCCAATCAATGTAGCTGTGAGCGGAAAACGTCATGAGCAAGCCTTCTTCAGCGCAGGTGAAAGCTTTTTTGCTAAACCTGCAGGACTCCCTGTGCCAACAGATTGCCGCAGCCGATGGTCAATCCACATTTCGTGAAGACAATTGGCAGCGTGAGGCTGGCGGCGGTGGTCGCAGTCGCGTGCTCACTCAGGGCGCCGTTTTTGAACAGGCCGGCGTTAATTTCTCGCACGTTACCGGTGGACAACTCCCCGCTTCCGCCACGGCTCATCGCCCTGAACTCGCGGGTCGTAGCTTCGAAGCCATGGGTGTATCACTGGTCATTCATCCACAAAATCCTTACGTACCCACCAGCCACGCCAACGTGCGTTTCTTTATCGCTGAAAAAGAAGGCGAGGAACCGGTTTGGTGGTTTGGCGGTGGCTTTGACCTCACGCCGTTTTATCCGTTTAAAGACGATGTGCTGCATTGGCACCGCACCGCGCGCAATCTGTGCCTGCCTTTTGGTGAAGATGTTTACCCGCGCTATAAAAAATGGTGTGACGAATATTTCTACATCAAGCACCGTCAGGAGTCTCGCGGCGTAGGGGGGCTGTTCTTTGACGATTTAAATACGCCAGACTTTGATCACTGCTTCGCTTTCATGCAAGCAGTGGGCGCTGGTTTTAGCGACGCCTATTTACCTATCGTCGCCAAACGCAAAGATATGCCATTCAGCGATCGTGAACGTCAATTTCAGTTATATCGCCGTGGGCGCTACGTTGAATTTAATCTGGTCTGGGATCGCGGAACACTATTTGGTTTGCAAACCGGTGGTCGAACTGAGTCGATTCTCATGTCGATGCCGCCGTTGGTTCGCTGGGAGTATGACTTCCACCCCGAACCGGACTCACCGGAAGCCGCACTGGAGCGTGATTTTTTACCCGTGCAAGACTGGCTGGGAGAAGAATAATGTCAGAAGCCAAACAAATCTGGGTCGATGCTGACGCCTGCCCTAACGTTATCAAAGAAGTGCTGTTTCGTGCCGCCGATCGCGTGGGCATTTTTGTCACGCTGGTTGCCAACCAAACGATCCGAACTCCGCCTTCGCGCTTTATTCGAAGCCTACGCGTCGAGGCGGGTTTTGACGTCGCCGATAACGAAATTGTGCGCCGCGTTAATCCCGGTGACTTAGTTATCACCGCCGATATTCCTTTAGCCGCCGAGGTATTGGAGAAAGGAGGCGTCGCGCTTAACCCTCGTGGGGAGCTTTACACCGAGGCCAATATCAAAGAACGCCTCAACATGCGTGATTTCATGGATACAATGCGTTCCAGCGGTATCCAAACCGGGGGGCCCGCCGCACTGCACCAGCGCGATCGACAAGAATTTGCTAACCAGCTCGATCGCTGGCTGCAAAAACGCTAATCAGCGTACGCATTACAGCCGCGTGACACCTAGCGCGGCTGCTCTTAATTTCATCTCGGTACAACGCTGATATTCACTCGCCGCTATGGTGCTAAACCCGCCAATAAATAGACGCGAGCGCACCGCAGACATAGACGGATCCGCTACCATCTTTTTTAGCGCATGACGTAAACGGAGCAAACGTGCGTCATCTCCTGCTGCAGTGATCAGCGGCAGCGCAGGTGCCGCCGGCGTTTCTCCGATAATTTTTAACCCATTCATGCATTGCGGGTCGGCCTTTTGCAATAATGCCAGCGTCACGCAATCAATAGCCGCAATATCCGCATCACCTTGCCTGATCGCCAATAGAGAAGCACGGTGTGAACCGGTCTGTAAGGTATTGGCAAAAAAACGTCCACGACTCGCCAATGGGGCAATTACCGAGCGCAGCGCGTTATAGCCTGACTGGGAGTCCTCGCTGTTATAGGCGGCTTTGCGACCATAAAAAGCGCTAATATCCGCGCCAGCATCCTTCTTTCTGGCAACTAAAAAGCTACGGTAATCATTGCCTTCACAACCCGGAACCCGATAGCGAAACACGCCAACGACTGCGACGTTTTGCTGGAGCGCCTCCTGTAACGGGTAACCGCAAGTCTGGCTGAGTAATAAATCCGGCTGTTGCCAATGGTCATAAAGATCGTCAGGCCAGCACAAAGCCGCGGGCAAATTCGTTTCCCCTTCCTGCGCTAACCAACGGGATAAGCCTTGCCATAACAACTCAACATCCGCTCGATTCACCGCATACATCGGCAACGATACCCGCATGTTTTATGATCCTTCTATGAATAGTGCCCCACTGCGCCAGCGCGTGAGATAACTCACCCAACGCTCGAAGACCGCATCGGTAATCATTGCCAATAAGGCGACAAGCAACGCGCCCTGAATCACGTAAGCCGTATTAAACCCGCTTAGCCCTATAATAATAGGTGAGCCCAGCGTTTTTACCCCAACCGTTGAGGCAATCGCCGCCGTACCAATATTAATGATGACCGACGTGCGCACGCCCGCCAAAATCACAGGTGCCGCTAAGGGGATCTCCGCTCGCCATAATATCTGCCAGCGACTCATACCTGCGCCGCGAGCAGTTTCACGGACTGCTGCGGGAACGGATTCAATGCCGCTGATCGTCCCCTGTAAAATCGGCAGTAGACCATACAATACCAGCGCGATCACCGCAGGCTCGGGGCTGAACCCCATTAGCGGCACCGCCACCGCCAGCACAGCGACCGGTGGAAATGTTTGTCCGACAGCGGTGACGGTTTCCACCAACGAACGGAACTCACGCCCACCGCGATGCGTAACTAATAACCCCGCGCTCACTCCCAACACCACGGCAATCAAACTTGAGATCCCCACCAGCGTAACGTGTGCGATAGTCAGCGACCAAAAGCTATCTTGCTGATAAACAGGCCGTGTCAGATCAGGGAATAACGCACTAAACAGCCTTCCCATATGAGGCATACCGCTATTTAAACCGATTAGCAGCAGTACTCCCCAAAGCAGAGGATCTCGGTACCAGCGCCATGTGAACGAAGGACGTTTTTCTGACATTACGCCTCCGCTTTTTTGACGAGATCGGAAAAGTAGAGAACGCCAACGGGTTGCCCTGCTTCATCGATCACCGGTAGACGATCGACCTGTCGATAGATGAACAGCGACATGGCATCGCGCAAATTGATATCGCTGCGGATCGGCTCCCCCTGTAAAATCTCACCGCGCCGCACGCGAGAAGCCACCACGTCCAGACCTAAAAGCTTAATCCCGACGTCGCTATGACCAAAAAACTGACGCACAAAGTCATTGACAGGATGGTTGAGCAATTCCTGCGGCGTGCCCTGCTGTATAACTTTTCCCGCATCCATCAATACAATGCGGTCGGCCAGACTCAATGCTTCATCGATATCATGCGTCACCAGAACGATCGTGCGTCCCAGCAAAGTGTGAATACGCGCAATCTCTTGCTGAAGCGTGGTTCGCGTCACTGGGTCCAATGCACCGAAAGGCTCATCCATCAGCAATACTTCAGGGTCAGCCGCCAGTGCGCGAGCGACACCAACCCGCTGCTGCTGACCACCGGAGAGCTGGTGCGGATAACGATGACGAAACTCTGCGACATCAAGACTGAGCATCTCCATCAGCTCGGTCACCCGCTCGCGGATACGTGCCGTAGGCCATTTCAACAGCTGAGGTACGGTGGCAATATTCTGTTCAACCGTCCAATGGGGAAATAAGCCAATGGATTGAATCGCATACCCCATGCGTCTCCTCAATGCCTCTGGCTCAAAGCTGCTGATATTTTGCCCAGCAAAAGTCAGCTCACCGCTATCGTGATCGATGAGGCGGTTGATCATCTTCAGTGTGGTCGATTTTCCAGAACCCGACGTGCCAATCAGCACGGTGAATTCCCCCTCTGCGATATGCAAAGAGAGATCCTCCACCGCCGGACGTCCAGCAAAAGACTTGTTAACATGTTTAAAATGAATCATTGTCGCGCCGCTTCAATTCGAGAAACCAAAAATTTAAATAGGGTATCAACCGTCACTGCCATCACGACGACCGGAATAACGCCGAGCAGCACTAAATCCAGCGCGCTGCTGAGCAATCCCTGAAAGACTATTGCGCCGAAACCACCCGCACCGATCAGCGCCGCAATCACCGCCATGCCTACCGTTTGAACCGCCACGATACGCGCTCCGCTCAATACCACCGGCAACGCTAATGGAAGCTCGACTTTGCGTAAAATTTGCGCTCGCGTCATTCCTACTCCGCGCGCAGCCTCGATAACCGGTGACGGCACTTGTTCCAACCCCGCGACCACGCTGCGCACCAGCGGCAGTAACGCATACAGCACCAAAGCAATCAGCGCTGGGGCAACGCCAATACCGCTAATGCCCAGTTCGCCTAACCATGGCCATGCCTGCGCTAACCCCGCTAATGGCGCAATCAGTAAACCAAACAGGGCGATAGAAGGAATGGTCTGAATAATATTCAGAACAGAAAACATCGGTTTTCTCCATGACTCCCGCCTAGCCGCTAATATTCCCAGCGGGATGCCTATGATCAAAGCGAATGACAGCGTGCTCAATAGCAGAGCCAAATGCTGACCAAGAGCCTGATTAAACACATCATCGCGGTTGGCATACTCCTTCATCAAAGAGAGCGTATCGAGCGCACCGCTGAGCAGCAAAATAGGCACAGGTGCGAGGATCAACAACGCCGCTAGAATACGTAGCCCGCTGCTTTTGGTGAGTCGGCTGACGGCATCTGCTCCACATAGCAGAGCCAAAGCGCCAATGAGCCAAAATGCACCGCCCAAAGAAACGCGCACTAAGCTATCTTCATCACCCGCTAAAAGATGGGACTGCCAAGCAATCAACAGCATTAACCCAGCAAACAGCGCACCGCTGATCAAATAAATCAGCCACAGTGAGCTTCGGTTTTGCGGGCAAAAACACAGAAGGAATAACACAGGAAACGGCAGAATCAATATCCATGCGTAACCATGAATAATCTCTCCCAGCGGTACACCGCTACCAGACACCAAACGGTTTGCAGCCTGAGTGAGCAGCGGCATTTGCCATAAAGCCAGCATCATCAGCAGCCAGAGTGTGAGAACAACTCTGTTTTTTACCAAAACAAGATTCCCTATAGTTTTATCTCTCATCATCAGAGAGTGAGGCAAAGCAAATATCTCCCGCCGTTAAACGGGAGATGAGAGATAGTTAACTCAAGACTTAACAAAACCCTTATCTTTCAGATATTTTGCAGCGACTTTTTTCGCATCTTGACCATCAACCGCAATTTTGGCATTCAATTTTTGCAGAGTTGGTCCATCCAGAGATTCAAACACGGGCTTCAGCACAGTAGCAATTTCAGGATGAGCTTTCAGCGTCGCTTCGCGCACGATTGGCGTTGGTGCATAAATAGGCTGCACGCCTTTAGGATCGCTCAAGGTTTTCAAACCCAGCGCGGCCACTGGTCCGTCGGTGCCATACGCCATTGCACCATTCACGCCCGATGTTTGTTCTGCCGCAGCCTTAATCGTCACCGCTGTATCACCGCCCGCCAAGGACAACAGCTGATCTTGATCCAGTTTGAAGCCATAGGCGTTTTCAAACGCAGGCAGCGCATCTGGGCGTTCGATAAACTCAGCGGAAGCCGCCAGTTTAAATTTACCGCCCTGTTTTAACCATTTCCCCAAATCTTCTAACGATTCCAAATGGTTTTGCTGTGCGATATCGTTGCGCACCGCGATACTCCATGTATTGTTAGCCGGAGCGGGCGTAAGCCACACGATCTGGTTTTTCGCCAAATCCAACTGCTTCACTTTGTCATACCCCTGCTGCGCATTTTTCCATGCTGGATCATTTTCATCGGCAAAGAAGAAAGCGCCGTTACCGGTATATTCTGGATAGATATCAATTTCACCGGCGGTAATTGCGCCGCGCAGCACTTTAGTCGTACCAAGCTGGGTTTTATTCACCGTTTTGATCCCGTTGGCATCCAGCGTTTGCACAATGAGGTTGCCAAGTAAGGAACCCTCAGTGTCAATCTTAGAGCCCACGGTGACCGCATCCGCGGCCTGTGCAGCGCAGATAGAAGCCCCCATCAACGCCAAAGATGCCAGAATCTTGCGTCCCATAGATAAATTTCCTGCCATAACGGTTCCTCATCATTATTATTGCGGTCGCCAGAGCCTAGGTGCTCCGGTGACTCATCGCGGGTCAAAGCCATTAACGGATGTTGCGTGACATTTATCGAACGCCATGCATATTGCCGCCACCACTGTGAATATCCCTGAACCACAAATCCCTGATTCCTTTGCCGATACTCCATGCGATAAGCCAAATAGACCTTGCGCAATCCATACCACGGCAAGCTGGGTAAATCATGGTGCACAATGTGGTAATTCAAATTTAAAAACAGCAGCCGCCACGGCCACGCCGCCTCATTAATAATAGAACGGGCTGAGGGATCGTCCACCGCTCGGTGTTCGTAAAACGAGCGAACCATCGCCAAACCTAAGGCCGGATAGCTAATCGCCAGTAGATACCACCACGCTGACATCCCCGCCAACTGTACGATCCACAGAATCAAACCGAGTAATGACAAATGGGTCAGCCACATGGCAATTTTTTTGCTCTCGCCCTGCATAATATCGCCGAGTTCCCCCTTAACCAACGCACCAATCCCCAGTGCAGGTCCAATAATCATGCGGCCAAAAAAGGTATTCCGCAGCCAAATCACCCTACGCCACATTGCCGATGAATTCTTCCATCGACACTCACTGAAATAGTACGATTCAGGATCTTCCAACGGATGAGTCAGCGACGCATCGCGGTGATGGGCCAGATGCGAATCACGATAAATGCCAAAGGGATACCAGACCGCCAGCGGCATTAATCCTAAGAGCTGATTAACACGTGGCCAACGGGTAGGATGACCGTGGATGAGCTCGTGCTGAAGCGACATATACCAACAGGCTAACAACACCAACAGCGGCGTCCCTAGCCATTTCCCCAGTTGTTCCCAGTGGTAAACCACCAACGCCCAGCCAGCATATATGGCAATCAGGACACACCATGTTGGGAGCTCACTGCGCCAGACCCACTGGCGTTTCCACGCACCAATACGGCTTTGCTGCTCGGCATGTAAGTAATGTGATGACCGCATACCGCGAATTGCTTTTTTCATCAATGAGTCACTCCCTAAATCAGGTGAGGCTCAGTATTTCTGAAATCTATAATTCCATTAAATACTTAATAATTTATTTTTATTACTTAAATGAATATAAACCACAACAGAAAAGTGACTTGAATGTTACAAAATGGTTAGAGCAGAGGGCGTCGGCAGGGTATAATCGCCGCAATCGTATTGAGGAGAAGAATCATGCTGAAAAAAGCAATTATCGCCGGAATGGCATTGCTGACTTTGGGCGGCGTCGGCGGCGTTATTCTGGCCGGGATTATTATCTATGTTCGTTCATAAATCAGGCAAAGATTGGAGTGCGATGTAAATTCACCTAATATAGGTGAATATTCCCCAGTCTTGTTAAGGTCTGTCCTCATGGCAATCATCCCTAAGAACTACGCCCGTCTAGAAACTGGCTATCGTGAAAAAGCACTTAAAATTTATCCATGGGTGTGTGGCCGCTGTTCACGCGAGTTTGTGTACTCAAACCTGCGCGAGCTCACCGTACATCATATCGATCACGACCACACCAATAACCCAGAAGACGGCAGCAATTGGGAACTATTGTGCTTGTACTGCCACGATCATGAACATTCGAAATATACCGAAGCCGACCAGTATGGTTCCACCGTGATTGCGGGTGAAGATGCGCAGAAAGACGTCGGCGAAGCCACCTATAACCCGTTTGCCGATCTCAAAGCGATGCTGAATAAGAAATAGTGCGCCTATTTTTCCGCAAATAATTCGAGTGGCGGAACAAAAAAGCGTGAGCCTTTTTGACCAGCGTAATGGCGTGAAAAAGGCGCTGAAGGTAAACTCCAGCGCCTGCTAGGTTATAATCAACAAAACGTTTTCACTTCTACTGCGTTGAACACCGCAGGGCTAGAAAATATGCGAACCATAGCCCCACATGATAACGGTAATCCCCAATAGTAACTCGAGTACCAACACACCGATTGCGAAGGTCGATCCAGAGAAAATAAAACCTTGATCTTCAGTGATACCGAGAAAATTCGGAATACCGCGATACAACAAATAACCGCTATAACATACCCCCACGATAACCGCGAGCATGCACAGCCATACCATCGGATAGATTGATACGATACTGCTTAGAAACATGGGCGTACCGACATAGCCCGCAAACACGATACAACGATTTAAACTCGGGCAGTTTTCATATTCCCGAGCCATCCAGCGAATGACCATACCAACAAAACCCACCGCGGCTAGCATTAGCCCGTAAAATACAACGGCAATGGCTAATGCCGTCATCGGCAACACTTTAAAAACGCGATCACCGCCGAAATCCCAGCCAAACTGGGTAGTACCAATAAAAGAGCAGACAACAGGAATAGCAGCCATCAGCAGCACATGGTGAGTATAGATATGCGATACCGACTCATTTTCCTGCCGTATTTGCCGGAACTCCTGTGCCGGATGCGATAACAGTCCCCAAACATGGTTACTCATGACACACCCCCTGACGTCTGATGCGGGATAAACGTTTATCAACATTTTTCCCTCACTTTCAGTATAGAACGCTTACATAAAAACAAAGGTAAATAGCAAATCTTTTATAGTCTCAAAAAGTTTTTATTAATGCTATTTAGTTATAACATTGAATAAATAGATTGTTGTTTTTAGTCTAGGTTAGACTCACATTATAAGACCGCCTATACGCGGATAAACATTTAATAAATTAGTATTATTTTCGCTTATTTTATAAGGATGGTTAATATGAAATTTCGTTTATCGGCCATATTACTGGCGACTGCGCTAGGAGCGTTGTTTCTGACCGGTTGCGATAACAAAGCTGACCAAGCAAATCATATAAAAGTCGGCGTGATTAACGGTGCCGAGCAAGATGTGGCTGAAGTTGCGCAGAAAGTGGCGAAAGAGAAATACGGATTAGACGTTGAGCTCGTGGGGTTCAGTGGTTCTCTGCTGCCTAACGATGCCACCGATAAAGGTGAGCTGGATGCTAACGTATTCCAACACCGACCTTATCTTGCTGAACAGAATAAGGCACATGGTTATAAATTAGTGGCCGTAGGCAATACCTTTGTTTTCCCAATGGCGGGTTACTCCGACAAAATCAAAAATGTTTCAGAGTTAAAAAAAGGCGACACTATTGCAATCCCCAATGACCCGACCAATTTAGGCCGCGCATTACTGTTATTACAAAAAGAAAAGCTGATAACGGTTAATCAGGATAAAGGCTTACTGCCAACATCCATTGATATCACCTCTAATCCGTTAAATCTGAACATTATGGAGCTAGAAGGTGCACAGCTCCCGCACGTATTAAAAGACCCGAAAGTCACCGTGGCTATTATCAGCACTACCTATCTGCAACAGACAGGGTTATCACCGGTGAAAGACAGTGTATTTATTGAGGATAAGGAATCTCCTTATGTAAACATTATTGTCACTCGAGAAGATAATAAAGATGCCGCTAACGTACGCGATTTTGTTAAGTCTTATGAATCACCGGAAGTTGCTGCCGCGGCTGAGAAAATCTTTAACGGTGGCGCGGTTCAGGGCTGGTAATAACCGATAACCCGCACATTTGCTTATCTTTATCTATACTCATATGACTAGCGCCCATTACGGGCGTTTTTTATCAGCAAATAAGGAGCAGCAAATGAAAATATTATTATGGGTTATTGCGATTATATTTATTGTGGGGCTGCTGACGATTACTGGGGTGTTTAAGTTAATTTTCTAAGGGGTTTTAACTTCGGCGGCTTATATGCCGCCTAGATTTTCTGTGCTTGAACGGTTAAAGGTTTTGTATGCATGAGTTTGTGGAGTAGGTTTTGTATGCATAAGTTTGTAGCGTAGGTTTCGTATGCATAAGTTTATGAAGTAGATTTCGTACGCCTAATGCACCGAAACCGACATGAACTCCGTGCAGGCGTCCGAGTC
>NZ_LXET01000046.1 GCF_001655005.1 Hafnia paralvei ATCC 29927
CCTAACCTGCATGATTCACTCGGCTGTCCGGTAATGTGCAGGAAAAGGTCAAGGTCAAAACCAAAAAGACAAAAGACAAAAGACAAAATCAAAACGATTTTTGGTTTTTTAGTTTAAGTCTTGGCTGGGAGAGCCGGCACGACAGGGATGTCGTGACGGAGTTTGGGGCGCCCTGGATGGACGATACCAAACCGGAGCGGAGATGGCGTCTCGGATAAAAGCGCGCGAGTGCAGAGACCACGCGCTGGTGGTCTCTGCCCGTACGCCTTCATCAGTGTATCGATGAAGCTCAGTATGAGCTGGCGGACGGAATATTACATAGTAGTCACATCAATGACAGGCGAACGAAATATTTCACTCAAGCCTCATAAACAACAGGATGGCAAAATATTAACCAGTGAGATATACCAACAAAACCTCACCCCTTCCTAGGAATCAACTTCCCTACTCCGCTGACCACCAGCAGAACCACAGCGCCAGCGATAACGCCAAACACCATATTCAGCACTGTGGGACCTATGCCAGAAATAACGGTGCCTATTGTTGGCAAATCAGCTCCGCTTTCGGCTAAATGCTCAAAATAGTGGTGAATCCACGGTAGGCCATGCACGATAATACCGCCACCGACCATAAACATCGCGGCCGTTCCCACGACGGAGAGGATTTTCATCAGATAAGGGGCAGCATCCACGATCCAGCCACCGACACGTTGAAGCAGCGCCGAGCTTTTTTGACTCATCCACAGGCCTAAATCGTCCAGTTTTACGATACCTGCCACAATGCCGTAAACACCCAGCGTCATCACCAACGCAATACCGCTGAGCACAATCACCTGCTGGAGAAACGGTGCACTCGCTACCGTGCCTAGAGTGATCGCGACAATTTCTGCAGACAGAATAAAGTCGGTACGCACTGCGCCTTTTACCTTACTTTTCTCGTACGCTCGTAAATCGTCTGGCACTTTTTCTTCAGGTTCCGATTCGGATGAGTGCTTTTCCTCTTTGCCGTGCATGACTTTATGTGCCAGCTTTTCAAAGCCTTCATAGCAAAGAAAAGCGCCGCCCAGCATCAGTAGCGGAGTAATCGCCCACGGAGCAAAAGCGCTAATTAACAGCGCTAGCGGGACTAAAATCACCTTATTAAGCAACGATCCCTTTGCTACCGCCCATACTACCGGCAACTCTCGATCGGCTGAAACGCCTGTCACCTGCTGCGCATTTAGCGCTAAATCATCACCTAAAACGCCTGCGGTTTTGCGCGCAGCCATTTTGCTCATCAGCGCCACATCATCCAGCACCGAAGCAATATCATCTAATAACGTCAGTAAACTACCACCAGCCACATTGAAATCCTTAAGCTTTAATCACTGAGATAATCATAGGGGCAAGGGGGAAAAATGTCGCGTTAATCTCTGAACTTGGTGCAGTCATAAAAAAGCGGCAGAGGTATTTTCCTCTGCCGCGAATGAATTCTGATTCGTTTAGGGGAATCACCCTCAAATCAAAAATTATTTATTTTCAGCAACCTGTACGCTGCCAGCTTGATGTATGCCCTTTTGTTTTTTGTAGCTTAATGCCGCAGCAGGAACTGGTGCGGCCTTACCGGTCAGCATCCAGTCACGCAGACGATTCGCGTCAGCAAAGTGGGTATATTTGCCAAAGGCATCGAGAACCACTAACGCCACCTGACGGCCACCGATGGTGGTACGCATCGCCAAACAGTGTCCCGCCTGATTGGTGAACCCCGTTTTGGTCAACTGAATTGCCCATTTATCATTACGCACCAAATGGTTAGTGTTGTTAAATGTTTCGGTATAGACCGGATTCGAGAAAGTCACCGACTGAGTTTCGGTGGTGCTAAGCTGGCTAATCAAAGGATAATTTTTGCTAGCAGCTAACAGCTTGGTTAAATCACGCGCGGTTGAAACATTATTGACGGAAAGCCCCGTTGGTTCAACGTATCGCGTATGTGTCATCCCTAATGAACGTGCTTTAGCATTCATCGCCTTAATAAACGCATTGTAGCCGCCAGGATAGTGGTGAGCCAAGCTCGCCGCTGCGCGGTTTTCTGACGACATAAGCGCCATAAGCATCATCTGACGACGACTCACTTCACTGCCCACGCGTACGCGAGAAAAGACGCCTTTTAATTCTTTGGTATTGTGGATATCCACAGAAATGACTTCATCCATGGCGGGCTTGGCATCTAACGCAACCATTGCCGTCATTAATTTGGTAATTGAGGCAATAGGCACCTGCACATCAGGATTACTCGAATAAATGACGTTATGCGTTTTTAAATCCACCACCATTGCACTGCCTGACGCCAATACCAACGATGAGGCATTGTGCGTTGTTGGCGCGTTCTCGCTTGCAAGCACATTAGGAACGCTAGCCACGCTGCTGCCCAGCAGCAGCAGGCTTAATAAGGAATATCGAAGTTTTACAGGCATGATCACATATCAATCAAATGTTCGATGACACCGAGGGGAGCACAAATGGGTATGCAAAAATCCTCGGAACGCGGCTTGCCACGCCACACGTAGGCTGCAGGCCGACAAGCTGGCGATAATCATACTCTTAACGTGAATATTTCAGCTACGAGAAGATGTGAGAATTATGTTTCTGTTTGTGAGCCAGATATTCAAGCATCAATTCATTTGCTGGGTTAATGCTTAATAACATTATTCATCTGAAGAACGACCATGAATTTACGGGAAACAGGTCTATTAACTACAGCTTCCACCCAATGATTATCCTAAAGATCAGCAGCGTTGCTACCTAACCAAAACGCTAACCTCTTAAATGGCGCCGTTTTCAACGTTGCGCGCAACAATAAACAGCCGCGGAAACGCGAGCAGCACTTTTCCATCAGCGCGTGGGGTATAGACCTTTTCCAGCTCATTTAAGTAACGGCGAAGAAACTCAGGTTGTTGTTCCTCGTCCAACTTATCAAGGAAAGGACGCAGCCCGGTGGAACTCAGCCACTCAATAATCGCCGAGACAGATGGCATCACGTGATAATAAGTGGTGCGCCAGATATCCACCTCGCAGCCCTGCAAAGCCAGCAGATCATAATACTCTTCCGTCGTTAGAAGCTTTTTACGTACGGACTCTGCTTCAGCATTCAAATACGTCCACGGCCCCTCAGAAGCCACTTTACGCATCAACGCATGAGACGGTTGATTGAGATTATCCGGCATTTGGATCGCAAGGATCCCATTATCAGCCAGCTGCGACACTAAATGCGGCAACAGCGTTTCATGATCTAACACCCACTGCAACGCAGCGTTAGCGTAGATAACATCCTGTGCTTCATCTGGCTGCCAGTGGCTAATATCAGATTGTACAAAGGAACAGTACGGCAACCTTTTTTGCGCTTTTTGCAGCATCGCCAATGAGGTATCAACACCGGTCACCTGCGCCTGTGGCCAAGACTGAGCCAAAAGCTCAGTACTATTGCCGGGACCACACCCTAAATCACTCACCCGTTGTGCATCTGGGCGATCGATTCTGGCAAGCAACTCGCGAGCAGGCCGCGTTCTTTCAGCTTCAAAACGTAAATAAAGCTCCGGATCCCAATCACTCATGGCGTTTCCCTCTAATAAGCAGAATGTTCTGTTGAATCCCCTATATCACGGTTTGCTGCGCAGCCGAGGAGCGGAACGATGCGGCCTTTGTCTTTATTCTAGACATATCCAGTGACGTGGTTTCTCCCCCTGAAGACTTTAGCTATAGTTTCCCATTCAAGCCACTTTCAGAAATAAAAATGCGTCTCTTCAAGGAGTAAAGAATGTCCGTTAGAGATATGCTGTTAGCGCTGTGCGTCGTGGTTATTTGGGGCGTAAACTTTGTCGTTATCAAAGTTGGCCTGCACGGTATGCCACCTTTATTGCTTGGTGCATTACGCTTTATATTCGTGGTCATTCCTGCCATTTTCTTTATTCCACGCCCAAAGATCCCGCTGAAAGGGATTGTCATTTATGGCCTGACAATCAGCTTTGCACAATTTGCTTTTTTATTCTGCGCAATCAATCTGGGAATGCCGTCTGGTATTGCCTCCGTCGTTTTGCAATCACAGGTTTTCTTCAGCGTACTACTAGGCGCACTTATTCTGGGCGAAAAAGTCAAACGTAGCCAAATAGTGGGCATCCTGCTTGCCGCTGCTGGAATGTTTGTACTTGCCAAAGGTGGGATGACGGGGAACTTAACCGATATTCCGCTAATCGCCCTCCTGTTTACTTTGGCAGCCGGCTTTTCATGGGCATGCGGCAATATCACTAATCGTTCCATCATGCAAAACGCTGGCACGACCAGCATCATGTCGTTAGTTGTTTGGAGTGCTCTAGTGCCAATCCTGCCATTCCTGCTTTGTTCATGGCTGTTCGAGGGACAAGCGGCCATTGAAAACAGCCTGACAAATATTCATCTTCCTACAATTTTGGCACTCTGCTACATCGCATTTCTCTCAACTCACGTTGGATATGGCCTCTGGGGGCGTTTACTTACCCGCTATGAAACCTGGCGTGTGACGCCCTTTGCGCTACTCGTCCCAGTAGTGGGACTCACCAGCGGGGCACTGATTTTAGGAGAAAAAATCGCTAGCCTGCAAATCTATGGTTTGTTACTGATTATGCTGGGATTGCTGATTAACGTTTTTGGAGGAAGGATGATGACAAAACGAATCCATTGTCCTGCTATTGAAAAAGATTAATGGTGCGGAAATATGGCTAAAGCCTCTCAATCGCACGCGCAATGTCTGGTGAGGTTTTTAATGCCCGAATCTCACTGAAAACTTCCGAGGCTTCTGTATATTCTTTGCGCAAATAGCCAAGCCACTGTTTAATTCGAGCAACGTGATATAAGCCGGTATCGCCCTGCTTTTCCAGACGCACATATTTTTTAAGTAGCAGCATGACCTCAGGCCACGGCATTTTCGGCTCATGGTATTTGATCACTCGGCTCAGATTCGGCACATTCAGCGCCCCTCTACCGATCATGACCGAGTCACAGCCAGTAGTCGCCATGCAATCCTGCGCACTTTGCCAGTCCCAAATTTCACCGTTGGCAATCACCGGAATGCTCAAACGCTGACGGATCTTGCCTATAGCCGCCCAATTGATCTTCTCAGCCTTATAGCCATCTTCTTTGGTTCGGCCATGAACAGTGATTTCAGTTGCTCCGGCCTGCTCAACAGCATCTGCTATCTCAAACTGACGATCGCCTGAGTCCCAGCCCAGACGCACTTTTACCGTTACAGGCAAATGTGCCGGCACCGCCTCGCGCATTGCTTTAGCACCCTGATAAATCATCTCAGGATCTTTCAGTAACGTTGCTCCGCCACCGCTACCGTTAACCATCTTTGATGGGCAACCACAGTTTAAATCCACCCCCCAAGAACCAAGTTCCACGGCGCGGGCGGCATTTTCTGCCAGCCACTGCGGATACTGTCCTAATAACTGTACGCGAACCGCGGTTCCTGAAGGCGTACGGCTCTGATGTGCCAGCTCGGGGCAGAGTCGGTAGTACACTTTTTCAGGTAATAAGCTATCCACCACGCGAACAAATTCGGTGATGCATAGATCGTAGTCATTCACCTCCGTGAGCAATTCACGGACTAGAGAATCGAGAACGCCTTCCATCGGTGCTAAAAGCACGCGTTTTACTGTCTGCATGGGTATGGTCTACCACCGTATCAAAGGCGAAAAATTGAGGCGCAAATGGTACTGAGTTCAGCGCCTATCCGCAATGGTTGAACAGCGCGCCAAAACATTCAGCAAGATGTTAACCCAACGCTGCGCCATCTCTTCACTTTCAACGTTAGTGAATCCGAGAATAATCCCTTGCGAAACGTGAACAGTATCGTGATACCAGACGCTCAGCGCTTCCACTGCAAGCCCTTGTACACGCGCTTCTCGTTCAACCAAAGTATCGTCAAAACAGTCAGGCAACCGCACTAACAGATGCATCCCACCAGCCTGAAGCTCCGTCGTTAATGGATATTGTGTTTGCTGCTTCAACGCCTGAGCCAGCCACATTCGGCGCTGAGCATAGAGGCTACGCATTTTTTTAAGATGCCGGTAAAACTGACCTGAATGAATAAACTGCGCCGCGGTAGCCTGCATCAATGTGGGACAAACGCAAGGATAGGTGCGTAGAGTTTGATGGAACTGAGGGAGTAACTGCTCGGGAACCACTACATACGCGATACGCAATCCGGGGAAAAGGACTTTGCTCAACGTTCCAACGTACAGTACGCGGTCAAGCCGGTCTAAACTTTTCAGCGCGGGTAGCGGGTGCCCTTGATAATGGAATTCTCCGTCATAGTCATCCTCAATAATCCAGCGCTGTTCATGCTGAGCCCATGCTAATAGCTGCATACGCCGCGGCAAACTTAAACTCAGCCCCAATGGGCTATGGTGCGCAGGAGTCACCAAGGCAGCGAGCGCCTGAGGGGACTGTTTAATCCCTTGCTCCACGCATATCCCTTGGTCATCCACTGGCACAGGAATGGTGCTGACCCCCAAACTCTGCAATACATGCCACGGGAAAGGAAAACAGGGCTCCTCAAGCCAAACAGAATCATCACGTGATAAAACAGCGTGCGCAATCAGCGATAATGCTGACCGATACCCCGCGGCAATAAAGATTTGCGGTGCCGAACAGCGGATACCACGCGAAATTTGTAAATACCCCGCTAATGCCTCTCGCAACGGCAAATAGCCTTGCGGGGCAGGATGAGAAAGTTCCTCTCTGGTGGTATGTCGTGCGCACTGCGCCAATAGTCGGTTCCACTGGCCGAGCGGAAATGCATCCAAAGCCGGAATACCCAATTGAAATGGCAGTAATTGCGCAGAAGGTAACGGCATACCTGCATGGCGTGGCATTTCAGCGAGCTTTTTTGACGTCTCTGTTAATTTAGGTGCTATTAATCGTAGGGAGACTCGCGTCCCTCCTTGACCGCTGTTTTCGATATATCCTTCACCGCTAAGCAACGCATAGGCAGCCTCAACCGTTCCTCGCGCCACGTTAAGATCGCTGGCTACCCCCCGCAACGAAGGCAATCGTTCACCCGATGAAAGTACGCCATCGGCAATCGCTGACTTAATACGCTGATAAATCTGACGATAGAGGGGTTCTTTGGACGAAGGATCAACAAAAAGGAATTCGTAGGACGCTGCCATTTTATGGCCTATAAAAACAGTCAAAATATGGCTCTATATGCTAGTCCATATTCAGCGTAAAGTCGTGCTATCAAACAATGACTGCACCATCAAAATGATGCAATAACTCACCTATTTGTGGAGAAAACAACATGTCTCAACTCCGTCTCGCCTATGGCAAACTATCCCCAGAAGCCTACAACGGCCTCATCCAAACCAGTATGGCATTAAGTAAAAGCTCTCTAGGGCATATTGTAGAATTAGTTTACCTACGCATTTCGCAAATTAACGGCTGCGCATTTTGTTTAGATATGCACAGCACCGCGCTGCGCAAAGCGGGCTATAGTCAAAACAAAATGGATATTTTAGCCGGATGGCGTATGGCTGAGCCTTTTGATGAGCGCGAGCGTGCTGCGTTAGCGTGGGCTGAAGCGGTAACGGATATCTCCTACTGTGGAACCTCGGATGAGCTGTTTGCAGAGCTAAAAACACACTTTAGCGATGCCGAAATCGCCGATTTGACCTTCGCCATCAGCTTAATGAACGCCTTCAATCGCATGGCCATCAGCATGCGTCAGTAATAAAATACCGTTATACCTAAGCTTGGGGTGGAAACTGAGCTAACACAAAGTCTACCCATGCTCGCACTCTCGGCGGCAAATCCGCCGAGGGATACCAAATGTGCATGGAGCGTGGACGCGGCCAAAATGGTTTAAGAATAGGTATCAGACGCTCATTACGAAAATGCTCTTCAAGATACCAATCAGCCAAACACACAATTCCCATATCGCAAAGTGCCGCATCAACCAGCGTATCTGGCGATGTGGAAATAAAAGCCGCCTGCTCTTCACTTACGCTAGTTTCATCATCCCACCAGCACAGTAATTTACCGTTACCCGGATTGCGATGCAGTAAACGGCGATGTGACGCCAGATCGCCCAAGGTTTGCGGTATACCAAAGCGAGCTAAATAGTTCGGAGACGCCGCCATGTTACTCGATGCGGAGCCTAGTTCGCGTCCAATCAGACGACTGTCTGTCGCCGTTCTCTGACCGATAGCTACATCAATATTCTCGGCTATCAGGTTAACCAAACGCGGTTCCATTTCAAGATCGATCCGCACCTGAGGAAAACGTTGCTGAAAAACAGGAATCAACGGCATGAGACGATGTCGGCCAAAGCCGGGGATCACGCTGACGCGCACTAATCCTGAAGGTTCTTCATAGGGAGAACGATTGTCCAATGCCTGATTTAATGCCTGCCAGACCGGTGCTATCCGCTGGCGAAATTGACGTCCCTCCTCGGTTAACACCACGAAATGGGTATTACGTGCGAATAAGCGCATATTCAAACGCGTTTCTAGCACTCTCACATTCTTGCTAACGGCGGCTGCACTGATGCCTAATTGACGAGCCGCAGCAGAAAAGCTTTGCGCATCGGCTGATGCCAAAAAAGCGGGAATTAATCGATAGACATCAGTTGGCAGTGACATGCTATTAACCTTTGGTTGAAACAGATTTGCATGTTTACAGGCTACACCAGCAAAGATAAAAATGGAAAAATGCCGCCATCGCAATAAACGTAACTGGAAATTCTATGAAAAAAATTTTGGTTTTAGCCGCCCACCGCTTTCCCGATCAATCACGTATAAGCCATGCCGCCATTGATGCCTTGAAAACTCAGAAAAATGTGACCGTTAATGAGCTAATGCGTGAATATCCAGACTATTCCATTGATATTGAGCGTGAGCAAAAGCTGCTCAAGGAACACGATATTGTCATTATGCTGTTCCCTTTCTATTGGTATAGCTCACCGGCTATTTTGAAAGAGTGGCAAGATGCGGTATTAACCTATGGTTTTGCTTACGGTAGCGAAGGCAAAGCGCTACACGGTAAATCACTCATGATAGCGACTTCAACCGGCGGTAATGCACAGGCGTATACCGCCGAGGGATATAACCGATATCCGGTAGCGGATTTACTCCTGCCATTTAACAATATGTGTCATTTGGTGGGAATGCATTGGCTAGAGCCTTACCTGATTCAAGGCGCTAACGATATTACCGATCGGTTGATTGATGATGGCGTTAATGGATTACTGACTCGGATCAGAGAATTGCAAAACGCAGGCTAAAACAGTCTCAATTTTGGCTAGCCGAGCTCGCGCCTGCGGGGCCGCTAGCCTTATCAATCTAACTGTCAGATAATTTCTTTCCTTTCCATTTATCCCAAGGACTTTCTGCAGGCGTGACAGAAGCCGCCGCGGGAACATCCGCAAGTGAATCAATATATAACTCTTCAACTTTTTGTCGCGCCCATGGGGTACGACGCAAAAACTTAAGGCTAGATTTAATGCTCGGATCGCTCTTAAAGCAGTTGATGTTGATGATTTTAGCTAGTTCAGCCCAGCCATAACGCGCTACCAGAGATATCAGCAAAGCTTCAAGCGTAACGCCGTGCAAAGGGTCTTTAGAAGATTGAGCGCTCATGGAAATTCCTGTCAGCGATTAACTCGTTGCGAGTTTGGTAAATTTTTCGCACACCATACTGACTGCGGCCAAAGAGTGCAAGCCACCACAGTGCCCGATGTGAGCATCACGCCAGAGGCTAAGACATCGCAATAAACTGATCGCGCAGCGCCTGAATATCGTCTCTTAAGCTTGCGGCTTCCTCAAACTCAAGGTTCTGAGCATGTTTATACATCTGCGCTTCCAAATCACGAATTCTCTGCTCAATTTGTTTTGGAGACAGAGCTTGGTACGCTGCTGAAGACTCCGCGGCTTTGCTGCTACGCCCATGTTTTCCTTTACTACGTGACGATGCTTCCCCCAGTTGCAGAATATCAGAGACTTTCTTATTCAGCGCCTGAGGAGTAATACCGTGCTCAAGGTTATAGGCTTGCTGTTTCGCTCGGCGACGTTCGGTCTCGCCAATCGCTTTTTCCATCGAGTTGGTAATGCGATCGCCATACAAAATCGCCTTACCATTAAGGTTACGCGCTGCTCGGCCAATAGTCTGGATCAACGAACGTTCAGAACGCAGGAAACCTTCTTTATCCGCGTCTAAAATAGCCACCAGCGAGACTTCAGGCATGTCGAGCCCTTCTCGTAACAGGTTGATCCCAACCAAAACGTCAAATTCGCCAAGGCGTAGATCGCGAATAATCTCCACACGCTCCACGGTATCAATATCAGAGTGCAGATAGCGAACTCGTACACCGTGTTCATCCAGATACTCAGTTAAATCCTCAGCCATACGCTTGGTCAGCGTAGTCACAAGCACACGCTCGTTAATCGCTTCACGAATTCGAATCTCAGACAGTAAATCATCCACCTGTGTTGCTACTGGGCGAACTTCAATTAACGGATCCAATAGACCCGTTGGACGAACGACCTGATCAACAATATCGCCACCGGATTTTTCCAGCTCATAATTACCCGGCGTTGCCGATACATAAATAGTTTGCGGTGCTAGCGCCTCAAACTCTTCGAATCTCATCGGACGGTTATCTAGGGCGGACGGTAAGCGGAAACCGTATTCCACCAGCGTTTCTTTACGCGCTCGGTCACCTCGATACATCCCACCAATTTGTGGGATAGTTACGTGGGACTCATCGATGACCAGCAAACCATCGGCGGGTAAATAGTCAAACAACGTAGGAGGCGCTTCGCCCGGCTTACGACCCGAGAGATAGCGGGAATAGTTTTCGATGCCAGAGCAGTAACCCAACTCGTTCATCATTTCGAGGTCAAATTGGGTTCTCTGCGTCAAACGCTGCTCTTCCAGCAGTTTATTGTTGGCCAACAGTACCTGCCTGCGCTCTGCTAAGTCGACCTTAATCTCTTCCATCGCCTGCAGGATACGCTCGCGCGGCGTAACGTAATGCGTCTTTGGATAAACCGTAAAGCGCTGAACTTCTTGTATCAGTTGGCCGGTTAAAGGATCAAATAGCGATAGTCGTTCGACTTCTTCGTCAAACAACTCGACGCGCAGCGCCACGTCTTCCGACTCTGCGGGGAAAATGTCGATCACTTCACCACGAACACGGAACGTACCGCGCTGAAACGCTTGGTCATTACGCGCGTATTGCAATTCAGATAAACGACGCAGAATGGCGCGCTGATCGATAATCATCCCACGCGTTAAATGCAACATCATCTTGAGGTAGGCATCAGGATCGCCCAAACCATAGATGGCAGAAACAGAAGCCACCACAATGACGTCTTTACGTTCAAGCAACGCTTTGGTAGCTGAAAGCCGCATTTGCTCAATATGTTCGTTTACCGAGGAGTCTTTCTCGATAAAGGTGTCAGAACTCGGCACATAGGCTTCAGGCTGGTAGTAATCGTAATAAGAGACAAAATACTCAACGGCATTTTCAGGGAAAAACTGCTTCATTTCGCCGTAGAGCTGTGCGGCGAGGGTTTTATTCGGAGCCATAACCATGGTTGGGCGGTTAAGATCGGCAATTACGTTGGCAATCGTAAAGGTCTTACCCGACCCCGTAACCCCCAACAGTGTCTGATGAGCCAAGCCGTTCTCTAAACCAGCCTCTAAACGACGAATAGCCTCTGGCTGATCGCCGTCTGGCTTGAATGTAGAATGCAACTTGAACATTTTACTCATGGATCAACACCTTGCTGAAATGCATTTGTCTCTTAGTAGGGCTACACCGTTTCAAATACCGAATCATCAGGCATTGAGTATGGAAGTCCTGCCAAATTTTGCCACTGACAAAATGGTTTGCGCACATTCATCAGCGATTGAAATCTCATGATACTGGATATAAATCCAGCTTTAAACCATCTATGCACCGTTTTGTACATTCTCTCTCGGTTGTTTGCGACGAAATGGGGCAGCTTAAAACGACAAATTACATCTGTTTTACAATTTTCACCTGGTGGTGACATTTATCCCCAAGACACCGCGCGAATTAACTTTTTTGTCTGGTGATTGTCAAGCTCGATTCGTTGCGCAACACGATTCTTAACCTATTGCTTGATTTTAACTAACACATTGAATATTAAAGATTATAAAATATAGACACCATAACAACCAATGCAGGCGCAAGCCGCTCTGGCTCTGGATTTTAACGAGTTCTCTAAACCTAATGCACAAGGTTATCCACAGGAATAGTGGATAACTTGCACCACTCCGCTTGGCGCTTGAGTTACGGAAAAATGACAATCTGTTGGCAAATCGACTCTGGAGTGCTTTTTTTAGTTAATTTTTTAGCTATTTTTTCTTCTTTATATACTTATTCGCACTAACAAAAGCACTTGCTCGGAAAACTTATTTCGTCATGCGGCGATTCTGCGCTTGATCTTTTATGTGCATGATGAACGACGACTATGCGGCTGTACTTATTTTGAGCACCACCGTGATGAGCAATAAATGGGCAATGATCACTCAGGCTTTTATGTGTTTTAGATCACATTTAGTTTTCAACGCCAGCCTCAACCCGACATACCTTTTCATGCTTGTTGATTGTTAGTCTTTTGTACAAACTTTTGCTGTGCTTGTTGCATTCACTAAACATGATGAGTTTACAATCATGGCTTTTCCAACCAGCCCGTGATCTCTCGCTGGTAGCGGCTATCGGCTTCGTTAAGAGATCGATGCAAGTTACATTGCATATTCACTGCTGCAAGCTCGAGCAAGCGGGTATCAATGGCATAATGTTTAACATCCCTTAGCCATGTCAGAACGTTAGCAAGATGCCAAATTGAGGTCTTCCCCTGATGTAAAGGCGCAGGGAAACTCATTCCTCCTTGCTCCATCAATTTGCGCATATTCTGACGAGAAAATCCCACACGTTCCGCGATATCCGTTAACCCAACAAAATCAGGCGCTGCTTCAGATAACACTGCGTTTGGGATCGCGCTGAGTACATCCTTAATCGCACTGGATATCGCCTCACGCGCATCTTTTGCCTCACGGCAAAAGCTCAGTGCAATACGCCCATTGACTCCGATGCCAATGGTGGCGTCGGTACACCCTGCAGCCCCTAAAGCCTCAATGTAATTCGACGGATCATCGTTCTGGTCCGACAAAGAAAAAATCAGCGTGAATTCGTAATCCTTCATACCTTCTCCTTAGGTTGATTGCTTTTCATGATGTGCACAGTGCTCCACCACTTTTTTGAGCTGACGAGCGTGATTCATCGCGTTCTTTGGCGTAGACCAAATGCACGTGATGCAAAATTCACCACAGCGGCATTTTTCGTTTGGGTACGGGCAATACATTTTTCCCCATGCATGACTCCCTCCCACTTCAATGCGCCACCCATTTTGCTCAACGAAATTCAGAACCTGCTCAATGTCCTTTTTGGGATGTACCGCTCTACTCATCTTCTGCTCCAAGCTTAAAAAAAACACAACGAGTTGTCAATTGACAACCTTTATTGAAACGAGCGAAAGATACTATGGATTGAAAACACGAAATAGAGGGAATCAACAGGAATGGAATGCGCTGCGCAAAACAATTTGGCACAGCGCTAAATTGCATCAGTACAAGAATGAGAGATCTAAATATCGAGCCAACGCCCTAGCATTCGCCTGTGGCAAATGAGGAATTTCACCAAGGCAGGCTACGGGCAATAAACGCCTCAGCGTTGCCATATACTCCGCATGTCGTGGCCCAGGCTCAATGACACAGTTGGCCACCCATCCTCCCAGCCTTAGCCCCGACTGTTGCACTGCCTGAGCGGTGAGTAAAGCGTGATTAATACAACCAAGTTTAACCCCGACAACAAGAATTACAGGCAGTTGTTCTTGTTGAGCCCATTGCGCAAAAGAAGTGGACTCACTCAGCGGCGTGTACCATCCTCCTGCCCCTTCTACCAAAACCCAGTCAGCTTTTTTGCGCAATGCCTGTAAGCCTTCAGACATCACTGAAAACGCGATAGGTTTGCCTTCATCTGCGCTAATAATATGCGGTGACGTTGGTTCTTCGAAAGTGTAGGGATTCACCTCAGCATAACTGAGCGATATGGATGAAGCGGACTGCAAAGCTAACGCATCCGTGTTGCGCAACTCGCCATTGCGCCATTCACTGCCCGAAGCAACCGGCTTATATCCAGCCGTCACTTTGCCTATGTTAGCTGCGGCCTCAAGTAAAGCGGCGCTGACGACCGTTTTGCCTACTTCCGTGTCCGTTCCCGTCACAAACCATGCTTCGCCTAGTTTTGATAAATTTTTTTCTTGCTCATTCACGATATAAAACTCCTGTCACCAACTGATAGCTCAGCGGAAAACCGGCTTCTTGTTGAGGATAAACGCTAGCCAGCCGCTCAAAACGGCCGCGGCTCGTCAGCCCAGAATCTCGCCCTTGATGCAAATGTGTGGCGCCAATCCCTTTTAAAGACTTCATCAGGGTCATCACATCAGGATAAAATTCGGTTTCCTGCGTTAACTGCAAATCATGGGAAAACGGCGCACAGGCGAGTTTTATCGCCTCAAACGCGAGAAACTGGTTGGTATGTGTTTTTCCATCAACTTGCTGCCAAGCCTGAGCGAGCTCAGCAAGCGACCCTTGAGCCAAAGAAGAAAAAACCACTTTACCGCCAGGTTTAACAACGCGATGCATTTCCGCTAGAGCCGCATGCAAAGAACTACACCATTGGATCGCCAAATTGCTAAAGCACAGATCCACGCTGCCATCGGGCAACGGAATGTGTTCTATATCGGCGAGAACATACTCATCTGCGCTGTCATTGCCACGAGATTTCTCCAGCATGCCTGCTGCCAGATCAAGAGCGATCACCTGCGCTCCTGCGTGTCGAAACCGGCGGCTAAAAAATCCCGTTCCACAGCCCGCATCAAGCACCTTCAGACCTTCGTAATTACTCACGCGCGCCAACAGTTTTTCGCCGCATAAGCGCTGAAAAGCAGCCACGATGTCATAACTGTTAGCCGCTCGGCTGAAAGAGGCTGCTATCGCAGATTTATTGACACTAAGCGTTGATGGCTGCATAAAATCCCTCCAGCAGGCGCTGAATATCCTGTTCCTGATGCGCAGCGCTTAGGGTTATACGTAAGCGCGCGGTGCCTGGTGGTACCGTCGGTGGCCGGATGGCGCTTGCCCATATTCCCTGATCACGTAGGTTTTGTGCTAAATCTAACGCCGCCTGATTTTCACCAATGATGACAGGCTGAATTGCCGAGTCTGACGCCATAAGCTGCAAACGAGTATCTGCCAACCCTCGCCGAAATAGCTGTACGTTATGCTGCAGTTGCTCACGCAAGTCATCGCCTTTACGTACTTGCTGTAGCGCCACACGCAACGCACATGCCTGCGCCGGTGGCATACTCGTGCTGTAAATTAAATGGCGGGCAAATTGAATAAAATACTCTGCGACTGACTCGGAACACAAAACCGCAGCACCGCTCAGGCCAAATGCTTTGCCAAAGGTGACAACCAAAAGATCTGGCTTTATGCGCTGTTGATCGCTGGTTCCGCGTCCTTGCTCACCGCACACGCCCACGCCATGTGCATCATCAACCATAAGCCATGCCCCACTCTGCCGGCTTTTTTCCACTAGCGCAGATAGCGGAGCACTATCGCCATCCATGCTAAAAACGCCCTCGGTGACCACCAATGCTTGCCCTCCATCGCTCTTACTAAGCAATTTCTCTAAAGAGTCAGGCTGATTGTGTTGAAAACGCCTGAGCGTCGCATCAGATTGCATCGATGCTTCCATGAGAGAGGCATGGCTGAGCTTATCGGCAAAAATAAAATCCCCTTTCTGCATCAGCGCAGCAATAACAGCCTGATTCGCCGCATAGCCGGAAATAAACATGAGCGCTCGCGGATAGCCCAACCATTCAGCTAACTCCTGTTCAAGCTGAGCATGCGCAGATGTGAAGCCGGTGACGTGGCCAGACCCAGCACTACCTATACCATAGCGATCGGCCCCTTCCTGCCATGCTCGGATTACCGCGGTATCTCGGCTTAGCCCGAGATAATCATTTGACGAGAAATTGAGATATTGTCGACCATTAACGCTGATTTCACGTCCACTGCCGTTTTCGCTGATCGTCCGTGAACGATAAGCGCCTGCAGAGCGACGCTCACTCAGACGTTGATCGATTCTTTGTTGGAAGCTCATCATCAAAAGGCTGCGTTATAGAACTGTTCTGTATCAGCATGCAGCAATTGTTCGGTGAGATGCTGTTGTTGCTGATTATCGCCGTGTTCAGTTTCCGTCAACTGAGGATTTAGTCCCAATTTGCGGAACAGCTGCACGTCTTTGTCCTCACCCGGATTAGGCGTCGTCAATAGTTTGCAGCCATAAAAAATGGAGTTAGCGCCGGCCATGAAGCACATTGCCTGCGTTTGTTCGTTCATCTGTTCACGTCCGGCAGACAAACGAACATAAGACGTTGGCATCATGATGCGTGCTACAGCGATAGTGCGAATAAAATCAAAGGCATCTACGTCGTCATTATCTGCCAGCGGCGTACCCTTCACTTTCACCAACATATTGATGGGCACACTTTCCGGCGCTTTAGGTAGATTAGCCAGTTGGGTGAGTAAACCCGCACGGTCGCGCACCGTTTCACCCAGACCGACAATCCCACCGGAACAAACTTTAATGCCCGCTTCTCGTACTTTCTCTAAGGTGTCCAAACGTTCTTGGTAGCTGCGAGTGGTAATAATGCTGCCGTAGAATTCTGGCGACGTGTCTAGGTTATGATTGTAATAATCTAGCCCTGCATCGGCTAAGCGATTAGCCTGTTGATCTGACAGCGTGCCCAGCGTCATGCAGGTTTCCATTCCCATCTCTTTCACACCCTGTACCATCTGTTCAAGATAGGGCATATCGCGATCGTGAGGATTTTTCCACGCAGCCCCCATGCAGAATCGGGTCGAACCTGCGGCTTTCGCCTGCCGCGCAGAATCTAAGACCTGTTGCACTTCCATCAGCTTCTCTGACTCAAGCCCTGTTTTATAACGCGAACTTTGTGGACAGTATTTACAGTCTTCAGGACATGCGCCGGTTTTAATCGAAAGCAGCGTGCTCACCTGCACTTGACGCGGATCGAAATGTTGACGATGTACCTGCTGTGCTTCAAACATCAGTTCGAGGAACGGCTTTGCAAACAGAGCTTGGGCTTGCTCTAATGTCCAATGTTGACGACCTGCCATAATGGCAACTCCCTATTCAATTTGAGGGGAAAAAGTGTCGTCAGTTTAGAAAAAAGCGGTACACTGTCAACCAAATGATCACTATTTTAGTTTACCAATACTTATTATGACCCCAGCTGATATCGAGTTCGACCGCCGCCACATCTGGCATCCGTACACTTCTATGACCCATCCGCTACCGTGCTATCCAGTCACCTCCGCGCAAGGCTGCGAGCTACATTTGGACGATGGACGCCAGCTCGTTGACGGTATGTCTTCATGGTGGGCGGCGATCCATGGCTACAATCATCCAACGCTAAATCAGGCCATCACTCAGCAGCTATCAGCCATGTCACACGTGATGTTTGGCGGGATCACTCATCCCTCTGCCGTCACGCTCTGCCAGCGCTTAGTGGATATGACGCCGAAAGCGCTCGAATGTGTGTTCCTTGCCGATTCCGGTTCGGTCGCAGTCGAAGTTGCAATGAAAATGGCACTACAGTATTGGCATGCACGGGGTGAAAAACGACAGCGATTCTTGACGCTTAGTCACGGTTATCACGGCGATACCTTTGGCGCGATGTCGGTATGCGATCCACAAAATTCAATGCATAGCTTGTATCAAGGTTATTTACCGGAGCATCTGTTCGCACCTGCGCCGCAATGTGCCTTTGATGATGAGTGGAAGGAAATAGACTTTGTTCCTTTTGCTCGTCTGTTAGCCGCGCATCATCAAGAAATTGCAGCGGTTATTCTTGAGCCTATCGTGCAAGGCGCTGGCGGAATGCGTTTCTATCACCCACGCTACCTCAAGCTAGTACGTGCAGCCTGTGAGCGCCATGGTGTGCTGCTGATCGCTGATGAAATCGCCACGGGCTTTGGTCGCACAGGCAAACTATTCGCCTGCGAACATGCAGGGATCACTCCCGATATTCTCTGTTTAGGCAAAGCCATTACTGGGGGATATATGACGCTATCTGCAGCGATCACCACACGAAATGTGGCTGAAACCATCAGCAATGGTGAAGCCGGATGCTTCATGCATGGACCAACGTTTATGGGAAATCCTCTGGCCTGCGCGACGGCCGTAGCCAGTATGGATATTCTTGCCAGCGGAGAGTGGAGATCGCAGGTGAATGCCATTGAGCAACAGCTTAAGCAGCAGTTGTTGCCACTTGCTGAACATCCGCAGGTGAAACAGGCTCGTGTTTTGGGCGCTATTGGTGTGATTGAAACGCATAAATCAGTCAATATGGCAAATTTACAACGCTATTTCGTTGAGCAAGGCGTTTGGGTACGCCCATTTGGCAAGCTCATTTATCTGATGCCACCGTACATTATTTCTCCCCAACAGCTTAGCCAATTAACCCGCGCTGTTACTGGAGCGCTGGATATAAGCTCGCATTTCCTCGACTAAATCCCCCCTTGCTCTCAAACATCTACTCGGCGTTCTCTTCTGCGGGATAGCTGAGTAGATGTCTGCTCTTATTCCTCATATTTTCTCATTCCCGTCTATCCTTATTTGGTTACTCATTCGCCAAGCTGAATGCTGGCCTAGATTTTGCTTTTACTCATACTCGCGATAACGATAGTTCGCGCCCACGAGCGCAACACCGCCAATAACAAGATTAGACAGGGGTTTTACTATGAATAAATGGCCTATGGCTCTGGCGCTATCAGCGCTCTCTTTAGCACTCTTTCAGGGCGCCTATGCGGCCTCAATGCCCGCCGTTGAAGCAAAAAACGGGATGGTAGTAAGTTCTCAGCATCTCGCCTCGCAGGTTGGTGTTGATATTCTAAAAATGGGCGGCAACGCAATTGATGCCGCCGTGGCCGTGGGCTATGCGCAGGCGGTGGTTAACCCCTGCTGCGGTAACATCGGCGGCGGCGGGTTTATGACGATCCACTTAGCCAACGGCGAAAACACTTTTATTAACTTCCGTGAAACTGCTCCGGCAGCAGCCAGTGCCAATATGTATCTCGATGAAAAAGGCGCCGTGAAAAAAGGCGCTAGCCTCTATGGCTATCTGGCCTCGGGCGTTCCGGGAACCGTGCTAGGACTTGATACCGCTCAGCGAAAATACGGTAAGCTGACTCGCCAACAGGTAATGGCCCCCGCAATCAAGCTGGCGCGTGAAGGTTTTATTCTTAATCGTGGCGATACCGATATCTTAGACACCACCATCGCAAAATTTCGTGATGATCCGGAAGCTGCCCGTATTTTTCTACGCAAAGACGGCGAACCATTTCAGCCCGGCGATCGCCTGATTCAAACCGACTTAGCCAACACGTTAGAAGCGATTGCTCAAAACGGGCCGGATGCGTTCTACCACGGAAAAATTCCGCAGGCCGTTGAGACCGCAGCGAAAAAAGGCGGCGGCATTCTCACGGCCCAAGACTTTGCTAATTATCGCATTGCAGAAACAGCACCGATTACCTGCTCCTATCGTGGATATGAATTTGTTTCCGCACCACCGCCGAGCTCAGGGGGTGTAACGCTGTGTGAAATCCTGAATGTTCTGGAAGGCTACGACCTGAAGACATCCGGTTTTAACTCAGCACAAACCATCCACACCATGACCGAAGCAATGCGCCATGCCTATATGGATCGCAATACGTTCTTGGGCGATCCGGCATTTGTCAAAAACCCAACGGAGAAGCTACTGAGCAAAGAGTATGCGGTAGAGATCCGTAAACAGATCCAACCCGAAACCGCAACACCTTCCAGCAAGGTTCAACCGGGTATGGAGCCGCATGAAAAGCCCGAAACTACGCACTATTCGATTGTCGACCACAATGGCAATGCCGTTTCAACCACCTATACCATTAATGGACGTTTTGGTTCGGTGGTGATTGCACCGGGCACTGGTTTCTTCCTCAATGACGAAATGGATGATTTCACCGTCAAAGTGGGCGAGCAAAATATGTATGGGTTAGTACAAGGCGCGACCAACGCCATCGCGCCGGGTAAACGCCCGCTGTCATCCATGACGCCAACGCTGGTAACGAAAGATGGCAAAGTGTTTATGGTCGTAGGCTCGCCAGGCGGTTCACGTATCATCACCATCACGTTGCAAACGGTATTGAACGTTATCGATCATGGAATGGCGCCACAGGAAGCCGTAGATGCACCACGCATTCATCACCAATGGCTGCCAGATGAGGTTTATTTCGAACAGCGCGGACTTTCACCTGATACACAAAAATTACTGCAGGAACGCGGTTATAAATTAGTGGAGCAAACCCCTTGGGGCGCTGCTGAACTGATTATGGTCGGTTTGCCAGGAGCAGCCGGAGTAAGTTCGGAGAGTTCCGGCAATGACTCTGCGGTATCGGGTAAAGTACGAGAAGGGTTTATCTACGGCGCAAACGACGTCCGTCGCCCATCAGGTTCTGCCGTCGGATATTAATCTGTACCACATTATCGCTTTCTGCCCCTAAGAGATTAGGGGCATCGCCCCCTTATAGCGCTTTATCTGTTAGAATACCTTTTCTTTTTTTCGTGCTGATGTGCACAGCAACATCAATGGACGAAAACTTCTCAACGTCTAATTGCTGCCATTTTCCTTTCAAACGATGAAGAAGAGATCAAGATAATGCCGTCAGTTTCCTATGACCGGACACAGGTTGCTCAATGGCTTGGTCATGCGACCTTAGCTAAGGCACGAGACTATTCTCGCGCCGTTTCGCAACTACACTGGCAAGGTAATATGCTTACTGCCAAGGTACAGGGAACCGAGCGCCGCCCCTACGCGGTCGCCATCTATTTTCACAACAAACAAAATCAATTACGTATTGAAGGCGAATGTTCCTGCCCTGTCGGCTTTAACTGCAAGCACGTTGCTGCCGTTCTATTGGCCGGTCTTGAAGAACAAGAAACGACCTCAACCGGAGCGCGTCCGGAACTTTTACGCTGGTTAGAAGCCTTTCGTGCACAGCAAATAACGCCAGCGTCTGCCAAAAAGCCGACGCAAACCTTAGCCTATGTTTTAGCCTGGTCAGAACATCGCCAGCATCATGAGATCCGTTTATTTAAAGCCAAATTAGATAAAGACGGCTCAATTCGAAGCATTGATCAGCAGTGGAATAACATTGAGCCTGCGCTATCCAAGCCCCCCAAATTTGTTACGCCTGAAGATTTTCAAATTTTGCGCGAACTCTGGCTGGAGCGCCCGCGCAACGGTATAGCGGCATTTGAACTTCAGGGCAACAGCGGCTCAGAGCTTATTCGTAAAATGATGGCCACGGGCCGTTTCTTTGTCAGTGATTCCAATGAACCTTTATATCTCGGTGAACCTCGTTCAGGTGATATCCAATGGCAGAGACTCCCCGATAACCGCCTGCGTCCCGTGTTGCAAACACAACCACAGGCCTCCGTTGTGTTACCGACAACTCCCCCGTGGTATATCGATACGCAAAGTGGTGAAGCCGGAGTGGCTGAGCTAGCCAAACCATTTCCCCAGTTGGACGAATTTCTATCCATGCCACCGATCTCGCTTGGCGAAGCACCTTTGGTTGCCGCCGTGCTCGGTGAAATTGCGCCTGAACTACCGCAGCCACCAACGGTAACATCATCAGATCTCCGAGTGATTGATGTCGAGCCGGTGCCGGTACTCAAACTCGATACCCAAAATGTCTATATGGGTGGCTTTGGCAACTATGGTTATCGTAACTGGCCGCTCGATTTTGCCACCTTCAGCTTTGATTATGAGGGGATCAGCGTCGATCCGAAGCATGACACGACACTGTTTCCGTCTGACGACGGCAGCGTGATTCAGATCCAGCGTCGTATTGAAATTGAAAAGCGACGGGCTAAAGAGCTGAAAAACTGCGGCCTAGAGCCCATCATATTAAGTGATAAAACCCGCCCACCCACGTTACCTGCCGATATTTATGGTCTTCCGAGCCCAGAAAGTTGGCCACTGTTTGTCAGCCATACCTTGCCAACGCTGGAAAATAAAGGCTGGCGCATCGTCATGACGCGTGACTCTAGCTTTAATGTTATTGATATCAATGATATCAGCGGCAGTGTGCAATCTTCTGAAGAGGGTTGGTTTGACGTTGAAATGGGGATTTTGGTGGGTGAACGCACCGTACGATTAGAGCCACTGCTCGCAGATCTGTTTCGACGAGACCGTCGCTGGCTAGACGGTGAGTTAGAAAATATCGCCGACGATGAAGGTATTATTCTTAGCACAGAACAAGGTGAACGTTTACGCATCGCCGCTAACCGCTTGAAGCCCGTCGTTCGTGTACTGGTTGACCTCTTTGCTCAGCTTGGCAACGGCACGGGAACACTTAAAGTTTCATCTCTCGATGCGGGTCGTTTAGCCGCGTTAAGCGATACCGGGCGCTGGCAGTTTCACGGCGACACCTCGATTCAGGAGTTGGCACAACGTCTTCAGGACGGGCCCAGATTGCAGCTGGTTCCCATTCCTCTTGGATTGCAGGCAACGCTGCGCAGCTATCAGCATCAAGGTTTAAGCTGGATGCAGTTCTTACGCCAGCACGATATTTCCGGTGTTCTCGCCGATGACATGGGTCTAGGAAAAACGGTACAAACGCTGGCGCACATACTTGCTGAAAAAGAAGCGGGACGGCTCGATCGCCCTGCTCTGATCGTCGTGCCGACAACGCTGGTACATAACTGGCGCGAAGAGGCTGCACGCTTCACGCCAGACCTCAACGTACTGGTTCTCAACGGCCCGCAGCGCAAAGAACATTTTGATCAGATAGATCAGTTTGATTTGATCCTTACCACCTATTCGCTACTGTGGCGCGATCAAAAAGTGCTGACCCAGCACGATTACCACCTATTGATCCTTGATGAAGCACAGTATGTAAAAAACGCGACTACGCGTGCGGCGACGGCATTAAGGGATTTAAATGCCCGTCATCGACTGTGCTTAACCGGTACGCCGTTGGAGAATCATCTAGGAGAAATATGGTCGTTGTTCGATTTCCTGCTGCCAGGATTCTTGGGTAGCCAAAAAGAGTTTAATCAGCGCTGGCGTGTCCCTATTGAAAGGGATGGAGATAATGTCAGACGCGATCTCCTCGTACGTCGCATTCGACCATTTATGCTACGCCGTCGCAAAGATGATGTCGCTACCGAGCTGCCACCAAAGACTACGCTATTACGTACCGTTGAACTTAAAGGCTCGCAGCGCGATCTCTACGAAACCGTACGTACTGCCATGCAGGAGAAAGTACGCACCGCGATAGATTCACAAGGCATGGCACGCAGCCACATTATCGTCTTAGACGCCCTGCTGAAGCTGCGACAGGTATGCTGCGATCCGCGCTTGGTGAATCTAGAAAAGGCGGCTTTAGTCAAAGAGTCAGCCAAGCTCGAGCTCCTCCTTGAACTCTTGCCGGAAATGATTGAAGAAGGCCGCCGCATTTTGCTGTTTTCTCAATTCACCGGCATGCTCGATTTGATTTCTCAAGCGCTAGATAAAGCAGGTATCGCCTATGTGACGTTGACAGGCTCAACGGCCGATCGTCATGCACCTGTGCAACGTTTCCAGCGAGGGGAAGTTCCTCTGTTCTTGATCAGTCTGAAAGCGGGTGGCGTGGGCTTAAACTTGACCGCAGCCGATACGGTCATACATTACGACCCTTGGTGGAACCCTGCCGCAGAGAATCAGGCTACCGATCGTGCACACCGCATGGGGCAAGATAAGCCTGTCTTTGTTTATAAACTGATTGCCGCTGGCAGCATTGAAGAGAAAATCGTGGCACTGCAGGATAAAAAAGCAGCGTTGGCAAACAGTATTTTATCTGAAGATAGCAGTGGAACGACCAAATTCTCCGCCGACGATCTTAGCGCTCTGTTTGAACCTATGCCCTAAGCTCAACGGCAGTTTTACATTTTTCAAATTAGCGTGTGGGTGTAATATTCAGGTGAAAATATCACGCTAATTATAATCAGAATGACTATTACCCATTAAAGGAACGTTTATGAGCTACCGCATGATTGCACTTGATTTGGACGGTACCCTGCTGACGAGTCGTAAGCAGATACTACCAGAATCGTTGGCTGCACTAGATTTGGCACGTAAAGCGGGTCTAGAAGTGATGATTGTTACGGGACGCCACCATATTGCGATTCATCCTTTCTATCAGGCTCTGAAATTAACAACTCCAGCGATTTGCTGTAATGGCACCTATCTATATGACTATCAGGCGCGCAGCGTTTTAGCATCAAATCCGTTGGCTCCCGCTCAAGCCCACCAAGTTTTAGATCGTTTAGATCAAATGAATATCCACGGCCTGATGTACGTTGACGACGCCATGCTATACCAGCAAACCAGCGGGCATGTGATTCGCTCACATGCATGGGCCGAGTCATTGCCTGAAAATCAGCGTCCGACACTCATTCAGGTCGATAGCCTGCAACAAGCCGCTAATGATGTGAAATCTATCTGGAAATTTGCGACCTCAGACGCCGATATCGCTAAACTTCGCGCCTTTGCCGACGGCGTTGAAGCCGATTTGGGACTGACCTGCGAGTGGTCGTGGCACGATCAGGTCGATGTGGCTCAATCAGGTAACAGCAAAGGAAATCGCCTAGCCGAATACGTCGCGTCACGCGGCATTGACATGTCTGAAGTGATTGCTTTTGGCGATAACTTTAATGATATCAGTATGCTAGAAAATGTCGGACTTGGTGTTGCTATGGGCAACAGCGCCGATGAAGTCAAAGCGCGCGCTAAAGCAGTGATTGGTGGAAATGAAGAAACCTCAATTGCCGACTTCCTAAAACAAAACGTTCTATAGTTTCAATTCGATAGCAGCATTTTCAGACTTATTCTTTAAGGGTGAGGGAGAAGTGTTATTCCCTCACGCCTTAGCTACGTTTCAACTGCCTGTTCTGAAAATGCTAGAACAGCAAGTCAATCAGCCGCATCGCTGCGACAATGAATTCTAAAACAACAATAATTGCTGATAGTAGACTCACCCGTTTGCTCCCTGCATCAAGGAGCATGATACTGGCACGGTTTACCTTCACACTGCCTATCGCCATACCAAGATCACATGTTAGGGCGATCGTACCATGCTCCAAGCCAAGGCACTGACCAGCACCACCCGCATCAGCTAGGACTTAAGAAATCATTACCCCTTAACATGGTAATCCGCACCTAACAGAACTGATTATATATACAGTTATTTATCTTTGTATATTCACATTGTTTTACATCATTCTTAAGATACAGGCATATTGCAGAATGAGTGAATCTATCGTTATACTCCTGTTCGTTAGGGTGATCGTGCCATGCATAATTTACCTTCGGCAACCAACCGACAGGTAATGCATAACAAAAAACTCCGCTAAAATGCGGAGTTTTTTGTTTTTATGATTCTCTGATTTTAACGGCTAATAGACACGCTTTTTATCTGCGCATAAAGCTGCTGGCCGGCGTGGATATTCAAGTCATCTCGAGCCCACGGTGTAATACGCGCCCAAAGAATCGCATTCCCTACCGATAGCTTCACTTCTACCTGACCATCGACATCCAGACACTCAAGTACTGTGGCCGCTAGTATATTGCGAATACTGCTCGCCACAGGCGGTTCAGGCACTAAAGAAACATCGGCGGCATTGATGCGGATACGTAAATGGGTTTGTGGCTGCACATCCAATTTTCCCACCCAAATATGCTGTGAGCCCACAGACAGCGCCGTCATCGCATAGGATTCATGGTGCTTTAACACACTCACGTTCAGCACGCTGCTCTGCTCTTCTTTCTGCAGCCATGGGCGCAAGGCGCTGCTAGCCCATACGTCTTCGAGCAAACCAAATGCCCGAACTTTTCCTTGATCAAGCAGCAACACATGATCCGCTAACTGAAGGATCTCATCCATACTATGGCTGACGTACAAGATCGGAATATTGACGTCCTGCGCCAAACGCTCCAGATAGGGCAACAGCTCGCGTTTACGTGGTAAATCCAGCGAAGCTAACGGCTCATCCATCAGCATCACTTCGGGTGCTGTGAGTAACGCGCGACCAATCGCAACACGCTGCTTTTCGCCTCCCGATAAGCTGAAGGGAAAACGGTCTAGTAACGCCTCAATACCCAGTAATCGCACGATACTGTCAAACTGCGAGCGCATTGAATCAGCCATGCCATATTCCAAATTTCCACGCACCCGATAGTGTGGAAACAACCGCGCGTCTTGAAACACGTAACCGATGCGACGCTTTTCTGGCGGTAGACAGATACGGCGTTGGCAATCAACCAGCGCTCGTCCGTTCAGGATAACTGAGCCTTTCTGCGGACGAGTAAGCCCGCCAATCACGTTGATGAGCGACGTTTTTCCCGCACCGGATAGGCCAAAAATGGCGGTGATCCCCTTTGAAGGAAGGGTCGCTTTAACGTCTAAATTCAGATCGCCAAGGCGCTGATGAATATCAAGTTCTAACATGCGTCTTAGCCTCCCAAGCGTTTCTGGCTCCAGCGCGCCAACCATTCTGATAACAGCAATGAAACCAGTGATAGCACAATAGCGATAGCACATAATCGTGCGGCGTCGGCTTCAGCGCCTGGGGTTTCAATCAGCGTATACATGGCTAGCGGGATGGTTCGTGTTTCACCCGGAATATTGGAAACAAAGGTAATTGTCGCACCAAACTCACCTAACGAACGGGCAAAGGCAAGCACGGTTCCGGCTAAAATGCCCGGAAACGATAGCGGTAGCGTAATAGTGAAAAAAACTCGCCACGGATTTGCGCCGAGCGTACGCGCCGCTTGTTCAAGCTTAGAATCAACGGCAGACAGCGCTAAACGAATAGCACGAACCATTAACGGAAAAGCAACCACCGCCGACGCCAACGCGGCTCCGTGCCAACTGAAACTGAAGCTAAAACCGAACCAGTCGTATAGCCAAGCGCCAATAACACCTTTGCGCCCCATGCCAACCAAAAGTAAGTATCCAATTACCACGGGCGGTAAAACCAATGGCAGATGGATGATACTGTCGAGCAGAGACTTACCAGGAAAATTGCAACGGACCAATACCCATGCGGTAAAAATGCCAACAGGAAGGCTGAAGATAACGGCCGTCCCTGCCACTTGCAGGCTAAGGACAACCGCTTCCCACTCATATGCACTCAGAAACATTAGCGCGGAGTAAATCCATAACGAGTAAAGATGGCTGCGGCTTCAGGAGTACGCAGGTAATCATAGAAGGCGGTAACCGCAGGCGTTTGTTTGTCTTTAACTATCGCCATTGGGTATTCAACAGGTTTGTGTGAGTCGGCAGGGAAAATACCGACAACCTTCACTTTTTTACTGGCAACAGCATCAGAGCCGTACACAACTCCGAGCGGAGCCTCATCGCGTTCCACCAGCGCCAGTGCGGCACGGACGTCATTCGCGCGTGCCATTTGTGGAGACAGTTCGTCCCACGCGCCCAGTTTCTGTAGCGCTTCTTTCGCATAAATACCTGCTGGGACGTGATCTGGATCGCCAACCGCCAAACGGCCACCGTTCAGCAATGCTTTCCAGTCAGTTTTTTTGTCGATGTTCACTTTATCGATTTTGCTGTCTTTAGACGCCACCAGCACTAATTCATTACCCAGCAGAGTAATACGGGTATCGGCAACCATTGCTTTTTTATCAATAGCGAAATCCATCCACTGCTGGTCGGCCGAGATAAACAGATCGGCAGGTGCACCCTGATCAATCTGGCGCGCCAACGTAGAAGAAGAGGCAAAAGAAGACACAATTTTCACGTCTTTGCCTTTTTCATACTGTGCAGCAATATCTTGCAACGCATTGGTCAGCGATGCTGCGGCAAATACGGTGACTTTCTCTTGCGCCACGGCGAATTGGCTTACGCCAACGGCAAGAAGGGTACCTACTGCCAGTTTATTCCACGCTTTCATCTCAGACTCCATAGAATGATGTTATGCCATACGTTATGTAGTCGATTATATGACGTTGCATTCTAAAGTGTCACTGACAATATCAGTAAACATGAGGTGGGTTTGATTTATGAGAAATTTAGCGAGAACGCATCGAACAGAAATAGCGTTAGCAAAATGTAGAAACGCCCAGCATCGCTGGGCGTAACAGGAAAGGCATCACGTTTTAATGATTCGAACGTTTTTCTTCAGAATGGCCAATACTAGAGATAATGTTAAACACTTCTCCCAAGCCATAAATCAAGCCAAGTATAGCGGCCATAACCACGGGAACCATGATTGCAGCGAATACCAGACTTTTCAGTAATTCCAACATAACAACCTCACTCAGTGTTGGTAGCAGCAATCATGCTGCATTTTCCAAGGCTGACTCATAATACAGAATGTCGCCGCATATATTAAACAGCTTAGCGTAAAATGTACGGCTCAAATGTGCGGTCTAGTGTTAATCAGACAATGCGGTTTGCGTCTTGGGGCCGTTATCAGCGAAAATACAGTGATAACCTGTGAAGGATGAACCTTATGCAAGCCGAAATTTTACTGACGCTAAAACTCCAGCAACGCCTGTTTGCCGACCCGCGTCGTATCGAATTACTCAAACAGGTACGCCACACCGGTTCTATCAGTCAGGGGGCAAAGCTGGCTGGCATTAGCTATAAAAGTGCGTGGGATGCCGTCAATGAAATGAATCAGCTCTCGGAAGAGACGTTGGTTGAACGCGCCACGGGAGGTAAAGGCGGCGGCGGTGCAAAAATTACTCGTTACGGCGAACGTCTGATTGCTCTGTACGACTTGCTAGGGCAAATTCAGCAAAAAGCCTTTGATGTGCTGAATAAAGACGATCTCCCACTGGACAGCCTGCTAGCAGCAATTGCCCGCTTTTCTTTGCAGACCAGTGCACGTAACCAATTTTTTGGCACTGTAACCGAACGCGATCACCAGCAGGTTCAGCAACACCTAAGCGTACAACTTGCCGATGGCAAAACGGTATTACGTGCAGCAATTACCGAACAAAGCGCCGAGCGTTTGGCATTAGCGCCGGGCAAAGAAGTATTGGTGCTGATCAAAGCACCATGGGTAAAACTCACCACTGACGAATCGCTCGCCGGTGCAGCAGACAATAATTTGACTGGAAAAGTAAGCCATATTCAGCTTGGTTCTGAGAATAGCGAAGTCCTAGTGCAACTCGAAGGTGGCGTCACGCTGTGTTCGACCGTCGATAACCAGAATATGGCGCATCTGAAATTAAGCTTAGGGAAAACCGTAACGGCACAATTCAACGCCGATCAGGTGATTTTAGCCACCTTAGCCTAAGTTCTCTCCTTGATAAAATAGCGTTCCCTCCCTAGCCGGAGGGATATCGCTCCGTTATGTGGCTTATCAGTAAAATCTCTCGCTTCTGTCCTTGACTCTCTCTCACGTTCTGCTTATCCCTAGTAACTAAAAAATGACGATATTGGGAGCCGTATGACCTCGCTAACCTTTGCACAGGCACGATTTCGCCTCAGCGATACCCGCACGCTGTTTTTACCCAGCCTGATCATCCACTCTGGTGAAAGTTGGGCTTTCGTCGGGGCAAACGGCAGCGGAAAATCGGCGTTAGCACGTGCTTTAACGCAGGAACTACCGCTGTTGAACGGCCAAACAGAGTCGCATTTTGTACATAGTATCAGGCTCTCTTTCGAGCAATTACAAAAACTACTCAGCGACGAGTGGCAGCGTAATAACACCGATATGCTCAGCGAAGGCGAAGACGATACTGGCCGCACCGTGGCTGAAATCATTCAATCAGATATCAAAAATGCGCAGCGCTGCGAACAATTAGCCGCTCAGTTTGGCATCGAGTCACTTCTAGCACGACGTTTTAAGTATCTTTCTACCGGTGAAACGCGCAAAGCACTGCTGTGCCAAACGCTGATGTCACAGCCCGATTTGTTGGTGTTAGATGAACCTTTTGATGGGCTGGATATCAACTCACGCGCCCAGTTGGCACAAATGCTACAAGAGCTAAATGCCCAAGGCGTCACCACCGTGTTAGTGCTTAATCGCTTTGACGATATTCCTGATTTTATACAACACGTCGGCGTTTTGGCGGAATGCGAACTCACTCAGGTGGGAAGTCGCACAGAAGTACTTTCTCAGGCGCTCGTTGCTCAGTTAGCCCACAGTGAAAAACTTGATGGCATGCAGCTGCCTGAGACTGAAGATCCCACTAGGCAAGATCGATTACCTGACGATCAGCCACGAATCATTCTCAAAGACGGCGTCGTGCAGTACAACGATCTCCCGATCCTCAATCATTTGGATTGGCAGGTCGATCCCGATCAACATTGGCAGATTGTCGGACCCAATGGCGCTGGAAAATCAACGCTTTTAAGCTTGATTACTGGCGATCATCCGCAAGGCTACAGCAACGAACTCACGTTATTTGGTCGTCGTCGTGGCAGTGGTGAAACCATTTGGGATATCAAAAAACACATCGGTTACGTTAGCAGTAATCTTCATCTGGAGTATCGCGTTAGCATTAGCTTGCGCAATGTCATTTTGTCCGGCTTTCTGGATTCGATTGGTATCTACCAAGCCACCTCAGATCGACAGGAAAAACTCACCGATCAATGGCTAGAATTACTGGGCATGCGTACTTTAAGTCATCACCCATTTCACGATCTTTCTTGGGGACAGCAGCGCTTGGCGCTGATTGCCCGCGCTTTAGTCAAACATCCCGCGTTGCTGATTTTGGATGAACCATTGCAAGGGCTCGACCCACTCAACCGTCAGTTGGTCAAACGTTGGATTGATATTCTGATGAAAGATGGCAACAGCCAATTACTGTTTGTCTCCCATCATCCAGAAGATGCACCCGATTGTATTACTCACCGTCTCACTTTTGTGCCCGCTGGCGATACTTATCACTATCAAACAGATCGCATCTAACTATCATGCGGGCTTCCTCTTTTACCGAAGCCCGCTTCTCAGAGCAGTTAAATAATTTCCCTGTGTTATCATTCGGCTTCAACTATAAGATATTAAGGGAATTACCTATGTGGGGTGCACTTGCTGCTTCATTAGCCGTACTTTCGTTTCAACGACAGCTATCCGCTTTCTTACTCCTATCCGCCACCGCTCTCGCTTTTAGCCAAGGCATATTAAACTTTAATGCACTCGGCTTTATGGCCGTTGTCGCTCTGGCTGGCGTAGCTCGATATCGCTGGAAGAACCAACAAAAAGGGGGATTCAACAGCGAAGTCTTATTAGTCTTGGCTGCCGTCGTGCTATTTCTGCATCTGGTTCCTGGCTTCAATAACCCAAAAATTCTCGATAAGGTCATTGCAGGCCCGCACAGTGCGCCGTTCTCAATGTATTACAATTTCGATAAAGCGTTGGTGCCATTTATCTTACTGCTGGCATTGCCAACGCTGTTCCGCACCTCCTCAACCGCTTCTCGTCCATACTGGAACTGGCTGCTATTGGGTATCAGCGTACCTGCTTTGCTACTTATCGCCGTTGCTTTGGGTGGCTTACGCATTGAATTGCATCAGCCAAGTTGGATTTGGCAATTTGCGCTGGCTAATCTCTTTTTTGTCTCTCTGGCCGAAGAAGCTCTATTTCGTGGTTATCTACAACAACGTTTAAGCGGATGGTTAGGCCATCTTCCGGCTCTGCTAATCACTGCGGTTATTTTCGGTTTAGCTCATTATGCCGGCGGTTGGCTGATGGTGGTTTTTGCTGGGTTAGCGGGCGTAATCTATGGTATAGCTTGGATGTGGAGCGGTCGACTCTGGGTCGCAACCCTCTTCCATTTCGGGCTTAACCTTATCCATTTGCTGTTCTTTACCTACCCGATGTACCACGCTTAAGTGAGTCGTCATCAGCGGTCTTGCAGAATTCTCCTTTTTGTAGGACCGCGTTACACTTTTCTCGGCTCAATCAGACCAAGTGTAAGCGTTACCACTTCCTGACGCTAAATCCGTGCTTGCAGACCCACCTTACGCACTTCACAATGGATGCCAGTCCTAACACTAGGCGTTTACATCGTTGTGTAAACGATTCCATTTATTTAGCATAGATCACCTTTTTAACGGTTTTCTCATGCTACCTTTATGACATTGAAGGTTCCAAAGGAGCGAATCATGATTGTTTTAGTCACCGGTGGTAGCGGTTACATTGGCAGCCATACTTGTGTTCAGTTAATCGCCGCTGGGCATACACCAATCATCTTAGACAATCTTTGCAACAGCAAAGCCAGCGTTTTGGAACGCATCAACACGCTTACCGGCAAGACACCCGCACTGTATCAGGGCGATATTCGTGACCGCGCATTGCTGGATCGCATTTTTGCTGAAAACCGCGTTGATTCCGTTATTCACTTTGCTGGGCTAAAAGCCGTAGGCGAGTCAGTGCAAAAGCCTTTGGAGTATTACGATAATAACGTTAGCGGCACCTTGGTTTTACTCGAAGCCATGCGTGCGGCAAACGTTAAGAATATGATTTTCAGTTCATCGGCGACGGTTTATGGCGACCAGCCCAAAATCCCTTATGTGGAAGACTTCCCGACTGGCAACCCATCTAGTCCGTATGGACGCAGTAAATTGATGGTTGAACAAATTCTTGAGGATTTGCATCGCGCGGATCCTGAGTGGAGCGTCAGCCTGCTGCGCTATTTCAATCCCGTTGGGGCGCATCCGTCAGGCCTGATGGGGGAGGATCCACAGGGAATTCCAAATAACCTGATGCCCTATATTGCCCAAGTTGCCGTGGGTCGCCGAGATTCTCTGGCTATTTTTGGCAATGACTATCCCACCGAAGACGGTACCGGCGTGCGTGACTACATTCACGTTGTCGATTTAGCTGATGGGCACTTAGCCGCGCTAAACGTGATGACCAATAAACCTGGCGTACATATTTATAACCTCGGTGCAGGTGTGGGTTATAGCGTCTTGCAGGTAGTGAATGCCTTTAGTAAAGCCTGTGGAAAACCAGTCAATTATCACTTTGCCCCACGCCGCGCTGGCGATCTCGCCGCCTATTGGGCTGACTCGACTCGCGCAGATAAAGACCTCGACTGGCGTGTGACTCGAACTCTGGACGATATGGCACAGGACACTTGGCGCTGGCAGTCACAGAATCCACAGGGTTATCCAGAATAATATTCAAAGGAGCATGACTAAAATGACCACATTTAATCCGGTCGATCACCCTCATCGCCGTTATAACCCATTGACCGATCAGTGGGTGTTGGTCTCCCCGCATCGAGCTAAACGCCCGTGGCAGGGTGCACAGGAAACACCGTCGAATCAACAGCTACCGCAGCACGATCCCGACTGTTTTTTGTGCGCGGGCAATACGCGTGTCACCGGAGACAAAAATCCGAATTACACCGGTACCTATGTTTTTACCAATGATTTTGCCGCACTGATGCCGGATACGCCCGATGCTCCGCAAAATGAAGATCCACTGATGCGCTGTGAAAGTGCACGAGGCACCAGTCGCGTCATCTGTTTTTCGCCAGATCATAGTGAAACGTTGCCTGAACTCTCGCTGCCTGCACTCGAAGAAATTGTGAAAACCTGGCAGCAGCAAAGCGCCGATCTAGGTAAAACCTACCCGTGGGTGCAAGTCTTTGAGAATAAAGGTGCCGCGATGGGATGCTCAAACCCGCATCCACACGGTCAAATTTGGGCAAACAGCTTCCTGCCAAATGAAGCCGCACGTGAAGATCGCTTACAACAAGCCTATTTCGCAGAGCATCACTCTCCAATGCTGTTGGACTACGCAAAGCGTGAAATGGCCGATGGTAGCCGCACCGTAGTTGAAACTCAGCATTGGATCGCCGTTGTGCCTTACTGGGCAGCATGGCCGTTCGAAACACTGTTACTGCCTAAAACACACCTGCTGCGTATGACTGATATCAATGAAGAACAACGGGCTGATTTAGCGGTTGCGTTGAAAAAATTGACCAGTCGCTATGACAACCTTTTCCAGTGTTCCTTCCCATATTCTATGGGCTGGCACGGTGCACCGTTCCATGAGATTGACTGTGTACACTGGCAGTTGCATGCGCATTTCTATCCCCCACTGTTGCGCTCCGCAACCGTGCGTAAATTTATGGTCGGCTACGAAATGCTGGCCGAAACTCAGCGCGATTTAACCGCAGAGCAAGCCGCCGAACGTCTGCGTGCCGTTAGCGACGTCCATTACCGTAAAGCCAATGCCAAATAAGGAAACGAAAATGAGTCTGCAACAACTTGCTAGTGTGACACAGGATATTTTTACCCGTTATTTTGGCTATGCTCCGGCAATGACCGTGCAGGCGCCGGGTCGTGTAAATTTGATCGGTGAACACACAGATTATAATGATGGCTTCGTACTGCCTTGCGCCATCGATTATCAGACGGTGATTAGTTGCGCCAAGCGTGACGATCGTACTGTACGTGTTATTGCCGCCGACTATGATAATGAGCAAGATGAATTCTCTCTTGATGCGCCGTTTGAATCCCACCCCACCAAAATGTGGAGCAACTACGTTCGCGGCGTAGTGAAATATTTGCAGATTCGTAACCCAAACTTTGGTGGTGCTGATTTAGTCATCAGCGGCAATGTGCCACAGGGCGCAGGATTAAGTTCTTCTGCTTCGCTTGAGGTTGCTGTTGGGCAGGCATTTCAAGCGCTGTATGACTTACCATTAGATGGCGTGCAACTAGCGCTAAATGGCCAAGAAGCGGAAAACAAATTTGTTGGCTGCAACTGCGGGATTATGGATCAATTAATCTCGGCCTTAGGCGAAGAAAAGCATGCTTTATTGATTGACTGCCGTTCACTCGAAACCCACTCCGTACCAATGCCAAAAGACGTTGCGGTGGTCATTATCAATTCCAACGTCAAACGGGGTCTTGTTGACAGCGAATACAATACACGCCGCCAGCAATGCGAAGCCGCAGCAAAATACTTCAACGTCAAAGCACTTCGTGATGTTACACAGGCCGAATTCGAAGCCAAACAGGCAGGTCTTGACCCTCTGGTTGCTCGTCGTGCGCGCCACGTTATCACGGAGAATGATCGCACCGAAGCCGCTGCCAAAGCGCTCGCTGCGGGCGATCTCAAATTGATGGGAACATTGATGGCTGAATCCCACGCTTCCATGCGAGACGATTTTGAAATCACCGTGAAGCCTATTGATAAATTAGTCGACATCGTGAAAGACGTGATTGGCGAACGTGGTGGCGTTCGTATGACTGGCGGTGGTTTTGGTGGCTGTATTGTTGCGCTGATGCCACTGGATCTGGTCGATGAAGTCCGTGCCACCGTTGAGCGTGAATATCAGGTGCAATCTGGGATTAAAGAGACTTTCTACGTCTGTTACCCATCGCAGGGAGCCAGCGTATGCTAAATTTCTCTGAATCTTCACGAGGCCCTGATGGCGAACCGTTCCAATTCACAACGTTGACGAATAAGTCCGGTAGCGTTGCAACCTTTATGGACTGGGGGGCTACCTGGGTCTCATGTCAGATCGCACTCAACGATGGCAGCATGCGCGAGGTACTGCTCGGCTGCCAAACACCTGAACAGTTTACTCAGCAAAGCGCTTTTTTCGGTGCCACCGTTGGCCGCTATGCTAACCGTATTGCCAAGGCTCAATATGTCTATCAAGGCGAGAAAATCGTCTTGCAGCCAAGCCAAGGAGAAAACCTCCTGCACGGTGGTCCTGAAGGTTTTGACAAACGCCGCTGGGAACGCGTTTCTCATGATACTCACCACGTCACTTATCGGTTGGAGTCTGCCGATGGCGATCAGGGATTTCCTGGCCATCTTGCTGTGCAAACGACCTACCGTTTAACCGAAGACAACCGTATTGAAATTAGCTGGCAGGCGACCGTAGATAAAACCTGCCCGGTAAACTTAACCAACCATGCCTATTTCAATTTAGATGGCGACGGTTCAACAACCGATGCGTTAGCGCAGAAACTTCAGCTGTTTGCTGATAAATACCTGCCGGTTGAAAGCGATGGTATCCCCTGCGGAGACCTCACCGACGTCACCGGTAGCGGCATGGATTTCCGCCAAGCCAAAACGTTGCAACAAGACCTGCTGAAAGATCGCTGCCAACAACGCGTCAAAGGCTACGATCATGCCTATCTGTTGCATGACACCTGCCATAACGGCAGCCACCCAGCCGCGATCCTCACCGCAGCCGATGGCAAAATTGAAATGCAGGTATTTACTGATGCCCCTGCCCTGCAGCTTTACAGCGGTAATTTTTTGGCAGGAACGCCGGATCGCCGTGGCGCACAATATGCGGCTTATGCCGGCGTGGCGTTAGAAAGTGAGTTTTTACCTGATACCCCTAACCATCCTGAATGGCCGCAGCCAGATTGCTTTATAAAACCAGGTGAAAAGTATCAGGCTGCAACGACATATTGGTTTGTGGTGAAGGGGTGAGTTTTAGGCAGTAGCGCACACTCGCGGCATCTGAGCGTTCCTCTATGGGATTGCGGTGAAATGTTTCGTTCGCCGGTCAGCAAATGCGTTTCCATGAACCCGCTGGCGAAGGCGACCGATGAGGGGCGCCAGCGCGCCCCTTCAATCCGCGCGCTTTTTATCCGAGATGCCATCTCCGCTCCGGTTTGGTATCGCCCATCCAGGGCGCCCCAAACTCCGTCACGACATCCCTGTCGTGCCGGCTCTCCCTACGAAGACTTAAACTAAAAACCGGCCACGCTTTTTGTTTTGACGTTGACCTTTTCCGGCACGTTGTTCTTCAGCCGAAGTGAGGAATGAAGGCTAGGATTCGCCGACAAGGACACCTGCACAAGGCTTATGTGATATTCGATGCTTTAGGCGTACGAAACCTTTCACCACAACGCCCCTAAAAGTTACCCATCAGTAACAAAAAAGTTAAATCAACCTACTGATTTTAAAAAACATCCTCTCCTGACAGTTCTTTACCCTCTAGCCCTTGTTCACTCTTGATGCTAAACGCTAAACTGGAAGCCGATTATTTTTGAGTGACTGTTCATTCCCATGTCTATCAGCAGCAAACTTCAGCAACGAATGCATAACCTACGCGTGAGAAACGTGTGGGCGACTGTGTTAGTTGCTTGTTGGGCGTTACTGAATGCGCAATTGGCTATTGCGGGTCACCAATGCAATATGAATGTCGATGGCCCTGCGCCGATGATCCAGCATGTGACCCATATGCAGGGTGCCCCTGCCGTAGTGGCGCATCACATGCAAGTGTCGGAAACCATGTGCGAGAAGCACTGTTCTCCGGACAGCATGAAGCAAGATCATGCTGAAGCGCAGTTAACGTTAAATGCTATCCCCGTGAGTACTGAAATTGCGGCGATAGATCTTGCTGCCGTTGAGCTACCTGCCGATGTCGAATGGCGTCAGCCCCCCTCCATCGGACCTCCAGCCGAAATACGCTTTTGTCGCTTTAGAGAATAACTCCTGACGTAAAACCTCAATGTGGTTTTGCTGTGCTGTTTTTACCAATGCACAGCGGGTTTTTCGTCTTTTTTACAGGAGTTATTTTATGTCTTATATCATCAATATCCGCGCCCTATGCGTGACAACCGCCGTTCTGTCTGCATTGACACTTTCTACACCGTTGTTTGCCAATACCCAACATCATGACATGAGCAATATGCATGACAGCATGCAGCATCATGACACTAGCGCTACCGTCTATCATTCTTCTGGCACCGTGAAAAGCTGGAGCCAAGAGAACGGCGTCTCGCTAACCCATGCACCTATCCCAGCACTGCATTGGCCAGCAATGACCATGACGTTTTCTCTACCGTCAACCTCCGCCATTAAGCCTGTTGCACCCGATAGCAAGGTGAATTTCAGCTTTATTCAAACCGAATCTGGTTATCAATTAACTGAAGTTCATCCAGTTCAGTAACGGAGAAACATCATGCAAAACCGAAAGCAGCGCCGCATTGCGGCGTGGCTGGCGGCGATGTTTTTCCTGCCTGCCGCTTCTCAAGCGGCAAACCTGAGCTTGGATGAAGCCCTGAATGCCGCCCAAAAATACTCGGCGGCGCTCTCAGCTAACCAGCATCAGGTTAATGCACTGGAAAACATGGCTGACTCTGCCACTCAACTTCCCGACCCAAAATTGAAGTTTGGTATCGAAAACGTCCCTGTTGGCGGGGATAACGGACGACGATTAACGCGTGAAGGGATGACCATGCAGCGCGTTGGCATTATGCAAGACTACGTCAGCAGCGAAAAACGAGAGCGTAAGGCCGATACCCTGCGCGCAGAAGCAGCTAAAACAGCGGCTAACTCGCTTGCCATTCGGGCTCAGCTACAGCGAGACACCGCACAAGCATGGCTCGATTTGGCATTAGCTCAGCGCAGCGAAGAGCAGGCCAAAAAATTGGTCAGCGAAGGGCAACGCCAACTCCCACTGCAAAATGCTAGCGTTGCCAACGGTAGTGCGCCGAGCAGTGCCATTGACGCCAAACTCACCTTAGCCGCGATGCAAGATCGGGTCACCGATGCCAGCCGCGATGTACAGGTCGCGCAGGCTCGCCTGATGCAGCTAACGGGCGAAAGCGACGTTCGCACGGCGGGTTCTCTGCCCCGCTATCAACGCTTGCCTGCCGATCGTGATGTGCTCATTCAAGCTATCGACCGCCATCCTGAAGTGCTACAGGCCAAACGTGAATCAGACGTTGCACATGCCCGATCCGAGCAAACTGCGCTCGCCGCCGTGCCCGATGTGGGAGTAGAAGTCTATTACGCTAAACGTGGGGATGATTATGAGGATATGGCCGGCGTTATGTTTACCGTCGATCTGCCGCTGTTTAAATCCAAACGTCAGGATAAAGACTATGCCGCTGATGTGTCTCGCAGCATGGAGGCTAACGATCAGCTCACGCTCATTCAGCGAGATCATCGCGCTCAGCTAGATACTCTCATTGCCCAATATCAGGCGGCGCAAAACCGTTGGCAGCGCCAACAGCAAGAAGTCGTACCGCTACAGCAACAAAAAATTCGTCTGCTGGAAGCCCAATATCGTGCAGGTAGCAGTTCCTTAGCCGAAGTGATGAGTGGTCGACGCGACCTCTTGGAAAGCGAATTAGCCTCCGTGGCTGCCGAACGTGAAATGGCCAAAATCTGGGCCTCAATCCGCTATCTCATTCCGCAAGGGGCTGCACTATGAAAAATAAATTTACGTTAAGCGCTATTGTTGCTGCCTTGATCATCGCTGGCTGGGGAGGCTACACGTTAGGCTCACAGTCCCGCAATTCTCATGGTGTAGAGCCGACTAAACAGGCTTCAGATGATGGTCGGAAAGTGCTGTATTGGTACGATCCCATGGTTCCTGGCCAGCGATTCGATAAACCAGGAAAATCCCCGTTTATGGATATGGAGCTGGTGCCGCGCTATGCCAATGAATCGGGACCAGAATCCGATAACGGCGTCAGCATCAGCGCACGTCAGCAGCAAAATCTAGGCATAAAAACCGCCGTGGCTGAACGCCATACGTTTAGCAGTAATCTGAAAGCCTATGGCACCGTCGCGGTCAATGAACGCACGTTAAGCACTCTCTCCGCTCCCAGCGCAGGAGTTATCGAGCAGTTAAAAGTGAGAGCCTTGCAGCAAAGCGTTAAAGCTGGTGAAACGTTAGCCGTCATCTGGAATCCGAGTTGGAGCAGCGCTCAGCAAGAATATCTGGCAATCCGAGCAATGGGTGATAACGCGCTCACTCAGGCTGCTCGCCAACGTTTAGCACTGCAGTTTATGCCTGAAAGCGTTATCCGTGCGGTAGAACGCAGCGGCAAAGTACAACCTCGTATGACGATTGCGGCTCCGCGCAGCGGCTATGTTTCTAAGCTAGAAGTTCGTGAAGGGCAGCAGGTTGCAACCGCTCAACCACTATTTGAACTCGCCAGTCTCGATCCGGTATGGGTTGTCATTGATTACCCGCAGTCACAGGCCGATAGGCTTCGCTTGGGCGATAGCGTCACCGCCACTAGCAGCGCATGGCCGGGCGTCAGTTTCTCTGGACGCGTTAGCGAGCTGTTGCCCGAACTTGATGCAACCACCCGTAACCTAAAAGCGCGCATTGAACTCAGTAATCCTAAGCAGCAATTAAAACCAGGCATGTATTTAAACGTTGCCAGCATCAGCAGTCATGAACGCAGCGCATTGGCCGTTCCACAGTCTGCACTAATGACTACCGGTGAAAATACTCACCTGCTGTTAAGCGACGGCAATGGACACTTTACGCCGGTTGCCGTGCGTACCGGTGAATCACAAGGTGAGTGGGTTGAAATCAAGGATGGCATCACTGTCGGGCAGTCTGTCGTGACCTCTGGCCAGTTCATGCTCGATTCCGAAGCCAGTCTACGTAACGCGTTACCTCAATTTAGTGATGACAAACCTGCCACAGATACGACATCAGACGAAATATCACAAACCGCTCAGTACACAACAACCGGCGTGATTAAAGCGGTGGATGGCGAAAATGTGACAATCAGCCATGAAGCTATACCCGCTCTGAAATGGGGTCCCATGACCATGGACTTCACCTTGCCAGGAGGAAAACTGCCCGAAGGCGTGCAACTCGGCTCCCATATCAACTTCAGCTTTAGCATGGATGAAAATGGCATTGTTATCCGCCACATCATGCCAGCAGAGATGAAAATGGACATGTCAGGAGGCCAATCATGATCGCCTCCGTAATACGCTGGTCGCTCAAAAATCGCCTGCTGGTGCTACTCGCCGCTATCGGCCTTGCGGTGTGGGGGTTATGGGCAGTACAGAAGGCACCACTGGATGCTCTGCCCGACCTTTCGGATACGCAGGTCATTATTCGCGTTAGCTACCCTGGCAAAGCGCCACAGGTGGTTGAAAATCTAGTGACCTATCCGCTCACGACCACCATGCTATCAGTGCCTGGTGCTAAAACCGTGCGCGGTTTCTCCATGTTTGGCGACTCTTACGTTTATGTACTGTTTGACGACGGCACTGATCCTTATTGGGCACGATCACGCGTGTTGGAGTACCTGAGTCAGGCACAGTCTACGCTGCCCCCAGAGGCCAAGGCATCATTAGGCCCCGATGCCACCGGCGTCGGCTGGGTTTATGAATATGCGCTAACCGATACCACAGGAAAATATAGCCTAGCCGATTTGCGTGCCTTGCAGGACTGGACGCTGAAATATGAGCTAAAAACAGTGCCTAATGTTTCCGAAGTTGCCAGCGTTGGCGGGATGGTTCGTCAGTATCAGGTTGTCTTACAGCCGGAGAAAATGCGCGCGCTTAACGTTACCCATGAGCAAATCTCCACCGCGATTAAATCCGCGAATCAGGAAGGCGGCGGTTCGGTTCTGGAACTGGGTGAAGCGGAATATATGGTGCGAACCTCTGGTTACCTGCAATCGCTAGACGACTTCCGTAACGTCGTCATCGCTAACCGTAACGGCGTGCCTGTGATGCTATCTGACGTTGCAACATTACGTTTAGGGCCGGAGATGCGCCGTGGCGTAGCCGAACTCAACGGTGAGGGTGAGGTCGCGGGTGGGATCATCGTGATGCGCTCGGGTAAAAACGCCCTTGAAACCATCAATGCCGTCAAAGACAAACTGCAGGAATTGCAAAAAAGTCTGCCTCCCGGCGTGAAGATCGTAACAACCTACGATCGCTCTCAGCTCATTGAACGCGCCATTGACACCCTTTCGCATAAACTGCTGGAAGAGTTCATCGTGGTTGCTGTGATTTGTGCGCTATTCCTATTCCATTTCCGTTCGGCATTGGTGGCCATTATCAGTCTGCCGTTGGGGATTTTGGGGGCGTTCGTCATCATGCATTATCAGGGGGTGAACGCTAATATCATGTCGCTGGGAGGTATTGCTATCGCCATTGGCGCTATGGTCGATGCCGCGATCGTGATGATCGAAAACATGCATAAGGTGCTCGAGCAGTGGCGACACGAGAATGAAAATCGCACGCCAAGCAACGCCGAGTATTGGAAGATCGCAGAAAAAGCCGCCGTCGAGGTGGGCCCAGCGCTGTTTTGCAGTTTACTGATTATTACTTTGTCGTTTATTCCAGTATTCGCCCTAGAAGCGCAGGAGGGAAAAATGTTCTCTCCACTCGCCTTCACAAAAACGTATGCCATGGCGGTTTCCGCGGGTTTAGGTATTACTCTAGTCCCCGTTCTGATGGGCTATTTTATTCGCGGAAAAATCCCTGATGAAAATGCGAATCCAATCAACCGCTGGCTGATTAAAGCCTATCATCCTTTATTAGATTGGGTGCTGGCGCGTCCTAAAACCACGTTGGTGATAGCCGCCGCATTGCTGTTAGCCACTGCGTATCCGCTAAGTCGATTAGGCAGTGAGTTTATGCCATCGCTCGACGAGGGTGATTTGTTGTACATGCCTTCAGCGCTGCCCGGTATTTCTGCCCGTGAAGCCAGTCGCCTGTTACAACTGACCGATCGCTTAATCAAAACCGTACCCGAAGTCGAAAGCGTCTTTGGTAAAGCTGGCCGCGCGGAGAGCGCCACCGATCCCGCCCCGCTCACCATGCTGGAAACAACGATTCGCTTTAAACCTCGCGAACAGTGGCGCGAAGGCATGACCATGGACACGCTGATTGCCGAACTCGACGCTCGCGTTCAGGTACCGGGGATTGCCAATGTCTGGGTGCCTCCGATTCGTAACCGTCTGGATATGCTATCTACTGGCATAAAAAGCCCCGTGGGCATCAAGGTTAACGGTAATAATCTACAGCAGATTGGGGACGTCGCCGAACAAATTGAACGCGTAGTACAAAAGGTACCAGGCGTTACGTCTGCGCTAGCTGAGCGCATGACCGGCGGGCGCTATATCGATATTGATATTAATCGCATCGCAGCAGCTCGCTACGGAGTGACCGTCAAAGAACTGCAATCGTTGGTATCGAGCGTTATCGGCGGTGAAAATATTGGCGAAACTATCGAAGGACGAGAACGATTCCCTATCAATATCCGCTACCCACGTGAAATTCGCGATTCCGTTGAGAAACTAAGAGCGTTACCGGTGGTTACCGCGAGCGGGGCTCAGGTCGCGCTGGGGGATTTAGCTCAGGTTCGCATTAGCGAAGGGCCACCTATGTTGAAAAGCGAAAACGCGCGTCTTTCTGATTGGGTGTACGTTGACCTCCGTGGCCGCGATCTGAAATCAGCAGTCGAAGAAATGCAGAGCGTGGTAGCAGAACAGGTGAAATTGCCTGAAGGCGTTTCGTTAAGCTGGTCAGGGCAATTCGAGTATATGGAACGCGCCAGCGCCAAGCTGCAAATGGTATTACCGCTTACGTTGATGATCATCTTTGTCCTGCTCTACATCACCTTTGGCAAGATCCGTGATGCCCTGCTGATTATGTGCACCCTGCCCTTCGCCCTAATCGGCGGTGTATGGTTGCTTTATCTGCTAGGTTATAATCTGTCAGTTGCTGGTGCCGTAGGCTTTATCGCTCTGGCGGGTGTGTCAGCCGAGTTTGGGGTAATTATGCTGCTTTACCTCAATCATGCCGTTGAAAAACATCAGCAAGGTGACCAACCATTAACTCATCAACAAATGTTGGCGGCGTTACACGAAGGAGCCGTGCTGCGAGTACGGCCGAAAGTGATGACGGTAGCCACGATTATGGCGGGTTTACTGCCTATAATGTGGGGCGGCGGCACGGGCTCTGAGGTCATGCAACGAATTGCAGCACCGATGATTGGCGGTATGGTCAGCGCACCTCTGCTCTCAATGCTGGTGATCCCTGCGGTATATTTATTGCTACACCCAGCAAAAGCGCAACAGCCACCTAAAGACTGATGGCTCTCACGCGTCGAAGCACTGCCTTAAACGGCAGTGCTTTTTCGTCTCTAACAACTGAATTAGGGATATAAGACGAATATATTCTCCTGAGATTTATCCGTTTCTCACTGTTTTCAAGACACTTTTATAAAAGTCTCATTCCTTTTCTTTGAATTGCCATCTACGCTTATTACGTAGCTGTATGTCTCAGCAATAATTAATCTAAAGCAACAAAACGACGGCAAAAATAAGGAATCATCTATGTTTATGCGCAAGGTTCTCCCTTTAATGGCAGGTTTGCTGCTGGCTGGTAGTGCTCTGGCGGCCGATCCTGCATCCACAGAGAGTAAAGCAGTTAAAGCCCCATCAGCGAAACAGCTCGCCCAGCAAAAGAAAATGACTGACTGTAGCCAGCAAGCAAGCAGCCAGTCTCTGAGCGGCGATGCTCGAAAAAACTTTATGAGCACTTGCTTAAAAGCTGAGACCAACCCGACCTCGACCACGCTGACCCCTCAGCAACAAAAAATGAAAACCTGTAACGCCGAAGCAAAAACCAAAACCTTCAAAGAAGGCGAACGTCAAACCTTCATGAGCGATTGCTTGAAGAAAAAATAATTCCCTAAACGCCTCGCACCTTTAGTGGGCGTCACTCGCGAGGCGTTTTTACTGTTTCCCTTTGTTTCTAATCTACCAATAACTTTTTGTGCATACCCATCCCTCCCGAAATTAGCTATGTTTAAACTCAGCTATTGCTGTTTACCCGATGATGGCAATATAATGATAATAGTTATCATTTAATAAATTACTCTAAGGAGTTTCCCCATGGCTGTAACGAAATTAGTTTTGGTACGACACGGTGAAAGCGAGTGGAACAAAGAAAACCGCTTTACCGGCTGGACTGACGTAGAGCTGTCTGACAAAGGACGTGCAGAGGCAAAATCTGCAGGTAAACTTTTAAAAGAACAGGGTTTCTCCTTTGACTTCGCTTACACATCTGTGCTGAAACGAGCCATTCATACTCTGTGGAACGTTCTTGATGAGCTGGAGCAACAGTGGCTGCCGGTTGAGAAATCATGGAAATTGAATGAGCGTCATTACGGTGCATTGCAGGGGTTAAACAAAGCCGAAACTGCCCAAAAATATGGCGATGAACAAGTGAAACTGTGGCGCCGTGGTTTTGCGGTCACACCTCCAGAGTTGACTAAAGAAGATGAGCGCTATCCTGGGCACGATCCACGCTACGCTAAATTGAGCGAGCAAGAATTGCCAGTGACTGAAAGCTTGGCCACCACGATAGACCGAGTCATTCCGTACTGGACCGATGTGATTAAACCACGCATCGCCAGCGGCGAACGAGTAATTATTGCTGCGCATGGTAACTCTCTGCGTGCGCTGGTGAAATATTTAGATAACCTAAGCGAAGATGAAATTCTTGAGCTTAATATCCCTACTGGCGTACCGTTGGTGTATGAGTTTGATGAAAATCTGAAGCCGTTGAAGCGTTATTATCTTGGCGATGCCGCTGAGATTGCCGCCAAAGCTGCAGCCGTTGCAAATCAGGGTAAAGCGAAATAATCTCGCCTTTTCTGGACAATAAAAAAGCGCCTCACGGCGCTTTTTTATTGTCTGCTGTAATTTAGCCATTCAGATTAAATTTAAACAAGCGTATTCACCATAATGATGAACTTGATAAAGTCATAATTTGAATAACTTATTAACGCTAGGCTATTTACGAGTTAACACAATTCATTACAACACAAACTTGTTAATATATTACAGTATTGCCTACTCTCTTTTTCGACCACACTTGGGATTATATCAATGAACAAATTCTCTAAAACCGCAATTGCAGTATCCGCTCTCGTTTTTTCTAGCTTAGCATTGGCATCGAGTAATACCGGCGGAAACTCGCAACCGGAAGCACAGCAAGATCCAATGATTCAGCACCTGCATTTGACCCCTTCTCAGGTTGAGAAGATTAAGGCCCTTCGTGCTGAAACCGATCAAAAAATGGCATCTATTGATACCAAAGATATACAGAATGGGCTGCTGATTAATATCATTGATTCAGGGAAATGGGACGAAGCTGCGGTAAAAAAGCAAATTACCGCATTTGGTAAAGCGCAAGAGCAAGCACGCTACTATCGTATGCAGTATTTCTTTAATCTGAGCAAAGTATTAACACCAGAACAGAAAGCGCAGGTCAAAAGCGATTTGGCTCAGGAAATGGAACAGCAACAATAACCAGAGCTATCAGATTTTATTTAGTAAAAAGCCCACAACGTGGGCTTTTATCGTCATGAAGGGCATTTAGCCACGACGCACTTTAACAGCCTGAGCCAGTTGACGCAGCACCGTTTCAGTATCGTTCCAACCAATGCAGGCATCGGTAACACTTTTGCCATAAACCAGCGGCTCAGAGCCTTCCAGATTCTGGTTTCCCTCTTCGAGATGGCTTTCAATCATCACGCCCATGATCGCTTTATCGCCCGCTTTAATCTGGTTGCAAACATCGGTACAAACTTCAAGCTGTTTTTTAAACTGCTTGCTACTGTTTGCATGGCTGAAATCAATCATGATCTGCTCGGCCAAGCCGGCTTTCTTCAGCCCTGCCTTGACTTCCTGCACGTGGGCGGAGCTATAGTTTGGCTCTTTACCACCACGTAAAATAATATGGCAATCACCATTGCCGCTAGTATTCACGATAGCCGAATGGCCCCACTTGGTGACAGATAAGAAACAATGCGCGGCGCTTGCTGCGTTAATCGCGTCTATAGCAACTTTAATAGTACCATCGGTGCCATTCTTGAACCCGACTGGACAGGAAAGCCCAGAAGCTAGCTCTCGATGGACCTGAGATTCGGTCGTACGTGCACCGATTGCGCCCCAGCTCATCAAATCAGCCAGATACTGTGGCGTGATCATATCGAGGAACTCGCCCGCAGTCGGTAATCCAATATCATTGATATCGAGTAACAGCTTACGTGCGATACGTAGCCCATCATTAATCTGATAGCTGCTATCCATATGTGGGTCGTTGATAAGCCCCTTCCAACCTACCGTAGTACGCGGCTTTTCAAAGTAAACTCGCATCACAATTTCTAGCTCACCGTTCAGCTCTTGGCGCAGACTAAGCAAACGCTGAGCGTACTCTTTGGCAGCTTCAACATCATGAATAGAACATGGACCGATAATCACCAACAAACGATCGTCTTTACCTTTGAGGATCTGATGAATTGCACCTCGAGATTGCGACACCGTCTCTGCTGCAAACACTGTAGCCGGAAATTTTTCTAGCAGGGCAACAGGTGGCAGGAGTTCCTTAATTTCTTTAATACGTAAATCATCGTTCTGGTAATTCATAACTATTCCGTTGGTGTCGAAGGGGATTAATAGACGAATCTCCAATCTAGCCGTTTTACGCAGCGATTGTAAACGGCCTTTGTTCAACAATTTCTTGATTTAAGCCCACTCTAGCCTAGCTAGCCACGGTCACCTCTTCATCATGAGCCACCATTGATGATGATTTTAAACACATTAATCAGCATAAGTGGATATTGAACAGCTTGAGTAAAAGCACGTCCAACAACAAAATTTGTGTCTGACATAAAAATCTTTTCCGCATAAAATAGTTTCATTCGGTTACGAACAATCAGTTGCGCAAAGACTCTTAGCACACCCATTCATAATTATTATTTTTAATGGGATTATTAATTTATAATTCAGCCATGGTTTAAGGTTGGATGCTTGCTTAGTTTTCTATGCTGCATTTATAATCAGATACAAATCTGATAGAGAAAATATCATGCAATGGACAGCAAGAAACTCGATAAAATAGTACAATCTTTTATATGCTTTAGCATTTTTATGCTTTGGTATTTTATTTCTTATGTCGCGTTTTTTCTTAATAACTATAAAGAACTCTATCAAAGTGGATATCTTATTTCATTTATGAGTTTTGCACTTTGGCTTCCTTTATCATATATTGCCATAAGAAAATACTCTACTCACTATAACGATATAAAAATAGGCGGCATCGATACCCAAAGCACACTATTTTTTATAACATTCATCCTTATTCTAAGGGTAATATCCGCTTTTTATGATAAGCCAGAAGCATGGATTGAATCGATTACGACTTATTCAAACTTATCTTTTTTCCTATTTTCAATTTGCGTTTGTTTTTTAGCCCCCATCTATGAAGAGATCGTATTTCGCGGTTTTCTGCTAAATGCATTTCTTCTGTGGGGGCCTAAAGCAAAAATCTGCGGAATCGTACTAACATCGATTTTATTCAGTCTTATGCATACTCAATATAGCTCCCCGACAACCTTTATCGAGCTATTCACTTTTTCTGTCATATTATGCTATGCAAGAATATACAAAAATGGATTACTACTTCCGATGTTACTGCATTTTATTTTCAATTCATTTGCAACGCTATTGTTTATATTAAATCGATAGATGGAAAATATTTTTGACGCACTTTTAGGTAAAAAACATCGCAGAATGTTCCGTATCCACCCGTCCTATGCTTAAACTATAGTTAAAATCCTAAGTGCATTAAGGACAAAAGATGTCAGGTCATCAACATTCTCATTCAACTCAAGGCAGCGATAGTAAACGCTTGATACTGGCGCTAGCCGTCACTGCTATATTTATGGTCGTCGAAGTTATCGGCGGCCTCATTTCAGGCTCGCTGGCCTTACTCGCCGACGCAGGTCACATGCTCACCGACACTGCAGCCCTCTTCGTTGCAGTCATGGCTGTGCGCTTTGCCACTCGCTCTCCCACGCTGAGACACTCGTTCGGTTTCTTACGCTTCACAACGCTTGCTGCTTTCATTAACGCAGCAGCACTTGTTGTCATTGTTTTCATCATTGTATGGGAAGCGGTAAAGCGTTTTATGTCGCCCGAACCCGTGATGGGGGGAACTATGTTGGTGATCGCGATCGCTGGGTTATTGGCCAACATTCTCTCCTTTTGGCTACTGCATCACGGTTCTGAAGAAAAAAATATCAACGTACGTGCCGCAGCGCTGCATGTAATGGGTGATTTATTAGGCTCTGTCGGCGCGATTGTAGCTGCATTAGTTATCATGTGGACCGGATGGACGCCAATTGACCCAATCCTTTCCGTCGTCGTTTCCTGTCTGGTTTTACACAGCGCTTGGGGCTTACTGAAAGAGAGTACGAATGAATTGCTGGAAGGTACGCCTGAAGATGTAGATGTCCCACAGCTACAACGCGATTTATGCCATGAATTTCCCGAAGTCCGCAATGTTCACCATGTGCATATCTGGCAAATCGGCGAACAACGTCTGATGACCTTGCATGTGCGTGTTATTCCGCCTCACGACCACGATGGGCTGTTAGATCAGATCCAACATTATCTCGCAGAGCACTATCAGATTGGACATGCAACCATTCAGATGGAGTTTAACGGCTGCGAAGAACATGATTGCGATCTTATGACCCATGTGAAAATGCCATCTGGACATAACCACTCTCACGGCCATACACACGAACATAACGGATAAGTAAGCAGTTACTCGCTAGTTCAGTTGCAAAGAAAAAGGGAGCCTCATCATAGTATGAGGCTCCCTTTTTAGCGTTATATCATCCCTATCAGGCCACACTCATCGTTGGCTGATGGGTGGGACTCAATGCACGCATAGCCTTTAACGCTTCTTCAGCACGAGTTAGCACTTGCTTACATTGCTCAGCCGTAATGGTTAACGGTGGCTCAATACGAATCGATTTTGAGTTATTGAGCGTTCCTGCAACTAAAACATTGCGCTGGAACATTTCTCGTGAGAACGAATAGCCCACTTCGCTCTTCACAAACTCAATGGCCTGCATCAACCCCTGACCGCGAACTTCCATCATAAACTCAGGATATTGCACCGCTAGACGGCGGAATCCATCCATCAATTGCTGACCACGCTCGGTAGCTTTAGCTGGCAGATTTTCCGTGAGTATTACGTTGAAGGTTGCGAGCGCCGCTGCACAGGATAAAGGGTTACCGCCGAAGGTGGTGGTATGCAGGAAAGGATTATCAAACAGAACCGAGAATACCTTTTCCGTCGCCACCGTAGCACCGATAGGCATAACGCCGCCGCCCAGTGCTTTCGCCAGACATAAAATATCTGGGGTAACATTCTCATGTTCACAGGCAAACATCTTGCCAGTGCGCCCCATACCCGTCTGCACTTCATCGAAAATCAGCAAGGCACCGTATTCGTCGCAAAGCGCTCGAACAGCAGGCAAATAACCTTTCGGTGGCAAAATGACCCCACCTTCGCCTTGAATCGGCTCCAGCAGTACTGCGGCAACATCATCGCCGGTCTTCTTGCATTCGTGCAACTGGGTGCGTAATGCCTCAATATCTCCGAAAGGAACATGGTGAAAGCCTGGCAGCAGTGGCATAAAAGGACGTCGGAAGATAGATTTCGCGGTAGCTGACAGTGCACCCAAGGACTTACCGTGGAATGCGCCAGTCGCTGCGACAAAGGTATATTTTCCATGCGGGGATTGATAAGCCTTCGCCAGCTTCAGCGCAGCCTCTACAGACTCCGTTCCGCTATTGCAGAAGAACGTATATTTGAGATCGCCCGGCGTAATAGCAGCCAGCGTTTTCGCCAACATAGAACGCAGTGGATCAAGGAGTTCTTGGCTGTGCAGAGGCTGCTTTGCCATCTGACTTTCTACGGCGGATATGACTTTTGGATTACGGTGCCCTACATTGAAAATACCGAATCCACCCAAGCAATCGATATACTCGTTCCCCTGAGTGTCGACAAGCGTGTTAAGGCCACTCGCTTGCCATTCTACGGCTCCGTAATCCCCGCCTGCCGTAACCGATTTCCGATATTCAAGGAAACCAGGATTAACGTACTCCTTAAAATTGCTCAATACTTCTTTGTTCAAAGCCACCATTTCATCATGCGTTAGCGACTTCTTTTCAATCCAGTTCAATGCCTGCTGAGTACACTCTAGCGGGTTAAGTACCACGTTTGTTCGAGACAAAATGTGCTCCTGAATTCGTCGACATCACATGACGTCAGTTTAAATATTGCACAAATTGCACCAAATGCAGCCCGCCACTGCATTTCGATAGAAAATAGTTATTTAATAGAACCAACAGGATTAACGCTGTTTAAGAAAATAATTGCTGGCAGAAAAAATCGAGGCTCTAAATAGTCGATTAGCGTGAAATCGCCAGTCGGAGTGTGTGCTCACCATCACAGTGCAAGCATGAACTATAGCAGTGCATTCTAAATCTTGCCCGTTTTGAACAAGCTTTAAACAAAAATTCATAAAAAAATGGCCTGAGGTTTCATTCTCAGGCCATCGTCAAAATAACAGTCGTTTATTCTGCCGCGACGGACAGTGGTTGCGAACCATTTTCTCGCGCGCTTTTGATCCAAAGCCAAGCGCCATTCAGTGCAATAGCGGTGAGGAGCACATATTCCAAAGCCATGACGTAGACGCCCTGCAAAGCAAAAATCACTACGCTTATCACGTCAATGATGACCCAAAGGATCCAATTCTCAACATATTTACGCGTCATCAGCACCATTGCCACAATAGACAGCACCATCATGGCAGAATCCCAGAATGGGAATGCATCAGGCTGTAACTCAGGCAAAACAACATTGAGCCCCAACGCCTGCATCAGCGAGACACTGATTTTGGTCAAAAATGCAAAAACGACGTCAATGTTATAAGTCATAAATAGCAGACAGACGATGGATATCGTCGTCCAAATAGCGGCCGTTGGTCGAGATAACCAGCGGATTTTCAGCTCGGCTTGATTATCGCTGGTTTGTCTACTCCATGCATACCAGCCATAGATATTGGCTGCGAAAAAGAAAATCTGTAGCAACAGACTCGCATAGAGCTGAATCTGGAAGAAAATCACCGCAAACAGCGACACGTTAATCAGGCCAAACGCATAGTTAATGATTTTCTCTTGGCTGGCATACCAGATACACAGCAATCCGAATAGCGTGCCGACGGCTTCGATCCACGACAGATCATAACCACCTTGCCCCAACGGGATATGTATCATGATGTTGGAAGTGCTTAAGAAATCCATATGTTCCTCACCTTCCTGAGATCAATCAGGCGTTACCTTTAATGTTAAGCTTCAAATCGCTGGCAAACTGCAACATGCGATTCAACGGAATCAGAGCACGCTCACGCAACGCAGCATCAATATGAATCTCGTGATTGCTCCCACCCTGTTCCAATCCCATAGCAATGGCGTGAAGGCCATTCATCGCCATCCAAGGACAATGGGCGCAAGTACGACATGTCGCTCCCTCGCCAGCAGTCGGTGCTTCCAGCAAAACTTTATCGGGACAAGCCTGTTGCATTTTGTAGAAAATACCACGATCGGTAGCCACTATCATTTGTGGATTAGGTAACCGCTGGGCAGCCTGAATAAGTTGGCTGGTAGAACCAACAGCATCAGCCATATCAACAATGCTCTGCGGCGATTCGGGGTGTACGAGAATTGCAGCTTCAGGGTAGAGTCTCTTCATCTGCTCTAGTGCCTGTGTCTTGAATTCATCATGCACAATACACGCCCCTTGCCAGCAGAGAATATCAGCCCCCGTCTGGCGCTGCACATAACGCCCCAAATGGCGATCAGGAGCCCAAATAATTTTCTCACCAAGGCCATCAAGGTGCTCAATCAATTCGACAGCAATACTGGAGGTCACAACCCAATCGGCCCGTGCTTTCACCGCAGCTGACGTATTTGCATAAACCACAACCGTTCGGTCGGGATGAGCATCACAAAAAGCACTGAATTCATCGACTGGGCACCCAAGATCAAGCGAGCATTCTGCTTGCAACGTCGGCATTAGCACGCGTTTTTCAGGGCTAAGGATCTTGGCGGTTTCGCCCATAAAGCGAACCCCCGCTACCAGTAGCGTCGTAGCCGGATGATCACGCCCAAAACGCGCCATCTCGAGCGAATCGGATACACATCCCCCAGTCTCTTCAGCCAAAGCCTGAATTTCAGGATCGGTATAGTAATGGGCGACTAGCACCGCGTTATGCTGCTTCAGCAGTGTTTTGATCTTCTCGCGGTAAAAACGTTTTTCATCTGGAACCAGCGGAGCGGGCTTGGGTGGAAAAGGGTATACCGCAGCATTTGGGTCAAACATCGCGCTATAGCTCATATTGGAGGATTGATCGTTTGGCGAGTATACAACAAATGATTAACACCAGTGAGCATTAATTAGGCTTTTTGTTTTATATACTAAACATTGCTAGCAAATACGAGGGCTAGCCGATCGGGAAAAAGACAAATTAACGATGAAATGTTTAGTATCGAGGATGGCAAGTGGCGCGGATGATTTTTATGCGGGATGACTCGGCTTAGCCTTGCCCTTCGAGTCGTCGCAAGCGTTGCTCAAAATTGTTCACGACAAGTGCACGATATCTTTTTGTAGGGAAATTAAAACTAAGATGATACTTGAAGAAATGGTGGGTCGTGCGGGATTCGAACCTGCGACCAATTGATTAAAAGTCAACTGCTCTACCAACTGAGCTAACGACCCGCTGTAGCGGAGTGTAGCGTTCTTCGAATGGTGGGTCGTGCGGGATTCGAACCTGCGACCAATTGATTAAAAGTCAACTGCTCTACCAACTGAGCTAACGACCCATTCGAGTGTGCTACTTCAGCAGAAAAACCGTTTGATGTTCAAACATAATAAATAAATGGTGGGTCGTGCGGGATTCGAACCTGCGACCAATTGATTAAAAGTCAACTGCTCTACCAACTGAGCTAACGACCCATTTATTTATCTGGCTTTACTACTTTAAAACGTTTTGAAATGGTGGGTCGTGCGGGATTCGAACCTGCGACCAATTGATTAAAAGTCAACTGCTCTACCAACTGAGCTAACGACCCATTTCAAAATTTGTTGCCTAAATCACTCTGTTTCAGTTTGTCTGGGCAACGGCGGCATATATTACTCATTTATCAGGACAGCGCAACCAAAAATTTTAATAATCAGTTCAATTGATTGCACTTCGTACGTTCAGGCCCATAAATTAAACAGATCGTCTATTTCTGAGCCTGAAAATACGCTTATAACGCAGCAATACGTTTTTGTGCCTGCTTTGCCGAATCGCTGGTTGGATACTGCTTAATGACCTGCTGATAGACGGCCTTGGCTTTATCAACCTGCCCTTTCTCTTGCATGATCACCCCAACCTTATACATTGCCTCAGGCGCTTTTGGTGATTTAGGGTAATTTTTAACGACTACAGCAAAATAATAAGCCGAATCGTCTTTTTTACCTTTGTTGTAAAACAGCTGGCCTAGCCAATAGTTGGCATTTGGCTGATAGGTCGAATCTGGGTATTGCTTAACAAAACTTTGGAAGGCGGTAATCGCCTGATCGTTTTGTTTTTTCACCAGCACCAAATCAACAGCACGGTTATAGTCTGTGTTGGCATCACCGCTACTCGCTGGCGTTTCTGCCGCTGTAGAAGCGGTTGCCGCCGCAGGAGCTGCTGCCGCGCTAGAGTCAGAACCTGTTGAGGTCGAGGCGGCCGGAGCGGCTGTAGCCCCCGTACTGGCACTGCCTTGGCTGTCTAACTGCAAAAGGATCTGTTTTTGACGCTCAACAACTTGATTCAGTTGATACTGACTTTCCTGAATTTGACCACGGAGAGTGTCAATATCACGCTGGTTATCAGAGAGTTGCTGCTGGAGTTGAGAAAATAGTTGACCCTGAGCATTCGTGATACGCTCAAGTGAGGTGACTCGATCTTCAACCGAGCCGGAGCCGACGCTACTGATTGGAGCTTGGGCAATAGCGGCCCAAGGGGCCGCTATTCCAACCAGTAACGACAGACTCAACAAGTGAAGTCTGAAGTTACTGCTCATGCGATACTCGTTTTACTAGCAATTAGTAAACCAGTACGGCACGACGGTTTTTAGCATAGGCTGCTTCGTCGTGGCCCAGTACTGCTGGTTTTTCTTTACCGTAAGAAACGATAGAGATCTGATCAGCACCTACGCCTTTACCTTGCAGGTACATCTTAACTGCGTTAGCACGACGTTCGCCCAGGGCGATGTTGTACTCAGGAGTACCGCGCTCATCCGCATGACCTTCTACAGTCACTTTGTAAGATGGGTTGTTACGCAGGAAAGCAGCGTGTGCGTCCAGCATCTGAGCGTAGTCAGAGCTTACATCGTACTTGTCTAGACCGAAGTAAACGATGTTATTTTTCTGGAGTTCTTGCATCTGCAGACGAGCCTGTTCTTCAGAAGACAGGTTGCTGCTGCCGTTTTCCATACCGTTACCAGCGTTAGCACCCATCGCTGATTGATCGTCGTTCGCATTTTTATGTGAACTACAAGCAGCTACGGCCATAATTGGCAGTGCTAGCATCAGCCCCTTCAGAACTTTGTTCAGTTGCATCTCTTTGATCCTTTTATAATTTGCTATACATATCTTTTTATACATGCATCACAGATACGGCGACCAGGCAGGGAATTTCACCTGACCATCGGTTGCCGGAAGACGCGCTTTGAAACGCCCGTCGGTCGAGACTAGCTGCAACACGGAACCCAGTCCTTGAGTAGAACTATAGATAACCATGGTACCATTTGGCGCGATACTCGGCGTTTCGTCTAGGAACGTGCTGGTCAAAACTTGATTCGCATTCGATCCGAGATCCAGTTTAGTGATGTGCTGTGAGCCGCCGCTTGTGCCAACCATGACAAGGAACTTGCCGTCAGAACTTACGTCGCCATCCTGATTCTGAGAACCTTCCCAGGTCAGACGCTCAGGCGCACCACCATTAATATTGACTTTATAAATCTGTGGACGTCCACCCTGGTCAGAAGTAAATGCCAGATTTTGGCTGTCCGGGAACCATGAAGGTTCAGTGTTATTGCTACGGCCATCAGTCACCTGACGAATAGCACCTGAGCCCAGATCCATAACATACAGATTCAGACTACCGCTTTTCGACAATGCAAACGCCAGTTTGCTACCGTCCGGAGAAAACGCTGGGGCACCATTGTGGCGTGGGAACGACGCGACCTGACGGATAGCTCCGTTAGAAAGAGTCTGAATCACCAATGCTGATTTACCGCTTTCGAAGGTTACGTAAGCCAGTTTGCTACCGTCTGGAGACCATGCCGGAGACATCAACGGCTGCGGTGAACGGTGAACGACGAACTGGTTATAACCATCGTAGTCAGCAACGCGCAGTTCGTATGGGAACTGACCGCCGTTGGTCTGAACAACATAGGCAATACGCGTGCGGAATGCACCTTTAATACCGGTCAGCTTTTCGAACACTTCATCGCTGCTGGTATGAGCCGCATAACGCAACCACTGTTTGGTCACTTTATACTGGTTCTGAGACAGCACGCTACCAGGGTTACCAGAGGTATCAACCATCTGATATGAAACCACATAGCCACCGTCAGCGCTTGGCTGAACCTGACCAACCACGACGGCATCAATACCTAATGCTGTCCAAGCGGCTGGAGTCACTTCAGCAACGGTCGTTGGCTGTTGTGGCATACGGTTAGTGTCAATCGGATTGAATTTACCGCTGTTACGTAAATCAGCAGCCACAATTCCACCAATATCTTCAGGAGCAGAACCCGGCCCCATCCATTTGAAAGGCACTACACCAATTGGGCGAGCAGTATCCACACCCTGAGTAATCACTATTCGGACTTCCGCGTGGAGCACACTGGCCCACAGGATTAACAGCCCCATCGCTACACGAAACGCCTGCTTCATCATATCTCCCTTATCTGACCCCGATGGCCACGATAATTTAGCAGAATTTTAACAAACCAACGCACACAAAACTACATATTGCCCAGTAGAACCATCATATAATTCCGAAACTTTACGTACACTATATGCTGCTTTACTTGGGCTTTTTCTAATGCACTGTTATTCAAACAAAACCAGACAATCAGTTCGGTTTAAAATCAACAGGCGCATTTTTAAATATCTGGTAAATGGCGTCACTTGGCGGCTTAGGATATTTCGCCATTCTCGCTGCTGCAACTGCAGCCTGACAAAGCGCTGGGTCTCCACCTTCAGAAGCCACGCTTAGCAGCATGCCGTCTGACGCGAGCTTAATGCGCAGGTTACATACTTTTCCGCTGAAGCTTGGATCCGTATGAAACTTGCTTTCAATCGCCGCTTGGATCTGTCCAGCATAGTTACTAATATCAGCACCGGAAGCCCCACTCGTTTTACTATTACCCTTGCCTGCCGCGCCAGCTTTACCGGCACTCCCAGAGGCACCAGCCGCGCCACCACCCTTCGGTGCGTTTTTGCCGTCAGCGAGGCCATCAAACAGGTCGTCAACGCCCTCTGCTGCTTTCGCTGCGGCAGCATCGGCCTTTTTCTTGGCATCGGCAGCTTTTTTCGCATCAGCTGCAGCTTTAGCTTCAGTATCTGCTTTAGCCTTAGCCTCTGCGGCAGCTTGTTTTTTCGCTTCAGCAGCAGCCTCTTTCTTAGCGTCTTCAGCCGCCTTCTTAGCCTCAGCAGCAGCCTGTTTTTTGGCTTCTTCAGCGGCTTTTTTCGCATCAATAGCCGCTTGTTTTTTTGCTTCAGCTTCGGCCTGTTTTTTTGCCTCTGCTGCCGCTTTCTTAACTTCCTCTTCCGCCTGTTTCTTCGCAGCTGCTGCGGCGAGGGCGGCTTCTTTGGCGGCCTCCTGCTTCACTTTAGCGGCAGCTAAAGCAGCCTCTTTCTTAGCTTCTTCCGCTGCTTTTTTTACTTCTTCAGCAGCTTGCTTTTGTGCTTCCTCTGCGGCCTTCTTGGCATCTTCGGCCGCTTTCTTAGCGTCTTCCTGAGCTTGAATTCTCTCTTTCTCTAACGCTTTTAAGCGCTGTTGCTCTTCAGCCTGCTTTTGTTGTAATTCTTCAGCCTGCTTGTCGGCTTGTTTCTTACGCTCTTGTTGTGCACGGCGAGCATCACTTTGCAGTTGCTGCTGACGATCATTATATTCTTTAACCATTGCACCGGAATCAACCATGACTGCGTCAATGGCAGATCCACCGCCACCGCCGCCGCCAGCACTTATCGTTGAATCCTGCATCATTGAGCCCCAGACTAATAATGCTATCAGGACGATATGCAAAATGATTGAAACGATGACGGAGCGATTTAGCTTATCGTTTTTCTCAGATGCGTTTACCACGATTCAGTTTCCAAGAGCCAGTATCCCGGAGCCGGTTTCTAAAAGCTCAGTTAAACAAATTGAGTGTTAAAAACTCACTGCGCAAAACGCAACACGCAGCCTATAAACAGGCTGCATGCTAGCGCTTTCATACAGGAATTCCAACACGGATTTTACGCTTTTTTCGTGTATTTAAATCGGCTGCGTCATTAAGCCAACAGAGGCTACACCGGCCTGATGCAAAAGATTCAACGCTTTTATGATTTCATCATAAGGCACATCTTTCGCTCCACCGATCAAAAATACCGTTTTCGGGTTGGCTTTCAACTGGGATTGCGCTTCTGCAACCACCTGCTCTGCCGGAAGTTGCTCCATACGATTGTGATCGACAACAACCGCATACTGCCCTATCCCCGAAACCTCAACGATAACTGGAGGATTATCATTGGTGCTTACCGTTTTTGAATCCGTTGCGTCCGGTAGATCAACCTCAACGCTCTGAGTGATGATTGGCGCCGTTGCCATAAAAATCAGCACTAGAACTAACAACACGTCCAGCAATGGAACAATGTTGATCTCAGATTTGAGCTCGCGACGGCCACTTGATCTCGCCATGCTAACCTCCTACTTATTTAGATTCGGTAGCAAAAGCCTGACGGTGCAGAATGGCAATGAACTCTTCCATAAAATTGGTGTAATTCTGTTCAAGCTTATTCACACGCTGATTCAGACGGTTGTAGGCCATAACCGCAGGGATTGCAGCAAACAGACCGATTGCCGTTGCAATCAATGCTTCTGCGATACCCGGAGCAACCATTTGTAGGGTTGCCTGTTTTACAGCACCCAAACCAATAAAGGCATGCATAATCCCCCAAACGGTACCGAACAGACCGATATACGGGCTGATTGAACCCACGGTACCCAAGAACGGGATATGTGTTTCCAAACCTTCAACTTCACGATTTAATGAAATACGCATTGCACGAGTCGCACCTTCAATCACGCCATCCGCTGCGTGGCTGTTAACACGGTGCAAGCGCGCAAACTCTTTAAAACCGGAATGGAAGATTTGCTCAGAGCCAGTCAAGCTATCACGACGAGTTTGGCTTTCCTGATAAAGGCGCGATAGCTCGATCCCAGACCAGAATTTATCTTCGAAAGCTTCAGCATCACGCGTCGCCGCATTCAAAATGCGGGTACGCTGGATGATAATGGCCCAAGAGGCGATAGAGAAGCACACCAGAACCAGCATGATAAGCTTTACCAGCAGGCTCGCCTTCAAAAATAAATCGAACATGTTCATGTCAGTCACTGCTTAAACTCCGCGACAATAGACTTGGGAAGCGCAATAGGCTTCATTTGGTTTTGATCGATGCATGCTACCAACACATCTGCTTGGCTTAAAATTTTGCCTTGCGAATTAATGATACGTTGGGCAAACGTGAGAGAAGCCCCTCGTATGGCGGTAATTTCGGTTTCTACCTCCAGCATGTCATCCAGACGTGCAGGCGACAGATACTCAACCGTCATGCGACGGACAGCAAAAGCGACATGCTCACTCAGCAATTGTTGCTGACTGAAATTATGTTGGCGCAGCATCTCTGTGCGCGCTCTTTCATAAAAGGCGACGTATCGTGCGTGATAAACCACGCCCCCGGCGTCCGTGTCTTCGTAATATACACGCACCGGCCATCGGAACATCATAGTACTCACTCTACATCTCAGAAATGCAAATTAACGCGGTTACTATACGCACTTGAAAACAGGTTGGGAATGGGGGAGGTAGATGAGAACGAAAATAATTATGGATCCGCCGTGGACCCATAATTATTTTGCAGATTTACTAACCGTTCTTGACGTTAACTGAAGAAATGTAACAAACCGGCAAGCAAAATAATCACAGCAGGCAACGGAGAGAAAACCGCTTTCCATAGACTGCGGTGGGGGCGGAAACCGACGCCGTGAATAACCCCAGCACAAACCGCCCACATAATCAGAAGTCCCTGCCAGATCTCAAGCTCGCTAGTCTTTGCAGCAAAACGCGATGGGTCCCAAAAAACACAAAACGCCACCACTAATGCTAAGACCAGTGAAAGGGCCCGAAGCGGGCCCTTGTCCATGATCTGATAGAGCTTATCAGATAAGTTAGCCATTACTCGGCGTCTTTCGCCGTTGCCTTGGCTTCGCTGTTTTCAATCGCCATCGCAGTAATGATCGCGAAGAAACAAGCCAGAAGCGTTCCTAAAATCCAGGCAAAATACCACATGGTTGTCGCTCCTTAATAAAGTGTATGCGTGTTTTCTTCGATGTATTTTTTGTCCAGACGGCCAAACATCTTGTAGTAACACCAGATGGTGTACAGCAGCACAATCGGAACAAAAATAATCGCAACTACGGTCATCACTTGCAGAGTCAACAAGCTAGACGTCGCATCCCACATGGTCAGACTCATGCTTGGGTTGGTGATAGAAGGCATCACGAACGGGAACATGGTCACACCGGCAGTCAGAATCACACAGGCAATTGTCAGAGAAGAGAACAGGAATGCCCAGCCCCCTTTCTCAACGCGTGAGCACAGCGTAGTCAACAACGGCAGCACCACACCTAAAGCAGGCAGAGCCCACAGGATCGGATACTTGTTGAAGTTCAACAGCCATGCACCAGCCTGATGAGCAACTTCCTTACGCAGTGGGTTAGACTGCGCAGCGGTATCAATCGCAGAGGTAATCACATAGCCATCAATACCTTTAACCAGCCATACACCAGCCAGCAGGAAAGCAATCGCCATCACCAGAGAACAGATCTGCGCCGCAGCACGAGAACGTAAATGGATCTCGCCGGTGGTTTTCATCTGCAGATAGGTTGCGCCCTGCGCCAGCAGCATCGTCAAGCTCACAACACCCGCCAACAAACCAAATGGATTCAGCAGTTGGAAGAAGTTACCGGTGTAATACAAACGTAGGTATTCATCGATGTGGAACGGAACACCCAACAACAGGTTACCGAAGGCTACACCGAAGACTAACGCTGGAACGAAGCTACCGATAAAGATGCCCCAGTCCCACATGTTACGCCAGCGAGTGCTCTCAATTTTAGAACGGTAATCAAAGCCCACCGGACGGAAGAACAATGAAGCCAGAACCAAAATCATCGCCACATAGAAGCCGGAGAACGCTGCCGCGTACACCATTGGCCATGCAGCAAACAACGCCCCACCAGCAGTAACCAACCAAACTTGGTTACCTTCCCAGTGAGGGGCAACCGCGTTAATCATAATACGGCGTTCGGTATCAGTCTTACCGATGATACGAGAGAGCACACCTACCCCCATATCGAAACCGTCAGTGACTGCGAAGCCAATCAGCAGCACACCCACCAGCAGCCACCAGACAAATCGCAATACTTCATAATCAAACATAGCGTGGACTCCTGTTAGCGCGCTTCTACTGCATTCGTCTGTTCAAAATGATAACGACCGGTCTTCAGGCTGCTTGGACCCAGACGAGCGAATTTGAACATCAAATACATTTCTGCGACTAAGAACAGCGTGTACAGACCGCAGATAAGAATAATGGAGAACAGCAGATCGCCCGTTGTCAGTGAAGAGTTCGCCACCGCAGTCGGCAATACTTCACCGATAGCCCATGGTTGACGACCATATTCAGCAACAAACCAGCCCGCTTCACAAGCAATCCAAGGCAATGGAATACCCAGCAGCGCCGCACGGTGCAACCAACGTTTTTTACCTACGTTGCCACGAATTACCGTCCAGAAGGACAGAGCAATAATCAGCAACAGCGCAAAGCCACATGCCACCATGATACGGAATGCGAAATACAGTGGAGCAACTTTAGGAATAGAATCTTTAGTTGCAGCCTGAATCTGCTCTTCGCTAGCCTGAGATGGGTTGTCGGTATAGCGTTTTAGCAACATACCGTAGCCCAAGTCCTGCTTGGCTTTATTGAATTCGTTACGCACAGCTGGATCGGTATTGCCGGTACGCAGTTCCTGCAGCAATTCATAGGCTTTCATACCGTTACGGATACGAACCTGATGCTGAGCCATCAGCTCTTTCAGGCCAGTCACTTGCTGATCGAGCGAACGGGTCGCGATCAGGCCAAGAGCGTAAGGGATGTGAATGGCATATTCGTTCGTCATGGTTTCCTGATTAGGAATACCAAACAGAGTGAATGATGCTGGAGCCGGTTGAGTTTCCCACTCAGCTTCAATAGCTGCCAGTTTGGTTTTCTGCACGTCACCCATTTCGTAACCGGATTCGTCACCCAGCACGATAACAGACAGTGATGCCGCCAGACCAAACGCCGCCGCAATGGCAAAGGAACGCTTAGCAAATGCGAAGTCACGGCCTTTCAGCAGATAGTAAGAGCTGATACCTAGAATAAACATGGCGCCAGTGACATAGCCCGCAGAAACGGTGTGCACAAATTTCACCTGAGCAACTGGGTTTAATACCAGCTCAGAGAAGCTCACCATTTCCATACGCATGGTTTCGAAGTTGAAATCCGAAGCGATTGGGTTCTGCATCCAGCCGTTAGCAACCAAGATCCATAGTGCGGACAGGTTAGAACCCAGCGCAACTAACCATGTTGTTGCTAAGTGCTGCACTTTGCCCAGACGATCCCAGCCAAAGAAGAACAGACCAACAAAGGTAGATTCAAGGAAGAACGCCATCAGACCCTCGATCGCCAGCGGCGCACCGAAGATGTCTCCAACGTAATGGGAATAATATGACCAGTTAGTCCCGAATTGGAATTCCATGGTTAGACCCGTGGCAACCCCAAGTGCAAAGTTGATACCAAACAACTTGCCCCAGAACTTGGTCATATCTTTATAAACTTGCTTGCCAGTCAGGACGTATACCGTTTCCATGATGGCCAATAAGAACGCCATACCCAGCGTCAATGGCACAAATAGGAAGTGATACATCGCCGTTAAGGCAAACTGTAACCGTGACAGTTCGACAATATCCAACATCTTGACTCCTTGCTCCTCGCAGGAAGACTCCGACTTGCGGCAACACGGCTTCCGTTCGAGTACGGAAGTCACATAACTACCAGCAGTGAATGCCCTTCAACAACAAATTGGAACCTCCCCCAATTCCCAGCAGCCTACGCTTTCCAAAACTTCGCTATCGACGTTGAGCAAAATCCACTCCATCAGCATAGTTCAGAAAACGTTTGCAACGAAAAACCGAAGGAAGATAACAAATATAACAATAAAAACGACTCAGTATTACAGACGGGTAAATAGTACCCCGCCATTCCCACACAATAAATAGGTATTTTCGTGTTAGGAATTAGATTTGTGTAGTTAGGTCACGTTTTAGGCAAATGCTTATAATCACCCAAAATTGATCTACAGCAAGATTAGCAAAACACTCTGTTTAAGGCACTATTTCTGGCATTTTTTTATAGTAATTTCATTGATCTATGTTAAGTAAAAGTATCATAAACGCATTCATGGTTACTTATTGTTAACTGATTGTTATTTATTCTATGCGCTGTTTCTTTTACGTGATTTTTTATTTTCATACCTTCTCATTTTGAATAACAGAGTAATAAACCTGAGTGACAAATAGTCAGCATACAAGAACGAAAGGTTACGCAAATCAGAGAGACGTTAATGACAGAAGAGGAAAGATAGGTGGACAGGCGCAGCATAAAATAGCGCAGATAAAAAAGGGCCACCGAAGTGACCCAATATGTCGAAACACTATGTTTCATTTAATTATCGCAGGAGACAAACCATCAGGCTTGCTCAAGACTCAACGCAAAACTGTTTTTACCGCGTTGCCAATTTCGGCCAAGCTACGAACGGTTTTCACACCTGCGGCTTCTAGCGCAGCAAATTTCTCGTCGGCAGTACCTTTCCCACCAGCGATAATTGCACCAGCATGTCCCATACGTTTGCCTTTAGGCGCGGTCACACCAGCAATGTAGCCAACAACGGGCTTAGTCACATGATCTTTGATATAAGCCGCGGCGTCTTCTTCTGCGTTACCACCGATCTCACCAATCATCACGATAACTTCAGTTTGTGGATCTTCTTGGAACAGCTTCAGGATATCAATGAAGTTAGAGCCAGGGATGGGGTCGCCGCCGATACCGACACAGCTTGACTGACCAAAACCAATATCCGTCGTCTGCTTAACCGCTTCATAAGTCAGCGTACCAGAACGAGAAACGATCCCGACCTTGCCCGGCAAGTGGATATGGCCCGGCATGATACCGATTTTACATTCGCCTGGGGTGATGACGCCCGGACAGTTCGGCCCAATCATGCGTGCGTCGCTTTGTTCCAGCTTCGCTTTCACAACCAGCATATCCAGCGTTGGAATACCTTCGGTGATACAGATGATCAGTTTAATCCCAGCATCAATCGCTTCCAGAATAGAATCTTTGCAGAAAGGTGCTGGAACATAAATGACCGATGCCGTTGCACCAGTGGCTTCTACCGCTTCACGGACGGTGTTAAATACAGGCAGCCCCAAATGTTCGGTGCCTCCTTTGCCCGGCGTAACACCGCCGACCAATTTAGTCCCGTAGGCTAACGCCTGCTCAGAGTGGAAAGTGCCCTGACTGCCGGTAAAACCTTGGCAGATCACTTTGGTATCTTTATTAATTAAAATGGACATTATTTCCCCTCCACGGCAGCAACAACCTGCTGCGCAGCATCCGTTAAGCTTTTCGCTGCTATAATATTCAAACCGCTGTCAGCCAGTTTCTTCGCTCCCAGCTCGGCGTTGTTACCTTCCAAACGCACGACCACAGGGACATTAACCCCAACTTCAGCTACCGCCCCGATGATACCGTCGGCAATCAGATCACAACGCACGATACCACCGAAGATGTTGACCAGAACCGCTTTCACTTTCTCGTCAGACAGAATAATTTTAAACGCCTCAGTGACGCGCTCTTTCGTGGCACCGCCGCCAACGTCGAGGAAGTTCGCCGGTTCGCCGCCATGTAGTTTAACGATATCCATGGTGCCCATCGCCAGACCCGCGCCGTTAACCATGCAACCGATGTTACCGTCCAGAGCTACGTAGTTCAGTTCCCACTGAGCCGCCTGAGACTCACGCGCATCTTCCTGAGAAGGGTCACGCATTTCACGCAGTTCCGCCTGACGGAACAATGCGTTACCATCCGCGCTCAGTTTTCCGTCCAAGCAAATCAAATCGCCCTGCTTGGTGATCACCAGCGGGTTGATTTCGACTAAAGCCAGATCGCGCTCAAGGAACAGCGTCGCCAGGCCCATAAAGATTTTGGTGAATTGACCCACTTGTTTGCCGGTAAGACCCAGTTTGAATGCCAGCTCACGGCCTTGATAAGGCTGTGGACCCGTCAATGGATCTATCGCCGTCTTATGGATTAAGTGTGGCGTTTCATCGGCCACTTTCTCAATTTCCACACCACCTTCGGTCGATGCCATGAAAACAACGCGACGCGTTCCACGGTCGACAACCGCACCGAGATATAGTTCTTTATCAATATCCGTTGCACCTTCAACCAGAATCTGATGCACCGGCTGACCCAGCGCATCCGTTTGGTAAGTCACTAAACGCTTACCTAACCAGTTTTCTGCAAAAGCACGGATCTCTTCTTTAGACTTAACCAGCTTAACGCCGCCCGCTTTACCGCGGCCACCAGCGTGAACCTGACATTTCACCACCCACGGACCTGAACCGATTTTGGATGCTGCTTCTTCTGCTTCGCGAGGTGTGGTGCAGGCATAACCGACCGGTGCCGGTAAACCATACCGAGCAAACAGTTGTTTGGCCTGATATTCGTGTAGATTCATGATGTTCTATCCATTTTGTCGCCGAGCCTGCTAGGCTATTACGCTTGTCATTTTGTGGTTGGGCTGTGTTCGAATTTCTCCGCGCTGCCCGCCCGCAAACTGCTTACGCTCATCACGCCTATCATGACTGGCTCTTATTTTAGGTAAGAGGCCCACCGAAGCAGGCCATTGCATAGCAATGCCAAATATTTTGTTACTTAGACGTCCAGCAGCAGACGAGCCGGATCTTCCAGCATCTCTTTCACCGTCACCAAGAAGCCTACGGATTCACGTCCGTCGATCAGGCGATGATCGTAAGACAGAGCCAGATACATCATGGGTAGGATCACCACTTGGCCATTGACCGCCATAGGACGATCTTTGATAGCGTGCATGCCCAGAATCGCGCTCTGTGGTGGGTTGATGATCGGTGTAGACATCAGAGAGCCAAATACGCCGCCGTTGGTAATGGTGAAATTACCGCCGGTCAGTTCTTCAACTTTCAGTTTTCCGTCACGGCCTTTTACTGCGAGTTCTTTAATATTTTTCTCAATGTCAGCCATGCCCAGCGTATCAACGTTACGCAGCACTGGAGTGACCAGACCACGAGGCGTAGAAACCGCAATGCTCACGTCGAAATAGTTGTGGTACACCACGTCTTCGCCGTCGATAGAGGCGTTCACTTCTGGATAGCGTTTCAAGGCTTCCAATACGGCTTTGATGTAGAAGGACATAAAGCCCAGACGCACACCATGGCGTTTTTCGAAAGCTTCGCCATACTGCTTACGCATGTCCATGATTGGCTTCATGTTCACTTCGTTAAACGTCGTCAGCATAGCGGTGCTGTTTTTCGCTTCCAACAGACGTTCGGCCACACGCTTACGCAGGCGGGTCATCGGCACGCGTTTTTCGGTACGCGCACCCAGCGGTGCGGCAACAACTTCGGGCTCAGCAGCTTTGGCTGCTTTTGGTGCCGCAGAAGCTAAATGCTTATCAACGTCTTCACGGGTGATACGGCCACCGACGCCGGTGCCTTTAATATCGGCCGCGTTCAACGAGTGTTCGGCCAACAGACGACGAATCGCTGGCCCCTGCGCATCGCTGCTCCCTTCTTCCAGAGCCGCTGTGTGACGAGATGAAGGTGTAGATTCAGAAGACTGGGCTTTATCGGTGGTAGGTTTGCCGGATACATCCGCAGGGCGCAGGCGCCCCAACAACTGGCGAGAAAGCACGGTCGCACCCTCTTCTTCCAGAATCGCATCCATAATGCCGGCTTCCGGCGCTGGCACTTCCAGAACAACTTTGTCGGTTTCGATTTCAACGATAACTTCATCACGAGCGACGGTATCGCCCGGTTTTTTGTGCCACGTTGCAACCGTAGCGTCGGCAACGGATTCAGGTAGGTCAGGGACCAGAATTTCTACGCTACTCATGCTATATCCTTTTTTATAACCAATTTTTTGCAGAACTGGGCGCTAATGCGCCCAGACTTTCTTTTGAGCTCTAGTTATTCCACGTTCAGCGCGTCGTTAACCAGATCCTGTTGCTGCTTCTGGTGAACCGACATATAACCCACAGCTGGCGAAGCCGATGCTGCACGCCCCGCATAACGCAACGATGCTCCAAAAGGAATCACTTCACGGAAGTTATGCTGGCTACAGTACCAAGCACCTTGGTTCAGTGGTTCTTCCTGACACCAAACAAAATCATGTACGTGAGCATAAGGTGCAAATGCATCCTGAATCGCCTGGTGAGGGAATGGATACAACTGCTCGATACGCACAATCGCCACGTCTTTCTGTTCATTCTTGCGACGTTGTTCCAACAGATCGTAATAGACCTTACCGGAACACATCACCACACGTTTCACGTCTTTTGGATCGATATCATCAATCTCGCCGATGACCGGCTGGAAGCTGCCGTTTGCCAGTTCCTCCAGAGAAGATACCGCCAACGGATGGCGCAGCAGAGACTTAGGCGACATCACGATGAGAGGACGACGCATTCCGCGCAGTGCCTGACGACGCAGCATGTGATAAACCTGAGCCGGTGTAGACGGAATACAGACCTGCATATTCTGATCTGCACACAGTTGCAGATAACGTTCTAGGCGCGCAGAAGAGTGCTCAGGGCCTTGGCCTTCATAGCCATGTGGCAGCAACATAACCAAACCACACAGACGCCCCCACTTCTGCTCGCCAGAGCTGATGAACTGGTCGATGACCACCTGAGCACCGTTGGCAAAGTCACCAAACTGCGCTTCCCAGATAGTCAACGTGCGCGGCTCTGCGGTGGCGTAACCATATTCAAAAGCCAGAACAGCGGCTTCAGACAGCACAGAATCCCATACTTTGAAGTCGCCTTGCCCGTTATGTACATTTTCCAGAGGAATATATACCGAACCATCTTTCTGGTTATGAATCACTGAGTGACGGTGGAAGAACGTACCACGCCCACAGTCCTCGCCAGAAATACGCACTGGTACACCTTCATCAACCAGCGTGGCGTACGCCAGATTTTCTGCCGCGCCCCAGTCAAACGGCTTGTTGCCTTCTGCCATCTCGGCACGGTCACCATAAATCTTGGCAACACGAGACTGCATTTCGACCGATTCAGGCGCACGACTGATGCGACGAGCCAAATCTTGTAAGCGTTTGAGCTCAACGGTGCTTGGATAAACCTCATCCCATTCATGGTTCAGGTACGGAGACCATGTAAAGGTGTGCATGTTCATTGGGCGCCATTCGTCCACCACGCACTCGCCGCGATCCAACGCATCACGATAAAGGTTAACCATTTCCGTGGCATCTTCGAGAGAGGCAACGCTCTGCTCGGTCAGCTTGTCAGCGTAGATTTTACGCGGGGTCGGATGTTTTTTGATTTTCTGGTACATCACTGGCTGGGTTGCACTTGGCTCATCAGCTTCGTTATGACCATGGCGGCGGTAGCACACCAGATCGATCATCACATCACGTTTAAAGGTGTTACGGAAATCGAGGGCCAGACGCGTCACAAAGGCAACGGCTTCAGGATCGTCCGCGTTCACATGGAAGATCGGCGCCTGAACCATTTTGGCAATGTCAGTACAATACTGAGTAGATCGCGCATCTTTCGGGTTAGAGGTGGTAAAACCGATTTGGTTATTAATCACGATACGAACGGTACCGCCCACTTCATAGCCACGTGCCTGAGACATGTTCAGCGTCTCCTGCACGATGCCTTGACCTGCGATGGCTGCATCACCGTGGATGGTAATAGGCAGAACCATATTGCTACGCGCTTCATCCAAACGATCGCGACGGGCGCGGACAGAGCCCATAACCACCGGACTGACAATTTCCAGATGTGACGGGTTAAAGGCCAGCGCTAAATGCACTAGACCGCCTTCGGTTTCGACGTCTGACGAGAAGCCCATATGGTACTTAACGTCGCCTGCACCGAGGTGTTCTTTATGTTTACCGGCAAACTCGTCGAACAGATCCTGCGGTTTTTTACCCAGCACGTTAATCAGCACGTTCAGACGACCGCGGTGCGCCATCCCTAGAACGGCTTCACGGGTGCCATTCTTACCGGCATGACGGATCAGTTCTTTGAGCATCGGTACCAACGCGTCGCCACCTTCCAGTGAGAAGCGTTTCGCGCCTGGGAACTTAGCGCCCAAATAACGCTCCAGCCCTTCCGCTGCGGTTAGTTCACGCAGGAAACGCTGTTTTTCTTCTTGAGTAAAGGAAGGCTGACCGACCACTGATTCCAAGCGCTGCTGAATCCAACGTTTTTCTTCAGTGTTGGTGATGTGCATATACTCTGCACCGATAGAACCACAATAAGTTTGCTTAAGTGCCTGATACAGATCGGACAGCTTCATGGTCTCTTTGCCGATGGCAAAAGAACCCACGTTGAAAGTCTGATCAAAATCTTCTTCAGTCAGGTTGTGGAAAGAGGGTTCCAGATCTGGCACCGCATCCTGTTTCCACAAGCCTAATGGATCCAGATTGGCTTGTTGATGACCACGGAAACGGAAGGCGTTGATCATCTGCAACACCTTGACCTGCTTAGCGTCCGTATCAGGGTCGTTTAGTGAGATATTAAACCGGGACGGGTCTTTCGCCAGACGACGGAAGTAGTCTCGAGTTTGGGAGTGGAATTGTTCCGATTTCAGGCCGATCGTCGGCAACTGTTGGAAAATTTCCTTCCAGCTCAGATCCACCGAGTCAGGATCGGTGAGATAGTCTTCATAGAGCTGCTCTATGTAGGACTGGTTTGCGCCCGCCAGATAGGAGGAATCCAGCCAGGCCTTCATTGCGCCGTTCTGCATCATGATCCCTTAAGCTGTTTTCAGCTTTAGTTTTCGCCGTGATAAACATCATGCTTTTAACAATTTCTCGCATCCAACCGAGTGTTATTAAAAACATTTATCGTAATTACATACAACGTAATTACTTTACCGTAACCATCTTATAGTAATTGCACCTATCGTCAGATGACTCTATGTGCTTTTTGTGACGAAGATACATCACCTGTTGCAAAAATGTGTCTTACGTCTAGGTGCTACCTATTGCAACCCCTCTTCCCTCCTCTTTCGAGGAGAGAGAGGTTTGCACAAATCCAACGCTAACCGTTGGAATTTTAAACAATTTAAGTGCTATGCACTACGATGCAGCAGCATAGACTTAATATGACCAATTGCACGGGTCGGGTTCAAGCCTTTTGGACACACATTTACGCAGTTCATGATGCTATGGCAGCGGAATACGCTGAAAGCGTCATCTAAATCGTCCAAACGGCTATCCGTTTCCGTATCTCGGCTGTCAATCAGGAAGCGATATGAGGCCAGCAACCCCGCAGGACCGATAAACTTATCTGGGTTCCACCAGAAGGATGGGCACGACGTTGAGCAGCATGCACACAGAATACACTCGTACAAACCGTCCAACTTTTCGCGCTGTTCTGGCATCTGCAGATGTTCACGTGCAGGCGGATTCTTACCATCATTGAGCAAATACGGCTTAATTTTTTCGTATTGGGTGTAGAACTGCCCCATATCAACAACCAAGTCACGCACCACCGGCAGCCCCGGTAATGGGCGGATCACAATTTTTTTACCCGCGCGTTGCAAGGTTGAGACGGGAGTAATGCAGGCTAAGCCGTTCTTGCCGTTCATATTCACGCCGTCAGAACCGCATACACCTTCACGGCAGGAGCGACGGAATGCTAACGTTGGATCTTGCTCCTTGAGCAAAATCAGCGCATCTAGCAGCATCATGTCGCGGCCTTCTTCGGCCTCAAGGGTGTAATCTTGCATCCGTGGCGCGTTATCGACGTCCGGGTTATAGCGATAAACTGAAAACTCTACTTTCATGACCGTTTCTCCGCAAAAAAGGGTAACTAACCGAGTAATTGATTAACCAATCAGTAAGTACGGATCTTCGGCGGGAACGCCGGACGTAACTTAGGTTCCATGTTCACGCTGCGGCGTGTCATGCTCTCGGTTTGCGGCAGATACAGGCTGTGGCACAGCCAGTTAGCGTCATCACGATCCGGGAAGTCAAAGCGGCTATGTGCCCCACGGCTTTCGGTACGGAAATTCGCTGAAACTGCGGTCGCAAAAGCAGTTTCCATCAGGTTATCCAATTCCAGACACTCAACACGCTGAGTGTTGAAATCGCTAGAAGTATCATCCAGACGCGCATTTTTCAGACGCTCACGAATCACTTTCAGCTCTTCCAACCCTTTCGCCATCGCATCACCCTCACGGAATACCGAGAAGTTGTGCTGCATGCAGGATTGCAGGTCTTTACGAATTTGCACCGGATCTTCACCGCTACGAGTGTTGTTCCAACGGTTCATACGATCCAGAGAGGCTTCAATATCCGATTCGCTAGCATCGCGACTTGGGCCTTGCTCCATCAAACATTCTTGCAGGTGTAGACCCGCTGAGCGACCGAACACCACCAAATCGAGCAGCGAGTTACCGCCTAAACGGTTTGCGCCGTGAACCGATACGCAGGCAATTTCGCCAACCGCAAACAGCCCCGGAATGACAACGTCTTCGCCCTTCTCATTAACCGTCAACGCCTGACCGGTCACTTTGGTCGGGATCCCGCCCATCATGTAGTGGCAGGTTGGGATCACAGGGATCGGCTCTTTCACCGGATCGACGTGAGCAAAGGTACGAGACAGTTCTAAGATCCCCGGCAGACGCGCTTCAAGTACATCTTTACCTAAGTGATCCAGCTTCAGTTTGGCGTGTGGCCCCCAAGGACCATCACAACCACGTCCTTCACGAATCTCAATCATGATGGAACGCGCAACCACGTCACGGCCTGCCAGGTCTTTCGCGTTTGGTGCGTAGCGCTCCATGAAACGCTCACCGTGTTTGTTCAGCAGATAACCGCCTTCACCACGGCATCCCTCTGTGACCAGAACCCCTGCACCGGCAATACCGGTTGGGTGGAACTGCCACATTTCCATGTCCTGAACCGGCACCCCCGCACGCAGCGCCATACCTACGCCGTCACCGGTATTAATGTGCGCATTGGTCGTTGACTGATAAATACGACCTGCACCACCGGTAGCCAAAATGGTCGCTTTCGCTTTGAAATAAACGACTTCACCCGTCTCAATGCAGATGGCGGTGGTACCTACAACCGCGCCGTCTTGGTTTTTCACCAGATCCAACGCATACCATTCGGAGAAGATCGTGGTGTGGTTTTTCAGGTTTTGCTGATACAGCGTATGTAAAAGCGCATGACCTGTACGGTCAGCGGCGGCGGCGGTACGCGCCGCCTGCTCACCACCGAAATTTTTCGACTGACCGCCAAATGGGCGCTGATAAATACGACCATCGTCCAAACGAGAGAACGGCAGCCCCATGTGCTCCAGTTCCAGTATCGCTTCTGGGCCGGTTTTACACATATACTCAATGGCGTCTTGGTCACCGATATAGTCGGAACCTTTCACCGTGTCATACATGTGCCATTCCCAGTTATCTTCATGAGTATTACCTAGCGCAACCGTGATGCCCCCCTGAGCGGAAACGGTATGAGAACGGGTTGGGAATACCTTAGATAACAGAGCACAAGACAGCCCCATTTGGGAAATTTGCAGTGCTGCGCGCATACCTGCACCACCAGCACCAATAACCACTGCATCAAACTCTCTAACTTCAAGACCACTAACTGACTGACTCATGTTAGGCACCCCACACAACTAATGTTCCATAAACCAAATAAACCACTAACGCGACAACGATAACCAGCTGCAAAATCAGCCGTAATGCCAGCGGTTTAATGTAATCCGTTAACACTTGCCACATACCAATCCAAGCGTGAGCCAAAATTGATACCAACGTGAGCACGGTAAAGACCTTAGTGATGTTTGATGCGAAAAATCCGCGCCAGATTTCGTAAGTAAGAGAGTCTGCGGTAAAGATAAAACCGAGGATATAGAGGACATATAACGTAATAACGATGGCCGCCGCACGTAGCAGTAACCAATCATGAACACCATTACGCCCTAAGGCAGATGCACTGCTTTTTGAGTTTGGGGTTACCATACGAGGACTCCAGCTAAAATAGAAAGTACGACGGTGATCGCAAATGAAATGTAAGCTGTGCGACTACCTGCGGCGAAACTCTCTTCGATATAGCCAAAATCCATCAGCATGTGACGAATACCACCACAGATGTGGTACGCCAATGCGGTGAGGATCCCCCACACAATGAATTTAACGATGAAGCTATCCATGACCGCTGCGGCTTGAGCAAACCCTTCAGGAGAAGCAAGAGAAAGGCCCAATAGCCAAAGCAGGATACCGATGGAAACAAAGGTAATCACACCTGAAGCGCGGTGTAATATGGAGGCTATCGCAGTAACGGGAAATCGGATCGTTTGCAGATCCAGATTGACAGGTCTTTGTTTTTTGACATTTTTTATCATTATAGCGCCCACACAGCTCTTATTATTTTCCTTCCTCCGGGCCTGGGCGGGGTCAAGCAGCGTATCCCCTTCCTACTTGGCATTGCTGCAACGTTAGCCGCGTTCGTTCCCCAGTTGCACCGATAGGTAGGTTTACTGAGATTCTCTCGCTTGCTGCCTTTGCGCAACCCCAATAAGTTTGGGTATAAAATCCTTTACGTTACACGCCAACAGCTTCCACTGTGCTAAAACGGCGCGCTCCATATTCACGCTGGGTGCTCCAACTTCAGGGCAGTTTCTTAGAGGGTACAACCCTAGAAAAACAGAAAGTCCCGGAGACCTGGCGGCAGTATAGAAGCATCACATTTTGATTACAATTCGAATACAACCTGAATAAAGACATTTGACCGGAACAGTGATATGAGTCACGAAATTAACAAATACGACAAAATTAATTACATGATTTGACAAGGAATCAACATTTCCGTTACAACAGAGTGGCGAATAGACCTACGTTGTACTATTGATGAGCAAACTCTTTCCCCCAGCGCAAAGTTATGCAACAGTGGAATATGTGAATACCCATAGGTTTAACGTAGGCAATAATTAATTATGTTATAAAGAATACCAACGAATCGTTAACATTCTAAACATCGACGAGCGAGTAGTCGTCGAACGACGAACTGGCCGTTAGCAGGATAAATTGCACTCTGTACCCTATAATTTAAGACCGCCACGAAAATCGACGGTGGTCAGCAGGGCGCGAAGAACCGCTAACAGGGAGGCTAGTACCCAATATCGGTGAGTCGGTCGTTAATGGTTCTTAAATCTAGAGGCGCTAAGGAGACTGTAATGGCTAACAAGAAAGCGACGCTAACGCTAAACGGTTCTGAAACGATTGAACTTGATGTGCTTTCCGGCACATTGGGCGGCGAAGAAATTGATATTCGCAGTTTGGGTTCAAAAGGCTACTTCACGTTTGACCCAGGATTTACATCCACGGCCTCTTGCGAATCAAAAATCACCTATATCGACGGTGATGAAGGCATTTTGCTGCACCGCGGCTTCCCTATCGACGAGTTGGCCAAAAACTCCAACTACCTCGAAGTTTGTTACATTCTGCTGTATGGCGAAGCGCCAACACCGGAAGAGTATGAAACGTTCAAAACCACCGTTACGCGCCACACCATGATCCATGAGCAGATTACTCGTCTGTTCCACGGTTTCCGTCGCGACTCTCACCCAATGGCGGTAATGTGCGGCGTCACCGCCTCTTTAGCAGCGTTCTATCACGACTCTCTGGACGTTAACAACGAGCGTCATCGTGAAATCGCAGCGTATCGCCTGTTATCAAAAATGCCGACGTTGGCGGCGATGTGCTACAAATATTCACTCGGCCAACCGTTTGTTTATCCAAAGAATAACCTCTCCTATTCCGGCAACTTCCTGAATATGATGTTCTCAACGCCGTGTGAAGAGTATGTAGTGAATCCAGTTCTGGAACGCGCCATGGATCGCATTTTAATCCTGCACGCTGACCATGAGCAGAACGCATCGACCTCCACCGTGCGTACCGCCGGTTCTTCTGGCGCAAACCCATTTGCCTGTATCGCAGCCGGTATCGCATCTCTTTGGGGGCCAGCGCACGGCGGAGCCAACGAAGCCGCGTTGAAAATGCTGGAAGAGATCAGCTCAGTCGATCACATCCCAGAATTTGTGCGCCGAGCTAAAGACAAGAACGATTCTTTCCGCCTGATGGGCTTTGGTCATCGTGTTTATAAAAACTATGATCCACGCGCTACCGTGATGCGTGAAACCTGTCATGAAGTGTTAAAAGAGCTGAATCTGCAAGATGACCTGCTGGAAGTGGCGATGGAGTTGGAGCACATCGCGCTGAACGACCCGTACTTCATTGAGAAGAAACTGTATCCAAACGTAGATTTCTACTCAGGTATTATCTTGAAAGCGATGGGTATTCCGTCTTCCATGTTTACCGTCATCTTTGCCATGGCACGTACCGTAGGCTGGATCGCTCACTGGAACGAAATGCACGACGACGGCATCAAAATTGCTCGTCCTCGTCAGCTGTATACCGGCTATGACAAACGTCCGTTTGAGTCTAAGCTGAAGAAGTAATTTAAGAAATCGATACGCTATAACCCCACCGCATTTTACTATTCGGTGGGGTTATTTTTTATATCAATTCTAACGCTGACAATTCGGGCACCAGTAAAATGGCCGCGAAGAGATCATCGTTTTTTCAATCATCTGCCCGCAGCGCAAACAAGGTTCACCGGCGCGGTGAAACACCTTGAACTGAAAAAGCGCGCCATGATGCACATCTTCATCCATGGTGCCACGCGTGTTATACGAAAGACGTGGAATCTCCAGCAAAGCATGAGACAAATGCTCCAACTGTTCAGGACGCAATGATTGAGCATTATGGGTCGGCGCTAATTCAGCATCCCATAAAATCTCAACGCGTAGATAGTTACCTAGCCCCGCCAAGAAGCGCTGATCCAGCAATAACCCACCAAACTGACGACGACGAAATGCCGGCAGCATCAAACGCTCTTTTACCTGTTCAGCCGTTAGGCGTAAATCAAGAACATCGGGCCCAACGCGTTGTAAAAACGGATGCTGAGCAATCTCCTCTCGTGGCGCAATAGTGATATCAGAGGCACTATAAAGCAGGATCGCTTGATCCTCGGTTTCAAGGCGCACACGCAGATCGCGCTTCGTATTCGGCGTATCTCCAGCAGCAACAATTTTCCATACGCCGTACAGTTGATTGTGACTATACATGGTTAAACCATTGGAAAAGTGCGTCAGCAGCGCTTTACCCCGCGTTTCGATATCTTCGATTTTTTCGCCAATCAACTGAGGCTGATAATGCTTTAACTGAGGAAATGCGAACCACACTTCGGTTAACGGTTTACCCACCACGGCACCCGTTAACTTGTCCGCCGCACGACGAATTTCTGGCCCTTCAGGCATGGCTCCACTCTCTTACACCAGACGACAACATGTCGCCAGAATAGCGCGATTGGTTACGGAGTCAAAACTTCAGCCCGCGCCCACCTCGATACCCTGTTGCAAGAAATGCTGGCGAAGTAACTGAGCGAAAGCAAGAGCATGCATGCTATCACCATGTAAACAAACCGTGTCCGCCTGCACTGGTACCCTATCACCTTGTGGTGTCACAATCTGATTGTGCTGCACCATCATCAAAGTATGACGTAACGCCTGTTGATCGTCAGTAATCAGCGCATCAGGCTGGCTACGCGGTACCAGAGTGCCATCGGCTTGATAGTTACGATCGGCAAAAACTTCCTGCCACGTGGTCAGCCCCAATAGCTTTCCGGCGCGGATCATCTCACTGCCCGCTAACCCAACCAAACGCAAAGCAGGATCAAAATCAAACACGGCATGGGCAATTGCGTAAGCCAGTTGAGGTTCGACCGCCGCCTGATTATAAAGCATGCCATGTGGCTTTACGTGCCGTAACCTAACCTCGAGCGCAAGGCAATGGCGGTTTAGCGCGTTCAGTTGCTCCATCACCAATTGATAGACCTCGTCTGGGGACAACGTCTGCCGACGCCGACCAAAGTTAGCCCGATCGAGAAAGCTCGGATGCGCCCCCACCGCGACACCCAACTCTTTTGCCCAGAGGAGAGATTGATGCATAGTGGCATCATCACCAGCATGATATCCACAGGCGATATTTGCTGAGCTCACCAACGTTAACAGCGCGTAATCATTGGCACAGCCTTCCCCTAAATCAGCATTGAGATCAATCACCCTGCAATCCTCTCTCAAGTTGACGCAGATAGATTTTTTGTTCTTTATAGGCCTGCTGTGCTTCGGCCAGCGTACAGCGAATGAAATGGATCGGTTCTCCCAAACGGATTTGGGCGAGGTGATAGAGATCGGCCTCGATCACGCAGGCAATACGTGGATAACCACCGGTTGTCTGGGCATCGGCCATTAATACTATCGGCTGGCCACCGTGTGGAACCTGAATCACGCCGGGTAACAGCCCATGTGCAAACATTTCACGTGAACTACTACGTCTGAGCGCATGGCCGTTTAAGCGATATCCCATGCGGTTGCTCTGGGGGCTAAGGTGCCACGGTGTACGCCAGAAAAACGCCTGCTCTTCTGGACTAAACTCTTGATATTCAGGACCAGGCAGCACACGGATATAGTTATTGAACAGCAATTGTTTAATACCCTGCGATTTTTGCGGAACACGCCGTACCTCGCCAAGCGGCAAAACATCGCCATCTTTCAGCCTTCGCCCGTCTAGGCCACCAAAACCACCGGTCAGATCGGTACTCCGCGAGCCGAGCACCTTGGGTACATCAATACCGCCACTCACCGCAAGATAGCTGCGCATTCCACGCTTCGGGCGATGCAAGACTAAACGCTGCCCCGCGCGAACTGGGTAGTTCCACCCCGTCCATATACGCTGTTTATCCAAATACGCGTCGCATCCTGCCCCTGTTAACGCCATCCAACCATCACGGGTGAATTCTACCGTGCATTCGCCGAGAGTGACTTCAAGCCCCGCATCAGTACCTCTATTTCCCACCAGTAAATTAGCGGCGTACAACGCAGGAGCATCAAGCGCACCGCCCAAGCTAACGCCCTGCCCACGTAAACCGTTACGCCCCTGATCCTGCACCGTTGTTTGTAATCCAGCGCGAATAATGTTCAGCATACTCCCTCCTTTTGCGGGACAAAGCGCACGCTATCGCCGGGACGTAATAACGTCGAAGGTGATGCATGGGGATCAAATAACGCCAGTGGCGTATTGCCGATAATCTGCCAGCCCCCCGGCGAGGCCAGAGGATAAACGCCGGTATGGCTACCACCGATACCTACCGATCCCTGCGGAACCTTCACTCGCGGCACCCCTCGTCTCGCGGTGTGTAAGGCTTCAGGCAAACCGCCAAGGTAGCCAAAACCGGGCTGAAATCCGAGGAAATACACCACATATTCTGCACTGCTATGTAGCTCAACCACTTGGCGCTCGGTGAGTCCGTGAAACAGCGCGACCTCTTCCAAATCAGGCCCTTCTGCGCCGCCATAAACGACTGGAATATCAATATGACGCACTTCTGGCTGTACGGACTCGCTCTCTTCCCACCACTGTTGCAATTTGTCTAAAACCTCAACCGGTTCAGTCTCCGGCACAGAGAGCAGCAGCGTAATATTGTTCATTCCGGGAATCACTTCCGACACATTGGGATATTCACGCAGCCGAGTCGCTAATGACCAAATACGCTTCTGGCTTTCTAACGATAATGGTGGCTCAAGTTCTAACACCGCCGCGCGTTCACCTAACAGATAACACCGTGCTTTTTGCAAGACAGCCTCCCTATGGACGTAACCCCAAATTATCAGCTACTACGTTAACTTATGCGCAAAGACAGCACTGTCGTCAATGCGTGAGCCAGTGAGATTCAGATCACATAACGACAATTTGATTTGGCAACAAAAAACTTTGCTTCATACCGCCCGCACTCACAATCCTCTGAATCTGAAATATAAATTACGCCAAATTGCGATCAATACGATTTTCGTATCAATCAACGCATTTTTAAAATTGGATTGCCAATCGAAGCCATACACACAATGCGGGCATACCTTTCCTCTTGGAGTCGATTATGTCTTTCTCTCATTGTGACAACTTTCCCTTTCACGCCGCCGAAATCATCCGCGCAGCCAAGCCGAACTTTCAGCCACGTATCGCACTGATCCTCGGCTCCGGCTTAGGCGTATTTGCCGACCAACTCGACAACAAAACCGCCATTTCGTATCAAGACCTACCCGGTTTTCCGGTAAGCACCGTCGTCGGCCATGCTGGTGAACTCGTTTTAGGCTCTATCAGCGGCGTAGACGTAGTTTGTATGAAAGGTCGCGGCCATTTTTACGAAGGCAAAGGCATGGGCATCATGACCCCAGCGGTTCGCACCTTTAAACTTTTAGGCTGCGAGTTTCTGTTCTGCACTAACGCAGCGGGTTCACTGAACACGGGAATCCCAGCGGGCAGCTTGGTCGCACTGAACGATCACATTAACACGATGCCATCCACACCGCTGGTAGGACCGAACGATGAACGTTTTGGCCCACGTTTCTTCAGTCTAGCCAATGCGTATGACGCTGAGCTACGCGGTCGTCTACACCAAACGGCGTCCTCCTTGGATCTCAAACTTCACGAAGGCGTATTTGTTTCCTATCCAGGACCTAATTTCGAAACGGCCGCTGAAATCCGCATGATGCAGATGATTGGCGGCGACGTAGTTGGAATGTCAGTGGTACCGGAAGTGATTGCCGCTCGCCATTGTGGACTGAAAGTGCTGGCCGTTTCCGCCATCACCAACATGGCTGAAGGCCTCAGCGACGTCGAGCTATCTCATGAACAAACGCTGAAATGTGCGGCGATGGTGACAGATGATTTTGTTCGCCTGATCGGTACTTTCGTTGCGGGTTACGCCAATTAATACAGATAAATAGCGGGCAGGATAAGCGTAATACCCTCGTTTAAGAGATCGCGCTACACGGTGATTGGCATAGGGTTAGGCGTTCTGGCGGCTAACGCGGCTATGGCCCATCCCTACCATTCACCGTAAATCGAGCTTCAACGAAAATGTTACAGCATAAGCCCGTATCATTTGCTCTCCTATGTGGAGTTTCGCTATGACAGAGTCATCTTTCTCTCGCGTGAATATGAACGCGATTTCTTACCTCAGTTACTACTTTGTCGGTGCGCTAGTTTCAACGCTCGGCATCGTACTTGGCCCACTGTGCGACGCATTTCATAAAGACTACAGTTTCATTGGCCAAGTATTTACTCTGATGAACCTCGGGATGTTCCTGCCAATTATGCTTGGCGGCATTCTGATGAAAAAATGGGGACTGCAAAAACCGCTCATCGTAGCGTCTGTTATCACCATTATTGTCAGCATATTGTTATTCATAAGCCCAACGCTGACCGTCTTCAGCGTTGCAGTCACACTTATCGGGGCGTGCGGTGGTGTGTTTATGACCATCGGTAGCTATCTGGTTGTACGCATCAATCCTGAAGAAAAGAAACGCTCCTCCAGCCTGATTTTTACTGATTTTTTCTTCAGTTTAGCAGGCGCGACGCTCTCTATCGTTTTAGCATGGGTGTTTAAACTCGGCGCAAACTGGTTAGCCATGTATGCCATTATGGGCGCGATTGGCGCACTGATGTTATCTATCGCCCTGCGCAGTCGTTTCCCAACCACTGAAGCCCCAGTAGAAACATCGAATCAGCACGCAAAAGCAACTGCCGAATCATGGGGACCCGCCGTCTATTTATTGTGCTTTGCGCTCTTTGCCTTCTTATTGGCTGAGCCGATTTTCACCATGTGGACACCAACCTACCTGCAAGATCGCTTCCACATGACGCAACAAGATGCAGCATTGTTTGCTGCATGCTATTGGTGGGCGAAAGCAACAGGACTGTTTGTGAATCAGTTCACAGTCAAGCTCATGAAGCTACGCACTTTCCTGCTAGCGTGTACGGTTGTTGGCATGGCATCAATTTTAGTCATCACGACCAGCGCAAATACCCAATTGATTATGGTGGCATGTGGTGTCTTTGGCTTCTTTAATTCGGGGCTTTTCTCAGGGCTAATGAGCTATGGTTCTCTTCAGGTTCGCCAGAGTCCACCCACGCTGATCTCTGCGCTACTGACCTGCGGTACCGTGGGCACACTGTTATTTGCAACCGTATCTTCACTGATGAATTCTTACTACGGACTTCATTGGGCGCTGGGCACTGCGGCAATCTCTTATGCACTGCTACTCATTGCGCTACTCGCCGCGATGGCATGCAGCCGAGCAGAAAAAATCGCTCAGACTCAGTCGATAGAGCCTAGCCTATAACATTAAGATCCAGCCTCCCCTTTACATCGAGGGGAGGTATTGTTGGCTTGCGGATTGACTCCCTTTGCCGCTATCTGCATTATGCGGCTATCCTCCTTTTATCTACTCAGGCTCGTGATGCCCAATACCCCAATCGCTCAGCTTGCCAGTAACGTGCATAGCAATGGCCGCATCAGCCTACGGATGCTACGTTATTTTCAAGTGCTCGCTGATGAACTGCATTTTGGTCGCGCAGCCGCACAGCTCAATATATCTCAGCCGCCGCTCAGTACTCAGATCAAAGAGTTAGAGGATATTCTTGAGATCAAACTCCTTGAGCGCAACAGCAGAAAAGTCGCACTAACCCATGCCGGACGAGTACTTAAAACCGAGGTCGATCGCATTCTAAGTGCTACCGAAACCTCACTGAATTATGTCCGCCAGATTGGACGAAATGAAAACCAGCATTTAAACATCGGCATTATCGGCACTGCGCTGTGGGGAGCGCTACTGCCCGCCTTGAAAGCATTCCGCGTTGACTACCCACATGCAACATGGACGCTGCACGAACTTCCACAACAGCGCCAAATTGAACAAATCATGCAGCACACGATCGATATTGGCATCAATCGCAACGTAGCGATTCAATCGACGCCAAACATCAGCTATCAACATATTTCTCGTGAATCGGTGATGGTGGCTTTGTTAGAACATGATCCGTTATGTCAGTTTGAAAGCCTCGATTTGATGCAGCTCGCCGAGCGCCCTTTTATTTCCCTTTCATTCAGTCACAGCGATTTCGCCCAGCAACTTTACGATTATTGCGTGCAAGTGGGATTCTACCCGCTGATCGCTCAGCAGGCGATGGAACCGCAGACCGTACTGGCCTTGGTCAGCGCAGGACTAGGTATCGCTTTGCTGCCTGAAACCTGTTCACTGATTCACTGGCCGGGCGTCAAATTTATGCCGCTTAATCAGCAAATTCCCGCAGATCTCTACGCGCTCTATCTTAGGGAGCACCAATCCCCCATCGCCCATGCATTTTTACAAGCGCTAGGCAAAATGACCGAATAGCGACTATAAACTGCGCAAGATGCTATATTTACGTTATAAGAAAGCACCTAATCGCGATCTTTTTAACATAAATCATTTTCGATACTGGTCAAAAGTTGTATGATCGCGCGCTTTGCAGATCCGCCCTGCGGACCTCCTGCTAGATCCCAACGTGGCTTAAGAAACGCTAATAAGTTTGGGGATCAATCAACACGATAGCAGTGCTGCATTTTTTAATTTCTGTTTAAGGCGACATTATCATGCAATTACCAAGCTGCCCGAAGTGCAACTCTGAATACACCTATCAGGACAACGATATGTACATCTGCCCTGAGTGTGCCTATGAGTGGAATGACAGCGCTCCCGCAGAGGAAAGCGATGAGCTTGTCGTAAAGGATGCTAACGGCAACCTGCTGGTTGATGGCGATTCCGTCACCGTTATCAAAGATCTAAAAGTGAAAGGCAGTTCTTCCATGCTGAAAATCGGCACCAAAGTGAAGAACATCCGTTTGGTTGAAGGTGACCATAACATCGATTGCAAAATCGATGGTTTCGGCCAAATGAAGCTGAAATCTGAGTTCGTTAAAAAGAACTAAAATAGTCTCCGTTGCTGCTCATGGGCGTCAGCAGCAACGGAGCATCCTCCCGCCGATTTACGCGGGGTTGGGAATATCGATAAACTTCACGTCAAGCCCATGTTCGGTGGCTAACCACTCACCTAATGCACGAATTCCGCCACGCTCGGTCGCATGATGACCTGCAGCAAAGAAATGCAGCCCCATTTCACGCGCAATATGGATAGTTTTCTCTGAAACTTCACCGCTGATAAAGGCATCTACGCCAAACTCAGCCGCCTGTTCGATATAGCTCTGACCACCACCGGTACACCAAGCAACGCGACGGATCTCTAGCGGAGCATTATCGCCGCTATGCAATACGCTGTGCTGGAGCTTGCGCTCCAAGCGGCCAATGACTTCACCAGCGCTCATTGGTTGTTCAAACTCGCCATAGGGCAGCAATGGATCGATCAATCCCAGTGGTTTGATTTTCATTGCACGTGCCAGTTGAGCGTTATTCCCCAGCACCGGATGTGCATCCAGTGGCAGATGATAGCCATACAGATTGATATCGTTAATTAACAGCGTCTTCAAACGATGGCGACGCATACCGCGCACCGTTGGGGCATCATTTTTCCAGAAATAACCGTGATGCACTAAAATGGCATCGGCCTGCTCTGCGACGGCCGCATCTAGCAACGCCTGACAGGCCGTCACTCCGGTGACCACTTTTTTGATCTCCTGACGGCCCTCAACCTGTAAACCGTTAGGTGCATAATCACGAAACTCATCGGCACTTAGATGTCGATCGAGCAATTTTTCTAGTTCAATATTGTTCATAACGTCTATTCACGAATATTTGATTTAAGAATTAGAACTCGGCTTTATCGCCTTGTTGCATATATATAAAATTAACCCCGAGCGAATTTCCTTCGCTCAGCTGTTGTTGAATCAGCGCCAATGGATCTTTACCCGCCACCATCGTGGATTTTATATGGCTAACCACAACGGGAAAATCTTTGAGCGCCCCCTCTCCACCGCTGTATTTCTCAAGATTCGTCAGCTCAGAAAGCAGCAACTTAGGCGTTAAATGCCCAAAGAGTTTCTTGTCAGGCTGCTGATTATCATAAGAGGTTTCGATAATCATGCCCTTGAGGGATTTTTGCTGAATCAGAGGTCCTAAAACCCGCCAAACAGCATCAAGGTTTTTAGACTTCTCCTGAGCATCCGCACCGGTATCACCAAAATAAGCGAACGATTCACCACGAGGGGAATGAATTAGCAGCATCGATGATACAGTTCCATCATGGCTTAGCGGATAGATGACGCCCCGCATCGACGTAGTCCCTAACGTAAATATCTGCCCCACACGCGGAGCATTAATGCGATAAGTCCCTAGTCGCTCACCGTTGCCCGAATCACTAAAGTTTGGCCAACTTTTCCAGTTAAAATAGTGGTTATGCAACGTATTGGCACTATCGGCTAAGCTATAAACCGTTTTTTTCTTGTCATCTGGGGAGCCAAGAACTAAACCAGCTACATGATCGAGATGCGGATGGCTAATGAAATAAGCATTAATCTGCTCACGGAAAACGTAACCCTGCTGAGTGAGCGGAGCCGCTTTTTCCGCCGTAACATCAGGGAAACTGCCTTTCTCAACGCCCTTAGCAATGCCGGTGAGAACGCTGCCTGCGTCCAATGCAATATAACGCGCATCACCATCGGTACGAATAAGGTAAGACGTTAAGTTATCGCCAGATGCTCCCCCTTGAGTCCCCAGGGCGACAACGTCAAAACCGGCCCAGGTAAATGCGGAATAACCCGCCAGCAACACCGCTATCAGTGTCTTTCGCATGTGGTATATGCTCCTTGCAGTGAAGCTGGAAATATCAGCCTGCGCGCCGCTTAGCGTCCTCAAAAGCCTGAAGAGTCTGCTTACGCGCTAGAGCGTGATCCACCAGCGGTTGAGGGTAGTCTAACACGCGGCATTGTTTCATCGCCCATTGATGCGGGTGATGGATATCACTGTCTGGCACATCTGCCAACTCTGGGAGCCAGCGACGGATGAAATCGCCTTTTTTATCAAAGCGCTCCCCCTGTGTCGTGGGGTTAAAAATGCGAAAATAAGGTGCAGCATCCGTTCCCGAGGAAGCGGCCCATTGCCATCCACCGTTGTTGGCTGCCAGATCGCCGTCTATCAACTGCGACATAAAATAACGCTCACCAGCTCGCCAGTTAATCAACAGATCCTTAACCAAAAAACTGGCCACAATCATACGCAGACGGTTATGCATCCAGCCTGTGTGATTCAGTTGCCGCATGGCGGCATCCACAATCGGATAGCCTGTTTTTCCCTGTTGCCACGCCGTCAAGTGTTCAATATCACCGCTCCAATGGACATGATCAGTCCACGCGATAAACGGCTTATGACGGCACAGTTTTGGATGCGCGACCAATAAATGACGATAAAACTCTCGCCAAACTAGCTCATTGAGCCAAACAAACGCGCCGCTCTCTCCATCTTCCAACGTATCTGGGCACTCGGCTAACAAACGATTCAAGCACTGACGCGGTGACAAAACACCAACGGCTAGATAGGGGGAAAGAACACTGGTTCCATCAACAGCCGGAATATCTCGCTGCTGAGCATAATCCTGAACATGCTCGCGACAAAAAACACGCAGCCTCTGTAGTGCAGCCTCTTCCCCAGCGGGGAAGAGCACAGAATCTAGACCCTGCTGGGAATAATCAAACGGTTTGATTTCACTCATTTCACAGGCTTGATCTCTTGTTTTCGGCGCAGGTAAAGATCGCACATCCGAATGAGTCAAACGTTGCAAAAAAGCGTTACGAAAGGGAGTAAATACTTTGTACATCTCTCCGCTACCGGTCACAACGCTGCCTGGCGGAAGTAATAAAGCATCATCAAATGAGTGAATCCCACAAACTCCGGCTAACAGCTCGGTCACTGCATCATCGCGACGCCGCTCATTAAGCTCATACTGGCGGTTGTAAAATAGATCGGTAACTTCATTTTTTTGGCAGAAATCGACCAACCATTTAGCGCTCGCGGTGAAGTCAGTGCACTGATGATAAAACAGTGGAATGTTTTTCCCTGCGAGCGCATGCACCAAACACTGCAGATTCTGATGAATAAACGCCGCCTGACGCGGCGCCATATCATGCTGCTTCCACTGTTCAGGCGTTGCGATATACACAGCAATAACCTTAGCCTGCGGATCTTGGCAGGCCGCATGCAGAGCTCGGTTATCGGTTATCCTCAAATCATTACGAAACCAGACAACATGTGTGGCAGTCATTACTTTTCCTTGTCGGTGTGTATCCAAAATAATCCGTACCGCATTGAGATAATCCTAATGCCCGTAACGTAGACGCAGCACTTCAGGATACGGATCAAAATAACGCTGCCCCGCAAGGTAGCTGTCAGGATATTCATTCAGATAGTGACGCAGAAGCGTAATCGGTGCTAATAAGGGCTGAGTACCTTGACGATAACGCAGGATTAAATCAGCCAACTCCTGCCGCTGGCTACTGGTAAGCTGGCGACGGAAATAACCCTGAACGTGTTGCAAAACGTTAGTGTGATTGCGGCGCGAAGCCTTGTGCTTCAGCAACGCCATAAAGCGGTTACGGTATTCATACGCATATTCGTCTAAAGACTCCCACTGCTCCATGGCTGCAACAAAACGTCCCAGCTCGCGATATTCAGGCTGCGAATGCGCCAGCAACGAGAGTTTATAACGGCTGTGGAAGGCAACCAGAGCACCGCGCGTTAGCCCTTGTTGCCAAAGCTGGTTGAACTCATGCAGGGCATAAATACGCTCGACAAAATTCTCACGCAAATCGGGATCGTAAAGTCTCCCATCCTCTTCCACCGGTAACCACGGCAGCCGTTCCATCAACTGCTGTGTAAAGATTCCCACCCCGCTTTTACGCGCATCGTGCTCGGTATAAACCTTAACTCGCTCCATGCCACAACTTGGTGATTTAGCACACACGATATATCCACACAGATGCTCAAGGCTGGCCACTTTCTGCTTTGAAAACTCACGCATTTTCTGCGTAACATCCCCTTCCCCATCACGGCTGTTGACCAAAGCCACATCATCTCCCTGCTTAATCAAGCGCAGAGTGGGTCTTGGCGAAGGTAAACCTATTGCCATCTCAGGGCAGATCGCTTCGAAGCGTACGAATGGAGCAAGCTCATCAACGGCAAAAGGCAGGCGCTTATGCCCACCATCGAAACGAACATTCTCACCGAGTAAACAGGCACTCACACCTACTGGAATTTTTTCTGACATCGCGCACCTCTGTTATCAATGTTTTATGGATTGTGCTCTTTCAGTGTAGGCGCTGACAGAGATGAATTACACCAAGGAAAGGTAGGGATATGAACAATCAACGCTAAACCAAACAGAAAAAGCCTTTTGTCGATCTCAGATAACAAAAAACCACCTACGATGAGGTGGTTTTTTCACGTTAGAAGCTGACCTAACTGTAATTAATAAAAATCTGCCGTTACCTGCTCAGACTGCGCCAGCCAGACTGGCTTGTCACTGGTTTTTGACCAGACACGGTGAAGGTAGCTATAAAAACGTGCGCGATCGCTACGGAATAACATGACCGGAAGAGCCAAAACACCGGCAATAACCACTCCACAACGACGCAGGAGAATTCGAGATAATGAATACTGTTGGTACATATACTCCTCCTTAAAACGTAGCTGTTTCCCTGAAGGAAGGTAAAGCAAACAAAAGCAGCGAACGTTATAAATTAAAATGTTTCGTAAACAGGCTTGCCTGTAATCTGAACAAAATATTATCTCAATCGCTGAAAGTTTACTACTCATCCGACCACTATATTTGGTGTTTTTTTCACCTTCATTGTTACTTCATGTAATTTTGTTACCACACAGTTAAATATTAACTTAACATTAGTTATTTTATGGATACATTAAATTAACAAAACTGAGAAAAATAGGCATCCAGCACTTCTTCACTGAACAGTGACGACTCAATCAAGCACAACAGGCACACTTCATACCCATTAAATAAATACAAAACCAACCATGAAAAGCCTCTTAACACCCTAAGCTCTGTGCCTCCTAACCCGACGGCTAAATGCGTTAACCTTCTTTTCAGCTCAGGCTCATTGGTTTTTTCATTAAGTAAAAGTCGGCCTGAACTTGGAAACTGCTTTAATGGCAAACATAGCGTTTTCCAAACCTGAGCCGCTTGTTCACTTTCATTGGCTTTCAGCCGATTCATCTGGCGATTAAACAGTAATGCCGAGAGCAATAACGGCGTAGTCGCTCTATCTAACATCAACCGCTGGGTTGCAGAATGAGATGACGTACAAATAAATTTCTGGATTTCCTGCTGCTGAAGCGCAATTTGCGTCTGCTGTAGTAACGCATATAAAAAAGTATGTATCTGATAAACCGCCAGCATGACTTATCTCCTTTATGTCTCAAACGGGATGGCGTCACCATAATGCGCGGAAAAGAGGTGTTCCACTGGCTATCGTGATATTTGCGAAAAGCATTCCACTCATTTTTTCTGATTACAGTGCGCTTGCAAAATGCCCAGATAAAGACCGTTTTTTCATCATTTTTATACTTTTTTTACACCCCACCCCGCCCTTTTTACGTTATTTATTTACTTAATTATCTAGGCTAAGCAGTATCAAAAATGCCTTGGGAGAGGTTGTATGAATATCGGGGTGATCGCCTGCGCCATACTTGTTGTATTGCTGCTGGCCTATCTAATCTACGCACTGTTCAACGCGGAGGAGTTCTAATGGCTGCTTCTGCGTTTCTGCTCATCGCCGTGTTTCTTGTGGTGCTTTTTGCCTTAGCGCTGCCTTTGGGACGCATGTTAGCGCGTTTGATTGATGGCGAACCTTTTGTTGCTATGCGCCGTTTCGAAAATGGCCTATGGCGCTGCTGCGGGATCCTTCCGCAAGAAATGACGTGGTTACAGTATCTGTTAGCCGTCATGGCGTTTAACCTGCTCGGCCTATTCGTTCTGTTCATTCTGTTGATGACACAAGGCGTACTACCGCTGAATCCACAGCACATGCCGGGGCTATCTTGGGACTTAGCGCTGAATACCGCCGTGAGCTTCGTCACCAACACTAACTGGCAGGCATACAGCGGCGAAAACACACTCAGCTACTTTAGCCAAATGGCCGGTTTAAGCGTACAAAACTTCCTTTCCGCTGCGACAGGGATTGCCGTTGTATTTGCCCTTATTCGTGGTTTCGCACGTCATTCAGCGACAACATTAGGGAATGCTTGGGTTGATATATTCCGCATCACTGTTTATGTGCTGCTGCCAATCTCTATCATTATTGCGTTGTTTTTTGTCAGCCAAGGCGTACTGCAAAACCTGCACGGCTACGTGACAGTCCACACGCTTGAGGGAAGCACTCAGTTACTGCCTATGGGCCCGGTTGCCTCACAAGAGGCCATAAAACTGCTCGGCACCAACGGTGGCGGTTTCTTTGGATCTAACTCATCTCATCCATTCGAAAACCCCACTGCACTCAGCAACATGGTTCAGATGCTGGCCATTTTCTTAATACCAGCAGCGCTCTGCTTTGCATTCGGACAGAGTGTGGGTGAAAACCGCCAAGGCCATACGCTGCTTTGGGCCATGAGCCTGATTTTTATCGTTGCCGTGATCGTCGTGATGTACGCCGAGTTGCAAGGAAATCCGCACTTATCGGCCTTAGGCGCAGACAGCAACTTCAATATGGAAGGTAAAGAGACTCGCTTCGGTATTTTGGCCACCGCGATGTATTCGGTAGTCACCACCGCGGCTTCATGTGGCGCAGTTAATGCTATGCACGACTCTTTTACTGCTCTCGGTGGCATGGTGCCAATGTGGCTAATGCAGATCGGTGAAGTCGTCTTTGGCGGTGTCGGTTCAGGCCTTTACGGCATGCTTTTATTCGTTCTCCTGACCGTCTTTATTGCGGGTTTGATGATTGGCCGTACACCGGAATATCTGGGTAAAAAAATCGAAGTTTTCGATATGAAGATGACCGCCGCCGCCATTTTGGTCACCCCTGCGCTAGTGCTGATAGGTAGCGCGGTGGCATTGATGACCGATGCAGGACGCGCAGGCATTCTCAACCCCGGCGCGCACGGGTTTAGCGAGGTGCTTTACGCACTCTCCTCTGCCGCCAACAACAACGGCAGTGCTTTTGCTGGGTTAAGCGTCAACACACCGTTCTACAACGTACTGTTGGCCATTGCCATGTTCTTGGGTCGCTTTGGCGTCATCATTCCGGTTATGGCAATCGCAGGTTCTCTGGTAGCGAAAAAGCGCCAGCCGGCAGGTAACGGAACGCTTCCCACACAGGGCGCACTGTTCATCGGTTTGTTAGTCGGAACAATTTTGCTGGTCGGCGCACTGACGTTTATCCCCGCTCTGGCGTTAGGTCCGGTGGCTGAACATCTGCAAGTTTGGTTAACACGTTGAGAGATAAAATAATGACTCGTAAACAACGCGCGTTGTTCGAACCAAAACTGGTCCGTACCGCTATCAAAGATGCCTTTAAAAAATTAGATCCACGCATTCAGTGGCGAAACCCGGTGATGTTTGTGGTGTATTTGGGCAGCATTCTCACCACCATCATCTGGCTCTCTATTCTTATTGGGCAAAGCGAAGGCAGCGCCGCCTTTACCGGCAGCGTAGCTATATGGCTATGGTTTACCGTGCTGTTTGCCAACTTTGCCGAAGCACTGGCTGAAGGCCGCAGCAAAGCTCAGGCCGAAAGCTTGAAAGGTGTAAAAAAAACCAGTTGGGCGAAAAAGTTAGCCTCTAGCGAACACGACGCTGCGCAGGAAAAGGTTTCTGCCGATTCACTGCGCAAAGGCGACATTGTATTGGTTGAAGCAGGTGACACCATTCCATGCGATGGCGAAGTGATTGAAGGAGGGGCATCGGTCGATGAAAGCGCCATCACCGGTGAGTCTGCACCGGTTATCCGCGAATCCGGTGGTGACTTCTCCTCTGTGACAGGCGGTACACGCATCCTATCTGACTGGCTGGTGATCCAATGCACGGTTAATCCAGGAGAGACATTCCTAGATCGCATGATTGCGATGGTTGAAGGCGCAAAACGCCGTAAAACCCCTAACGAGATAGCGCTCACCATTTTATTAATTGCTTTAACGCTGGTGTTCTTGCTGGCTACCGCGACGCTGTATCCGTTCTCTCTATTCAGCGCCGAAGCGAGTCAAGTTGGAGTTCCGGTGACGATCACCGTATTGGTGGCGCTGCTAGTCTGCTTAATTCCAACCACCATCGGCGGATTGCTATCAGCCATTGGCGTGGCAGGTATGAGCCGGATGCTAGGCGCTAACGTCATCGCCACCAGTGGGCGTGCGGTAGAAGCCGCCGGTGACGTGGATGTGTTGCTGCTGGACAAAACCGGCACGATTACGCTGGGTAACCGCCAAGCTACCGAATTTCTACCGGTACCCGGTGTAAGCGAAGAAGAGCTCGCCAGCGCAGCACAGTTGGCTTCTCTGGCCGATGAAACGCCTGAAGGGCGCAGCATCGTCGTTCTGGCCAAGCAACGCTTTAACTTACGTGAACGCGATTTACATGCGCTGGGTGCCACCTTTGTGCCCTTCTCTGCGCAAACCCGCATGAGCGGCGTAAACGTTCAGGGAAGAATGATCCGCAAAGGCTCGGTTGATGCCATTCGCCGCCACGTAGAATCCAATCAGGGGCAATTTCCACGCGCCGTTGATGAACGCGTAGAAAGCGTGGCTCGCACCGGCGGTACACCGCTGGTGGTGGCTGAAGATGGCCGCATTCTCGGCGTAGTCGCGCTGAAAGATATTGTGAAAGGCGGTATCAAAGAGCGCTTCTCTGAACTGCGCCGTATGGGGATCAAAACGGTGATGATCACCGGTGATAACCGTTTAACCGCCGCGGCTATCGCTGCGGAGGCTGGCGTCGATGACTTCTTAGCCGAAGCGACTCCCGAAGCCAAATTAGCCCTCATCCGCCAGTATCAAGCGGAGGGACGTTTGGTCGCCATGACCGGCGACGGCACCAACGATGCGCCAGCGCTGGCACAGGCTGATGTTGCGGTTGCAATGAACTCAGGGACTCAGGCGGCTAAAGAAGCCGGCAACATGGTTGATTTGGACTCCAACCCAACCAAACTGATTGAAGTGGTGCATATCGGTAAACAAATGCTGATGACGCGTGGCTCACTAACCACATTCAGTATTGCCAACGACGTAGCGAAGTATTTTGCCATTATTCCGGCAGCGTTCGCGGCTACCTATCCACAGTTAAATGCGCTTAACGTTATGCATTTAACATCGCCAGCGTCTGCGATTATGTCAGCGGTTATTTTCAACGCCCTGATCATCGTATTCCTGATCCCGCTGGCGCTTAAAGGTGTGAGCTATAAACCCCTCAGCGCTAGCGCCCTGCTGCGCCGTAACCTGTGGGTTTACGGGGCGGGTGGATTACTGGTGCCATTCATCGGCATCAAGCTGATAGACATGCTGCTAACCGTCTGCGGTTTAGCTTAATACAGACTCGCTGATGCTAAGCGTTTAACAGATCGAGATACACGGGGATTTCACACCGTGGAGGCTTAAGCGGCGTTGCCACTGCGACCTCATCGGTGTACCTCCCCTAAAATCAGACTTCAGAAAGCGCGATTACGCTCTGAGGCTGTTTTTAGCAAAGTCTATAATGTTAAGGAATCAATAATGTCGCTACTACGTCCATCCATCATGATGATGTTGATTTTAACCGCAATCACCGGGATCGCTTATCCGTTGCTGACCACCGGTTTGGCTCAGGTGATGTTCAATTCGCAGGCCAACGGTTCCGTGATTGAACACGAAGGCGTTGCCGTCGGTTCCCGCTTGATTGGACAAAACTTTACCCAAGCGAAATATTTTTGGGGGCGTCCATCAGCCACCGCAGATACACCGTACAATCCACAGGCCTCTGGCGGCAGTAATCTGGCGGTATCCAATCCACAGCTGGATAAAAATCTGCAAGCACGTGCAACATTATTACGTCAGGCTGACCCGCTGGCGCCAGCCTCTATTCCTGTCGACCTGATGACCAGCTCAGGCAGCGGTTTAGATCCACATATCTCTCCACTGGCCGCCTATTATCAAGCAGAGCGCGTTGCTAAAGCACGAGACCTACCACTAGCCAGCGTTGAAAAATTAATTGCCTTGAATACCAAACGCAGCATGCCGAATTTCATTGGTCAACCGGTTGTGAACGTGTTGGAACTGAATATGGCACTGGATGCGTTATTGCCCCACAATACCACTGGCAACCCATCGTAAGCCGCAAGTAAAAAGAGAATCACATGGTAGATGATGAAGAACTACGCCGCCCTGACCCTGATGCTTTATTGGCTCAGGTGTGTGAGAAACCTCGCGGCAAGCTGAAAGTCTTTTTCGGCGCCTGCGCTGGCGTAGGGAAAACCTACGCCATGCTACAAGAAGCGCAGCGTTTACGCGCCCAAGGGCTTGATGTATTAGTTGGCGTAGTGGAAACTCACGGACGCTCAGAAACGGCGGCTCAGCTTGACGGCCTAGAGGTTCTGCCACTCAAACGCATTCATCATCGCGGGCGTCAGGTTCGAGAGTTTGCTCTCGATCAGGCGCTTGCCCGCCATCCTGCGCTCATCCTGATGGATGAGCTGGCGCACAGCAATGCCGCGGGCTCTCGCCATCCTAAACGATGGCAAGATGTCGAAGAACTGTTGGACGCAGGCATTGACGTGCTTACCACGGTTAACGTTCAGCACTTAGAGAGCCTGAATGATATCGTGGGCTCCGTCACCGGTATTCGTGTACGCGAAACAGTCCCTGACCGTATTTTCGATGACGCGAGTGAAATTGTTCTGGTCGATTTGCCCCCCGATGATTTACGCCAGCGTCTAAATGAAGGCAAAGTCTACATTCCCGGTCAGGCCGAGCGCGCCATCGAACATTTTTTCCGCAAAGGCAATCTCATTGCGCTGCGTGAATTGGCACTGCGTCGTACCGCAGACCGCGTCGATGAACAAATGCGTGAGTTCCGCAGTAGCCAAGATAAAGAGCGAGTTTGGCACACTCGCGATGCCATTCTGTTATGCATCGGACATCATGTTGATAACGATAAATTAGTGAGAACGGCATCAAGGCTAGCCGCTCGGCTTGGCTGTATCTGGCATGCGGTTTATGTGGAAACACCGCGCCTACATCGTCTGCCGGAAAATCAGCGCCGCGCTATTTTGCGTAGCGTTAAGCTTGCACAAGAGCTTGGCGCAGAAACTACCACCCTCTCCGATCCCAACGAAGAAAAAGCGATTCTACGCTACGCACGTGAACATAATCTGGGGAAAATCATTATTGGCCGCCGCAATAAAAAGGAGTGGCGCTGGTGGTGGCATGAAAGCTTTGCTGACCGTCTGGCTAAGCTGGGACCTGATTTAGATTTAATCATCGTTGCCGTAGAAGACAAGCCGCGAACCGCCAGCAAAGAGCAAGATGCACGCCCATTCAGTGAAAAATGGCGAGTACAAATTCGTGGCTGCCTCGTCGCTGTCGCGCTATGCGCGCTTATAACCTTACTCGCGAAGATTATTTTCCCAAGCTTTGATCAGGCCAATATCGTGATGGTCTATTTGCTGGGCGTCGTCGTCGTTGCGCTATTTTATGGTCGCTGGCCATCAGTACTTTCTGCTGTGGTTAGCGTCGCTAGCTTTGACCTGTTCTTTGTAATGCCACAGTGGTCGTTTGCGGTTAGCGATGTGCAGTACTTGGTCACTTTCGGCGTTATGTTAACGGTCGGGATCGTGATCGGTAATCTGACCGCAGGAGTTCGCTATCAGGCACGCGTTGCCCGCTACCGTGAGCTGCGCGCTCGTCATATGTACGAACTGTCGAAAGCGCTCAGCAATGCGATCACCAATGAAGACATTGCTCGTAGTGGGAGCTATTTCCTTAATAGCAGTTTTAACGCTCGGACATCCGTACTTATTCCCAGTGATGACACACCGCTCGTGCAAATCACGCCACCACAGGAAGGCGTTGCAGGTGTTGATTTCGCCATCGCTCACTGGTGCTTTGACAAACAACAACCCGCAGGGGCAGGTACCGATACGCTTCCTGGTGTTCCCTACCAGCTACTGCCTCTGAGCACAGCACAGCAAGCTTTTGGCGTTCTGGCCATCGAACCCATCAACCTGCGCCAGTTGATGGTGCCTGAACAACAGCGATTGCTGCAAACCTACGCTGTGATGATTGCCAGCGCCCTTGAACGTTTGCATCTGGCACAAACAGCGGCCAGCGCGCGTCTGGACACCGAGCGAGAGCAGCTACGCAACTCCTTATTGGCTGCGCTATCGCACGATTTACGTACGCCGCTCACCGTTCTGTTTGGACAAGCAGAGATTCTGACCTTAGATCTCGCCGCCGAAAAATCCCCCCACGCGCAACAGGCTAACCAAATACGCCAGCAAATACTCAACACCACCCGTTTGGTGAACAATCTGTTGGATATGGCACGCATCCAATCGGGCGGGTTTAACCTGCGCAAAGAATGGCAATCGCTGGAGGAAATCGTCGGTAGCGCCGTTAATACACTTGAGCCCATGCTAAATTCGCATCCGCTGAATATTGATTTGCCAGCCGATCTACCACTCGTTAACTGCGACGGTAACCTGATTGAACGCGTTATCCAGAATCTGCTGGAAAACGCCGGTAAATATGCTGGAAGTGAGTCTCCATTAACCATCCGCGCGCAAGCCAGCGAGCACTGGCTTGAAGTCGAAATTGAAGATCGTGGCGCAGGCATACCCTCAGAACAGCTCCAGCTTATCTTCAATAAATTCACCCGTGGTGATAAAGAATCAGCAATTCCCGGCGTCGGCTTGGGATTAGCCATCTGTCGTGCCATTATAGAAGTACACGGCGGGAAAATATGGGCAGAAAATATTGCGCAAGGCGGTGCATGTTTCCATTTCACATTACCGCTTGAGGCTCCCCCCGCTATCGAAGAAGAGTTTTAAAAGAGATAACGTGAATCAGACTCCGATAAATATCCTCATCGTTGAAGATGAAAAAGAGATCCGTCGTTTTGTCCGATCCGCATTGGAGAATGAGGGCTGGCGCGTTTTTGACGCGGATACCCTACAACGTGGTTTGATAGAAGCGGGCACCAGAAAGCCGGATTTGATCATTCTTGATCTCGGGCTGCCGGACGGTGACGGGCTCGATTTTATCCGCGATTTGCGCCAGTGGAGTTCAATTCCGGTCATCGTGCTTTCCGCCCGCGCCGAAGAGTCTGACAAAGTGCTGGCGTTGGATGCCGGTGCTGATGACTATCTCAGCAAACCCTTTGGCGTCGCTGAACTACTGGCTCGGGTACGAGTTTCGCTGCGCCGTCACGCGCAACAAAATCAGGAAAGCCCACTCATTCAATTCTCAGATATTGAAGTGGATTTGATTAACCGGCGCGTAACCCGCGCCGGAGAGGATTTGCATCTCACACCGATTGAATTTCGTCTGCTTACCGAGCTTATCGCAAACGCCGGAAAAGTACTGACTCAACGTCAGTTACTTAGCTCGGTGTGGGGGCCTAACTATGTGGAACATAGTCACTATCTGCGTATTTATATGGGGCATTTACGGCAAAAATTGGAAGCCGAACCTGCCCGCCCTAAACATTTACTCACCGAAACCGGCGTCGGCTATCGGTTTATGCTGTAGCCCTACGCAGTATGTGTTCAACGGTTATTTCTGCTCGTCTTGACTCTCTCCGCGCTTGATGCCTTTTAACGTCATCATAAAAGCGCGGAATGCGTCACGCAGATCGTCAAACAATGGATGTTTGCGGTTCTCAAGAAGTGACTCAGAAAACAGTTTTAGCCCTAAAGCAAAAGCCTTAGATTTATCGCCGGTAAATGGCAAATCATCGCGAGCGCCCAAGCGCTCAACGATAGATAAAATCTCATCGTGGTTTTCAACTTCAAAGCTAATCGGAGCTTTATCAATCGGCTCGCCTTTGCGATCGGCGATAGGTTCAACGGTAATACGGTAACGGTATCCAGGCATCGTGTTTTTCTCTGATGATTATTTTTTGATAATGATAACTTTTATCATATATAAATCTTCAGCGTTTTACATTTTGCGGCATAAAAAAAGCGCCGTTAAAACGGCGCTTGATTCAATATGGCTGTGGAGAACGTTTATTTAGCGCTAGCAAGCACTGCGCTCACAATATCTACAGCTTCTTTCTCGATACGCTGACGATGCTCTGCACCCAAGAAGCTTTCACAATAAATTTTATATGCTTCCTCAGTGCCGGATGGACGTGCCGCGAACCAGCCGTTATCGGTCATGACTTTCAGCCCACCGATAGAAGCATTGTTACCCGGCGCTTTGGTCAAACGCGCCGTAATCGGGTCACCCGCTAATTTGTCAGCTTTCACCATCTCAGGGGAGAGCTTGGACAGCGCGTCTTTCTGCGCATGCGTAGCCGGAGCCTGAATACGATTATAGCTTGGCGCACCAAACCGCTCAGCCAGCTTATTGTAATGCTGCTGGGGGTTTTCACCCGTCACTGCGGTAATTTCAGCGGCTAGCAGACACATGATGATGCCATCTTTATCTGTTGACCAAGGCGTTCCATTGAAACGTAGGAAAGAGGCGCCCGCACTTTCTTCACCACCAAATCCAAAGCTACCGTCAAATAGTCCATCAACAAACCATTTGAAGCCCACTGGTACTTCCACCAGCTTGCGACCTAAATCGTTAACGACACGGTCAATCATGGCGCTGGATACCAGCGTTTTACCTACGGCAACATCAGCGCCCCACTGTGGGCGATGCTGGAACAGATAATTGATAGCCACCGCTAAGTAGTGATTCGGGTTCATTAGCCCTGACGGGGTAACGATGCCGTGGCGATCGTAGTCGGGGTCGTTGGCAAACGCTAAATCAAACTGATCGCGCAGCGCCAGCAAGCCTGCCATCGCGCTTTCCGATGAACAGTCCATACGGATCACGCCATCATGATCTAAGTGCATGAAGCGGAATGAAGGATCAACGTGATCGTTCACTAATGTCAGATCGAGTTTGTAGTGCTCACCAATACGCTGCCAATACTCGATGCCGGAACCGCCCAGTGGATCGACACCTAAATGTAGACCTGAACGTTGAATGGCTGGCATATCAACGATATCAACCAGACCTTCAATATATGGCTGCACTAAATCTTTGGCATGCACCAAACCACTGTTCCACGCCGCATCTAATGTCTGACGCTTCACGCCCTGCAAATTGAGGCTCAGCAGTTCATTCGCACGCTGCTCGATAACTTTAGTCAGATCGGTATCGGCTGGGCCACCGTTTGGCGGATTGTATTTAATCCCACCATCTTCTGGCGGATTATGCGAAGGAGTAATGACGATGCCATCAGCCAGCGCTGCATTCTTGTTGCTATTGTGGGTCAGGATCGCATGAGAAACCGCTGGCGTTGGCGTAAATCCATTATCCTGCTGCACCACTACGTCTACGCCGTTTGCGGTCAGAACTTCCAACACACTGATAAACGCAGGTTCAGAAAGCGCATGGGTATCTTTGCCTACGAAACATGGACCTTCAACGCCATTCGCCTTACGCACTTCAGCAATCGCCTGCGCAATGGCTAAAATGTGTGCTTCATTGAAACTATGGCGCTGGGCACTTCCACGGTGACCTGAAGTGCCGAATTTTACCGCATGAGACGTATTACCTGCTTCTGGCGTCAATACATAGTATTGAGAAACCAGTTGAGCCACGTTAATCAAATCGCTCTGCTGGGCTAGCTGCCCGGCACGGGGGTGATTTGCCATGGTCACTTCTCCCTACGCTTAAATTATTGAGTGCCTAAGGGGGCTATTTAGCCTGATTCCCTTAGGCAATTCTGAAATCAGATAGTCCCGCAAACTTTTTCAATCAGTTCAGCGGGGAACTGCATAGCCTGCATGATGTGTTCAATCATGCTGCGCTTGCGACCTGTGTTCGTGTTGGTGATCACCCAATAAGGCGTGCCAGCGACGTGTTTAGGCTTAGTATGAGTGCCATTTTGCAGCAGCGTTTGCTGATCGCCGGCAAAATAAACACGGGTACGACCATGCAGAGATTCGGTTGCAGCAGCAAATCCCTGATTATCAATGGAATATAGGGTTGAAAGTACCAGCATGAAGCGATTTACCGCTTTGTTTTGCTCGGCGTACTCATCGGAAAGCAGCAGCTCACGCATGGTACGGACGCGATCTACCGGACGAGCAGTAACCACGGCAGTAGCGGGCGCAGTGGTTACCACCGGAGCCACAACCGGAGCAGTTGTCGCTTTATGTTCAGCAGAGACTTTCAGCAGGCGGCGCAATATGTCAGAAGCACTTTCACCGATACTTTGCGTATGGCTTGCAATGTAGCGGTACAGCTCCTCGTCGACTTCAATAGTTTTCATCATTATCCAATACAGGTTTACGACTTAATCAGCAGGATTATAAAGTTAAACGTCTCATGCGGATAGCGTAAACCCAATGCTGTCGTAAATTCAGTGAGTTTTTTCCCAATGAGAGAGAAATAATATCCCTAAACTAGGGCTGATAACGCGCTAGGGCTAACAATCTTGATTAGCCGTGGTAACCTATTTGTTACAATATTCTTTTCGTAGCGATCGCTAGACGCATCGATTCAATAAACATAGACGCACAAACATAGACGCAACGATATGAAACTCAATTACCGCGAACACCTACCTTCTCAGCAGGCACAATTCCCACCAACGCTTCTAATTCATGGCCTATTTGGCAGCCTTGATAATCTGGGCATTTTGGGAAGAGACTTGCGTAGCGACCGCAAAATTATTCAGGTCGATATGCGTAACCACGGTCACTCGCCGCGTTCTGAGCGTATGGACTATGCCGCGATGGCCGAAGATCTGCTAGAACTCATCGATGATTTGTCACTTCCACAGCTCGACGTCATCGGTCATTCGATGGGGGGTAAGGCGGCAATGACGCTTGCCGCGCTCGCCCCCGAACGTATTCGTCGCTTGGCATTGTTGGACATTGCACCGGTCGATTACAAAGTTCGCCGCCATGACACCATTTTTACCGCCATCAACGCCGTCACCGACTCACAGGTAACGCGTCGCCAAGACGCCGCAGACGTCATGCGTCACTATCTTCAGGAAGAAGGCGTTATACAGTTTTTGCTGAAATCCTTTCAGGACGGTGCATGGCTATTTAACGTGCCGGCGCTTTGGGCGCAATACGAAAACATCGTTGGTTGGCAAGACGTTGCGCCTTATCAAGGCCCCGTCATGTTTATCAAAGGGGGGCTTTCCCCGTACATTCAGGACAGCCATCGCGAGGCGATTGCGCGCCAGTTCCCTCATGCCCGCGCCCATGTCATCGCAGGCGTTGGGCACTGGCTACATGCAGAAAAACCCGAACTGGTGTTACGCACGCTGCACCGCTTTCTAGATTCTGATATCTAAAATCCTAGCTCAAATCTGGGGTGAGCCTGCGCTAGCCCCACTTTCTCTGCATCTCTAATACAAGTGTAAAAGCCGAGAGAAACCCCTTCATGCCAACATCCCTGAAGAAAAAACCATCTGGCGTCAGTAAGGTAAGCAAGATTAAGGATTGTCGCCGCTGGGGGGGCTAGGGTATTATGGCGCGCTATTATTCTGGCAGGCTGTTTTGCTGTTTAAGGATAGTGCCGGTAAAGGGTGAATGGCCCTAGTATGTTAATCATGATCTGATTCGTTACGCAGATTCAAAATTCTCCTTGTAGTACCGCTACCTGATATGGCCAAAGAACAAACGGACCGCACGACTCTGGATCTGTTCGCAGATGAACGTCGTCCGGGTCGCCCAAAAACCAACCCGTTATCCCGGGATGAACAGCTAAGAATTAACAAACGCAACCAACTGCGCCGCGATAAAGTGAAAGGACTGCGTCGTGTCGAGCTGAAAATTAACGAAGAAGCGGTTGAAATGCTGAATCGTCTGGCTCAGGAACAAAATATTAGCCGCAGTGAATTGATTGAACAAATTTTGCTCGATCAAATTTTAAAATCTTAACGCCGCCAGCACACAATGACGACAAATCAATGCGGTTGAAAGTGCTATAGTGCGTAAAGTACGTACTGGTCTTTTTCAAGAATCTAGTTTAATTATTTGATATAAAAGGTATAAACGCGACATGGCAATCGTAGGCATTTTCTTTGGCAGCGACACGGGCAACACGGAAAACATCGCTAAGATGATCCAAAAGCAACTCGGAAAAGACGTTGCTGAAGTTCATGACATTGCCAAAAGCAGCAAAGAAGACATCGAAGCATTCGACATTCTTCTGCTTGGCATCCCAACGTGGTATTACGGTGAAGCCCAGTGTGACTGGGACGACTTCTTCCCCTCACTGGAAGAGATCGACTTCAACGGAAAACTGGTTGCTCTGTTTGGCTGCGGCGACCAAGAAGATTATGCAGAGTACTTCTGCGACGCGATGGGGACTATCCGCGATCTGATCGAACCTCGTGGGGCAACTATCGTAGGCCACTGGCCAACAGCGGGCTATCATTTCGAAGCGTCTAAAGCACTGGTTGATGATAAAACCTTCGTCGGTTTGGCTATCGATGAAGACCGTCAACCTGAACTGACCGCAGCTCGCGTTGATGCGTGGGTAAAACAGATTTCTGATGAAATGAGCCTGTCTGAGATTACTGGCTAAAATGAAATTGTGCCCGCAGACCATGAAAGTCTGCGGGTATTTCAGCGATTGGTGAAAGCAGTTTGCAACATTTATGTAACTCATTTTTCCCGCTATGACGCCCACAGTCAGCAGAGTCACATATTTGTCAGTGTGTTACGTTTTATTTCCACCGTGTAATTACGCCCAAGTTGTTAACACGCCGCGGTTCCCATTTACCGCTATCAGCTTTATAATGAATCTCAATTATATTTTCAGTTCGGTGACAATTAAGGCAACGCTGGCAGCAAATGCAGTCTATCCTAAACGTCTCCGAGCCAAGTAACGGGACAGAATCCGAATGACAGATAACAATACTGCTTTAAAGAAGGCTGGACTTAAAGTCACGCTTCCGCGTCTTAAGATTCTGGAAGTTCTGCAAGATCCAACTTGCCACCACGTCAGCGCAGAAGACCTGTATAAGAAGCTGATCGATATGGGTGAAGAAATCGGTCTGGCAACCGTGTACCGTGTCTTAAACCAGTTTGACGACGCGGGTATTGTTACTCGCCACAATTTCGAAGGCGGCAAATCTGTATTCGAACTGACTCAGCAACATCATCATGATCACCTGATCTGCTTGGATTGTGGCAAAGTGATTGAGTTTAGCGACGATTCCATCGAGAAGCGTCAGCATGAAATTGCTAAAAAATATGGTATTCAGCTCACTAACCACAGCCTGTACCTGTATGGTCACTGCTCGGAAGGTGATTGCCGTGAAGATGAGACGCTGCACGACAGCAAAGCGTAAACCTGTATTTTCAGCAGCATAAAGCGACCTTAGGGTCGCTTTTTTATTGCCTAAAATTTGCAGCAGTGACGCTGTAGCCAAAGGTTGCAAACAAAAGTGACAGGCGAAAAAAAGCCCCTCAGGCAAGGGGCGAAACAACTCACAGCTCAACGTGTTATCAGGTTTATCCGACCCAATGATTAAAACGCAGTGATAAAACCATTTTATTCCGTGTTCCCTCCCCTATGCAGAGCAGGGAACACTTTCCTACAGATTAAGCCTGCACGGGTTCTGCACGGCTGTAACGCTTGCCATCTGGGCTAACTGAGCGAATCTGAACATCACCGGAAACCGTTGGCTGAGCTTTCGCGTCGTAACGCTGCCACTGTTTGCCACCATCTACAGAATATTCAATCCCTATCCCCGGCAGAGCGACGTTCGCTTCCAGTTTACCGCCAACAACTTTGGCACCAGGCACCGGTAGACGATAGCCAATACCGGCTTTGTCCATCTTAGCGAGTTCACGCTGCCCCATCAGGTTGGCGAAGCGCTGCCAGTCGCTGAGCAGAGACTTCTTATCAACCAGATTAGTTTCTCCGCCCTTGTATTCACGACCCGCTTTGTAATCCTGTTCCCAACCAGCGCGATGCCATGAACGCTCTGCGACAGTCATTACACGAGGATAGATTTTGTATTCCATCATTTCGTCAGTGCGTGTGGTTTCACTCCACAGCTGAGCCGAAAGACCATACACTCCCGGCCATGGCTTATCGCTCTTGGCAGTAAAGAATGCGCCGTCGCGGTCTACAGAGGTTTCCGCATTCTGTGGCATGTTATTTGGCGCGAAGCTGAAGATTTTGCGTTCGTCATTAAAGCGAGTTCCCCAGTAGTAGCCGTTTTCCTGCGGATTCACTTCATATGGGAAGTCCATATAGACGTAGTCTGGGTTAGAGACGGTAACTTCATAGCCCTTGTTCGCCCAATCGTTGACGGTGTCGAAGCCGCCCCAATACAGAGTATCCCAGAAGTTGACGCCCACACGCTTGGTCGCAAACGCTTTGGAGTCTTTAGCGTCTTTCAGACCATCCTGCCACGCCTGCATTTTTTCAATACCGTGCTTATTGACGATCTGGCTAACTTCGATCGCAAAGTGACTTGGTAAGTGTTCCATGTCTTCGACTTTGCCGCTCTTAATCAGCGTCTGACAAACCTGAGACTGAGCCCAAGGCTTATCTTCTTTGCTCTGATCGATAATGCCTTTACCTGGCTCAATTTTGCCATTCTTATCCTGATAGCCTGGCCCTAAGCGGATATTTTTCGCTTCATCACCGCCAAAGTGCCACGTCGTCAGCGGTTGGCCCGCTTCTTTATGCATCTGAGCAATCTCGCCGATCACTTTGTCGACAAAGCGCTTAGATGAATCCAAACAAGGGTTCAAATAGCTCTTGCGATCGTAGAACTGCACAGAGGTCGTGTTTGAGGTATCCGTTGGGTCAACCAAACGGAATTCGTTGGCACCCTTCTCATCCCCAGCGGCTTTCAGTTTGTCATAGCGCGCTTCCATAGAAACCACCGCTGCACGGGCATGTGCAGGCATATCGATTTCTGGAATCACTTCAATCTGGCGAGCCTGAGCGTATTTAACAATATCAATATACTCATCGCGGGTCAGATGCCCTGTACCGTTGTTGTTCGCATCTGGACCAGAGCCAAGCTGCGGCAGCAGACACTCTTTTTCGCTCAGATCGTGACAACGTTTAGAGCCTACGTCGATCAGTTCTGGCAGGCCAGGGATCTCAATACGCCAACCTTCATCGTCTGTCAGATGGAAGTGGAATTTATTCATTTTATAAGCCGCCATCTGGTCTAACAGACGGTGTACTGCTTCTTTGGAATGGAAGTTACGCCCGATATCTAAGAAGATGCCGCGGTATTGGAAACGAGGAGCATCTTTCGCATCTAAGGTTGCAATCTTCATGCTACCGTCACTCGGTACCAGAGAAAGGATGGACTGCAGGCCATAGAATACACCTGCCTGATCGTAACCAATCACTTCGGTACCCTTAGGCCCGATTTTCAGCTCATAAGCACCAGGCACGGCCAAGTCACCTTTGAATGATTTCGCGGCAATGGTGGTTTTGATGGGGTAACCGTTGGCATTATCCTTCACCCCCAACAGAGCAAAACGCTGCTGAGCGGCTTCCGCAGTGGCTTTGTTTAGCACGGTAAGATCCAATGCTACGCCCTTGCTCAAATCCACATCCTGCTGATGAATTTTCACTTCCATCGGCGTTGGCATAATTTGGCCACGCAGGCTTTGGGCTGGCAACTGCTTAACATCGGCGTTTTTGTCGAAACGGGTTTCTGGCACCATCAGGACGTTTTTGTCGTCCTTGGTACGCTTCCACAAATCACCAACAAATGGTGTTACAAACTGACGCAAATCTTCAGTATCAGTGCTCGCAATCACTTTTGGTTTGGCGTCTTGGGAAGTCACATACCAACGCGGCATGACATCACTTTCAAACAACTGCCAATATTCGCCAATCAGTGGGATCTCAACAGCTTGCCCCGCGGTGAAGCCTTTGAATTTGTCTGTTGGTTCGATCTTATGCAAGTCACCCGTTACAAAGGTAATCTTGAACTGATCGTTTTTCACATCAAGCACTTGGCGCGGGTTATGGAAATAAATCGCCCAATCTTTTGCTTTGATATCGCTGTCGCTGGTTAAAGTGATGACGGACTGGTTACACGCAGCCCAGTCCGCGCCGAGTGCAGCACAGTCAACGCCGTTCTCTGCCGCGCGATTGTCTGTCACTTTCACGTTAACTTTTAGCTGACTCAGTTGATCAACGACGTTCTGATCGGCCTGACTTACCGTAGAGAAACCGAGCATGCCCAGTGCGGATACTGCAACAGCCAACGTGCTTAACTTAAATTTACTCATCGTAAAAGCCTCATCCTGAATCAGTTATTGTTGTTGCGAATTTCTTGCCAAACTTTGCCACAGGCCTGCTGGTAGTTGTCGCCAGCGCCGGTTTTGGCCGCCTGAATACAGTTCTGGTAATCGAATACGCGTACGCTTTCCTTTTCGGCAAATGCCTGATGCTGTTTACTTTGCTTCAATACATTGAGGACTGACTGGCAAGCGTCCACTTTGTCTGGGTTACCTTCAGCCGTGTTAATACAGTTGCTATAGGCCTGTTTGAGCTTGAGATCTTCTTGCGGCGCAGTGGACTGCTGCACACAACCGCTCAGTCCCACGACTGCAGCAATAACCAATAGAGTTTTTTTCATATTTATATCCCGTCAAAGTGACTCTGCATGTGGAGTTAAACGTGCAGAGTCTCAGGCTTAGAAGATGGTGAACGGTGCAATGACGATGAACTTAACGTCGCGTTCATCCTGGAACATGTTGCCGTAACCACCGCCCCAGCTCGGGTTGTCGGAGTGGTTGTCGTACTGAGTGAAGTGCAGTTTGAACAGAGTGCCTTTAGCGCGACCATCCTGAATGGTGTACATCGCATCCAAGCTGTAAGCGCTCTCTTTCACACGCTGACTCTGATCGTATTGAGGATTCGTGCTCGGCTTTGCATCCCATGCGTAAACATAAGAGCCACCCACCGCAAAGCCCGGCATATCCCACTTACTGAGGTCATACATCACGCCGCCGAAAATGGCTTTCTCGCCGTTGGCGTTGAAGTCGGAGCGATTATCCCACCAGATATCCAAACGTCCGTTAGAAGAGGCATAGGTTGGGGTCATACGCTGTAAGAAGTAGCCCTGATTACCTTCCGCTTTCACATAGGTTCCCTCTAAGCGGAAATCGAACTGCCCCACTTTGTAACCTAAGGTCAACGCCTGCAGCCATGCCGTGCCGTCGTAGATATCGTTCACGCCACCGTCATGCACACGATCTCGGGTACCATAGAACTGATAGCTGGTCGTCATCGGATTGCCCGCTACGTCAAACTTGTAGGAACCTTTGGCGAAATACTGATCGATATATCCTTCAGCCTGTCCAAACGCTGCTTCTAATATAAAATCATTTTTAAAGTCATACTTGGCGCCTAAAGAATGCAAATAAGAAACGCCGGTCTTTTTGTCGTTCTGGTAGAAACCATCCACTTCGGTGTGCCACGGCGCTTTATATTTATCCGTCCACATGTAGGAGAAGCTCAACGCCCCTGCATCACCGTAGTCAAAGTTGGCCCCCGCTTCAGCGCCTTGATAGGTACCTGGCATAAAGCTCCAGTGTGGCGCTAATAGCGTTTGGCCCGTTGGCTGAATGTAACCAGCGCGTGCCCAAACTGGACCGTATTTAAATTTAGCCGCCGCTTTGTAAAGGCTAATGCCACTTTTATCGCCGGAGTAGTCTTCGTCGTAGCCTTTGTTTTTCGAGGAGAATGCAATTTCGTTGGGGTGTCCGCTATCGTGGTTCTCAGCCATTTCAATCGCGGTGAATGCGGCAATATCAATACCGAACATATCTGCGGCATACCCTGACGAGAAGTCGAGGTTTGCGTTCCACGTTGAGTGGTTCAGGTTGGTTTCATAGTTGCCCGTAGTGACGTCTTTACGGTCACGCTCACGCTGCCAGTAATAGATACCGCCCGTTAGCGTTGAATCATCAATAAAACCTTCAGCTTTGGCTTCTGGCATAGCATAAAAACCACTGCCTAATAACACCCCTGTTATGGCAAGCGTCAGAGCATTGCGCCTCACACGATGCGTAACCATAGAATAATTCCTCTTTGACTTGAAAAACGCGACCTTCGACGTTCACCGGCCTAGGACGCAAAACCCCTAAAATGGGAAAAAGTTAATTCGTAGTGGAGTAAATAACCCAATTGCTCACCTACCTTCTTAGACTATTTTTCGCGACGCGAATTATCAAATGAAAAGTAAAACAATTGTGTCAATTCTTGACCGAGTGCACATATTTTAATGTTTTGTTACATGTGACACATTTCATGTCTAGGTCACGTAAAATCCCCTTTTAAAACAGCATTATATTTGTAATACCATTGTAAGTATCAGGGAATTTACTTATAAAACAAAAGGAGAGAGAGGTGAGTAGCATTTAGTATCATCGGGGAATTAGATCTAATTAATTCGCGAAACGAATATTTCAGCAATATTTATGCTCGACGAGAAATAACATCAGTAAACTATTTTTTTTACATTTATGACCTAATTTGAAAATACCGATACAGCACTTTGCTACTGATAGGCATAAAAAAAGCCACTCGCAGCATTGCGAGTGGCTTCACAGAATCAACAAATTTACGATAACGCTATCTGAACATTATACGCCAGCTTTTGCCCACGTATCGCGCAGACCCACGGTGCGGTTAAACACCAAATGGTCAGGCTTCGAGTAGCGACAATCGGCACAGAAGTAGCCTTCTCGCTCAAACTGATAAGTCACGTCTGAAGTTGCCTCCCCCAGACTTGGCTCAACAAAACCGCTGCGAATCACCAAAGATTCAGGGTTGATGGTAGACAAGAAGTCTTCCGCTGCGCCTGGGTTAGCCACGCTGAACAAACGATCGTACAGATGGAATTCAGCCGGTACTGCATGACTTGCAGAAACCCAGTGAATAACGCCTTTCACCTTACGACCATCAGCAGGATCTTTGCTTAAGGTATCTGGGTCATAGGTACAGTAAATGGTGGTAATTTCACCCTCTGCATCTTTCTCAACGCGTTCTGCTTTAATCACATAGGCGTTACGCAGACGCACTTCTTTACCCAACACCAAACGCTTGTACTGTTTGTTGGCTTCTTCGCGGAAGTCAGCACGATCGATGTAGATCTCGCTGCTAAATGGCACTTCGCGCTTACCCATTTCAGGCTTGTTCGGATGATTTGGCATCGCGATCATTTCTACGCTATCCGCAGGCATATTCTCGATGACAACTTTCACCGGATCCAGCACAGCCATGGCTCGCGGCGCAATTTCGTTCAGATCGTCACGAATACACGATTCCAGCGCAGCCATTTCTACGTTGTTGTCTTGCTTAGTCACGCCGATACGCTGGCAGAATTCGCGGATAGAGGCTGCCGTATAGCCACGGCGACGTAGGCCGGAAATCGTTGGCATACGAGGATCATCCCAGCCTTCTACGATCTTCTCTGTTACCAACTGGTTCAGCTTACGCTTCGACATGATGGCATACTCGAGATTCAGACGAGAAAACTCGTACTGACGCGGATGCGTTGGGATAGTGATGTTATCTAATACCCAATCGTACAAACGGCGGTTGTCTTGGAACTCCAGAGTACACAGTGAATGTGTAATCCCTTCCAAGGCATCAGAAATGCAGTGAGTAAAATCGTACATCGGGTAGATGCACCATTTGTTGCCCGTCTGGTGATGTTCAGCAAACTTGATACGATACAAAACCGGATCGCGCATAACAATGAACGGAGAAGCCATGTCGATCTTGGCGCGCAGGCACGCTGTGCCCTCGGCAAACTCGCCGTTACGCATTTTTTCGAACAAAGCCAGATTCTCTTCAACGCTGCGGTCACGGTACGGGCTATTTTTACCCGGAGACGTCAAGGTGCCGCGGTATTCACGGATCTGCTCAGGAGTCAGCTCATCAACATAAGCCAAGCCCTTAGTAATCAATTCTATCGCGTACTGGTGCAGTTGATCGAAGTAGTCGGAGGAATAACGCACTGCGCCACTCCACTCGAAACCTAGCCACTGTACGTCGCGTTTAATTGACTCAACGTATTCAATGTCTTCTTTCACCGGGTTGGTGTCATCAAAGCGCAGGTTACACTGACCTTGATAATCTTTGGCGATGCCAAAGTTCAGGCAAATGGATTTGGCGTGGCCAATGTGCAGGTAGCCATTTGGCTCCGGCGGAAAACGGGTATGAACTGAATTATGTTTACCGGATGCCAGATCTTCATCGATGATCTGACGGATAAAGTTACTTGGGCGGGCTTCAGCCTCACTCATTTTCTATTCCTCTATGCCTAAAAACGCGACTCATAACCAATAATGATCTTACAACCTGTGGCGGGAAACAACCGTTTGTTGCCATTATCACGGCGTTTTTTCTGTGGTTATCTCGAAAGTATGCCAAAAGGTTGTCGATCTACTACTCACCACTCTATATCAGCACGCGCCAAAAACAAAAAAACGGAGAGGGTTTCCCCCTCTCCGTTTACTCACTTGGAAATGATGTATTAACGAGTCAGTTATTTCGCAGTGATATCGTACAGCTTGGTTTCACCGGCCACCACATGACCCGCTGCCAGCGCTTTCAGTCCACCGAAATCATCGATATTGCTGACGACAACCGGACTAATCATGGAGCGTGCATTAGCATTCAAGTAGTCCAAATCCATTTCAAGAATTGGCTGACCTGCTTTCACCTCTGCGCCCTCTTCAACCAGACGTTTAAAGCCTTGGCCATTCAGAGAAACGGTGTCGATGCCCATATGAACCACAACTTCCGCACCTTCATCCGTTTCCAGACAGAATGCATGGTTAGTGTTGAAGATTTTTACGATCGTGCCGCGCGCTGGGGACACAACGAATTTATCCGTTGGACGAACCGCAACGCCGTCACCGACTGCTTTGCTTGCGAAAGCTTCATCAGGAACCTGATCCAGCGCCACGACTTCACCGGTAATTGGAGAAACCAGAGTTGCCTTCACCACGGCTGCAGCGTTTGGTGTTGCCTGTGCTTTGGCTTCAGTCGCTGCTGGCGCAGCATGTGCTGTTGCCGCTTCAACCGGGCCCGCAGCCATCACGCCACGCATTGCTGTTGCAATGGCTTCTGCGCGAGTCCCCACGATGACCTGAACACTCTGCTTATTCAGACGAATAACACCGGATGCCCCCAAACGTTTTGCCAGACTGTCATTAACAATCGCAGAGTCTTTCACGGTCAGACGCAGACGAGTGATACACGCATCAATACCCGTGATATTGGCAGAACCGCCTACCGCAGCAATGTAGTTACGCGCCAGATTAGCCGTTTCGTTACCACCTTTCGCATTGTCCAGATCCAGATCGTAGCCATCAGCGCTTTCATCAGCATCAGTTGCCAGTTCACGGCCAGGAGTCAGCAGGTTAAATTTGGTGATAGTGAAGCGGAATACCACGTAGTAAATCACGAAGAACACGAGACCCTGAGGGATCAACATGTACCAGTGAGTTGCCAGCGGGTTACGTGAGGACAGAACCATATCCACCAGCCCCGCGCTGAAGCCGAAGCCGGCAATCCAGTGCATAGATGCTGCGATGAATACAGAGATACCGGTCAGTAATGCATGGATAACATACAGAACTGGAGCAACGAACATGAAGGAGAATTCCAACGGCTCGGTGATACCCGTAAAGAAGGCTGCGAATGCCGCGGCCATCATGATACCTGCCACTTTTGCTTTGTTTTCTGGACGAGCACAGTGGTAAATCGCCAGTGCCGCACCAGGTAAACCAAACATCATGATTGGGAAGAAACCTGCCTGATAACGACCAGTGATACCCACGACGGCTTTACCCGCTTCGATAGACTGTGCGCCACCCAGGAAGTTAGGAATATCGTTAATACCTGCAACGTCAAACCAGAACACAGAGTTCAGAGCATGATGCAGGCCAACAGGGATTAATAGACGGTTAAAGAACGCATAGATACCCGCGCCCACTGAGCCCATTTTCTGAATGTGTTCACCGAAGTTCACCAATCCGTCAAAAATTAACGGCCAGATGTACATCAGGATGAATGCAACCAGAATCATCACGAAGGAAGTTAGGATCGGAACCAGACGGCGGCCACTGAAGAAAGACAGCGCCTTCGGGAGTTCCACACCGCTGAAACGGTTGTACAGTTCAGCAGAGATAATACCAACCAGAATACCAACGAACTGGTTGTTAATCTTACCGAATGCAGCAGGAACCTGATCCGCAGGGATCTTCTGAATCATGGCGACCGCGGCTGGAGAACACAGCGTGGTTAATACCAAGAAGCCTACAAAGCCGGTTAATGCGGCCGCACCATCTTTATCTTTAGACATACCGTATGCGACACCGATCGCAAACAGTACAGACATGTTATCGATAATGGCAGAGCCCGACTTGATGAAGAAGGCGGCTAACGCGTTATCGCCCCCCCAACCTACCGGGTCAATCCAGTAACCGACACCCATCAGTATTGCGGCAGCCGGTAGCGTAGCTACCGGTACCATCAGCGCACGGCCGACTTTTTGCAAATAACCTAAAATACTCACCATTTCCCCCTATTGGACCCGTCAATGCTCGAATTGGCACTACTCATGGTCTCGTCGTAACTCACTTAATTATTAAGTTGACAGTATGGACTACATTCTGGAGTGTAAAAAAATTATTTTTCTCCGCAAATTAAAACCTCTGGTTTTGTGATAAATATCACCAAAGGAGGCTCTAAATATGCCTAATTGCTAGCCATCCTACAAAACTTATTTTATCATTCGAAAAATCAAAGCGGCGTTAGGTCACACAGAAGTGGTTAAGATGCATTACGCTTTATAAGAGCGATGTGGACCCCCGTTTTTAATATAGATTTATATTAGCTAAAGGTGCCCTATGAGACTGATCCCACTGAGTAATGCTGCAGACGTAGGTTTATGGTCTGCTCGTCATATTGTTAACCGCATCAATGCGTTTAAACCAACGGCTGAACGTCCATTTGTGCTCGGCTTGCCGACTGGCGGTACACCGCTACAAACCTACAAACGCCTAATCGAACTCCACAAAGCAGGCGAAGTTAGCTTTAAAAACGTTGTGACGTTCAACATGGACGAGTACATCGGACTGCCGGAAGAGCATCCGGAAAGCTACCATAGCTTCATGTATAATAATTTTTTCAATCACGTAGATATCCCACGTGAAAACATTAACTTACTTAACGGCAACGCGCCTGACGTAGACACTGAATGCCGCCGCTATGAAGAGAAGATTAAGTCCTACGGCAAAATCAATCTGTTTATGGGCGGTGTAGGCAACGACGGTCATATTGCATTTAACGAGCCGGCCTCATCGTTGGCTTCTCGCACCCGTATCAAAACGCTGACAGAAGAAACGCGCATCGCTAACTCTCGATTCTTTGATGGCGACATGACTAAAGTGCCAAAATACGCATTAACCGTGGGTGTTGGTACGCTGCTTGATGCCGAAGAAGTGATGATTCTGGTCACCGGTCACACCAAAGCTCAGTCGCTGCAAGCCGCCGTTGAAGGCAGTGTTAACCATATGTGGACCATCAGTGCCCTACAGCTTCATCCAAAATCAGTCATCGTATGTGATGAACCTTCCACGATGGAACTGAAGGTTAAAACCGTTAAGTACTTCCGCGAATTAGAAGCGGAAAATATGAAGAATTTATAATTTTCAACCTGTAACCAGGGGGATGTGATGTACGCTCTGACCCATTGTCGGATTTATACCGGCCACGATATTCTCGACGACCATGCAGTAATGATCGCCAATGGCTTAATTAAACAGATCTGTCCTGTCGCTGAGCTTCCGTCAGGCATCGAAACTCACGATCTGGGCGGAGCAATCCTTGCTCCTGGTTTCATCGATCTGCAGCTTAATGGCTGTGGTGGCGTCCAGTTTAATGATTCTGCCGAAGCGGTTTCTGAAGAAACGCTGGAAATCATGCAGCATGCCAATGAAAAATCAGGCTGTACTAGCTATTTACCAACGCTAATCACCTGTGCCGATGACTTAATGAAGCACGGTATCGACGTGATGCGCAGCTATCTGGCTAAACACCAGAACCAAGCGCTGGGTCTGCATATCGAAGGCCCTTATATCAGCTTGGAAAAGAAAGGCACCCATAATCCCAAATTCATCCGTAAGCCCGATCATGACATGATTGATTTCATGTGTGAGCATGCCGATGCGATCGCTAAAGTGACCATGGCACCGGAAGTCGCCACGCCGGAGTCTATCAAACAGCTTAAAGCTGCGGGTATCGTGGTGTCTGCAGGCCACTCTAATGCGACTTATGAAGAAGGCCGCAAAGGTTTTGCCGCAGGCATGAGCTTCGCCACGCACCTGTATAATGCCATGCCAGTCATTGCTGGCCGTGCACCAGGGCTAATGGGCGCTATTTTTGATACCCCTGAAGTTTACGCAGGGATCATTGCCGACGGCCATCATGTTGCCTGGCCAAGCATCCGTCTGGCTAAACGTCTGAAAGGCGAGCACCTCGTGTTGGTCACTGATGCCACAGCTCCCGCAGGAGCGAATATCGATCACTTCATTTTTGCCGGAAAAACAGTATATTACCGCAATGGTTTAGTGGTTGATGAAAATGGCACGCTGAGTGGCTCAGCGCTCACCATGATCGAAGCGGTACAGAACAGCGTGGAACACGTGGGAATCGCGCTCGATGAAGCCTTGCGGATGGCTACGCTTTACCCTGCTCGCGCGGTTGGCGTTGATACACAACTGGGCAGTATCGAAGAGGGGAAAGTCGCTAACCTGACGGCCTTCACTTCAGATTACCGTGTGATCAAAACCATTGTGAACGGTGAAACTGTTTACGAAAACAAATAATAGAGAGAACGTACTTCAGTCTGCGCGCTCTCTTTTATAACTTGATATCTATTTTTAATCGCGGGTAATAAATTGATGACCACAGGCGGGCAAGGACAAATCGGTAATGTAGATCTGGTCAAACAGCTTAACAGTGCAGCTGTTTATCGTTTGATTGACCTGCAAGGCCCTATTTCGCGCATTCAAATTGCCGAAGTGAGCCAGCTTGCCCCTGCCAGCGTCACCAAAATTACCCGCCAACTGCTAGAACGCGGGCTGATAAAAGAAGTCGATCAGCAAGCGTCTACCGGTGGCCGCCGTGCCATTTCCATTGTTACCGAAACCCGCCTTTTCAACACTATCGCTATCCGCTTAGGGCGCCATGACGCCACCATCACCCTATATGATATGAGCGGAAAGGCATTGGCGGAAGAACATTATCCGTTACCTGAACGCACTCAGGAAACAGTGGAAAACGCACTGCTGAATAACATCGATCAGTTCATGCTGGCCTATCAGCGCAAAATTCGTGAGCTGATTGCTATCGCCGTGATCCTCCCTGGTCTAGTCGATCCCCAACACGGTATCGTGCGCTACATGCCCCATATTGCCGTTAACGATTGGCAATTGGTTAGCGTGCTGGAAGACCGATTTAACGTGACAAGTTTTGTCGGCCACGATATCCGTAGCCTTGCCTTAGCCGAACACTATTTTGGGGCAACACGCGACTGCGAAGACTCAATGTTAGTACGCTTACACCGCGGCACCGGTGCGGGCATTATCGTGAATGAAAAAATCTTCCTTGGTAGCAAAGGCAACGTTGGTGAGATTGGGCATATCCAAATCGATCCGCTGGGCAAGCGCTGCCACTGCGGTAATTTCGGCTGTTTAGAAACCGTGGCAGCCAATGCTGCGATAGAACAACGTGTGCGCCATTTATTAGAGCAAGGCTATCCAAGCAAGCTCACACTAGACGATTGCTCTATCAGCGCTATCTGCAAAGCGGCAAACAAAGGCGACGCACTGGCAACAGAAGTCATTGAGCTGGTTGGACGCTACTTAGGTCGAGCTATCTCCATTGCTATCAATATGTTCAACCCACAAAAAGTCGTGATTGCCGGTGAGATTATTGAAGCCGAGAAAACGCTACTGCCTGCGATTCAAAGCTGTATCAATACGCAGGTGTTGAAGAATTTCCGCCAAAATCTGCCCGTCGTGACCTCAGAGCTTGATCATCGCTCAGCCATTGGTGCCTTTGCGCTGGTAAAACGCGCTATGCTTAACGGCGTGCTGCTGCAGCGATTGCTGGAAGGGCAACATCCGCACTAATCCTCTGCTTATGTAAAACCGGATCAGCATTAGTTGTATTCGTCCCCCAATACATCTTCTGCTAGGCGCATATTTAAGCGCAGTTTACTGCGCTCCCAGAGGTCGTCATCACTGACGCGAGTAAGCTCATCAGAATTGCTGACAGGCGTGGTACAATTTACCCCCGAAATAATTGGGGCGGCATGCAGTCGGCAAGTTTGTGAGTCACTAGGCGCAGAGGTAACGATGTTACTAGAGTGAACAAACGCAGCCAACGCGCACACTGCTTCAAATATGACGGGTATCTGTCTGTCAATCTAATGAGTAATAACCCTATGACAATTAAAAGTATTATTTGTGACATCGATGGCGTTTTGATGCACGACAACACTCCAGTTCCGGGGGCTGATAAATTTTTAGCGCGTATTCAGGAACGAGACATTCCTCTGGTTATTCTAACCAACTATCCATCTCAAACCGCACAGGATTTAGCTAATCGCTTTTCCGCTGCGGGTCTTGAAGTCCCTGAAAGTGCCTTTTATACCTCGGCGATGGCAACCGCTGATTTTCTAAAGCGTCAGGAAGGGAAAAAAGCCTATGTCATCGGCGAGGGGGCGCTTATCCACGAACTGTATAAAGCCGGCTTTACTATTACCGACATCAACCCTGATTTCGTTATCGTGGGGGAAACCCGTTCTTATAACTGGGAGATGATCCATAAAGCTTCTTACTTTGTGGTTAACGGCGCGCGTTTTATTGCCACCAACCCTGACACACACGGCCGTGGTTTCTATCCTGCCTGTGGCGCGCTGTGCGCACCTATCGAATTAATTTCAGGCCGCAAGCCTTTCTATGTAGGTAAACCTAGCCCGTGGATTATTCGTGCCGCACTCAACAAAATGCAGGCCCATTCAGAAAGTACCGTTATTATCGGTGATAACTTGAATACGGATATTCTGGCGGGCTTCCAAGCCGGTTTGGAAACCATTCTCGTGTTATCTGGCGTGTCTACGTTAAATGACGTCGATAATATGCCTTTCCGCCCGAATTACATTTATCCCTCTGTTGCGGATATCGACATCATCTAATTCCCCCGCCAATAGCGTCTGAGTACTTCGCTTCATAGCCAGCAGGCGCTATTGGCTGAAATTTTATTTTTCCGCATTTTTCTCCTTCGCCTCCCTGCTGCAAAAAATTAGCGATTCATCAATTAAATCGCGCGCAAAATGAATATCCGCTAATTTTTATGCGGGTGGCACAAACTATTTCTCACCATTAAGTTAAACCACTTGCATTATGTTCAGGTTTTGACGCAATTTGTTATGCATAGCAGCGGTAACATAAACCAAAAACCATTTACCGCCTAAAACTGACCCACAACGTCACAACTCGACAATGCAGTATGGGAGAAATCTATGTGTTCTATCTTTGGTGTGCTTGATTTAAAAACCGATCCTGTTGAGCTGCGTAAAAAAGCGCTCGAACTGTCACGCTTAATGCGTCACCGTGGCCCAGATTGGTCTGGCGTTTATGCGTCTGATAACGCGATTCTGGCGCATGAGCGTCTGTCTATCGTTGACGTCAACAACGGCGCTCAGCCGTTATACAATGCCGCGCACACCCATGTTTTAGCCGTGAATGGTGAAATTTATAACCATCAGGCACTGCGTCAACGCTTTGAAGGGCGCTATGAGTTCCAGACCGCCTCCGACTGCGAAGTGATTTTGGCACTGTATGAAGAGAAAGGCGCAGCGTTTCTGGATGAGTTGCAGGGAATGTTTGCTTTTATCCTGTATGACGCTGACAAAAACAGCTATCTGATTGGCCGCGATCACCTAGGGATTATCCCGCTGTATATGGGATATGACGAACACGGTAACTTCTACGTGGCTTCTGAAATGAAGGCGCTGGTGCCCGTTTGCCGCACGATTAAAGAATTCCCCGCCGGTAGCTATATGTCGAGCGATGATGGTGAGATTCATAGCTACTATCAACGTGACTGGTTTGAGTTCGACAATGTCAAAGATAACGTCACTGACGCAGCGCAGCTAAAAGAAGCGCTGGAAGATTCAGTAAAAAGTCATTTGATGTCTGATGTACCTTACGGCGTATTGCTGTCCGGCGGGTTAGACTCCTCGGTCATTTCAGCCATCACTAAAAAATTTGCCGCCCGCCGAGTGGAAGATGATGAGCGCAGTGAAGCCTGGTGGCCACAGTTGCACTCCTTTGCTGTCGGTTTAGAAGGCTCTCCCGATTTAAAAGCAGCCCAAGAGGTCGCGAACCATTTAGGCACGGTGCATCATGAAATTCATTTCACCGTACAAGAAGGCTTAGATGCTATTCGCGATGTGATTTATCACATTGAAACCTATGATGTGACCACCATTCGTGCGTCTACGCCGATGTATCTGATGGCGCGTAAAATTAAAGCCATGGGCATCAAAATGGTGCTTTCCGGTGAAGGTGCCGACGAAGTATTCGGGGGATACCTCTATTTCCATAAAGCGCCGAATGCTAAAGAGTTCCATGAAGAAACGGTGCGTAAGCTGCTCGCTCTGCATATGTATGACTGCGCTCGCGCCAACAAAGCGATGTCAGCCTGGGGGGTAGAAGCACGTGTGCCGTTCTTGGATAAAAAATTCCTTGATGTGGCGATGCGTCTTAACCCGAAAGATAAAATGTGTGGTAACGGCAAAATGGAGAAATACATTCTGCGCGAATGTTTTGAATCCTATCTGCCTGCCAGCGTCGCGTGGCGTCAAAAAGAACAGTTCTCGGATGGCGTAGGTTATAGCTGGATCGATACCTTAAAAGAAACTGCGAATCAGCAGATTAGCGATCAAATGTTGGCAAATGCGCATTTCCGCTTCCCTTACAACACGCCAAACTCAAAAGAAGGCTATTTGTATCGCGAAATTTTTGAAGAATTATTCCCAGTGCCAAGCGCAGCGGAGTGTGTACCCGGCGGGCCATCGGTTGCTTGCTCCTCGGCAAAAGCTATCGAATGGGACGAATCTTTCAAAAAAATGGACGACCCATCGGGTCGTGCGGTAGGCGTACATCAATCTGCTTATCAAAAATAACATTTTAACTAAACGGCGAACTTTTATAGTTCGCCGTTTTTTTTACCACTAACGCTGTTTTAGCCCATTAATAAGCCTAATTTTTGTTGATTTTCTCACCGAGCTGTATAATCCCCGCGCAAACGTGCTTCAGATGCCCTTTTCCGATAAAAAAGGGGTTGACGCAACTTTCTCATATACGCATAATGCGCCCCGCAACGCCGATGAAGGTTGGCGATAAATAGATGGCTACGTAGCTCAGTTGGTTAGAGCACATCACTCATAATGATGGGGTCACAGGTTCGAATCCCGTCGTAGCCACCATCTATTTTGAACACCTTCGATTAAATGAGCGGGAGTGGCGAAATTGGTAGACGCACTAGATTTAGGTTCTAGCGCCGCAAGGTGTACGAGTTCAAGTCTCGTCTCCCGCACCATTTAAACGACTCGGTTTTGCAGCGGATGGGGTATCGCCAAGCGGTAAGGCACTGGGTTTTGATCCCAGCATTCCCAGGTTCGAATCCTGGTACCCCAGCCATCCTTTTCCTCGGAAATCCACGAAAAGGTTTGCTGAATTCTATACCCGATTGGGGTATCGCCAAGCGGTAAGGCACTGGGTTTTGATCCCAGCATTCCCAGGTTCGAATCCTGGTACCCCAGCCATAGAATTGGCTAATAGAATCAAGCAACACAGAAATTCCTTGAGTTGGCTACGTAGCTCAGTTGGTTAGAGCACATCACTCATAATGATGGGGTCACAGGTTCGAATCCCGTCGTAGCCACCATTTGGGGTATCGCCAAGCGGTAAGGCACCGGATTCTGATTCCGGCATTCCGAGGTTCGAATCCTCGTACCCCAGCCAATTCCATAAGTCTGTCTTCTTAACAGGTTTACGCATCGTAAGATGCCGCGTTAGAGATTACTCACGCACCCAAGGTTTTAAACGAACATTTGGGGTATCGCCAAGCGGTAAGGCACCGGATTCTGATTCCGGCATTCCGAGGTTCGAATCCTCGTACCCCAGCCAAAGAAAGAAAAAGCTCGCTTATCGCGGGCTTTTTTTTCGTCTTTAATTTGATGTCGATGACGTTTCCCCTCCTCTTCACCAAGGAGGGGTTTGCACACTATAAACCTAATGCATATTTCAGCGCCCGTTTCTTCAGTTCACCGGAACGCTCAGCGGCCATCAGACCGAAGTTTCTTATAAGCTGTAGCGGTTTCAATTCATTGCTGAACGCAGCATAAAAAACATCCATGCCTGCCTGCATTAATAAATTGTCCGGACGACGACGACGCTGATAACGCTTGAGGATCTCCTCGCTGTGCCAAATCTCGCCCTGCTGACGCGCTTTAATTACGACATCCAGCAACGCATCCACATCACGATAGCCAAGATTAACGCCCTGCCCCGCCAGCGGGTTAATGGTGTGTGCAGCGTCACCTAACAGCGCCAGCCCTTCTTGCACATAGCGGTTAGCGTGACGTCGCACCAGCGGGAAAGATCCGGCCGCGATAGCCGTGACATTGCCTAAACGCTCAGGAAACGTATGCTTGATCTCTTGCGTGAGCTGCGTCATGGGCAGTGCCATCAATTGACGAATTCGAGCAGGGCTGTCATACCACACCAAAGATGCCCAATTTTCCCACAGCGGTAAAAACGCACGCGGTCCCTGTGGCGTAAATTGCTGCCAAGTGACGTCTAATGGGTCATCTTGCGTTTGAACAGAGATCAGCATGCATGATTGGCGATATTGCCAACCACGCACACCAATGCCGGCTAATGAACGTACCTGTGAGTTAGCCCCGTCCGCACCGATAACCAGTTTGGCTTCGATTTGGCTGCCGTCATTCAAGCTAACACCCCAACCGTCGTTTAACCGCGTTAGTATTTTTAGTTCAGCCGGAACATTGAGCGTAATATTGGGCATCTGCTCCAAGTGCTGCCAAAGTGCGAGCTGCAATACCTCATTTTCCAACATGTGGCCTAGTTCAGGTATCCCCAGATCTTTAGCGCTGAAACTAACGCGAGAAGCATCCCACTCCCAAGTTTCCAAACCACGATAGGCTGCACTACGCATTTGGCGCACATCTTTCCAAACGCCTAAGCTGTCTAACAACGCCACCGAAGAGGCACTGATAGCCGAAATTCGTAAATCTGGCGGCTGTGACGGGTCAAACGGCCGTGGGCGACGATTCTCTACTACCGTGACTGAAAAACCAGCCTGTGCCAATCCTAGCGCCGTAGCGGCACCGACCATGCCGCCACCAATTACCACCACATCACTTTTTTGCTCGGCCATCGCTGTCTCCCATCAATTAATGCTCCTAGTGTACCGGATTTTACCTCTGACTCAGCCTATCCCCGAAATAATTGGCGTTGCTCAAGATATTATGGGTACATAAAGCGTGAGGTGATAGGGTAGTCACGGCTAATGGCAAAGATTACAATAGCCGACCTGCGTATGGGCTTGTTCCGACACCTCTACCTTTGATTATCTAAAACGGGGTCACCCGATATTCATTCTGTTTTAGATACCAGTGCCGGTCTGTCCGAAATCCACCTGCATATAGCAATGGCAATTCGATGACACAAAAACTGCATATTAAAACCTGGGGCTGTCAGATGAATGAGTATGACTCATCTAAGATGGCTGATTTACTGGGCAGCACGCACGGTTTCGAACTGACTGACAATGCCGAAGAGGCAGATGTCTTGCTGCTTAATACCTGCTCAATTCGCGAAAAAGCACAAGAGAAGGTCTTCCACCAGCTCGGTCGCTGGAAGCTGCTGAAAGAAGCCAACCCGAACGTCATTATCGGCGTCGGCGGCTGCGTTGCCTCACAGGAAGGTAAACTGCTGCGCCAACGTGCCCACTATGTGGATATCGTTTTTGGCCCACAAACACTGCACCGTCTACCGGAAATGATTAACAAGGTACGGGGCAGCAAAAGCCCTGTTGTTGACGTTAGTTTCCCTGAAATTGAAAAATTTGACCGCCTGCCAGAGCCGCGCGCTGAAGGCCCTAGCGCCTTTGTTTCGATCATGGAAGGCTGTAATAAATACTGCACCTACTGCGTTGTGCCTTATACTCGCGGTGAAGAAGTCAGCCGCCCTGCCGACGACGTGCTGTTTGAAATCGCTCAGCTAGCGGCTCAAGGCGTACGTGAAGTCAATCTGCTCGGACAAAACGTGAATGCCTACCGCGGCCCCTCTTTCGACGGCGATATTTGTACGTTTGCCGAACTGCTGCGCTTGGTTGCCGCGATTGACGGCATTGATCGCATTCGTTTTACCACCAGCCATCCCATCGAATTCACCGACGATATTATCGCCGTTTATGAAGATACACCTGAGCTGGTGAGCTTCCTGCACCTTCCGGTGCAAAGCGGCTCCGACCGCATACTCAATTTGATGAAGCGCACTCACACAGTGCTCGAATATAAGTCCATCATCCGTAAGCTGCGTAAGGCACGACCTGATATTCTTATCAGTTCTGATTTTATTATTGGCTTCCCTGGTGAAACGCAGGAGGATTTCGAGCAAACCATGAAACTGATTGCCGAAGTCAATTTCGATGTGAGCTACAGCTTTGTATTCTCACCGCGTCCAGGCACTCCTGCAGCCGATATGGCTGATGACGTACCAGAAGAAGAGAAAAAGCAGCGTCTGTATATTCTGCAAGATCGCATCAACCAGCAAGCTCAGAGCTACAGTCGTAAAATGGTGGGCACCGTACAGCGTATTTTAGTTGAAGGCATTTCACGTAAAAACGTAATGGAAATGTCAGGCCGTACTGAAAACAATCGCGTGGTGAACTTTGAAGGCTCACCGGAATTGGTTGGAACCTTTGTCGATGTAGAAATCACAGAAGTGAGAACTAACTCACTGCGTGGCGTATTAGTTCGTACCGAAGATCAAATGGATCTGCGTGTGCACGAATCCCCGGAGTCGGTCATTGCGCGAACCCGAAAAGAGGATGCTCTGGGGGTAGGAAGCTATCAGCCTTAGTTCTTGATACGCAAAATTAAGCACCGTGCGTCGGTAATGCGAGCTGTTGACAAGATCGAGATACACGGGTTTACCGCAGGGTGGGGCGCTCCGGCAGCTAAAGCTGCTACGACCCCATCCCTACGATTCCCCTAAAATCAGACGTCAGAAACGCTCATTATCGTTCTACGGTGCTTTTTTATTATTCACCGTTGAAATAACGCGCATCCTCCCCCATTGAATAATGAGAAATTGCGAAGCGTATTGACAATTCTGGTCACAATGGCCCGCAGATGAAGAATAATAGCGTTATGCCATGTATCATTTACGCTATTAGTTATAGGGTATTCAGCTCAGAGGAATAGTTTGAACATTATCACTGAAGAACTTGCATTAGAACCGGCAGATAATCAGCGACTAAACAGCCTGTGTGGCCCGTTTGATGACAATATTAAGCAACTCCAGCGCCGTTTAGGCATAGAAATCAGTCATCGTGATAACCACTTTAAGCTGGTGGGTAAGTCGGCCTGTGTCAGCGCGGCAAAAGATATCCTGCGTCATCTGTATGTTGATACTGCGCCGATGCGTGGACATATCCCTGATATCATCCCTGAACAAGTCCATTTGGCAATCAAAGAAAGTGGTGTATTGGAACAGGTTACAGACCATGTTCCTGAATATGGCAAAGCGGTCAATATCAAGACCAAACGCGGCGTTATCAAGCCTCGCACCCCTAATCAGGCACAGTACATTGCTAACGTGCTCGATCATGACATCACCTTTGGCGTAGGTCCTGCCGGTACAGGTAAAACATATTTGGCCGTTGCCGCTGCCGTGGATGCATTAGAGCGCCAAGAAATTCGCCGTATTTTGCTAACCCGCCCCGCGGTTGAAGCCGGTGAAAAACTCGGGTTTCTTCCGGGCGATCTGAGCCAAAAAGTCGATCCATACCTGCGCCCGTTATACGATGCGTTGTTTGAAATGCTGGGCTTTGAACGCGTTGAAAAGCTGATGGAGCGTAACGTTATCGAAGTTGCGCCGCTGGCCTACATGCGCGGACGAACATTGAATGATGCGTTTATTATTCTGGATGAAAGCCAGAACACCACCATCGAGCAGATGAAAATGTTCCTGACCCGTATCGGTTTTAACTCAAAAGCGGTTATTACCGGTGACGTGACCCAGATTGACCTGCCACGTGCGCAAAAATCAGGGCTTCGCCATGCCATTGAAGTGCTTTCTTCCGTTGAAGAGATCAGCTTCAACTTCCTAACCAGCGAAGACGTGGTACGCCACCCTGTCGTTGCACAGGTGGTTATGGCCTATGAAGCATGGGAAATCGCCGAGCAGAAACGTAAAGATGAGCAGGCTGAACAGCGCAAGCGTGAAGCTCAGACATCAGCCTCAGGGCAAGAAACACACTAAGCTGGATGTATTATGAGCAACAAAATATGAGCAATGTAATATTAGATCTGCAAATCGCCTGCGAGAATACTGAGGGGCTGCCCGCCGAAGCTGATTTCCGTTTATGGCTGGAAGCCGTGCTGCCAAAGTTTCAGGAAGAGGCAGAGGTCACCATCCGCTTGGTCGATGAAGCTGAGAGTCATGAACTGAATATGACCTATCGTGGTAAGGATAAACCGACCAACGTGTTATCCTTCCCGTTCGAAGCGCCTCCGGGCATTGAGCTTCCTCTGCTGGGTGATATGATTATCTGTCGACAGGTTGTTGAAGCGGAAGCAAAAGAGCAAGAAATTACCCTGCTCTCGCATTGGGCACATATGGTTGTCCACGGCAGTCTGCATCTGCTAGGGTATGACCACATCATCGATGAAGAAGCAGAAGAAATGGAGGCTTTAGAAGCTGAAATCATGCAGGAACTCGGGTATCCCGATCCTTATGCAGCTGAAAAAGAATCCGACTAAATGATTACAGTGACCACGTAAAATGCGCGGTCACTATTGTTATATCCTGATATGACTTTAAACATGCAGGATATATTGACCATTAATTATAGGTAACCACACACTAACGCCATGAGCGACGACCATTCACAAAACAACGATAGCCCCAGTCCCAAAAAGGGCTTTTTCTCTCTGATTCTCAACCAACTATTTCACGGTGAACCGAAAAACCGTGGAGATTTAGTTGAACTGATCCGTGATTCCGAACAAAACGACCTGATCGATCCCGATACCCGTGACATGCTGGAAGGCGTGATGGATATTGCCGAGCAACGCGTTCGTGACATCATGATCCCACGCAGCCAAATGGTCACCTTGAAACGTAATCAGACGCTTGAAGAGTGTCTGGACGTGATTGTTGATTCTGCGCACTCTCGTTTCCCAGTGATTAGCGAAGATAAAGATCACATCGAAGGGATTTTGATGGCTAAGGATCTGCTGCCGTTTATGCGCAGTGATTCCGAACCCTTCAGCATCGATAGAGTGCTGCGCGCTGCGGTCGTTGTCCCAGAGAGCAAACGTGTTGACCGTATGCTCAAAGAGTTCCGCTCACAGCGGTATCATATGGCGATCGTCATCGATGAATTTGGCGGCGTCTCCGGCTTGGTCACCATCGAGGATATTCTCGAGCTGATCGTAGGGGAAATCGATGATGAATATGATGAAGTTGAAGATCGCGACGTACGCCAGATCAGCCGTCATATGTACACCGTGCGTGCGCTGACTCAGATTGAAGACTTTAACGAAGCCTTTGGTACCCACTTCAGCGATGAAGAAGTGGACACCGTGGGGGGGTTGGTGATGCAGGCGTTTGGTCATTTACCGGCTCGTGGCGAAACCATTGACATCGATGGTTACCAATTCAAAGTAGCCATGGCCGATAGTCGACGCATTATACAGGTTCATGTCAAAATCCCGGATGAGTCCCCTCAACCGAAATTGGATCTGGAAGATTAATAACAACATGTGTTCATTACTTCAACGCCAGTGGGTTCGCGCCTTACTGGCGCTCATATTGGGTGCCGCTGGCACCCTTTCGTTCTCCCCCTACGATATCTGGCCCGCAGCGCTAATTTCGCTGATTGGCCTACTTGCCGTTACCCTTAATCGCACAACTAAGCAGGCCGTTGGATTGGGCTTCCTATGGGGAATGGGATTATTTGGCACCGGAATCAACTGGGTTTACGTCAGTATCGAACAGTTTGGTGGAATGCCAACGCCGGTCAGCATGTCTCTGGTAGTACTGCTAGCCGCCTATCTTGCGTTGTATCCAATGCTATTTGCTGGTTTGCTTAACCGATTTTGGCCCACCACCAACGTTTGGCGTTTAGCCATTGCGGCACCTGCGCTGTGGCAGCTTACCGAGTTCCTGCGCGGCTGGGTTTTAACTGGCTTTCCATGGTTGCAGTTTGGCTATAGCCAAATCAACGGTCCGCTGAAAGGACTGGCTCCTATTGCCGGTGTCGATACCATTACCTATCTACTGATGATCATCAGTGGATTGTTTGTACTTGCCCTATCGCTGCGCAAAATAGCGCCAGCCATTGTCGCTCTCGCGTTGTTACTGCTCCCTTGGCCGCTGCGTGGCATTCAGTGGTATCAGAACCAGACCGATAAGGCCGTTAATGTCGCGATGGTTCAGGGCAACATTGAGCAATCAATGAAGTGGGATCCGAACGCGCTCATCACGACGTTACAGGCTTATCTCGACGAATCTCGCCCTTACTTGGGCAAGGCTCCAATTATTATTTGGCCTGAGTCTGCTATTCCAGACACTGAGAAAAATCAGAATCAATTCCTGACAATGCTCGATACCCTTTTCCGCTCGCACCACAGCAGCCTGATCACCGGCATTGTTGATGAGCGAATGACCCATTATGGCCCGACTTATTACAACACCGTAATCGTCTTGGGGGAAAAAGAGCCTTATGTATATCCGAGCAAAAACCGTTACAACAAGCACCATCTAGTACCGTTTGGCGAGTTTGTACCAATGGAAGATTTGCTTCGACCACTAGCGCCGTTCTTTAATCTACCGATGTCAGCTTTTAGCCGCGGTGATTACATCCAGCCACAGCTTAGCGTTCAGGGTTATAAACTCACTGCGGCGATTTGCTATGAAATCGTGCTGGGTGAACAGGTGCGAGCTAATTTCCGTGCTGATACCAACTTCTTGCTCACCGTGTCTAACGATGCTTGGTTTGGACACTCTATCGGCCCGTGGCAGCATTTCCAAATGGCTCGTATGCGTGCACTGGAGTTAGGGCGCCCACTGCTGCGTAGCACTAACAACGGTGTGACTGCTGCGGTAGATGCATCAGGTAATGTCATCGCTGAAATCCCACAGTTTGAACGTAAGGTCTTGGAAGTGAATGTCGCACCAACCACTGGCATCACGCCTTATGTTCTCTTTGGCTCCATTCCATTATGGATCATTACCTTTGCCATGGCGGGTGTTGCGCTGATTGCTGGACGTAAACGCCGTTAATCTCCGATTCTATAACGCTCATTCTCTCTGCCTCCCCTTTTCACTAGGGGAGCCGAGAGAAGCCCTCTTTCACCTCACGATTGCGAATCACACTCACTACTGTTAATGTTCCCGCCAATTTCCCTGCCGTTAATGAGAAAGCTATGCAGCTAAACCCTGAATTTATCATTGCCGATGAGCAAAAATTGCGTGAACACTATGCTCAGCCCAATAAGATGGTGCTGCAAAAGCAGATTGATCACATTGATAGCTATGCGCGCCAGCTTATTGAAGCCTCTCCGTTTGTGGTGATTTCTACCATTGGCGAAAAAGGCATGGATTGCTCCCCCAAAGGCGGCGATGAAGGTTTTGTACAGGTTGCGGATGAGAAAACACTGCTGTTGCCCGATCTGCCCGGCAATAATCGTTTAGATGGTATTAGCAATTTGCTACATAACCCAACGATTGGGTTGTTGTTTTTAATACCAGGATGGAGCGAAGCATTTCGCGTCAATGGCACCGCCCAAATCAGCGTCGATCCCGATTTGTGTGAGCGATTCTATGTGCAAGAAAATGCAGCACGCAGTGTGCTGGTCATAAACGTGGAAGAAGCTTTCATTCACTGTGGTCGAGCAGTGACCTTTGGCGGACTGTGGGACACTGAGCGTCATATTAATCCCAAATCGCTTCCTTCAATTATGGAAATAGCTCACGCCCACATTGCCCTATCCCAAGCCCCTTCCCGCGACTGATATCTTCCGAGGGCTCCCCTGTGAGCCCTCATTTTCTGGCACACCTCTTGCAGTAATTTCAGCATAAAACCCAAAAACACTGGTTAGCAGTCATTGGCGAGTACGATTGCACAAATTTGATGCATTAAGTGCATTATTTTTGTGCATCGCGAATTTTATGCCACTAAATGGTGCGGTTTATGTCTCAAATTATAAACATAATAATATCATTTTAATTACATTAGGCTATTTTGCTATCAAGTAGCGATGTTTTTCGCTCGCTTCACGAGAAGCAAAGAATCTGGACAGTCGGGTAAATGTACTAAAGCGCCGTCGTTCCGGCACCCAAGTGCAAGCTGATAATAAATCAGCAAAAAACTTATAAAACAAAAACCTATATACCCACATATTTTGGGTTGTACGACAAAACGTCAGCTTTCTTGCACTGCGCAAAGCGCTGGACCCAACAGGGTAAGCGGGAGAGCTAACGCACATACAACGTGAAGTATGAAGGGGATAAAACTTGTAGCACAACAATCGAAGGAGTACGCGAATGCAAATGCGCAAACTGGCGTTATCAATGTTGCTGATCGGTATGTCGAGCACTATGGTTCATGCCGCTGACGATCAGAAAAGTGAAGCCACATCAGACACCCTGCAAAAGATTAAAAACAACGGCGTGATCGTTGTTGGTCACCGCGAATCGTCTGTTCCTTTCTCTTACTACGACAACGCTCAGAAAGTGGTTGGCTACTCTCAGGATTACTCAAACCAAATCGTGGATGCGGTGAAAAAACAGCTGAACATGCCTAATTTACAGGTAAAAATGCTGCCAATCACCTCACAAAACCGCATCCCTCTACTGCAAAACGGCACCTTTGATTTTGAGTGTGGCTCCACCACCAATAACGCGGAACGCCAGCAACAGGCCGCCTTCTCAAATACCATCTTTGTTGTCGGTACGCGCCTGCTTGTGAAGAAAGGCGGCGACATTAAAGATTTCAAAGATCTGGCTGGCAAACCGGTAGTCGTGACATCAGGAACCACGTCTGAAATTCTGCTGAATAAGCTGAATGAAAAAGACAATATGAAAATGCGCATCATCAGTGCCAAAGATCACGGTGACTCCTTCCGTACGCTGGAAAGCGGCCGTGCGGTGGCGTTTATGATGGACGATGCTCTGCTGGCCGGTGAGCGCGCGAAGGCGAAGAAACCAGATCAGTGGGAAATCGTTGGCACACCGCAATCGCACGAAGCCTACGGCTGTATGCTGCGTAAAAACGATCCTGCATTCAAAAAGCTGATGGATGAAACCATTGCCAAAGCACAAACCTCTGGCGAAGCGGCTAAGTCGTATGAGCGTTGGTTTAATCAGCCTATCCCACCAAAAAATATGAACATGAACTTCGCACTCTCTGACGATATGAAGGCTCTATTTAAAGCACCAAACGACCAAATTGCTAAGTAACTCATAGCCTCTGCACGATTTAAGAATAAAGAGGATTATCGCCAAATTCATTGGAGTGGCGGCAAAGCTGGCAATCAGCGGCACCCGATAAACTTGTGTAAACAAGTCGTTAAGGTGAACGAATGCTGTTGTATAGCCGTAGCATCCAGTCAATAGGCGATAGATTGCTGACAAAACTTTGGGCAGGCAGAAAGGGGGAGATCGTTCCCTCCCCCTCTCTCGTCGCAGTTGTCTTGTCTTCAAATCAAAAGTTACTGTCGCCAATCTTTCGTGTATGCGGTCGCCTATCAAACCTAAAATCTGATAAGCGCCAGCCGTATATCACTTTAGGGAGTTATCTATGTCTATAGACTGGAACTGGGGCATATTTTTGCAACCGGCGCCTTTCGGCAACACCACGTATTTGGGCTGGATCTGGTCGGGCTTTCAGGTCACCGTCGCCCTGTCCATTTGCGCTTGGATTATCGCGTTCTTCGTGGGATCGATTTTCGGGATCCTGCGAACCGTTCCGAACCGTTTTCTCTCGACCATTGGGATGTGTTACGTCGAGCTCTTCCGTAACGTGCCATTGATCGTGCAGTTCTTTACTTGGTATTTAGTCATCCCTGAACTGTTGCCCGCCGATCTGGGTATGTGGTTCAAGAGTGAACTCGATCCTAACGTACAGTTCTTTGTTTCATCGATGTTATGCCTTGGCCTATTCACCGCCGCTCGCGTCTGCGAACAGGTGCGCTCAGGCATTCAGTCGCTGCCGCGTGGACAGAAAAATGCCGGTCTAGCGATGGGGCTGACGCTGCCACAAACCTATCGCTACGTCCTCCTTCCTAACGCCTATCGTGTCATCGTCCCGCCAATGACCTCCGAGATGCTTAATCTGGTTAAAAACTCGGCCATTGCCTCAACAATTGGTCTTGTCGACATGGCGGCTCAAGCCGGCAAACTGCTGGACTATTCTGCGCATGCCTACGAGTCCTTTACGGCAATTACGCTAGCCTACATTGCCATTAATGCCGTGATCATGCTGGTGATGCACTTTGTTGAACGCAAGATCCAGCTACCAGGGAATATGGGGAGCAAATAATGTACGAATTTGATTGGAGCTCTATTGTTCCCAGCCTGCCGTATCTGATGAACGGCATGGTCATTACGCTGAAAATTACGCTTATCGCCGTGGTGTTCGGCATTATCTGGGGCACTATTTTGGCAGTGATGCGTCTATCATCATTCAAGCTCATCAGTTGGTTTGCCACCCTGTACGTTAACCTATTCCGTTCCGTACCGCTGGTGATGGTGTTGCTGTGGTTCTACCTAGTTGTGCCTAGCTTATTACAACAAGTTCTAGGCTTATCACCAAAAACTGATATTCGGCTTATCTCAGCCATGGTAGCGTTTTCCTTGTTTGAGGCGGCCTATTACTCGGAAATCATTCGAGCCGGTATTCAAAGCGTTTCCAAAGGTCAGTCTGGTGCATCACTTGCGCTAGGAATGACCCACTGGCAATCAATGCGCTTGGTGATCCTGCCGCAGGCGTTCCGCGCTATGGTGCCACTGTTACTGACTCAGGGGATCGTGCTGTTTCAAGATACGTCGCTGGTGTACGTACTTAGCTTGGCCGATTTCTTCCGCACCGCCTCAACCATCGGTGAGCGAGATGGGACGCAGGTAGAAATGATCCTATTTGCCGGTTTTGTTTATTTTATTATCAGCCTTGCAGCGTCTGCGCTGGTTAATTACTTGAAAAAAAGGACTGTTTGATGATTTCCCTGAAAAATGTTTCTAAGTGGTATGGTCACTTTCAGGTGCTGGCAGACTGCTCCACGGAAGTGAAAAAAGGCGAAGTGGTGGTGGTATGCGGCCCTTCGGGTTCAGGTAAATCTACCTTGATTAAAACTGTTAATGGCCTTGAACCCATTCAGAAAGGTGAGATTACCGTTAACGGCATTCAGGTTAACGATAAGCGCACTGACTTAGCCAAACTACGTTCAAAGGTCGGAATGGTATTTCAGCACTTTGAGTTGTTCCCTCATCTGTCGATCATCGAAAACCTGACACTGGCGCAGGTGAAAGTTCTCGGGCGCGAAAAATCCGCGGCTAAGAGCAAAGGATTAAAATTGCTGGAACGCGTTGGGCTTTCTTCGCACGCAGATAAATTCCCAAGCCAGCTCTCCGGCGGCCAGCAGCAGCGTGTGGCTATCGCCCGTGCGCTGTGCATGGATCCTGTTGCAATGCTATTTGACGAACCCACCTCGGCGCTCGATCCAGAGATGATCAACGAAGTGCTCGACGTGATGGTGGAACTCGCCAAAGAAGGAATGACCATGATGGTGGTGACGCATGAAATGGGCTTTGCTCGCAAAGTCGCGCATCGGGTGATCTTTATGGACGAAGGCAAAATCGTAGAAGATCGCAATAAAGACGACTTCTTCAATAATCCTGAATCCGAACGCGCCAAAGATTTCTTGGCCAAAATTATTCATTAGCATTTTTTTGTTTCACGAATGACGTTGTTAACGAACGCCTTGGTGAACAAATGATTTTGTGCGCAATTTCTACATTTTTGTAGGATTGCGCATTACCTCACGCTTTAAGCTCCTATTTCTATTCCAAATTTCTTCTGCACGTTAAGCTGGTCACACAATAACGCTCAAACAATAAAAACCGCTAATGACAGGAGTCTTACCTAATGTCTTTACCTATTATTCTTGATTGCGACCCAGGCCATGATGACGCTATCGCGTTGATCCTTGCTCTTGCCTCACCAGAGCTCGAGCTCAAAGCTGTCACGACCTCTGCCGGTAATCAGACACCAGACAAAACGTTGCGTAATGCTCTACGCATTCTGACATTACTGCAAAGAAGCGATATTCCCGTCGCGGGTGGCGCAGTAAAACCGCTAATGCGCGAACTGATTATTGCCGATAATGTACACGGCGAAAGCGGATTAGACGGACCTGATCTCCCCGAACCGAACTTTGCCCCACAAACATGTAACGCCGTAGAGCTGATTGCTCAGACGTTGCGGGCGAGCCAGCAGCCCGTCACCGTGGTCGCAACAGGCCCCTTGACTAACATTGCGCTGCTGCTGACGTCGCATCCAGAGCTTCACGCCAAAATAAGCCGTATCGTCATCATGGGGGGGGCAGCGATGCTAGGAAACTGGACCCCCGCCGCTGAGTTTAATATCTACGTTGATCCTGAAGCCGCTGAAATCGTCTTTCAATCCGGTTTACCCATTGTCATGGCTGGGCTGGACGTAACTCATCGCGCCCAAATTATGAGTGAAGATATCGAGCGATTCCGCCATCTTGGTAACCCGGTTGCAGATGTCGTCGCGGATTTACTGGATTTCTTCATGGAATATCACAAACAAGAAAAATGGGGATTCCAAGGCGCACCGCTGCACGACCCTTGCACCATTGCATGGCTTATCAAGCCAGAAATTTTCACCTGTGTCGATCGCTGGGTGGGCGTGGAAACACAGGGCAAATACACACAGGGGATGACCGTGGTGGATTATTACTCTCTCACCGCTAACCAGCCTAATACTACGGTCATGATGGACGTCGACCGTCAGGCATTTGTTGATTTACTGGTCGAACGTATCGGCGCGGCCTACGCCAATCTGGCTCGCTAAGGAGATAAAACATGTCCACCCCAATCATTTTCGATTGTGACCCCGGCCTCGATGATGCGATTGCACTCGCTATGGCGCTCCATTCGCCAGAGTTGGATATCAAAGCCGTAACCACGTCCGCGGGTAACCAAACCCCAGAAAAGACATTGCATAACGCCTTAGGCCTGCTCACTTTAATGCAGCGCACCGATATTCCGGTGGCCGGTGGAGCCAGCCAACCGCTAATGCGCAAACTGATGATTGCCGATCACGTTCACGGCGAAACAGGGATGGGAACCACCAAGTTGCCATCGCCCAGCATCAAACCTAATAAGCTCAACGCCGTCGAACTAATGGCAAAAATCCTGCGCGAAGCAGAAAGTGCCATCACGCTGGTGGTTACAGGGCCAATGACCAACGCCGCGCTACTGCTGGCGCAATATCCTGAGCTGAAAGCGAAAATCGCCCGCATCGTATTTATGGGCGGTGGAATCGACGGCGGTAATGCCACACCGGCGGCTGAGTTCAACATCATTGTCGATCCAGAGGCCGCAGAGATTGTTTTACAGTCTGGTGTGCCTCTGGTAATGGCCGGTCTCAATATGACACATCAAGCGTTAGTGATGGCCGATGAAGTCGAACAGATCCGTGCTATTAATAATCCAGTCGCAAAAGCCGTTGCCGAGATGCTCGATTTCTATCTGCCGCTTTACCTCAGCGGGCCACGTAAACTGCCCGGCGCGGCAATGCATGACCCATGCGTGGTGGCATGGTTGTTGAAACCTGAACTGTTTACCTCTGCCCATTATTGGGTTGGCGTTGAAACTCAGGGGAAATACACCACCGGCATGACCGTGGCTGACGTCTACAATCTCACCGGAAATACGCCCAATACGGAAGTATTACTCAGCGTTGACCGCAAGGGCTTTGTGGATTTGTTGCTGGAAAGAGTCGCGCGATATTAAGCATGTCATAACGTTAGTCATCCCCAGAATATTGGGGATGACTTTTAACGAGCCCTACGGCTGGAAAGGTTTGCGATGGAATTGGTCATGCCCACATTTCGGACACAGGGGCAGGACTTCCGGCGTGTAGAAATCTAGCGTGTAATGACATTTCTCACAGACTAAATGGCCTAAACCAACCACTTCACCGCTGTGGTATACGCCGTGATGGCTCACATCTTTAAACACTTCACGCCATTCCAACTGGGTTTTGTCGGTGATATCTGCCAGTTCCTGCCAGAGGCTCTCTTTAATGACGCGCATGAAGACGCTGTCGCTAAGCTCGTCTTTGCTCTCTTCGTAACTGCGAGCAAACTCTTCCAGATCGCGACGCACCGCCCGTTTGATCTGCTCCACTTCATCACGAGTCAAATCCTCGGCCTTGTTCAATTGTTTTTCGGCACTATTAATCAGCGCATCAATATCACGCTCGCCGTTTTTCAATCGTTCGGTTAATGCCGCGACCCATTGACGGTAATACTGAGCAACCTTGTTCATACCTTATCTCCGCGTGACGTGAATGCTTCTTTTAGTCTAACCTACAGTCAATTATTTTAGCCGTAAATACCTGAGTCGCCGTGATCTTTAGCCTGTGATCGGCATCTCAGCGTGACGCTTTTGTCCTTTATGATAAAGAAAAGCGATTCTGAGGGGCGCTAGCTGTTGTTGCACGCCGCGCTTATCGGCTATTCTATGCCGATCACTATTGATGACATATTGTCAAAAAAGCCATCTTTACTAAAAGTACGGTGTATATCCAAAGTCATTCGAGTTGCAGCAAGGCGGCAACGGAGCGAATCCCTAAGAGCTTAGGTCACTAAGTGACTAGGGGAAGTGAAGGCAGCCAACACCGCTGCGGCTTGAAAGACGAAGGGTATAGCTGTTTTTTACTAACAGGACCCTCAGCAGCCATGCAAGAGCAATATCGTCCAGAGGACATAGAATCACACGTCCAGCGCCATTGGGATGAAAAGAAAACCTTTCAGGTTACCGAAGATGCAAGCAAAGAGAAGTACTACTGCCTCTCCATGCTCCCGTATCCATCCGGCCGACTCCACATGGGTCACGTGCGTAACTACACCATCGGTGATGTGATTTCCCGTTACCAACGCATGCTGGGTAAAAACGTGCTCCAACCCATTGGTTGGGATGCGTTCGGTCTGCCAGCTGAAGGCGCTGCGGTTAAGAATAAAACAGCTCCTGCTCCGTGGACTTACGACAACATCGAATACATGAAGAACCAGCTTAAACTGCTGGGCTTCGGCTATGATTGGAGCCGCGAAATCGCGACCTGCGATCCTGACTACTACCGTTGGGAACAGTGGTTCTTCACCAAGCTGTACGAAAAAGGCATGGTTTACAAAAAGACCTCTGCCGTTAACTGGTGCCCTAATGACCAGACCGTACTGGCTAACGAACAGGTTATTGATGGCTGCTGCTGGCGCTGCGACACCAAAGTCGAGCGTAAGGAAATTCCACAGTGGTTCATCAAAATCACCGCTTATGCCGATCAGTTGCTAAACGATCTGGACACGCTGGAAAATTGGCCTGAGCAGGTCAAAACCATGCAGCGTAACTGGATTGGTCGTTCAGAAGGCGTCGAAATTACCTTTGATGTTGCCGACAGCGACGAAAAAGTCACCGTTTATACTACGCGTCCTGACACCTTTATGGGTGCTACCTATGTTGCTGTAGCCGCGGGTCATCCTCTGGCACAGCAAGGCGCCGCTAATAATCCAGAACTGGCTCAGTTCATCGATGAATGCCGTAATACCAAAGTTGCCGAAGCAGAAATGGCAACGATGGAGAAAAAAGGCATGGCGACGGGGTTGTTTGCCATCCACCCACTGACGGGCGAAAAGCTGCCGGTATGGGTCGCAAACTTCGTTCTGATGGAATACGGTACCGGCGCTGTTATGGCCGTTCCTGCTCACGATCAACGTGACTGGGAGTTCGCGACCAAATACGGTCTGCAGATCAAACCGGTTATTCTGAGCCTAGACGGCAGCCAGCCTGACGTCCATGCAGAAGCGATGACTGAGAAAGGCGTACTGTTCAACTCCGGCGAGTTTGACGGACTGGATCACGAAGCTGGTTTTAACGCCATTGCCGACAAGCTGGTCGAAAAAGGCGTTGGTGAGCGTAAAGTAAATTATCGTCTGCGTGACTGGGGGGTTTCTCGTCAACGCTACTGGGGTGCGCCAATTCCGATGGTCACTCTGGAAGACGGTACCGTTATTCCAACGCCAGAAGATCAACTGCCGGTTATTTTACCTGAAGATGTGGTTATGGATGGGATCACAAGCCCAATCAAAGCCGATCCTAATTGGGCAAAAACCACCGTTAACGGTCAACCAGCGCTGCGTGAAACTGATACTTTCGATACCTTTATGGAATCCTCTTGGTATTACGCTCGCTACACTTGCCCACAGTACAACGAAGGCATGTTGAATCCAGAAGCCGCTAACTACTGGCTGCCGGTCGATCAATATGTCGGTGGTATCGAACACGCCATCATGCACCTGATGTACTTCCGCTTCTTCCATAAACTGATGCGTGATGCTGGTCTGGTAAACTCTGATGAACCAGCGAAACGCCTGCTGTGTCAGGGTATGGTTCTGGCTGATGCGTTCTACTACACCGGTGTTAACGGCGAACGTAACTGGGTTTCTCCGGTTGACGTCACCGTTGAACGTGATGAGAAAGGCCGCATCATCAAAGCTGTCGATAACGAAGGTCGTGAAGTTGTTTATGCGGGCATGAGCAAAATGTCCAAATCAAAAAACAACGGTATTGACCCTCAGGTCATGGTTGAGCGTTACGGCGCAGACACCGTACGCCTGTTCATGATGTTCGCCTCTCCGGCTGAGATGACGCTGGAATGGCAGGAATCTGGCGTTGAAGGTGCAAACCGCTTCCTGAAACGTGTCTGGAAACTGGTTTACGAACATACTCAAAAAGGCGCATGCGTAGACCTGAGCGTAGCTGGCCTGAATGAAGATCAGAAAGCACTGCGTCGCGATCTGCACAAAACGATTGCTAAAGTTAGCGATGATATCGGCCGCCGTCAGACCTTTAACACCGCTATTGCCGCGATTATGGAGCTCATGAATAAGCTGGCTCGTGCTCCGCAAGAGGCCGAGCAAGACCGCGCTCTGATGCAAGAGGCACTGCTAGCCGTCGTTCGTATGCTGTATCCATTCACCCCGCATGCTAGCTTCGAAATGTGGACTGCGCTGGGCGGCAAAGGCGACATCGACGTTGCACCATGGCCCGTTGCCGATGAAAAAGCGATGGTTGAAGATTCTAAGCTGATCGTGGTTCAGGTTAATGGTAAAGTCCGTGGCAAGATCACCGTTGCGGCCGATGCGACTGAACAACAGGTTCGCGAACTGGCTGGACAAGAAGCGCAGGTCGCCAAATATCTCGACGGCGTGACCATTCGTAAAGTAATTTACGTTCCAGGTAAACTGCTGAACCTAGTTGTAGGTTGAGCCGAGGAGGAATTGTGCGACATCGTACTATGACGTCGTTGTTGAAAATTGCGGTTCTGGGGCTGGCGGTGCTTACCGCTGGCTGCGGTTTCCATCTGCGTGGTAACACGTCAGTGCCAACCGAATTCCAGAAAATTACGTTCGACACCAGCGATCCTTATGGCCCCCTGTCACGCTCTATTCGTGAACAGCTGCGCCTGAGCGGTATCACTATTGTCGATCCTAAAGCCGATGACAGCAGCAAAGACCCAGTATCAACGAACAGCACCAGTATCGTAGATAATTCTGCAGCAGCCGCAAAACCTGCGGATGGTTCAGATAAACTGCCATCTCTGCGTATTGTTGGTAGCAGTGAGTCAAAAGAAACGGTTTCTATCTTTAAAGATGGTAAAACGGCTGAATATCAAATGGTGCTGAACGTTAGTGCTCAGGTATTGGTTCGTGGACACGATCTGTATCCGTTGACCGTTCGCGTGTATCGTTCATTCTTCGACAACCCATTAACCGCTCTGGCAAAAGACTCCGAGCAGGAAATGATTCGTCAGGAAATGCGCGATCAGGCGGCTCAACAGCTAGTACGTAAACTGCTGTCTGTGCATGCCGCTGAGTTGCAAAACAACGACAATCGCATGAACGCGGAAGTGACTGCACCGAAAGTGCAAAGTGCGAATGACTTCAATTCAGTCAGCACCGATACCACATCGACGCCAGCTAACACCACCACCGCAACAGGCAGTATTAGCGCACAATGACTCGCGTTTATCCTGAACAACTTGCCGCGCAGCTCCGTGAGGGGCTGCGCGCTTGTTATTTAGTTATGGGCAACGAACCGTTGCTATTGCAGGAAAGCCTTGATCTGATACGCCAACAGGCGCAGCAGCAAGGCTTTACTGAATATTTCAGTTTCTCGCTGGACGCACATACCGATTGGGAAAGCATCTTTAGCCTTTCTCAAGCGATGAGCCTGTTTGCCAGCCGTCAAATTATCTCGCTAACTTTGCCAGAAAATGGGGCTAATGCCGCCATTGGTGAGCAACTGGCTAAGCTCGCCACGCTCTTACATTCCGATCTGTTGCTGATAATTCGTGGAAATAAGCCCACTAAAGCCCAAGAGAATGCCGGATGGTTTAAGACGCTTAGCCAAAACGCAGCAATGATCAGCTGTCAGACACCGGAGCAGGCTCAGCTACCACGCTGGGTGGCTACCCGCGCTAAACAGATGAACCTACAACTTGATGACGCCGCTAACCAGCTTATTTGCTATTGCTATGAAGGCAATCTACTGGCGCTGTCGCAGGCTTTAGAGCGCCTCTCACTGCTCTATCCCGACGGAAAGCTAACACTGCCTCGCGTCGAAGAAGCCGTGAGCGATGCAGCGCATTTTTCCCCATTTCATTGGGTAGATGCCATTCTGGCAGGCAAAAGCAAACGTGCATGGCATATTCTGCAACAGCTTCGTCAAGAAGATATGGAACCGGTGATCCTGCTACGTACCGTACAACGTGAAGTGCTATTGCTACTGACGTTAAAAAGTCAGATGGCTCATACACCGCTACGTAATCTGTTCGATCAACACAAGGTTTGGCAAAATCGTCGCCCCGCAATGACACAAGCCTTGCAGCTTCTCAGCTTACAACAGCTCTATCAGGCCGTGGCTTTGCTCTCGCACATCGAGGTCATACTGAAACAAGATTATGGCCAGTCCGTTTGGAGCGAGCTGGAATCACTGACGCTGCTGCTGTGTGGTAAATCATTGCCGGAGAGCATGCTAGATGCAGAATGAATGTTCCAACGCTACGCAGCTAACGGCGCTATTCGGCGGCACGTTTGATCCGATTCATTACGGGCATCTCAAGCCAGTGACGGCCATGGCCAACGAAGTGGGTTTGCAGAATGTGACTTTGCTGCCCAATCATGTGCCCCCCCATCGACCGCAGCCGGAGGCCAATGCTCAGCAACGGCTCAAAATGGTGGAATTAGCCATTCAAGGCAATCCGCTGTTTTCCGTTGATGAACGTGAACTGCATCGCACAATACCTTCCTATACGATTGATACGTTAGAGGAAGTGCGTCGAGAACGAGGTGCAAATGCACCGCTGGCGTTTATTATTGGCCAAGACTCACTACTGACATTACACAAATGGCATCGCTGGGAAGAAATCCTGCACTATTGCCACTTGCTGGTCTGCGCGCGTCCGGGATACTCCGATCGGTTAGATACGCCAGAATTGCAGCAATGGTTAGAGAAACATCAGGTTTTCGACGCTAAACGGCTTAGCCAACAACCCCATGGCTATATCTATCTCGCTGATACACCACTACTTGCGATTTCAGCTACCGATATTCGCCAGCGCCGCCACCAAGGCATCAGTTGTGATGACCTACTTCCGCGTGCCGTTCAACGCTATATCGAATTGCAGGGGCTGTACCGTTAGCTCTGGTCGCGTGTTATACTCCGCGGCCTATTTTCGCAGAACCGATATCACAACCGAATCCATTTCGTTACGTGATATGTCGTGGTTCTAACTTTAAAGATTTGATTGCCCGAATAAACGATTTGATTTGAAAACGTTATTCCGAGCAATACTGCTCCAACCCGAGGGGGAACCTTTGCAAGGTAAAGCGCTCCAAGAATTTATTATTGATAAAATTGATGATATGAAGGCTCAAGACATCATCGCGATTGATGTTGCCGGCAAGTCAAGCATCACCGACTGCATGATTGTTTGCACCGGTACTTCTAGCCGCCATGTGCATTCAATCGCGACTCACGTAGTACAAGAAGCACGTATGGCAGGTCTGCTGCCTCCGCGTATCGAAGGCGAAAACGGCGCCGAATGGATCGTTGTTGATCTGGGTGACGTGATTGTTCATGTTTTACAGGAAGAAAGTCGTCGCCTGTATGAACTGGAAAAGCTCTGGAGCTAAGCGGTGAAGCTGCAACTGGTCGCCGTCGGCACCAAAATGCCAGACTGGGTACAAACGGGATTTACCGACTATCTTAAACGTTTCCCTAAAGATATGCCGTTTGAACTGATTGAAGTTCCGGCAGGCAAACGTGGTAAAAACGCTGATATCAAGCGCATTCTAGAAAAAGAAGGCGAAATGATGTTGGCTGCGGTGGGTAAAGGTAACCGAATCGTCACGCTGGATATCCCCGGAAAACCGTGGGATACGCCAGAGCTTGCTTCGCAGTTGGAACGCTGGAAGCAGGATGGACGTGACGTTAGCCTACTTATCGGCGGTCCAGAAGGTCTAGCACCCGCGTGTAAGGCTGCGGCTGAGCAAAGCTGGTCGTTATCCACGCTAACCATGCCGCATCCTCTGGTACGCGTTCTGGTCGCCGAGAGCCTATATCGTGCGTGGAGTATCACGACGAACCATCCGTATCATCGTGAATAGCCAGTATCAACGGCGATAGTCTCAAGCTTCGCCGTTGAGTTTTGTTATTTTTCACCAAGTCATCACCCAGAACACGACGGAATGGAATGAAAATAGATCGTAACCCTTTTCGTGATTATTCAGCAGAGTCCGCCCTGTTCATTCGCCGTGCTCTCGTTGCGTTTCTCGGCATTTTGATTCTGTCTGGCATCTTGGTCTTCAATCTGTACCATCTTCAGATTCTGCGCTTCGAAGATTACAAAACCCGTTCCAACGAGAACCGTATTAAGCTGGTACCCATTGCGCCTAGCCGCGGTATGATTTATGACCGTAATGGCACACCACTTGCGTTTAACCGCACTATTTATCAGCTTGAAGTCATGCCAGAAAAAGTCGAAGACTTAAAGGCTGAGCTTGAGGCATTGCGCCCCATTGTCGATATCACCGACGAAGATTTAGATAATTTTCAGAAAGAGCGGAAACGTTCGCGCCGTTTTACCTCAATTCCAGTGAAAACAGCACTGAATGAAGTTCAGGTGGCACGTTTTGCCGTTAACCAATTCCGTTTCTCCGGTTTTGAAGTCAAAGGCTATCAGCGCCGTTTCTATCCTTATGGCTCCGCGCTGACTCACGTCATCGGCTACGTATCTAAAATCAACGATAAAGACGTAGAACGATTAGACAAAGACGGCAAACTTGCCAACTATGCGGCAACCCATGATATTGGCAAGCTAGGTATCGAGCGCTATTACGAGGATGTTCTGCACGGCAAAACCGGTTATGAAGAGGTTGAAGTCAACAACCGGGGTCGAGTCATACGCCAACTGCATGAGCAGCCACCACAGGCCGGTAAAGACATTTATCTGACGTTAGATCTCAATCTTCAGCGTTATCTTGAACAACTGCTGGCAGGCAGTCGCGCAGCCGTGGTCGTCAGCGACCCGCGCACCGGCGGCATTCTGGCGATGGTCTCTAACCCAAGCTATGACCCTAACCTTTTTGTCGACGGTATCTCCAGCAAGGATTACCAACGCCTGCTCAATGACCCGAACCGTCCGTTAATTAACCGCGCGACCCAAGGGCTCTATCCACCCGCATCCACGGTGAAACCTTATATTGCCGTTTCTGCACTCAGCGCGGGTGTGATAACCAAAAACTATAGCCTGTTCGATCCAGGTTGGTGGCAGTTACCTGGCTCTGAAAAACGTTTCCGCGACTGGAAAAAATGGGGGCATGGTCGACTGAATGTCACCAAAGCGCTGGAAGAATCGGCTGACACCTTCTTCTATCAGGTTGCCTACGATATGGGCATCGATCGCCTGTCTGAATGGCTGAGCAAATTTGGCTACGGTCAGTACACCGGCATCGATCTATCAGAAGAGCGTTCTGGCCTAATGCCAACACGCGAATGGAAACAGAAACGCTATAAAAAACCGTGGTATCAAGGTGATACCATTCCGGTTGGTATTGGACAGGGCTATTGGACAGCGACACCGATTCAGATGTCTAAAGCATTGAACACGCTTATCAACGACGGAAACATGAAGGTACCTCACCTGCTGTACAGCACGCGCATCAACGGACAGTTGGTGCCTTATAAGCAGCAGGAATCAGTACAGATTGGCGATATCCATTCCGGCTATTGGGAAATAGCCAAAGATGGAATGTATGGTGTAGCCAATCGCGCCAACGGAACGGCACATAAGTATTTCGCCAATGCGCCGTATAAAATTGCTGCTAAATCAGGTACCGCACAGGTCTTTGGTTATGAAACCTATAACGCGCATACCTTGGCTGAGCATTTACGCGACCATAAGCTAATGACGGCGTTTGCGCCGTACGATAATCCTCAGGTTTCTGTGGCTATCATTCTGGAGAATGGCGGCGCAGGGCCCGCAGTAGGGACTATTGTGCGTCAAATTCTCGACCACATTATGCTCGGCGATAACAACACGACGCTCCCAAGTGAAACTGCGCCGCCTCCGGGCGTTGAAGGCGACTGATGAGGCATACAGGCTAATCATGACAGAAAACCAACAGAAACGTTCTATTTGGGCGAAGATGCATATCGACCTGCCTTTTTTGCTCTGCATTCTCTCCATTCTGGCCTATAGCGCCTTTGTCATGTGGAGCGCCAGCGGGCAAGATGTTGACATGATGGAGCGAAAAATCGGTCAGATCTTTATGGGCCTGTGCGTTATGCTGGTTATGGCTCAAATACCACCGCGTGTATATGAAAGTTGGGCGCCCTATCTTTATGTATTCTGCGTTATCTTGCTGATTCTGGTCGATGCCTTCGGCCAGATTAGTAAAGGGGCGCAGCGCTGGCTGGATCTGGGCTTTGTCCGTTTTCAGCCGTCAGAGATTGCAAAAATTGCCGTGCCTTTGATGGTCGCTCGGTTTATCAACCGCGACGTTTGTCCCCCCTCGCTAAAAAATACCGGCATTGCACTGATTCTGATATTTATGCCTACGCTGCTGGTTGCAGCTCAACCCGATCTGGGAACCTCCATTTTGGTTGCCGCATCCGGTCTGTTTATCCTCTTCCTTGCAGGACTCAGTTGGCGCTTGATTCTGGTCGCAGTAGTCTTAGTTGCAGCCTTTATTCCGATTTTGTGGTTCTTCCTGATGCACGACTATCAGCAGGCTCGCGTCATGATGCTGCTCGACCCTGAAAGCGATCCACTGGGCGCGGGCTACCACATTATCCAATCCAAAATCGCTATTGGCTCTGGTGGGTTTGGGGGTAAAGGCTGGCTGCATGGTACCCAGTCACAGTTGGAGTTCTTACCAGAGCGTCACACCGACTTTATCTTTGCCGTACTGGCTGAAGAGTTGGGTCTGGTAGGTGTTCTCGTTCTACTTGGGCTGTATCTGCTAACCATTATGCGCGGGCTGATGATTGCGGCAAAAGCGCAAACCACCTTCGGCCGCGTCATGGTGGGGGGTTTAATGTTGATTTTATTCGTTTATGTTTTCGTGAATATCGGCATGGTGAGTGGAATTTTGCCCGTGGTTGGCGTACCTTTGCCACTGGTCAGCTATGGCGGTTCCGCCCTGATCGTGCTTATGGCCGGGTTTGGTATCGTAATGTCGATCCATACTCACAGAAAAATGTTATCTAAGAATCTATAGAGGTCGCGATGCGAATGGCGCATAAATCATGGCTTAGTGCTGGTTTACTCAGTCTGTTTCTGGCGGGCTGTACCAACACCACAACCACCGAGACCCCGGCTCCCCAGCAGCCTGCGTATAACGGCCCGGTAGAGGAAATCAGCGGTGCTGAACCGCGCTATGAACCCTTTAATCCGGCAACCAGTCAGGATTACAGCGTTAACGGTACCCAATATAAAGTCGTGCAAGATCCGTCTAACTTCTCACAGGTGGGTTACGCGACGTCCTATGGGGAAGAGAACGGCGGCAACATGACCGCTATCGGTGAACAGTTTGATCCGAATGCCATGACAGCGGCTCACGCAACGCTGCCGCTGCCAAGCTACGTACGCGTTACCAACTTAGCTAACGGACGCCGTTTAGTCGTTCGACTGAACGATCGTGGCCCATACACTGCGGGTAAAGTGATCGATCTCTCCCGCGCGGCGGCCGATCGCCTGAATATTTCAAATAATACGAAAGTCCGTATCGACTTTATTAGCGTAGCGCCAGACGGCACGATGTCAGGCCCAGGAACGATTGGCACCACGATTGCGAAGCAGAGCTATGCCCTACCCGCTCGCCCAACGATTGGCCAAGAAACCACACAGGTTTCCATGAGTCCATCGGCATCAGATACTCAAGTCGCCGTACGCCCTGTGGCAAATCCAACGCCTGCGACCATGAATAACGATGACAACATGCCGGTTTCTGCGCCAGCAAGCAACAGCACTGGTTTCTTGGGCGCACCTCAGCCATTGCGCACTGGCGTACTGGAAGGAACTGAACCGGTCACATCTCCGGCTCCGGCAGCGGTTGCCGCCCCTGCTGCGGTAGCAGCGTCGACGACTGCTTCCGCCAATGGCAAATTTATGGTGCAGGTTGGTGCGGTCAGCGATGGTGCCCGTGCGCAACAATGGCAGCAGAAGTTAAGCCAACAATTTGGCGTACCAGGTAAAGTATCACCTAATGGTGCGATGTATCGTGTGCAACTGGGGCCATTCAGTAGTCGTCAAGAAGCCGCTGCGTTACAACAGCGTCTCGCCAGCGAAGCACAGCAGCAATCGTTTATTGCCAGCGCACAGTAAATATACATACCTCATCTAAATGGTGGGGTATGCAATAATTAGTCACACATTGCCTCTGTAAAGAGGCGCGATTAAGCCTTGTTCGGGTATGAACGATAAATCGGCTTCTGTTATAGTGTGGCTCGTTTTTTTCACTTTATTCACGGATGTTGTAGTCCCTATCATGAAATACAATTTTGCTTCCCGTTCGATAAAACGCATTGCGCTCAGCAGCCTTCTCGCCATTGGTATGGTCAATGTAGTTCATGCTGACGACGTTAATCTTAAGACCATGATCCCAGGCGTGCCGCAGATCGATGCGGAAGCGTATATCCTGATTGATTACAACTCAGGTAAAGTTTTGGCGGAGTCTAACGCTGACGCTCGTCGAAACCCTGCTAGCCTGACAAAAATGATGACCAGTTATGTTATTGGTCAGGCAATGAAAGCCGGTAAGTTCACTGAGAATGATGTTGTGACCGTTGGACAAGATGCTTGGGCGACCGGTAATCCAGTGTTCAAAGGCTCATCTCTGATGTTCCTGAAACCAGGCGATCGCGTTCCTGTCTCTCTGCTGATCCGCGGTATCAATCTGCAATCGGGTAACGACGCTTGTGTTGCAATGGCGGATTACGTTGCTGGCAGTCAAGACGCTTTTGTTGGTTTGATGAACAACTACGTTAAGGCTCTGGGTTTGCAGAACACTCATTTCCAGACCGTACACGGCTTAGATGCTGATGGGCAGTACAGCTCAGCTCGCGATATGGCATTGATTGGTCAGGCTCTTATTCGTGATGTACCAAACGAGTACGCTATCTACAAAGAGAAAGAGTTCACGTTTAACAACATTCGTCAGATGAACCGCAATGGTCTGCTGTGGGATACCAGCATGAACGTTGATGGTATCAAAACCGGTCATACCGAGTCTGCAGGCTTTAATCTGGTCGCGTCTGCAACCGAAGGTCAGATGCGCTTAATTTCTGCCGTACTGGGTGGGCACACCAGCAAAGGCCGTGAAAGCGAAAGTAAAAAACTGCTGACTTGGGGCTTCCGTTTCTTCGAAACCGTTTCTCCATTGAAAGCTGGCCGTGAATTCGCTTCTGAGCCAGTATGGTTTGGTGATACCGATCGCGCACAGCTCGGCGTCGATAAAGATGTCTACCTGACAATCCCTCGCGGCCGCATGAAAGATTTGAAAGCAAGCTACACGCTGAACTCAACCGAACTTGATGCGCCTCTGGCAAAAAATCAGGTCGTGGGCACCATCAACTTCCAACTTGATGGTAAAACTATCGAACAGCGTCCATTAGTGGTGCTCAACGAAGTGCAAGAAGGTGGTTTCTTCAGTCGTATGATCGACCATATCAAACTGATGTTCCATCGTTGGTTTGGTTAATCCAGCCTCTTGAAAGCGGGAAATTTCATCCCCATATAATGAATAACAATAACTCCCGCTCCGGCGGGAGTTATAATTTATAGATTGAAGCAAAATGCTGGAGCGCAACATGAAAACTAAACTGAATGAACTGCTCGAATTTCCTTGCTCTTTTACCTATAGAGTATTGGGTTTAGCGCAGCCTGAGCTGGTCGATCAGGTGGTCGAAGTGGTGCAGCGCCATGCACCTGGTGATTATCAGCCACAGGTTAAGCCAAGCAGCAAAGGCACCTACCACTCCGTCGCGATTACAATTAATGCGACTCATATTGAGCAGGTAGAAACGCTGTATGAAGAACTGGGTAAAATCGAAATCGTACGTACCGTATTGTAATTACAGTTTTTTAACGTTATCTCCCTGCATCAAGTATGCAGGCTAAGCGGCTCGATGAGGCATGATTGCTTTATTGAGCCGCTTTTTTTTGAACGATCAGCACTGGTCGCTGAGGGTGCATCTCGGTATAATGGCTTTACCAATTTTGTAACCGGATGATGACTCGTTTGCAACAAGACAAGATCATACTGCGTCAACTAGGGTTGCAGCCCTATGTTCCCGTATCACAAGCCATGCATACTTTTACCGACCAGCGCACAGAAAGTACGCCCGATGAGCTCTGGTTAGTGCAACATCATCCGGTATTTACACAAGGTCAGGCAGGCAAAGCCGAGCACGTATTGGCTGCAGGAGACATTCCTGTGATCCAAAGCGATCGCGGTGGCCAAGTCACTTATCATGGCCCTGGCCAGCAGGTGATGTATGTCCTTGTCGATTTGAAACGTAACAAATTTGGCGTTCGCCAACTGGTGACCGCGATAGAGCAAACCGTCGTTAACACGCTTGAAAAGTTCAGCATCGAGGCACATGCCAGAGCTGATGCTCCCGGTGTTTACGTGGGTGAAAAAAAGATTTGCTCGCTGGGATTACGCATCCGTAAAGGTTGCTCATTCCACGGGCTGGCGCTGAATACCGCCATGGATCTCGGCCCATTTAGCCGGATTAACCCTTGTGGTTACGCAGGCATGCAAATGACACAGATCAGCGCACTGAACCCCGACGTTACGCTGGAAAACGTACAGTCGGTACTGGTCGAGCAATTTATTCAAATACTGGGCTATCAATCAGCCGAGTTAAGCAACTGGAACCCGCACGATTATGAGTAAACCAATTCTGATGGAACGCGGCGTCAAATACCGTGACGCAGACAAAATGGCCCTTATCCCAGTGAAAACAGTGGCCGTAGAAAGAGAACAGCTGCTGCGCAAACCTGAGTGGATGAAAATCAAACTCCCCGCGGATTCCAGTCGTATTCAAGGTATTAAAGCGGCCATGCGTAAAAATGGCCTGCATTCCGTCTGTGAAGAAGCCTCCTGCCCTAACTTGGCTGAATGCTTCAACCACGGTACGGCCACCTTTATGATTTTAGGGGCTATCTGTACCCGCCGCTGTCCGTTCTGCGATGTTGCACATGGTCGCCCAGTTGCGCCAGATGCCAATGAACCAGAAAAACTAGCACAAACTATTGCTGATATGGGGCTGCGTTACGTGGTCATCACCTCCGTTGACCGCGACGATTTGCGCGACGGCGGTGCTCAACATTTTGCCGACTGTATCCGTGCCATTCGAGCCAAAAACCCGACCATTCGTATCGAAACGTTGGTGCCGGACTTCCGCGGCCGCATGGAACGTGCACTAGATATTTTAACGGAAACACCACCGGACGTGTTTAACCACAACCTTGAGAACGTTCCGCGTATCTATCGCCAAGTACGTCCAGGTGCTGATTACAACTGGTCATTGAAGCTGCTCGAGAACTTCAAAGCGGCACATCCAGAGATTCCAACCAAGTCCGGTCTGATGGTAGGCTTGGGGGAAACAAATGAGGAAATCATCGAAGTGATGCGCGATCTGCGTGCACGCGGAGTCACGATGCTAACTCTCGGCCAATATCTGCAGCCGAGTCGCCACCACCTACCGGTACAGCGCTACGTAAGCCCTGACGAATTTGAAGAGATGAAAGCAGAAGCTATGGCTATGGGCTTTACCCATGCTGCTTGTGGCCCGTTCGTACGATCTTCTTACCACGCAGACTTGCAGGCCAAGGGCGTCGAAGTGAAGTAATACCCAGTCTGTTTCTGTAGACATATTTTTTTACAAGAGAACAGGACTACAGCCAGAATCCATGAGGCCAGAGCAAATATCTCTGCGGCCTCATTTCTAGCAAACTATATAGAAAAAACCGTAGAAGGCTCACTCTCTACGGTTTTTTTATTGGCTACTCAGCTACCGCTGAAAAACCGAATCAGTCTTTATGGTCAACGCGGGGTGCAGCACTATCGGCATCTGCACCTGATTTTGCTGAGTCATCATTCATGGCTTTCTTAAAGCCTTTCAACGCAGCCCCCAAGTCTGAACCCAGAGTACGCAGCTTGTTAGTGCCAAACAGCAAAACAATCAGAACCGCAATCACCAGCAATTTGGTAATACTGATACCTTCCATAAACACCTTCTTAATGAATACATCAGACGACAGAGCCGACTGACTAAAAAACGTTCTTCATAATTTATCTATTAATATCCAATTTAGCCCTATTAGCAATGTGAATATGTAACAGAGTTAGACGTCGCTTAACGGATTGTTCTGCGAAAAACGGCGGCGATAAACTGAAGGCGATATCCCTAAATGTTGGCGAAAAGCTTGCCGAAAACCTTCGCTGGTTGAGAAACCACACATCTCGGCAACGGACTCAATGTGTTTATTACCCAATTCCAGTTGCTCACATGCCAGCGACATTCGAGCCTGCTGAAGCCAACTTGCGGGGGACATCCCCAATGACGTTGCGAAACGCCGAGCCAAAGTCCGCTCACTCATATTAGATTCACGAGCCATCATTTTCACGCTCCACGATAAATGCAGGCTGGTTTGTACTTTCTCTAACAGCAGGTACAGACCATCATGTGTTTTCACCTCTAGAGAATGCGCAATAAACTGCTTTTGTCCCCCACTACGCTGAGGAGCCATAACCAGTCTGCGCGCCACTCGATTCGCGATTTGTACCCCAAAATCCTTGGAAACCAGATATAAGCAGGCATCAATCCCTGCCGCGCTCCCCGCCGAAGTCATTATCTGTCCGCTATCAACGTAGAGTACATCGGCATCAACCTGAACATCCGGATAACGTTCAGCTAACTGTTGGCAATAACGCCAATGAGTGGTGACTCGCTTACCCGAGAGTATCCCCGCGGCTGCTAATACAAAAATACCCGAGCAGATAGTAATAAAACGCACGCCGCGCTTATATGCGGCTCGCACAGCCTCTAATAATGCTGGCGGCGGTGGTACGTCATTCCCGCGCCATCCAGGAATGACAATAGTATTGGCCTGCGCTAAGTATTCAAGCCCGTGCTCAGCCAACATCGTCACGCCGTTGGTGGTTCGCATGGGCCCATCGTCAACACCTACCACGCAGTGCTGATACCATGGGAAATCGAATTCGGGACGCGGCAAAGCAAAAATCTCTAGCGCAATACCGAATTCAAAACTACATAAGCCATCGTAGGCTAAGGTTGCTACTAAACCAGGGTTTCTATCCATAGGGGTCAATGATTGGCAGGTTTACTGGGAAATATGGCATATTTGCCACTGTAAGCAAGGCTGGATGAACAATACAGTAGTCACTCATTCAACCGAGGGAGTTTAGACGATGACCAGCTTAGTCAGCCATGTTCCACCAGCAGATTCTTCCGATGCTGAGCGCCACTTCTCTCGTCGATTTCAGTTTGAAACCGACTGCTCAGATGTTCATTACAGCTTGCAGCAACAAAATATAGATTTTGTATTGCTCGACGTTCGCTCGCCAGAGTTGTATCAACGCTCTCATCTGCCTCAAGCGATCAATCTGCCGCATAAAGAGATAGATCAACGCCTTTATCAACGCTACGCCCGCCACACCCTGTTTGTGGTTTATTGCGCTGGGCCACACTGTAACGGTGCACAAAAAGCGGCATTGGCGCTGAGTCGATTGGGGTATCCAGTGAAAGAAATGATCGGAGGCATGACGGGATGGCAAGATGAAGGTTTTACATTTTTTGGGGAGCCACAAAAAAATGTAACATGCGGCTGCTAATCGTAAAAAGCCGCTCACAGCGAGCGGCTCAGATGCACCATGTAAACATAGATAATCTTATCTTTGTGTGGTTATGGTCACCGAAGAAATGTAGTTATTAAAAGCCGTGGCCTCCTGAGCTAAAGCCTCAATGTGAGCACCAACCATCTTGAACTGTTTTAATAACGGATTATTTTCTGGCAATGAACCCAGTTCAACTAGTTTACGAGTCAGCTGTTCATTCTTTTGCAAGAGCGCGGCCTCGCGCTGACGCGCCTGCTCTAGCTGCATGCGTATTCCTTCGCATTCTTGTTGCCATACGAGACGCTGTTGCTCAAAGCTTTCTTTAAGATCATCCAAAGCCGCTAGCGAATTACGCAGTTGCACTTCCAAATCAGACATCGCGTTTCTCATCCCTCGACAGGTTAGCCATAGAGTATACCCAATGGCTTCCGACGCACCAAAAAATAGATTACATCGGCAATCATAATTAGCTTGCTGGCTAAAAGCGAATGTTGATTACGGAAATCACCGCTCATCGGAAAGTTCTTATATTTCATTCAATTCTCACAAATACACGCTTATTACTCTCGGTCAATTGGCAGCAAGAATAACCCACTGCTTTTAAATGCTTTTGTGATCGACATCTGCTCGACCCACTAAATTTTGCCATTTTCTAGATGCCTGCGGCAGTCATCTGAAGGTTCGCGTTCTGAACACTATTTAGACTCCAATCTTCAGAGAAGCGGCGTCCTACACATAAACCCCATCTACCGGTCGCCTCTCATTTATAACAAAAAAGGATAGGACTCATGAACGACTCTGTAGTTTTGGGCATCATCTGGCATCTGGTGGGCGCAGCCAGTGCAGCATGTTTTTATGCGCCGTTTAAACAGGTAAAAAACTGGTCTTGGGAAACCATGTGGTCAATTGGTGGATTCGTTTCTTGGCTCATTCTTCCTTGGCTCGTCAGCTACATTTTGCTGCCCGACTTCTGGGCCTACTATGGCTCATTCAGCTTTGCTGTTCTCTTACCGGTATTTCTGTTTGGCGCCATGTGGGGCATCGGAAATATCAACTATGGCCTGACAATGCGTTATTTAGGGATGTCGATGGGAATCGGCATTGCTATTGGTATCACCTTGATTATTGGCACGTTAATGACGCCAATTCTGCAAGGCCGAATCGACGTGCTGTTTGGTACTCCTGGCGGCCGCATGACTCTATTAGGTGTATTCGTCGCACTTATCGGCGTGGCAACGGTGAGCTATGCCGGTTTACTCAAAGAGCGCGCAATGGGAATCCGTGCTGAAGAGTTCAACCTAAAAAAAGGGTTAGTGCTTGCCGTCATGTGCGGGATTTTTTCGGCGGGCATGTCATTCGCAATGGATGCCGCTAAACCTATGCATGAAGCTGCCGCAGCACTCGGTATTAATGCCCTCTACGTGGCGTTACCAAGCTATGTGATTATTATGGGAGGTGGTGCGCTTATCAACCTTGGCTACTGCTTCATTCGCCTTGCGACTCTAAAAAATATCTCCATCAAGGCTGACTTTTCTTGGCCTCGTAAGCTTATCGTGACCAACGTATTGTTTTCGATGCTGGCCGGTCTTATGTGGTACTTGCAGTTTTTCTTCTACGCATGGGGACACGCAAAAATCCCAGCCAAGTATGATTACATGAGTTGGATGCTACACATGAGCTTCTACGTGCTATGCGGCGGCATTGTGGGTCTACTACTCAAAGAATGGAAATGCAGCAGCAAAAAACCGGTTAGCGTGCTGTGCATAGGCTGCCTAATCATTATTCTCGCTGCCAATATTGTCGGCCTTGGCATGGCGTCATAAGGAGTTAATGATGACTCATCCATTAAATATTCTCCTTTTTGGGATCGGGTTGGACACCTACTGGCCGCAGTTTCATGGCTTAAAAAGCCGCCTTGAAAGCTATCTTGGCGAAATTGAGCAACGTCTTGCACAGCAACATGACATCCATAACGGCGGACTTATCGACTCCGTTACCGCAACGGATCAACTACTTGAACAAATGCGCCACCGCCCCTTGGATGTGGTCGTGCTTTATATCAGCACCTATGCACTGAGCTCCACCGTATTGCCACTGGTTCAGGCACTGGGAAAACCCGTGCTCATTCTTGCGCTACAGCCAGACACCGGCCTTCCTTATCAGCGCATAAGAGAAATGGACGATCGTGGAGACCGTACTGGGGAATGGTTAGCGCACTGTCAGGCCTGTAGCGCCCCCGAGTTAGCTAACGTTTTTAACCGCGCCAATATTGGCTTTCAACTTTTAGTTGGCGCACTGCATAACGACGACGAAGTATGGTCGGAACTGGATGAGTGGCTAAACGCCTATCAGATACGCATGGCTCTGAGTAAAACTCAAATCGGCTTACTTGGGCATTATTATGACGGTATGTATGACGTCTACAGCAACCTAACCAATCTGTCTGCCCGTTTGGGCGTACGCTTCAAGCCCCTTGAAATGTGCGAACTCAATCAACTGCGACAAAATACGACGCCCGCGTTGTTAGATAGCAAACGCACAGAAATGAGCCAAGCCTTCACGATTGATCCCCTATGCTCGGAATCAGAACTGATGCGTGCTGCACATACCGCCTGCGCGCTGGATGCGTTGGTTAAACAACATCATCTCGGCGCTTTGGCCTACTACTACGAAGGACAACATGGGAACGACTATGAAAACATCGTCACCTCCGTGATTGCAGGCAATACGCTGCTGACACAAAAAGAGATCCCTGTTGCCGGTGAGTATGAAGTTAAAAATGTCATCGCGATGAAGATATTTTCATTACTAGGCGCAGGAGGATCTTTCTCTGAACCTTATGGCATTGAACTCCAAGACGATGTGGTGCTTTGGGGGCACGACGGTCCCGCTCACCCGCTGATGGCTGAAGGCGATGTCAGACTGGTACCTTTGCCTGTCTATCATGGAAAACCGGGCTGTGGGGTATCCATTCAAATGACGGTTAAAAATGGGCCGATCACCTTTTTATCTGTCGTTGAAACGCGCGGTGGGGAAATCGTGCTGCAATACGCAGAGGGCGAGTCGGTAGAGGGAGAAACGTTGGATATCGGCAATACCAATAGCCGTTACCGCTTTAGCATGGGAGCACGAAACTTCACTCGAGCATGGTCTACAGCGGGGCCGGCACACCATTGCGCAATAGGCTTAGGTCACTGGGGATCACAGTTAGAGAAGTTAGCCAATGTATTAGGTGTGCGCACCCAACGTATTATCTAATTTTCTTTAGATATCTTTGCGATACAAACGCACGGGCTGGTCTGGATAATCCAGCCCGTCGCCGATATATTGCCAGCCAAAACGTTCATAATAATTGGCAAAGGTCGCATAGAGATAAAGTTCTCTAAACCCTGTTCGGCGGCTAAATGCTTCCACATGATGTTGGAGTTGAGCACCTAATCCACAACCTCGCTGACTTTCATCAATATAGAGCGCGGCTAACCACGGATACAAATCTTGGCGGCTAATCAAATCGCAGCGCCACAACCCCACAGTTCCGACGGGTTTATCATCGAGCAAGGCCACAAATGTGACAGGCAAGCCTTCAGGCCGCAAACTACTGTTAACGATACTCGCGAAAAAATCGCGACTGTTTTCGCTGCCAAAAGCCTGAAACAGCCAGTCGGTTATTAGTTCACTATGCTCTGGGACTTCAAACAGCGGCAAGATACGGATCATAAATAAGGAGCATGGTTGGAAAATAAACAGGTCGAAATATTACGCGGCATTGAGATAAAGAGAAATAAAAAATAGCCAGAAGCACCCCTCTGGCTACTGTCACGGATTCGGTTCAAATTTTATGGCAACTCATTGCCAGCAGCACGATATATTTCATACCACTCTTCACGGGTTAACGTGATGTCGCAAGCCTGACAAATCTGCTTCAGGCGCGAGGTGCTCATGGTGCCAGAAATCATTTGCATATTTGCAGGATGGCGCAGGATCCATGCCGTCGTAATTGTGGTATTAGAAACACCATAGCGCGCTGCAATTTCGTCAATTTTCTGGTTTAGCTCTGGAAACTTTGCATTTCCTAGGAAGACGCCTTCAAACATACCGTATTGGAACGGTGACCAAGCCTGAATAGTCACATCATTTAAACGACAATAATTCAGCACCTCACCATCATGATCGATGCTTGAAGCGTTCTCCATATTGACGTTAATACCGCTGCGGATCATCCCGCTATTGGTAATACTCAGTTGCAACTGGTTAGCTAAAATCTTTTGGCTCATAAATTTTTGCAACAGCGCCATCTGCATAGGACTTTGGTTAGACACGCCGAAACGACGGACTTTTCCAGTATCCAGCAGATGATCGAAAGCTTCCGCGACTTCTTCTGGCTCCATCAACGCGTCAGGACGATGCACCAGCAGCATATCCAGATAATCGGTATCAAGGCGCTCTAAAATACCGTCAACCGATTTGAGAATGTGCGCTTTCGAGAAATCGAATAGTCCTTTGCGGATACCACACTTAGACTGCAGAAAAACTTTCTCGCGGCGGTCGTCATTTAGCTTAGCGGCACGCGCAAAAATACGCTCACACTCACCGCCGCCGTAAATATCCGCATGGTCGAAGAAGTTAGCGCCTAAATCGAGTGCTGTTTGCACGAAGGTTTCTGCTTCAACCGCTTTCAGTTCGTCCATACGCATACATCCAACGACAATGGCTGGAACCTGAAGAGTAGAACCACCTAATTTAATTTGTTTCATCAAACTGTCCTATCTGGTTTACGGCTCGCGGTGCTTGCCCGTATGTTATTGAGAGTACATACCTACCCATGTTTATACCACCCGTTCAGGTTCCGTCACAAAGCGCTGGCGATACTCTCTCGGCGTTATCCCTGCATCACGGGTAAACACCACGGAAAAATAATTGCTGTCTTCAAATCCACAGCGTGTGGCGATTTCACTAATGCGATACTCACTGCGTCGCAGCAGTCGCTTAGCCTGACATAAACGTAATTGACGTAGATAATGGCTAATTGTCATACCGGTTTGTTGGCGGAAAAGCTGTTTAAGTGAACGTTCAACCAACTTATGCTCAGCACAGAATGCCGCTAAATCGAAATGATTGTCTAACCCACCTTGCAAGGATGCCATCAGCAGATCAAGCTGTTCTCCCGCAGGGAGTAAATGTGCACTTTCAGCAGTATAACGGTAACGCTTGAGCACAATGGCGAGTTGCAGCAATAAAGCCTCGGTGAGTTGCATAGAGAGCGCATCGTTTTTACGACTTTCCTGCGTCAGCTGAGCAATAATGGGTCGTGCCTGCGCTAATCCTCCCGTACTCAAACGCCAATGATTCTGGCGCGTCGTTTCATCAAAGGGCGGTAGCAGAAGATTCCACTGTGCATTCAGGCGCAAACGTTCTGGGCAGTAGATAATATTATCCAATACCAGTTCATTAACAGACTCATAGCTATGGCAATCGTCAGCGTTGATATAAAAAATATCTCCGCAGGTAATTCGATAAGGACGATCGTTAAGAATGTGTAGCCCGTTGCCGCGCCACACAATAACAATCTCACAGAATTGATGGGTATGTTCAGCAAATACCTGCTGCGGGTAGCGATCTGCCACAGCGACAGGCATCTGTTCGGATGGTAGATAATCCCGACTTTCGAGCAATAATAGCTTACCCATCTCCTGTCTCCACTCTTAAATAGCCGGACAGTATGACAAAATCTTCAGCAACGTACGTTGACGGCTTTCTCTATTCCACATATCTGTTCTTTATGGTTTCTGCATAAAAAACCACAAAGTCAGATTGTAGAAAGCTATGACTGGCAGCGTAACGCCCGCGGTGATTGGTCAAACTCGCGTTTGAATAAGGTAGAGAAATGATTGCTGTCACCGAAACCGCACTGGTAAGCGATATCCGTTATGCTGTTATCACTGTGACAAAGCTGATGTCTAGCCTGTAAAAGCCGCAGTCGAGTGAGATAACGCTGTGGTGTCATGCCTGTATGATTTTTTAGCTGGCGATGTAACGTTCTCAGCGGTAAAGAAAAACGATCGGCTAATTCTGACCATTCCACTGACTCCGCATAGTGGTCTTGTAGCCAATCGAGCAACTGACGTAAACGCCCTTCTTGGTCATCACCAATTTGCGCTGAGCAGCCTTGCCAAAGCTGTACAATTAGCTGCATAAAAACGCTTTCATGTAAGGCGATATCTTCGGCTCGTTCGCTGTCTGGCGCCTGCTCTAACTTCGACATTAAGACTTTGACCTGCTGCAATACCTGCTGGCTGATTCTCCAATGCGAAGGGTAAACGCCGTTACGCTCGCTCGGCAAAAATTGTTCAACACCTGACAAAAATTTAAATGCATCCGGTGAACGAAACAGGACATTGGTTAAAAACAATCCATCCGTATGCTCAAACAAATGGCGGTCATGGTCACGGACAAAACATACACATCCGCTGTTAAGCGTGTAAGGATTACCATTAAATACATGTACGCCAGCGCCCTGTTCCACTATAACGATTTCATAGAAATCATGATGGTGCTCAGGAAACTCAGGCTGCGGTGCTCGCGGCTCTATCGCGACGGGCGCATAGCCGGAAGAGAAAAAATCAATGCTGTGCAAAACAGTCATGGTCTACCTCCTCATCGTCTCGGGTATCAGCACTGGTTACTTCTCCAGCACTTCTGTATTGCGATAGTAGAAGAAGGCGCCAATGCGAACCTTAAACTTTTGACGCCAAAACCACTTTAAGCGCGCATTTATTTAAGAAAACGTCGCCAATATTTAGAAATGCGGCGAACATCACAGGGCGATCTCTCTAAGATATGTGACCAACTTCACTTTCACCTTTGCTGTATTGCCAAAACCAGTATTTCATTGGCATTCATGAGAAGGTGTCCTCCAAAGCAAGTTTTTACACTGGCCGTCATTGATTAATAAGATTGTTAAACGACGGACGGTTCCACATGACCACACGCCATATTGTCGCAATTGATCTTGGTGCCTCAAGCGGGAGGGTCATGCTAGCCAGCTACCATCTCGGCACTCAGAAGTTGACTCTCAAAGAGATTCGCCGTTTTGCTAACCAGCTAGTCTCACGCGATGGTTTTGATACTTGGGATCTCGATAGCATTGAGCGTGAAATCCTCGCAGGGCTGACACAAATCGATGCTGAAAAAATCTTGCTAGACAGTATTGGTATCGACACTTGGGGTGTCGATTATGTGCTGCTTGATGCCAACGGTGAGCGTGTCGGACACCCCATAGCCTATCGCGACAGCCGAACCCATGGCGTCATGACTCAGGCACAGAAAACGCTGGGGCACGAATTTATCTATCAACGCACCGGTATCCAATTTTTACCCTTTAACACGATTTACCAACTGCGAGCTCTCAGCGAACAACAGCCTGAGGTATTGGATCGTGTCGAGCATTTGTTGCTGATCCCTGACTATCTGCACTATCGACTGACAGGAAAAATGAATTGGGAATACACCAATGCCAGCACCACTCAACTGCTCAATATCAATACCGGTGATTGGGATACCGATTTGCTGAACTATGCCGGTATTCCCGCTCGCTGGTTTCAGAAACCGACTCAGCCAGGCAACCGCGTCGGCTATTGGCATAGCCCTAAAGGGCAAAACGTGCCGGTCGTCGCCGTTGCAACACATGACACCGCTAGCGCGGTAATGGCAACGCCAATACAAGATCCTGACGCAGCCTATCTTAGCTCGGGCACATGGTCACTGATGGGGATCGAGAGTGTCACACCGTTCACTGATAACGCGGCGCTACAGGCTAATATCACCAACGAAGGGGGGACTGAAGGTCATTATCGAGTCCTCAAAAATATTATGGGTTTGTGGTTGCTACAACGCGCGACGCAGGAGTTGCACGTTCAATATCTACCTGACCTCATCGCTGAAGCCGCTTTACAGCCAGCACAATATTTTCTGATTAACCCCAATGATGAACGTTTCATTAATCCAGACAACATGTGTTTGGAAATCCAGAATGACTGCCGTGAACGTGGAGCGCCGGTTCCTGAAACCCCAGCCGAATTAGCACGCTGCATTTTCGACAGTTTAGCCAATCTCTATCAACAGGTGGCGAAAGAACTCGAAGAGCTACGCGGCAAGCCGCTCCGCCACCTGCATATCGTTGGTGGCGGCAGTCAGAATCGTTTTCTCAATCAGCTATGTGCTGACCTATGTAATCTAGACGTCACCGCGGGCCCCGTTGAGGCCTCCACATTAGGCAATATCGGTTGCCAGCTCATTGCGCTAGGCGACGTGGCTAACGTGGCTGATTTCCGCCGCATCGTTGCGCATAACTTCCCTTTAGAACATTTCATCCCCAACCACCCGCATTCTTTATCCGCGCCACAGACTCACAGTGGTGCGCAAACCTCTGCCCAATTCAAAGGAACTTGTGTATGACCACTTTAATCGATCAGGCTTGGGAACTGGCAAAGCAGCGTTTCAGCGCCGTTGGCGTCGATGTTGAAAATGCATTGAAAACGATGGAGCAACTGCCTGTTTCCATGCACTGCTGGCAGGGCGACGATGTCGCCGGTTTTGAAAACCCAGAGGGCTCGCTAACCGGCGGTATTCAGGCTACTGGTAATTATCCGGGTAAAGCACGTAACGCCGCTGAACTTCGCTCTGATTTGGAAATGGCGCTCTCGCTTATTCCTGGTCCAAAACGCCTTAATCTGCATGCGATTTATTTAGAGTCTGACACGCCGGTTGCTCGAAATAAAATCGAGCCTCGCCATTTTGCTCATTGGGTTGAATGGGCGAAAAAACACCACTTAGGATTAGACTTTAACCCTTCCTGTTTTTCTCATCCGCTCAGCGCAGATGGGTTCACGTTATCATCCTCCGATCCGGAAATACGTCAGTTCTGGATTGAGCATTGCCAAGCCAGCCGTCGTATTTCTGCCTATTTTGGCGAGCAGCTAGGCACTCCGTCCGTCATGAATATTTGGATCCCTGACGGGATGAAAGATACACCGATTGACCGTCTGGCTCCGCGTCAACGTTTAGCTTCAGCGCTGGACGAAGTCATCTCAGAAAAACTCAATCCAGCTCATCATATCGATGCCGTTGAAAGCAAGCTGTTCGGCATCGGCGCTGAAAGCTATACCGTCGGCTCCAATGAGTTTTACCTCGGTTACGCCGCGAGTCGTCAGACAGCCCTGTGTCTGGATGCGGGACATTTCCATCCCACCGAAGTGATATCAGACAAAATCTCCAGCGCCATGCTGTATGTACCGCGCCTGCTGCTGCACGTCAGTCGCCCTGTTCGCTGGGATAGCGATCATGTGGTGTTGCTCGACGATGAAACACAGGCCATTGCCAATGAGATCGTGCGTCACGATCTGTTTGACCGTGTGCATATCGGTTTGGATTTCTTCGACGCTTCCATTAACCGCATCGCAGCGTGGGTTATCGGCACACGCAACATGAAAAAAGCCCTGCTACGCGCGCTGTTAGAACCGACCGAGCATCTACGCGAGCTGGAAGAAAGCGGCGACTACACAGCGCGACTCGCGTTGCTGGAAGAGCAAAAATCACTGCCATGGCAGGCCGTATGGGAAATGTATTGCCAGCGCAATGATGTTCCCGCCGACGCTCGTTGGTTGAATGCCGTTCGTGAATATGAAGAACAGGTTTTGTCTCAGCGTTAGTTATTGAAAATAAGGAATAAAACTATGCAATCCATCATCGACTCTTGGTTTGTTCAGGGGATGATTAAGGCCACCAGCGATATGTGGCTAAAAGGTTGGGACGAACGCAATGGCGGTAATGTCAGCCTGCGTCTTTTAGAAGAAGAAGTAGCGCCGTTTCGCGCTGACTTTAATGCTCAACCGCGCTGCGTTGAACTGACACAGCCAGCAACAGAATTGGCAAACAGCTGGTTTCTGGTCACCGGTTCAGGGAAGTTTTTCCGCAATGTGCAAATCGCACCGGAAGAAAATCTGGTGCTATTACAAGTCAGTGCAGATGGTATGGCTTACAACATTCATTGGGGACTGACTAAAGGCGGGTTACCGACATCAGAGCTCGCCGCACATTTCCAGTCACACATAGTGCGCATGCAAGTCACCGGCGGCGATAACCGCGTCATTATGCACTGTCATGCCACCAATTTAATTGCACTAAGTTACGTACATGACTTAGACAATGCCAAATTCACCCGCCTTTTATGGGAAGGCAGCACCGAGTGTTTGGTGGTGTTCCCTGATGGGATCGGCATCGTACCGTGGATGGTACCAGGCACCGATGGTATTGGCGCTCAGACCGCAGAGCAGATGCGCGAGCATGGATTAGTACTCTGGCCATTCCACGGCATTTTCGGCAGCGGCCCAACGCTCGACGATGCTTTTGGCCTAATTGATACCGCCGAAAAATCAGCGGAAATCATGGTGAAAGTACTGTCTATGGGCGGAAAAAGACAGACCATCTCCACCCAAGAGCTCATCGCATTGGCGGCACGGTTTGGTGTTACGCCAATGGCCGCCGCACTCAAGGATTAAGCGCTAGAAAGACCGATCGCATGCGCCTCTTTTCGGAGGCGCATCATAACGGTTTTTCATTTTCAGGAGCAATATCATGAGCTTTATGTTGGCATTACCCAAAATTAGCTTGCACGGAAACGGCGCAATCAGCGATATGGTTAAGCTACTCAGCGACAAAAAATGGGGAAAAGCCCTGATCGTCACAGATGGCCAATTAGTTGAAATGGGACTGTTAGATGGCCTGTTTGATGCCATGCAACAGCACCACCTCTCCTACGCTTTATTCAAAGATGTTTATCCTAACCCTACCGAAGAACTAGTACAGGCGGGCTTTAAAGCTTATCAACAAAATCAGTGCGATTATCTGATTGCCTTTGGTGGTGGTAGCCCGATTGATACGACTAAAGCCATTAAAATTTTGACCGCAAATCCGTCACCTTCCACGGCATATTCCGGCGTGGGGAAAGTGAAGAACCCAGGCGTACCGCTCGTCGCAATTAATACCACCGCGGGCACCGCTGCAGAACTTACCAGCAACGCCGTGATTATCGATAGCCAGCGACAGGTGAAAGAAGTCATTATCGACAGCAATATCATTCCTGATATCGCCGTCGATGACCCTGCCGTTATGCTTAATATCCCTGCGTCAGTCACTGCCGCAACCGGTATGGATGCACTGACCCACGCGATTGAAGCCTATGTCTCCGTTGGTGCACATCCGCTCACCGACCATTCCGCACTTGAGTCCATCCGTATGATTACCGAATGGCTGCCACAAGCAGTGGATAATGGTCAGAATCTCCAAGCTCGTGAAATGATGGCTTATGGCCAATATTTAGCAGGTATGGCATTCAACAGTGCAGGTTTGGGGTTAGTTCATGCGTTAGCTCATCAGCCTGGCGCGACCCACAATCTGCCGCACGGCGTATGTAACGCCATTTTACTCCCCGTTATTGAGGAATTTAATCGTCCGAATGCGGTTGCTCGTTTCGCTCGCATCGCTCAAGCCATGGGCGTCAATACAGATGAAATGAATGAAGAACAAGCAAGTCAAAGCGCAATTCAAGCGATTCGACAGCTCTCCGCCCGCGTGGGCATTCCTTCAGGATTTAACACGCTAAGCATCAAAGAAGCGGATATCGAAGGCTGGTTAGACAAAGCGTTAGCCGATCCTTGCGCGCCTTGTAATCCACGCAGTGCCGATCGCGAACAGGTACGCGCACTCTATCTCCAAGCGCTGTAAGGAGCCGATATGATCCGTAAAGCTTTCGTCATGCAGGTTAACCCTGATGCACATACCGAGTATCAACGCCGCCATTCGCCAATTTGGCCCGAACTGGAGGCTGAGCTCAAAGCACATGGCGCACACCGCTATTCAATCTTTCTCGATGAAAAGCGCAATTTGTTATTTGGGGTCGTCGAAGTTGAATCTGAAGCGCGCTGGAATGCCATTGCCGAAACGGATGTCTGTCAGCGTTGGTGGAAACACATGGGCGATGTGATGCCTAGTAATCCTGATTGCAGTCCGGTCAGCGACGATCTGAGAGAAGTCTTTTATCTTGCCTGAGCCCGTTGAGTTTTTTGCTAAAAGATACAAATCATCAGGTGATCTAAAAGCGCGATAACTATATGATTCCTGCGTCGGTTTCGGGCGCAGGATGCTGTCTGATCTTCTTTGATAAGCCATTCGCAACAGTCGCCAAATTACTTACCTATATCAATTAATTAGGAATAAATTGGTGTTCACAATGATTTCATTACCTAAACACCCAGCCAGACTTGCCATCATTGCGTGCATACTTTTCTTAGCGGGCTGTTCGCATAAACATAGTTATAAAAAGTATGATGCTCATGCCTACGATGATGTTATTGAGGATGCCGCTGATGACTACAAAGTCGATCCTAAGCTTATTGCGGCGATTATTCAGGTGGAGTCCAGTTTCAACCCTGAAGCAGTCAGCCCATCCAATGCCATTGGCCTCATGCAGCTCAAAGCCTCAACGGGCGGCTGCGATGCATATCGCTATAAAGGTAAAAGCGGATGTCCAGATGATGACGATCTGCTCGATCCTGAAACCAATATTGATCTAGGCGCTGCCTATATCGGCGCAATTCAATATCAGCAATTAAATTGGATCGACGATCCTGTGACGCGTCGCTACGCCACCGAAGTTGCCTATGCAAACGGCGCTGGTGCACTGTTACGCACGTTTTCGAGCAATCGAAAAACGGCAATTAAAATGATCAATCAACTCTCGCCGGAAGCCTTTCATTGGCACGTTCGCCAATATCACCCCGCAGCCCAAGCGCCAAAATATATGGCAAAAGTGGAACAGGTATACAATACCCTGTAAGGTTTCAAACGCTGATGCACATAGCATCGTGATGCAAGGCTTCGTTCGTCGGTCTGCACCAGTACTTTAATAAAATCACGATCATAGACGAACATATTCTTATCTTACCCAATGATCCAAACAGCTCTTCCTTTTGACCTCAGCCGTCTGCCGATTTTCCCCCTGTCGGTAAGCCTTGACTCAGTAAAAAGGCCTATGACTCATCATCACAGGCCTTTTTATACGATCTAGCGTTATTTATTTGCTAGGAGCTCCATCCTTAGAAAATCGACGACGCACGACCACAAAGAAAACGGGTACAAAAAAGATAGCCAGCAGCGTCGCTGTTAACATTCCGCCCATTACCCCAGTGCCGACAGCATTCTGAGCACCAGACCCCGCACCGGAGCTAATGACCAACGGTAAAACACCGAGAATAAACGCCAGTGAGGTCATCAGAATAGGACGTAAACGCATACGCACGGCATCTAATGTCGCATCGATAAGTCCTTTCCCTTCTTTCTCCATCAAATCTTTCGCAAATTCGACGATTAATATCGCATTCTTAGCGGAAAGCCCAATGGTGGTTAACAGACCGACTTGGAAATAAACATCGTTGTTCATACCCCGTATCGCAGCCGCTAAGAGCGCCCCGACAACGCCGAGTGGAACAACCAACATGACCGAGAACGGGATAGACCAACTTTCATAGAGCGCTGCCAAGCACAGGAATACCACAACCAGAGAAATAGCATACAACGCGGGAGCCTGATTACCCGAGAGACGCTCTTGATACGACATTCCCGTCCAGTCATAGCCAATGCCAGCAGGTAATTTAGCGACCAGTTGCTCCATCATCTGCATAGCATCACCAGTACTCTTACCTAGCGTGGGTTCCCCCAGAATTTCCATTGAAGGTAAACCGTTATAGCGCTCTAAACGTGGCGATCCAGAAATCCAACCCGCTGTAGAAAATGCAGAGAACGGTACCATCTTTCCGCTATCGCCGCGGACATACCAATTATTGATATCACTTGGCAGCATACGGAAACGAGCATCAGCCTGTGCATAGACTTTCTTCACGCGCCCATGATCAATAAAATCGTTAACGTAGCTTCCCCCCAAAGCGATGGAGATAGTCTGGTTGATATCAGACAGCGATACCCCCAGTGCCTGCGCTTTTTCCTGATCGACCTCTAATTTGTATTGAGGTGTATCTTCCAGACCGTTCGGACGCACTCGCACCATGACCTCAGGATGTTCAGCCACCATACCGAGCAGTTGATTACGTGCCTGAGTCAATTTCTCATGACCTAGGTTAGCCTGATCGATAAGTTCAAAGTCAAAACCGGTTGCGGTTCCCAATTCAATAATTGCAGGGAGGTTGAATGGGAAGACCAATCCATCTTTGATCTTCGTGAAGGCCTTCATTGCGCGGCCGACTATGGCTGTCACACCGTTTTCTTTGCCTGAGCGTTGATCCCAAGGCTTCAGGCTGATAAATGCCAACCCAGAGTTTTGCCCTTGCCCGCTGAAGCTAAAGCCGTTTACAGTGAAAACTGACTCAACGTTAGCATGCTCTTTTGTCAGGTAGTATTGAGTAACCTGATCCAACACCTGCTGGGTGCGCAACTGAGTTGCACCCGCGGGTAGCTGTACCATTGTCATAAATACGCCCTGATCTTCTTCGGGTAAAAACGACGTTGGAAGGCGTAGGAACAACACGCCCATACCAATCACTATCAACACATAGATAATTAAATAACGACCGGTACTTCTTAAAATCCCACCGACGCTATCCGTATAGTGATGTGCACTTTTCTCAAACGTCCGATTGAACCAGCCAAAGAAGCCTTTTTTCTCGCCATGACCTTCCGCAGAAACCGGCTTGAGCATCGTGGCGCAAAGCGCAGGTGTCAAGATCAATGCCACCAATACCGACAACGCCATGGCTGACACAATAGTTATGGAGAACTGGCGATAAATCGCACCAGTTGAACCGCCAAAGAAAGCCATCGGGATAAACACGGCCGATAACACCATGGCAATACCCACCAATGCGCCCTGTATTTGTTCCATCGACTTTTTGGTGGCTTCTTTTGGCGATAGATGTTCTTCCGCCATAACACGCTCGACGTTTTCAACAACGACGATCGCATCGTCGACCAATAGTCCTATCGCCAATACCATTCCGAACATGGTGAGGGTATTGATCGAATAACCAAACGCAGAAAGCACCGCAAACGTTCCTAGCAACACAACGGGAACCGCAATCGTTGGGATCAACGTCGCCCGAATATTTTGCAAGAACAGATACATGACTAAAAAGACGAGGATAATCGCTTCTAACAGCGTCTTGATAACTTCGTGAATAGAGATTTGAACAAACGGCGTTGTATCGTACGGATAAACAACCCTCATCCCCTGTGGAAAATAAGGCTGTAGCTCTGCCAGCTTAGCTTTGATAGCCGCCGCAGTATCCAGAGCATTTGCCCCCGTCGCTAATTTGATCCCTAAACCTGCTGCCGGTTGCCCATTGATTTTAGCGACGATATTGTAGTTTTCACCGCCTAACTCAATACGAGCCACATCTTTTAGCCTAACCTGCGAACCATCTTGGTTAACTTTCAGCAAAACTTGGCCAAACTGCTCAGGGTCTTTCAGACGTGTCTGCGCAATAATTGACGCATTCAGTTGCTGATTATGCACAGATGGCGTTCCGCCTAATTGCCCTGCGGCAATCTGGTCATTCTGAATTTTAAGCTGGTTAATAACATCAATTGGAGTGAGTTGATACTTATTCAGTTGATCGGAATTCAACCAAATACGCATCGCGTACTGCGCACCAAATAGCTGTACATCCCCGACACCGTTACTACGGCTGATAGGGTCTTTGATATTTGATGCGACATAGTCGGAAATATCATCCTGCGTCAGGTTCTTGTTATCGGAGATAAAACCGGCAACGAGCAAAAAGCTGCTGCTGGACTTTTCAACACTAATCCCCTGCTGCTGAACTTCCTGTGGCAACAAAGGCATTGCCAGCTGTAGTTTGTTTTGTACCTGTACCTGTGCGATGTCTGGATCGGTGCCAGAATTAAAGGTCAATGTAATCGTCACGCCACCAGCAGAATCGCTCGTGGACGACATGTACATCAGATTATCGATACCGTTCATATTCTGTTCGACAATCTGAGTGACCGTATCTTGCACCGTTTGCGCATCAGCCCCTGGATAGGTGGCTGTGATCGCGATGGCAGGAGGTGCAATCGTTGGATACTGGGCTACAGGCAGTCGCAGAATAGCCAATCCCCCCGCCAGCATCAGAATGATGGCAAGTACCCAGGCGAAGATCGGGCGCTCAATAAAAAACTTAGCCATGAGTTTGGTTTACCTTGTATAAATCATCGCCACAGCGATTACTGTCCCTGAGGCGCATTGGCCTGTAGGTTCTGTTCTTCGACTTTCACCGTCATTTCTGGACGAACTTTTTGCAGTCCACTCACTATGACGCGGTCACCGCTATGTAATCCCTCGGTGACTAACCACTTGTCGCCAATTGCCTGCGAGGCCGTCACATTACGTACTTCGACCTGACTTTTAGCATTGACTAACATGACTGTCGCTTCACCACGCGGATTACGTGTTACCCCCTGTTGGGGAACCAGCAAGGCATCTTTTTGCATACCTTCATCAACACGGGCACGAACAAACATTCCCGGTAGAAGGTCGTGTTGAGGATTAGGGAATAGAGCGCGAATCGTGATGGATCCGGTGCTTTCATCTACGCTGACATCGGAGAACTGCAGCTTGCCCTTTAACGGATATGCCTGTCCGTTCTCCATAACCAACGTCACTTCAGCTTGTTGAGCACTTTTCTCCAAGCTTCCCTGAGTCACGGCTTGTTTGAGGCGCATAAAATCATTGCTCGACTGGGTAACATCAACGTAGATAGGGTCTAACTGTTGCACAGTCGCCAACGCTGTCGCCTGCTCTATTGTGACCAATGCACCTTCAGTGACATTGGATTGTCCGATACGTCCATCAATCGGTGATGAAACCTTGGTATAGGCCAAATTAATACGCGCCGTTTCGACATTTGCTTTTGCTGCCTGCACGTCCGCATCAGCCTGCTGAGCATTCGCTATCGCAGTATCAAATTCTTGCTGACTAACATAGTGATCGCCTAATAGAGGTTTATCGCGCTGTACGGTTAAATGTGCCAACTTGGCCGCCGCAACAGCCTTCGCTAATTCACCCTGAGCACTGTCATAAGCCGCTTTATAAGGAGCAGGATCGATCTGATACAGAGATTCCCCCCCGCGAATATCGCTACCTTCCGTGAAATTACGTTTCAGAATAATTCCGCCGACCTGAGGACGAACCTCAGCAACTCGATATGCATCAGTACGGCCTGGTAATTCAGTGGTTACCTGCAGAGCTTCAGCCTTAAGCGTGACAACGCCTACCTGCGGTTGTGGCAGCGGAGCTTTCACGTCCTCACTATCACATCCTGATAAAGTGAAACAGGCAGAAAGAAGGATGACTGAGGGCAGGAGAATAAACTCACTGTATTTCTTCATTGCTATTCCTTAAATATTTCGAAGCTACGCCAGGCGTACATAAATAATGAGAATGCTTTAATAGAATATGATTCATCACATAATCACTTTTGTGGTTATTAATTACCCAACTGACTATCAAAAAAAATGAATGACATAAAAATGACTTTAGCTACAGCTACGTCATTGATAAATTCATGAGGCACATAAACTCAAATACATATATTTTTTATATAAATCAATACAACCAATCAGATGCACTAAAACCATGATGATATACTTAAAGATAGAGCGCACAACATCCAGTTAAAAAGTAATAACCTGTCATTTGTTATGTAAATTTAATTATCAAACTTACGTAGTCTTTATGCCCACCGCTTACAGATAAATTAAACACATACAATTATGTTGAATAATTCATTGAAATTATTTAATGGAATAGGCTACTACCTTCTCGCTTATAAGACTCTTTGTGAGGAAATCATCACCACATCATCAGTGTAACTTTCGACGAGAGAAACAAATGACAAAATAGCCATAGAGTGAATAAAATAAGAAATGCATCGTACAGAATTTCACAACCCTCTGTAAATCATAGTCTGGAAAATTTGGTATCGCTATGGCACGTAAAACTAAAGAAGATGCGTTTATTACTCGACAGAGAATAATAAATGTAGCAATTCGTGAATTTTCAACGCAGGGATTCTCCTCAACATCGCTCGCCGATATTGCTAGTGCCGCTGGCGTAACGCGAGGGGCCATTTACTGGCACTTTAAAAATAAAGAAGAGCTATTTAATGAAATATGGCAGCAATCTGCTCACTACTCTCTGTATATTTCAGAAAAAATTCACAGTAAAAACAAAGATAATCCATTAAAAGCGCTGCAAGAGACACTGACCTATATTTTACGTGCAGCGGTCAGCGATCCGCAACAAAAATCATTAATGAAAATAATGTTTCACCAGTGTGAATTCACAAAAGAAATGACTTCCCGTAGTGAAATTAGACGAATGGTTTATTTCGAAGAGGAACGTTTATCTAATAATTTAAAACGTTGTGTTACATTAAATCAATTACCATCAAAATTAAATATTGAACAATCAGTAATTATAATCAGGGCATATATGAGTGGTTTAATAGAGAACTGGCTGCTCTGCTCTGAAAATTACGATCTCAACAGCAACGCATCCGGCTTAGTTGATAACCTAATTACATTATTAAAAATACAGTAACTCATTTACATAAAAAAGGCCGCGATGAGCCGCGACCTAGTTAATAATTAAATAAATCTAACAATCAACATCAGCTACCCCGATAAGTTGAATAGCCATATTGGCTAAGCAACAACGGCACATGTAAATGCTGATTCATTTTTGTGACATGAAAGACTACGGGTATTTCAGGAAAGAAAGTGTCCTGTTTTAGCGCTGAAAAATATGCTCCCGTTTTAAACGTCACTTTATAGTCGCCAAGCGCCATCGTTTTATGTGCCGGATATAGTGCAGGGATCCGGCCATCTTCGTCAGTGACAGCGCTAGATAAATTGACCCATTTATCCCCTTCTTTATGCTCCAGCGTCACAGTGACACCCGCGGATGGCAGTCCTGTCTGTTGATTCAGTATGTGTACGCTAAGGGGATTTTTGATCTGCTCAGCCCCAGCCGTAGCCGTTAAACTTATCAGTGAGGCCAGAAGTAAGACTTTCAACGATTTCATTAGAAGTTAGCCCTTTTGTATTTATTGAGGAATTTGAATCTAACATGTGAAATCGCCAATCTGGGTTTATCACAAAAAGTTTAAGTTTGAGCAGATAACAGAATAAAAATGCCCCGCTCAGCGACAGTGTCTCTGGCGAGGCATTATTTCAATGAGCAGATAACAACGACTTTATTTTCAATATATTAAGCCGTATTTCTCTCAATTATTTGCGATACTGCTCGTCTGTAACGTGCTCCATCCAGTCAACGACGCTTCCGTTTAGGGATTCAGCAATAGCGATATGTGTCATTGCTGTTTCAGCCGTTGCGCCATGCCAATGTTTGACGCCCTCTGGAATCCAAACGATATCGCCCGGATTGATCTCTTGAACATCTTTCCCCAGTTCCTGCACCCAACCACGGCCTTGCGTGACGATCAGCGTTTGTCCCAGTGGATGAGTGTGCCAAGCGGTACGAGCGCCAGGCTCAAAAGTTACCGTTGCACCGCCAACACGAGCGGGTTCTTCAGCTTGGAACATGCCATCAATACGAACATTTCCGGTAAAATAATCTGCTGAACCTGACACGGATGCCTGTGAAGCGTTACGAATAATTTTCATTTTTTCCTCTTATGATCTCTTCGACTTCGGCAAACATAACCGGAGTGAGCACATCTCGTTTTATTGACTAAAAGTTACCCCCATTTGCAGCAGGTCACTAGATAGAGAAACAAGAAAGGAGCTATGAAATAAATTCATTAATCTGATTATAATGGGATCTATGTTTTAAAATGCGGGTCAGGAAATGCTTAAAGAAAACTTCAACGATTTGATCTCTTTTCTTGTCGTCGCTAGAGAGCGTAGTTTTACTAAAGCGGCTGCTAAGTTGGGTGTGTCACAATCTGCACTCAGCCACTCCATTCGCGGATTAGAAGAACGCCTCGATATACGCCTGCTAACCCGAACAACACGCAGTGTTGCGCCAACCGAAGCGGGCGAGAAGTTAGCAACAAGCCTTGAGCCAGGTTTGCTGAGATAGAAAGCGAGCTAGACGCCCTTCGCGACATGCGCGATACCCCAGCCGGCAATATTCGGATTACCGCGGGTGAACACGCTGTCGATTCAGTTTTGTGGCCGGTATTAAAGCCTTTTCTCGCATCTTATCCTGATATTAACGTTGAGATCGTCGTTGATAACACGTTAACCGATATTGTTAGCGGACGTTTTGATGCAGGCATTCGCCTCGGCGAACAGGTAGCGAAAGACATGATTGCCGTACGTATCGGTCCAGATATGAGCATGGCAGTGGTCGGCTCACCTAGTTACTTCGAACAATATGGCACGCCTGAGACACCTCAAGATTTGCAGAATCACCGCTGTATCAATATGCGTTTGCCAACAATGGGCGGTTTGTATGCATGGGAGTTTGAAAAAGAGGGGCAGGAATTGAGAGTCAGGGTCGATGGACAGCTTATCTTTAATAGCCTGCGCCAACGTATTGATGCCGCCAATTTGGGTTTTGGCATCGCCTACGTTCCTGAAGATTCGGTTAAAAATGAGCTAGCCGATGGCCGACTTGTGCAAGTTCTTAAAGAATGGTGCAACACGTTTCCTGGCTACTATCTTTATTACCCAAGTCGCAAACAGCATACGACAGCCTTTTCTCTGTTTGTCGAAGCTCTGCGTTACAAGCGCTAACACACAATAAGTGGAGTGATGAATCTTCACGTTCAATTTCACTCCATGTCAATTTCACTCTCTATAGTTACTGTCGAACGGCTTGTGTTTAGATATATTCCATACTTCTCAATAATCAAGCATCCACTTTACTAATCAAGATTTATACGATGATAAATAAATTTCAAAGCTGCTAGTGTGTCTCGAAAGCTTAAACTAAGCATTTATGATAGTTACAACTATACCTCTTTGAATATTTCGTCAGTTTACAAAAAAAATACCGTTTTTTCCGCATTAATTCCACCCTATTGGTTGGAATTTCTCCTAAAATTAAAATCCCATTTGATAACAATGAATTAATATAAATTCATAAGCAATAAGGTTGAAATTTGTTAACTAAACGTTGAGGAATACCATAGAAAAATCAGTTCAGAGAGCCTAAAGGTACCATAATCAATGAATGATAATTCAATCAATCATTACGATGAAAAATACTAATCGTGTAACACTCACTATAGGGATAAGATTTTTCCCATATGAAATAAAAAATAATGAATGAGATGTTATAACTAAAAGGAATGTGTCATAAGCCATTTTTTAATGGCTATAAAGCAAAATTCATTATGGCAATAGCACCACTGAAGCAGAATTAAATACATGGCATTCTTCGAGGAATTATCTTTGTGAGACTCCATATCATAACCAAGGAGTAAATAAAGTTAGAAAAAGATCTATCTCGGGCTTTCTCTGGGAGGCCTCGTCATATTCAGCATTAATAATAAACGGATGAATTAATTATGCATCAAAATAATAAAGTGGCATTTGTCAAAAGTGCATTGGCAATTTCTATTTTACTGGGACTATCGGGAAACGCGGTAGCCTATAGTGGTTTAAGCTATCTACCTTTAGAGCCAAACAGCGGCAGCGGTGATACGGCGGTACTAGGAGTAAACGCCTACAACTTCAATAACGATTCAGACACTGCAACCTTAGGTAAAGACGATAGTAAAGGTAACGTCTATTTCAACCCTGCGCCAAAAGACCATCTGCAAAGAACGCTTAGCGTTCACGACCTCGATCTCAGCAATTACTATATTAACTTTAGCTACAATAAAGAACAGCCCAACGAAAATAGCTCTGTATTAAATCTTTCAAAAGCAACTCTTGATTTTATTGAAAGCGGAAATAGCGGAAGCCATACCAATATTGCAATCAATCTCAAAGACTCCGTATTAAACGGTGTTCAATCCGATACTAACTACGATAATGCAATTAAGAATGGCACAGCAAAACAGAAGAATTATGCTAAAGGATATGGTGTTTATATTGATGGCGGTGACAGCGGAACCGTTAATATCGATATTCAAAATAGTCGGTTAGGGAATGAAGAGCGTCAGGCCGGTATCTATTTAGGCGGGGCATCAGACGCGATAATTAGTATCAACCAAAGTACCGTACACGGAAATATTGATGGTCGCTATCAAGGAAACCCGATATTGCCCACCAGCCAAGACATGACCGTAAGCGTGAAAAATAATTCAGCGGTTCATGGCAGTATCAATTCAGGCAAAGGCACTGCCAATATTGCAGTCACCGATGGCTCTAAAATAACCGGCAATATCGATCTAAGAACTGCCTCTGAAGGTAAAATCCTGCTCGGCGATGACGTTGCGGCAAATCATGTTACCGCCCTCATCGGCAACGGCCATTCAACGCTGACGCTAGGCCAAAGCGTCACGGCATTGGACGGCAGTAAATTTTCTGGATTTGATACGCTAAACGTTGAAGGCAAAACCTCATTATCCGGTGGCTTTACTGATGCGAATACCGGCCTACAGCTGAGCGTGACGGCTGCCGACATGCTCTCAGCCAATGTTAACCTATCCGAAAGTAAACTCTCGGTAAACGGCGGTACGCTGAAAGCAGAGAGTATCGAATTAGGTGACAATGCCTCGCTTACCGTGAGCAACGGCACACTGCAAACCAGTTCGAATCAGCTGTTCAACGAACAGTTAGGCGCCGAAGGCCAAACCACCGATGCAAATGGTTTTAACGCTAACGGCCAGAAAACCACGCTTGATAACAGTACGCTAGCGCTGAGCGATTCACTGTATAACCTCGAATACGTCAAGAGTGTGAATAGCTTACTGAATAAGCAAGGTAAGCAGTCAACGCTCATCATGCTGGGCAAACACACTACCGTGAATGGGCAAGAACCTAGCGGGAATATCGGCCTAGATGACGCTGCATCGGTTGGCGGTACTATTCTCGCAGGCGTGACAGCAACGAGTGATAAGAATGAAGTCATCATCGGTGGAATCGGAAATGCTAACGCAGAGTCTATTGCCAACGGCATCAGCGTGAAAAATCTCCAGCTAGGCGCTGGCGGTGCCGCATCAGTTAAAGTTCAAGGCCAGCAAACCCTAACCCTGATAGGCGATCATAGCGGCAGTGAAAATACCGATCTCATTACTACCCCAGACGGTAAAAGCGCAACGGTTGATGTCTCCGGCAGCGGCAGTACGTTGCAGTTAGGGCATGCATCTTTGCCTAACGCAACGGGCCAATTACATGCAGACGTCAATCTGAATGATGGCACCAGCCTCAACGTTGCTGGGGGCAGCTACACCATCACGGGAGAAAACGGAATTCAGGCCGCAGCCAATAGCCGTGTCACAATTGAAAATGCAGCATCATTGTCCACGGGTAAACTCCATTTAACCGAAGCAGAACTACAGGTTAACGGTTCTCTTCGTACCGATAACCTAACAGCTGGCCACGGATCCGTCATTAGCGTTGGTGTTGATGGAAAAAACAGCGCGGCTGGCACGCTATCGGCAGATAACGTGAGTCTGAATGGCGCAACGCTGTTCCTCGACCCTGAATGGCAAGAGAACAGCAGCATTGGACAAGCATCCCAAGCGGCTCTTAAATTCACGAATAACCTGATCGATGGTTCATTGGTTGCAGGCAAAAACTCGCTGCTGTCTCTCGGCGATCTGACTACCGAGTGGGCGCGCGCCGAATTCGCCAAAACCGGTCTACGATGGTCAGAGGATGCAATCACTGCAGCCCTTGCCATTAATGCACCTCAAAAGCTCGATGCGAATACCGGTGGTATCCGCGTTGATGGAGCATTAGGTTCAACAAACAAAAATACTGCTGTAACCAACAACAGCGCGACCTTTGGCGACAACTCACTGCTAATGGTTAATGGTGATGCAATAGCACAAGGTTCTTATGCGTTATCCAGCGTAGCGGGAACATTGGATGTTAGCGATGGGGCCAAGCTGTACATCTCTAACGCTAAAGCCAATACGATCTACAACGTCATTGACGGTTTTAGCAATGCATCATCAGACGTGGCAGATAACGGCTGGAACGGTGCGAATCTGCTAACGAACCACCTGTTAACCGCAACACGCACTTGGGATGAATCTCTTGGGCAAGTCAAGGTTACCACTGGCGTCAGAGCCGCTGCAGATGCATTGCCCGGCGTAACCATGTCAAATGCGCTCGATACCATGGTAGGGCAAGCACTGAATGATACCAACAGCAACACCATGGGGATCCAATTCCTATCACGCGCGATCGACACCCCTAATGTCTCAGCCCAAGATGTTGTGAAAACGATTAATAGCGCTTCACAAATCGCCGTTGCAGGAGGCGTGCAAAATACGACGCTGGCTACGGGGATGTCAGCTGTTAACGCCATTCTCGACCACACATCCATTATTAACCAAGACGCAAACGCAGAGATCGCGGGAGCAAACCTGTGGGCTAACGTGCTGTATGGTAATAATCAAACTCGAGATTTTGGTGCCGGCAGTTTTAACACCGGTAATAGCTTGAATTTCTATGGGTTAGTGATGGGGGCAGATATTTCCCATGAAATCAGTGCCGGTTCCCTGCGCAGTGGCTTTGCCTTCAACGCAGGTAAGGGAAACTCCTCTTCCAAAGGTGATTTCAACTACACCAAAAACAATGTCGATTTCTGGGGGGTATCGCTCTACGAGAACTGGTCTGTTGGCAATTTCAACGTAACTGCCGATCTTGGATACTCTCAAAACAGCAACACGGTGAAGCAAAATCTGTCGAGCTATTTAGATATGGGCAGCAAATTAAAAGCTGACATAGATTCTAAAATGCTAACTGCAGGTCTTACTGGGGAATATCTGATTACGACCTCGGTCTTAGATATTGTCCCTCACGTAGGCATGCGTTATGCGCAGCTTAAGACTAAAGGTTTTGATACCAAGGCCCAAACCGGCGGCGCCCTGTTTAACACCGCTGAGGATAAGCAAGATCTATGGCAGTTCCCTGTCGGTGTTCGCCTGAATAAAACCTTCACCTTAGACTCTGGATGGAGCCTGAGTCCACAGGCAGATCTGTCAATTGTTCCAGTCACCGGCGATACCAACTCCACAACTAAAATTCGCGCTTACGGCATTGATGCAACGGATAGCATAACGTCTCGTATCGTGGACGATACCTCCTTCGCGGGACAGTTTGGCGTTAAAACTCAAAAAGATAATATCACCTTAGGGATTAATTATAATCTTGACGCCTCTCAACACCAAACAGGACAAGGGGTAGCAGCAACATTTAATCTTAAGTTTTAAGTTAAAAACCAAATTCTAAATTTTCATTAACACGCTAAGGGCGGCATTATTTCCGCCCTATTTTTAATTCTGCTGATAATTTACCATTCGCCAATAAAACAAGAGCACAAGAAATTATACACTAACTATTTTCGTTCGCTTTAGTTCGTCACATTTAATAACAGCATAAAAGTAAGGTGACATATGATGATGGATATATTCATATATGGTGAATCATGGCCAATTACATCCTATCTGCTTTATCATGCCAATAATCATACTAAACAGCTAAACCAATTAAAAGAAAGGGCACGTACAGTACAAATACTGAGTATTAGCGAACTGCTTAGCAAAGTAAGCCAATCATCATCACCGTTAGTTTTCATGGATATCCTTGCTCATGAACATATATTATTACTGAGTTCACTACATCACATAAACCCGAATGTCATCATCGTGATTTGTTCTGATAGAAGCATTTTCGCTGATCGATGTGTAGCTAACTATTTCTCTAACACTCATGTGATAGAATATAGGAACATAGCCAATGATTTTCCATTATATATATCCAGAAGGCTGCGCTATAAAAATACACATAACAGACAAAATTTTATAAATGTGAAGTTTTTATCCCAATCACTAAAATATACCATTGAGAAGATAAATAATTATATCGTTGCTCATCATCTCACTTGTATAGCGACGGGATTACACAAACGAGAAACGCAGGTACTTTTTTTAATACTTTCAGGTTATTCAATTACTATGATATCCACCTTGTTGAATATTAGTATAAAAACTGTCTATCACCACCGTCGAGAAATCAACCAACGATTAGATATACGGAAATTTGAAGATCATCGAAAGAATATTCTTGTCGATATCAAATGGCAAAAAGAACTCGATGTGGAAATGGACATATCAAAACACGCAGCGAGATCTCACACCTCTGTCGCTTAACAGCAAAATCCTTTCGCTCCGTGGCAATCTGCACGGAGCCTTCCTATCTTCCCCCCATTTTGGTCGTACCAATCCACTTAAAAACGTGGCATTCAGTACAGAAAAATAAAAAAAGTAAATGCTATCGTTGCGATCATTTAACAAAAGGTTAACCATTAATCATCATAAAAGTTACCCGCCATCATTGGTCCTACCAATGGAGCGGGACGATAAAGTGTCTGATCTCTGGAGATACCTGCATGCAAGTTTGGCAACAAGTTTACGACCCTATCGGGAATATCTGGCTGTCTAGTCTCATCGCTGCACTGCCCATTCTCTTTTTCTTCTATGCGTTGATAAAGCTCAAGCTAAAGGGGTATATCGCTGCCACCATCACCGTGGGCATTGCGTTATTAGTGGCTCTGTTCTTCTACAAAATGCCAGCCGATCGCGCTTTTGCATCCGTCATATATGGTTTTTTCTATGGCCTCTGGCCTATCGCTTGGATCATTATTGCCGCAGTATTTGTGTATAAAATCTCGGTAAAAACGGGGCAGTTCGACATCATCCGCTCCTCGATACTCTCCATCACACCTGACCAACGCCTACAAATGCTGATCGTCGGCTTTTGCTTTGGCGCCTTCCTAGAAGGCGCAGCAGGGTTTGGGGCTCCGGTCGCTATTACCGCCGCTTTACTCGTCGGTCTGGGGTTCAATCCCTTGTATGCCGCGGGTCTGTGTTTGATCGTGAACACGGCCCCCGTTGCATTTGGTGCCATGGGGATCCCGATTATCGTCGCGGGTCAGGTCACGGGGTTAGATAGCTTTGAGATTGGCCAGATGGTCGGACGTCAGCTACCGTTTCTGACTATCATCGTACTGTTTTGGATCATGGCTATTATGGATGGCTGGCGCGGGATTAAAGAAACGTGGCCTGCCGTAGTCGTCGCCGGTGGATCATTCGCCGTAGCCCAGTATCTGAGTTCAAACTTTATTGGCCCTGAGCTGCCAGATATTATTTCATCGCTGGTGTCACTGGTTTGCTTAACGCTGTTTCTTCGCGTTTGGCAACCTAAACGCATCTTCCGCTTTAACGACGTGGGCGCCTCGATAACCGACCAAACTTTGGCGCGCCAGAATTATACGTTGAAACAGGTTATACGCGCGTGGATGCCGTTCATTTTCCTCACCGCCACGGTCACCATCTGGAGTATTCCGCCATTCAAAGCGTTGTTTGCCAAAGGCGGCGCATTGCAGGATTGGGTCTTTAATTTCTCAGTCCCGTTCCTTGATAAACTGGTGGCCAAAATGCCTCCGGTGGTGGCGGAAAGCATGCCGTATGCAGCCGTCTATAAACTCGACTGGCTGTCGGCTACTGGCACGGCCATTATCGTAGCGGCGGTGATTTCCGTTATCTATCTACGCATGAAACCACGGGCGGCGGTTGAGACATTTTTCTCTACGATGAAAGAGCTGGCGCTACCGATTTACTCTATTGGTATGGTACTGGCCTTTGCCTTTATCTCTAACTATTCAGGCCTCTCGGCAACGCTCGCGTTGGCTCTGGCTCATACCGGCGATGCGTTTACCTTCTTCTCGCCGTTCCTTGGCTGGCTAGGGGTATTCCTTACCGGTTCAGATACTTCATCAAACGCGTTGTTTGCCGCACTTCAGGCGACAACAGCGCAGCAAATCGGCGTCTCTGACGTTCTACTTGTTGCTGCCAATACCACCGGTGGTGTAACTGGCAAAATGATTTCACCACAGTCTATTGCGATTGCCTGCGCAGCCGTTGGACTGGTGGGTAAAGAGTCCGATCTGTTCCGTTTCACCGTTAAACACAGCCTGATATTCACCTGTATGGTTGGGGTTATCACCACCTTGCAGGCCTATCTGCTGACTTGGATGATTCCATGACACCACTGCATCAACCTCGCCTTGCTGACCATCTGGTCGAGCGTGTTAAGGCGATTATTCATGAACGAAAACTGGAGGCAGGCATGCGGTTGCCTGCCGAAAGGCAGTTAGCAGCCGAGTTGGGCGTTTCCCGTTCGTCACTACGCGAAGCAATTCAAAAGCTGATTAGCGAACATGTGCTCATTAGCCGTCGCGGCGGCGGTACATACGTGCGCTTCGAGCTTCAGCCTTGGTCTGAGCAACGTATTGTTGAGCCGTTGAGAACGTTGGTGGCAGAAGATCCCAACTATCGTTACGACATTCTTGAAGCACGTCATGCCATCGAAGCGAGCACCGCATGGCACGCAGCCATGCGCGCAACCGAAGCTGATAAAGAAAAACTTCAATACTGTTTTGATGCCACGCTCATGCTTAAAGAAAGCGATAACCCTGATTTGGCTGCACAGGCCGATGTTCGCTTTCATCTGGCTATTGCAGAGGCATCACACAACGTGGTGTTACTGCAAACCATGCGCGGATTCTTCGATTTGATGCAATCATCAGTGATGCACAGTCGCCAGCGTATGTACACCGCCCCCACCATTTTTGCTCGTCTTACCGAGCAACACCGTGAACTCCTTCAGGCCATTTTGGCCGGCGATCCGGATCGAGCCAGCAAAGCGGCAAAAGCACATCTCGGTTTCGTTCACTCCACGATAAAAAATCTGCACGAAGATGAGGCCCGACAGGCTCGAATAACCCGCCTGCCAGATGAAGAAACAAATGCAATAAGGGAAGGAAATCCATGATTATTTCAGCTGCAACCGACTACCGCGCCGCGGCGCAACGCAAACTACCACCGTTTCTGTTTCACTATATCGACGGCGGAGCCTATGCCGAACATACATTGCGACGTAATGTGGAAGATCTCGCGCAGGTCGCGTTAAGGCAGCGCGTACTCAAGAATATGTCTGCGCTCAGTCTCGAAACCCAGCTTTTTAATGAAAAACTGGCTATGCCGGTGGCGCTAGGTCCCGTTGGCTTGTGTGGTATGTATGCACGCCGTGGCGAAGTTCAAGCTGCGCGCGCCGCAGAACAAAAAGGCATCCCTTTCACGCTCTCGACCGTTTCAGTTTGCCCAATTGAAGAAGTCACACCGGCGATTAAGCGGCCTATGTGGTTTCAACTCTATGTTCTCAAAGACCGTGGTTTTATGCGTAACGCTTTAGAACGCGCTAAAGCGGCAGGCTGCTCCACGCTGGTCTTTACCGTAGATATGCCCACGCCTGGCGCGCGCTACCGCGATGCTCACTCAGGGATGAGCGGCCCTAATGCAGCCATGCGTCGCTACTTGCAAGCAATGACTCATCCCGCATGGGCATGGGACGTGGGCTTAAATGGTCGTCCGCACGATCTCGGTAATATCTCTGCCTATCTGGGGAAACCGACTGGTCTTGAAGACTATATCGGCTGGCTCGCATCTAATTTCGATCCTTCTATTTCGTGGAGCGATTTGGAGTGGATACGTGATTTCTGGGATGGTCCGATGATTATTAAAGGCATTCTTGATCCCGAAGATGCGCGCGATGCTGTTCGCTTCGGCGCCGATGGTATTGTGGTGTCAAACCACGGTGGTCGTCAGCTAGACGGTGTGCTGTCTTCCGCTCGAGCACTCCCCGCCATTGCCGACGCAGTTAAAGGCGATATAAAGATTCTAGCCGACAGTGGGATCCGCAGCGGCTTAGACGTAGTGCGTATGATTGCGCTCGGTGCAGATTCCGTTCTGTTAGGACGTGCCTATCTCTATGCGCTAGCCACTGCTGGACAAGCCGGCGTTGAGAACCTATTGGGATTAATCGAAAAAGAGATGCGTGTAGCAATGACGCTGACCGGCGCGAAATCTATTGCTGAGATCAGTCGTGACTCGTTAGTTCAGGAAGGATTAGGCTGATGTAAACGGATCTCACGCATTCACCCAGCCCTCTTGAAGAGGCTGGGTGATGGCATAAAAACATTAACCTTCAGATCTCACATCGACTTCGGTTAGCTCAGGACGCACCGCTCGCGGATACTTCCACAACCAGCGGCCGCTGACCATACGCCAATAGAAACATACGCCGCGCACCGCCCAGTCAAAGAACATACCAAGCCATACTCCAACAACGCCCATACCCAGTACAATGCCTAATATATAACCTGCTACCACGCGGCACCCCCACATGCCAAGCATGGAGATCCACATGGCAAAACGCACATCGCGCGCACCTTTCAGCCCAGCAGGCAGCACCCACGACGCAGCCCATATCGGCATGAATGCCGCATTCAGCCACAGCAGAATTTTCACGACTTCAATAACATCGGGTTCTCGCGTGTAAAAAGAGGCAAATAGACCAGCAAAAGGCGCGGTTCCCCAAGCAATTAAGGTGAGTACAACGGTTGATAACCAGAAGACATACCGCAACTGTCTTTCCGCTTGACCAATTTGGCCTTTGCCCAAACGTCGCCCGACGATAATAGTTGAAGCCGATCCCAACGCATTTCCGGGCAGGTTTATCAATGCCGCTACCGAGAAGGCAATAAAGTTACCGGCAATAACGTTCGTTCCCATGCCTGCTACAAACATTTGCGTCAGCAACTTACCCCCAGTGAATAACACCGATTCAATGCTGGCAGGAATACCAATCCCTAGCACTTCCCACAGAATATTCAGCTTCAGAGGTTTAAAGTAGCTTTTGATCGAAATACGCAGTGCGGGGTTAAAACCTTTTAACAGCACATAAATAATGCAGGCAGCGCCAATATAGCGGGAAATAGTCAACCCTAAGCCTGCGCCGATAAATCCAAGACCATGCCAACCGAGAGCGCCATAAATCAGTACGCTACTGATCATGATATTCAGAATATTCATTCCGCCATTCACTAATAGAGGAATTTTGGTATTTCCCGCACCGCGCAACGCCCCGCTACCGATCAGCGCAATAGCAGCGGCAGGATAGCTCCATACCGTCGTTTGCAGATACGAAAGCGCCAAACCTTTGACTTCAGACGTCGCATCGCCTGCAATCACATCAATGATTTGCTCACCCGCTAAGTGGATCCCTGCGGCCAGTAACAGGGCCACCACCGTCATCAACACCAGTGACTGCCTGGCTGCGGCACGAGCCTTACGTCTATCACGCGTCCCCAAGCTAAAAGCAACAACCACGGTTGTTCCGAGGTCAACGGCGGCAAAGAACGAGATAATCACCATGTTGAAACTATCGGCAAGCCCCACTCCTGCCATCGCTTCTTTACCAATCCAACTCACCAGAAAAGTACTGAGAACCCCCATCAACAGCACACAGGCATTTTCCATAAAGATAGGAACAGCCAGCGGCGTTATTTCCCGCCAGAACAAAACTCGGTAACTTTTTCGCTTGGCATACCAACGTGTTTTCGCCACACGCTGGCGCAGTACTGCATGTAAGTTCAAGATTAGCCTACAGAATTGGAGTGAAACCACGTTTCAAATAATGATTTATAGATACTTATTCTGCAAAGTATTTTTTGTATCTTACTGTTGTTGCGATCACAGAATTTAACTCATTAATCACGTAATAGGCCGGTTGCAAGAGGAAGTAAATCAGCTAACTCATTGTAATATAAACATAGAGGTGCTAAGCCTTTAAGCTATCATGGACAAGGTTTTATAACGGACATAGTAGTTAATACCTACTGGTATGCATTTTTATTATTAATACAAATCCGGCGAGTTTAGGGAGATTAGGCGGCTCAGAGAGATGAACCGCTTCTAAGAAGAGAGGTAATATGGAAATTCACAATGTCGACATTCATCCTACCAGCTCATCGTGCTGATGAGTTTTACGCCACAGGCTTGGTGGCTGTTTGAAATGGCGCGTAAAAATTCGTGTAAAGGTTTGCTGCGACTCAAAGCCATATTTCAAACAAATATCCAAGACACGCTCATCTGAGCACAGCAATTCCTCCGCAACGATTTCAAGTCGCCGAGAGCGGACATAACGAGCCAACGTTTCGCCGCGATAATGAACAAAAATACGTTGTAAATGCCACTTAGAATAACCCGCATGTTTTGCAATATCATCGATATGCAGCTGACGATGAATGTTTTCGTCAATCCATACGATCAACGATTGAATCACCTGCTCTGGGATCGTCATTGGCATATCCGCTCCAAGCTTTAATTCCACCAGACATCAAATTGCTGTGTTTTCCCATCATCCCAAACCACTTCCCCCAGCTTTGGCGTTAATAGTCGGTATGGCTTATCTCGGCTTGTCAACGCAAGCCGTATAAAGGGTTCGTTCCAACTATGTTTCGCCATCACGAAGCGTCCGGCATGGCTAGGCAGGACCGCCGCCGCGTTTAAATCAAGCGCCGCCTGCGCCGTCTCCTCTGGCAACATATGAATATATTGCCAATCAGAGTCGTACTGACCATTTTCTAAGATGGCAACATCAATAGGGCCAAACCGATCACCAATCTTTTTAAAATGCGTTCCATACCCGCTATCACCACTGTAATAGAGTCTACGTTGCGACGACTGCAGCAAGAAACTGGCCCATAACGTAGGATTACCTTCAAATCCCCTGCCGGAGAAATGGCGAGCCGGTAAAACATGTAGCGTCAGCGTTTCATCGAGGACCACTTGTTGATTCCAATCGGCTTCAACAATCTGTTCAGGTACAAATCCCCACCGTAACAAATGGGTTCCGACACCAAGTGGAGTAATAATCTGGCCAATGCGTGATTGAAGAATCTGCATGGTCTCATAGTCGAGATGATCGTAATGATCGTGTGAAATCAGCACATAATCCAATTTGGGCATACGCTGAGCCTGCCACGGATAGTCATCAATGAACGATTTATTCATAAAAGAAAATGGCGCAGCATGATCGCTGAGTACAGGGTCGATCAAGATCCGTTTGCCATCAAGCTGCAAGTACCACGAAGAGTGCCCCAACCAGACAATGACATCTTTATCTGTATCAATGGATACCAGATCGGTATTCACATAAGGCAAGGCGTGATCGGGTTTGGCTAGGCGACTTTTTTTGAATAAAAAATCCCACATAACAGCCATACGCCCCTTCGATCCACTGACCATCGGCGTTAGAGCCTCGTTGTGAAATTTTCCGTCACGATATTGCGGTGATTTCGCAAATTTGTGACGTTGTTCAGTATCTGGTGAACGACCCATACTAGGAACTAAGGCGGAAATCACGCCTCCGGCTGCAGCTAAAATCATAAGTACCACGCAGGTGATGAGTATTTTCATGAATAATGCTTCGCTTCTTGATGGCGAAGCTCTTAACTTGATAATGAGTAAGTAATCACTCATTATAAAAACAATAACCACTTCGTCAACTACATTTTGATAAGATTATATCTATGAGCATGGGAAGGGATGACCAACAATAAAATTGTCCTAATCACACACAATGAGGGTATTCAGCATGGCTCGACCTTTGAGCGAAGAGAAAAAACAGGCGTTACTTACCGCAGCGACTCATGCTATTGCACAGCTAGGGATTAGCGCGTCAACAGCGATCATCGCTAAAAAAGCAGAGGTGGCTGAAGGAACACTGTTTCGTTATTTTCCAACCAAAGATGCCCTGTTTAATGCGCTCTACTTACACCTAAAAAAATCGCTATGCAGCGCAATCATGAATGAGTTAGTGGTAGACAGCGATCCTAAACAACAGATGCAAAATATTTGGAATAGCTATATCAACTGGGGCGCGCACAACTCAGACGCGAATCGGACGATCCGTCTCCTGATTGTTAGCGATAAAATTAGCCAGGAGGTTCAGGACGAGGTCAATATTATGTTTCCTGAGCTTTACGAAATATCGAGAAAAAGTATGTGCCATAAGTTTCAGAATGCGGGCTTTAGCTCTTTTGGCGATGCACTCTTTTTCTCTCTGGCAGAAACCACTATCGAGTTCTCCATCAAAGAGCCTAGCAAAGCGAAAACCTTCAAAGAGGTTGGTTTCCAAGCAATATGGCACGCACTGAACGCTGACGTTTAACTTTTCGCAGTTAAAATAGTGCTAAATCCCACCATAAGGACACACTAACAATGACACAGCAAAACGACTTCGGACTGACCGAAACACAAAAAGAAGAGATCGACGAGATAGCGCTACAAAGAGTTAGAGCAATGAATAGCGATGAATTTTTATGCCAAAGTATTGATAAGAAGATCCATGCAATGGAAGAAAATATTAAGGCTTATTTCAAAGCCCGCCTATCATTCCATATGAAAAATGGCACAGATAATAAATAAACGCTTTGTTTATTTATTGTTGTTCCTCCAGTATGTTCAGCTTCACATGTCCAAACATGCTGGAGGATGCAATTCTCTTTAAGCCACTAAATTTTTACTGCCTTCTGGATTGCGTCAGCTAAAGATTCAATATGACGTTCGGCAGCTTGAAGCTGATGGCTAACGCTATTTCCATCGTTGCTATCAGCCAACGTTACCTTGATTAATTCAAGCGCGGCATTAACAGCAATCACGCGTTGTTTCTGCTCACTGGAAGCATTGTCTGGGAAATAATTCTCTAACATAAATCATCCTTATTTATCGTCTAATCAATGAATGAGCCAACTCCAAACCACTTCACTATTGCGTAATTCAACGTTGAAAGCAAATCACCGGCATCTTCCAGAAAAATACATTGTTAGAGAATAGTTTATTGCGGTACTAATATAAAAATAAGCTATCTATAAACTCCTATTTAAAATAGGGGTTGGTTAGCTCAATTTGGCAAGAGCATAGAGTTTAAGTCTAGTCTGCCGCTGTAAAACACATCCGTAATCGCCAAATATCATCGCCGCATTAGTGATAATGATTTTCATTTGAAGGCACATGCCCGCTATGGTAGTTTGCATGCATTCCATATTCTTGCTGGCAGTAGACCACCACTGCCAGCCTACGTTCGAACAACGCTTAAGGCCATGCAACCACGCATCTAACCGGAGATCACTACTGATGTTGCGCTATTTATTGGGGATTATTGTCGCCCTACTTCCATTCATTTCTGCTGCTAACCCAGATACTGCATCCTCTCCCTATCAAATTCCCGATACACAAATATTCACATTTCATTCGCCACAGAATGGTGACTACAAAATCATGGTTTACGCTCCAAAAACAAAGCCATCGGCGCAGGGCTGGCCGGTCATGTATATTTTGGATGGCGATACCTATTTTGCGCAGGCGGCTTCACTACTCGCCCAGCAAAGCTGCGCGCGCTGTGCGTTAGAACCAGGCGTTATTGTGGCTATTGGATATGACGGTAAAAGCCGTCGGGATCGTGATTATCGTCCGCATGTACAGAAAATCGCACAAGAGCACAATCCACAGGGAGGAACCTACCCTACCGGCGCTGCAGGGCAATCAGATCTATTCTTTGCCTTTATAGAAGATGAGTTGAAGCCAGATATCGCTCAGCGTTTTCCTATTGATAAGCAACACCAAGGGCTATTTGGTCACTCCTATGGCGGATTGTTTACTATTGATATGGCTACCAAGCATCCACAGTCCTTCACTAATTGGTTCGCATCAAGCCCTTCAGTTTGGTGGAATCAACGTTATTTACAGCAACAGGCCGAGCAATTTCTCGTGAATAAGCGGCCAATGGTAAGCCCATCAGGAATTATCCGTTTATCGGTCGGTGGTGACGAGCAAACTCTTCAACCATTTGAACAGAAACTACCAGAAGAAAAACAGGCGATACTCAAACAACATAGAGCACAAAGAGCTATGGTTGACGGCGTGAAAACACTTAACGATACACTAAAGAAAATAGATGGTTACAGCGAGAAGGTTAGCTTCCAATGCTATCCTCATCAATCACATATTTCAGTCAGCAGCATGGCTCTGAGTGATGCGCTGAAAATACACTTCGCACGATAAAAAAATGCGCCAAAGTAACACTACCTTGGCGCATAATTCATTGAATTAGAAAGAAGTATTTACACTAACATAAAACGTTCTTCCCGGCTCATTATACGTCTGAGCACCCGCACCATACATATAGGAATGAGTGACTGCATTTCCTGTTGTCTGTGCATTCCCTGCTCTGAACTGGCGTTTATCGAATATATTTTCAATACCCCCGGTTAGGCTGAGATTTTTATTAACCGTATAGGTGCTGCTCAAACCAAAGACGGCGTATGGGCTTACTTCATTATTTTCAGACCCCGTCACTTTTTCGCCTTTGTAATTATATTTTTTCGGCTTCTGACGGCCATACCATGTCATGGTCGTTTCCATTGACCAATCCTCACGAGCCTGCCAACGCAATGATGAATTAAGCGTATATTCAGGAATAATTGAGAGGTAATCACCTGTCTTCTTGTTTTCGCTTTTGAACATATAGGTCATATTGTTATTCCATGTCACATTTTGACTCACTGGAATATTTAATGAACCTTCAAGTCCTTCAACAACGGCTTTAGGGACGTTTTCCCAACGATAAATATCTGCTGCACCGGTTGAGGATTTTCCAATCGGTGAGTATCCCGCCTCAATTTTATTACGATAATCATTACGGAAGTAAGTGACACCCGCTAGATAGTCGCCGTTATGAAACTCAATACCGATTTCTTTATTTATGCTGTTCTCAGCTTTTAAATCATTGTTCCCCTGCAAATAACAGGCTCCAGCGCTGGCATAACAGCCTTGACCGCGGCTATAAAGCAAATAGTTTGGATTCGTTTGATAGAGGCTTGGTGCTTTATAAGCGCGCGCAATCCCCATCTTCATCGTGAAATAATCGCCCAGTTCCTGAGATAAATTCAGCGATGGGCTCCAGTTATTGCCAACAATGCTGTGGTAATCGAAACGCAGCCCTGGAGTGAGCATAGTGCTATCGGTTAGCTCAATATTGTCTTCAGCAAACAAAGACGTTATTTGCGCAGAAGTGTAGGGAGAACGATTGGCATCAGCAATACCAGGAACAGAACCGCCAGCCGTCGTCTGAGTGAAAGATGAAGGATCTTTCATCTTTTGCTCGTTCCATTCAGCACCCACTGTCGCCGTTTGGCTAACGCCTAAATTGAATGGAATGCTGACGTCGCTATGCAGCAACAAACTATCCAATTGAGTCGTGGAAAAGCCTCGATTGCTGGAATCGAAAATCCCTTCAGTTCCCCCTGCTAATCCTTCGTTCATACGGGAGTTACGCGTTCTTTCATATTGAACATAGTTGATAGCCGATACACCGTTATCCCACAGTCCACGATGGGTTAGCGCATAGGTTTGACGATACATACGGTTGGTTTCTTTACCGTACATATCTTTAACCAACTTGCTCGTATTCGTATTTTGAGTATCCCCTGCATAGAGGTTTCCTTGGCGACTATAGCCAGTTTCAAACTCTAGTGACTGCCCATCCATAACATCCCAGTGCAGCATTGCATTGATATCTTTATCAATATCACCTTCACGCCCTGCTGGGATTGTGTCGCTATAGCTTCCTGTACGTTCAGATTGATGTCCTTGGTTTAGATATTTTCCATCGGCTTGTGTTTTGCTATAGCCACCAAATAAACGGAAGCTGAAGTTATCGGTTAAAGGTCCTGCTAAGCTAAAATCGGTACGTTTAGTCGCGCCTTCCTCTTTGTGCTGTGGGAAGTTCATGTAGCCGTTCAATGTGCCGTGCAGCGTTTCCATCTGGCGCTTTGTTATGATGTTGACCACACCACCGGCAGCGCCATTGCCATAACGTGCAGCAGCGGGGCCGCGAATGACTTCGATACGCTCAATCATTTCAGGCGGAACCCAGCCAGTATCACCTCGCGTATCGCGCTCGCCGCGCCAGCCCAATCTCACTGAGTTACGGCTGGATACAGGCAAGCCATCAACCAGAATTAACGTGTTTTCAGGCCCCATACCACGAATATCGATCTGGCGGTTATTGCCCCGCTGTCCACTGGTTGAGTTACCGGTCAGGTTTACACCTGGCATGGTGCGAATAAGTTCCGAAATATCGCGTGCAGGTGGGCGCTCTTTAATGGCTTCGGCATTGATAACCGAAACGCCAAGCGCTTGTAAAGTCTGCTGCTTGGCCGTGACTAAAATGGTGTCAGCCTCTGTATCTTTTTCAATTGAAGCATCATCTACGGCTGATGCTGCACCGCTGATCCCAACCAACGTCGCCACACACAGGCGAGTCCACTGAAATTTTTCCATTCCTTTCCCCATAAGCATATTCGCCTGCTTTCAAATCCTGCGGAAAAGCAAAGCGACAAGATAAAAATGCCTTCGCTAACGAAAATCGCTGCATTGGCTGTTTTTTTATGACTGTTAACAAGTCGGCATTTTTATATAGCTTCACGCAAACAAATGCAAATGATAGTTAGTATCATTTGCATTTGTTTGACGAGAGTCAACACACGCGTTTGCGCTACAAAACGTATGGGTATAAAGCCTGCATTATTGGCTGATTTTTAACGTAAGGGGCGGATTCACTGGAGGAAATCATCTCGCGTGATGATTTATATCTAAAGCTGTAGCACTTAAAAGTAGATCTCTGAATTGAATACGAAAAAAGGAGTTATATATTTTATGGTCTATTTTAAATATCACCACAAAAAATTTTAAATAAACAACAAGTTTTTTAATGTTTTTATATTATAAATATAATTAAAAAATAATATCACATTATGCTGTAAACATTATTTCCACTTCCGGCTTTAATATTGCCAACAGATAAACATAATAAAATAAAAACAATATATTTCAATACAATACATTTTGGTACAAAGGTTGCTTATTAGATTATGGGAAATACATAAACTAATGAGGAAACAAAGCATGAAACTGGACGATAAAGGCTATAACACTAAAATCATCCATGCGGGACAACATCCAGACGCCACCACCGGTGCTCTTGCAACACCTATTTTCCAAACCTCTACGTTTGTCTTTGAAAATGCCAAACAGGGTGCTGCCAGATTTGCACTTGAAGAGCCTGGTTATATCTACACACGTCTTGGAAATCCGACTCAAACCGCACTAGAAGAAAAAATAGCTATTCTAGAAGGCGGAGAAGCTGCCCTCGCGACTGCATCAGGAATGGCTGCGATTTCTTCCACGCTGTTGACCCTGTGTGGGCAGGGCGATCACATCATCGCCTCTGAAGCTATCTACGGCTGCACACATGCTTTGCTATCACACAGCATGCCGAAATTTGGTATTGACGTTACCTTCGTCGACGCGACGAATATCGAAAATATCAGGCATGCGATCAGGCCAAATACCAAAGTTATTTATATTGAAACGCCTGCAAACCCCACATTATCTATTATCGATATTGACGCCTGTGCTCAGCTAGCCCATACCAATGATGCATTATTGGTCGTTGATAACACTTTTATGTCGCCCTATTGCCAGAATCCACTCAAGTTTGGCGCAGACATCGTGGTACACAGCGTAACCAAATATATAAACGGCCACGGTGATGTTATTGGCGGGGTCATTGTCGGCAGCCAAGAGTTCATCAATCAGGCTCGATTTGTTGGGGTCAAAGACATTACCGGCGGCTGTATCAGCCCTTTCAATGCCTGGCTCACTTTGCGTGGATTAAAGACGTTAGCCGTGCGTATGGAACGACATTGTCAAAACGCAATGCAGGTTGCAAAATTTTTATCCTCGCATCCTGCAGTCACAAAGGTTTATTATCCCGGCCTGCCAGAACATCCAAACTATGAGCTGGGCAAAAAGCAGATGTCGAATTTTGGCGCTGTAATCAGTTTTGAAATTAAAGGTGGAGTGGAAGCAGGCCAAACCGTAATGGATTCTGTTGAATTGTGTTTACTGGCCGTCAGCCTTGGTGACACGGAGACATTAATTCAGCATCCCGCTTCAATGACACACTCCCCTATGTTGCCAGAGGAAAGAATGAAAGCCGGCATTACCGATGGGCTAATAAGAATATCTGTAGGGCTTGAAGATCCTGAAGATATCATCGCCGACCTTAAACAAGCCTTTAACAAGGCTGCTTTTTAGCTTTGATTAATTTGTCCCCTCAGCTGCTGAAACCGCATAAAAAGCAGGCACTGAAACAGCAACGCAAGCTTGAGGGGATACAGCCGTAGACAAGCATATAAAACAGATAGGTAACGGCTGTTATTTTAACTCTAATTGATTATTCAGACAGGAGTAACTCATGTCCACTATTGCTTCCATAAGTGAAACAAAGCGGCAATATAATAATATTCCCCTAACCGCCTATGATGCTGGTTGGATACTGTTGTGTATTGGTATGGCCATCGGAGCAGGTACGGTACTTGTTCCCGTGCAGATTGGACTAAAAGGCATTTGGGTTTTCATCGTTTCTTTTTTAATCGCCTACCCTGCCACCTATATGCTACAAAATCTGTACATGAAAACCCTATCTGAGAGTGACATTTGCGAGGACTACTCTAACATTATCACTCAATATCTTGGGAAGAACTGGGGCATCGCACTCGGGATAATTTACTTTGTCATGCTTGTCCATGGCATGTTTATTTATTCTATTTCAGTAATTTATGATAGCGCATCCTATCTAAAAACATTTGGCGTCACAGAACACTTATTATCTGACTCAGCTGTTTACAAATTGATCGTCTTTATGGTTTTAGTTTTTATTGCCTCTAGAGGGGAGCGACTACTCTTTAAAATATCTGGCCCAATGGTCGTGGTCAAAGTGGGTATTATCGTCTTACTTGGACTCGTCATGATCCCTCATTGGGATCTAAAGAATATCACCGCATTTCCTGACATTGGCGTATTCTCACGCGATGTTTTATTAACGATACCGTTTGCTTTTTTCTCTGCCGTATTTGTCCAAATACTCAATCCAATGAACATTGCTTATAGGAAAAGAGAAGAAGATAAGCATCTAGCAACCTATAAAGCGATTCGCGTTCATCGTATTTCCTATATCATCTTAATAAGTATTATTATATTTTTCTCATTTTCTTTTACCTTCTCAATGAGCCACGAGCAAGCGGTAGAGGCATTCAATCTTAATATTTCTGCTCTCGCTATGGCGGCGAAAGTTATCCCTGGCACGCTCGTTCATATTATGACAACCTTGCTAAATATCTTTGCAGTGCTCACTGCATTTTTTGGCATATATTTAGGTTTCCAAGAAGCGGTCAAAGGTATTCTACTCAATATTATTCAACGTTTTATCCCAGCAAGCAGGATCAACCATACCGCCCTCGGTATTGGCGTATATGTGTTCATCGTTCTATTGCTTTTCCTCTGGGTTTCTCTCGGTTTCTCAGTGGTTATCTTCTTTCATATCGGTAGTCCATTGTATGGGATTGTCTCATGCCTAATCCCATGCTATCTCGTTTATAGAGTTCAAAAACTTCACCAATTCAAAGGAGTACAGACATGGTGTGTGTTTTTATTTGGCTTACTACTGGTGATATCCCCTTTCCTCAAGGTCTTTGAGTAGTTTTTGCCGCCAAGAAAAATTCTCACAATACTGTGATGTCCGGCAGGGGGTAAATCACCTGTTGGACAATCTATAATTGCTCTAGTTAAAAACATTGATACCATGAATGCCATACATTTGACTATGGTGGTTATCATGCTTACCGTTGGATGGAATATAAAAACAATTGATCGTACTGCGATGATTGCTGATGTCATCACTGAGTTCAGCAATATGGATATTTATATTGATGCCCTACACGTATCCTCTTGCGAGATTTTTATTCGATTTAACATTCCTTCAGAAAGAAAATTACAATATCTACTCGGCAATTTGCTGATCAATCATGATATTCTTAGCGTATATTCTGCTAACGGCGACCATTCTGAACTCTCATTTTCTGATTATGGTCATATTGTTATCTCTAACTACGGCATTATTAATGAGTTTAATCATATTGCAGAGAAAACATTTAACTTATCACGAAATGAGATAATCGGCAGAAATATATCCTCTATTGTAAACTGGAATGAAATAAAGGATTTTCGCTGTGGAAAAATATACGCAAAAGAAATTAAGAGCAAAACAAATGGAGACCTGTTTAGCTGTACTATTCGTCCTATTTTACAGGAAAACAAGATTACTGGCGCAACTATATTCATTAATAACTCTGTCATCAAAAACACTGAAACTAAAAAAGTTTTGCAAAAATATAAAAATGAAAAAACACCATCAGACTTTGATGAGTTCATTTATGCTAGCCCTAGCATGGTAGCCTGCTTAGCCGCTGCAAAAAAAATAGCCCAAAGCAAATATACGGTTCTTATTCGTGGGGAGACAGGGACAGGCAAAGAACTCATTGCCAGAGCAATTCATCATGCTAGCGAGCGCCAAGAGTGCCCATTTGAAGCGATAAACTGTGCTGCAATCCCTGAAACGTTAGTCGAAAGCGAGTTATTTGGCTATGAATATGGTGCTTTTAGTGGTGCACTTAAAGGCGGGAAGATGGGCTTATTTGAAAGCGCCAATCATGGCACTATTTTTCTTGATGAGTTTGGTGAACTTTCACTTTCGCTGCAAAGTAAATTATTACGCGTGCTGCAAGATGGTATGATCAAACGAGTTGGCGGACTCAAGACCCAATATGTAGACGTAAGAGTCATCGTAGCCACCAACCAAAACCTAGAGCATTTAATAGAGCAAAAACTATTTCGCGAGGATCTCTACTATCGCGTCAACATTCTCCCCATCACCATTCCACCACTGAGAGAACGCAAAGAGGATATCCTCCCACTTGTGAGCTATTTTTTCCAAAAATACGCTGCCGAATTGAACAAAAAACTTATCTTGCTCCCGAGTGCACTTGAAGTTCTGATGGGCTATTCATGGCCAGGAAACGTACGTGAGCTAAAAAATATTCTGCTCAGAACCATGCTATTAGCTGAAAAACCTGAAATCTCCGGTGCAGATATTTCTCTGCCAGAGGATAAAAACACTGAAAACAGCATACAAAATGGCAGCATTAAAACGATGATTGAAACTCAAGAGCGAGAGATTATCAGAAAATATCTTGTATCACTGGGCTCTGCCAGAAAGGTCGCTAACCAAATCGGATTGTCACACACCACCGTACTCAATAAAATTAAGCAATATCATTTAGAACATCTGCTATTGAGCAAAAGGAAATAGCTCTCTTCAAGACCGTAAAATCATGCTATTTCAAAGGGATATGAAGGAATACGGTAGAGGCGAGCGAATTGAAAATCCCCTCTTTTACAAAATTCGGATGCGTATAAGAAAAGAATTATCTAGGAATGTGTGCAGGAAAAACCTTGCACACATATTTGTGCATTTTATTAGACGTTTCGTTGCCTTTCTGACTGACTAACAGTGCCTTATCAAAAAACTGATTATTCAGTGAGTGGCTATCTTTTAAAAAAGGTTAGGTAATGAAAAAACACTTATTGCCACAACAACCCCATCAACCAAATAACCCACAGCCCCCCCGTAATCCACATGGTGTATCGACACTGATTCATAGCCCCCTGTTGGCGCTCGATAAACGTAAGCTCCTGTAGCTTTTCTCGGCGCCAGATAACAAAGAGCACCTCTCCAGCAACCTTGTTGTTCTCTTCGCTCATAAGCCGAAAGTAGTGTTCATCCAGCCAAAGCCGCCAGCAACCAAACCACACAGCGCCGCACAGTAAAGCGATAAAAGCTCGGAGTAAAAACGACGGGTCAGTAAAGATCACCCAGACTATAGGGGGAACAGAAAAGAGTATAAAGAAACGCCAACTCTTCAGGGTTTGTTGCACGAGGAGTGGTTGCAGAGTAGCTCTGCTGGTCACACCGTGATTTTTGTCGTCCATCCTTTCAGCAACTCCATATGTTCAGCGGTGAAAACAACCTGAGGGCGAGCTTTACGAACGTGTTCTACGGCTTGTTCCAACGTCAGCGCGGGATAACGCTGCACCAACCACGCGGTAACCACCAGCGCACTGCGCGAAAGACCTAGCGCACAGTGAATAAGTACGCTGCCGTGCGTTACGCGCAACTGCTCCAACTTATCAACGGCTCGGCGTAGCGTCGCTTCATCTGGATTAACGAGATCCAGCATGGGCACACAGTAATAAGTAACGCTTTGTGTTACTCGGGGGCGAGAAAACTCACTGGTCAAATCCAGTACCGCCTGCTGTGCGATAGGTTTGCGCGGATATGTCCCAAGGAACACGCCATCCGTTAATGGGCTATAGGCCGGTAAATGGCGAGTATACAGATACATAGAGATCGTCATTCCAACTCGCCATGGCAACAACAGCCACCAAACGGCGGGAGTTAACCGCCCTTTATCATCTTTTTGTAACGCATCAACGCCGAGTAGGCCGTAAGCCAACGCCACAATCAGCAACGACAATGTGGGCCACCACAACCAAGCGGTCAAAAAAGTCCCAGCCAAACACGCCAGCGAACCGCAGAGATAACGAATAGCCAAAACCCTGTACTTAGCTGAGGCACTACGCCAGAGCCACTTCCCCGGCTCCGGTATCATCCAGTCAATAACCATTCCGACTGCCAGCCCCGTAATCACATCAATAAAGTGATGTTGCCAAGTCGTCAAAACAGAAACGGCGATCAGCAAAAACCAGCCGCTGTTCAGCATTTGCCATTTCCCAGCGAGATGACGCTGAAAATGGCGCCATAACAGCCAACACAAAATAATATGCAAAGATGGCGACTGGTTGTACGGCAAATCAAACTGTTCAAGCTGGCCAAATAACCAACCGGCGAGACCGGGAATCTCCGGCCTCGTGAAGGTAAATCTCAGCGGAAATAGTAAAAAGCCAGCGCAGGCAACAAGCGATGCAAGTACCAATCGGCACACCAACCGACGTTGTTCGTTCAGCGACGTGCAGACGAACAGCGATAGACCGTACAGCAGATCCAGACTCCAGTAGGGAATGATGGTCAACGGCACAAAGGGAATATAGTGTTCCCAGCCAAAAACCAGACTGCCAATGTTATCTCGCCCAGCGGTAAATTGATTAACTTGCCCGTAAGTTAAAAAGAAAAACGGGGCAAGCAGAATCAGCCAGCCCATTCCCTGCCAGTAGACGGAGCGCCGAGTGGTCATGATGCGCGACGTACCGCCATAGACACCGTGAAAATCCCCCACTCGTCAATGAGCTGGGCGCATTTATCGAAACCAGCCTCCCGCACCAGAGCATCCATTTCTCCCTGAGTACGCACTCGCATTACCCACGCTTTGCCGTCTTTATGACTAGTAAGCGACCAAGCGATGGTTTTCAACTGTGGATGCCAAGGCTGTCCGGTATAAATCAGAATCCCACCCGGCTCAATCGCCTCCGCCAGCCCAGCCAAAGAATTACGTACCAGCGTATTCTCCGGAAACAGTTCATACAGCCCGGAGACAATCCCAAGCGTCGGGCGAGGTTCCAGCGCGGCCAGTTCTTCACGATTGAACGCATCACCCTGTTCAAAGCGGGCGCGTCCGGCCATGCCACGGCTGGCAATCATCTCCTGCCCTTTTGATACATTCAGCTCACTGTAGTCGCGCAGCAGGATTTCATTCACTACAGTTTCACCCTCCAGCGCATCAAGCACATAGCGCCCGTGACCGGCAGCAACATCCACCACTCGCACCGTTTTACCCTGCTCCGCAAGTGTAACGACCGCCTGCTGAATCAGCGTCTGTAGATGAATCTTACGCTGGCGTATTCCTTTCCAACCCACGCTATTGAGATAGTTTTTGTCGATCAGGCGTCCCAACGCGCTGCTGCCCTGCGGCTGATTACGGTAGACATAATCCAGCGTACTGCCGGAATCAAATCCTGTATCAAACCCCAGACGTACTCCTGCGGACTGAGTACCCAAAATCTTCATACCATAACGTAAACCACGGTACACAATATCGTCCATAGAGTAGGGTTCCGGCCCACCACTTAACATTCGCCAAGTATCAGCCCCCTGACTCCAACGGTCTTCATTGCTGTAATCAAAACGCTGCGCGGGTTTGGAATAGAGGGTGCCAATAAACTCGCGCATTTTATCGAACGCCAGATGTCTCTCTTTCTCACCCAATGTATCGTGATAAAACCCTGGTAAAACATGTAGTTCCTTCTGCAGATTGCGCAATCGCTGATAGAAATCGATCTGCGGCTGCCGGTGTACAACGTAATCCTCTCCTGAAACCAGCATCTGTACAGGTAGCGTAATCGCGCTGGCATCGCTGACAATACGCTCTGCCGTTTTGTAGAGGTCGAGCAGAATATTGACCGCAATGGGGCGGGTAATTAACGGATCGTGGTTGAAACTCTCTACCCGTTCCGGGTCATGAGTCAGGTACTTGCCCTTCACATAGGAGTTAACGAAAAAGAGACCACGTAGGCGATGCATCAATGCCAATCCTGGGCGGGCAAACGGCACATACAGTTTGACCTTAAAGGCAGGGGATGCCAGAACAAGGCCGCGAATAGTCGGGGCGTAATCATGTGCCCACGTGGCCGCCAGAACTGCGCCGACGCTTTGCGCCACTACCACCACATCTTCCATTGACGCCTGACTATCGGCTGCGGCAAAACGGACAAACTCATCAACATCCTGTACCGAACGCGCTAGCGACGGGCTATAGCCTCGCTGACCTGGCGAACAGCCATGGCCACGCGCATCCCACGCGTAAAAAGCCGTATCCGGCATCGCCAGTTCATCGACGATATGCTGTAGACGGCCGGAATGTTCATGACCACGATGAAATAAAACAATCACTTTTGGCGTTACACCCGCCGACGTTGCAGGCCAATAGCGATAAAACAGCTCCGTATGATCGCTGGTCAAAAATTGCCGCTCATCCGGCGTCCGTGTATTAATCATGAGAATTATTTCCTGTTGTTTGTTGCGAAAGCGCCAACAACTGGTGCTTCAGATCGTCCATAAACACTTTTTTATCGCGATTAAAACTCAGCGCATCACCAATAGTGACGTCGATAAACAGGGGGAGTGGAATACGATTCCCTTTAGCCATCACTTGTTCGGTTCCCCGCAACCAAACGGGAATAATTGGCACTTCTGGCATACTTTGGCTTAGATGCCACAATCCGGACTTCAGCGGAGACAGTTTTCCAGGCTCTCCACGTGAGCCTTCTGGAAAGAGGATTAGCGTTTTGCCCTCACGCAGTGCCTGCTCACACAGCGCCAATGGGTTAGCTTCCCCACCCTTTCGCGAAATAGGAATAATGTTGAGAATATTGAGGGCAAACCATGCCATCCATTTATTACGTAAAAAATAATCCGCGGCAGCGACCGGATGCACCTCTGCTTGACGACATAGAGGAAAAAGAGAAAGTAACGCAAAAACATCCATATGGCTGTTGTGATTAGCCACCACTATCGCCGGCCCACTTTTTGGCAGCGTCTCACGATGCTTCACACGCAGGCCAAGCCACAGCCAAATGACTGGCCAGACAATACACAGCGAAAACAACAGGCGAAGAATACGTGTCATCATAGATTAATAGCAGAAATAGCGAATGAAATGGAAGAAGACCGGCGCGGTGAAGATAAGAGAATCCAGTCTGTCTAGAATGCCACCATGCCCTGGCAACAGCGTGCCGCTATCCTTAACGCCGATATCACGTTTAATTGCAGACATCACTACATCGCCACAAAAACCAGTTATCCCAATAATAACGCCCGCCAACAGCGCCATTGGCCAAGCTAACGGCGTAAGCAAGGGACCTAGCACTGCAGCCACTAAGGCCGTCGTCACCACGCCCCCGAGTAACCCCGCTAACGTCTTGTTAGGGCTGACCTTCGGAGTCACTCTGATACGGCCAAGAGATTTTCCCCACAGATATTGCGCAATATCGTTGAACTCCGTCAGACCGACGAGAAACAGCACCAGCAGAGCCCCCGTCTGCTTACCATCAGCAGGTAACATCAGTAAAAAAGCAACATGGCTAAAGGCAAAAACGGTGGTCATCAAACTCCAGTGTAGCTGGGATGCCGTACGTAGAAAGCCCTGCGTATCTCCTGCAATCACCATACGCGCCGGTAAAAACAAAAAAACATAGATAGGGATAAATACCACAAACATTCCGTACCAACCGATACCAATCAGCCAGTAGTTAATGGGAATAACAACAAACATCCATAACAGTGGCATGCGGTCGGATTGTCGTGACGGCACCAATGTCAGAAACTCTTTTAGCGCCATAAAGCTGACCAACGCGAAAAATATCAGCGCCAACCAATGAGGGCTAAGTAGCGCCAGCGAAAACAGTATGATAATGACCCACCACGTTCGGATTCGTAGCGTTAGCTCCCGCCAGTCTTTACTCGGACGTAACAGCACCAGCAACCCATTCACCACCGTTGCCGCCAGTAGAATTGCAAAAACGACCGCGAGGGATTTTTCCAGCATCATCATTTCGCAACCTCATCACGTAGAACGCTACGGCAGCGGTTAATGACTGTCCATACCAGCAATAGGGTTGCAATCCCCCACATGACGTTGTTCCATTGCACAAGCTGCGGCCAGATCGCCAACGCGAGTCCCCAAGTACCAAATACCAATGCTCTGTCGCTTTTTCCCAAAGGCCCTGCATAGCTGCGTATACCGTTAATGGTTTGCGCTAAAACGCCACAAAACTCAGTCATTACTGCACAAAACAGCATGACAAGAACCAACGGTATATTACTGTCGGGAAGCAACATAAAAGGAAGATAGAGTGCGATGTCGGAGAGCACATCCCCCGTTTCATTGAGGATAGCGCCGAGACGAGATTTTTGGTTGCACTCACGAGCGAGCATGCCATCTAGTGCATTAAGCGCCATGCGTACAAACAACACGATGGGCAGCAGAATAAACAGACTTGGGCGAGGGAAAGCAATCAGCAACGCTCCCGTAATGAAGGAGAGCACCATCGCAGCGAGTGTAATATGGTTCGCGGTAATACGATGCCTATACAATAAGAACATCAGTGGGCGCAAAAGCCCCTGAAAAGCGGGTTTGATCTGATAAAGCGTCATGACTCTGTTCCCTGAACATTCGCAGATTTCGCCATGATGTCTCAATTAAGCTCACGATGAGAAGTATTTTTCTCAGCCTGAGGCAAAAATCAGAATTTATGATTTCTAAAAAGAAAATGTGCTAGAACCATGAGATGATTCATTAGCTTCGTTCGTTGATCATAGGTAAATGTTGTGGACACTGAAGCTGGCCAGTGGGAAAGAAATGTTGAAAAATAGACATTCGTCAGCGCCATGTACGTACAAATTATTCCTCATGGAACATCAGCCAGCTCCCATGGTCATTTTCTACTAAGAAGCTTTTAAATTCCCTTGCCCACTATAATCAAAAGATTTTTAAGGCAACACTCATTTTTTGATTAGCGATAATTTTCTTATCATCATTCCGGATATATTTAGATAAGCTATTTTTGATAGTCCAGCCGAATTCAATCAAAGAAGACGCTTGTTTTTCTATAACAACTCCTGAGCCTGCCATTTATCGCATCAACAGAGACCTTAAGAACACCACTTATCTCCTTGAGGCTTAAATTGCACTGCATCAAATAAACTATTTCCCATTCTTTTTCTGTGAAAAGATCGGATGGTGCCTGAAAAACTGCATGCTGATTTATTTTACCTGTAAGCAATGATATGGGGTGATAATATTCACATGCCTTACGCTGATGATAGTCCCCACACAAACATTGTTTTTATCAAAGAGCGGCTCTTGTGCGTTTTTTCTTTGCATTTCCATAATTTTACTCTTCCATTGAAACGACTGGGTCAGGTTGAAAAACCCAGCCATTTTTATTATTTCACCGGTGTGAAATCGAGTCCTTTAAACATTCTCTCAGGATTACCCCGTGTGATTTGATGATGAAACATCCTGCGTTGAGCCTTAATTTCACTTTGCATATTTTGCTGCTGTTGCTCGAGCTTATGAGCAATTAACAGCTTCGCCAGCCGTTTATTCGCATGCTGGCTACGCTCGGTTTGCACTTTAACCACGATGCCGCTGGCAAGGTGGGTTGCGCGAATAGCAGACTCCGTTTTATTAACATGCTGCCCGCCAGGACCGGATGATTTAAGGGATTCAAACTTTATTTCCCCCTCTATCACCACGTCCTCAAAGCAGTAACGTGCAACACCGATAAACCAGTTTTTTCTGCCATTCCCACCACGCCATGGGCTTTCACACGTCCACTGCAAAGTGCCGCACCAAATATTCGAAATGTGTTCTGCCGCATCTCCGTCAAGCGAGAGCAAAACAGAGCGCAAAGTGCCAGCGCGTAGGGCCGGTTCCTGTTCTGCAACCGTGACTTTCACACCCAGCGCTGCCGCTTCTTTTTGCAACTGCTTTAACGCCAGCGCGACGGCTAAAGCACATTCATCCGGCCCCTGAGCTGAAGAGATCTGCAATAAAATCATACAGTTTCTCCACTGGTTTTATAGGTCAGAACCGGTTTGAGACGAGCAACCACCGTGATGAGTCCCGCTTGTTGCAAGGAATCAACAATCGTATCGATGGGCTTATACGCCTGCGGCGCTTCCTGATAAATCAGCTGACGGTCGCGGCAAATAACACGGCTGCCAAAATGCGTGCGTGACATTTGATCGACGGTGAATTTTGCTGACAACCGATCTTTGCATTCCGAGCGCATCCATTTCCTGCCAGCTCCGTGTGCCAGAGAAAACAAACTTTCTGCGTCTGGATGAGGCTCCACTAAATAGCTGAAATCCCCGCGAGAGCCGGGAATAACAACCAACCCCCGATCTGACGGAGTCGCACCTTTGCGATGAAGCCAGCCATCAATGCCATTGACCGAGGTTTTTTGCAGGAAATTATGCGCAATATCAAGCAACTGCTGTCCATCGGTACGCAGGCGTTCCATTATTCTGCGAGCAATAAAGTGGCGATTGCAGACGGCAAAATCCAGCGCGTGTTGATGCTGGTTCAAATAATCGCCGGATTCCGGCGAATCCTGCTCCAGCCCGTGATGTCCGTACTCGCGAATATGAGCTTCCAGAATAGCCTGACCTAATCCACGTGAACCGCTGTGAACCAGTAAAATCAGCCTTTTTTTATCAAGCGCTGAAAACGGCGTGAATATCTCATCAATCTGTAAAAACTCAGCGAAATGATTACCGCCGCCAATGGTGCCTAATGAATAGCAATGGCTAAATTCGGCGGGAATATCAGCCAGTAAGTGTTCTTCCAGCGGGCCATCGATATTTCCCAGCCGTTTTTCCAGTTTATCCAGCGACTGTTTAGCGACAGCTAAATCCGTCAGCCACACAGACATGCCGCAGCCAATATCATTGCCGATCAGTGCGGGATAAAAACGATGTTGTGAAAAGAAAGCGGCACCGACAGGATAACCACGACCGGGATGTAAATCTGGCATCCCTGTAACTTGGACCATGTCGGGTAAATTTGCCGTTGTTTCGAGCTGTTGGATTGCTTTGCCTTCAATCCAGGTGTGTTCAGACGCGATATATGAGACGCGTGGCGACACGGAGCGAATAATATTGCTCATTAAACCAATCCTGACGATCAATTATTAAATTTAGGATGTGGCAGGCCGTAGCCAGAGCAATACCTGAAAACAAAAAGAAGACAGGGCTATTATGCCTGGGAACGAGACCTGCAAAGGGTAAACATAGCTTGTCGTTGCATGGTGTGACCTCCTTTGCTGAGTAAGTGATAGGGTTTAAAACGGGGCGATACTACATAATAAAAAACACTCTGACAAGCAGGTTTTTTATTTTTGGCGATTTTAGCGAGTGAGATGCGACTATTTCCGTATTCTGAAACAGACTGAATTATACCTGAATATTTAAAACACCCACGACAGTAAATATTATTTCCTGATGATTTTATAATATTATTGTTACTGCACCTCACTCTAATTCAATACAAAGAATATATATAAAGAGTGATAGTATATTTGTAGTGGCGTGATTAAACACAGATATTCCATATATCCTACAATGGCTTATAAGTTAAATATCCCGCAATACCGCCACCACCATCCTTCGGGTGGTGGGTGCCTTCCATCACGGCAACTGATGGAAAGTCGAAAGGTGAAACGTTCTCAATACACGCAACGTTAACACCATATTGTTCAGGGTTTGAACGGCGTTGATGGAAGGTGTAGATGCCGCAAACCGAGCAGAAAAAATGTACCGCTTGCTGGGTGTTAAAACGGTATTCGGTAAGCTTATCTTTGCCGCGAATTATCTCGATTCCGGACAGTGGTGCAGATACCGCAATGGCACCACGCATCCGGCAAAATGAACAGTTACAGCGGCGCGCGGTATTAAACCCATCGCTAAGTTCAACGGTAAAGGCGACGGCACCACAATGGCATTGAGCAGGCATTTTTTGGTTCATAGCAACCCCGAGTGTGATTTCTGACTTTCATTATCTTAGTGCGTATTGGGCACAAGGCATCACACAGAGGCCGTTTTTTCGCGTCATGTTTTGCGACAAAGGAACAATTTTTAAGGAGGGATTGAAAACAATGATGGGATTTTAATTAATTTGACTTGTTATTTGTCTAGAAAACTAGAAACCGTGTCGTAAAATATTTGGTAACTGATTGATTTTAATGGTACGCCCTACAGGATTCGAACCTGTGACCTACGGCTTAGAAGGCCGTTGCTCTATCCAACTGAGCTAAGGGCGCATTGGGACGGTGTAGCAGAGGCTAACTGTCAGGCAGTGCAGCGGATTTGGATTATACGGTCAGTCTGCTTTGAGTCAATGCCTTTTGTCCGTTTGATCATCCACTTGGTTATTTTATGGTTATTCTTTGCCTGACAGCACGCTTTGCATCTGACACAATAGCAGCCCTCCCCCGCTTAAATAATATTGATGGACCTCGTCACTGATGGCAGCAAAGATTATTGATGGTAAAACGATTGCGCAGCAGGTTAGAAGCGAAATGGCTGTGCGTGTACAACAACGTTTAGCAGAGGGGAAACGTGCCCCTGGGCTGGCAGTGATCTTGGTAGGTGATAATCCTGCCTCGCAGATTTACGTCGGTAGCAAGCGCCGCGCCTGTGAAGAAGTGGGTATTGTATCGAAATCTTACGACCTCCCTATCTCCACCAGCGAAGAGCAGCTGTTAAGCTTAATTGATGACCTTAACGCCGATAACACCATCGACGGCATTCTGGTTCAGCTTCCTCTGCCTGCAGGTATCGACAACGTTAAGGTATTAGAGCGTATCAGCCCCGATAAAGACGTCGACGGTTTTCATCCGTACAACGTGGGCCGTCTGTGCCAGCGTTCACCGAAACTTCGACCTTGCACCCCGCGTGGCATTATCACCATGCTAGAACGTTGCGAAATCAATACATACGGCCTGAACGCCGTAGTCGTTGGCGCGTCTAACATTGTCGGCCGTCCTATGGGACTTGAGCTCTTGCTCGCAGGCTGTACCACCACAATTACCCATCGCTTTACCAAAGATCTGCAAAAGCATGTCGAAAATGCCGATCTGGTCGTCGTTGCCGTAGGTAAACCCGGCTTTATTCCCGGAGCATGGATCAAACCGGGTGCCGTCGTGATCGATGTTGGCATCAACCGTCTAGAAAGCGGAAAAGTGGTCGGTGACGTCGAATTTGATGTTGCAGTGGAACGTGCTAGCTGGATCACCCCTGTTCCCGGCGGCGTCGGTCCAATGACCGTTGCCACGCTCATCCAGAACACTCTGCAAGCCTGCGAAGAATTTCACGATATTTAATCGTTAGACTCTGAGTAAATTAAGCCAGTCACTGACTGGCTTTTTTGCTTTGAAAGCCGATGTGCAACGCTAAGTGACACCGAGGAGATAATTCTTAGTTTAGTTAGCGCGCCTTGAGAATCTCATATTCATGTCTACAGTTAACTATTACGTATCTGCGATTAGGGCACTGCACTCTCGGTTCTAATCGTCAGTGTTAATCCACAATCATCATGTCGTTCAACTAAATATCTCGGAGAAATAGACACTCGTCTTCGTCAACATGATCATCACCCGCAAGGAGCCATCATGCCATACCAGACAATCAATCCTTACACAGACAAACTCATCAAAGAATATCCCCAGCACGACGACAACTATGTCGAATCCGCATTAGCAACCGCACATCAACTCTATAAATCAGACTGGGCGCAAGGTGATATCTCTCAGCGTCTCGCCGTATTAACTCAGCTAGCTGAGCTTTTCACCCAACATGAGGAAGAGCTCGCAAAAACCATCAGCCAAGAGATGGGCAAACTGATCGAACAGAGTCGAGGCGAAGTGAAGATTTGTGCTGCTATTGCTAAGTACTACGCCGATAACGCCAAAGCATTGCTTAAACCGGTTAAATACCCTTCAAAACTGGGCGATGCATGGGTTGAAAACCATCCGATCGGCATCATCATGGCCGTTGAGCCTTGGAACTTCCCTTTCTACCAACTAATGCGCGTATTAGCACCAAACATGGCCGTGGGCAACAGCGTGATGGTTAAACATGCCAGCATCGTTCCACACTGCGCAGAAACCTTTGAACGCATGGTGTCTCAAGCCGGTGCGCCAAAAGGTGCCTATACGAACCTGTTTATCTCACAAGATCAGGTTGCAAAAATCATCGACGATGACCGTGTCAGCGGCGTTGCGCTAACGGGTTCTGAACAAGCCGGTAGCGTTGTCGCCGCTCAGGCTGCTAAAAACCTGAAAAAATCAACGATGGAGCTCGGCGGTAATGACGTCTTTGTGGTTCTAGACGACTGCGATCTCGATAAAGCAATAAAAGTGGGCGCACAGGCTCGGTTACAAAATGCCGGACAGGTCTGTACCGCGGCCAAACGCTTTATCGTACACGAGAAAGTAGCCGACAAATTTATGGCTGGCTTTACCCAAGCGTTGGAATCAGTAAAAACCGGCGATCCGCTAGATCCGCAAACAACGCTGGGGCCGTTATCGTCCAAAGGTGCCTTGCAGAATTTAGTCAAACAGGTCGATAAAGCAGTGAAGAATGGGGCGAAAGTCAAACTGGGAGGGAAAGCGCTGGATCACACAGGTTACTTCTATGCACCCACTATTTTGACCGACATCAAACGTGAAAACCCCGCCTATTTTGAAGAGTTCTTTGGCCCTGTCGCCATGATATTTGTGGTGAAAAACGATGATGAAGCGGTGAAACTTGCCAATGATTCGCACTATGGTCTGGGTGGTGCGATTTTCACCGGTGACATTGAACGCGGCAAGAAAATGGCTTCACGCATTGAAACCGGTATGGTGTTTATCAATACCCTCAGCGGCACCGCACCAGAGCTCCCTTTCGGTGGCGTTAAACGCTCCGGTTACGGCCATGAACTCGCCGATCTCGGCATCAAAGAGTTTGTTAACCAGAAACTGGTGGTTGTGGCTTAGTTGTGGCTTAAATGAATATAGCCTGTGCCTTTTGGATCTGACACCAAAAGGCATCCCCTCTGTGCGGGTGTTTCTATGCACCCGCAAATAGCATATTAGCTGTGCGCTGCTAAGAGCAAGCTGGCATAATAGCGTATTGCCTACCGTATATTGATAGTCATTTAGCATGGACTATAAGGTTACGGCATCCCGAACGAATCACTCGCAAGAATAAAGAGATAACACCATGGAAATTTTCCACCTGGAAAACCATCCGCACGTAGAGCTGTGCGACCTGCTGAAACTGCAAGGCTGGAACGACAGTGGCGCATCAGCCAAAAATGCAATTGCTGACGGCTATGTGAAAGTTGATGGGAAGATCGAAACCCGCAAACGCTGCAAAATCATCGATGGACAGACCGTAACCTATAACGGTCAAAGTGTGCAGGTAAAAGCGTAATTGCTTACACAAGATACGAAAAAGCCGGCTCATGAGCCGGCTTTATTATTTCTAAACAGAATGCGTTATTTACGGCGCCACGTCGTGCCCTGTGGACCGTCTTCCAACACGATACCCAACGCATTCAACTGATCGCGTGCGGAGTCAGCCATTGCCCAATCTTTAGCGGCCCGCGCATCGTTACGCTGTTTAATCAGCGCTTCGATCTGTGCAACTTCGCTATCATCAGCCTGAGCGCCGCCTTGCAGGAAAACTTCAGGATCTTGTTCCAACAAACCTAAGATTTTCGCCAATTTACGCAATTCAGCCGCCAGCGCATTAGCCTGAGCCATGTCTTCTGATTTTAGGCGATTCACTTCGCGTGCCAAATCAAACAGCGCCGAATAAGCTTCTGGCGTGTTGAAATCATCGTCCATCGCTTCACGGAAGCGAGCTTCAAACACGTCCCCACCCGCAGGTTCAGCCTGAGGATCGGTACCACGCAGCGCAGTATACAGACGCTCCAACGCCGAACGTGCCTGCTTGAGGTTCTCTTCACTGTAGTTCAATTGACTACGATAGTGACCAGACATCAGGAAATAACGTACCGTTTCAGCATCGTAGTGCTCTAACACATCGCGGATAGTGAAGAAGTTACCCAGCGATTTAGACATCTTTTCGCGGTCGATCATCACCATACCGGAGTGCATCCAGTAGTTCACATACGGGCCATCGTGAGCACAGCTCGACTGAGCAATTTCATTCTCATGATGTGGAAACATCAGGTCTGAACCGCCGCCGTGAATGTCAAAATGCGCGCCTAACTGCTTGCAGTTCATCGCAGAACACTCAATGTGCCAACCTGGACGGCCAGGACCCCATGGAGATTCCCAGCTAGGTTCACCCGGCTTAGACATTTTCCACAGCACGAAATCCATCGGATTGCGTTTTACATCAGCAACCTCTACACGGGCTCCCGCTTGCAACTGCTCCAAATCCTGACGAGAAAGCAACCCGTAATCAGGATCGGTATCAACGGCAAACATCACGTCACCGTTGCTGGCGACGTATGCATGACCACGCGTAATCAGTTGTTCAACGATCTCAATAATCTCTGGGATATGATGCGTCGCTCGTGGCTCAAGATCTGGACGCGCAATATTCAGAGAATCGAAATCTTTATGCATCTCTGCCAACATGCGTTCAGTCAGCTGATCGCAAGTCTCACCGTTTTCCAGCGCACGCTTGATGATCTTGTCATCCACGTCGGTCACGTTGCGCACATATTTAAGGTTGTAGCCTAAATAACGCAGATAACGCGCAACCACGTCAAAAGAAACAAAGGTACGCCCGTGACCAATGTGACACAAATCGTAAATGGTTACCCCACACACATACATACCGACTTCACCGGCGTGAATAGGTTTGAATTCCTCTTTCTGACGACTGAGTGTGTTAAAAATCTTTAGCATCGGGGTATCCGTGAGGTTTGACATAAAATATAGGTGTATTGAACCGCGAAGAAAGGCCGTTTGCAAGAATAACCCCTGTTTTCACCTGTTTGGTTGGCGATTTCTTGTGTTCTCTCTGGTTTTGGCTTTTCAGGGAATTTTGCAGGCTGGGGGCATTTTCCGTTATCGTAGTGACGTACCGCAAAGAAAGGCGAGCGGCTAACTGCGACAAAAGGATGTCAGCCCGCGGCGCATCGGCTACAATCGCTTTCTTTCGTCCTAAACATCAAAAAAACAGGATTATTGTTATGGTTACTTTCCACACCAACCACGGTGACATCGTCATCAAAACTTTTGACGACAAAGCACCGGCTACCGTTGCCAACTTCCTGGAATATTGCCGTGAAGGTTTCTACGACAACACTATTTTCCACCGTGTTATCAATAGTTTCATGATTCAGGGCGGCGGCTTTGAACCTGGCATGAAACAGAAAGAAACTAAAGCTCCGATCAAAAACGAAGCCAATAACGGTCTGAAAAACACACGTGGCACACTGGCGATGGCTCGTACCAACGATCCACATTCAGCCACAGCACAGTTCTTCATCAACGTGGTTGATAACGACTTCCTGAACTTCCGTTCAGAACGCCCAGACGGCTGGGGCTATGCCGTTTTCGCTGAAGTGGTTGAAGGCTTGGACGTTGTAGACAAAATCAAAGCGGTTTCTACTGGCCGTAGCGGCATGCACCAAGATGTTCCACGTGAAGACGTGATCATCAAAAGCGTCACTGTTAGCGAGTAATCGTTTTCTGATGCGCACGCTATTTATTGCAGATTTGCATCTTAGCGAACAGGAACCGGCGATCACCGCCGGTTTTCTTCGTTTTTTACAACGTGAAGCCTATCAGGCTGATGCGTTATATATTCTCGGCGATTTTTTCGAATACTGGATTGGCGACGACGATCCGCAACCGCTGCATCGTGAAATCAGCTCTGCATTGCACGATCTTACCAATTCAGGCGTTCCCTGTTATTTCATCCACGGTAACCGTGACTTTCTGATTGGAAAGCGCTTCGCTCAAGAGTGCGGAATGACATTATTACCGCAGGAGAAACGGCTGTCGCTATATGGACACCCCATTCTTATTATGCACGGTGACACCCTGTGCACTGACGATGTGGATTACCAACGCTATCGTCGAAAAGTGAATAACCCGTTTATTCAAAAACTATTTTCGTGGTTGCCACTACGCACCCGCTTAAATATCGCGGCTAAAATGCGCGATCGCAGCCAGATGACCAACGATGGTAAGTCAGAGGCTATCATGGACGTCAATCAGCAGGCTGTTATAGAAGCGTTAGAGAGAAATCAGGCCGAGTGGCTGATTCATGGACATACACACCGCCCCGCAATTCACAACGTTGACATGCCAAACGGCAAGCTGGCGAAACGCGCGGTGTTGGGCGCATGGCATTATCAAGGGTCGATGATAAGCGTTACGCCCGAAGGCATTGAACTGATTGAATTTCCATTCTAAGCGCGCAGCGTGGCTACGCGCCTATGCTTAGTATTCGTTACCAACCACGCGGCTACGATAGCTTTCCCAATCGAAATTAACCCACAGGCTGTTGCCTAAACTCATTCGATCCATCACGCGTTCCCCCAACAGCGTATTCATGCTCTGAACATTCAGGTTAGAGAGCATACCGGTTGGGCGTTTAGATGAAGAGCGGCGATCGACAATTTGGTTGATAATCACTTTTTCATAGCGCGATTCAGTCTGTACCCCAATCTCATCAATCACCAACAAATCTACCGCGCTAAGATCTTCCAGCAAGCGTTCTTCAGTGGTGTCACTATTACCGCTGAATGTTCCTTTCATACTCGACATCAAATCCGCCACGGTAACAATCAACACCGATTTATTACGCAGAATCAGATCGTTGCCAATCGCAGCAGCCAAATGATTTTTTCCTGTGCCGGGTTTGCCAGAAAACACAAAGCTAGCAATATTGCCATCGAACTCTGCGGCATACTGGCGAGCACGTTCTAGCGCGATGCGTTGACCTTCACACTCGACTCGGTAATTATCGAACGAGCAGTTCATATGCAAAGGACGAATACCTGAGCGTTTAAAAACGCGCTGCATTTTCATCGCCTGATTTTCGCGTGAAATTGCTTCGGAGCGCTTACGCCCCTCTTCTTCCTGCCAAATACGCCACTCTTCAGCATTGGTGAACTTAGGTGAAACATGAGCAGGCATCATTTTTTTCAATCTCTGCATCAGGTTCATGCTAGCGGCATCTTTCATCATTAACCTCTAAAACCTTTAGGGATGGAATAGTCTTGTTCGCCTATGTCATTGATATCGCGTTTTGGCTGGCCGCCGTTACTCATGCGATTTTGCTGTATGCTGCGCGCCAATTTTTGCTGCCATTGCACATGGTGGAAGGCTTTCCCTTCCGCCTGCCAATAAGCCACAAAGGATGCTAACTCAGTGGGCGTGACAGGAGCGGTAAGGATACATCCCCACATAGCCGCCATACGCAAAAAATCCGTATCTGGCTGCCAGCCGGGATACATCACAAATTTACCCAATGGTGTTGGAATATTGGCTGCCGTGGGAGCCACTGCTTCATCACTGAATAGACACTCCTCCAAAACGACGTCTGAGTTGGCCCGGCTAGCAGCCTCTTCAAAGGCTAACAGCTCGGCCATTCTTTCCGGCGTAACAGCGTAAAAAATCGGCATGTTGTTATCAAGCACGGTGATCACCCCGCGATCGCCAGATTTTAACGCCGTCTCCGGATCGCGGCTAAATGTGTCTAGGCTCGTAATTGAAGAGGCCAAAATTTTGACAGACATGTTTCTTTTTACTCTGATGAAGTGTGAACTGATGAAAGCGAGCAACGGTTCATACCGGCCGAATGCTTATTGACCGCAGACTTTTTATGGTCTGGACTATGTGGCGGTATATTACCAGCCCATACAGTATAAATCAGTCTTATATCGAATGAGAGAGGGAATGAAACCTCACTCGGCTATCAAAATTGTTCCCATCGCCACGCTGACGCAACCGTTTTCGTCACCCAAAACACGTGATATACTTCGCACCTCTTTACCTGCTCAGTGAGTACTGAGTTGCCAAAGTCAGTAAGTTAAACAGGAGCTTGCCATCAATGCCAGCCAACGTTGTTCCGGCTAACCCGTCAGGGGCAAAAATTGCCATCGTTATGGGTTCCAAAAGCGATTGGGCCACCATGCAGTTTGCCGCCGAAGTTTTGACCCAGCTTGATGTTAAGTTCCATGTGGAGGTGGTTTCCGCGCACCGTACTCCCGATAAGCTATTTAGCTTTGCCGAGCAGGCATCCGAACAAGGTTTCGATGTGATTATCGCCGGTGCCGGTGGTGCGGCTCATCTACCGGGCATGCTTGCCGCTAAGACGTTGGTTCCCGTGCTTGGTGTTCCGGTACAAAGCGCAGCGTTAAGCGGCGTAGACAGCCTCTATTCCATCGTACAGATGCCGCGTGGAATTCCGGTGGGCACACTAGCGATTGGCAAAGCCGGTGCGGCAAATGCCGGTTTACTGGCGGCACAAATTCTAGCGCTGCATGATCCTATGCTAGCGCGCCGCATGGCGGCATGGCGTCAGGCACAAACCGACGAAGTACTGGCTCATCCTGACCCACGGGAGGAAGCATGAAACCCGTTTGCGTCTTAGGTAATGGACAGCTTGGACGAATGCTACGTCAGGCCGGTGAGCCGCTGGGTATCACCGTTTTCCCAGTGGGTCTAGATGTTGATCCTGAAGCGGTTCCTTGGCAGCAAGGCGTCATCACCGCAGAAATAGAGCGTTGGCCTGAAACGCCATTAACGCGTGAATTAGCTCGCCATAACGGTTTTGTGAACCGCGATATTTTCCCGCGTTTGGCCGACCGTTTAACGCAAAAGCAGCTGCTTGACGAGTTAACACTCGCGACGGCGCCGTGGCAGTTGTTGTCCAGCGCCGGTGAATGGCCGACCATATTCAGCAATATCGGTCAGTTTGCCATAGTGAAGCGTCGTACCGGTGGCTATGACGGGCGAGGACAGTGGCGCATTCGTCCCGGCGATGAATCACAGCTACCTGCCGATGCCTACGGCGAATGCATCGTCGAGCAAGGCATCAACTTCTCTGGAGAGGTTTCTCTGGTTGGCGCTCGCGCTCGCGATGGTCACTGCGTATTTTACCCTCTGACACATAACCTGCATGAAGAGGGTATCTTACGTACCAGCGTTGCATTGCCACAGCCTAATCCACAGTTGCAGCAGCAAGCAGAACAGATGCTCAGCGCGCTCATGAACGCGCTTAATTACGTCGGCGTCATGGCCATGGAATGTTTCATTGTCGATGATAGCCTGTTGATTAACGAACTGGCTCCGCGAGTGCATAACAGTGGGCATTGGACACAAAATGGCGCATCAATCAGCCAGTTTGAGCTCCATCTGCGTGCCATTCTCGACTTACCGCTACCGACTCCCGTGGTCAGTACACCGTCAGTCATGATTAATCTGATCGGCACCGAACTGAACTATGACTGGTTAGCATGGCCACTCATCCACCTCCACTGGTACGACAAAGAGGTACGCGCGGGGCGTAAAGTTGGGCACCTTAACCTTAACGATCGCGATCCCGTGCTTCTTGCGGAAACATTACAAGCAATCTCGTCCCATCTCCCTAGCGAATATCAAAGCGGGCTAGTTTGGGCACAGGAAAAATTAGCATCCTAGGCACAAAAAAGCGGAGCCTAAGCGCTCCGCATTTTGCCAGTAATAAAATGATCAAACATGGGCAGGCTCTAGCGTCCCCCTATTTTTATCCCCCATGAGCTCAGAAGCTCTAGCGGAATATAACACCACGCGATCTCGCCCTTCCTGTTTAGCCTGATACATTGCCGCATCAGCATATGCGACACATTGTTCAGCGCCAAGTGCATTATCTGTCACGGTATAGACGCCAATGCTTATCGTGACTTTATCTGGGACATCTTGAGCAAATGGCGAATTCATGTGGTCGCTAATACTCATTCGGATCCTATCAGCTAAAAGCACAGCATCTGCCCGCCCAATACCATTCAACATGATAGAGAATTCCTCCCCACCAATACGCGCAGCAATATCGGTTTTACGAATTGAGTATTCTAATGTTTTAGCAACATATTGGATCACTCTGTCACCGGTCACATGGCCGTAGACATCATTTACCCGTTTAAAGTGATCGATATCAGCAACCAGTAACGTTATCGGTTCTTGCTCTGAAACCGTCTTCATCCGCTGAATTAACACATCGTAGTAATAGCTGCGGTTGTATAACCGAGTCATGGGATCTCGAATAGAATTATTGTAAGAGATTTGATAATCGCTGCGTGCTTTTTGGTATAGCTTAAATATATCGAACAGAAACGCCAGCATAACAATAAAAGTCGCGAGCACCTCAAAAAGATGAGCGCCGTACCAAGCTAAAGAAGCTAAATAGTTGCTGCCGCTAAGCAACAACGTACTACCAAGAAAAGCAATACAGCTCAGGCTTAAACTCGCCCAAAACCCACTTCTAGCACCCGCAAAAAAAATCACCGAAGAGGACGTAACACCCCATAAAATAACCAAGTATAACCCTATAGCACTGCTCCAAAAGTTATCATAGGTAAGATGTTTTTCATCCACGATGGATAATGCTAATACCTCACTGTGACTTGAAACAAAGTAAGCTAACAAAAATGAAAACGAGGTTAAAAATAAACATAAACCAACGACTAAATAAATATTAATAAAGGATTTATGACGAAGGCGATAAACCAACAATGAAAATAGAATCAATATTGCCATCGTCGCGCTACGGAATATGAAATAGATAGCCATATCATTGGCATTCGTTCCAAGCCCACCTTCAGTAAAGACAACACCTGGATAACTGAGAAGTTTACTAACCAGATAGATAGATGAAACACCATAAACAAATGCCAGAACTACCAGATATAAGTGATTTCGCTCAAAGTTAAACTTCATCAACATGAACAACGCCAGCAACCCATGCAGAACCAGAATGACCGAGGTTGATACTGGAAATAGAGCCTCTAAAGCAGGCATTCGCAAATAGCCGTATTGCCGGAAAAAAATGAAAAGAGCAGTTAAAATCGCAAATGAAAAAATTGTAAACCGATTTATTTTTACAGACTCATTTTCTATGCCAACCCTATCCATACATAATATCCCTTTAATAAATCAGCAAACGCATCCATATCTTCACGTGCAATTCCTTAAAATTATAGTACGACTGAATTAGATGACATGCAATTATTTAGAATATAATCAATAATAAACATTCAATAAATCAATTAAACACCTAAACTCATTCATTAAACAATATTAATTAAGTACATGAAGTAAATATCTATAATAAAAATGAGCACCCGAGAAGGCATGCTCGTCACGATGGGTATTTAATTAACGCTTTAACAAGCGCGAACCTAAAAAACCGCCGCACAGAGAAAGCAAGATCGCGCCACTGATTGGAACCAAGAACCACATTAAATAGTTTGGTTCCCATGGAAAATCAAATACCTGCCGCTGTAACAGCCAAAGCGCGGCTTCAGCCCCCGCCGCCGCCGCAATACCGGAAACTAACCCGAGTAATGCAAACTCACTCCATAATGTGCGGCGTAATAAGCGCATACCAGCACCGAGCGTGCGATAAACCGTTAGCTCCTGACGCCGCTGCTGCATGCCGACCTGAACCTGCGCCATCAGCAACAATACACCGCAGATAATCACCAAAATCACCATCACCTCTAATGCACGACTCACCTGCTGCAATACCTGCCCTGCTTGCTGCAAAATCGCACCAATATCCAACAAACTCAACGTAGGGAATTGACGATTCAACTGAGTCAGCAGGCGTTCATCACCGGTATAGCGAAAGCTGGTCAACCATGTTTGAGGCTGGTTATCTAGCGCATGCGGAGGGAAGATAAAATAAAAGTTCGGCCGCAGGCTTTCCCAATCCACTTTACGCAAACTGGTTATTTTCGCACTGAAGCTCTGGGTATCACCGCTGAAGCTCACCTCATCACCTAGACCTAAACCAAGGCGCTCTGCAATCCCCTGCTCTATCGATACCTCTCCAACGTTAGGAGGCCAATATCCCGCCGTTAATGGATTATGTTCAGGCAAATCAGTTTGCCATGTCAGATTGAGCTCACGATTGACGGCTTCGCCGCCCGGCGCATCTTCCGCAATCAGCTTCGTCGCCTGCTGACCATTAATTTCCGTCAGCCGTACCCGCACCACCGGATAAAACGTCCGAGCCTCCATTTGATGCTGACCAAGGAACGTCCTCACCTGTGGAACCTGCTGTTCCGTCATATTCAGTAAGAAATAATTTGGGCTATCCGGCGGCAGCTGTTGTTGCCAACGATCGAGCAGATCGCCACGCAGTACCAGCAGCAGAGCCAATAACATAAACGACAGCGAAAATGCCGCCAATTGGCTGATAGTTGCCGCTGGCTGGCGCAATAGCCGATTTACCGCCAGCCGCAGCGCCAGATTTTTCAATGTCAGACGACGTAGCAGTATTAATCCCCCCCAGCCGACCACGCTTAGCAACAGGGCTAACGCCAACATTCCTAGCAACAACGACCACAGCAGGGTGCTTAATCCAACCAGAGCAACTAACCCCGCCACTAATATCAACGCGGTAATCGGCAGGTAATAGCGCAGCGGCCACACAACACGAAATGCATCGCTACGCAACACGCGCAAAGGCTGAGTTGCCATCAGTTGACGGTAGGGTCTTAGCCCGACAATCAATGAAATCAGCGCCATGCCACCTAGCGCCCAAACCCAAGGCCAACCGCTAGCCGCGGGAAGCTCCGCAGGTAGCACTGGCGCAAGCAGGCGAATGAGCAGGCTTTCAAATAATAATCCCAGCACACTCCCGGCGCCCCCAGAAACCAGCAGCAACGCTAGCCATTGCCCTGCAATCAAACGTAGCAACGTTTTGCGTCCGGCTCCCAATGTTTTTAGGATCGCTACCAGTTCATAGCGGCTGCGGCAATAGTGATTCATTGCCACCGTCACCGCCGCTACTGCGAGTAATAAAGTCAGCAGCGCAGACAGTAAAAGGAACTGCTGCGAACGCTGTAACGATTTGCCTAATGTTCCGCCAGACTCCTCCAGCCCGAACAGCTTCTGATCGGCTTTCAACTGCGGTGTCAAATACTGAGTAAAACGCTGTATCGCATCGGCAGGGCCAGCAAACATGTAGCGATAACTCAAACGACTGCCCGGTTGTATAGCCCCAGTTTTCTCAACGTCAGCTAGATTGATCAAGATCCTTGGCGCAGTTTGAAACGGATTAAAACCGTTATCCGGCTCCTGCACGACAACACCCGCCACTTTCAGGGTAGTATCCCCCACGTCCAGATCATCACCGATTTTAAGATTTAACAGCGCCTGCAAGCGGGAGGCCACCAACACTTCTCCCGGTTCTGGCCGCAATCCGGCTGGGCGCGTAATCAACTCACCATAAAGTGGATACAGCGTATCCGTGGCCTTAACATCCGCTAACTGCGGTCTATCTCCTGCAAACGTCATTGTCGTAAATGACAGTTGGCGACTAACCGTTAGTCCATCCGATTTCGCCTGAGTTAGCCAATCTTCATTAGCTGGGTGCGCGCTGCGCAGCACTTTGTCACCCGCCAGAAAATCACGGCTCTGCTGGCTCAGTCCCCGTTCCATGCGATCGCTGATGCTGCCTAATGACAAAACACAGGCTACAGCCAGCGTTAGTGCCATCCAGACAATCAGCAACGAAGGCGATTTCCATTCACGCCAAAACCAACGCAGAATCATGCTTCCTCCTGCAAAACACCTTCCACCAAACGCATTCTGCGCTGACAGCGCGCCGCCAATTGCGGGTCATGCGTGACCAGAATCAGGGTGGTATCAAAATCGGTGTTGAGTGAGAACAGCAATTCTGCAATGCGGTCACCGGTATGGCGATCGAGATTGCCGGTTGGCTCATCAGCAAACAGCACTTTAGGTCGTCCGCTGAATGCACGAGCCAGCGCCACTCGCTGCTGCTCACCACCAGAAAGCTGCGCGGGTAGGTGATTCAAACGCTTGCCTAATCCCAACTGTTCTAAAAGTTGCACCGCCTGTTGGCGGCTTTGACGCTCGCTGTCACCACGCAACAACGCAGGCAACTGCACGTTTTCCAGTGCGGTTAACGTTGGCACTAACATAAATGATTGGAATACAAATCCGACGTCCTTCGCCCGCAGCGCTGCGCGTTTTTCTTCATCCATCAGATCTAAACGCTGCCCCAACAAAGAAATCTCTCCCGAGGTTCCGTCATCTAAGCCAGCTAAAATACCTAACAGCGTTGATTTACCCGATCCGGACTCACCAATAAGCGCTAATGTCTGCGCCGGTTTGACAACCAGCTCAACTCCGGTAAGGATGGATAACTGACTCTCACCCTGACCGACCTGTTTGGCTAAATGATGAACTTCAAGAACATTTTCCGTTGGCATATCCCTTTCCTTCTTCTATTCAGCCTGTTGTGTGGGCGGGCGATGGCCGCAGATACATTGCTGATATTAGGTGATAGCCTCAGCGCAGGCTATCAGTTATCTGTTGCTGATTCATGGGCTGCGCGTATGGCACAGCAGTGGCAAAAACTCACGCCGCCAATTACGGTCGTTAACGCCAGTATCAGCGGCGATACTGCCGAGCAAGGTTTAGCTCGCCTGCCGGCACTCTTGAAACAGCACCAGCCGCGCTGGGTGCTGATTGAGCTCGGTGCGAATGATGGGTTACGCGGTTTCGCACCCGCCGATATTGAAGCCAATTTAGATAAAATCATCACTCAGCTTCAGCAAGCCAAAACTCAACCTTTGCTAATGCAAATTCGGCTACCACCGAACTATGGACGCCGCTATACCGAAACCTTCGCGGCAATGTATCCACAGTTGGCAAAACGGTATCAAATCCCCTTAATTCCATTTTATATGGAGCAAGTCGCGCTAAAACCTGAATGGATGCAGCAGGATGGATTACATCCCAACGGCGATGCACAGGCGTTTATTGCGCAGTGGATGAGCGAACAGCTCCGCCCATTGCTGACGAATACCCATCAGTAATGTTTTAATTAAGCATCTTTAATGCCGAGTCAAAAGGTTTACATAGGTAAAGTTATGCAAAAAGCTATCCTTATCACCGGCTGTTCCAGTGGAATCGGACTCACAGCGGCACAGGATCTCCGCAACCGAGGGTATCGTGTGTTAGCCGCTTGCCGTAAGCCACAGGACGTCGAGGTGATGCGCGATCTGGGCATGGAAGGCATCGAACTGGATCTAGACGATAGCGCCAGCGTAGAACGTGCCGCCGCGGAGGTAATTCGTCTTACGGAAGGGCGCCTCTATGCACTGTTTAATAATGGTGGTTTTGGCCTGTATGGCCCGCTCAATACCATCAGCCGGTCTGAATTAGAAAGGCAGTTCGCCACCAACCTATTCGGTACTCATCAACTCACCCAGCTCTTGCTGCCGATCATGCTGCCGCACGGCGAAGGTCGAATTATTCAAACAAGCTCGGTAATGGGGCTGGTTGCCACGCCAGGACGTGGCGCTTATGCCGCCAGCAAGTTTGCCCTTGAAGGCTGGTCGGATGCATTACGTATGGAGCTGCATGGCAGTGGGATTCATGTCTCCCTGATTGAACCTGGTCCGATTAATACACGCTTTACTAAAAACGTGCATCAGATGGATAAAGACAAACCGGTGACGAATCCGGGGATTGCGGCGCGCTTCACCTTAACGCCTGACGCCATTTTGCCTAAACTGCATCATGCGTTAGAGAGCCATAAGCCGAAGCTTCGCTATCCAGTCACTCTGGTAGCCCATGCGCTTACCGTGCTACGCCGTATTTTACCAGGCCGTATGCTGGACAAGATCCTGAGCGGGAATTAATAGGTCGGCATTGTAAATAGCCGAATTACCCCCATATCGGTACATATGTTAAGCGTCTGAGAGAAACAAGAATGCTAAATAATTCCGTTATTAACGTCACTGAAGCTAACCTACACCAGACGCTGGAACATTCCGCGTCCATTCCAGTGCTGTTTTATTTTTGGTCTGAACGCAGCCAGCATTGCCTGCAGCTCAACCCTATTCTTGATAAACTGGCCTCTGAATATGCAGGTCAGTTTGTTCTCGCTAAGGTCGACTGTGACGCAGAACAAATGGTGGCATCACAGTTTGGTTTGCGCGCAATTCCTACCGTATATCTGTTCAAAGATGGCCAGCCGGTCGATGGTTTCCAAGGCCCACAGCCAGAAGAATTCATCCGCGAACTACTGGGTCGCTTCTTGCCAAAAGAAGAAGAGCTGAAAGCAGCTCAGGCCGCAGAGCTGATCGCAGAAGGTAAAATGGCCGAAGCATTACCTCTGCTGAAAGAAGCGCGTGCTCTGGATCCAAAACGCAGCGATATCGCCCTCACGCTGGCGGAAGTACAAATTGCCCTTAACCGCAGCGATGATGCTGAAGCCATACTGACGACAATTCCATTGCAGGATCAAGATTCCCGTTATCATGGTTTAGTGGCTCAGATTGAACTATTGAAACAAGCCGCGGACACCCCTGAAATCCAGCAACTGCAAAAACAGGTCGAAGCAGAGCCTGAAAACGCCATTATCGCCGTTCAACTGGCGTTACAACTGCATCAGGTCGGTCGCAATGAAGAAGCGTTAGAATTGCTAATGGCTCACCTACGTAAAGACCTCGCTGCTGCCGATGGCGCAGCCCGTAAAACGCTGATGGATATTCTGGCCGCACTGGGGAATGGAGATGCGTTAGCGTCTAAGTATCGGAAGCAGTTGTATTCGTTAATGTACTAAGTGCAGCCCATTCTTTAGGTTCTTCTAAGTTCGCACGGTGAATGGTTTCATCCGCTAATCGTGGTTTCATAAAACCATCACAGTAGGCATAAGGACAGAGAGCACCAGCAGTGGTCTCTGTCCTTCATCGTCGATGATGAACCAATACAGCGCTATATTCCTTACACTGTCATTTCGTAATCATTAGCATACAAAGTCTCAAACTATCGCTATCTCTACCCACACTCCAAACTATTTCCTTGTGATCCCCTTCCCAATTCCTATACAAACTCTCGCACAGCAACCCGAAAAAAAGACGCTCACTTAATAAATTAATTCATTGTTTTATTTGTTTTTTTATTCCTCTCGCGCTCACTGATACCGTTTCATCTGCCCCTTAAAATCCATTTGCATATACTTGTCTATACAAGTATATGTTAATCAATAACAGCTTTTGTTAAACACTAGTTAACTTGCACCCCCTGATATCTGAACTGATAACGCGAAAGGAAAATAAAAGTGACTCTCCCAAACCGACTGCGTGAAATCGATATCCGCGCTCCGCGTGGTACTCAACTGACTGCCAAGAGCTGGCAAACCGAAGCCCCTCTGCGCATGCTGATGAACAATCTTGACCCCGATGTAGCTGAAAATCCCCATGAATTAGTAGTTTATGGCGGCATTGGTCGAGCGGCCCGCAACTGGGAGTGCTACGACAAAATTGTCGAATCACTCAAAAATTTGAACGATGACGAGACACTGCTAGTCCAGTCTGGTAAGCCGGTAGGCGTATTTAAAACCCACAGCAATGCACCGCGTGTACTGATTGCCAACTCCAATCTGGTACCGCACTGGGCAACATGGGAACACTTTAACGAGCTCGACGCCAAAGGCTTAGCCATGTATGGCCAGATGACCGCCGGAAGTTGGATATACATCGGCAGCCAAGGCATCGTACAAGGTACCTATGAGACTTTCGTTGAAGCTGGACGTCAGCATTACAATGGCGATCTGACAGGACGCTGGGTGCTTACTGCGGGTTTAGGCGGTATGGGTGGAGCACAACCACTGGCTGCGACAATGGCGGGTCTCACTTCGCTGAATATTGAATGCCAGCAAAGCCGTATCGATTTCCGTCTCAAAACCGGCTATGTCGATGAGCAAGCCACGAATTTGGATGATGCATTGGCCCGCATCAAGCGATACACCGAGGCAGGTAAAGCGATCTCTATCGCGCTGTGCGGTAACGCAGCCGAAATTCTGCCTGAATTAGTTCGCCGTGGCATACACCCAGATATGGTGACCGACCAAACCAGCGCACACGATCCGTTAAACGGCTATCTGCCAAAAGGCTGGACATGGGAAGAGTACCGCGAACGCGCACAAAGCGAGCCTGCATTAGTGGTTAACGCCGCTAAGGAATCTATGGCAGAGCACGTGGTTGCGATGCTGGCATTCCAGAAAATGGGCATTCCAACTTTCGACTACGGCAACAACATTCGCCAGATGGCAAAAGAGATGGGCGTCGCCAATGCCTTTGATTTCCCAGGTTTTGTTCCAGCCTATATTCGCCCTCTATTCTGCCGCGGCGTAGGCCCGTTCCGTTGGGCTGCGCTATCAGGCAACCCAGAAGACATCTATAAAACCGATGCTATGGTGAAAGAACTCATTCCTGATGATGAGTACCTGCACCATTGGCTGGATATGGCACGCGAGCGGATTCATTTCCAAGGATTACCAGCACGTATCTGCTGGGTTGGCCTTGGCCAACGCGCCAAACTGGGTCTTGCATTCAACGAAATGGTTCGCAGCGGCGCACTGTCAGCCCCTATCGTGATTGGTCGTGACCACTTGGACTCCGGCTCAGTCGCCAGCCCAAATCGCGAAACCGAATCCATGCAGGACGGTTCTGATGCGGTTTCTGACTGGCCATTACTGAACGCCCTGCTGAACACCGCCAGCGGCGCGACTTGGGTGTCATTGCATCACGGCGGCGGCGTGGGTATGGGCTTCTCACAACATTCCGGCATGGTTATCGTATGCGATGGTACTGATGAAGCGGCGGAGCGTATTGCCCGAGTATTGCATAACGATCCGGCAACCGGCGTGATGCGTCACGCAGATGCAGGCTATGAGATTGCGATTGAATGTGCACGCGAGCAGGGACTCAACCTGCCAATGATTACCTCCGTTCAGGGGAAAAAATAATGTACGAATTAATGCTTCAGCCAGGAAAAATAACCCTTAGCCAGCTACGTGAGATCTATCATCATCCCGTTCATATTCAGTTGCATAGCAGCGCTCGCGATCCCATTCGCCAAAGCGTCGCCTGTGTTGAACGCATCGTTGCTGAAGGACGTACAGCCTATGGCATCAACACTGGCTTTGGTCTGCTTGCGTCAACGCGCATAGAAGCCTGTGATTTAGAAAATCTGCAGCGCTCTATTGTACTTTCACACGCAGCAGGCGTCGGCAGTGCCAACGATGACGCGGTAGTACGTTTAATCATGGTGATGAAAATCAACAGCCTAGCGCGCGGCTTTTCAGGGATCCGTGAAGAAGTTCTGGATGCCTTGATTGCTTTAGTCAATGCAGAAGTCTATCCACATATTCCCGTGAAAGGCTCGGTAGGTGCATCCGGTGATTTGGCTCCTCTGGCACATATGAGTTTAGTTCTGCTGGGTGAAGGCCAGGCGCGTTACCAAGGTGAATGGCTGCCAGCCACACAAGCGCTGGAAAAAGCCGGATTGAAGCCCATTCAGTTGGCCGCTAAAGAGGGGCTAGCGCTACTCAACGGCACTCAGGTTTCTACCGCTTATGCGCTGCGAGGCCTGTTCGATGCAGAAGATATGTTTGCTTCTGCTCTGGTGTGCGGCGGATTAACGGTTGAAGCCGTGCTAGGTTCACGCAGCCCATTCGACGCGCGTATTCATGAAGTACGTGGCCAAATTGGACAAATAGACAGCGCAGCCGCCTACCGCCATCTACTCGGCGAGCGTAGCGAAGTTTCTGATTCCCACCACAACTGCGGCAAAGTGCAAGACCCGTACTCATTACGCTGTCAGCCGCAGGTCATGGGCGCTTGTTTGACCCAAATCCGTCACGCTGCCGCCGTACTTGAAATTGAGGCCAACGCGGTTTCCGATAATCCGTTGGTTTTTGCTGAACAAAATGACGTGGTTTCCGGCGGTAATTTCCATGCCGAGCCCGTTGCAATGGCGGCCGATAATCTGGCGCTGGCGCTGGCTGAAATCGGAGCTCTGTCTGAACGTCGCACATCGCTGATGATGGACAAACATATGTCACAGTTGCCACCGTTCTTGGTCAACAACGGCGGCGTAAACTCTGGCTTTATGATTGCACAGGTCACCGCAGCCGCTTTAGCAAGCGAGAATAAAGCGTTGGCGCACCCATCCAGCGTTGATAGCCTGCCAACATCGGCTAATCAGGAAGATCATGTCTCAATGGCTCCGGCTGCTGGCCGACGCCTGTGGGAAATGGCTGAAAACGTACGTGGAATTTTGGCTATTGAATGGTTGTCAGCCTGTCAAGGGCTAGATTTTCGCAACGGCTTGAAAACAAGCCCGCGGCTGGAACAAGCACGCCAGCTGTTACGCGAAAGCGTGGCTTATTATGACAAGGATCGTTTCTTCGCCCCCGACATTGAAGCCGCCAGCCAGCTATTAGGTTCCGGCCAGCTTAAAGCGCTGATTCCTACCGCGCTGCTGCCTAGCCAAGCCTAAGCCCTATCTATATCACCCCAAGCGACGTCAAGATGCAGCCAATACGCCTACCTCTTGACGCGTGACGGGGTTAAACGTCTGCACAAATACACGCAGGGAATTTATCCCCTGCGTTGGTGGTCTGTACCTGCCAGCCACATAACAAAAATATGACGGGATAAAACATGCAAAATAATAATGAAACATCAGCCTTGCAACCTCACAACCCATCGCACCTCAAACGTGGTCTGAACGCTCGCCACATTCGTTTTCTTGCCCTCGGTTCAGCCATTGGAACCGGACTTTTTTACGGCTCAGCAGGCGCTATTCAGCTTGCGGGCCCTGCGGTGCTACTGGCCTATCTGGTGGGGGGGTTAGCCGTATTTATGGTCATGCGTGCGCTAGGTGAAATGGCGGTGCACCAACCCGTATCAGGTTCTTTCGGGCACTACGCCAGCCGTTACCTAGGCCCCCTAGCCGGATTTATTACCGGCTGGACATACACTTTCGAAATGGTGATTGTCGGTATGGCTGACGTTACCGCCTTCGGTATTTACATGGGGCTCTGGTTCCCCGACGTTTCCCAATGGATATGGGTTTTAAGCGTGGTTTGCTTTATCGGCGCTTTAAACCTTTGCAGTGTAAAAGTGTTTGGGGAAATGGAATTTTGGCTGTCACTGATTAAAGTGGTGGCTATTGTGGCCATGATCGTTGGTGGTGCAGCTATCATGATGTTTGGTTTTGGTCAGCACGAACAGGCGACTGGATTTAGCAATCTATGGCAACACGGCGGCTTTATGCCGAACGGTATCACCGGCGTTATCGCATCGTTAGCGGTCGTGATGTTTGCCTTTGGTGGAATCGAGATTATCGGCGTAACCGCCAGTGAAGCCCGCGATCCAGCCAAAGTGATCCCGAAAGCCATTAACACCGTACCCGTGCGCATCCTGCTTTTTTACGTGCTTACCCTGATGGTATTAATGGCTATTTATCCGTGGAACAGCATCGGCCAGCACGGGAGTCCATTTGTCGAGATTTTCAAAAGTCTGGGAATTAGCTCAGCGGCACACGTCCTCAACGTCGTGGTCATTACCGCAGCCATCTCCGCGATTAATAGCGATATTTTCGGTGCAGGTCGTATGATGTACGGCATGGCGCAAGATGGACAGGCTCCCAAATGCTTTACCAAACTCACCGCGGGCGGTGTACCTTGGATGACAGTGTTGGTGATGGCGATTGCGCTACTGACGGGCGTGGTGCTGAACTATCTGATCCCTGAGAAAGTATTCCTGATCATCGCCTCAATCGCGACTTTCGCCACCGTTTGGGTCTGGCTGATGATCCTGCTGTCTCAGGTCGCTATGCGCCGCCAAATGAGTAAAGAAGAAGCCGCAACGCTGAAATTCCCCGTCCCATTTTGGCCGTTAGCTCCAGCGCTGACCATCGCGTTCATGGCATTTGTCATCGCGTTGCTAGGGTACTTTGAAGATAGCCGAGTCGCTCTCGCCGTCGGCGTGGTGTGGATGGCATTCCTCACACTGGCATGGTGGATGTGGGTGAGAAAGCCCAAAAATGCTGAGTTGAACAATTTTACCACTGAAACCGAGACGGAAATCTAAGGCTATTCACGCCTCCTCTTATACAGGAGGAGGCGAAATTCACGATCGCGCTACAGCACCTTACTCAAAAATGCCGCCGTGCGTGGGTTTTGTGGCGCAGTGAAGATTTGTTCCGGCGTGCCCTGCTCCTGAATAATGCCTTGATCAATGAACACTACGCGATCGGCCACTTCACGGGCAAACCCCATTTCATGCGTCACAATCACCATTGTCATCCCTTCCTGCGCCAGTTTTTTCATCACTTCCAGCACTTCGCCAACCAATTCAGGATCGAGCGCAGACGTGGGTTCATCAAAGAGAATAATAGAAGGATCCATCGCCATTGAACGGGCGATAGCCACGCGCTGCTGCTGTCCACCGGACAAACTCGCAGGCCACGCATCAATTTTGTCGAGCAAACCCACTTTATCCAGCAAAATTTCTGCACGTTTTAGCGCATCGGCGCGAGACATCCCTTTTACCGACATTGGTGCCATAATCAGGTTATCCAACACTGTCATGTGTGGAAATAGGTTAAAACGCTGAAACACCATGCCTACGCTTTCGCGCATTTTATTCAAATTGGTTTTAGGGTTGTGAACGTCAAAGCCGTTCACCGACACTTCCCCGCCGTCAGGCTTCTCTAGCGCATTCAAACAACGTAAAAAGGTACTTTTTCCCGAGCCTGACGGACCAATGATACACACGACTTCTTGCGGCTTAATCTCACAGGAAATCCCACGTAGCACGTGTGTTTCGCCAAACTGTTTCTGCAAGTTATCAACGTGAATCACTTTTGCTCAACCTCTTTTCCATATGTTGCACCAGCAGCGACAGGATGAACGTTAGCATCCAGTAAATCACTGAAATTGTTAGATAGGGTTCCCAATAAGTGGCGTAGGCACCAGAGACTGTCCGCGCAGCGTAGGCCAAATCAGCTAATCCTATCGCCGATGCCAGTGAGGAATCTTTGACGATCGCAATCGCGTTGTTGCCTAGCGGTGGCAGAATGCGTCGGAACGCCTGCGGCAAAATCACTTTGCGCATGGTTTTGCCCCAGCTCATTCCTAGTGCACGAGATGCCTCCATCTGTCCGTGATCGATTGACTGTATCCCTGCACGGAATATTTCTGATACATACGCGCCCGCATTGAGTGTGATCGCCACAATACAAGAGAGAAACGCGCCGTAATCTGAACGTAGCATACGGGCGAAATCAGCCGACATCAGCCCGCTGGTAACCAATACGCCGTCACGCGGGTTTATCAACAGCGGAACCAGTGCAAAATGCACCACCATAATTTGCACAAACAACGGGGTGCCACGGAAAGCACTTACGTAGACGCGTACTGGCCACTGCACAAAATAACGCAGCACGATGCGCCACGGGCCGTTTTCTGCCTTTGCCATCCGCCCTAAACCTAACGTGAGCCCCCACAGCGTCCCTAAAATCACGCATATAATCGTGCATTTGATGGTCATCCACGCGCCTTCAGCAAACAGCGGGGCATATTCCTGAATGATTTCCCAACGGAATCCGGTCATACAGCTTTCCTGTTCATTGCAGCTTTTTTATTTATTACAACAGTCACAACAATCCTGTTTATCGTGAAAGGCTGTTGCGCCCGTTGATGAGCGCAACACAAGCGGTTTATTTGGTAGGAAGAACGGGAACGTTAGCATCAAACCACTGGGTATAGATTTTGGCGTAAGTACCATCGGCAACGATTTTTTGCAGGCCAGCGTTAATTTTGCCTAACAGCTCCTGATTCCCTTTTGCTACTGCAATACCAAAATACTGGCGTTCAAATTTGCTATCGGGCACCAATTTGAACTCTTTCTCTGGATGGTTCTTAATGTAGTATTTCACCACGCCTACATCCCCCACGGCAGCACCCAAACCGTCTTCATACAGTTCCTGCAACATCAGCGGCGTATTATCAAACCGTTTGATATCTGTACTATTTTTTCCCAATACATCGGATACCACGATATCGCCGGTGCTAGAATTCACCACCCCAACTTTCTGCCCTTTTAGCGCATTCACTGAATCCACCTTAGAGCCGCTAGGCACCACAATAGACTGCTCAGCAGGGAAATATGGCGTAGAAAAATCAACCATTTTCTGACGTTTGTCTGTAATAGTGATACCGGAAATAATGATGTCGCGGTCACCTGAGCTCAAAGTGGCAAAAATGCCTTCCCATGGCGTGTTAACCAGTTTGATATCAAAATTTTCAGCTTTAGCGATCGCTTTGATGATATCGATATCAAAACCTTCCAGCTGCTTTTGGCTATTTTCAAACTCGAACGGACGGTAGGTGCCACCGGAACCCACAACGTAAGTCTGTTGTGCCGCCATTGTCATGCCGCTCACCATTGCCGCTGCAAAGCATCCGGCCAATATCATCTTCTTCAACATGTCTGTCCCCTGATGTTAGGTTTTTTATTTATGCAGTTTTAATGCATAAAAATACACAACAAAGCATACCAACTCAATACCATTAGGCATAAAACCAAACCATTAGAATAAAAATTCAGTCATTGATCACATTTAAGCATTGGCTGTTGCAGAGAGTTTGTATAACAGAAGGAGATTTCACGCGGGAGTAAGTTAACCACGTTTTATTCGGATTAGAGGAATTTCAGGCTCCTCTTTCAAGGCTGGGATCCAGACATAACTTTACGCTTTATCGAACATCTTGAGAGATCGATTGCAAAATAAACAGATTTTTTGTGGCATAGTCATACTAGGTTTTGACAAAAAGGAGTGCATATGTTCCCAGAGTATCGAGATCTCATCTCAAGACTGAAAACAGAAGACGTCCGTTTTGCCACGCTCTTTCATGAGCATAACCAATTGGATCATACCATTCGAAGGGCCGAGAACCAGCCAAGAGCGCCGTTCAATGAGCAAATTGCAAGCATGAAGAGGGAAAAGCTCAGATTAAAAGATGAGCTCTATCAAATCCTGAAATCGTATGAAGACGAAGCGACAACCTGATAGCAACCCAAGCGGCTTTATTGGCGCAAACGCTTTGTTTTACGCAGACACTTTATTTACGCAGAATAGAAAAAACCCGCCAATTGGCGGGTTTTTTCATGAAGCTTAGTGCTCAGTAACGAATTACTGGCCTTTAACTTCTTTCAGACCGTTGAACGGAGCTGGAGTACCGGCAGCAGCCAGAGCTTCTTCGATACGAATCAGCTGGTTGTACTTAGCAACACGGTCAGAACGGCTCATAGAACCTGTTTTGATCTGGCCTGCAGCGGTACCAACAGCTAGGTCAGCAATGGTAGCATCTTCAGTTTCACCTGAACGGTGAGAGATAACGGCAGTGTAACCCGCATCTTTAGCCATTTTGATTGCAGCCAGAGTTTCGGTCAAAGAACCAATCTGGTTGAATTTAATCAGGATAGAGTTAGCAACACCTTTTTCGATACCTTCTTTCAGGATCTTGGTGTTGGTTACAAACAGGTCATCACCGACCAACTGGATTTTGTTACCCAGAACGTCGGTCTGGTATTTGAAGCCAGTCCAATCAGATTCGTCCAGACCGTCTTCGATAGAAACGATTGGGTACTGTTTGGTCAGTTCTTCCAGGAAGTGGGTGAACTCTTCAGAAGTGAAAGCTTTGTTGCCTTCGCCAGCCAGAACGTATTTACCGTCTTTGTAGAATTCAGAAGCAGCACAGTCCATAGCCAGAGTAACGTCTTTACCCAGCTCGTAACCTGCAGCTTTAACCGCTTCAGCGATAACAGCCAGAGCTTCTGCGTTAGAGCCCAGGTTTGGCGCATAGCCACCTTCGTCACCAACAGCAGTGTTCATGCCTTTAGACTTCAGCACTTTAGCCAGGTTGTGGAACACTTCAGAACCGATGCGAACCGCTTCTTTCAGAGTTTTAGCGCCAACAGGCTGGATCATGAATTCCTGAATGTCGACGTTGTTGTCGGCATGTTCGCCACCGTTGATGATGTTCATCATAGGCAGAGGCATAGAATATTTGCCTGGAGTGCCGTTCAGTTCAGCGATGTGCGCATACAGCGGCAGGCCTTTAGAGGCAGCAGCAGCTTTAGCAGCAGCCAGAGAAACAGCCAGAATGGCGTTAGCACCAAACTTGGATTTGTTTTCTGTACCATCAAGATCGATCATGATCTTATCGATGTTAGCCTGGTCTTTCGCATCTTTACCCATAACCGCCTGAGCGATTGGGCCGTTTACAGCGGCAACGGCTTTCAGTACGCCTTTACCCATGAAACGGGATTTGTCACCGTCACGCAGTTCCAGCGCTTCACGGGAACCTGTTGAAGCACCTGATGGTGCAGCAGCCATACCTACAAAGCCGCCTTCCAGATGAACTTCAGCTTCTACAGTTGGGTTTCCGCGTGAGTCGATGATTTCGCGACCAATGACTTTAACGATTTTGGACATTAGGTTTTCCTCGATACAAGTTAAACTAAAAACTCCAGACGACAGGCGCGGAACCCATGTTCCGCGCCCACCAGTATATTCACTTATTTTGCCTGACGCTTCTGGTACTCACCGGCCGCTTTAACAAAACCTGCGAACAACGGATGTCCATCACGCGGCGTAGAAGTAAACTCTGGGTGGAACTGAGAGGCCACAAACCACGGATGGTTTGGCAACTCGATAATCTCCACCAGCTTGTTATCTGCAGAGCGACCGGTCACACGTAGACCCGCATCTTCAATCTGTTTCAACAGCATATTGTTTACTTCATAGCGATGGCGATGACGTTCTACAATTGTCGGTGAACCATACATCTGACGAACTAAACTGCCTTCGACCAGATTACATTGTTGTCCACCCAGACGCATCGTGCCACCCAAGTCACTTTCTTCTGTACGTACTTCAACGTTGCCTTCTTCGTCACGCCATTCTGAAATCAGCGCAACAACCGGATATTTGCAGTCTGGTACAAACTCGGTAGAGTTCGCATCAGGCATGCCTGCCACGTTACGGGCAAACTCCATCAGGGCAACCTGCATACCCAGACAAATGCCCAGATATGGAATGTTATTTTCACGTGCATAGCGTGCAGTGGCGATTTTACCCTCGATACCACGGTAGCCGAAGCCGCCCGGTACCAGAATCGCATCCAGACCTTTCAGCAGTTCAACGCCTTTGGTCTCAACATCTTGCGAGTCGATCAGCTTGATATTCACGGTCACGCGATTTTTCAGTCCACCGTGCTTCAACGCTTCGATGACTGACTTATAAGCATCCGGCAATTCGATGTATTTACCGACCATACCAATGGTTACTTCACCACCAGGATTGGCTTCTTCGTAAATCACCTGTTCCCATTCTGCCAGATTTGCTTCCGGACAGTTTAAGCTGAATCGTTTACAAATGTAATCATCAAGTCCCTGAGATTTCAAGAGGCCTGGAATTTTATATATAGAATCAACGTCTTTCAGAGAAATAACGGCTTTCTCAGGAACGTTACAGAATAGCGCAATTTTTGCGCGTTCATTCGCAGGAACAGCACGATCTGAACGGCAAATCAGTACGTCTGGCTGAATACCGATAGACAGAAGCTCTTTAACAGAGTGCTGTGTAGGCTTGGTTTTCACTTCGCCAGCCGCAGCCATATAAGGCACCAGAGTCAGGTGCATATACATGGTGTGCTCGCGACCTACTTCTACCGCCATCTGGCGAATAGCTTCGAGGAATGGCAAGGATTCGATATCACCGACGGTACCGCCGATTTCAACCAAAACCACATCGTGACCTTCGCCACCTTCAAGGATGCGTTCTTTGATTGCATTAGTGATATGAGGAATAACCTGAACGGTCGCGCCCAGATAGTCACCACGACGCTCTTTACGCAGCACATCAGAGTAGATGCGACCAGTGGTAAAGTTATTGCGGCGGGACATTTTGGTACGGATGAAACGTTCGTAATGACCTAAGTCCAGATCGGTTTCTGCGCCGTCTTCGGTTACGAAAACTTCCCCGTGCTGGATAGGGCTCATGGTGCCCGGATCGACGTTGATATACGGATCCAGTTTCATCATGCTTACGTTGAGGCCACGGGCTTCAAGAATAGCCGCCAGAGAGGCTGCGGCAATGCCTTTACCCAGAGAGGATACAACCCCGCCGGTCACAAAAATATAATTAGTTGTCATGCTGAACCTGAGAGTTAGGTTTAAAGACGATGGAAGAACCAAGACGGGACAGTAGTATACCCGAACCTTTCATTTGCCACAAACGATCTCCGCACCTAAGTCATATTTGTTTGGGGTAAAAGGTATGACTAAATTGATTTATTCGTTTAATTACAATCGGATAAAATTTTCATTGGCAAAAAAAACCAATAAACGGGCGATATCAGGCGAAATTTGTTAAAACGCATAACAACTCACACTGAACAAATCTACCGCTATACGGCTGATTCGTTCAGCTCAGAAACAAATTTTTAGCTATTTAGCTTCAGCCTTTTTCACCTGCTGCCAATGTGCTTCCATTTCATCCAGCGTCGCTTCCTCCATGGTTTTACCTGAAGCTCGAACCGCATCCTCAACGGCGCGGAAGCGGCGTTCAAACTTACGGTTTGCGGCCTGCAAAGCATTTTCAGCCTTATGACCTAAGTGACGAGAAAGATTCACCGTAGCAAACAACAGATCGCCAATTTCCTCACCCAATTTTTCTTCGTCCACAACCGCCTGCTGTGCCTCATCCATCACCTCGTCGATTTCTTCATACACTTTGTCCAGCACAGGCCCTAAGGTATCCCAATCGAATCCTACGGCAGCGCAGCGTTTTTGGATTTTGTAAGCCTTCATCAGCGCAGGTAACGCGTTAGGAATATCATCCATGGAAGAGCTGAGATCTTTTTCTGCCCGCTCTTCAGCCTTACGCTGTTCCCAACGCGCCAAAGAGGCTTCCGCGCTCTCATGATGCTCAGTGGCAAACACATGTGGATGACGGCGCTCCAGCTTGTCGCTGATTGCGTTGCAGACGTCGTCAAAATTAAATAGCCCTTGCTCCTGCCCCATTTGAGCATAAAACACCACTTGGAATAACAGGTCGCCTAGCTCTTCACGTAAGTCTTTGAAATCTTCACGCTGAATCGCATCAAGCACTTCGTAAGTTTCTTCCAGTGTATAAGGCGCAATAGTGGCAAAAGTTTGCTTCTGATCCCACGGGCAGCCACGCTCAGGGTCGCGCAGGGTTTGCATGATAGTTAGCAGGCGTTGCATCGGGGAAGAAGTCATAGTGCAGCTCTCAGGTCGAATAAATAACCGCCACACAATGCGGCGGTTTCTGTGCTGACTATCTTACGGACTTAAGCTGAAGGGATAAAGTCACCGTTTTGGCGCGCTACCAGAGTTAAAATGCTATAGAGCGCCACCGGTTGCTGATGCTGATTCAGTACCTGCACATCCCACACCACCACGCCGTGCGGTTTGTCTTCAGCCGTTTTTTGTACTTTTTTGATTTTTTTCTTACAGGTTAATCGCACCTGAATGGTATCGCCGATTTTAACAGGTTCGATAAAGCGCAGGTTTTCCATGCCGTAGTTAGCAATCACCGGCCCCACTCCCGGATCGACAAATAACCCAGCGGCAGCCGAAACCACAAAATATCCGTGCGCTACGCGCTCACCAAATAGCGATTCTGCGGCACCGATTTTATCCATATGTGCGTAAAAATGGTCACCGCTCAGGCAGCCAAAATTAACGATATCCGCTTCAGTAATCGTACGACGCGCAGTCAGCAGACTTTCACCAATCGACAACTGTTCAAAATATTTACGGAACGGATGTACCTGTTCTTCTATCACGCTAGCACCGCGAACCCATTCGCGGCCAATCGACGCCAACATGCTTGGGCTGCCTTGGATCGCAGTACGCTGCATATAATGTTTTACCGCTCGCAAACCACCGAGCTCTTCGCCACCGCCCGCACGTCCAGGGCCACCATGCACCAGCATCGGTAATGGCGAACCGTGTCCTGTTGACTCCACCGCCGAGTTTCGATCCAAAATCAGCATACGACCGTGAGCGCAGGCCGTAGCGCGGATCACTTCCGCAGCGATTCGTTCATCAGCCGTCACCAGAGATCCGGCCAAACTCCCCTGCCCAAGCAACGCTAGTTCAATCGCCTGTTGTCTATTCTGATAAGGCATCAACGTTGCTACCGGCCCAAATGCCTCAGTGTTATGCACCGTTAGGTGATGAAAAGGATCGGCACAGTAAAGCAGGGTTGGTGGATAAAAGGCGCCATTTTCCGCACCGGTTCCAGTCAGTTTTAGAGCTGAAAGCGAGCCACCGCACAGCGGCTCACAGCCGTTATGCAGGAGGTCATCAACCTTTTCCTGCACATCGTCACGCTGTTCAAGGTTAATCAGCGCCCCCATGCGCACCTCTGGGTTAGCCGGATCGCCCACGGTCACGCCACTCAGGCGCTTAAGCAATGCGTGTTGTACGGCTTCCATTTGTGCTGCTGGGACGATAACGCGGCGAATAGCGGTACACTTCTGCCCCGCTTTAGTGGTCATCTCTCGCACCACTTCTTTAATAAAAATGGCGAACTCTGGCATATCTGGCGTGACATCTTCGCCTAAAATGCAGCAGTTAAGCGAATCTGCCTCCATGGTGAAAGCGATTGATTTTTCCAGCAATCGAGGATGTGAACGCAACGTCTTTCCCGTCTGCGCAGAGCCGGTGAAAGTCACCGCATCATGATAATCAAGATGCTCGAAAATATCGCCAATACCTCCACAGATCAGCTGTATTGCGCCCTCTGGCACCAACCCACTGTCAATAATCAGTTTAACCATCGCCTGTGTCAGCTGCGCCGATGCCGTGGCTGGTTTAATAATCGCCGGCATTCCCGCTAACCACGTCGGAGCCAATTTTTCTAGCATTCCCCAACAAGGAAAATTAAATGCGTTGATATGCAGTGCCACGCCTGGACGTGAAGTGAGAACATGACGAGCCGCAAATTGAGACTGTTTAGACAGGGGAATGAGTTCGTCTTCAGGCCACAGAGTATCGTCTGGAAGTTCACGCCCAGCTAAACCTGCATAGGCAAACAGCGTAGCAATCCCACCTTCGATATCTACCCAACCATCAGCGTGCGTGGCCCCTGTTTCAGCCGATATTTGATACAGCGATTCTTTGTTGGCTAACAGGTGTTTTGCGATCGCCTTCATCATTTGAGCACGCTGCTGGAACGTCATCGCAGACAGCGCTTTGCCGCCGATCTGACGGGCATAGTTCAGGCTGTCTTTCAGAGGCAATCCATCCGAACACACCTGATACAACGTTGTGCCACTCACAGCATGCTGGATCGCGCGCTCTTTCCCCTGTCCGTAAACCCAGGCACCTGAAATATAACTGGTTAACTGCTGCATCCCACCCTCCAAGCTTCACTTTAAGGCATATTTGTTAACGTAGATGTATCACATCATTTTAGCTATTTGCCAGTCATTATTTTAACAAAACAGAAACAATCCATATTCAAAGCCATACACCTTAATCATTCACACACCAAACAATAAAAATAAGACATTGTTATTTAATAACAAAAATAAACACCCTGTGAGCTGTACGACAAATAGCAAAAATAGATGTTTGATCTTTGTGTTATCAGGATGTAGCTTTTGAGTTATTGAAAGTGATTCGCAATTTAACTTAACATCAAAAATATTTGAATCATTAAGTGAGGACGTAATGACCCATAACGCCCAACATCAGGCTCTTTTCGATGAAAAAATTGCCGCTGATACGTCGATAGAAGCCAAAGATTGGATGCCTGATGCCTATCGACAAAACCTGATCCGCCAAATCGGACAGCATGCGCATTCCGAAGTTATCGGCATGCTGCCCGAAGCCAACTGGATCACTCGTGCCCCCAGTTTGCGCCGTAAAGCAGTACTGCTGGCAAAAGTACAGGATGAAGCAGGACACGGTTTATACCTGTACAGCGCGGCTGAAACTCTCGGCTGTTCACGTCAGGACATCTACCAAAAGATGCTCGATGGCAAAATGAAATACTCCTCTATCTTCAACTACCCAACGCCAAGCTGGGCCGACGTCGGTGTGATTGGCTGGCTGGTTGATGGCGCCGCTATCGTCAATCAGGTCGCACTGTGCCGAGCATCCTATGGCCCTTACGCCCGCGCCATGATCAAAGTGTGTAAAGAGGAGAGCTTCCACCAACGCCAAGGTTACGAAGCCGTGACCGTGCTGGCCAATGGCAGCGCAGAACAGCGCGCCATGTTGCAAGACTCCATCAACCGCTTTTGGTGGCCAGTGCTTATGATGTTCGGCCCCAACGACAGTGACTCCCCACACAGTGCGCAAAGCATGGCTTGGAAAATCAAACGCCACAGCAACGATGAGCTACGCCAAAAATTCGTGGATAACACCGTGCCTCAACTCGAAGCGCTTGGCATGACCGCGCCAGATAACGATCTGTGTTGGGACGAAGCCACCGGCCACTACCGCTTTGGTGAAATCGACTGGAGCGAGTTCTATCAGGTTCTCAAAGGTCAAGGTATCTGCAACTACGAGCGTCTTAGCGCTAAACGTCGAGCGTGGGAAGAAGGCAGTTGGGTACGCGAAGCCGCAATAGTTCATGCGGAAAAGTCCGCCATCAATACCACGGCGGCATAAACAAGGAACGCAACATGAATCAAGCACACTGGCCACTTTACGAAGTATTTGTCCGCAGCAAGCAGGGATTGGCGCATCGTCACGTTGGCAGTCTGCATGCCGCAGACGATCAGATGGCGTTGGAAAACGCACGTGACGCCTACACCCGACGCAACGAAGGCTGCTCAATCTGGGTGGTGAAATCAGAGCATTTAGTGGCATCGCAGCCGGAAGACCGTGCTGCATTTTTTGATCCGTCTGACGACAAGATCTATCGCCATCCGACCTTCTATACCATCCCTGACGGCATCAAAAATATGTAAGGCGCCAGCATGACTCATTCGAATCAAGATCTCATTCAATACGTACTGCGGCAGGCCGATACACCGCTGATTTTAGCTCAGCGTCTATGCGCCTGGTGCGGCCATGCGCCTGAGCTAGAGATTGACTTAGCCCTTTCTAACATTGGGCTAGATCTTCTCGGGCAGGCCCGCAATTTTTACAGCTACGCCGCGGAATTATCCGGTGAGGATATCGACGAAGATCGCTTGGCATTTGGCCGCGACGATCTGGAGTATCGAAATCTGCTACTGGCTGAACAGCCTAATGGCGGTTTTAACGACACGTTGGTACGCCAGTTTTTTCTCGACACCTACCATTTCCTCCTGCATCAGGGGCTGAGCCAAAGTCACGATCCTCGCTTGGCGGCTATTAGCGCTAAGTCGCTGAAAGAGGCGGAGTACCACCTGCGCTTTAGCCGCGGCTGGATGATTCGCTTAGGCGATGGTACCGAACTCAGCCAACAAAAAATGCAGCAGGCCATTAACGCGCTATGGCGTTTCACCGGCGAGCTGTTTTTCAGTGATGAACTTGAGCTGCAACTTGCCGAACAGGGCATCGCCGTTGATCCCGCGAGTTTGCACGCGCCGTGGCTACAGATCGTACAACAAACCCTGCAAGAAGCGACGCTACATCTCCCAGAAGAAGCGCCATACCGACGTGGCGGTAAGCAAGGGAAACACACCGAACATCTGGGATACATGCTGGCCGAGATGCAGTTTCTGCAACGCGCCTACCCCGATTGTCGCTGGTGATCCATTGGCGGTGAATAGGAGAACATCATGGAACTACGTCAGCCACTCGAAAACCTGCAATCGCCAGAGATCCATCAGATCTGGCAATGCCTACACGCGATCAGCGATCCCGAGCTACCAGTGCTCTCGATCACCGATCTCGGCATGGTGCGCGGCGTTACGCCTTTAAAAAAGGGCTGGCTGGTGACCTTTACCCCGACCTATTCCGGCTGCCCCGCGACCGAGTTTTTAATTAGCGCAATTCAAGAAACGCTGACCGAGGCGGGCTTTTCGCCAGTCAAGGTTGAAATCTGTCTGACGCCAGCATGGACCACCGACTGGATGAACGCCGAAGCCAAAAATCGGCTGCGGGAATATGGCGTTGCGCCGCCGCAAGGGCTGATCTGTGAAAAACCGTTATCTACCGAAACGGTTCAATGTCCTCGCTGCGGCAGTCACGACACTCAGAAGGTCAGCGAATTTGGTTCTACCGCTTGCAAAGCCTTATACCGCTGCAAGCAGTGTCTTGAACCGTTCGATTACTTCAAATGTATTTAAGAGGTCGATAAAAAAATGACCGTATTCCATCGTTTAAGCATCGCCGCCATAGAGCGAGAAACACCCGATGCCGTCGCCATCACATTGCTGGTGCCGGACGAACTAAAACAGCATTATCACTACAAACCAGGTCAACATTTAACCCTGAAAGCTGACTTGAATGGCGAAGAACTCCGTCGCTGCTACTCCATTTGTAGCTCTCCGCAGGAGGGTATCTTGCAAATCGGCGTCAAAGCCATTCATCAGGGGCGTTTCTCCACCTTCGTCAATCAACAACTTGCCGTGGGAGACACTCTCGAAGTGATGCTGCCGCAGGGACGCTTCGGCTATCAGCCCAGCGCCGAGCGTCGCGGGAATTACCTCGCCATTGCCGCAGGCTCCGGTATTACGCCGATGCTTTCGATCATCAAAACCACACTTTTGCTCGAAGCTGAAAGCGAATTCACCCTGATTTACGGCAACCGAACCAGCCGCTCGGTGATGTTCAAAGAGGCGTTATGCGATCTCAAAAATCGTTTTCCACAGCGCTTACACATTCTTTATCTGTTCAGCCAAGAAAGTCTGGATAGCCCGCTGCTGGGCGGCCGCATCGACAGCGAACATCTCAGCCGCATCGGTAAATCTCTACTCGACTTTAGCGTTTTTGACCATGCCTTTATTTGCGGACCTGAAAGCATGATGGACGATGCACAAACGACGCTAGAGGCAGCGGGAATGGCGGCGGCTCACATTCACAGCGAACGCTTCAATACCGCGGGCGTCAATGTCCGACCCGCCAACGTCAGTGAACGTGAACAAACTCTGGTAGCCATTCAATTGGATGGCCGTCGCTTGAATATTGCAATGAGCGCACAAGACGACAGCATTCTTGATGCAGCACTCCGCCAAGGCGCTGATTTGCCCTATGCATGCAAAGGGGGCGTATGCGCCACCTGTAAATGCAAGCTCAAAGCCGGCGAAGTGGAGATGGGCGTTAACTACAGTCTGGAACCCGATCAGCTCGCCGCCGGTTACATCCTCAGTTGCCAGTCGTGGCCAAAAGGCGACGGCGTGGTTCTCGATTTCGACGTCTGAGGAAAACCGATGAATAACGATTGGATCTTAAGCCACCAGCAGCAACGCGTATTAACTCTGACGCTTAATCGACCAGAGGCACGCAATGCCCTTAGTACCGAATGCCTCGAGCTCTTAGTTCAGCACTTAGAAACGGCCGATCGCAATGAAAGTATCGGCGCGGTTGTCATCACCGGCTCTGAGCACTGTTTCGCTGCCGGTGCCGATTTACGCGAGCTCCAACAGCAGACGGTTGCCAGCGCAATCATCGACCAACGCCCTCTGGTTTGGCAGCGTTTCAACACCATCAACAAACCGATTATCGCCGCGGTCAATGGCTATGCACTTGGCGCTGGCTGTGAGCTGGCGCTGGCCTGCGACATCGTAATCTGCGGAGAAAACGCACGCTTTGGCCTACCGGAAATCACGCTGGGGCTTATCCCCGGCGCAGGTGGCACTCAACGGTTACTGCGCAGCGTCGGGAAATCTCTCGCATCCCAAATGGTACTCACTGGTGAAGCGATTAACGCGCAACAGGCAATGGATTCAAAACTGGTTAGCGAAATTTGCGTTACCGAACTGACGTTAGAACGCGCCCAACAGATCGCCATACGCATTAGCCAACAGTCTCCGCTGGCACTGCGTGCCGCGAAATCAGCACTGAGAGCAGCCCAAGAAACTACGCTCACTCAGGGTCTTAATCTTGAACGTCAGCTGTTTGTTTCTCTGTCAGGCACAGAAGATCGCGCCGAAGGCATTGCGGCCTTTTTTGCAAAACGTTCACCAAAATTTAAAGGACGCTAGCCCTATGACCTCTTCAATAGAAATAGAAAACATGGTTTTGACTCACATTGAGGCGGGCGTTCTCACGATCACCTTGAATCGTCCCGATCGTTTAAACAGCTTCAACGATGAAATGCACGGTCAGCTCAGCGCCGCACTAAAAATGGCCGAACGAGATGAAAACGTGCGTTGCGTATTATTGACCGGTGCCGGTCGCGGCTTCTGCGCCGGGCAAGATCTTAACGATCGCAACGTCAGCGTGGAACAAGCTGCGCCCGATCTTGGCCTGTCTGTTGAACGTTTTTATAACCCGCTGATCCGCCGTATGACAGCCTTACCAAAGCCGATCGTTTGCGCCGTGAACGGCGTAGCTGCTGGGGCGGGAGCCGCCATTGCACTGGCCTGCGATATCGTCATTGCGAGCAACAACGCCAGTTTTATTCAGTCTTTTTGTCGTTTGGGCTTAGTTCCAGACTCAGGTGGAAGTTGGTTCCTCCCCCGTTTAGCGGGTCATGCTCGCGCCATGGGAATGGCGCTGTTAGGCGATAAAATCAGCGCCCAACAGGCGTTGGAGTGGGGAATGATCTGGCAGGTTGTCGAGTCTGAAGCGTTGGCCGCCCACACCCAAGAACTGGCTCAACGCCTTGCGACACAGCCGACCTATGGTTTGGGGTTGATTAAAAAAGCGATGTACAGCGCCGCCACTAATACCCTAGATCAACAGCTCAATTTAGAACGCGATCTACAACGCCTTGGTGGACGCAGCGAAGATTACCGCGAAGGTGTAAGCGCCTTTTTCCAAAAACGTCAGCCTGAATTTAAGGGGAAATAAGCATGTCATCTTCTCTCCTTCAAGGCCCCGTTGCCGTTATTGGCGCAGGAACCATGGGAATCGGTATTGCTCAAGTAGCAGCCGCTGCAGGGCATAACGTGTTGCTGTTTGATGTCAATGTCGAAGCCTCAACGCGGGCACTTACCACATTGCAACAACGGCTACGCCAGCGCGTCGAGGCAGGCAAAGCCGATGCCAATTACACCGAACAATTGCTCGAACGCATTCAGGTGGTTACCGCACTCTCTGAATTAGCACCATGCGCCTTGGCAATCGAAGCTATCGCCGAGCGTTTGGACGTTAAGCAAAGCCTATTCCGCGATCTAGAAGCGAGCTGTTCACAACAAACGTTATTTGCCAGTAATACCTCTTCGCTTTCGATTACCGCTATCGCCAGTGCGCTTAAACACCCACAGCGCATGGCAGGACTGCACTTCTTTAACCCCGTCCCAGTGATGAAGTTAGTTGAAATCGTGCGTGGGCTAGAAACAACGCAAGCAACGCTCAATCTATTACAGCAACTCGCTGTGGCATGGAAAAAGCAGCCGGTGATATGTCGGTCTGCCCCAGGTTTTATTGTTAACCGTGTAGCACGTCCTTTTTATGCAGAAACGCTCCGTGCGTTAGAGGAACAGGTTGCCTCTCCTGCCACGCTGGATGCTGCTTTGCGCGATGCCGGTGGATTTGCCATGGGCCCCTTGCAGCTCACCGATTTGATTGGCCAGGACGTGAATTATGCAGTGACTGAATCGGTCTTTCGCGCCTTTGGCCATGACCCCCGTTTTCAACCCTCTTTAGTACAACAGGAATTAGTCAACGCGGGTCACTTAGGGCGTAAAAGCGGTCGCGGATTTTACCGCTACGATAGCAGCTCGATACAAGAGTCGCCGGCGTTCTCCTGCATCGAAAACGGCTCTTTACCACAGCGAATTACCGCCCATGGATGCTGGTCTTCTCTGCCTCATTTTGCGGCGCTGTTGCAACAAAATGGGATCGCCATTGAAGAACAGAAAGAGAGTGCTGAATCGGCTCCTTTTTTACGCCTCGATGAAGTTACATTTATGTTATCAAAAGGTAAATTAAGTTCTGAAGTTGCCGAAGAAATGAGAACACCAGTGGTTCAGTTCGATCTCTCCGCGAACTATCAGCAAGCGTCAGTCATCACCATCAGTGCGGCCAGCTGTAATACGGCTGCGCAGACTGCGTTAGTGATTCGCTTCTTACAGTCACTAGGCAAGAACGTAATTGTGCTGCCCGATTATCCGGCGCTGCTGACTTTACGTACCGTCGCCATGCTGTGTAACGAAGCGTTAGATGCCCTGAATAAAGGGATCGCTAGCGCTGCAGACCTCGATTTAGCTATGTGCCGTGGAGTGAATTATCCGCTCGGGCCACTGGCTTGGGGCCAACAACTCGGATGGCAGCACATCCTCGCCACGTTAGAAAACCTAAATGCCTTCTATGCCGAGCCCCGCTACCGGCCAACATCGTTATTACGTCAATTAGCGGCGGGCTACGTTTCACTTTCTTTCTCGGCAACTCAGGATCTCATCCCATGAACGCTCTCTCTCCGGCTCAGTTGGCACAGCGTTGTGCCGAGCAGATGTTTACCCACGATACCTGCGCGCAGGCGATGGGGATGACCATCGACCGTGTCGACAGCGGCTTTGCTCAAGTCAGCATGACGATTATGCCAAATATGCTTAATGGGCATCAGACCTGTCACGGCGGGCAGTTATTCAGCCTTGCCGACACCGCTTTTGCCTATGCATGTAACAGCCAAGGTCTTGCCGCCGTTGCTTCAGGATGCAGTATTGATTTCATCCGACCTGGCTTTAGCGGCGATCGTCTAACCGCCTGTGCAGAAGTGCGCCATCAAGGTAACAAAACCGGCCTATACGACGTTGAAATCAGAAATCAGGACGGCAAAACCATAGCGTGGTTCCGTGGTCGTGCACACCGTCTTGGGCATACCCTTTTAAAACTGCAAGGAGAACAGCCATGAGTCAGGCTTTTATCTGCGACGGCGTTCGCACCCCGATTGGCCGCTACGCCGGTGCGCTAGCGAATCTGCGCGCGGATGATTTGGCTGCAATCCCACTTCAGGCACTTATGGTCCGTTATCCGTCGCTAGATTGGACGTGCGTGGACGATGTGATCTTGGGCTGCGCTAATCAGGCGGGAGAAGATAACCGCAACGTAGCGCGTATGGCCGCATTATTAGCAGGTTTGCCAACGACGGTTTCCGGTACCACCATCAATAGACTATGCGGCTCTGGCCTTGATGCACTGGCGTTTGCGGCTCGCTGCATCAAAGCTGGCGATGCGCAGCTCATACTGGCTGGCGGTGCGGAATCGATGACTCGTGCACCGCTCGTGATGGGTAAGGCTGACAGTGCCTTCAGCCGCCAAGCACAGATTTTCGATACTACTATTGGATGGCGTTTTGTTAATCCTCTGATGCAAGGCGCATTCGGGATCGATTCAATGCCGGAAACGGCCGAAAATGTCGCCGCACAGTTCAATATCAGCCGTGACGATCAGGACGCTTTTGCACTACGCAGCCAGCAACGTACGGCCATCGCTCAGGCTGCGGGCGTATTCGCTCAAGAAATTGTTCCTGTGATCCTGAATGGGAAAAAAGGCACCGAGATTCGCTTCACTCAAGATGAACATCCACGTCCTGAAACCACGTTTGAACAACTGCAAAAACTAAAAACACCATTCCGAATGCCGGGCAGCGTGACTGCAGGCAATGCATCTGGAGTCAACGACGGCGCAGCGGCACTGATTGTGGCTTCCGAATCGATGGCGCATACGCAGGGGTTAACGCCGCGAGCACGTATCGTTGCAACCGCAACCTGTGGCGTAGAACCGCGCATTATGGGTATCGGCCCTCTTCCTGCCACACGCAAAGTCTTAGAGTTAGCGGGGTTGAGCCTTAACCAAATGGATGTGATTGAGCTAAATGAGGCTTTTGCCGCGCAGTCGCTAGCCGTCATGCGCCAGCTTGGTTTGCCTGATGATGCCGAGCACGTAAACCCAAACGGTGGTGCCATTGCTCTGGGGCATCCTCTGGGCATGAGCGGAGCGCGTTTAGCGCTAGCAGCTACTTTTGAACTGGAACGGCGCGGCGGTCGTTACGCTCTTTGCACTATGTGCATCGGCGTAGGGCAAGGCATCGCCATGATTATAGAGCGTGTCTGATCTCTCCCTCTCTGTTCCCTACAACTCAGAGTCTGCGAGAGCTATTCAATACTAATAATATGACGATTAGGAATGGCCACATGACTAACCCTTTACCGCACATTGACCCGATTGAATTTGCTTCATGTGATGAGATTCAAGCGCTACAGCTTGAGCGTATGAAATGGACGCTGCATCACGCCTATAACAATGTGCCGATGTACAAACGTAAATTTGACGCCGCTGGCGTTCACCCTGACGATTTCCAGCAGTTGAGCGATATTGCAAAATTTCCTTACACCACTAAACAGGATCTTCGTGACAACTATCCTTTCGACACCTTTGCGGTGCCGATGGAACAAGTGGTACGCGTACATGCCTCATCAGGAACAACCGGACGCCCTACGGTGGTCGGTTATACCCAACAGGATATCGACAACTGGGCGGATATTGTGGCTCGCAGCCTACGTTCGGCAGGTGCAACGGCGAAGGATAAAATACACGTTGCCTATGGCTATGGCTTATTTACCGGCGGTTTAGGGGCCCATTATGGTGCAGAACGTCTTGGAGCGACCGTGATCCCCATGTCCGGCGGGCAGACAGAAAAGCAGGCCCAGTTGATCCTCGATTTTAAACCTGACGTGATTATGGTAACGCCGTCTTACTGCCTGACATTAATAGATGAACTCGAGCGAAAAATGGGTGGCGATGCGCGTGGCTGTTCCCTACGCTTAGGCATATTTGGAGCTGAGCCTTGGACTGATTCTCTCCGCACTGAAATTGAAACCCGCATGGGTATTAAGGCACTTGATATTTATGGCCTCTCTGAGGTGATGGGACCGGGCGTAGCGATGGAATGCGCCGAATATGCTGATGGCCCGACGATCTGGGAAGATCATTTCTACCCAGAGATCATCCATCCAGACAGCTGCCAAGTGTTACCCGATGGCGAAGCTGGCGAGCTCGTCTTCACCACCCTGACCAAAGAAGCGATGCCGGTGATCCGCTACCGCACGCGAGATCTGACTCGCTTGCTGCCGGGAACCGCGCGTCACATGCGTCGGATGGATAAAATCACCGGTCGCTCCGACGACATGTTGATCATTCGCGGCGTCAACGTTTTCCCATCTCAGCTCGAAGAACAAATAATGAAATTCCGCGAGCTATCGCCACATTATCAGTTGGAAGTCACTCGCAAAGGTAATCTGGATAACCTTTCGGTGAAAGTTGAGCTGAAGGAACCGAACGTACTCAATCACGATCAACGGTGCGATATCTGCCATCAACTCCGCCATCATATCAAATCGATGGTCGGCGTAAGTACACAGGTGAGCATCGTTAACTGCGGTGATATTCCGCGTTCGGAAGGAAAAGCAGTGCGCGTTGTAGATTGCCGCCAGCGCTGAGTGATGATGCTCAGCTCCTCGAGTTTGAGGGGCTGAGAGATTATCAATCGCGCCACAATTTTTCATCCGGTTATGCTACTGTGATGACACATCAAATACTGGCCGGTGGAAAATAATGGAACATAAAATTGACGAATTTATCCGTCATGCGCTGGATGCTCAGCCGATCAGCGGCACCTCTCTAATTATCTCTCTTTATGGTGATGCGCTGAGCCATCGAGGGGGAGAGGTCTGGTTAGGGAGCCTGAGTGCATTACTCGAACCGCTAGGCTTTGGTGATCGCTTTGTCCGTACCTCGGTTTTTCGCCTGCAAAAAGAGGGCTGGCTAGACGTTGAGAAAATAGGCCGCCGTAGCTACTACCGAGTAACGGAGCGCGGCATGAATCAATTTCGCCACGCCGAAAGTAAAATCTATCTGAGTGAACAGCCCGCGTGGGACGGTCAGTGGGATCTATTGTTGCTCGAGATGGCGAGTAAAACCGAGCGTGCGAGGCTGAAAAAAGCGCTGAGCTGGCTCGGTTTTGGCCAAATGAACGCAACGCTGATGGCCGCACCTGCACGTGAGCAAAATGACGTTCCCGCCATGTTAGGGGAGCTAAACGCCAGCGAATCTACCATTTATTTCCGCGCTGATTATCCCTATAACCGCTCAGAGCAAAGCCTCAAAGAACTGGTTTCAACCAGTTGGTCCTTGAACGAAGTGGCTGAGTATTATCACGAATTTATTACTTCGTTCCGTCCATTAATGGCTCTGCTTCGCGACGCAACAGAAGAGGAACTCACGCCGGAACGCTGTTTCCAACTGCGACTGCTGCTGATCCACTACTATCGCCGCGTGGTGCTTAAAGATCCTTTATTGCCAGATGCCCTTTTGCCCAATCAATGGGAAGGCCAAATTGCGCGCAACCTGTGTATTAATATTTATCAACGTGTTGACTCTCAGGCTACTCGCTATGTGAGTGAAAAAACAGAAACGACAATCGGTGAACTTCCCCAGCCTGCCGCAGCCTATTACCGCCGCTTTGGCGGACTGCCGCGAGAAAACTCTACACTCTGAGGAGAAAGAATAATGCCCGTGTATCAGATTGATGGCCTTACCCCCGTCGTCGACGCCAGCAGTTTCGTTCACCCGACAGCGGTGCTGATTGGTGATGTGATTATCGGAAAACGCGTCTACATCGGGCCAAATGCCAGTTTGCGCGGCGACTTCGGCCGCATCGTAGTGCAAGACGGCGCGAATATTCAAGATAACTGCGTGATGCACGGTTTTCCCCAACAGGATACCGTCGTAGAAGAAGATGGGCATATTGGTCACGGCGCAATTTTGCATGGTTGCCGAATTCGACGTAATGCACTGGTTGGTATGAATGCGGTGGTCATGGATGGCGCCGATATCGGTGAGAATACCATTGTCGGTGCTGCCGCATTTGTCAAAGCCGCCGCAAAATTTGATGGCAATAAGCTGGTCGTCGGCAGCCCTGCCCGCGTGGTGCGAGAACTCGGTGAACAGGAGCTAAGTTGGAAACGTGCGGGAACGCGTGAATATCAAGATCTGGTTATTCGATGCCAAGAAACATTGCGGGAAGTCGCGCCGCTGTGTGAAGAAGAACCCGATAGAAAGCGCTTGAGCTTTAGCGGCGATGTTGTGCCCAAAGGGCAAATTTAACATCGCCAATTGCGAACAGGCTTAAACGCAATAGTGCCAAGCCTGAATACAAGATAATGGCAGCTGAGCCCTAACACATACCTCTGCACCATTATGGCAATGTCTTCCCGATGTCCGGCCATTCGCTGAGCGGCATCGGTCGAGCAAAATAATATCCTTGGGCTTTTTGACATCCCATTGCCTGTAATTTATCCGCAACCTCAGCCGTTTCCACACCTTCAGCCACCAGCGGAACATTAAAACCATCGGCAAGGCGGATGACTGCCGAGACAATTGACTCATTGCGACTGTCTTCCAGCACGTCGCTAACAAAATCTTTATCAATCTTTAAGGTATCAAACTCAAGTTTGTGTAGATAAGAGAGGCTAGAGAAGCCAGAACCAAAATCATCAATCGATATAGAAACGCCCATTCCACGAATTGTTCTAATTGTGGTTGTCAGAATTTCGGTTTCTTTCATCATACTGGTTTCAGTAATCTCAATGGAAATATTGTGTGGTGCAACGTTGTGGCGTGCCAGCGTGCTAAACAGCGTATGAATAAAGTCGCGTTGCATCAGCTGTATTAACGAAATATTGATATGCACTTTGAAGTCGCTTGGCCACTCGCCGCCACTCAGCTTTTGGCTTATCTGCGCGCAGGCACTTTCAATCACCCAAGCGCCTAGCGGAACAATGAATCCGGTATCTTCCGCCAACGGAATAAACAGATCGGGGCCAACCATGCCAAGCTCAGCATTTCTCCAACGAATAAGACATTCGGCGCCTGTAATATTGCGCGTGGTTAAACTCACAATGGGTTGGAATACCAAGAAAAACTCGTTCAGCGACAGGGCACTCTTCAAATGACGCAGCATATTGATATTACGGATTTCCTCAGCACGAATATCTGAGTGGAACAACATGCTGTAGCCATTACCTTTACTGCGAGCGAATTTGAATGCGATATGCGCATCCATAATACTTTCGTTAAGATTCTCTGGACTCATCACGTCATGAACGAAGCCCGTATTCCCTGCATAAACTTGTCCATCAGTGTCGTGCTCGGTATCCATCCCTCTAAAGAAACGCTCGAATTTGTGCTGCTCGGATACACAGAAATCCTGTGTTTTTATTCCCGGATAGCAAATAATAAAACGTTCGTCAGCGTCTCTAGCCAGCCAAGTTCCAACAGGTAAAATAGTTTGTAGGTCATGGATAAAACGTAAAACAAAATCTTTACCGTATCTGCGACCTAAACTACTGGTGATAGTGTTGAAGTTGCTCAGTCCGACAATCGCCAGTAAACCAATCGTAAAATCACTCCGCTCTTCATAGCATTCACGCAGCTTGCCTTGTAATCCTCTACGCGTCATCAGCTTAGTTTCTTCATCGATATTAAGCTGTTCCTCAAGTTTAAGGAACATACCTTCTAACTCATCTGACATTTGCATAAAGGAAGAGTTGAGCACTCTGATTTCAGAAAATTGTGCCTGACTATTGAGCTGCGGCTTCCACTTTCTTCGCGCAATCAACGGTGCCTGTCGGGCAATATCTAATATCGGGTTGGTTACCATCGTGAGCAACTTCACCGCAATCAAGGTACCCACAGCAAAAATGATAAAGGAGAGAATAATAGTGATAATACGGTTACTGCGAAGGTCGCCGGTTAAATCATCCTGAGCCGACAGAATCACAATACGCCAGCCTGGCAAATTGAGGTTATTGCCTACAGGCATAACTTTTCCGAAAAACATCGAGCCATTAGACTCTATTCTCTCCACGTCACTCGGGCTATTTTGAAGTATTTTCACCGTTGACTTAATCAGCGGATCGCTTGAGTCCATCACCGAAAGCAGTCCACCGCCTTCTTGATCGGCAATACCAAAAGAAGTGTCAGAGATAAGAAAATCGTCTTTAGAGGACGCGATGATCTGATTAGAACCGTTCACAATGAAAATAACGTTGTTTTCATTCTCAGTAAGTTCCATCAGGTAGCGACTAAATCGACTCAGCCGCAGATCGCTAGAGATAACACCAATATAATGGTTATTTTTATCATAGGCCGGCGAGCTGTAAGAAATACTAATACCGCTGTCTGAATTGAAATCGCGATAGGCTTTTGTCCATGTCGCTTTCTTGCTTTCATTGACGTAGGAGAACCACGGCCTACGGCTAACGTCGTAATTAGCAATGCTTTCTCTAGGCGCCTCACTTTGCGATAACCCATTGTAAAAATTTAGTTTTCCTTTGGTTTCTCGCGACTTTAGAATTAAATATTCTTTATCTGTAACATTATTCCTACCAACACTGATATAGTGACCATCCTTCGTTCCCAGCGCCACCATACTCAGATATTTATCGCCCGAAAAAATTTGCCCCATGGTTTGTAGCAGCATGCTTTTAATGACGGGCATTTGATCGTTTGGATCACTAAAATCCATCGCCTTGAGCGAAGTTGCTACCGCAGCATTAGATTGCTTGGGCACATTGATATAGTGCTCAAGCATGCTTTTAACCGTTTCACCTTTTGACGTAATCACCTTCTCGCTCATACGGTTGAGAGCATGATTCTCCTGCTGAAATTGGAGATACAGGATAAATATGACCATAAACGTCGTAAAAAAAACGAACACGGATAGGACGATAGTTTTGAGGGAATAGTTCTCTATAAACGCCAATTTATTTTTTATCATGCAAACTAATGCTCAGAATGTGAACTGCTTCTTACCACGACTCTTCGACTCATATAAGTTAACATCTGCCAGTTTCATTGTCGTGCTAATATCGTCTGTAAATTTAGCGACACCAACAGAAACCGTCATTTTTGCAGTAACCTGCTCTGATATATACAAGCTTTCTCCGTTAATATCTTGCAAAATTTTCGTCGTGATGTGTTTGGCATCCTGTAACGAAGCATTGAATAGGAAAACCAAAAACTCATCGCCTCCCATTCTTACCACTATGTCGCTTGCTTTGATATTTCGTTGCATGATTTTCGTGCACTTATATAAGGCTTTATCACCAATGTCATGCCCATAACTATCATTGATGTGCTTGAAATTATCGATATCAATGGCCAGTACATAGTTTAATTTATTATGTTTTTTTATTTTCGGTATATATCTTCGATTATAGGCCTTTGTTAAATAATCAATATAGTAGTCTTTGTTCAATTTTTCGAAAACATCAATATAATAAAGACCATGCAACGTGCGAACGATTGAAATCAAGAACGGAATCATTATCAATAGTATTAATTTCCAATGAAACGCTGACTCTATATTACACAGTGACTCTTCTATTAGTATCCTAAAACACTGGGTATTTTGAGGGAACTCAATGATATTATCGTTACCGCCCTTGGCAGATATAACATGATTTAATAATTTATTAGAGGTGATCTCTTCACTTTCTTTGAGTTTTTCAGGAATATTATATTCATGCAGTAACTTGATATAGCTTGAATAGCTGAGCTGTAACGCTTGTCGTTCACTCTCTTTAAGCTGTTCATTATTTACCCTATCCTCCATGTTATTGAAAGATGAGGCCGCAAGAGAAATAAAGTCACTTCGTGCGTTTGAAAGCTTTAGCAGAAACTCTATTTGATTTACTGTTGTTTCTGTTTTGTAGTAGAAAAGAGTAAAGCAAGCTGCGCTAATGACAAACAGCATTACCGTGACAACATCTTGCCTTCGGCTTATTAGCCGAAAAAAGAAATTATCTGAACTCATAAGCTAAACCAGAATTCTCTCATGAGCACCTTCACCAAGTAGGATTATTCTCGTAATGCAAGATTTAAAAATCACGCACACCAAATAAGAACCTGATCATAATGTAGGTTGATATAATTATCCAATTAAGCATAATTTAATTATGCCAATTTAGGATGATTCCTAAAACATTGTTATTTTATGTTATTAGGAATATGACTACACATAACATTTTAGACGGCTAATATGCAGGGAATTAACAGTCTAATAAGGAATCGTTATTTTTATTAGCGAGAATATGCTGACAAGAGAATTATCTTAATATAAATAAGGCGGCATCCATGCCGCCCTATCACAGGATTACTTATCCGCTTTCCCACCATGTAAACGTCTAGCATCAATGACATCGGGTAGTTGGTTAAGCTTAGCCAGCACTCTGCTTAGTACCTGTAGATTATAAATCTCGATGTCCATATCTATTGTAGCTAGCTGTTTTTTGGTATCGCTGCGGCTGGCTACACCTAACACATTGACCTTCTCATTCGCCAGAATGGTCGTGATATCACGCAGTAAACCGCTGCGGTCGTTAGCCATCACACGCACCACAAGAGAGTAACCACTTGAGTAGCTTTCACCCCAAACGGCATCAATGATACGTTCAGGCGCGTGTGAACGTAGTTCGTTAAGCTGGTCGCAATCCGAACGGTGAATCGAAATGCCACGCCCCTGAGTGATGAAACCAATGATTTCATCTCCTGGAATCGGCTGGCAGCAGCGCGCAATATGGTGCATCAGGTTGCCAACCCCTTCAACGACCACCCGCCCACTACTTTTATCACTACGCGACTGAGACTGACCCTTTTGCGTCAGTTGCTTAAGCGCTTCACGGTCGGCTTCTTCTGCACTTGGCTTGTTAGTTTTGCCCTGCAAGAAGTTAACCATTTGGTTAACGCGAATATCACCACCGCCGATTGCCGCCAATACCTCATCCATTGAGTTGACGTTATAGCGAGGGATCAGCAGCTTCTCCGCCTCTTTCAAACTGATATCTAAGCGCTCTAACTCATCATCAAGAATTTGACGTCCGGCAAGGATGTTTTTATCGCGATCCTGCTTGCGGAACCAGTTGTGGATTTTCGCCCGCCCACGGCTGGTTGTGACATACCCAAGATTCGGGTTTAACCAATCACGACTTGGGTTAGGCTGTTTCTGGGTGATGATTTCGACCTGATCACCCATTTGGAGCTGGTAGGTAAAGGGTACGATGCGCCCACCTATTTTTGCACCAATACAGCGGTGTCCCACATCGCTATGGATGTGATAAGCAAAGTCCAGCGGCGTTGAGCCAGCCGGCAGATCAACCACGTCACCTTTTGGCGTAAACACATATACGCGGTCGTCGAAGACCTGACTACGAACCTCATCCAGCATTTCCCCGGAGTCAGCCATCTCTTCTTGCCATGCAATCAGTTTACGCAGCCATGCAATACGGCCTTCGTAACCAGAACGCCCCGCAACCTGAGGTCCTTCTTTGTATTTCCAGTGTGCCGCAACACCCAACTCCGCATCTTCATGCATCTGACGCGTACGGATCTGGATCTCCAGCGTCTTCCCTCTCGGCCCTAAAACGACGGTATGGATCGATTGATAGCCGTTAGGTTTTGGGTTAGCCACGTAGTCATCGAACTCGTTTGGCAAATGACGATAGTGAGTATGCACTATCCCTAATGCAGCGTAGCAATCCTGTAATCTCTCGACCACAATGCGCACCGCACGGACGTCAAACAGCTCATCAAACGCCAACGCCTTTTTCTGCATTTTGCGCCAGATGCTATAGATATGCTTTGGTCGGCCATAAATTTCGGCTTTTACGCCCTCTTTGGCCATTTCTTTACGCAGCGCTTCCACAAAGTTGTCGATGAACTGCTCGCGATCGATGCGGCGCTCATGCAACAGCTTAGCTATTTTCTTGTACTCGTCAGGATGAAGATAACGGAAGCAGAAATCTTCTAGCTCCCATTTTAACTGGCCGATACCTAAGCGGTTAGCCAGCGGCGCATAAATATTAAAACACTCTTTAGCGGCTAAAACGCGCTCTTCTTCTGGGGCATCTTTCACTTCACGTAGATGCGCGATACGCTCTGCCAGCTTAATAACCACGCAGCGGAAATCTTCAACCATCGCCAACAACATACGGCGAATATTATCCACTTGCTCAGACGCACCAGAGTCATTCTGCGTCGCTTTTAGCGCCCGAATGGCATCCATTTCCAGCACGCCGTGCACGAGGTTGGTGATCTCTTTGCCGAAGTCCTCTTCCACCGTCTCGCGGTCAATAACCTTGGCTTCCACCAGTGGAAACAGCAGCGCAGTACGCATGCTATCGTTATCCATACTGAGCGTAGAAAGGATTTCCACCATCTCGACCCCACGCCACAGCAATAGCGCGGCGTCAGGATGATCGGCTGTTTTTTGCTGACAATAACGCCAAGTTGCAGAAAGACGCTCACACGACTGCTGGTTCGACAGATTCAGGCTCTTCACCCACTCATCGAGGGCAAATTCACCAGCCGTATTCAGATGGGCACTTCTTACCGCAACCATATCCTCTCCCTTCTACTCATCAACTTGAGACGATTAAGACGCAACAAACAGCGCCATCGACTCTAAATGCCCCGTGTGGGGAAACATATCCAGCATTCGCACGCGTTCCATTCGATAGCCCGCGGCGATTAAAACTTTGCTGTCACGCGCAAGCGTGGTGGGGTTACATGAAACATACACCACTTTTTCCGGTGCCAGCTTTACAATGTGGGTCATCACACCAGTTGCCCCTGCACGAGCAGGATCCAGCAATACTTTTTCGAATCCAAGTTTAGCCCATGGCTGGCGAGTCACGTCATCCTCGAGATTGTGCTGGAAGAATTCGACATTATTCAGCGCATTAATATGAGCATTATACAGACCATTTTCCACCAGCGTAGCAACACCTTCTACACCAACGACCTGTTTTGCGCGTTTTGCTAACGGTAATGTGAAGTTACCCATGCCGCAGAACAAATCCAAAACGCGATCGGTAGATTTTACATCCAGCCATTCCAACGCCTGTGCAACCATCTGCTGATTAATCGCATCATTGACCTGAATAAAATCTCGAGGGCTAAAAAATAAGCGTAGCTCGTCTACCTGATAAAACGGCGATTCACCGCACAACTTAACCAATTCACCTTCGTTGCCCTGAAGGTAGATCATCACATCATGTTGTGCACCAAAATCGTGCAATCGCGCTAAGTCCTGCTCTTTCAGTGCCTCAAGATGTCGCAATACCAATACGCAGCCGTTATCCGCTTGCACTAATTCCACATGCCCCAACCGACGTACCGCTTTCATACCCGCCAAACACGCCTGCAGCGGTTGCAAGAGTGATGCCAGCGCGGGGACCAAAATTGGGCATTCTTTTACAGGAACTAAATCGTTAGATCCCGCCTGACGAAATCCCATAACCAGCTGCTGTTGCTTGGATAAGAATTGCAAACCTAAGCGCGCTCGGCGACGATAGCCGTATTCTGGTCCGCTAATCACTGACTCTGGTATGATATTTACCTCGGTTTCGCGGATAATGAGACGTTGTAAAGACGCTGATTTGCTTTGCTGCTGAAGTGGAGCACTGGCGTGCTGTTGTTGGCAGCCACCACATACGCCGAAATGAGGACAGCGCGGCATAACACGCTCTGGGCTGCGAGTGAGTAACCGCTTCAGTTTAGCGCGTGCAAACTGCTTTTTATCTTCGGTGAGGGTGACTTCAGCCTGCTCACTGGGCAAAAGGCCTGGAACGAAAATAGCCTTACCGTTGTGGCGCGCCACGCCCTGACCAAAGGGGTCAAGGTCGTTTGCCGTCACAGTTATCGTTTGTCGGGTCGCCATGCGGCGCCCCGGAGAGTAAAATTGAGCCATGTTCTGCCGATTCGTTGTTTGGTTTAGCTTTTGCTAAGAATGATATCTGCCACCAATTCTCCCACATTGGACCCACATGACCAAATACAGCCTGCGCGCGCGCATGATGATACTGATTCTAGCCCCCACGTTATTGATTGGTTTGCTACTCAGTACCTTCTTCGTTGTTCATAGATACAATGAGTTACAAGGACAGTTGGTTGATTCTGGTTCCAGTATCATAGAACCCCTCGCTGTCGCGAGCGAATACGGCATGACCTTCCGCAGTCGCGAATCGGTGCGTCAGCTCATTGGGTTATTACACCGTCGCCATTCAGATATCGTGCGCTCTATCGCGGTGTTTGACGATAACAACGATCTGTTCGTCACCTCGAACTATCATCATAACTATTCTCTGCTCCAGCTCCCCAAAGGGGTGCCGATGCCGAACGACCTAATGCTGTCTAAGCATGGGGACTCGCTGATTCTACGCACACCGATTATTTCTGAAGATCGATTCATTGATGCCACCAGCGCCGAAAACCCTCATCTTGGCTATATCGCCATCGAACTGGATCTTCGTTCTGTGCGCTTACAGCAATACAAAGAGGTCTTCGTTGCCACGTTATTGCTGGTGATATGTATGTGTATCGCGCTGCTGTTTGCCTACCGCTTAATGCGTGATGTGACCGGACCAATTCGTAATATGGTTAACACCGTTGACCGTATTCGACGAGGGCAGTTGGATAGCCGCGTAGAAGGACACATGCTGGGCGAGCTTGATATGCTCAAGAACGGTATTAACTCTATGGCGATGTCGCTTACGGCTTACCACGAAGAGATGCAGCAAAATATCGATCAGGCAACGTCAGACCTGCGCGAAACGCTGGAACAGATGGAAATACAAAACGTTGAATTGGATCTCGCCAAAAAGCGCGCACAGGAAGCAGCAAGAATTAAATCCGAGTTTCTGGCAAATATGTCACATGAGTTGCGTACACCGCTCAACGGGGTTATTGGCTTTACTCGTCAGGTTCTCAAAACACCGCTCAATGCGACGCAAAGCGATTACTTACAGACCATAGAACGATCTGCGAACAATCTTCTTACCATCATCAACGACGTGTTGGACTTCTCGAAGCTGGAAGCCGGAAAGTTGGTTTTGGAACACATACCTTTCCTGCTGCGTGAGACCGTAGATGAAGTCACCGTGCTGCTCGCCCCTAGCGCGCACGAGAAAGGGATTGAACTCACGCTGAATATTCGTAATGACGTTCCTGAGCACGTTATTGGCGACCCAATGCGTATACAGCAAGTCCTTACTAACCTCCTTGGCAATGCCATTAAATTTACCGAGAAGGGCAATATCGACATTCGCGTTGAACTACGCAGCGCAACGCCTCATCAGGTTGAGTTAGAAGTGCTCGTGCATGATACCGGTATAGGGATTTCAGAACGCCAGCAATCACAGTTATTCCAAGCATTTCGTCAGGCGGATGCCAGCATTTCTCGTCGCCACGGCGGAACCGGTTTAGGCTTGGTCATTACGCAAAAATTGGTTAATGAAATGGGCGGCGATATTAGCTTCCATAGCCAACCCAATAAAGGCTCCACCTTCTGGTTCCATATTCAGCTAGAGCTTAACCATAATGCACCGCAGAGCCATTTCCCTATGCAGCGGTTGGCTGGGCAAAAGCTGCTGTATATCGAATCAAACCCTGTGGCGGCGCAATGCACATTGGATTTGTTACAGGCCACACCGCTCGAGGTGAGCTATAGCCCGCTGCTCGCTCAGGTTATTCCTGACTCTCATTACGATATTCTTCTCGTTGGTCTACCAGTTAACTTTACCTCGCACGATTCACAAGGGGAGGAAAAGTTGCGAAAAGCCCTTTCTTTAGCCGATCGCGTCATTCTGGCGATGCCCAGCCATACGCTGCTAGATAGCGATGAGCTTAAAATGAGAGGTATTCGAAGCTGCCTATCCAAACCACTAACGAGTAATCGGCTGCTGCCCATTCTGCTAGATAACAGCCTGCCTAAGCGAGCTCCCGTCGTGATAGATCACAATGCTGAGCGTCTCCCGCTTTCCGTGATGGCGGTCGATGATAATCCAGCAAATCTGAAGCTTATTGGCGCCCTACTTGGCGAACTGGTTGAGCAAACCATTCTCTGCAACAGCGGCGAAGAAGCTATTGCCAAAGCTAAGGAGCATCGACTGGATATCATCCTAATGGATATACAGATGCCAGAAATGGATGGCATCCGTACCAGCGAGCTGATTCGAAAACTGCCACGTTATATCGATACCCCGATTATTGCCGTTACCGCCCATGCGATTAACGGTGAGCGTGAGCGCCTACTTCGCGCCGGAATGGATGATTATCTGGCCAAACCTATCGATGAAAATATGCTGCGCCAACTGCTGGCACGCTATTACCGTAGCCCTGAAATCCAAGACGAAATGATATCAATGCCGGCAATAGAAGCCGATAGCGATCTCACTCTTGATTGGGATATGGCGCTCAGACAAGCGGCTAACAAAGAAGATTTAGCCCGTGATTTATTACAGATGCTGCTGGAATTCCTGCCGCAGGTAAAAACGCAGGTTGAAGCGGCACTCAGCGGTCATCAAGACGCCTCTATTGTAGACGTTATCCATAAATTACATGGAAGCTGTAGCTACAGCGGTTTACCCCGTCTGAAGCGGTTATGTCGTTATATAGAACAGCAACTACGCCATCAAATCGCCGTGGGTGACCTAGAGCCTGAGTGGATGGAGTTGCTTGACGAAATCGCAAACGTAGAGCAAGCGGCAAGGGAAAAGCTAGCCAATTGATATATTGGCGAAAAGGTATCCCCAAGATCGAAGGGGATACCAGAGTATCTCATTATCCTTCAACGATAACCGTAGCGCAGGCATAGCGCCGCTCGTCGGCCAATGAGACATGAATAGAGGTAATCCCCATCTCTTGTGCAAGCTCAGCTGCACGGCCGTGTAAGCGTAATACGGGCTTACCGAGCGCATCGTTGTAAACCTCGAATTGGGCAAAGGCCAGTCCGTTGCGGATCCCCGTGCCAAATGCCTTCGCGGCGGCTTCTTTCACCGCAAAGCGTTTGGCAAGATAGCGAATTTTCTGCTGATGAGAAAGGTATTGCTCCCATTCAGCTGGGGCGAGCACACGTTTTGCCATTTGATCGCCGCTGCGCGCAACCACCGCCTCAATTCGAGAAATTTCAACAATATCGGTACCTAAGCCTAAAACAGCCATTAGCGACGCGCTTCCAGCATCAGTTGTTTCATGGCGCTAACCGCCTCTGGCAAGCCGCTCATCACCGCTCGCCCAATAATGCTGTGACCAATATTCAGCTCATGCATTTCGGGCAATGCCGCAATTGGCAACACGTTGTGATAGGTCAGGCCATGACCGGCGTTCACTTTTAAACCGCGCTCGCTCGCAAAACGCGCTGCATGAGCAATGCGTTCGAACTCAGCCTGACGTTTTAAATCACTTTCTGCATCTGCGTAAGCCCCTGTGTGAATTTCGATATACGGGGCACCGACGCTAACCGCCGCTTCAATCTGGCGCGGATCGGCATCGATAAACAGAGAGACCAAAATGCCAGCTTGGGTTAGACGTTCAACGGCAACCGTCATTTTGTCCAATTGGCCAGCAACGTCTAAACCGCCTTCGGTTGTCACTTCCTGGCGTTTTTCAGGAACTAAGCAACAAAAATGAGGTTTCAGCTCGCAGGCGATCTCAATCATTTCGTCGGTAACAGCCATCTCAAGATTCATGCGCGTCTGAATGGTTTGGCGCAGCAAACGCACATCACGATCGGTGATATGGCGACGATCTTCGCGCAGATGTACGGTAATGCCATCTGCCCCCGCCTGTTCGGCAATAAAAGCGGCCTGAACGGGGTCAGGATACTGAGTCCCACGCGCGTTGCGCAGTGTTGCGATATGATCGATGTTTACGCCTAACAGTAAATCAGCCATGACAAATCCTCATTAGAAAGCTTATAGGTCAGAGACAACGGACAGAATACGGTTCACTGTAAGCTAGTGTACACCTAAGTTCGAGAGAACAGACCAGACAGAATTATGACGATGAAGGGGACAGTCAGATTTTAAGCAGAAGTCGGTTTGACAGGGCGTTTCCCCACAAACTGACGAAACAGTTCACGGCTTTTCAATGGTTTTCCCCCCAGATAAGGCTTAAGCGCCATGCGCGTAAAGCGCTTCGCCGCACGCAGCGTTATTGGATCGGGGAAACGGCGTTCAGCGAGTGCTTTTAAGTCTCGGCCGGTAAAACTGAGCTGATCGACTAATAAACTCGCAATAAAGCCTTTTTCTTCCCGATATCGGTAGGTCATATCATCTGATACCGGTTCACCGCTGCCCGCACAGTGCAGAAAATCAATGCCATAGCCAAGATTGCCTAGCAGAGCGAGTTCAAACTCACGCAGCGTATGTTCGGGAGAACCAACCGTAGCCGCCAGATTTTGTAGGCAGTTGAGATAATCGAAGAATAACGAAGAGTAGTTGGTTTCTTGTTCAAGAACGCGAGAAACCAGCTCATTGACATACAGGCCGCTATACAGCGAAATGCCGGTAAGCGGTAGTCCGAGAGAGACAGGCTCGGCATTTCGCAGGGTTTTGACTTCCCCTTTGCCGCCCCAACGAACCAGAAGAGGAGTGAAAGGTTGTAACGCGCCTTTAAGGCTAGAACGTTTACTGCGAGCGCCTTTTGCTAGCAGACGTACACGTCCATGCCCTTCAGTGAACAGGTCTAATAAAAGACTGGTTTCACTGTAAGGACGCCCGTGCAAAACAAATGCGCGTTGCCAACCTTCCATAGGCGCGATCTCTTAGAGATCTTCACCATAACCCAAGCTGCGCAGCGCACGTTCGTCGTCTGCCCAACCGGATTTCACCTTAACCCACAGCTCAAGGTGAACCTTAGCTTCAAACATGGCTTCCATGTCTTGACGAGCTTCGATACCAATAGTCTTGATCTTTGAGCCTTTATTACCGATAACCATCTTCTTCTGGCCTTCACGTTCAACCAGAATCAGACCATTGATATCGTATCCGCCACGGTCGTTCGAGACGAAGCGTTCAATTTCAACGGTGACGGAATACGGCAGTTCTTCGCCTAAGAAGCGCATCAGTTTTTCACGGATGATTTCTGAGGCCATAAAGCGCTGTGAACGGTCAGTAATATACTCTTCAGGGAAGTGATGAATCGCTTCCGGCAGTTTTTTACGAACGATGTTCGCGATAGTATCAACGTTAGTGCCTTTCTCCGCAGAGATTGGAACCACGTCCATAAAGTTCATCTGCTCACTCAGGAACTGAATATGCGGCAGCAGAGCAGCCTTATCCTGAACGTTATCAACTTTATTGATGGCTAAAATCACTGGCGCTTTCAGATCGCGTAGCTTATTCACCACCATTTCGTCGTCGGCAGTCCAATGAGTACCTTCAACCACGAAAATGACAAGTTCGACATCACCGATAGAACTGCTTGCTGCGCGGTTCATCAAACGGTTGATGGCGCGTTTTTCTTCAATATGCAGACCCGGGGTGTCCACGTAGATAGCCTGATATGGCCCTTCGGTGTGGATCCCCATAATACGGTGACGGGTCGTTTGTGGCTTACGCGAGGTAATCGAAATCTTCTGCCCCAATAGTTGGTTCAGGAGTGTCGATTTGCCAACGTTGGGACGACCAACGATGGCGATAAATCCGCAATAAGTTGTTTCTTCGCTCATTCAAGCTCCAGCTGTTTCAGCGCTTGTTCAGCGGCTGCCTGCTCGGCCTTACGGCGACTTGAGCCAACACCGATAACCGGTTCGCTCAGGCCGCTGACCTGACAGTGAATAGTAAATTCCTGATCGTGTGCTTCGCCACGAACCTGCACAACCAAATAAGATGGCAGCGGCAGGTGGCGTCCTTGCAAGAATTCTTGCAGGCGCGTTTTAGGGTCTTTTTGCTTATCACCTGGACTAATTTCATCCAGACGTGAACGGTACCAATCCAAGATCAGTCGTTCAATCGTTTGGATATCGCTATCCAGAAAAATGCCGCCAATCAGAGCTTCTACGGTATCGGCTAAAATAGACTCACGACGGAAACCGCCGCTTTTTAGCTCGCCCGGCCCAAGGCGCAGGCACTCACCCAAATCGAATTCGCGTGCCATTTCAGCCAACGTATTTCCACGCACCAAAGTAGCGCGCATACGGCTCATGTCGCCTTCATCAACCCGCGGGAAGCGGTGATACAGCGCATTGGCAATAACGAAACTCAGAATTGAGTCACCCAGAAACTCAAGACGTTCATTATGTTTGCTGCTGGCACTGCGATGAGTCAATGCCTGCAATAACAGCTCCTGCTGTTGAAAAGTATAGCCCAACTTCTTTTGAAGCCGGTTAGTTACGATGGGATTCATGAGATACCAAATAGATCTAGAATGCGTCAAAAACCGCAGCATACGGAACAGGCCTGCTTGCCATTAGCCAATCCAAAGCTGTTTCGTTTGCAGTGGCTCCCAGACGGAAGCCAACTTTTTATCGCTCGAATGGGTATTCTACAACGACTGAAAATATAATGCTGCGGTAATATGCGCTATTACTTGAAGTTACATTGCTATTAACGCAACAACTAATAAGTTTAGGCGCTTATTTTATATCTAGACGAAGTTTCGAGCTGCAAGCAAAGGCCTACAGCTCGAAATAGGAGCAGGAAATTAGTGGATACCGCCAATGCGGTTTAGGCGAACGCCAGTAGGCCATTGCCCTTCTTGCTTTTCAAAGCTCATCCAAATTGCCGTGGCTTTACCCACCAGATTTTGCTCTGGGACAAATCCCCAATAACGGCTGTCAGCGCTGTTATCACGGTTATCCCCCATCATGAAGTAATGACCTTCAGGCACAACCCAAACCCCCTGAGGCTGACCCGGCTGGCGATAATAACGAGACATCATATCCTGCGCCTGAGGTACGGTTAGGATACGATGAGTGACCGTGCCCAACGTCTCTTTGCGCTCACTCATGCGATAGCCGTTCTCAACATTCTGGTCCAAAGGAACTTGGAAGAAGCCACTGCTGGCTTCACCATTTCCCATCTGACCGAAAGTCTGTACCCATTCGCTAGGCTCAGCCGCACTGTAGGTAATTGGCAGCAGCTTATCGCAGCTTTGCCCCGTTTGACAGGCAGGATATACCGTCACTTCTTTACTATAAGGATCATAAGTCACCTTATCGCCTGGCAGACCAATAGCGCGCTTAATATAATCCAAACGAGGATCGAGCGGATATTTAAATACCACGATATCGCCACGCTTCGGATGACCGGTCGGAATAATCGTATGCTGCGCAATCGGCTCTTTAATTCCGTAGGCGAATTTCTCGACCAAAATAAAGTCACCGATCAATAACGTTGGCATCATTGACCCCGATGGGATCTGGAATGGCTCATAAATAAATGAGCGGATAATCAGAACCAGCGCCAAAACAGGGAAAACAGACACACAGGTTTCAATCCAACCTGGAGCTTTCACCACATCCTTTGCCGTCTGTTTATCCAAGCCTTCAACCGTTTGTGCGTTAATCGCCTCGATTTTTGCCCGACGCGCCGGAGCCAGCTTAAAGCGATCGATACACCAAATAACCCCGGTAACTAGCGTTGCAATCACCAGAATTAAAGCAAACATATTGGCCATGCCAATAACTCCTTAAATATCCCCATAGGCTTTCATACTGCTACTTTCTGAAGTCTTATGGGTATAAGCCTCTCAATGAGAACGGCACCTGAAATGGGTGCCGCTCATCATAGAACTTTAGTCTTTACCAACATGCAGAATCGCCAAGAAGGCTTCCTGCGGCAGTTCGACGTTACCGACCTGCTTCATACGTTTCTTACCGTCTTTCTGTTTCTGCAACAGTTTTTTCTTACGGCTGACGTCACCGCCGTAGCACTTAGCCAGAACGTTTTTACGCAATTGCTTAACGGTCGAACGTGCGATGATCTGGTTGCCGATAGCCGCCTGAATAGCAATATCAAACTGCTGGCGTGGGATCAGCTCTTTCATCTTCTCAACCAGCTCACGACCACGATACTGCGCGTTGTCGCGGTGGGTGATTAACGCGAGAGCATCCACTCGTTCGTTGTTGATCAAGACATCAACGCGAACCATGTCAGACTGCTGGAAGCGTTTAAAGCTGTAATCCAATGACGCATAACCACGGGACGTTGATTTCAGACGGTCAAAGAAGTCCAGAACCACTTCGGCCATAGGAATTTCGTAAGTCAGTGCAACCTGATTGCCGTGGTATACCATGTTAGTTTGGACACCACGCTTCTCAATGCAAAGCGTAATAACGTTACCAAGATACTCTTGCGGTAACAGCATATGACATTCAGCAATAGGCTCACGAAGCTCTTCGATATTGTTGATAGGTGGTAGCTTGGACGGGCTATCAACAAAGATCACATCACCACTGGTCGTTTCAATTTGGTATACAACCGTTGGCGCCGTTGTGATGAGATCCAGATCGTATTCACGCTCCAGACGCTCCTGAATGATTTCCATGTGCAATAAGCCCAAGAAACCACAGCGGAAACCAAAGCCCAACGCCGTCGAGGTTTCTGGCTCATAGAACAGGGAAGCATCGTTAAGGCTGAGTTTCCCTAACGCATCACGGAAAGCTTCGTAATCATCAGAGCTGACAGGGAACAGACCGGCATAAACCTGAGGCTTCACTTTTTTGAAGCCTGGCAGCGATTTCTCCGCTGGATTACGGGCCAGCGTCAAGGTATCGCCGACTGGAGCGCCGTGAATATCTTTAATTGCGCAAACTAACCAGCCAACTTCGCCGCAGTTCAACACATCACGATCGATTTGCTTAGGCGTGAAGATACCGAGGCGGTCAGCGTTATAAGCCTGACCCGTACTCATCACCTTAACTTTTTCACCTTTGCGCAGTGAACCGTTTTTAATACGGATCAAAGACACCACGCCCAAGTAGTTATCGAACCATGAGTCGATGATCAGCGCCTGCAATGGACCGTCTGGATCACCCTCTGGCGGTGGAATATCACGCACCAAACGCTCAAGAACCTCAGGTACTCCGACACCGGTTTTTGCCGAGCAACGTACGGCGTCCATCGCATCAATACCGACGATATCTTCAATTTCTTGTGCCGCACGATCGGGATCGGCCGCAGGCAGGTCAATTTTGTTTAGAACAGGGACAACTTCCAGATCCATTTCCATTGCGGTGTAGCAATTCGCCAAAGTCTGAGCTTCAACACCCTGACCCGCGTCAACCACCAACAATGCCCCTTCACATGCCGCCAGTGAACGAGAAACCTCATAAGAGAAGTCAACGTGTCCTGGGGTATCAATGAAGTTCAGCTGATAAGTTTCACCATCCTGTGCTTTATAGTCGAGCGTCACGCTCTGCGCTTTAATAGTGATGCCGCGCTCACGTTCCAGATCCATAGAATCCAGAACTTGCGCTGCCATTTCACGGTCAGTCAAACCGCCACAAATCTGAATAATACGGTCAGACAGTGTCGACTTACCGTGGTCAATATGTGCGATAATGGAGAAATTTCGTATATGCTTCATTATTAAGATATTTTGCCTGATGATTTCTAGATTACTCGCCTAAGGACACACTGATGGGTTCAAAGCGATGGTTTAACGTTTGGCGGTAATTTGCCAGATTCGATGCATTCTACACATCGAACCCGGTAAAACCTAGATATTCGTGGGGGTGCGGATCATAGAAGGGGGCAAACCGACTTGTAAAACTATCGGCTGATAATCTTGCCGGTCACTCAATCTTTTCGCCTTAATACGCGCAAACATAAAACCAGCACCTGCGCCCACTAAAGCGCCTAACGCAGCCCATGCATCAGTGTGCATAACTGACTGCCCGACACCGCCGCCAATAATAAGACCTAATAGCGGTGTGAGATAAACCAAAACTGCAGAACGCAACAAGTTGGCCTCGGTAATACCGATTTCAACTTTTTGCCCAGGCTCTAACGGCTGATCAATTTCAACCTGCAATTGATGCTGAGACTGTGGATTAATTTTATCGAAAACCGCCGTGCCACAGGTGTTTTTCGCACCACATGATCCACAACTAGAACGCTGTTCACAGTTTAACGTCGCAACCCCCTGATGCCAGGATGTCACCGTTGCCCATTCGCGCATCATGATTTACGACCATCGAGGACAATGCTATTCGCGACTCGTTTAGCCGTAGCAGGCGGCAATTCCCCAACAACGGTAATATCAACATTGTTACGAGTCTCAGTATGAATAGTGCGGCGTCCTTGGCGTAAGAACTGTTCGCTCACCGCAGCACCGGAAGCTGCGCTGCTGATATTGACGGTGAAGCTAAATAGACCATCGCTATACAGACGCGATTCTACCGGCTCTGATAATGTTGGTAATGTCCGGCGACTACGAGAAACTTCCTTGAAGCCTTGCGGTAGCCAAGAGGTTCTCCAACTGAAATCAACCTTATCCGTTGCTGGTAGTTTCAACAGCGGAGGTAAAGTCAGTTGAGCCAAACTCGACATCGCGGCGGTGACCTGATCGCCAACGGTAAAGGAGATCACTCGGAACTGTTCCAGCGTTTCTCCATCGCGATCGAGTAAATCGACGCGTAACGGTAGCTTAGAACTTTCATCAATCCAAACGATATAGCTAAAGCGCAGGCCATCGCGCGAGACAATGCGGATCACTTCGCATGGACGATCGGCAACGCGGGTTCGGCCTACGGATATAAAATTGTAGTACTGACGCAACTGTTTGATATCGGAGAAAATAATCGACGGCAAAGCGTCAACAATGTGATCACCATTAAGCGTAAATGGCTCAAGCCCAGGCTCAAAATAGCTGATTTCATTGCCACGCAGTAAAACTTCACGTCGCGGTCCATCCATCTGCAAAAGCTGAGATAACAGTTGTTTATTGAAAATGGCATGGCGATAGCGTAACGACTCAATCCCCTGTTTGGTGATATTGATGTACGCTAACTCATAGCTGAGTGACTGACTGGCGCTGTTCATCTGTTGCAACATCGCCTCAGACGAATCTTCCGCTGAGGCGATGTTAGAGACAAACAGGCTACCAGCGAATAAGCTGATGGCGAACCAAAATTGCTTCATTACTGCTGTTGAGTTCCTAATGACAGAGTTCCTGGCACCTGAACTGACGCCTGCGTATTACCATTGTCCATCTGCAACTGTTCGGTATGCAAGCGGCGCTGCAGTTCGTAATCCTGCAAAATAGCATTTATACGCTTACGCTGCTGCTGAACCTGCTGCTGTCCATTCGCATTGGTACTTTCATTTGGAACACCAAAGCTTACAGGGGAAGCTTGGCCGCCCATCGGCAAAGTATTAAATGCAGGGGCATCTGAATCACTCACGCCACCTGCTGGCTGATTATACTGTTGCACACCCACTAGAACCGCCAGTGAAACGCAGGCAGCGATACCAATTTGAGTGATTTGACTGGCCCAAGGACGAACCTTGCTCCAGAACGGCATATCTTTCCAGCTGTGAGGCTGAGGCTGAGATTCGGGAATAGCGTTGGGAACCAGACGAACCGGTTCATCATCGAGCGCCGCAGCAATACGATCAGAAATATCAAACTCGATCGCGTCGCTGACGTCACCACGCAGGGTGTCACGTATCAGGTGATAGCTCTTCCACGTTTGCTGAAGTGCGTCGTCTTTGCCAAGTGAACCGATCAGTTCACTATCCACCACTTCACCATCCATCAGAGCCGAAAGTTGTTCTTTCTGCATGCCTAAATACCCTTCCTGTGCCCGCATCATTAACGCTGTATCAGCGGTTGAACTTTATTATCAATGGCTTCCCTCGCCCGGAAAATACGGGAACGTACTGTTCCAACCGGACAATCCATAATGGCAGCTATTTCTTCGTAGCTTAAACCATCCAATTCTCTGAGGGTGATTGCCATACGCAAATCCTCAGGAAGAGACTCTATGGTTCGGAAAACGATCTGCTTCAGTTCATCTGACAACATTAAGTTCTCAGGGTTCGAAATTTCTTTCAATGCACCCGCACTTTCGAAGTTTTCAGCCTCGCTGGCATCAACATCGCTTGATGGCGGACGTCGCCCCTGAGCAACCAGGTAATTTTTAGCTGTATTCACAGCAATACGATAAAGCCAGGTGTAAAAAGCACTTTCGCCGCGGAAAGATTCCAGCGCACGATAAGCTTTGATAAACGACTCCTGTACCACATCAGGAACATCGCCTGACGGCACGTAACGGGATACGAGACTCGCAACTTTATGCTGATAGCGAACTACCAGTAAGTTAAAAGCCTTCTTGTCTCCTTTCTGGACTCGCTCGACCAGCACCTGATCCGTTAACTGCTCGCTCATCCGAGGTAATCTCTCCTCAAATCTCTCTCCACGCATGAATAAATTGTACTGCCAGTTGTCTCAATCGATCCTGAGCAAGCACTAGCTTAGAGTTCATACGTACTAAAAAGTTCCGTACGATGCTGTTTTTATATTCGTTGTTCATTAGCCGTGCATTTACACGTTGGCATAGGCTAACATGATTTTCACTTTTCAGCTGCACACACCACAACCTATGCAACCAAATTCAGAACATTTTAACGATGTATTGATTATCGGTAGCGGAGCTGCCGGACTTTCACTCGCTTTACGCCTTGCCGAACATTGTAAAGTCACCGTGCTGAGCAAAGGTCCCTTCAATGAAGGTGCCACATTTTATGCTCAGGGTGGCATTGCGGCCGTATTCGATGAAACGGACAGCATTGAATCACACGTACAAGATACACTGATTGCGGGCGCAGGGCTGTGCGAACCCTCTGCCGTTGAATTTATTGCCCGTAACGCAAAGGATTGCGTGCAATGGCTTATCGATCAAGGCGTGCTGTTCGATACCGAAATGAGTCCCGCTGGCGAATCACGCTATCACCTCACGCGTGAAGGCGGCCATAGCCATCGCCGAATTCTGCACAGCGCAGATGCTACTGGTAAAGAAGTAGAGACCACGCTGGTGCAGAAAGCAAATGCACACCCCAATATTCGTGTGTGCGAGCGTTATAACGCCGTTGACCTCATTACCTCCAAGAAGATCGGTTTACCGGGGACCCAACGTGTAGTCGGCGCCTATGTATGGAACCGCGATCTAGAGCGGGTCGAAACTTTGCGCGCCCGCACCGTGGTGCTAGCGACCGGCGGCGCCGCTAAAGTTTATCAATACACGACCAACCCAGATATCTCTTCAGGTGACGGTATTGCTATGGCGTGGCGCGCTGGCTGCCGCATTGCAAATCTCGAATTTAACCAATTCCATCCCACCTGTTTGTATCACCCACAGGCCAGAAACTTCCTGCTCACCGAAGCTTTGCGCGGCGAAGGGGCTTTTCTTAAGCGCCCTGACGGTTCGCGTTTCATGCCCGACTTCGACGAACGCGGTGAACTCGCACCACGCGATATCGTCGCACGCGCTATCGACCATGAGATGAAACGTCTTGGCGCCGACTGCATGTATTTAGACATCAGCCACAAACCCGCTGACTTCATCATGCAGCACTTCCCGATGATCTATGAAAAACTGCTGGATTTGGGGTTGGATCTCACCAAAGAACCTATACCTATCGTACCCGCGGCACATTACACCTGCGGTGGAGTGATGGTCGATCATCAAGGGCGTACTGACTTGGAAGGACTCTATGCGATTGGTGAAGTGAGTTATACCGGCCTACATGGCGCTAATCGTATGGCGTCTAATTCCTTACTGGAGTGCGTGGTCTACGCGTGGTCGGCTTCACAGGACATTTTGCAACGCCTGCCGCAAACCAGCCTTGCGCCAAGTTTACCCGAGTGGGATGACAGCCGAGTTTACAATTCCGATGAGCGCGTCGTGATCCAACATAACTGGCATGAGCTGCGCCTGTTTATGTGGGATTACGTTGGTATCGTTCGTACCACAAAACGTCTGGAGCGCGCGCTGCGCCGCATTCAAATGTTGCAGCAGGAGATTGACGAGTACTATGCAAACTTCCGCATCTCAAATAACCTTTTAGAGCTGCGCAATCTGGTTCAAGTCGCGGAGCTAATGGTGCGTTGTGCGATGGAACGAAAAGAAAGCCGAGGATTGCACTACACTCTCGACTATCCCGATCTATTAGCAGAGCCTAAGCCAACGATTTTGCAGCCCTGAAGCGGATTTAAGAGCCCTAAGGCGGATTAAAATAGTTAAAGCCACCTTCAGAGAAGGTGGCTTATTCATCACAAGGACGTTATTAAGCCAAAGCCACTTTCTGATTACGGCTTTTCGCAGGCAAGAAGAAAGCCAACACCAGCATAATAAACGTGGGTAGAACCCACGCCATACCTTCTGCGGCCAGCGGCATCGCCGCCATTTGCCAATCCAGCAGGCGAGCTAACCAACCGATGGACTCAACGCCTGCGGCACGCGCACCATCCAGCAAGCTGCACAGCAACGCAACCAGCATAACCAGACGATATCCCAGAACCGGATTACGTAACCAGCGTCGCACAAAAGTCAGAGCCACCAAGGCAATCGCCAACGGATACAATGCCATTAACACGGGAACCGACAGTGCAATCAAACGGCTCAGCCCAACGTTAGCCACCACCGCACAAATGAGACACAATACAATGACCCAATGACGGTAGCGCAGCGGCGTTAAGGTGGAGAAATAGTCCGCACAGGCGCTGACTAAGCCCACCGCCGTAGTTAAACATGCCAGCATGACCACTAATGATAAAATCCACTGACCTGGCTGACCAAATAACGCCTTCACATACGCCGCCAGCACAACGCCACCGTTATCGGCTCCACCAGCAATTGTTGAAGAGGTCGCCCCCAGCCAAAACAGGGAGATATATACAAACGCCAGACCGAGCGCAGCAATCACACCCGCAATGCTCAAATAGCGGAAGCAAGCCTTCGGCTCAGTCACACCCTTACCGCGCAATACATCAACCAGCAACATCCCAAACATCAGCGCAGCAAAGGTATCCATAGTGTTGTAGCCGCTGATAAAACCTTTAGAAAATGCCATCTGCTCATAGGCCGCTACCGGCGCTACGATGTCCCCTTGCGGTTTGAAAATCACGCCTAGCGCCAAGACCACCAGCAGCAAAAACAACATCGGCGTCAAGAACTTGCCAATACTATCGATCAGTTTGCCACGGCTCCATGCAAGCATCAGCGTCACTGCAAAAAACAGCGCGGTAACTAACATTTGTAAACCATCCAGAGTCAGGCTACCCAGCGTCACCGGCGTATCGCTGTAGCTACCTGAGCTAACCAGCAACGGTTTTACCGCCATTTCAAAAGCGACCAAGCCGGTTCGCGGAGCGGCAAAAGCTGGACCGATAATGATAAATAACAAAACAGCGGCAAAAGTACCTGTCCCTTTCGGCAGATCGTGAGTCATGGACGGCAAACCGCCACCCGCCCGAGCAACGGCAATAATAGAGAGTAACGGCAAACCCACAGCAGTGAGCAAAAAACCGCCCATAGCATAAAGTACGTTATGCCCTGCCATCTGACCTTCTAATGGAGGAAAAATGATGTTTCCTGCGCCCAGAAAAAAAGCAAAGGTCATTAACCCTAACCCCATGGTGTCAGCCGTAGATAAACGTTGTTGCATAGTCTGCCCTCTTATAAATTTTTCTGGACGTATACGCAGCAGACACGTACGCCAGTTATTCACTAAAGCTCAATAGGGATCTGACTAAGAAAGGAGTAATACAAAGGGAAATGGCACTACTAGAGATAATTCGACAATGAACGCCCACTCCCTGAGCCTGTTAATTATTTCAGCCTTTCCTATCAGAACAAAATTGCGGTGAATTACCGCATCTGAGTCTGATAGTGAAATATTATGCTAACCAAAGCAACAGACTCAGAAGAAAAGGTAAAAATCTTTCGTTAACAGGCGAAAATCATGGGAGTATTCACTGCTTTTATCGCGGATCACTAGTCGATCTGACTGCTGATTTACAGGCTTGGAACCAAACAACATCAGTGAACGTCGCGCGACTCTATCGTCAAATTCTGCAATTTCAGTGTAGTGCAGTATAAACCACCCTTCTTGAGCCGCTGTCTGAATAAAGCTTACGCCTACATCAGTAGGGAGAACGACGGCCATTCTGCCATTATCTGTAGCCAATTCTCTCGCATGCTTTAGCAATGATTGGTGGCTAAGCTCCGAGGTATAACGAGCGGTATTGCGACTCACATTGCGACACTCTACTCCCTGCGGATAGTAAGGCGGATTGCTCACAATCAGGTCATAACGTTCGGAGGTTTGCGCGGCAAAAGCCTGTAATGAACAGGTGTGAACCCGCATTCGATTGGCCCACGGCGACAGGACAAAATTTTCTGCTGCCTGAGTGGCCGCGTTTTGGTCTAGTTCAACGGCATCAATTTGCACGACATCTGTGGTACGCTGCGCCAGCATCAAAGCTAAAAGACCGCTGCCTGTGCCGATATCCAGTATTTTTCCATCGAGATTGCTGATGTCAGTCCACGAGCCTAACAAAATACTATCGGTACCGACCTTCATCTCACAGCGATCGTGTGCAACGAAAAATTGCTTAAATGTGAATCCGTTACGGCGCAATGGTACTGATTCTGATGGGCGTTGAGTCACAGTAACTCCTTATTTTTGGTCGCATAGCATAAAATATCCCCATAGATTCGCAAAGGCGGGATCGGTGCAAACATACTAATTCCCCCGCTTTAATGGGTGAACATCTGCCCCAACCCGTCTATAATCGGCGCCCCAAGTAGAGGTAGACCATGACAGCAAGCAATTTTTCCGAACTCGAACTCGATGAACGCCTACTCGACGCATTGCGCGACAAAGGCTATGACCGCCCGACAGCCATTCAAGCTGCCGCCATTCCTCCGGCAATGGACGGTCGCGACGTTCTGGGTTCAGCACCTACCGGAACCGGGAAAACCGTCGCCTATTTGCTGCCAGTATTGCAGCACCTGCTCGACTTCCCGCGTAAAAAATCCGGCCCACCACGTGTATTGGTGCTGACTCCAACGCGTGAATTGGCAATGCAGGTTGCCGAGCAAGCCATCGAATTGGCTAAACATACAAATTTGGATATCGCGACCATCACCGGTGGCGTTGCCTACATGAATCACGCTGAAGTGTTCAGCGAAAATCAAGACATCGTGGTTGCAACCACTGGTCGTCTGCTGCAATACATCAAAGAAGAAAACTTCGATTGCCGCGCGGTTGAAACCCTGATCCTTGATGAAGCAGACCGCATGCTCGACATGGGTTTTGCACAAGATATCGAAACCATCGCTGCAGAAACTCGCTGGCGTAAACAGACTATGCTGTTCTCAGCAACGCTGGAAGGCGACGCAATTAAAGAGTTCTCTGAGCGTCTGCTGCAGGATCCTGTCGAAATCGAAGCCGATCCTTCACGCCGTGAGCGTAAGAAGATCCAGCAATGGTATTACCGCGCCGATACTCTTGAGCACAAAACCAAGCTGCTGTGTCATTTGCTAAAAGAGCCTGAAGTCACCAAATCCGTTATTTTCGTGCGTAAGCGCGAGCGCGTGCATGAACTGGTAGGCTGGCTGCGCGAAGCGGGTATCAACTCCTGCTACTTAGAAGGCGAGATGGTGCAGGCTAAGCGTAATGAAGCCATGAAGCGCATGCTTGATGGCCGAGTGAACGTGTTGGTTGCAACCGACGTCGCCGCGCGTGGTCTGGATATCCCAGACATCAGCCACGTCTTCAACTTCGATATGCCACGCACCGCTGACACCTATCTACACCGTATTGGCCGTACCGGTCGCGCAGGTCGTAAAGGCATCGCAATTTCTCTGGTGGAAGCTCATGACCATCTGCTGCTGGGCAAAATCAGCCGCTATGTCGAAGAGCAAATTAAATCTCGCGTGGTTGACGAACTTCGTCCAACCACCAAGCCGCCAAGCGAGAAGAACAAAGGTAAGCCGTCTAAGAAGACGCTGCTCAAGCGCCAAGAGAAAAAAGACGAAGAGAAGAAAGATAAAAAGGTAAAAGTGCGTCACCGCGATAGTAAAAATGTCGGAAAACGCCGTAAGCCTAAAGCCGCACAGTCAGTGACTCCAACTGAAGAATAAATCAGCGAGCTAACAAAAAAACCGCCTTTAATGGCGGTTTTTTTTCATCCTAACACCAACAATTTTACCGCTACGAGATTAAATCCAGCCAGACTATTTTTTCTGATTCTTTTCCCAGTTCGCGCACTAAAAATTCGATGAAGAGTGGAATTAATATAATGAAATAGAATGCAAATAACATTAATTATGCAACAACATGCTGTGCAGCTATTTTGTACTATTTAGCAAAGTTCTCTGGGCTACAGACGTAAAAAAGGAGCTTTTCAGCTCCTTTTTGCTATGTCCTATTGCCTCAAACCTGAAATTACAGGCTTTCAGTAAAGGTACGAGCGATAACGTCACGCTGCTGTTCTGGAGTCAGTGAGTTGAAACGCACCGCATAGCCAGAAACACGAATAGTCAGCTGTGGATATTTTTCTGGGTGCTTAACGGCATCTTCCAGAGTTTCACGGCGCAGAACGTTAACGTTCAAGTGCTGACCGCCTTCCACACGTACAGTTGGTTTGATATCCAAAGGGACTTCGCGATATTCGATTTGACCCAACTCGCTTACTGCAACGATCTGGTCTTCTGCATAGCCTGCTTTAGCACATACGCAGCGTGCTTCATTTTTATCTGTATCAAGCAGCCAGAAAGAGTTCATCAGGTCTGCATTATCAGCTTTAGTGATCTGAATACCTTGAATCATTTGTTGCCTCCGTCAATAGAGCAAAAAATCTGGGATTAATTTCTTCGTTTACGGCCTTAACATCGGCCATTTGGTAAAACCAATGTTGTCTTGATGTTCTATATACCAATATAGAGTGGGGTTTTCTTTGATTTAAATCAATTTTTTCATGGTGGTCATTTTACCAATTTGGGCAAATTTATGTTTTACATCAAATTTAACCATTTCGCGGAGACTTTTCTATTTTTGTAAATTTTCAAAAAAAATTTAATTTTCGTTCAAAAAACACTCACCCAGTGGCTAACCTGCACGTGGTTAAATTTTCTTCACGGTTTAACTTCATCGCTTGAAACGGTAAGCTACCGCCAGATAATTTCCGTATAAACAAAGAGGAAGTGAAGATGACTTCTCCACTAAACTGGCACGATGTCATCGGTGCCGAGAAAGAAAAGCCCTATTTTCACGACACGCTTGCTTTCGTTGCGGCAGAGCGCCAAGCCGGTAAGACCATTTATCCACCGCAGAAAGATGTATTTAACGCTTTTCGCTTCACCGAATTTAATGACGTTAAAGTCGTCATCCTTGGACAAGACCCCTATCACGGGCCAAATCAGGCACACGGACTCTCTTTTTCCGTTCGCCCAGGCATTCCCGCGCCCCCTTCTCTCATGAATATGTATAAAGAGCTACAAACCGATATTGAAGGATTTCAAATCCCTAATCACGGCTATCTAAAAAGCTGGGCCGACCAAGGTGTTTTACTACTCAATACCGTGTTAACCGTCGAGCGTGGTCAAGCGCACTCGCACGCTAAGCTCGGTTGGGAAACCTTCACAGATAAAGTTGTCGCAGCGCTTAACGAACATCGTTCAGGGATTGTGTTCTTGTTGTGGGGAGCCCATGCGCAAAAGAAAGGCAGCATTATCGATACGCAGCGCCACCGCGTGTTGAAGGCACCCCATCCATCACCGCTGTCTGCACACCGCGGTTTCTTAGGCTGCCACCATTTCTCACAAACCAATCGACTCCTGATTGAACAGGGGCTTACGCCGATTGACTGGCAGCCCCGCTTACCGGAAAACGGTAGCGAGGAATAGTTCAGGCGAAAAAAAACCAGTCGATCGACTGGTTTTTGATTTTTAGGATATCGATCAAGCCTTAGCTTTAGATACCGCAACCATCGCTGGACGGATCAGGCGGCCATTTAAGGTATAGCCTTTTTGCATAACCATCATGACTTGGTTTGGTTCATGCTGATCGGATTCCATCATCGTCATTGCCTGATGCACTTCAGGATTAAACGGAACATTGACTTCACCCACCTGCTCTACGCCGAACTTACGCACGGCATCCAGCATAGATTTCAGCGTCAATTCGATGCCTTCAATCATCGCCGCTAAATCTGGATTGGATTTATCCGCCAGATCCAACGCACGCTCCAAGCTGTCAATCACTGGCAACAGTTCGTTAGAGAACTTCTCTAAAGCGAATTTATGCGCCTTCTCTACGTCCTGCTCGGCACGACGGCGAATATTGTCAGCTTCTGCGCGGGCACGCATAACAGAATCACGCTCACGCTGAGCGGCTTCCTGCAACTGAGCTTCCAGTTCAGCAATGCGCTCATCGCGCACATCGACTACGTCTGCCGCATCGACCTGAGCCTGTTCGTGCTGCTCTTGTCCGTTTTCCATTTCTTGTGAGGCTTGCTCATTCGACATGTTCTGTTCTTTACTACTCATGAAATTCTCCGCGGTTTGGCATTAATCTCGCTACTTGGCTTATTATGGGGATGAAAGCTGGCGATTCAAGAGAACCGCGCATAATGAGAGTCATTAAATTGCACTCAGTAGGAAAACCACTGCATGAATAAAAAATTTGAATGTATCGGTCTGGTCGGTCATCCGCGTCATCCTGCGGCACTGGCCACGCATGAGATGCTGTTTAACTGGCTCGTCGGTAAAGGCTATCCGGTGATCGTCGAACACCAAATTGCACACGACCTCAAGTTGGAAAACGCGACTACAGGCAGTTTGGCAGACATTGGGCAGCAGGCCGATCTCGCTGTCGTCGTCGGCGGCGATGGCAATATGCTCGGCGCGGCACGCATTCTGGCGCGCTACGATATCAAAGTTATCGGTGTAAACCGTGGCAACCTGGGTTTTCTTACCGACCTCGATCCCGATAACGCTAAACAACAGCTTTCTGACGTCCTCGACGGCGAATATTTTAGCGAGCAACGCTTTTTACTTGAAGTCCAGGTGTGCCGCGAGCAACAACAAAGACGCATGAGCACCGCGATCAACGAGGTAGTATTACACCCTGGTAAAGTGGCTCATATGATTGAGTTCGAAGTTTATATCAATGAAAACTTTGCCTTCTCACAACGCTCTGACGGCCTAATCATCTCAACCCCTACAGGCTCTACCGCCTACTCATTATCTGCCGGGGGGCCTATTCTGACCCCAACCCTAGATGCCATCGCACTGGTGCCTATGTTTCCTCATACGCTATCCGCCAGACCTCTTGTTATCGATAGTAACAGCAAAATCCATCTCCGCTTTAGCCACTTCAGCAACGATCTGGAAATCAGCTGTGACAGCCAGATAGCCCTGCCAATTCAGCAAGGAGAAGAAGTGATGATTCAGCGTAGCCAATTTCATTTAAACTTGATACATCCCAAAGACTACAACTATTTCAATACATTAAGCACCAAGTTAGGGTGGTCTAAAAAACTTTTCTAAATTAAGAAAATTTTTTCGTCAGCTACTTTACTGTATAAAAAACCAGTTTATACTGTAGTTAAATACAGTTATGTGATTCCGTACAGGGGAATTTCGAATGCTGACGCAACTGACCATTTCTAATTTTGCTATTGTTCGTGAACTTGAAATCGACTTCCAACGCGGAATGACCGCTATCACTGGCGAAACTGGCGCAGGTAAGTCTATTGCTATCGATGCCTTGGGCTTATGCCTTGGAGGACGCTCAGAAGCGGCTATGGTGCGTTTAAATACGCCTAGAGCCGATATTTGCGCTCGTTTCTCTTTGGCGGACACCCCCTCAGCGCGCCAATGGCTTGAACAGAACCAGTTGGATGACAGCAACGAATGCCTGCTCCGACGCGTTATCAGCGCCGATGGCCGCTCGCGGGGTTTTATTAACGGCACCGCGGTTCCCCTTTCACAGCTGCGTGAGTTAGGTCAGCATCTGATCCAGATCCACGGTCAGCACGCGCATCAGTTGCTACTCAAATCCGAACATCAAAAGCATCTGCTTGATGCCTACAGCAATCAATCAGAACTGTTGGCTGAAATGCAGGCGGCCTATCGTCAATGGCACCATAGCTGCCGTTTGCTAACGCACCATCAAAAACAGGTAGCAGAGCGTGAATCACGTAAACAGCTGCTGCAATATCAGTTAAAAGAGCTCAATGAGTTTGCTCCTCAGGCGGGTGAGTATGAACAAATCGATGAGGAATATAAGCGCCAAGCCAATAGTGGGCAGTTGTTAACCATCAGTCAGCGAGCGCTCAACATGCTTTCGGAGGCTGAAGACGGCAATATTCTGAGTCTCTTGCACAGTGCAAAACAAAATGTGTCCGAATTGATTAGCTACGACAGTCAGTTTTCACCGCTTCTAGATATGCTTGAAGAAGCCTCGATCCAAATATCAGAGGCCAGCAACGAGTTACGTCACTATGGCGATAACATCGATATGGATCCTGCACGCCTCTATGAATTAGAGCAGCGTATTTCTCGCCAAATTGCATTAGCCAGAAAACACCACGTTTCGCCAGAAGAGTTGCCACAGTTCCATCAGCAATTACTAGACGAGCAGCAGTCTCTCTGTCAGCAAGAGAGCGAACAGGAACAGCTAGCAGAGAATGTGCATATTCATCACCAGCAAGCACTTTCGCTAGCACAGCAGTTGCACCAGCAGCGGGTCGAGTTCGCGCAGGAGCTCTCCTCGTTAATCACTCATAGCATGCACGAGCTATCAATGCCTCATGGACAATTCGCTATTGACGTGAATTTCATGCCTGAAGCGCTCACCGCTGACGGTGCTGACCGCATTGAATTCAGCGTAACGACTAACCCCGGCCAGCCTCTACAGCCTCTGGCTAAAGTCGCGTCAGGCGGTGAACTATCACGTATCGCACTGGCTATTCAGGTTATCACCGCACAAAAAATGGATACTCCGGCACTCATCTTCGATGAAGTAGACGTGGGCATCAGTGGACCAACCGCGGCAATTGTCGGTAAGATGTTGCGTCAACTTGGCGAATCTACACAGGTTATGTGTGTGACCCATTTACCTCAAGTTGCAGGATGTGGACACCAACATTTTTATGTCAGCAAACAGACTGACGGCTCAGAAACTGAAACCACTATGCAGCCACTCGATAAAAAGGCTCGTTTACAAGAGCTGGCGCGCCTGTTGGGCGGAAGTGAAGTGACGCGTAATACGCTGGCAAATGCAAAAGAACTGCTTGCCGCATAAAAAAGCTCAACTTTTTTATATGAATATTCAATTAGTTGTTTTTATTGAATTTAATTAAAATCAGATCCACAACTTGACCACGCATGTAGTTTTTATTGTCTAAAAAATTTGAAATACCACGGATAGTAGCGAAAATGTCATACGAACATTAAGGACTTACATAACATATTGAATTAATTTTCATAGGAGATGATTTATGGCAATGACTACATGCAAAGAATGCAAAAAAGAAGTGTCCGATAGTGCGAAAGTATGTCCGCATTGTGGTGTAAAAAAACCGGGTGAGCGTTGGTGGCACGCACTTGCAGGCTTGGCCGTTGTTATCGTGGTTGGGACTGGTCTCTATTGGTACTTTGGCGATGATGAAACCACCCCAGCCAAAACCAAAACAGCCGCAGCAAAAGACTGTAAAGCCAGTGATGATACCTGCATCTTTGAAAAAAACTGGATACAAGTTTCAAGCCTATGCAGGCCTGTTATTGAAAAATCATCTAAGTATGAGTTTGAATGGACTGACGGAATGTTTACACCGATGTTTAGTCACTCCCAATATAATCAATCGAAAAATAGAATGACCTTCATTGGGGACAAAGTTAAGTTCACAAATGGATTTAATGCCAAAACAACAATGACATATTACTGTACATATGACCTGAAAAATAAAGAGTTGGTCGATTTCAAAATCGAAAGCGGCAAACTCTAAACTTATGAACTGAACTATCCGCCCGCATATGCGGGCGGCTTTATGATAGATCCTTTTGCGCAAAGTTTTGCAATATGTTCTAGCCTCGCCAACTCACCTACAAGCCGCGTCCCGCCTGACCTCATAGAAATAAATGACCTCAACCCTACCCCGTAACCCTACCCGCAAAGATCCAGACGAAAAGCAAAGAGATCCTTTTTAAAACATGATGTTAAACAAAACGTTAGCCGAGGCGATAGGCTGACTTTTTGCAAACTTTTGCAAATGCTTGCACAGAGTGCAAAAGCACTCAGATGCATCAAGCCCAGCGTCGGCGCTGGCTGGCGGTGCGTTTGCGCAAAAATTCTTTTGCAAAATTTTTTAGATCCAAATCGTGCAGGCGGGTGCGGTGTAGCGCCGTTTTCGTCTGACACTCGCTTTCGTCTGTGGGTTTCTGTTTCCTCTGCGGGTTATGGCGCGACGAATGCAAACAAGGCCGAACGTTGTCGGCCTTGTTGATTGATTGGGCGTGGTGGGCTTTGTGTGGCGTTTAAATCATGCGACGTTTACGCAATGAGTGGGCCGTATTTCTTAGCTAACACTCTGGTCTTCTGGGCGGTTGCGGTGAACTGTGCCGCCTGCTGACTTTGACCTGTGCTCGGGTGTGTGTGGTTGGCTGCTTGGGTGGCTAACTCATTGAGCACATCAAGCGTGTCGGTAAGCAATGTCAGTACGTTTATGCTATCGCTCCCCAGCTTTACTACGGGGGCGATGAGTTCTTGAGACTGCGCGACACTGCGACGAATTCCGGCTATTTTTTCCGTCAGTGAACTCCCAACGCTGATTGTCGCTTCCCCCTTGATGGTGTCGCTAAGGTTTCCGCCAATCATTCGTTTTGCGTCATTGGTGACATCAACGGCCATTGTCTGACACGTTACCGTTAATGCCCCTGACGTTCCCAAGCTGTAATCGCCTTGGCTCACCTGTACCACGGCACCGGCTAGTAACGTCGATGTGCCTAAAACCGTTGTCTTGTCGGTAGCTTGGACTGTGGTTTCTCGGACAACAATAGTGCGGGTTTCCTCGTCAGACTTAACTTCTCGCTTCATTGAGGTTTCACTTATCGTCTGATCAGTTTGGCGAACCCAATCGCCTGCAACCGTCACACGCTGTGATACACCATCACGCTGTTGTTGGAGCTGTTCGCCCGGCTTCACATCGGGCAGGTTCTGCCCTTGTGGCATCGTCTGCCGTACAAATGGCCTGTCTGGGCGTCCGCCTGTAAATCCCACTTCAACCAACGTGCCCGGTGGGGGAAATTGGAACATGCCGGACTCACTGCCCGCCATAGGAACTGGCAACGGCACTGCAGGATAAATTGGCGTATCGGTTGCTGGGTTGCCGTCCGCGTCTAACAGCTGCAAGTCAACAGCATAGCGGGGGCGGAACTGATCGGAAATATCACCGCTCGATACATCTTCGCTAGGGGCCTCAACACGGGCCATCTTAGGCAAATGTAGCCCGGAGGCTAATTCAGGGAAGGCGCTTTCCATCTGGCGTTGTATTGGCGCTTTTTGCAAAGGCTTACCCGTAGCCTTATTTCGTGGTACCCAAGAAAGCGTCATATTGTCATTTTCGAGACGTACCTGATTTAAGCGCTGGCCGTTAACCTCGGCACCAGGGCGAAGACTTTGAATAAGTGGTACGGTCATTGAGTTACCGCCCGCCGTGGTTTGGCTAAACTCGTTGGGGATTTCAACCGGTTTGCCCGCCATTAACCCATGTTCAGCCGCACCAACGAAAATGCCACCATCGGGAAGTTGGTACCATTGGTAATCCGGTATGGAAAACGCAGGCCCCAAACTTGCTAACAGTTGGTAGCCGGTTCCGCTGTGGGTGAAATGGGGTATAGGTTTGTCAGCATAGGCGGCGCTCTCCGGTGGGCTAACCTTCAGTCCTGTTTGTTCAGTCAGCCAATCGGTGATTTGTCTTAGTGTTGGGTGCTGGAATGAGCACGGCCATAGTTTTTCAAACACGCCGATCAGCTCACGAACGAAAAGACGTACAGAGCCATTATCAGCTGGTTGTGATCGCTCTACATAGCCGGTGAACCACCGCAGGACAAGGCCATCATACCCCACATCAAGCCGCACCATTTTTCCTGTGTAATCAGTCTGCGTTTTCGCTGTAATAAAGCCGCGTCCACAGGCGTTAATCTCCAACATAATGTTGACGTCAGCGAGGTGAACACTGTCTGCTGATAGGTAAAGGCGTTTAATAGGTTTCATCGGTTATTTACCCCAGCGCATCATTAACGGGTTTTAATACTTTAGCTTCAAACCAACTCAGCGTTTCCGGCCCTTCTTCAGCTGACGTACCTTTGCCACCTGCCGCACCTGTCTGTTTTGTGCTGGTTGTCTTATTGCCTTTTCTGGCTTCTCGCTTCTCCGGCACGCTAACCTTTTCACGTAAGGTAAAACTCACCTGCCAAGCGAGGCGATCTTCTTGTGGGGTGGCTTCAATAGTGCCTGTGAAAGTGGCTTCACGAAAATTAATGGCGGCGGCGGTTTCATTAGCAACGCGGTACTTCTTGAGCGCTCCGCTAGATTCCGTCGCTGACGCTAACTGAAATAATCGCTGTAACACAGGTTGCTCATCAAACGTAATCAGACCCGATACGCGCAGCTCTTTGGCTTTTATACCTTGCTCTGCGTTCGCGGTGCTTGAGGTCTGCCCGGATTGGTCTTTTTCTTGAAACTGCATTGACGGTGAAACCAGCATATTCTTCATGCTGATCCCCTCACCATCAAGAGCGAGTAACGCGGCTTGGCTCATGGATCATTTTCTCCAACCCCGCCAAGTTATCGCCGATGAACATCAGCGCGACCGTATGCACGGCTGTGGCTCGGGGGATATTTTTAAGTAATTCAACGGCGGCGTTTATCATGCTGCCTGTATGGGTAAAGACCCACGCATTAGCGCTTGCGCCTTTCAACGTCTCTAAACCGTCGCTAATAGTTTTCAACATGCCCGCACGCGCTTGGATAAATTCGCCAACCTGCAATTGTAATTTTGCCGTATTCGTCTGTACTGCAGCGTCTATCTGAGCTTTTGCCACACGCTGTGCATTCAATGCAGCGCGATTGGTTGCGACCGATAACGGGACTGCCGCAGGTAGTGCGCCACTGTTCTTGCTTGGTAGCTGCATTTTGACTGTGCTCAGCTCAAACGCTGCCTTTGCCATTCTGCTGACCTGAGTAAATGCCGGCGCGGGGAACACCTCAGCCAGTTGCGATAATCCCTGCATAAAATTGCTGTGGTCATGTTCTGCGATCATAAAAACAATAACATTTGTTTCTTCAGCGCTAACAGCAAGCTTCTTGGATAAATAAGCCAACGCATTGACAGGGCTTAAATAATTGCCTGAATCGGTAATCTGCCCCAAACCATATACCCAAGGGTGGGCAGGAACTATTGCGCAGCTGAGTGCCGATAGCTCATCAGGAAACGCGATTTTTGCTTCACGCCACATCGGGTACCTCTGGCAGTTCAATATCTGGCGCATTGCTGGTATCCATGCGACTGAGTAACACTAAGTAGGTTTTCCACGCTTTGAGCTGGACTAATTCTTCATCAGTCGCCATGCCTACGTCTAATGCGGCCTGTAGCGGCGCGATTTTTTGATTTGCCTCGGCCATGAGCTGCGCGCGGGTTTCTTCGGCCTGCGCAATGAGTTCGGATTTTGGGATTACACGCGGTGTGATTTTCTTGCCGTCAAAAATCCAATTACCGTCAAGCCGCTCTGGAAAATCATTCGGGATACTTTTCTTGCTCACTTCCGCAATAGAAAGATTTTCAGGGAATAACTCAACCGCGTTGTAGCTTTGCTGACGGATAACACCATCCGCTTGATATGCAATTTTTAGCTTTTCCGCGCTTAACTTTTCTCGTACGTCATACCAATCTTGACCGTCCTCAGACTGGAGGTGTAGCGCGCCATCCTCAGTGCGTTCGTTGGTGCACGGTGTAAAATTTTTATAAATCATGCCGTATTTCCCTTATGCGAAGTTTTTCCAAGAGCCACCGATATATTTTTGCAAGCGACGGAAATAGACCCGAGAGATATGAAATGAAATCCCCGAACCTGTACTTTTAGTTGTACCTACTATCGCAGTAATACAGGCACCCCACGGTAGACTTGCTTGGCCGGGGTAAGGGATATCCTTATACTCTTCAGCGCCCATTTGGGTATTTTGGATATACCGATTATCAGCCGCTGATGTCGTTATATAGGGTCTTAAATCGGGTGCTGGAGGTGGATTATTTTTACTGTAACTAAAATCCCAGCCAGACCATCTGTTTGAGGCTAAATCGTAAGTTCGACTGAAAATAACTGTGCTGTTATAAGGACGATATTCTTGTATACATCCATCATTACCGTTTGCGCCGTTTTTAATGACACACAAACTACCAGCCGCCTGAGTTGGATAATTAAGTGCCGCCGTAGCAGACGCGTTCATAGGCTGATAATAAAAACCTTCCTTTGTTCCAGTAAGGGTATTTAGATTCACTCCAGAAGCTATCATCCCACGAACTGGAAATGCTGAAATATCCGTAGCAGTGGGCTTATTCAATGGCCCATAAAGTTTTTGTAGCCTTTTCGCCTTAACCGCCCCGTCATTTCGGTTAACCTCCAACCATTCAACAGACAGATTTCCAGAGGCATCGACAAATAAATTCGCAGTAAGCCGCAGGGTATTACCGCCTCCCGTGCCATAAGAAATGTGAACACCGGCGCCGTAGCTGCCAAAATGATTATCAGCGCCACCACCTTGAACGAAAAACGCATTTCCAATGCTTGTCGGCGATAGGATGTCACTATCTTTCATGATGAGACCACTCGTACCGATCCCCCACGCACCATTCGCCATCAAGGCATTGGCAGTGCCATCCGTAGCCGATTTTTGAACATTGGATGTTGCAGCGGTACCTAATTCTAAATTCTTGCGGGCTTTGGGTTTATCGGGCACATCTGAAAGGTTTTCATCTTTCTGTAAAGCGCCGTCCGCTAGTTCAACGGTTTGAGTTAACCCCAAGTTCGCTATAGCTTTTTTCTGGGCAGCTTCCCCCTTCGCCGCGATTTCTGACAGGCTTTTATCAATACGCAAAAAGTCTTTATTGCCCTGCTGGCCGTCTAATGTGCCTTTTGGACGTAAATCCGTGATTACGCCGTTCGCATCAATGCTGGCGACCGCGTACACGTAATGCTGTACACCGTCTTGCACGTAATTTGCCAGCGTATTTGCTACCGTGATTTTCAGCTCTTCAGCCCAAACACTTGTTAGCGTGCCTTTCCAGCACACATCTGCCCAAACTTTCACCGGCTTGGTCGTCACGGTAATGTTTTGCGTGGTCGATAGCTTGCAACGCAGACCACCTACGTAGCCTGCCCCCTGCGTAATGCTGTATTGGCTAACTTGACGAGTGACTAAGAAACCATCACCAAAAAATGCCGCTGCGCCATAAATATCGACGTTCTCAAGGCGCTGGCGCTCATCCATCCCCGCAAGACGTGCGGTGAAATCAATCTGCCATGTTTCTGCGGGTGTTGTGATCTGCGTTTCTGACGCCGCGCCGTTGTACTCCATCAAAAAGGAGCGGGTGAGCACGTTACCTTGCTTGCCCTCGGCATTCTTGATTTTGCTTTGCAGTGGCGCATGGACAATCATCGCCAACGTGCCGGTGGCCTTGTTCATCAGACCAACCCAGTTAAACTCAAAATCACCGACATCCGCGCCCATAGTGACTGAATAGACCACGGAATTTTCATTCACCAAGCCCGCTGCACTGACTGCTTGACGATGGACAATATACTTCGCCTCTGGGAGCTGCTCGGCGCGGTCAATCGGACTTTCCACATCAAGATTAGGCACATTGGCTAAAACAAACTCATCTAAAACCACGGCACTATTGTTAATCGCTTGCTGCGCTTTCCAGCGTTCAAACGCTAGCGTAATGACAGTTTGTGACATCTCAGTTCCCTAGCTTCGCGCCATATGTGGCGCTGTTATTGTTGGTTTCTTGGGATAGGCTAGCCACATAGCAAACATATTCCCCTTCATACCACCCAGCGCGAATAAACATTTTTTGCTTGGTGATCACTTCAAATCTGTAACGGCGGCACGTCCGGCCATATTGACGAATAATTTCAAGTAACAAATCGGTGTTTTCTGCTATCTGACTATCAGTGACGCGCACCGTAATAACGTCCCAATCAATCCCCGGTTGGCGTTCTAGCAACTCCACGTAGCCAATGCCTAGACGCTGGAAAATCGCAATAAACCCCTCAACTGACCCCGCGTCCCGCGCATTGATAAAGGCATAAGCCACACGCTTACGGAACAACACCAAAGGCTCACCGTTAAAGCGGGTGATATCGCGGTCATACGCCAATAGGTTTAATACCGGCTCAACGCAGGTTAGTGGATCAAACTGCCTTAACGGCCATGTGATCCAGTTATATACCTGTAACCAAAATGCCACACAGGCACGCAATAACTTGGCGGGGTCGCCTTTGTCCATCCATGAAGGTAACTTCAGGGTGTGTAATCGTTTTTTAAATTCAGTCACGTTCGATCTCCACGGTCAGCGCATCCAATCTTGGTACGGCGAGATCGCTGACAATGTCAGTCAGTGAAAAGCGCAATGAATCCACCACATCAAAGGTTCTGTGAATTTCTCGCCCCAAATTTGAAAATGAGAAGCGCGAATAGGGCCACGTCTTTTTTACGTCATAGTTACTGTTTTCACGAAACGCACAGCGGATCAGGTTTTCAACGCCAGTACGTAACGCGGCTTTATCTTCAGCGCTCATGTTGTCTGGATTTGTAACAAATAGCGTTACGTCAAGTGTGTGACGTGTTTCAGGCATCGCCATGCACTGCATATCATCACCGTGTCCGTGATGGCCTTGACTGTTGATATAGTCGTTTACCGCATCAATAAACGGCTGGGACGTAACACCGCTGTCTAGCAATAAGTACGCATTTGCTGTGCCCGGCCCACGCGGCGCATCATGTAAAAAGAAAATGCGATCAATCGACAACCCAGCAACACCCGCAATCATGCTGCGGTAGACCGCATCGGTGTGATAGTTACCCACTAGATTGAATTGGTTGCGGCAACGTTCGCGAAGCTCATCGTCGCTTTCTTCGTTTGCTCCTGGTGTTAGTAACCAGTCTTCCTCATTCTCAACGCTACCGATCCCCGTTACGCTTACGGGTAATATTCGGTAATAACCGGGCGCAAGGTTGTAGCCATCGCCAGTAGCTGCCGCAATAACCGGCACAGTGCCGCTTTCTTTTCCCGCAGGAATAAGCGTGTCTTGCGTCACCTTCAGTACGTAAACAACCCCGTTGATGCGTTCGGTTTGTACCAGTGTTCCTGCGGGCACGGTGACCGCGTTCGCCGCATTTGATTTGTAAAAACGCAACACCCCCACGGCAGCGGTGGCGGGCTTAACAATGACATTCACCGCCCATGCCAGTAGCCGTAGCATTTGCCCACTGGCGGTTGCGACAAACATATTCATCAGCACGGTGTTGATGAGTGCGTCCTGAAGCCACAATACCGGCGTTGTGACAATGACTTTAATCAGACGCCAAAACGGTGACATTTTGGAGGTATTCGTAACGAAACCTTCCGCTTTCACGGTCGTATCAAATGCCGCTCCGATCTCGTCGGCGGTCATAGGCATACCGCTGTCTTTAAGCACCTGCTCAAAATCAACCACGGGTTTTTCAGTCATAATCAACCCCTTTGCTTAAGGTGCCAAAATCATAGGTTTCGGCTGTGACATAGAGCCGTGAGAGTGATTCTTCAGTGATCACTATCGTGCCGGGTATGAGTCGCTCATCGTCTTCTACTAACAAAATCAATTGTGTGATCACATCACCGCGCATTGTTGGGCTGCGTTCTCCAATCAATTGGGCGGTAATGCCGCTTTCAAGAATGCTATGCACAATATCTTGACCAATGCTTTCACAGTTGTTGCAGCGCAACGGCTCTCGACCACTGTCGAGCGTGAAATCACCGTCCGTTATCAAAAGGTCTATATATTTAGGCTCTGCCATCATCCCGCCTCCATCTCTTGCCACTCGGACAACTGCCCCGGCGTGATGCCATTCGGCGCGGTAATATTGATATCACCCCATGTTTTGCGGTTATCAACGGTTGTTTTGCTATCAGATTTAACCTGACTCATCAGACCATCACGCGGAATAGCCGTTCCGGTACTGGTGCCCGTCAGTAGCGACTGCCCCCCAGAAGGTGCCGACATGCCTTGTGCCATATTTGGCACACTGGTTGTTTTCAGATCGATATCTACACCGGGGATTTTGTTTAGCTTTTCCACAATCCAGTTGTAGGACGCTGCAAACGTACTTTTTAGGACGTCAAACAACTTATTGAAAACGTCGCCGATGGTATCGGCAAACCCCGTAAACGCAGCAACGGGCGATAATCCCGCAAAGAAACTAACAACATCGCCCCAGCCCTGAACGATGGAGGCCCATACTGAAGCAAAGACCTGACCGACTTTTCCGGCAATATCCATGATCCACTGGAATGCCGCCGTATTCATAATGGCGGTTTTTAGCTCATCCCAATGCGTGACCACATACCAAATCCCCACAGCTAGCAACGCCAGTGCGCCAATAATCAGAGTGATAGGGCTGGTTAGTAGCTGCATAGCAACACCTGCAAACATAGTGGCAACACCATAGATACGCATGGCAATGGCTCCCGCTTTTAGAACACCATTCCACAAAAACAGGGCCACGCGGCAAACGCCTGTCCACAGCGCCAATAATTTGGATTGCACCCATAGACCAGCTAATCCAATACGCGTCAAAAGCAGGGAAGGACGCAGGATGTTAAGCGTCCAGACAAGCGCGTTCCAACCGCCCACCACAACCGCCGCAATCCCCTTCAGCCCCATCATGGTGAAGCCAAATACCCCCATAATGATGTTGGTTGCCGCACCTGCTAGGCCGAACGACAACACCCCCAAGGTGATATAGCCCAACCAGCGGGCAATGTTTGGGAACATTTCAAGCCAGCGGGCAAACTTCGCCCCGGCATCCGCAGCGCGATTAATCAGTGGGTTAAGCACAGGCAAGAGCGTATCGCCGATAGCAATACGCATGTTTTTCCAAATTTGTGTAAGGCGATCCCAAGGTTCAACCATTCTTTCGGCCATCTCTTGAGCACGCTTCATGCCATCATTACGACCTAAATCGCTGATACTCTTATTAAGCGTATTCTGTTGGCCGTATAGCTTCTTGATAACATCAGCACCGCCGCCAAATGCGGCATCTAACGCCTGTTGTGCTTTGACGTTACCTTCAATACTTGCCCCGTACTTATCCTGAAGCTTTTGTAAAATCTCGCCCATCGGCAACATTTTTCCGGTGGCATCAACAAAACTCATCCCGAGTTTTTGCGCTGCCGCAGGGGCACTGCGTAGGAATTGTTCGTAAATCCCGCTGGACTCGGTACCGAGGGTGCGCGACAACGTACCCAATACGGCAAATTGCTCATCCATGCTAACGCCAAAGTCAGCACCGGCATTCTTGGTGCCTTCTATCAGCTCTTGCATGGTCTGCATCTTGACGCCAAAGTTCTGCACCATATAGGCGGTTTTACCTGCCAGCTCTTCAGCAAAACGCACGTGCCCTAAGCTCGACAGTTCAGTATTGAACCGCGCAGCCATTGCGCCCATGTATTCCCCGGCTTCTTCCCCGCTGGCTTTTACCCCAGCGGCGAGGGTATTTGCAGCAACGGTGACGCGAGGTAGCTCTTTATCAGCCAGCCCCACCATTGCGCCTTTAATGGCATAACTGGAATTGACAACATCGACCGCACTTTTGCCGTAGCGGTTACTGAATTTCATTGCCTCTTTGGACAATCGTTTCAGTGAGTCCTCAGCGACACCTTTAGCCCCAAGCCCAGATAACGCCGCATTCATTTCATACGCAGGGCCAAGAACGCCCTGAATGGAACTCACGACAGCCCAAACCGAAGCCGCACCAATCCCGATGCGCGTAAATGACGCCTGCGATTTTTCAGCGAAACCGGTTAGTGACGATTGCGCAGATTTCAGCGGGCGCGTCAGCTTGTCGATCAGGCTTAAAGTAAAATCCAAATGGCTCATGTCATTGTCCGTTAAGGGCTATCGCGATCCCTTCCGCCGTCTTACGGGCTTTTGTTTTCGCAAAATACTCATCAAGCCATAAGGCGCGTGAGAGGCTTTCTTCGCTATCGTCTTCATGTGGCAGGTAATAGCGGCGTAATGTGAGGTATTGCTCCAACGGGTTAGCGCGGATGGCCTCTAACCGCGCCGTCAGTTTTTTATTTCAATCTCAACCACAGGGGCGTAAATCTCGTTCACCGCCTCTGCTATCTGCAACTCAACACCGGGCACATCGTCAAGCAGCTGCGTGAGCGTGGGTTTTGTTTCAGGGGTCACAATGCGCCCGAGGTAAGTCACCATTGGGGCCATTTTATTTTTAGGGGTGATTTCGTTAATCAACGCGTTATAGGCGGTTTTGTTCGGTTCGAACGATAATTCACGGCCTGCCACGGTCATGGTGATAATTTTGGTTTTTACTTCGCTCATTGCGTTACATCCTTACGTTGTCTAATCGTTGTCGAATGATGCCTACTAAGGCGTTATGGCGTGCGGCGCAATCGACATACATCTGCCGATAAGCGGTTAACGCCGCATCAAAGTTATTTCCGGTCGGCCCCGCCAGACGTGGCAGGGCTACGGAACAAAGAGTCAGATGATTTTCTTGATAAGGTTCGCTCGGCTTTATCTGTACTTTCGTTGAACAACCTGACGTAATCGTCAGTAGCGCAAACATTGCTAAACACCGGCTTAATAACTTCCGTTCGTATTTCCCGCTCAGTGTGGGTTTCATTGGCTTTTAACTCCGCGAGTTTATTCTCAAGCGCCTGCCCAGATTGCCGTGTTATCTCTGTGACCTCTGCGCGGATCTTCTCGGCAGACTGATTGGCCGCTAACGTGGTTTTCGCGTCATGCCAGTCATGAGCCTGCCAACCGAGGCCAAACAAAAGCGCGAACACAAGCAGGTTTCCCCACACGTTACGCATTAGCGCACCCCGTTATGTTCAAGGCTAAAGTGATTACCATCGGGATTACTTTTAAATCGCCCGCCCCATGAACCGCCGAGGCTTTCCCAATACTCGCCAAGCGGTAAAAAGGCGTCGCTTTTGGTCTGCCATTCACCGTTGATGAACAGATTAAAATCCACCGCTAAACGTTGCGTATGCAGACTATTGGCAATACCGGCCCCAGACTTGGCATTGAGTTTGGCCTGTTCTGGGGTGCGATAGGCTTCACCGAAAGTCAGTGCATAGCCGTTAGCGTCAGCCCACGCAATCAACTTGCCAACCATGCGCGTAAACTGCTGTTGTTTCTGGCTTAATGTCATGATTCTTTATCCTTTTTGTTCTCTAGACGCTGTTCTAGCCAGCGCCTTAAGAACTCTTCAATCACCGTGCTACCTAAGATCCCCAAGGCGCAGGCAATCCCGATAATGGTCAGCTCATTCAGGTGCTCAAACTTAATGAGCGCAACACCGGCCATCAGTGCAGTAGCCGATCCCAAAATCACGCGGCCAAGTAAAATACGGAACGTGATCCGCACGTTACTGACCAGCAATTGCCCCATAGCGATAAGGGCACCAATGAGCACCAACTTAGCTAAAAGGGATGTTTCACCGTTTGGCATGGCATCATCCTTTCAGGTCACGCGTATCGCGAGCTGACAAATACGGCACGCCATCAATAGCGACAAAGTCGGGACTGGTGACCATGAATTTGATTTTTTTCGTAGTCTTACTGGCCTCGCTCGGGCTGACATTGACCAAATCAGACAAGGTCGGAACACACCCAAAGACTTCGATTTTTTCCTCTTCATCGCCAGCGTTGGCATAAAACAGGAAATCTTTCTCAGGAATACCGCGCCACGAACCTGCGGCGCGAGCAACGGCGGTAAACTTTTTGAAATTCAAAGAATCCACTTCGATTTCAACGTCCGCGCTGACCGAACCTTTGACGTGCCCATTCGGCACGCCACGCGTTTGCACTGCCGTGCTGTTGTCGGTGATAGTCACCGTGGCGCTTTCGACGTGGATCATGACGCTGTCATAGTTCACATCGAACGAACCGCCGCTAATACGTTCACTCCCAGACATAGCTAGCTCTCCAATGAGGTATCAAGTTCGATGCTGACGCTAATTTCTTTTGCGCTTTCATACGGTCGAACAACCATAAAAATCTGTACTTTGACCGATGAACTCCACACGATGGCAATATCACCGTCTTTAGGTGGTTTCACTTCACCGGGGAACTCAATCCCGTTGATTTGTGAGGTGATAGCCATTTCTCGCAACGGTTTGCCGAAATAGGTCACATGGGCGGCAATACTGCCGGGTGTGCTGTTCAACGAACGATCCGCAATCTTGGGAATGGCGCGTAAACGGACTTTGCGAGAAGCCTTATCGACAATGCGCACATTCTCAATCACTTGGTAATCGCCGCCTTCAACGTCTAGCGTGCGACCATCAGACCAGTAAATGCCGTCAAAATCGTGGTACCACATCGGCACGCTATAACGCTGCGTTTCAAGTGACTGCAACACTGCGAGATCAATTTCAACGCCGGTACCATCAACCGGTAGAGCATCACTGCCTAACGCCGTGACCGCCCCTGTTGCAACGCGGGCTGGGCTATCAGCAATGGTCACTGACCGATTGCACAAACGCCCTGCCAACACCCCCGGCTCATTGCCCCACAGACGCGGGACTAAATGCACGCCGGGCGAGGCGATTTTGTCTTGCAGTTTTGAAAGGCGAGAAACGTAATCCGCCCATGCTTCATCTTCTTGCGGCCCTTGTATGGCTAACTCAAACCACACAAAGCGACCAAAGCTGGCTTGTAATGTCGTGCGCATCTCAGTAGCACGGTTGATTGTGGCGGCGTTGGCGGTATCAAAAGCCAACACAACCCCTTCAACTGAGGCCACGTTTTGCGCCAGTTTGACGGCGTCCATCCAATCTTTATCCGGTTCGACGCCTTCCGCGTTCGCTTCTGGCTCTGCCATAACGTGGGCGTAGGCAAACCAGTTTTGACCGGCGTTATTGCTTGCGGCGGCGATCAGGCGTTTTAACAAGCTGTCTTCTTCGCCCAATTCTTTATCTAAGTCACTTCCCGTATTTAAAGGCAGTGTTTTACCCGCGTTAGTTTTGCCATACCCCACAAACAACACGACGCGTTCAACATCGTTCGTCACACCGTTATAGCGGTTGAGCTGCGTGACATTGACGTTAGGCCAAGTCATATCTACCCCCTGATATCCTGCGCGTTGACGTCCCAGCCAAAGCCGATAGCCTGCAATTGCCGCGCAAGTATTTTGTTGAATTCGTCGTTACTCACCCCCAAGAACACGCGAGCAGGCAAATCAATTGTCCATGTGCGCTTTGACGGTGTGCCCCGTAGTTTTTTTATCAGTAGTCCCGCCTGCGCCATGCTCAGGGTTTCTATGATTTTTTTACTTGATGGTTTCACCCATCGCTTGCCCTGACGCATCTTGTAGCCTAGCGCCCGCAGTTTTTTGGCCTGCCGTGGCAGTGCCGGTCTGTTGGCCTGCGGTTTGCGCGGCGCACTGCTTGCATTCATTTTTATGCTTGCGCCGTTCTGCTGGACTGCCCCTACCAACCCCGCTGCAATCGGCTTGGTACCATTACGGTAATTGCCCCCTTTGAGGTAAATTCTTACCGCTTGGATTTCTGGCATTTCGCGTACTGCTAACAGCTTGGGCAATCCCTTTAACATCTTGCCCTTGCCCCGTTTGCGTTGGGGCCACGGCGTGCCATCAGGTGCAGCCTGATTGCGTTGATTGCGCTTGGCGGCAACAATGATCCCCAGCTTGGCAATACGCCATAGCAGGCGTTGGCGTTTTTTAGCGGGTAAATCAGCCCCAGCAAGCGCGGTGCGCAGCTGCTTAAGCTGGCTCTTATTCAGTTCGCCCCGGATCATGATTTATCACTGTGTAAGGTGATGAATTCGGCTTCGCTGGCCGTCCAAACCTCGGGATAAACCACATCCCAACGTTTCCCCTTAGCGGGGATAATGCCGGTGTCACTTGGCTTGAGGACAATCTCATCAGCAACAGGGATCACTATCTGAATGATGCTAGAGCCTTCATCATCAAACTCGGGATCAACGGTTGGCCCTCCCAGCTTCAAATCATCGCGCAGCGCATTGGCGTGTTCTTCTAACCAAACCAAGACTAGCGCGTACACCAACCCCGGCGAGCACGCCCGATACGGGAAGTTATCCCATGACAACACCGCGTTATAACGCAGCACTCCAATGCGGCGTTGCCCAAGCCCCAGCGCTTTGGGGTAATAAATCAGCTCGCAATCTTCCATCACTGAAGAAAACATCTGCATAGCCCGTTCTGGCAGATTCTCTGCAATAAATGCGGTTACGCGCTCTAATTCGCTCATATCAAATGCACCCCAACACGTGGCAACCTCAGCATGTTACGCATGGCGAACGCCGCTTCAGCGAGCAGAATGTCGCGGGTTTCGTCGCTTTCCTGTCCCGGATGTGACTCACGCCGCCCGATAGTGGCAAACTCGCCGAGTAAATCCGCTTTAGCTCTGGCATATACCGCTTTTTTGTACTGTGCTGTCAGCTGATTTTCAGTGCCCATCATGGCCCCCGGCACATCGATAGCTTTGGCGATCCCTTTGCCCGTCCAATAGCTCACAACCGGTGCGCAGGTGTCATTCACTTCGGCGACGGCGGCTAATACTGCAATCCCTGCGGTTTCGCTGGGTAAATCGACAGGCAAAGTGCGCGACTTCTGAAACTCAGCCAGATTGAGATCAGGCCAAAACGCTACACCGTTGGTGATAACAGCATTTTGGTAATCAATCTGACGTCCACTAATGCCGAAACTTGGGCCACTCATTGAAGCATCCTTCTACTGGCATAAGAGAAGCGGGCTAACGGTTTCCACGGCTCAAGAAAACCTTGCGGGTTTTCTGCCTCCACCGCGCCCGCCCCGGCTTGCGGTAGTCTTTACTTCTCGGTGAGACTGCGAATACGCGCCATGATTTTTTTGCGCATGGTGGTAACACCTGCGTGCCGATTGAATTTTTCAGCTTGTGCCAAAAGGGCGTCGGCCTGTTCCAACGTATCCACGTTGTCCACCGCCGTAGCGCGTGGCTCACCGTTGTGATCACGCAATAAATACAGCCCTGCAAACTTGAACCACTTCGCGTTGATATCTTCATGCAAGCGCCATTTATCACGGACGTTGTTAAACGTTCGGCTAAAATAGGGCTCAATGCTGTGTCCCGCTGCGGCTTCATTTATCGCCCATTCCATGACGGTATCAGCGATAAATGCGGGCATCGTGCTTTTGAAATTGGCGGGCATACGCTGCCCTTCACCGATGGCGATATCTGCCCAATCAAGCGCCTTTTCTATTTCCCCTGTGTCCAGCAACCAAATCACGCAGTAAACCAGCGCCGGATTCATGTAGCGCTTATCTCCTGCGAGATAGGCTTCTACAGTCGGAAGCCAACGCGGCAAAAGCTCGTCGCGTTTCATCTCAATACGATCGGCGGTCAAAGGCAGCGAACGTAAACGCGCAACATCTTCGTCAAGCTCCAACTTTTGAATATGGAAGCTCACCGGTGAGGCCGTCAGTGCTTCATGCTTATCTAGCACTTTGGCGGCTTTTACGCGGGCGCGGTGACGCTGGCACAGGGTCATAGCCATGCTTATGCTCCGGCGTTTTCTTTAGGCGGAACCGGTGCCGTTCCACTCGATAGGGTGATCTTGTCGTAAGCGGCGTACAGCTCGTCATGCTCAACGGCGTAACCTTCCATACGCAGATAGTTATTTTCGAAACGCTTACGATCATCGTTCCATTCGGCCTTACGCTTACGGGTGCCCGCCTGCGTGTAAATGTGCAGGTTTTCAAGCGTCGTCACGATAAGGCGACCTTCCGGCATGAATGGCGGCGTGTACGCGGGACGGCCTGCAATCTGGCGGTTGATAAGCTGCGCGGCGACTTTCTCCGTTGGGCGATCTACCATGTTCATCATGGTGGTTGCATCAGCGCCAATCAGATCAGCGGAAACCAATACCACTAAACGCGGGTCATTGCGGAAAGGTTCGTAAATGTTGGTATGAACCAAATCGGTGACCGCAGCATCTAGCCCGACAAAGTCAGCGCCCGAGCCGCCCAAGGTGACAGCATCTGTCACAATTTGTTCGGGCGAGCGAGTTTTTACGATCTGGTGCCAACCGATGTTGACGTCCTCACCGTTCGGGTTCGTTTCAGGGTCGGTATTCTCCGCCGCACTAGTACCATTGAAGGCCACGCGCAACATATCCAGCGCAAACGACTCATTGCTGAAGGCTTGAATACGCTGGAAGAACTCATCTTCGGTACCGGAGTTCGCCCAAATAACCAGAAGGTCATAGGCAAGATAAGAGCCTGAATCGGTCTCATAGAGCTTGAACTCATTGCCGGTATTCCCGAGCGCCCGAGAGAAGCGGCCCTCTTTTTTACGACCAGTGTAGATCCCCGGCTTGCCGGTGCTAACAACCTGCCCGTTGACTTGGTCTACGTCCATCACGTTAACCAAACGTAAGAATTCTGACTCTTGCAATAAGGCATTGCGCAGGATGGTTTCTTTTGGCGGCGTCAGCGAAAAGAAGCGCGAGGTATCTTGCGTACCGTTGGCCTTTGCCAAACCGGCTGCATATTTGCGGAGCATGGCTTCCGCTTTAGGTGTTAATCGCATAGTGGTGATGTCCTAAAAGGCGAAGAGGTTAAATAAAGTCAAACGGCTTGCCACTGCCCGCTGGGGCTTGTCCCGGACGTTGCGTTCCGCCCTGCTCCATCGCTGACAGTTTGGTCATGAACGTTGTCAGCGTGGTATTCAACGCTTGCAACTGATCACCGTTTTGCCCTTTTGGCTGGCGGGCACTGAACTGGCGGCGCTGGCTGCGGCGTTTCGTTTTCGCGGGCTTTGCGGTAAAACCTTTCATCGCTTTCAACAGCTTGGCTTTTGCCGCGCTAAACTCTTCGGCTTTCACTTCATCCTCTGGGTTTTCAGCCACTTCTTGAGCCAGCTCGGAAACCTGATCGGCAGCATCAGCAATATCATCTGCAATATCGGCGACGTCTTCAGCGGCCATTTCTGGCGTTTCGCTATCAGGGTTATCCCCTTCTGCGGTTTTACCCATTTCGCTGAGCATTTGTAGCATTTGCTGCAAGAGGGCTTTTAATTCATCCATCTTCTCTTCCTCGCCCTCGTTGGGCTTATCAGTGTTAGGTTCTGGTGTTGGCGTAAATTCTTTTCGGGTGGTAAACAGCTTTCCCCAAAAAGACGCTTCTTTCTTTTCAGGCTTGTTATTTTTTAATTTACCAAGGCTGAACGTTTCCAAACTTCCGCGCTCTGAATCCTTTTCTTCACCGGCTAATATAAATTTCATTTTTTCCGTACCGAGACTGGCCGGAATATCTGTAACAGCAAGACCAAATAAATACTCTTTACCACTACCGGCGAAATCAGAAATAAACTCCGCAGAGGTAAATAACTTTTGCCCCATACGGTTAGCATCAATAAGAAATTGATTCGGGATAAGCTGCGCAAATAACTTAACGGTTTCACCGTCTGTCTCGATTTTCAGCGCATCCACTTCCCCTAAGTTGCAGGTAAACTCACGTTCACCTAAATCATATTGAGGATGGTGCGGCCAAATCATGGCGGTGTACGTATTGCGGGTGTAAGTTTCTGCCGCATCAATCAACCATTGCGGCTCAATGACGCGACCGTCTACAGCCTGCCCGGATGTGGCAATACATAACCAATCTGTACGGTAATTGGGTTGTGGCATAACACACCTTAATAAATAAGCATTTTTAATTATCGGTATTTCGTGGAGTTCAGTATTACGAATAACATGATGGTGCGCATTCAGTTTCATTCGGATAAGCGTTATTAGCCGAATGTCTACCGTATTTATCTTGCCTATGACTTCAGCATAATAGACTCATGGCTAAATATTCCGATGAAATTAAAGACGCGGCGCGTGCGTTATATATTAAACGCTGGACGCCCAAAGATATTGCGCAGGAATTAAACCTTCCACCGCGTACCGTTTACCATTGGGCTGAATCTGGACAGTGGGCATCCTTATTGCCTGCGGAATCTATTGAAGAGGCTATATCTCGTCGATTTAACCAGCTTTCCAACAAAGAGAAAAAAACAGCGCTTGAGCTGGAAGAATTGCGTGACCTCATCGCCGCTGACGTTAAGCTTCGAGCGCAACGTAATAAGCACGCTGAAAAAATGGCTGAGATTCAGGCTCGCTCTATGCCTGCGTTTGAAGGTGACGGCTTCAGCAATGGTGAACCTAGGGAAGGCGGCAGACGTAAATATAAAAAGAATGATGTGTCTGCTATCACTCCCGAAATGCTGGATAGCTGGGCAAGCGAACACCTTTTCGATTACCAGCTGCATTGCCGTGAGCATAAAGATGAAGATTGGCGCTTCATCCTGAAAAGTCGCCAAGTCGGCATGACTTACTATTTCGCATGGGAAGCTTTTGAAGACGCTGTCAAAACGGGCGATAACCAAGTGTTTTTCTCAGCGTCCCGCGCACAGTCTGAAATTTTCCGTGAATATATTGTCCAAATCGCCCAACAATATTTTGGTGTGACACTCACAGGGAAAAATATCCGCCTGAGCAATGGCGCAATACTGCGTTTCCTTTCTACCAACGCCAGCACGGCGCAGGGCTTTAACGGCCATCTATACGGTGATGAGGTTTTCTGGATACCTAAATTCACCAAACTGCACGAAGTCGCCTCCGCAATGGCGACGCATAACAAATACCGTACAACCTATTTTTCTACGCCGAGCGCCAAAACCCACCAAGCTTATGCAGTGTGGAGCGGTGAAGAATGGCGATCCGATGATCCGAAGCGCAAAGAGGCCGAATTCCCGAAAGAAACCGCTATGCGTCAAGCGGGCATACGCTGCCCAGATGGTATCTGGCGCTACGTCATTACAATGGAAGACGCGATCAAAGGTGGTCTTGCGGCACTGGTTGATATTGAACGCCTGCGTAATCGATATAACGCCACCGCGTTTGCCATGCTCTACATGTGCCAGTTTGTTGACAGTAAAGACGCCGTATTCAAGCTTTCCACATTGGTTGCCTGTGAAGTTGAAATGGATACATGGGGCGACTATGACCCAACCGCCGCGCGTCCCTTTGGCAATCGTGAAGTCTGGGGCGGCTTTGACCCGTCACGCTCTGGGGATAATTCCACGTTCGTTATCGTTGCCCCACCAATTTTTGAAGGGGAGCGCTTCCGCGTTCTGGCTATTTATCAATGGCAAGGGCTTAACTTTAGTTGGCAGGCCGAGCAAATCAAACAGCTTATGCGGCGTTTTAATATGACCTATATCGGCATCGATACCAGCGGCATTGGTGTGAGTGTTTATGATCTCGTTAGCAAATTTGCCCCACGCGAAGCGAAAGCGATTCTGTACGGTGTTGAAAGTAAAAACCGCCTCGTGATGAAAATGATCGACGTGGTCGAGCGTAAGCGCATCGAGTGGGCCAAAGACGCTATTGATGAAACCAATAAAGAACGCGCCGAAATCGCGCCAAGCTTTATGGCTATACGTCGAACAACCACCAACAGCGGCAATGCGCTGACGTTCGTCGCTGAGCGTTCCGAGGCGACCGGCCACGCTGACGTTTTCTTTGCAATATCACACGCCGTGATTAACGAACCTATCGACTATGAATTTGACCGCCCATCAGCTTGGGTCTTTGGAATGGCAGCATGACAAACAAAAAACGCAAACAGAGCACCGCCAAGGCTAAAACATTTACACCTGGGCGCGGTAGCGTCATCACCTTCGGTGAACCTGAACCCATTCTCACGACAGGCACCGACTACCATAATATTTGGTATAACGATGAGTATGATCACTGGCAGTTACCTATCGACCGATTGGCGCTAGCCCAACTCCCGAATCTCAACGGCCAGCATGGCGGCGTTCTCTATTACCGCAAAAACATGGTTGCCGGTGGCTATCTTGGCGGCGGGTTGACCTCCGATCAGGTCGAACAAATGGCCTTTGACTACCTATTATTTGGCGATGTGGCTATCCTGAAGATCCGCAATATTTTTGGGGAAGTTATCGACCTATTGCCGCTGCCGTCACTTTACTTACGCTGCCGCAAATCGGGTGAGTTTGTTGTGTTGCAAGAAGGGCCAGCCATCGTCTACGACCCGCGCGATATTGTCTTCTTTAAAATGTATGACCCACGCCAACAGGTTTACGGCCTGCCGGACTATATCGGCGGTATCCATTCCGTATTACTCAATAGCGAAGCGACAATATTTCGCCGCCGTTACTACAACAACGGTGCGCATATGGGTTTTATTCTATATACCAGTGACGCCAGTCTTACCGTCGAAATGGAAGACGAGATCAAAGAAAAAATAGCCCAATCTCAGGGAATTGGTAACTTCCGCAATATGTTTATTAACATCCCCAAGGGCGACCCTGAAGGGGTTAAAATTTTGCCCGTTGGCGAGGTTAGCGCGAAAGATGAGTTTGCCAATATTAAAGGGATCACTGCACAGGATATTTTTACCGCCCATCGTTTTCCCGCAGGTCTTGGCGGTATCATCCCGGATAAAGGTTCTGCGCTGCCAAACCCTGAAACCGCCCGCCAAACGTACCGAAAAGATGAAGTTATCCCACTTCAGCGCAAATTTATGAATGGAGTTAACAGCGATCCCGAAATCCCCGCACACTTGCACTTAAAATTTGACGTTGAAATTCCGGTAATTACCCCCGATAAGGGCGAAAAATGAGCGTAAATAAGTTAGAATCACCACGATTGTTAGCGTTAGCGTGCGGGGTGATAAACATGCGTACTTTTAAAATCGAATGTCCAGAGTGTAAATCACCGGCCATTATTAAAAAAACCCATTGGGTAGATAAAAAACTGGGTGTTTTATACTGCGGGTGTACCGAAGTTGAATGCGGTCATACGTTTGTTTTTCACGCGCAGTTTTCGCACACTCTCAGCCCCAGCGGCATGGCTGGGGCTAAGCTCATGAAATTCTTGATTGACCGCTTGAAACCAGAAGAGCGACAAATTGCCCTTGATTTACTACAGGGACAGGCCAGTTAACGAGAAACCCGCGCAAAGCGGGTTTTTATTAATCATGGATTAGTGCAAAGCCCCATTACCTTTCTTATTCCACGTCACATAAAGCGGTCATAATCGCTAACCTCTCAGCCGGTGGAAGCAAGGAAAATTTATCTTTCCAACGCTTGACCTTTCGCTTTATCCGCTGCCTATCGTTAGAATCTTTTCCAGCAAAAGCATGTGAGTAAGCCTTCCCCTCTTGGTAATTCATCCAGATTTTTTCCGTTCGAACACCGCCGCGTGTCATGGCCTGAAATTCTTTGCTTCGCCAGCCGACTAATGTTTCGTCATAAAGCCTTGATGGATAACCCGATAGAATGATGGAAACATTGCTAGGTAGACCCATAAGGCAAGACAATAACCGTTCATGATCTGTCACTGAATATTCAAAGCGATAACGATTATTACTTGTTCTGGTCTCAGGCAAGTAAGGGGGATCGGCATACACCAATACACGACCAGCGCTGGTAAAGTCGAACGAGTCCAGATAATCAACTGCGTCCTCGATCACTAAATTGACATGTGATAGTTGGTGTGTGAACGCAAAATTTTTCAGCGCATCGACATCAAGATCAATGCCAATATTACGTATTGCTGGCGGTTTCCGCAGCATAATAGCACCACCGCCAAGATGGGTTTCAATGTATGTTTCATGCGGCGGCATCTCAGCAATTATCTTTTGGTAGACCCCGCTTGCGGCCTTGCTTCCTAAGTAACTCACTAATCAATTCTCCTGCAGTAATGCCATAAATAACCGCACTCGATACATATGGCCAGAACAGACAAAAATGACTATGCCAGCTGGCGCAGTTGATTTTATCTATGCGGTACCATTTCTTATTTCACCAACTCGCTGCATCAGCTTGCGTACGCGCGTCCCGTAATCCGGTTCACATCGGCGAATATCTCCATACTGATCGACGCGGTAATTCTTACCTTCAATATCAACAATATTCCCCGCAGCTAGGCGGCGTAGGACGTGCTGCGATAATTCCCACCCAATTGAGTGGGCGAATTTCTTCATATTTGAGATAAGTTCGCCCGCAGCATGACTAAATGCTTGCTCCCCTTTGGTTTTCTGCCGCTGATTTTCTGGCGAAAGTGGCTCGCTCTGGTTTTCTGGTGGCGGATTTTTCAACCTTCGCAACAACTCTCGGCGTTCTCCCCGTGTCAGTGCGTCTAAATTATCCAAATTGAGCGGTTTTTCATTCCGCTTTTTGGCTTTTGGATCTGGTTGTTTTTCAGACGGGCGGACAGTTATTGCCACGAGTCCAAGTGAGGGCGAAACCCCTGAAGGGCCAAGGTCAACCCCCGCGCCAGCTTTGCTGGCTTCAAGTTCATGGGCGTTGCTTTTGGATTTTTTGACTAACTTCCACGTTTCGCTATGGGTACAAATGCGAGATTCATCGCCCAAGCGCGGCGAATAGACGCCATAGATACGCGGGCTTATTTCGCCGTAGTCGTTCGGGGTTTCAGATAATGCGTAGGCTGTGCGGATCACATGCTCGTTGCGGGGCCGCATCACGCCACCTTGCTTAATGGTGTAAGTGGCAAAACACCCCGCATCGGCGGCGGCAAGCACATCATTCATATGCTTATCTTGCAGAAGCTGCGCCCCTTTTTTGGGCTTGAGTTCACGCTGTAGCTGATTAGCCAACCGGCGCAATTCTCGGTAGGTTTGACGCGATGGAACGCCAAAGAATTGAAACTGCTTAACCCTGTGCAAACTTGCCCAAGCGACGGCATTATCGCTGTTATTAGCAAGGGGTTTCCCCGTCTCTTTACAGATGAGCGGTTTACCCGTTTTCTTGTCTTTGGCCTTATCCAGTGAGCCGCCACCAATATTTTTACCGATGTAAGTCGCGATATAGCTCGCAGGTGAACCTTTTCTTTTAGTGACTGGTACAACATCAAACCGCGCTCTCACGTTCTTGCCCAACTCAGCACGATCTTCACGTATTGCAAATTCACGCATCACCTTAGTGATGGCGGCGCGATCTCTATGACGCATAAAGCACAATAAATGCCAGTGAACTGTACCGTCATGATGTGGCTCAGACACACGTACGCCATACCAAGGCAAGCCCTTTCGCTGAAGCTTTTTCCTGATACTGGAAAAGACGCTAACCAGATAGTCACTGCTTTCACGGACGGTCTTTTCCGTCCACTTTGGGTTAGGTTTGCCGTTTGCAAGCGTGGCGTGATACTTGGACGGGCACGTAATGGTATAGAACATGGCGTAATCGCCGCGCATTTCAGCCAAGTTTTGCAGCCCCTTAACGGTAGTCATCATTTCGATATACCGTAAATAAGGGTTGCTGGTACTGGAAAGCATGACCTGTTCTAAATCAATCTTGAAACCGTCTTCGTTTTCCAGCTCATGCATACGCATGAATTCAAGCGTTCGGCGGTATTGGTCACGCTGGCGTTCTATCGCATCGTGACTGGCATAGGCGGAAGCATGTTTATGAACAAGGCACGCGGCGCGTAATTGTTCTTCCCGCCATTCATTGCGTAATCGCCATAACTTACCTTTCCACCAATCAGCACAGCGCAGACGCAAGAATGCCCCCGGCAATAGGTCATAGGGGGCACGTTCTCGGTGGCGAATATAGGGATTGAGAGAATCCCAGTAAGGCGGCTGGATACATAAGCGCTGTGCTTCAGCTGCGACCACGTGATATACGCGTAGAATGGCGTCTGGGGTATGGTCATGAGTAAGGTTAGCCTCGACCTGAGCACAAAAAATCATGTCCATATGCGCCGCCACCATTGCGGCAAGCGTCTGCACTTCGCGTTTGTTCAGCTCCGGTAAGCGCAAAAGCTCGTCTAGACGCTCTCGACCTGCAATATGACGGTAGCCTATAGTCAGCTGTTTTTCTCTGACGGCTTCTAACCGCGACAATGCACTCTCGACTATTTCAGTCAAAAATATATTGGCTCGATGTTCGCCATGTTCTCTGCGTAGGTATTCAATCCGCTGCTGTAGTGGCTGGCGTATAAACTTTGGCTGCGCATTTAAGTTAGCGGCAATCTCTAATAATGGGCTATGGCGTAGCGCCTTTTTAGACTCGGCAAGACGGGCAAGATGCAAACTGAGTTCATTCTCATGCTCTTCGAACAAATCAATTTGGTACTGCCGCTTATTGATGGCTTTTTTTTCTTCTTCAGTCATGGCGGCTATGCGCATCATGCGCGAGACAGCTTCATCATGCTGGTAGTCCGCAATCATTTTGGCGAGCGGAGTTTCTACATAATCCGTTTCATCCTGTAGCGGGTTAATTGATTTTGCTGGAGCATTCCACGCATAAGGCCCGGTAAGCACGGATGTGCTTCCGGGGTAATCTGGCGGTGGGGTTGGGGCATAACGTCCGCGTGTGTCGCTCATCATCTTATTGATATGAATATGCTGGGCTAATGTGCTTAGGCTGCTGAGCGCAGTTACAAGCGTATTTGCCGCAATGCTGGCAGGTAGAAAGCACGCCGATCACTTCGTTGGCGTCTTCGCGCTGGCTAGCCTTGGAACTAATAGAACGTCGAGCACTGAAGCTATGCAGATTGAAATGGCGATAGATTTCGCGTGTTAGCGGAGTATCGCTATTGGAGATCACGACTGGCGAACCGTGAGACAGGTTCACCGCTAACAAACTGGTCACTAAACGCATATGTTCAGCACGTCCGAACGGTTCTTTGCTGTATTGCGTAAAATTGGCGGTAGCGCTGATCGGGATGTAGGGCGGATCGCAGTAAATAGCCGTATCACTTTCAGCCATTACTGAGATGGTGTTTTGAAATGGTGCGCAAATAAACTGCGTATGCGTATCTTTGGCTTTTTCCGCAAATAGGCGGATCTCGTCAATAGGGAAATAAGGTTGATTTTTATGTTTACCGAAAGGGACGTTATAAATCCCCTTTGCGTTATATCGGCATACACCATTGAAGCAGTGCCGATTGAGATAAAGAAAGAGTGCTGCGCGTTCTTCACTGGCTGGCAGTTCATTAAACCTTTTGCGGAGTACCGCATAGGCTTCTGCACTATTTCCATGAAGAAATAGCGGTTGAGCAAGAGAGATAAAATCTTCAGTTGCTTGAGTCGCAAAGCGATACATCCCGATAAGATCAGGGTTAATATCCGCTAGGATATAGCGACGGTAATCTGTATTTAGAAATACCGAGGCTCCACCAACAAACGGCTCTATAAGACAATCGGCCTTTGGCAAATAGGGTAATAACTTGGGCATGACGCGACTTTTGCCGCCCGCCCATTTGATGAACGGACGGATCATTTCCATATCTCCACGTTATATCGCTCATGAGTCATTAAGCGCCAATGTTTGCCGCCGTTCTTGCTCAATAAACGCCACCGAATACCAATATCAATTTTTAAATAGCCGTGCGGTTTAATACGCTTATGTATGCGCCTGCCATTTTCAAATTGGGTAAGCAAGGCCAAAGCCTTGCTATAAATTCTGGGGTTCGCCCGCGATCCAGATAACGTCATAACATCGGCTCCTTATCTGCTGTAAGGTGCTGCCAGATGTGTGAAACGTATTGCGCCTGATGAACTGCATCCGCTAGGGCGTTATGACGTTCGCCCCTGAAAGGCATGTCATGCTTTGGGTTGAAACCAATGACTTTGCCTAGTTCAACCATCGTGCGACAGTCGCGTTCGTTCCAATACTTCCATAGCGGCCCTTCAAGATCAGCGCGTGCATAAGCGGCACGTAGAATGGCGCAGTCAAACGTTGGTGAATTACCCCAGACTTGTAGTAAATCTAAATCCTCTGGAACTGCATGATCAGTAAGAAACCCGTCAAGTTGACACAAGGCATCCCAAAGCGGGATTGCATCACTTGCCAATAGCTCTGCTTGCGCCTCACGTGTTTGCTTAAGCCACCATTTGAACGTTGCAACACTAGCGACGGCCCCGTTTAGCTCGTCGTTCTCTGCATCAACGCGAACGTAAAAACGCGCCCCGGTAATGCCGGTTGATGGCTCAAAGAAAACAGCGCCAATACTGGCAATGGGTGCATTGGTGTTGGTGCCTAAAGTTTCAATATCAATCATGACGTGGTTCATAAGGGAGCCTCTTAGAATGAAACGGGATTGTGTTGCGGTTGCGGCTGGTCTAATTCACGGCGCAAAGCATCAATGAAAGCGATAACTGCGGGGTTGCTAGCGCTGAGAGTGAGTTCGCCCTCATTGCATTTGATGGTCATTCCTCTGCGGGATATTTCAGGGAACATGACCCCCAAAATATGAGTGCGTGCCGTTGTGCTTCGAATGTTGTACATATCAAAACCCTTATTTTGGATGCACGAATCCTTCACCACTTATTCAGCGGTGAATCATTTTTTGAATCTGAAATTAATTAACTTGGTTATTAATATTGCTTAGGCAAATATACCCATAAGCCACGCAAACCATCGGCGCTTATTTCGTGGGTTAGACATAAAAGGCTTTCGACAACCTTTTATAAATTGAACATCTGCAACTTTTGGCTGGAAGAATCGCCCGTCAGGTGTTTCAAGCCAACCGTGATTGTTTTTGAAATGTGTAACTTGGCAACCTTGTTTTAGTAGGCTTGCCAGTGATGGGGCTTGTGCTGAAGTCATGAGCTTACATTCTCCAAGATTTAGTAAAGATGCCGAGTTTTAGCCATGCTCGGCACATGGGGTTTGTGGTAACTTATCTGCGCCTGTAAAGCTTTGAACGGTAGATCAGGCGCAAACATCAACCACCACATAGGAATTTTTGATATGAGCGAACAAGAAAAGCCAAAAATCAAAACGCATGTTGTGCGGAATGTAAAAACGGAAGATTTCCACGTTAAATACCAGCCGCGACAGCAACAGCAACAGCAACAGCAACAGCAACAATCTCCTCAAGATGGAGATTCCAACACAAGGGACTAAGCAATGACTCAACAACTCAACGACGAACAGATTCACGATCTCTATTACTTCCATGCGCTAGAAGATATGACTGCAATTTTTTACAGGAATATCTTCAACCTTATCAGCTTCATTCAGGTGCTTTTAAGCACTACGGTAATGGCTGACATTGCAAATCTCTTCCCCGTTGGGTTGTTGATGGCTGTTCTTTCCACGTACTTATTTATTTATAAACCGGGTGAAATCTCCGGTAAGGCAAAAGAGCAAGCTCGCCGTTATGAAAAAATGATTTCTGCCATTGATGATATGACTATCAATGAATACAAGCGTCGTCTTGACGAAAGTGTAGATAATGATTCCCCTGTTCCTAGCAATCTGAAACATGCAGCACATATAAAAGCGGATATAGCTACAAATACTAATCCAGAAGCAATACCTTCACGTGTTCGTTCCCTCACAGCTGGTGAAAAGTTTTACGTTTTCTTTGCTGGCGGAATACAGTATTAAACGCCACTCTGACAGTTCTTAAGAATGGCTAATAGCTTCGCTAATTAGTTCTTTTAAAATGGCCTCATCTTTGGGGCCATTCATTCCCCAACCTACAACGCCATAATAAATATCTCCCGCATGGGCACCATTTCGATAATAGCGCTGACGCGTAAACGTGATGGACGGAATATTGTGCTTATCTACTTGGGCTGGGTTTCCAGTCTCAAGCGCTACTACATCCGGCTGCATACAGGCTTTTAGCGTTGGGTACGAAATAGCATCAATACCCTTAAAGTTTTCTTTGTTATCTAGCACAAGGTTAAATAAATAAGGTGTGGGAAGTCCGCAACCCGATTTTGGGTGAAGTTCATGAGCTATATAAACTGCGAAATAGTGTGGTTGTGACCATTCCTCTGCTATTTCTAATAACTTACTGCCTATCTCTATCTCAGCATATAAACGAGCTTTACCTGCTACCATCACCGCTTCCAACTTCTTGACACTCCCAAGAACAGGGGATGCCCTTGGATAGTCAAGGTTGCGGATAATGGTTGCTGTATACAATTCAGGATTGTAATTTTCAGCAATCGCGAAAATATCTTCATTTGGCAAGTCACGCCCGTCTACTGATTTACCACCGATAGCGACTAGAAACATCTTCTTGTACATAAATCATCCCACTTTAAAGTTGCTTGATAACTGAACTAGGCTGAATCTCACCAGCAATTAATTAGAATGCGGCTGCTTTTTCTAGGTGATTGAATCCGTCCAAATACATGCGGGCGTAATAAGCAACCATGTTGACTTGTTTCAATTCACGGCGATCTGGAATGGTGCGAGGCACGCGAGGAAGGTAATTCCGATCCATATCACTTTGAACTTGACGCAAATCCAAGCCGTAAAATTCAGCAAATTCCTTTACCGTCATGCAGGGTTTAATGCCCTTTTCTGTGAGATAAGCCAAAGCAAGAGCCATAGCCTCACGCTCTTGGGCGTTGTATGCAGCTGGATTTGTTGTGGCCCACATCCCCTTTGGGGCGCTCGCTTTGGCGGGTTTGCTTTTATGCGCAGTCTCCATGGGTTATCCTCTTAGATCGGTTTAGATTGGCTTCGTTGGTGTTCATATGTACACCATTGAGTTCAAATTTAAGGTCTATATAGGCACCTGTCAAATGAAATTAAGCGAAAAAATCAAGTTGATCCGTGAGTCTGAAGGGTTGAGTCAAGCTAACTTCTGTAAAATCATAGGATTATCAATTAACACACTGAAAAAATACGAAGGCGGAAAATTTGAACCTGGTGGGGATGCCTTAACAAAAATGACTCAGCACCCCAGATTTACAAAATACACTCTTTGGTTGATGACCGATCAAACGGCTGAAGAATCGGGGCAAGTGTCTCCGGCTCTCTCCCCTAGTGGGCAAGGCAGCATATCCAAGCCCCCAAAAGACCGGAAGGTTGGCTAACCGCATTGAAAATTAAAGTGAATTGGTCTAGGGGTGGAATTTGTTACGAGCGGAATTTATGGGATGACGATTAATAAACTGGATAGCGGTCAATACATGGTAGATGTTCGGCCACAAGGTCGAATGGGTAAACGTGTTCGCCGAAAATTTCAGACCAAGGCAGAAGCGCTGCAATATGAGCGCTGGGTGATCGCCACCCAAAATAGTAAGGATTGGCTCGAAAAACCCAAAGATACGCGTACATTTTCTGACTTGGTCGAATTGTGGTGGGTTCACAAAGGCCAAACAATGCGAAGTGGCAAGGTTACGTACACAGCGTTAAAAGGAATTTGCAAAAGGCTAGGAAATCCACCTGCCGATAAAATTACACCCGCGTTCCTGTCTGAGTATCGCTCCCAAAGGCTAGCCCTTGGGAAAAGCAAGGCTACAGTAAACCATGAGCGCGATAATATTAGTGGCGTGTTCACCGTTCTAATTGAGCTTGGTCATTACCCTGCCCCACATCCTCTTAGCAGTTTCAGAACGTTGAAGCTTGAGGAAAAGGAAATGGGGTATCTCCGCAAAAATCAAATTGTTCTTCTGCTAAACGAACTCAGCGGCGACAACCTAAAAGTGGCGAAAATTTGCCTAGCAACCGGTGCGCGATGGATGGAAGCGGCAACCTTGCGCCGTTCCCACTTGTCTAACAACCGCGTGACATTCTCAAAAACCAAGAACGGCTATGCTCGTACGGTACCAATAACACCAGAGCTATATGATGAAATCGCACTCGACGAACAAGAGATTTTATTTCCAAGTGTAAGTTACATGGAAGTACGAGAGCTTATAAAACGTGTCGCCCCAGACCTTCCTGACGGCCAAGCAACACATGTATTTAGGCACACCTTTGCTAGCCACTTTATGATGAACGGCGGCAATATCCTGACACTACAAAAAATCCTAGGTCACAGGACGATTACACAAACAATGGTCTATGCCCACTTTGCGCCTGAACACCTAATAGATGCTGTTAAGTTCAATCCACTAGTTGATTTGTGAGTGTCCACATTTTGCCCTCATTGGTTTGTTTTGTGTTGTGTTCGATTGTTTTCACATAGAATGTAAGTTATTGATGATTTTATAAGTGATTGATTTCACGTATCTTAAAAAAAGCGCTCAACTTTTTTTGATTCCAGAGGTCATATTGAGGTCTGTTGAGGTTTCCAACTGTTGCAAGGTCGATTATCATCGGCAACCTATGTCCAAAAGGAATGAGATTACTATGCGTTGTAAAATGCTGACTGCCGCTGCTGTGGTTATGGTTACGCTGACCGCAGGCTGTTCAACCTTTGAAAAAGTGGTATACCGTCCTGACATCAATCAGGGAAACTACCTGACTGCTGCTGACGTAGCCAAAATTCACAGAGGGATGACGCAGCAACAAGTCGCCTACACGCTAGGTACGCCAATGCTGCAAGATCCGTTTGGAACCAGCACATGGTTCTACGTGTTCCGTCAACAGCCGGGTCATGAAGCCGTGACTCAAGAAACACTGACTCTGACCTTCGATGGTAGCGGTGTTTTGACCAATATTGAAAACACCAAAAAGCTTCCTGATAACAGCGAAGAATAAGTGCCGTAAGCTAGGCAAAATGGTGTGATAGGGCTGGATGTATCAATATCTGAGAGAATAAGGCGCAAACAGCGCCTTATTTTTTTGCTCGTTCGGCACGCAACCGACGCAGTTCTTTCGGATCGGCTAACAACGGGCGGTAAATTTCTACTCTATCTCCCTCGTGAACCTTGTCCGACAGCTTGACCGTACGGCTGTAGATACCCACTTTGTTTTTCGCTAGATCGATTTCAGTTCGTAACGCTAACAACCCCGACTGCTGAATAGCCTGTTCAACGTTAGCGCCTTCCGGTAGCTTTATACGGCGTAAATATTGGCGTTCAGGCAACGCGTAAACCACTTCAACACTGATATCAGGCACTGTAGACCTCTTTCGCACGCGAAGTGAAAGCCTGAACCATATTCCCCGCCAGCTCTTTAAACACCTTGCCGAAAGCCAGCTCAACCAATTTGTTGGTAAACTCAAAATCGAGATGCAATTCAACTTTGCAGGCATCATCACTCAACGGGATAAAATGCCAACCGCCTAACAGCTTACGAAATGGACCATCGACGAGTTGCATCTTGATACTGGAGCTATCTGCAAGGGTATTGCGGGTCGTAAAGGTCTTACTGATCCCAGCCTTGGAAACATCAACTGCGGCAGTCATCGAATTTGGCCCTGATTCTAAAACACGGCTCCCTACACACCCCGGCAAAAACGCAGGGTATGCGGAAACATCGTTGACCAACTGATACATTTGCGTAGCACTAAATGGCACCAAAGCAGAACGGCTAATCTGTGGCATATCAATTCCTGAGTAACATAAAACGCACAAATAATACCATTTATCTGTGGACAGAGAGAAATGCCTTAAGCACACTGAGCTAACGTATTAAAAAACCACGACGGCTCAGGGTGAAAGGATGTTCATCCCTCGAGTGGTTCAGTATAATGGCAGCACTATGACAAAGAAAAAAGCACATAAACCCGGTTCAGCAACGATTGCTATGAACAAACGCGCTCGCCACGAATACTTCATCGAAGAAGAAATCGAGGCGGGGTTGGCGCTGCAAGGTTGGGAAGTGAAGTCGATGCGCGCAGGTAAAGCGAACATCACCGACAGCTACGTGACTTTCCGCGATGGCGAAGCCTACCTCTTTGGTGCCACTATTCAGCCACTAAACGTGGCGTCAACGCACGTCGTGTGCGATCCAACGCGCACACGCAAACTGCTGCTGAAGAAACGCGAATTAGAAACGCTGATCGGCAAAGTCAGTCGTGACGGTTTTACCGTTGTTGCGCTATCTCTTTACTGGAAAAACGCTTGGTCGAAAGTCAAAATCGGCTTAGCGAAAGGTAAGAAAGAGCACGACAAACGCGACGACATTAAAGATCGTGAGTGGAAATTAGACAAAGCACGTATCATGAAGAACTCAAACCGCTAAGCTACTGGCTTTACGGATATAATTTCTGATATACTGCTGAATAGTACTTGGGGCTGATTCTGGATTCGACGGGATTTGCGAAGCCCAAGGAGCATGCCGAGGGGCGGTTGGCCTCGTAAAAAGCCGCAAAAAAATAGTCGCAAACGACGAAAACTACGCACTAGCAGCTTAATACCCTGCTTAGAGCCTTCTCTCCCTAGCTTCAGCTCTTAAGACGGGGATCAAGAGAAGTCAAACCCAAAAGAGATCGTGTGGATACCTAGCTTGGGGTTGAAGCATTAAATCTAATCAAGCTAGTTTATTAGTAGCGTGTCTGTCCGCAGCTGGTAGGCGAATGTAAAGACTAGACTAAGCATGTAGTGCCGACGGCGTAGTAATTTCGGACGGGGGTTCAAATCCCCCCAGCTCCACCAAAATTCTCCATCGGTGATTACCAGAGTCATCCGATGAAGTCCTAAGAGCCCGCACGGCGCAAGCCCTGCGGGCTTTTTTGTGCCTTGAATTTGTCTCGCGAAGTCCGAAGGGAACTAATTAAATCCGAACCTTTTAGGCACCTTGTTAGGCACCTCATAAAGCTTTATTGTTTTTGAGGTGCCTAAAACTATGGAAACCCGGCAATGGCAAGACAAACCAAACCTCTCTCCGTTAAGGAAATCGAATCTGCCAAACCAAAGGAAGCGGATTATGTGCTCTATGATGGCGATGGCCTTGAGCTACTGATCAAATCCAGCGGGAGTAAAATCTGGCAATTTCGCTACATTCGCCCCGTCACCAAGAAGCGAGCGAAAAAGAGCATTGGCCCCTACCCGTCAGTTACGCTTGCCGATGCTCGAAGCTATCGGGCAGAATCCCGTTCTCTCCTTGCGAAACAAATCGATCCCCAGGAACATCAGCAAGAACAACTGCGTAGTTCGCTTGAAGCCAAAACTAATACTTTCCAGCTCGTGGCGGAACGTTGGTGGAATGTGAAGAAAGCCAGTGTTACCGAGGACTATGCTGAGGATATATGGCGCTCTCTTGAAAGAGATGTCTTTCCAGCGATTGGTGACGTCAGCGTTACAGATATCAAAGCTCATACGCTGGTTCAGGCCGTGCAACCAGTACAAGCCAGAGGTGCACTGGAAACTGTTCGTCGCCTTTGCCAACGCATCAATGAGGTCATGATCTATGCCCAAAATACGGGGCTGATTGATGCTGTTCCCAGTGTCAATATTGGCAAGGCATTCGAGAAGCCGCAGAAGAAAAACATGCCCAGTATTCGTCCGGATCAGCTGCCTCAGTTAATGCAGACGATGCGAACGGCCAGCATTAGCCTTTCAACAAGGTGTCTGTTCATGTGGCAGCTTCTTACCATCACCCGCCCTGCTGAAGCGGCTGAGGCTCGTTGGGAAGAGATAGACATGGTGGCACGAGAATGGAAGATTCCTTCATCACGCATGAAAATGAACCGCGACCACACTGTTCCATTGTCAGATGAAGCAATTGCGATACTGGAAATGATGAAGCCGTTAAGTGGAAATCGAGAATTTATCTTTCCCAGCCGCATCAAGCCAAACCAGCCGATGAACAGTCAGACCGTAAACGCATCGCTAAAACGCGCAGGTTTTGGCGGGGTTCTCGTTTCACACGGCCTGCGATCTATCGCCAGTACAGCCCTTAATGAACAAGGCTTTCCGCCTGATGTCATTGAGGCAGCACTTGCCCATGTAGACAAGAATGAAGTTCGTCGCGCTTATAACCGCAGCGATTACCTGGAGCAGCGTCGTCCAATGATGCAATGGTGGGCTGACTTCGTTATGGCTGCTGATCACGGAAATATGATTGGAGATGGCATTCGAGGTATAAGGCTTGTCGGCTAATACCCGAATAAGCGCTTCATAAGGAGCGCTTATTCTTATTCCCCAAATTCACATAAAAGATCATTACAACTGACTAGTTCTTTTTTTTCTGCTTACAGTGTCCTCGAAAGCCTGCCTCACACTTTCAATATTTGTAGACCACGATTTTAAAATAGTATCGGCTAAGGCTTCCTGACTGGTAGTTGGCATTCGATATTTTTTATCCTGCTTATTAACATTCAATTTTGACTCCTCTATAAATAGCCACAAAGGTTCAATGAGAACATTCACCGCCGCAGCTTTACTTCTCCATCCTTCCTCAGGAGCCAAATCAATTATAAGTTCCACCAGTTTTTCCTGAATAGGACGATACATTTCAGATTTTTTTATCCCACCTTTTCTTCCTGATCTATTCCTGGTAGATAAAAGTTTAGTTTGTTTATCTACAGAGATCTTACACCAAACCATCCCCATGCTTTTATCAAATAACTCAGATGCTTTTTTAAATGCTTCAAATGCAACATCCTCATTGTCTGATATAACTAATTCACCCCATTTATAGCACTTCTGTGCATACCTAAGATGAAATTTGAAAAGCTCATCCATAGAGATATATTCAGGAATAATGACAGCAACATTATCTCTCAGAAGTTCAGCCTCCAATGTACTCCAATAACATTCAATAAGCTTAGCTAACTCGATGCTTTTCTCATTTGATGGAAAGTCCTTATGAGAGTCACTGTAGCTATGCTCCTTCAAATAAGATGATGAATACAATAATATTCCGGGACCAAACTTCTTGGAGTTCCAGACCCGCTCTTTCATCATAGTCAACTCAGCCTGCATGCCTGTATGTTTTTCATCCAGAAATTGGGCGTACTTTCTCCATTCACAGTTTTTCATCTCACTGGAGAGAGCACTGCGTTTTCGACTAATTTCTTCACTAAAAATTTTAATAGAAAACATTTATCCCCACAATATCAACAAGTTAAACCTGTTAAAAATAAACCTTTGCTAGCCGTATTTTTTCGAAGAATCCTTGCAGCTATTCTTTGCTGGAACCAAACTGAGCTAACAAGAGGCAAACTAGTATGAACACTTCATCAGCAGTCAGGATACTCCGCTTACCTGCTGTTATCCATAAAACAGGTATCTCGCGAGCCACAATTTATGACTGGTTGAACCCGAGGTCGCCACGATATGATCCAACTTTTCCGAAGAAAAGAAAGCTTGGAACACAATCAGTTGGATGGCTTGAATCAGAAATTGATGAATGGTTGTTACATCGTAGTCTTATTAATTAATTATAAAGAGGAGTTAGATAGGATGTATGTCTAAAAAAAACAGATCAACGCAAAATAAAGAACTTGGACTAAAGTTCCAGACGCTTCCCACTTTTGCACAACGGTTAATAAGCTACATACATTATAAAACAGGAGCCGCCGCTGAACTTATTTTAATAGTGTTACTTGGGGTAATGGCACTTGCCTGCCAGGACAAATTTGATATTCAGCTTAAAAATGGGAGAACCTTTACATCACTTTATCTGATGCTATTGGCACGCTCAGGTAGCAGGAAATCAACGGTATTCAGGCTGTTGATGGGGGAAATTTATCAACTGGAAAAAGAGCTGCGAAATGATTTTCTGTTAAAAGAGAAAATTCATAAGCTTAAACTAGTATCCTGGGAAACCGAGCTAAAAGAGCTTAAAAAACAATTTGGCAAAGCTGTTCGTCAGAAGGTTGATGTAACTGAGGCACTTGAGGCGTTGGAGGAGTGCCAAAGAAGAAAACCATCTGTCCCAGAAAGAAAGTATCTTACTAAAAATGATTCGACAAGTGAGGGGCTTAGAAAGGCATTAGCGCTGGGTTCTCCATCATTGATGCTCGGCTCTGATGAAGCCGGTGGAGTGATTGACAGCAATCTTTTTCGCAATATATCAGTTTTTAACTCTCTTTGGGGAGAAGGGAGAATCTCTGACAGCAGAGCATCTCGTGACAGCTACGATATTGATGATGTCCGGCTGACCGTATTGCTGTTGTTACAGCCTGAATTGTTTAACGACTTTATAAGTAAGCAGGGGAAAAAATTAAGAAAATCAGGATTCTTAGCGCGTTTATTATTGATTGATCTGGAGCAACTTCCTGAACTATGCAACATCCCTGATGCGTGTTCATGGTCTGATGAACCAGGACTTGATGGTTTTTTCTCTATTCTCGTTAAGCATTTGCAAGACGGGATAGAGCGTAGAGAAAAAAATGAAGAACGTATCTGTATTACTTTATCTGAAGAGGCGAAAGCGTCATGGGATACACAAAGTAAACGAATCAGGGAACTAATGCAAAAAGGAGAGGAGTTGCATCACTATGATGATTTCGCCTCAAGAATTATGGAACAAGCTACGAGAATCGCAGCAGTAATGCAAATGTTTATTACACCCGACTCACCAATAATTACCAAGGAAACGTTAATGTCAGCTACTAAAATAACACAATGGATTATTAATCACCTTATCACTAAGGTCGATACTACCCGAAAACCTACAACTGCAGAAAAATTGGTATGGTTCATGGAGGAGCATCTTGTTAGTAATGGTTCTTACGATTTCAAGAGGAATGATATCATTAAAAAAGGTCCATATTCAGTCAGGCGTTCAGAAAGTCTGAATTCTGCTTTAGAAAAACTTGAATCTGAAGGAATAGTACAACTATTTGAACGAGGTGGGGTTAATTATGTCAAATTTATTGGTTCCAAAATGGAACCTAGTGAACTAGCTGAAAAGACTAATATCCCGTTGTTAGATTCAGGAACAGTTGCGATGAGTAAACTACGTTTACCTGAATAACTTCAGAGTAAGCAGGCTCTTCCTGATTAATATTTATTTTGTTCTTAAGCCGAGTAACACTAAGGATTCAGCTTAAATTATTGAGGAGGACAGCTCATGAGTTTTAATCGGTATATGTAATATACCTTTATCAAAGGTCTACTCCTGCACAAACAATCATCAAGAGTGACAACCCCTACGGGGATTATATCCAACATCAGATGGGTAGTGTGAGAGCTACCCATCTGATGATTAATATTTACAGAATGAAGGATTATTATGGAATCACAATATTCGCTTACCAACGATGAAATTGATGACTTGGTAGAAATAGCCTCCAGAAAGTATAGTTCACCCATTGACCTCAATATTCTCAATTCACTGCTTGAAATGGTCTACGACACGCTGGAGCAGCATAACCGGATACTGGCTATTCGTACTGACACGAGGTTCGCTCTGTCTCATGTACCGGGAGAGCCTGATCTACCAATATGCTTCCAGCGCGATGATACGCAGGCAATCACTCGCTTCTTCGAGTCACTGAAAAGCCAGCTACGGGCAGATCATAACCGGTCCAGGAGACTAGGTAATCCGACGTTGCCATCTTATGGGTGGTGTAGGGAACGTGATACAAGCGAGCATCCCCATTACCACCTGATGTTGTTGTTTAATGCAGATGTGTATGGGTACCTGGGCAATTACCAAGAACTCAATGCTAAAAATATGGCAACCCGAATACAGAAAGCTTGGTGCAGTGCTATAGGGCTTGCTCACGAAGAGTACGCAACATTAGCTGAATTCCCACCTAATGCTGTTTACAGATTTAGCAGACTTGATGCACTGGATCGTACCCCAGTCTACTGGGATTTCCTGATTCGACTGGCGTATCTGGCGAAAACCAGAACCAAGGATACCCACAGCAGCAACCGTAACTTTGGCACAAGCCAATGCCTTTGCCTGATAACACGTTGAGTGTAAGACACAATCCGATCAAGGTCACATTGTAGGCAGACTCCTTTAAGGAATCTTTGAATCGCACATCGAACCCCTGCTACAACCTGCTACATGTAGCAGGTTGTAGCAGGGCACTAACGATGAACCAGCGGACCTGTTCTATGAAATTCGCTCTTCCTAGTACAGCTTCAAACCTCCAACTGGGCTATCAGTGAATCAGGTTCTACACCGACGTTCAGATTGATGCGTGACCGTTAAGTTCCTAACGAGCATCAAGTCCCCCTAGAGTCCGCATTGGCTAAAATGCCAAAGAAAATTATAAAGGGAATAAAAGGAATGCAATTTATAGCTAACGGCCCCGACATCCCCGAGTCACTCCTAGAGGCGCATGAGGAGGGGCGAGTGGTGTTTTTTTGCGGTGCAGGTATTTCTTATCCCGCATGTCTACCCGGGTTCAAGGGATTGGTGGAGCAAATTTATCGGCTGAATGGGACTGAACCTTCAGCCAGTGAGCAAGATGTCTTCAAGCGCGGACAATACGACGCTACTCTGGACCTTCTTGAACGCCGCCTACCAGGGCAGCGCTTAGCCGTTCGCCGTGCACTTACTGAGGCGCTGAAACCAAAGCTACGTCGTAAGGGGGCCACCGATACACAGGCAGCATTATTACGATTGGCCCGCGATCGCCAAGGCTCACTGCGGTTGGTTACAACTAACTTCGACCGCATTTTTCACGTTGCAGGCAAACGAACAAATCAAACTTTCCAATCGTACTCGGCGCCAATGTTGCCTATTCCTAAGAATAGCCGATGGAACGGGCTCGTCTTTTTGCACGGCCTGCTACCCGAAAAAATGGATGAAACCGCCCTGAATCGTCTAGTAATCACCAGCGGTGATTTCGGATTGGCTTACCTAACAGAGCGTTGGGCTGCCCGTTTCGTTAGCGAACTATTCCGTAACTACGTAGTTTGCTTCGTGGGCTACAGTATTAACGATCCTGTTCTACGTTACATGATGGATGCACTAGCAGCCGACCGAATGCAGGGAGAAGTATCACCACTGGCTTGGGCTCTGGGCGATTGTGAGCCAGGGCAAGAGCACCAAAAGACTATAGAATGGGAAGCCAAGGGAGTCACCCCCATTCTTTACAGTGTACCTGCTGGTAGCTATGACCATTCAGCTTTGCACCAGACCCTTATTGCCTGGTCAGACACATACCGCGACGGAGTGCAGGGCAAAGAAGCTATCGTCGTGAAACACGCCCGGGCTCTACCACATGAAAGCACGCAACAAGACAATTTCGTCGGGCGGATGCTCTGGGCTTTATCGGATAAATCAGGTTTACCGGCGAAACTGTTCGCCGGATTCAATCCTGTTCCTGCTCTGGACTGGTTATTAAATGCTTTTGCGCAAGATCAATTTGGGCATGGAGATTTAACGCGTTTTGGCGTACAGCCCAAAGATGAAGTGGACACTAAGTTACGCTTCAGCTTAATTCGACGACCCGCGCCCTATCACCGTGCTCCACAGATGCTAATTGCCTCTGGTGGCGCTACGAACAGCGAATGGGATGATGTTATGCTCCAATTGGCCCGCTGGCTCGTGCGCCATCTGGATGACCCTAGACTAATCATCTGGATTGCGGAACGCGGTGGACAACCACACGACAGTTGGTCATGGATAATTACTCATGAACTGGATCGCTTAGCTTCATTGGAGTCTGAAGGTAAAATTTCTGAATTGAATGAAATACGCTCGCATGCGCCTAAAGCGATTCCAGGTCCCCTTATGCGCATCTTGTGGCACCTAATGCTAAGTGGTCGGGTGAAATCACCATGGCCTTCTCATGATCTCTATCGTTGGAAGGGCCGCCTTAAGCGGGAAGGTTTGACAACCTTATTGCGCTTGGAGTTTAGGGTATTGCTCGCCCCCAAGGTGATATTGAAGAAACCCTTTCACTGGACCGAAGATACGAACAATACAGACGAACCAACGCGTATTAAACAATTGGTGGACTGGGAACTTGCATTGTCAGCTGATCACGTGCGTTCAGCATTAAAAGACTTGGTCGGCGAGGGTTTCAAACCTTTCCTGCCGTTACTGCAAGAAGATTTACAGCAGCTATTACGTGATACGTTGGATCTATTGTATGTACTTGGTGAGGATAATGATCAGAGTGACCGATCACACTGGGATCTTCCATCAATCACACCACATTGGCAGAACCGCGGGTTCCGTGACTGGATAATTTTGATCGAGTTGCTTCGTGATGCATGGCTGGCTATTCACGAGAATGATAGTCTCCGTGCGATACGAATAGCGCAGAACTGGTTCGCTCTGCCTTATCCTACTTTCAAACGGCTAGCCTTTTTTGCCGCCAGCCAGGATAGTGCCATTCCGCCTAAGGAATGGGTTGATTGGCTATTGGTCGATGAAGCATGGTGGCTTTGGTCTATAGATACAGGACGGGAGGTATTCAGGCTACTCGTTTTGCAGGGACATCATTTGACCGGGTCGGCACAAGAACGCCTTGAAGAAGCGATTTTGGCAGGGCCACCGCGCGAAATGTACCGTGATGAACTTGAGGAAGATCGGTGGCAAGGTCTGGTGGCTCGGTCTGTGTGGCTACATCTGGCTAAACTAAAGTCATCAGGTCTAATTCTTGGAGAATCTGCTGCTACGCGATTAGTAGAAATATCCAATATACACCCACAATGGCAATTGGCAGCTAACGAGCGTGACGAATTCTCACACTGGATGAGTGGTACTGGTGACCCGGATTATGAGGACAGTCGAGAGGTGGATATTGCTCCTCGTAGGCGACAAGACCTAGTGCAATGGCTAACAAAGCCAACGCCAGAAAGACAATCTTATTACGAAGATACCTGGCGTGAAGTTTGCCGCACACGCTTCTTTCATAGTTTGTACGCATTGTGCGATCTGGCACAAAATAACGTTTGGCCAGCGGACCGATGGCGTGAGGCTTTGCAGACTTGGGCCGAAGAAGAGGCTGTATTGCGCTCTTGGCGATATGCCTCGCGGTTGGTGATAACTATGCCTGATAACCTGCTTCATGAGATTGCACAAAGCTTAACTTGGTGGATGGAAGCAGTATCAAAGTCGGTCAATAGTAATGAGAACATGCTGCTGAAACTTTGCCATCGAGTTCTGGCACTCCCAATCGAAGTAGGTACAGGTGCCCAAATCATCCATAATGGCGTCGAAACTTATGATGTCGTTGGCACTGCGATTAACCACCCCATTGGACATGTCACTCAAGTATTGATCAACCAGTGGTTCGAACTAAACCCTAACGATAATGATATGCTTCCTCCTCACCTCAAGCCTATATTCACCTCTTTGTGTGATGAAGAGGTTGAACGATTCCGCCATGGCCGCGTACTGCTTGGCTCACGGTTGATTGCTTTTTTCCGTGTAGATCGCTCTTGGACCGAAAAGCATCTTTTACCATTGTTTGACTGGAGCAATCCGGTAGAAGCAAAAGCCGTATGGGAAGGATTTCTATGGTCCCCGCGTATTTATCCGCCGCTGATGACTGCTTTTAAGTCACAGTTCCTGGATAGTGCAAACAACTACATAAACCTTGGTGAACACAGACAGCAATTTGCAGCTTTCCTCACCTATGCAGCATTGGACCCGACAGAGGGTTATACAGTAGAAGAGTTTAGAAATGCGATTGGAGTACTTCCACCAGAAGGCTTGGAAGAGTCTGCACTAGCACTATCTCAGGAGCTTGAAGGTGCTGCTGAACAATGCGAAGACTTCTGGCGGAATCGTGTGCAGCCATTCTGGCTAAAGATCTGGCCTAAATCTCGCGACCTGGCTACTCCACTAATCTCCGAATCATTGACCCGTTTAGCTATTGCTGCTCGGGGTGAATTCCCGGCAGCGTTGACACAAGTTCTGGACTGGTTGAAACCCATTGAACATCCGCACTATGTCGTACACAAATTGCACGAGTCAGGTTTGTGCAATCAATACCCTGCGGAGGCATTGCTGCTTTTAAGTATCATAATCACTGATGAAAAGTGGATGCCAGAGGAGTTAGGCCAATGCTTAGATGAGATTGTGCAAACCTCGCCACAGCTTGCACACGACGTAAAATATCAGCAGCTAATAAATAACTTAAGAAAGCGCAGCGCTTAGTACTGGTGAAGGCAACACTTTGAAATCGGAAAAGTTCTATGCAGACTGTACCTAATGCGGTGGCATTTGACAGACCACTCATTCCAGAACGACAAAAAAAGATAACATTACTTTCTTTTCGATTTGTACGTTAAAGAGTAAGGGAAGCAAGGATGTCTGAACTAGCACATGAATTAATCGGGGCCAATGATTTTGAAAAGTGGTTGAATGAACGTAACAGTTGGCTTCAGACAGCTGCCAAACAGCTCATCGACAATAAACGTTTGCCGAGTGAGGTTGAACTCGCTGAGCTGGTTCGACTCTGCAAACTGGAAGCCGCCAAACAGAATGACCCAGGGTTCATGAAGGTAGTACCTGGCGCATTCTCAGCTGGATTGGTACAGCGAGTTGTACGAGTTGAAGAGGTAAGCCAAGTCTTTGGTGTCAATGCCATCAAACCAGGGGCATCCTTACCATTTGGGGCTGGCAGTTTAGCTGTAATCTATGGGCAGAATGGTTCAGGAAAAAGTAGTTTTTCTCGCCTACTTAAACAACTCTGCGGATCACGTTCAAAGGATGAAATCCGCCCGAATGTATTCAGTAACGAAGAACATAAATGCAGCGCTCAATGTCGAATCACTGTTGATGGTAAATCCGTAGAAATCAATTGGCAGGATGGGGCTGAGGCTCATGCTATGCTCAAGTATGTCCAAATATTTGATTCGAAGACAGCGACTCAATATATGGGCCGAAAAGAATCAAGTTACGAACCGAGTAGCATGCGTTTCATCTCTTTGCTCATTCAGATCTCAGGAATGGTTTCTGAACAATTAGGTCGGGAGAAGGAAAATCTCATCAGTGCTCTTCCAGTTTTCCCAAGTGACCTTGCGGAAACTGCCGAAAATACTTGGTTCTGCTCTCTTAAAGCCTCAGTTAGCGCTGAGAAAATTGAGGCATTTTGCCAATATGGAAATGATTTCGAAGATGAGCGTATCAAAGGCGAAGCTTTATTAGCAGAGAAAGACATCAAGGGTCGCTTGGTTGTAATTGGTAAGGAAACTATTGCATTAGAAAGCATTAATCAAGCCATGAATCTGTTGAAGGAGAGCCTTACTGACAGAAAAGCAGAGGAGTTGTTTAAAGCAAAAGAATTGGCTGTTGCAGCGAGAAAGGCGGCCAATATAGTCGCGCAACAGGTGTTCGCAACAGCTCCTCTACAAGGCGTTGGTGAAACTGCTTGGAAACAAATGTGGGATCAAGCGCGAAACTATTCTATTGCTCATGCTTACCATGGCCGCGATTTTCCCGTTACTACTGGGGTGGCGCATTGTGTGCTCTGCCAGCAGGAACTTACGGAGGAAGGCTCGGCTCGACTCAAAAGTTTCGAGGCTTTCATTACGGCTGGTCTTGAAACCACGGCAAAAAATGCAGAAGCCATTAGTGCGGCACTGATTGCGAATGTAGTCCAGATGCCTGCAATAGAGGATTGGATTGCGCGACTGCTTTATTTGAAGTTTGATGAAAACTTCGCCCGTGCGTCTTATGAATCGTTAATGGCAAGACACTTACAGTTTGTGGTGTGCGATGCCGTAGGCACTATCTCAACATTCGATTGGGCGCTTATCGATCAGGCGATAGAAAAACGTGCTGCTGACTTAATTGCTGAGAAGATTAGCCTGACACAGTTACAACAAGATGGGCAGCGTCAGCAATTAGAGAAGCGAGTTAAGCAACTCAAGGCACTCCAGTGGTTATTTCAAAACAAGGCGGCAATTCTTGCTGAGCGTGAGCGCTTAGTTACAGTGGATTTGCTGGATAAAGCTACGAGGCTGACAGCTAGCAATTCGTTGACGACTAAGCGCACCGAACTTGGGAGAACCGAGCTTGATGCTGGATATCAGACGCGTTTTGTAGCGGAGTTAGAGGCTCTTGGAGGGCGGCGTTTGCCAGTTGTACCACAGAGCAAATCTCAAGGAAAAGGAGTAATAACGTTTGGACTCACCCTTGTCGGCGCTAGGGCTGGCTTCACTCCTGATGTCATACTCAGTGAAGGCGAAGCCCGCATAGTCGCATTAGCAGCATTCTTGGCTGATACTACCGGTTCGAACCAATTGGCACCTTTCATCTTTGATGACCCGATTTCATCTTTAGATCAGGACTTTGAAGAGCGTGTTGTTGCCAGACTTGTCGAATTGGCGAAAACCCGACAAGTCATAATCTTCACTCACCGACTATCATTGGTTTCTATCATTGAGGCTGTGATCAAGAAGCATAGTGAGAATCCAGATAATGAGAAAATAATCCACACAGTGCAGTCACTTAGACGTTTGGATAAAATTTCAGGGATCATAGCGCAACATAGTTTACGAGATGCCAAGCCTGACAAGGCCCTTAATGCGGTCAGGGATCAAGTCATTCCGAAACTCAAAAAATATCAAGCTGCGGCTGATGCCGATGCTTATGACCTTACAATGAAGAGTGCCTGTAGTGATTTTCGGATAATCCTGGAACGAACAGTAGAATTCGTCCTTTTGAATGACGTAGTCGTTCGTTTCAGACGTGACGTTATGACTAAAGGTAAACTGAGGGGTATTGCCAAGGTAATAGCAGAAGACTGTGACCTTATTGACATGCTGATGACTAAGTATTCTGTTTACGAGCACTCGCAAGCAGATGAATTGCCGTTAGTTCCGGTTGAGCTTGATGAGTTCGAAAGAGATGTGTTGACGCTCATTGCTTGGATGAATGAGTTTAAAGCTCGAATTGGTTAAGATGAAACTAGCTAGCGGTTCCCGATGAAGGTGCACTTCTCGCTCTTAGCGACTGGATAACGCTGCCACTGCCAGTTTTGTACCTAAAACTGGCTTCTTGGGTGCCCCGGTAGACATTCCTGGCCCATACTGAACTTTGTAATGAACTGAAATGCTTGAAAAGATATTTGTGGTAATATCTTCATGGATTAAAAATATCAGGTAAGAATATGGAATTGTTAGATTACAGTAAGTTAATGATTTTTATATTATTTGTTATCCCAGGTTTTATTAGCCTGAAGATATACGAAATTTTACAACCATCGATAAAGAGAGAATCCTCAAAATTAGTTATTGATGCAGTCGCTTATAGCTGTATAAATTATGCAGCGTGGGGCATTCCGCTGTATTACATGATCACTACCGAAACCTTATCGTTAAGCAGCCTATTTTTTTACATTTATCTTTTCTTATTGCTCATTATTTTTCCTATAATAAACCCCATCGCGCTAAATAAATTAAGAAAATGTAGATTCATTTCAGATAAACTACCTCACCCCACTGGGCGTCCCTGGGATTATTTTTTCAGTTTAAAGCAATCTTGCTGGGTCATAGTCACGATGAAAGATGGCTCTCAAGTTGCTGGAGCTTATAAAAACAATGCATTTGCTTCAAGTTGCCCTGAACCCGAACAAATATATCTAAGTGAGCATTGGGTGCTAAATAGCGATGGTGGGTTTGAAAGACCCAGAAATGACACGCTAGGGATAATTATCCTCTCAAGTGAAATTAAAACACTAGAGTTTTTTAAGATGTAATATCTAGAAGGAGATTAAAATAATGACTGAAAAATTTAAAGATAATAGAGAAAGAAATGATGACCGCAACTATGGTTATCAGCCGCAACGCCGTGACAACGATGATGAAAGGAATGTTAATGGGGGGTATCAGCCGCCATCATCAGACACGACTGAAAATCCTCCCCCAAAGAAACCTTAAATTACCTAATGCCTCCGAATTTAGAGGGGGCTTTTTCTATTTTCTAGCCACAATTCGATATTATCATAGATGAATTAGCATTGAAAAATTCCTGATAATCATCATACAGTTCATTCATAAGAACAAAACTTCTTGCCTCACTAAGCTTTGCTTTTGCTATGTTATATTATTTCTTACTTTCTTTATCTTTACATTCAGGATCCTGATTCAAACTGATACCCATCGAAGAAAACTCGGACATCAGAGCTTATAATTTATCTTCTGCGACCTGCCTCTGTATTATTAGTGAAGCATTCTGCGCATTAGTATTTAGCTCGACAGTTAATTTATCATAATTTTTTTAATCCATTTAATTCATTAAGTCTTTTTTCATAACTCTCTTTTCGTTTTTTTACGAAAATCCCTTGATTAAAATCAGAATCACTGAAAGCAAAAATCCCGCCCAGGCTTCCCTACAGCAGATATTGCAAGCATTCATGTATTTTAATAAATAGAATACAAATCACGCCAACGTGGTCATCGAAAAATAAAGCCTCTGTCCAAACAACTTCGTTATATTTTCAGCATTGTCTGGTGGCCCTTCATTTAAGCGATTCTACAAATCGCAGACTTGCCCCTCCCAGCGTTACTCAGAGTAAACTGTCCCGACTTTAATATATTGATGTTGTGACTTTTAATGGTGTCATCGTTAGTAGGAAGAGCATCATACCGAGATAAGGCTCGTATTCTGAAAAAAGGGCAACGAGCCTGATATGCTAAGTTAACCTAGCGATCAAGAAGAGTTGTGAAAAGGTCTCGAAGAGCAAGGTCATTAAAAGTCTCCTGTTCATACTTATTCGATGACAGAAAGCTCGGAGAAGAGGCGCGATTGCTCTGGTCTTCAATTTCGCATATGCGCTCCTCGATAGCTGAGATCGCACTATTCAACACAGCATCCGAAACACCGAAACGCGGAGCGAACTTTTTCAGGGCATCGATCCGATCCGACAGAGAAGACTCGCTATCATCCTCGCAAATGCGGCTGGTATTCTCCTCGAACTCTTCGAGCACAGCCATCTGCAATGCTCGAGTAATGCTGGCGGGCAGCCCATTAACCGCATCCACCGCATCAACAAGCGTGGAGAGAATATCACTTGAACTCCAGTGTATTGCATCTGTGAGTCCCTTTTCGAGGAGCTCTAATAATTCAGCTTCGTAAATAAACTGACGCCGATAGCCCTTTCCACCTCGTCGGGAAAAGAATTTGATCAGTGTCTCTCCATCCGACCATGCACTGAAGCCCTGCTGTGGATTGCGAGCAATCGCTATAATGCTGTCGGCAAACCGTCGTTCGTTCGTGAGCTGCCAAAAATCCATTAGCATTTGGAGCCTCTTGGAGTTTGCTGCGTCGTTGTATTCGAGTGAGCGAAAATCACCAGCTTTCGGACGCCAGTGCGGACGCGTTTCGATCATCTCCAGCATGCCAACGCAGGCTATGGCTATCTTAGTTTGAGCGGCCTCACTGAGCTCGAACTGATGTACAAAGTTCCACAGGTTTAACAGCCAATCAATTGAGGCTGCCGTGGAAACAAGGAGAATAAGGAGCTCCGCGTCTCGAAGGTAGATTGAGAGGTAGTCTTTGAGCGAAGGATTGATAAAAGAGACTAATGGACCGCTAATATTGACAATTTTAACGAAGCTACCTTCCAGAATGTGAAGGGTTTCTTCGAAATCCTTTGGCCCGTGAGCCAGACCGTATGCCTTGCATAACGCTGTATGCAGAGTATCGAAAGATGAACGAAGAGTGGCGAGAGAAACTCCGTATTCGGTGAGGAAAAACATTGCTATCAAGAGATGCCTACACCGATGATCAATATGCGTACGGAAGGCCGTGTCCCAAATTTGGCTAGGATTATTCAAGGCCTCGATAAAGGCTGTGGGATAGTTGGCTATTTCGATATTATTGATGTGTAGTGTATCGGTCATGGCCTCGATGATGCGTGGATTATAGTTCTTATGATCAACAATTTCTGCGAGCGTATTGCTATCCAAAAGTGCCTGGATGTGCAATAGCGGTGTCTTTGACACTAGCAGATGATTATAGAGGATCCGCGCTTTGATCCGTCGGGTATAGATGCCAACATCGAGTACGTACTTCGTCACATCGAGACGCTGATCGCTAAGATATTCGGAGACTCTCCGGGCTTCCTCAAATATGTAACCCCTTGTTGTCAGGATAAAACGAGCATTCGGCGAGCGGCGCACTCGATTCATGAACCGCATCAAATCAGAATCCTTATGCGCCAAAGCTAGCCTGTCAAGGGCGACCTTTCCCAAGAAGTCATCGAAGAGAAAGACCTGCTTTTTATTATCGCTAATGGCAGCAAAGCCGTCCTCCAGACTGCGGATGGGGACTAGCTCCCATTGCTCGTTCAGGTAGGTGTAACAAAGCATTTCGGCCAGTGTCGTTTTACCTACGCCAGGTGGCCCAGAGATGATAAGAAGCCCGTACTTCTCTAGCGTTACGAATGACTCGCCGAAGCTGGGGTTTGATGCGAAAACTCGGACTTTCTTTTCGATCTCTTCCTGTGTGAATGCCGCAAAAGTATGGGCTGCCGCGCGTATGATCCGCTCCAAAACTCCCGCGCCCGAGAGCCACAATTTAATGTGTGATTTGAGAATCTCTGGGTACTTACGGAGAAGACCGTTGATGTCCTCTGGACCCAAAATGTCCGCCTCGGACTTCAGGCTCGGACCGATAATCGGGGCGAGCTTGCCCTTGCTGGCCGGAGTAAGCTTACAAGAGGTCGCTAGAATATAGCGTGTGGGAGCCAGCATATTGATCGATTTACGCTCATGCCTCATGGTGGCGATCAGTTTACTGACCTGCGAACCTTCATAATGCTTTGCCTGTAGGATAACGTTCCCGCTGGTATGCGAATGCCGACCGTCAACGCCACCATCAGGTCCCGCGCAGAATGCCTCGAAGCGAAACCCCTCTTCTTTTCCGATGAGGTCAAGAACGAGATCTTCAAAGTCCGCCGATGAGAGATTTCTGAAGTTAAAACTCATACGGTGACACCGTTTGCAATATTGGTGTATCTGCTAGCACTGATAAAAATACACTCTCCTGATGAAATGCTGACGGCCATTCTTTCGATTGCCAAAAAAACAACATTGGCAATGCAAGTCTTGAACTAATGTCGGCAGTACCAGACCCCAATAAGGGGTCTATGAGCTCTGTTTTTTCCATCGGTTATAAACCTCCTTGCACAGGTTGAAGAGCTTCAGGCCTTCTTCCATGATGTTAATAATAGAGTCTTGCACGGGACGAGCATAAATATTCCAGCTTTATGCGATAATTTTTCGTCCTGATACTGCCTTGCATTTACTAGCTTTGTGTCATCCAGTAACGGAAAATTAGCTATGTAAACAGCGGGATGAAATAGCAGGCAGCTTTGTACGAAAACCGCCCAACCTTACTTAAGCATGTACCATTAAAGGTGCTTCCTCACTCATCAGACGGTACGGATTTTAAGGTCAGCAATCAGGAATACTACAGCAACCTCCCGGTGGTCGATGCTGTAGGTCGCTAAATATCCACTTGTCTCAAAATCAGGGGGAGTCAATTCCTCGCAACTACGGTATGAGAGCGTTGGTAAAATATCATGCTGGAGCATGCTCCTGACATATTCAAGGAGGGGTTTTACATCCTTTGCGTACGAGTAAATAACGTGGAAATAGATGTCGCAAGTCCCGTATGCCAACAGCTTGTCAAAATGGCTTTTGATGTTTGTCCGATCTAGCCCTTTACAAACGAGCGCCTCATAGACAGATATTTCCTGCCCAGACACACGGATGACTGCATCTCTTTCGCCGGGGGTTCCGTTTACCGTTGTTCCACCGAGAGATTGGTCAGCAACATCCCACTTAGCTAATGCGAGAGATGCGCTCAAAATCTCGCGTACTGCACTATTAAGATCATTTTCAATCCTTGCTTCATCCGCTGGATTTTTCCTATCGCGCAGCATTCCTGCCATACGCTGAAGTGAAGCAACCGCTCTGGATACTTCTCGTATAAGATACCCACGGAAACCCATCCCTGGTGGGCCAAGAATGTCTCCGACCAAGGACATAGGGAGCTGAGCAAGCTGCTGTAGTGCGGCACGGATGGATGAAACAGAGTCAACAGCAACCGATGCAGAAGCGCCCCTGGAAGCAATGTTACCTGCTTGTAGGTCCTCCTTAAGAACAACAAGACGTCTGTCGTTTTCAAATTCTTTAATGGCTGAATCAAGAATTGCTATCGCCTCCTCCTGATACCCCATCTCGTATTTTGCAAGTACGACAACCATTTCTAACTCGGAGCTTCGCACTTCACTGCGACGTTTAACTACGCTTTCCAGGGCCGCCGCCGGTCTTTGTAAGGCGAATAAGAGATGTGCACGATTAGCAAGCAATGTATTACTTGCAAGCTCTTTATTTGAAGTAATAACGCTGTTAATTTCTCCAAGCAGGCGCTCTCCGGCTACCTTATCCGCCCCGCTCAGCGAATGAAGAGTGGGTCCAATAATCTGTTGAATAGCCACAGCAAAATAGTTATCCCTGTATGTTGTGCTTGCCCCTGGTTTTGAGGAAAGTCGCTGCAACTCAGCCCGGGAGCTAACAAGATCGCCACCAGGCCGAAAAAGCTGGGACGTAGCTTTGTAAAAGTCCAGTTGATCATTGGCTTGCCGCGTTGTCGCCGGATCAAGCGTCGTGGGAACTGTAGCACTATCCAGCGCATCCCATTTCTCCTCTTTCAAAAAAAGTTGTAATTCCAAAGCAAAGAGGGCAAGCCAGTACTGTTGTGGCGCGCTGCTTAAGTTCTCCCTAACATCCTCCAGATGTTCCCGGGCGAGCTGATATTCTCCGGCAATCACCAAGGTTTCTATACGGTGGTGTAGCTCGGGCCACGACCAGAACACAGATGCTTCATCTGGCTTGAGTTGCTGTAATCTTGCTCTAATACCCAGCCTTGCAGTTGCGGGCAGGAACTGACATAGCTCGGCGAGAAGAACGGGATCGTCGGATAGCGCGAATGCCTGCAATAACTCATCCTGACTGTTTTTGTCTAGTTTACGCCACGCAGAGGCAAGATCCTGCGCTGGGGATCCAGTTTCCCGACCCAGATAGGTTGTGGGGCTATATCTGTCCGTCAGGGCACCGATTCTCCCTTTTTGATCATGCTCGATAACACCGCGAGAAATCAGTGTTTTGAGAACGTCGCTGAGGACCGAAGGTATCTTTTCGTAAGGCCATCCCGATACGGCACGTGCGAGCAGACGCACGTGGGTCCTCATGGTTCGGGCAACAGAGGCGCGGACCGAAAGTGCCTCATCGCTTGGAGCAGCAAGAATGAGTGCCATAGCATCAAATGGAATCAGAAATGCATTACGATAAGACTCAGCTTGTGCACACGCAGACGCAACAAGATGCCCGGCCATATCTGCCGATAACTCTGTAGCATCTGTCCAGTCCAGATGCTGCTTGCGTGCAAACTCTGAGTAGAGTGCAATAACAGGTGCCATTGCATCCTCAGTGGCTAGTGGAAGACTATTCATCCCATCAAGTACACCGGAAAAACACGCCCGAGGTATATTATCCTCATAGGCGACCTGATCCGCCAAGTAGCGTAATAACTCAGACTGAACGTGTTCATCATGTCTGGAAAATATCCCCAGAAGCAGACGACCGACGTGCCGTCTGGGATCAGCAATTACCCGCCCCATACCCGTATTACCGGTATAACACCAGGTAATCAATGACGCGCACTCCTCAAGGCTTATCGAATTCGCATTTAAATGATAAGCAATGACTGACAGAGAATCCTGCACCGCAAACGTTTTGGTCTGAGCTTCACGTCCTCTGTTAAGTACATTGTTGCTGCCCGTCCTTGACTGCCACTCGACAGTCCATCTGGCAGCCAGGCAGGCCGTAGGTGGGTATAAAAGCATATCCACCAGCAGCCCGGGATCGGCATTGACACGGAAATGGAGTTGCAACATCGCCATTGGATGATTCACCGCGAAAGACAGAATTGCTTCAGCTGCAGCCAGGATGTCAGTCCCGATATCGGTCTTTTCAAGTTCAGAACACAAAAGACTAAACGCGAAGTTGACCGTAGTGGGACCGTGCCGTTGCGCCATGAGTCGCTCCATCATTACGGACTCACCTTCACGACTTGCAAGCCAGTCAGCCCTCGCCACACTGGTAATGGGTGGCATCTGTGGCACTCGGCCTGCGAAGCGCAACTTTTCTGCTGGGATCACATACGTCTTTTGCAGTACGTCTACATAACGAGCAAGATCACATTCCCACTTGCCCCACAGCGTCTGACGAGACAAAGCACGGTGCGCCGCTTCATGACAAAAGCGCTGCTGTGAGGGTGACCACTGGCTGTCCCACGTCCCATAACCTTCAATGGCATGACACCATGCAGTCCACTCGAGGAAAGCGAAGTCCACAGCGTCGTCATTAGTCTCTTTTAATGATGATAATGTATCGCCCCTGATTTCTTCCGACACAGATTCCGGCAGTAAAGCCATTACATTTTCTGGTTGAACAGCGCCGGTAGGGCAAAGCCGTTCCCATAACCGGCCAAGAAACCATTCAGGGCTTTCAACCGGAATATGCTGTTCGAGACAAAACTCAGCATGAATTTTTTCTGCGAGCGCAAGAACCTCCACAGGCTGATTCTCAGTTTTTGCAATAAGCCGGGGCTTGCTGAGATTCTCAAGAAAAATTTTTGTACTCGGACTTGGGTAGCTGATGAGAGAAAGCGTTCCCATTGGGGCTCCCTGCATGATCCAGCGACCACCATCAAAGAAAACCCAACCCTGACTGACGAGTTCGTCGAAAACCGGACCGCTATCAGCCTTCCGTTCTTCCGATTCATCCCAGCTTTTTGCCAAGTTTTTCGCTTCGCCGGGATACTCAAGACGAAAATGTTCGCACAGGCTGAGCAACTCCACCCCATTCATTTTTTCTCCCGGCCTAGGAACCGCGCGGGAGTAGCAGGGGCTGGGCAGCCAGCGCATGAACATCTGCTTAAGCTCCTGGCGTACAGCTAACGGCGTAAACATACCATTCATCGGGAGTACTTCTTCAAATCCTTCCACAATATTTTTCCTTGAAAACCAGGCTCATATTCTCATGCAACAAGTTACTCGAATGCAGTCAACTCACTTTGAACACAATCAATTCAACATTAGAAAGGCAATTAGAATAAGGATCTAAAGCCCTTAGATTAACTTTCTACACTAAAAATTATAACGGCTTAGAACCAAAGCACTTTACTGTGGCGTTGGTCCTTTAGAATGGCCCCATGTCCGAAGACCATACTTCTCTGTAGAGATTATTAACATGTCTCTGCCGCTGCTTTGTTCAAAGAAGACACCAATCTTTTAAAAATTTTTACATATATATCATTTCACTGAATACACACCTTAACGAGAGAACCATTTTGCTCTCTCGTTTAGCTTTATTTTTCAGAGGAATAGTGATGAATAATTCTGAAGGTCTGCAGCCTCTGCAGAACTCTTTATCGGGCCTTCCACAATGGATGTCTGAGCGCATTCTGCAGCAGATAAACCAGCTTACTCACTATGAGCCGGTGATTGGCATCATGGGTAAAACTGGTTCGGGCAAGAGCAGCTTATGTAATGCCCTGTTTTCCGGTGAGATTTCACCCGTCAGCGATGTGACTGCCTGCACACGTGACCCCTTACGCTTTCGCCTGCAGGTGGGAAAGCGCTTTATGACACTGGTGGATTTACCCGGCGTAGGGGAGTCTGAGCGCCGGGATACAGAGTACGCCGCACTTTACCGCGAACAACTCCCCCGGCTCGATCTGGTGTTATGGCTCATTAAGGCCGATGATCGGGCGCTGGCAGTGGATGAGCTTTATTACCGGCAGGTGATTGGTGAAGCATACCGGCACAAGGTGCTGTTTGTTATCAGCCAGTCCGACAAGGTCGAGCCAATCAGCGGCGGTGATAAGTTGTCCACGGAACAGAAACAAAACATCAGCCGTAAAATCTGCCAGTTGCATGAACTCTTTCAGCCGGTAAATCCGGTCTGTGCGGTATCGGTTCGTTTGCAATGGGGGCTTAGGATGACGGCTGAACGCATGATTCGTTGTCTGCCACGCGAGGCCAGCAGTCCGGTGGTATCTCAGCTCAGTGCGCTGCTTCGTACCGATGCCGTTAATAAAAAAGCACGTGACGATTTTGGTGAAACGGTCGGCTCGGTACTGGACACAGTAAGCTCCATGCCCCTGATACCGGCCCCGGTTCGGACAGTTATCCAATCTGTACGCGACATCGTAATATCAGTCGCCCGTGCAGTCTGGAATTTCTTCTTCTGAAAATTAACCCTTCTAACCCGTAGTTTCCTGAGCCCTGCCGCGACCTTGCGGCGGGGCTTTTTGTATTTATTTTCCATCATGAGGAGTCTGTTAATGACCCGTCTGGCTTCGCGCTTTGGCGCAGTAAATCTTATCCGTCGTGACCGTCCATTAACCCGCGAAGAACTGTTTCTTGTGGTGCCCAGCGTTTTCAGCGAGGACAAACACGAATCCCGCAGTAAACGATACACATATATACCCACCATCTCTCTGCTGGACAGTCTGCAGCGGGAGGGCTTTCAGCCGTTCTTTGCCTGTCAGACCCGCGTGCGTGATCCGGGTCGTCGTGAACATACGAAGCATATGCTGCGCCTGCGTCGGGAGGGGCAGATTACCGGTAAGCAGGTGCCGGAAATTATTCTGCTCAATTCTCACGATGGCTCCAGTTCGTATCAGATGCTACCGGGACTATTCCGTGCGGTATGCCAGAACGGGCTTGTCTGCGGTGAGTCGTTTGGCGAGGTGCGGGTACCGCACAAAGGAGATGTCGTGAGTCAGGTGATTGAGGGGGCGTATGAAGTGCTGGGTATTTTTGACCGTGTGGAAGAGAAGCGGGATGCCATGCAGTCGCTGATACTGCCGCCACCTGCACAACAGGCTCTGGCACAGGCTGCACTGACGTACCGTTTCGGTGAGGACCACCAGCCGGTGACAGCACCTCAGATACTCTCCCCACGCCGCTGGCAGGATGAGAGCAATGATCTGTGGACCACATACCAGCGTATTCAGGAAAACCTGATTAAGGGCGGGCTCAGTGGTCGGAGTGCAAAAGGCGGGCGAACGCATACCCGCGCCGTGCGTGGTATCGACGGAGATGTGAAGCTCAACCGGGCTCTCTGGGTGATGGCTGAAGCGATGCTGGGTGGGTTTCAGTCCTGAGCTTGTTATCAGCATGTTAGAAAAGGACACTCCCTGTCCGTTTTGCCTCCATTGCATTGAGCGTTTTTTCACCGCACTTCACGGTGTGCCGCGTCGGGCCTGCTTCCGGA
>NZ_LXET01000047.1 GCF_001655005.1 Hafnia paralvei ATCC 29927
AAGATGACACAGGCAGAGCGCCGTCATGACCGGCTGGCTGTCAGGCTGTCACTGATAATCAGCCGCCTGGTTGCAGGTGAAACGCTGAACATGGCGCGGCTGGCTGCAGAGTTTGGTGTGTCAGTCCGTACCCTGCGACGGGATTTTCGCGAACGTCTGATGTACCTCGACCTTGAGTATCGACGGGGGCAATGCCGCCTGCGCAGTGCCGGTGGAGGCGTACAGGGTGAGCTGGATGCGCTGACCTTTGCTCACCGGGCCGGACTGGCCGATATTTTTCCGGGGCTGGACCGGCGTCTGGCGGGCATGCTGCTCACTGCAGGAGGGATGCCGTGTCTGGTATGGCAGCCGCCACAGTCTGTTTCCCCGGCCATCTCACTGGTGTTCTACCGTCTCGTCAGTGCCATAACCGCCTGTCAGCGGGTGCTGCTGCTGGCCGAGGGAGAACGCTGTGACGGGCTGGCCCCATACCGCCTGATATCACTCGACGGCTGCTGGTATCTCACCGGTGAACTTAACGGGCATATCACCGTGCATCCTCTGGCGACTATCCATGCGGTGACAGTTTTGAACACCACTTTTACCCCGCGAAAACGTCTCAGCCATTTAACCACACAGGCGGGCTTTATCCGGGCCCTTCCGCACTTCAGCTGCATCCGTGAAGTCCTGTCTCCTGGTCCCTCTGAGGAGAAGCCGGACAACACACTGATTTAATAACCTCTGTTAAGAAGGAAAAGCAATGACCTGGCATTACGAGAAAAATGGCATACGTCACGACAATGTGACCGAAGACGACATCACTGGCCTGATTAAGCGCGGTGAACTCACTGCTGCCACGCTGGTGTGGCGACAGGGCATGCCGGATTGGCAACCGGTCTCCGCCACCCCGCTGGCTTCGGCGCTGCTCCACAGCACCATACCACCAGCGCTGCCGGGGAGTCGCATTCCGGGCGGAGTGGTATGGACGCTGGCATTTGCTCCTTTCATTGGTTATGCGCTCGAGCTGTGGATGGCAGGGCTGAACGGAATGTCTTTTGACGAGGCATATGAGGCCGTCTCGGGTGGGCAGTACTGGTTTATCACGCTGCTGCTCAATATCGCTCTGGGGTATCTCGATGAACGACGTCTGCGTAAGGCCGGAGTGGATACCACCATGTTCGGCAAACTGGCCTGGCTGGTGCCGTTCTATTTGTGGCGTCGGGCGAAAACCCTCGGTCAGAAACCGGCTTACTTCTGGGTATGGCTTGTGATGCTGGGCCTGACCGTCTGGGCCTGAATCACCGCTACCTGATACTTTCTCTGTTAAGGACCAACGTAATGAAAACACTGATTAAAATACTGGGCATTACCGGCAGCCTTCTGCTTTGTGCAGGGGCTCAGGCCCAGCCCTATAACCGGACGCTACCTGCAGTCGTCAATGACAACAACGGGAATGTTTTCTGGTGCGATGCGCATCGTCAGGTTACCGGAAAATGCGAAGCCATGTCTGTTGACCGTCAGGGCGGGATGGTCACGGTGCGTTCAGCACCCTTTAAGGACTGCGAAGGTGGCCTGTGGGGCTGGATAACCATCATGCACAACGATGTGTCGAAGGGATTCACCATTACTCCGGACAAGAAATTCGGTCTCACCGTAAAAGACCTGTGCCGTCCGGGCACGGTAGTGACCTTTAAGCCCAACCAGAAGAAGCCGGAATATGACGACCTGGTGGCACTTTACCAGGGCAAAGAGCTGTTTCGCTACCGGCGCTTCTGATAACACCCGATATCAACCACTCTTATTTTGCCCAACTGCGGGCTGGATTAATTCAGGACGAAGACCATGCTGAAAATACTGACCTCTGCTGTACCCGCCCTCATTCTGTCACTTGCCGCATTCAGTGCCGGTGCTGCTCAGCTTCCGGCAAGTCTGATGGATAAAGATAATCCCGGCCAGGAGTACTGGTGCCAGGGAAACGACATCAATACGTCCATGTGCTCACTGACCGGTGTCAGCGACGACCATAAATTTGCCCTGATTCAGGACCTGCCGGGCCCGGCCTGTGAGGACTTAAGCTTCGGGATTATTGACCTGGTATTTAACACCGGACTTAACATCCCTTACGACGGTGGTGACTGTAAGGGCGATGTGCAGGCCGGTTTTGTGCGAGGCACGAAAGATAATGCCCTGTATGTGAAAATTGTCCGGGGCAGTAAAACCCTGCGGCTGTATAAGGTACAAACCGGTTACTGATAATTATCCCACACCTGCATACACCCATAGCCCCTGACGCTTCTGCGTCAGGGGCTTTTGCTTTTAAGGTACACCCAATGTCTGAATCTCACTTACTGCCACCAGGACCGTTCACCCGGCAACAGGCAGAAGCAATTACCCGTCGCTATCACAACGTTTGCATTGAAGACGACCAGGGCAGTCACTTCCGCCTGGTGGTCCGCGACGCCGAAGGCCGGATGGTCTGGCGGGCATGGAACTTTGAGCCGGATGCCGGTGAAGGTCTTAACCGCTTTATTCGCAGGACAGGCATCCGCACTGACACTTTCACCCGCTGACCCTGAATCATTTACCACCAATATTTAACCTTCCCGAACCCACTTTATTACCCCATACGCCAGCCATCGCCGCTGGCGTTTTTTATTAATGGAGACATACCCATGACAACAGCGACACAAAACAACCTTGCATCTGCTAACGAACCCGAATTTGAACTGACCGTAACGCAGGTTCCTGACGAACAGCGTATCTGCTTCTGGCCGCAGCACTTTGGCGCTATCCCGCAGTGGATAACCCTGGAGCCGCATATTTTCGCCTGGATGGGCCGCTTCTGCGCGGATTACAGCGGTGGTATCTGGTCCTTTTACACCCTCAGCAATGGCGGCGCGTTTATGGCCCCTGATGCTGACAGTGACGATAAATGGCATCTGCACAACGGCATGAACGGCAATGGTGCGGAAATGAGCGCAGAAGCCGCAGGTATCGCTGTTTGCCTGATTGAATACAGCCATCACGCCTGTCGTACAGAATGTGACGCAATGACCGCACACTATTATCGCTTGCGGGACTATGCCCTGCAGCACCCTGAATCCAGCGCCATTCTGCGCATTATTGATTAAGGATACTCATGATGGAACAGTCACTTATCCCACTGACTCCGGTACTACCACTAACAGCACAACGCACGGTAAAACGCGCCTTAACGCTGCTTGACCGACACCTGCGCGAAACAGGCGTAGCATTCACTTCCACTCAGGCTGCCCGTGACTGGCTGAAACTGAAAATGGCGGGACTGGAGCGCGAAGAGTTTATGGTGCTGTATCTGAACCAGCAGAACCGGTTGATTGCCCACGAAACCCTGTTTGCCGGTTCTATTAGCAGTACCGAGGTACATCCTCGTGAGGTGGTCAAAAGCGCCCTGTACTTCAATGCGGCGGCGGTAATATTGGCGCATAACCATCCCTCCGGCGACACTACCCCCAGCCAGGCAGATAAGACCATAACGCAGCGTCTGGTACAGGCGCTTCAGCTCGTTGATATCCGTGTGCCTGACCACCTTATCGTCGGTGGTACGCAGATATTGTCGTTCGCTGAACATGGTCTGCTTTGAGGTGTTTGTCATTACACCGATTAGGTAGTTCCTGACATTCCCGGAGTACTGGCGGTGAGCACCGAACGCCGCCAGGACCACTATGGGCCCTATGCCTGTCTGATGAGTGTCCCCCTGTACTGACAATAAAGGAGAAGCCCGATGAGAAGTAACTTTACATGGAGGTTACAACGGGATTTCACGCTATATCTGGGTGACCGGGCCAATATCACAGGTAAATTCAGTGACGCCGAACATATTGAATTGAATGAAACATTCTCACACCTAGCCAGCCAAATGGAATTAATGTTGACTTCTTGTGAACTGAATCCACGCTAGCAGCACTGCGTCACTATTGAACTCAACGAACAGAGCGTCAAGCCGGTACGATCGGTTCGCATAGTTACATCCATAGCAGGATTTACCTCACACCTCTGTAGAACCCGCCGAAAGAACACAATTATACAACCTCAGCAATTCATCCAAGGTGGGCGCCATCATGCTGCCTTTTACCCAAAGCGCACTGAAAAACACTGATTGTGTACCTGCTGGAAAAGCAGTCAGATTGCAGCTAAATACATCGTTCTGTGTCGAGTCGGTCATTCCGCAGCATATTAGTAATTGGCCTCATCAGCATTTCCCTTGTGGCCTGGGAAGAGCCATCCCAGTATTATTGAAGCACAAAGCACTTGTTCCCATATATTGCGCGATTATCCTTCGCAGCATATCACTATCATGACTGAATACCGTCATCCAGATACTCCAGTATCCTTGGGAATAGGCATGTTCCGCTATTGTTTCACGAAGTTCAATAGAGTCGCGATTTATCAAGCGCGTTCTGGCGCGTTCAGCCATGCCCCAAGTTTCAAGTCTGTTAGACCATCGCCTATCGGAAGCATCCGCGGTATCGGGTTTTTTATCGAGCCCGACCAAAGCAATCATATTTTTAGCTTCCTGGTGCACTGGTCCTGGGGCTGCTGAGATGATTCCACCAGTAGAATAGACAAACGCTCTGAAGGTATTATCTGTATCAGGCCAAACATAATCCGTTAGGACAACTGGCTTATTACCTTTTGTCGAATTACAGTTAGTGCATGCGAGTAAAAAATTCTCCCAGTCCAGTAACAGTGTTTGATTCACCACATTACTGCCACGGGCTTTTTTTGGCTGTACATGTTCAACGGCCAGTGAGGCATCTAGCTTCATTTCACAGTAGGAACAATACTGCCCCATTCTTTTAATCAGTTCTCCTCTTGCATCAGAATAATGCGAAAAAACGATTTTCTGCTGATTATTATCAACCGGGCATCCTCCTCGTTCGATTGGTCGCATTATTCATCTTCTCCACGAGACCTGCCTAGGCCCGCTGCTGCTCGTTCCATCTCCAGAAAGGCATGATATGCAACGTTATCACTAAAGGGTGCAGACAGCGCATCCAGCTCATCCTTAAGACGAAGAACCTCTGCCCCTTCAGCATTTTGACCTTGTTCAAGTAGCTGGTAATATTTTACTGCAACATCATGCATTTCTTGATAACGCTGACTACGCTGGGGTAGCGGAACATCCATTACATTTTCTACAATATCTTCTATGGATTTTGCGCTGAACGACATACTGGGTGCTGGTGAAGCAATACCTTCTGGAACAGACTGAGGTTGTTCATCTGCTAGTATGTTATCAAGATCAATAATTTCCCCCGGGTTCATCGACTGGATAATGAAGGGCGAATGACTAGTCGTAATAAACTGGATGTTGGGGAATGTTTTACGTAAATCGGGTACGACACGTCTTTGCCACTTAGGATGCAAATGAAGATCGAGTTCATCAATGAGAATGATACCCTTCGTTTCGAAAGTAACATTTTCCCCCATCTGAGGGTTTAATCGGGCACACCGGTGTGCAATATCTGCGATCATAGCAACCATATTACGGTATCCGTCACTCAAATCGCTAAATCGAACCAATCCTTCCTTTTTGAGTTCTATTAAGATAGTCTCTGAGCCTACGTCGTAATAAAAGGATTTTGCACCCGGAGCACATTGCAAAACAGCTCTTTCAACAGCACGTAATGCAGGTACTGGTGTTTTGCGCTGCAGTTCTGTCATCGTCAGTTTGATAAACCATTTTATAAATGAATACTGATCTGATTTGGGGTCCAGGCAGTAGCGATAAGCACCCAATTGAGAACCTGTTGCATCCATTTTGTTATCACGATGTAAATCCCACAGACGTCCGGCACCATAATAAAGCAGCATAGGCAGCGAGGGACTTTGACCTTTGGCAACACCTTCACGTTCAAGTGCCCCATAAGCCGTGAAAGCTTTAGCCTTTCCACCTCGATCCCCCATTTCTCTTACCCATTCACACGTCTCTCCCGCAAGCGCGGCAACCCCCTTTAACCAGACGGGTGACTGAGGTTCAAGAAAGTCTTGTTCTTCTTTTCGGGTATGGATATAGCGGGCATCGTCTTTTTTTAACGTCCCACCACCGGTAGTCAAACCTGATCCCTGAAAGTAGGTATTCAGTAACAACGCTATGGCATCCAGTATGGTTGTTTTCCCTGATGCGTTATTGCCAATCAGAACCGTAAATTCTGGATGAAAGCTGAACCTTGCAGCTTTGTACTTTCTAAAATTACTAACTTCAATATGATTGATTTTCAAAAGCTCAGCTCCACATTAAAAGCGGCATAACTAGACAACACACTACATGCCTCATCATACTGCATCTTGTGTACATTTTCTCATTCGGTAAGAAGAACAACATGCGGACAGATGTGCTGGTGAGCTGGGGAACTTTGCTGAAAGGGTTAGTCTTACTGGAGCGAAGGCTTGATGGCGTAAGCACTGTTTTGTTTATACCATTGCCGAGACACCGCAGATAGCGATGCTGACTCTGTGTTGGGGTCAAAAGATTCTGGTTGGTAATGTTACGTCCCTACAGGATTAAAGAAGCAAATGCAGAATAAAATACAGCCGTAAAAGTAACAATACCAACTCGCAGAACGCTTGTTTTTTGCTCAATGGTAAAGCGAAATTCGCTACTTTCAAAAGAAAATTGCTCATCTCACGTTCAAGCGCCCTGCGTCAATAGAGAAGATGAACGACATCATCGCTAAGCATTACCCGGACCAACTCCCACCTTCTACTAACCAGCGTTTTTAGGTGATGAAAAACGAGCCGAAATAATGCAAAAATGTTTTAGGCACCCTCTTAGGCACCAATGAAAAGTTGAATTGATAAATTAACGATTTAATTCAATTGGTTAGAAAACCAATTCAGACTCCGCCAGCACCAAATTCTCCATCGGTGATTACCAGAGTCATCCGATGAAGTCCTAGAAGCCCGCACGGCGCAAGCCCTGCGGGCTTTTTTGTGCCTGTCGTTGTCCGAGAACATCCGGCTAAATCCGGTGATTATTGGTATACGTTTAGGTATACGGTAGGATGTATACCTAAACGCGTATACCAATTTATGAAGGAGCGGTCACAGTGGCAAGGACAACACGCCCCCTGACCAACACCGAAGTTCTACGAGCCAAAGCTGGTGATAAAGAGCTGACGCTTCATGACGGCAAAGGTTTATTCCTCATCGTTAAGACGACCGGAAAAAAGCTCTGGCGTTTTCGGTATCAAAGACCGACCACCAAAAAAAGAACGATGGTTGGTTTAGATTCCTTCCCTGCCCTTTCGCTTGCGGATGCCCGAGCATTACGAGCTGACTATCTCTCATTGTTAGCCAAAGGCATCGACCCACAGGTTCAAGCTGAGGTCACAGAGGAACAGCATCAAATTGCCCTCGACAGTATTTTCTCAACCGTGGCCGCTAACTGGTTTCAGCTCAAAAGCAAAAGCGTCACAGCAGATTACGCGAAGGATATTTGGCGTTCTCTGGATAAAGACGTGTTCCCAGCCATTGGGGAGATCCCTGTTCAGGAAATCATAGCCAGAACGTTAGTTGAAGCACTAGAACCAATCAAAGCACGCGGCGCATTAGAGACTGTTCGTCGCTTGGTCCAGCGCATTAACGAAATAATGATTTATGCAGTCAACACCGGCCTGATTGATGCTAACCCGGCATCAGGGGCTGAAATGGCATTTGAGAAACCTCGAAAGCAAAACATGCCCGCGCTACGGCCAGAAGAATTACCTAAGCTTATGCGTTCTCTGGTCATGTCGAATCTGTCTATTCCGACTCACTGCCTTATTGAGTGGCAACTCCTGACCTTTGTTCGCCCTTCAGAAGCTTCTGGTACTCGATGGGCAGAGGTAGATCTCGATGCAAAGTTATGGAAAATTCCAGCTGAGCGGATGAAAGCTAAGTGTGAGCACATTGTTCCTTTATCACCACCGGCATTAGAAATTCTTGAGATAATGAAATCGATTAGCTTTCACCGTGCGCATGTTTTTCCGAGCAGGAATAATACTCAGCAGCCTATGAATAGCCAGATGGCCAACGCAGCTTTAAAAAGAATTGGATTTGGTGGTAAATTAGTGGCACACGGGCTGCGATCTATTGCAAGTACAGCAATGAATGAAGCCGGTTTTAATTCTGATGTTGTTGAAGCAGCATTGGCTAACATTGATAAAAATGAAGTACGAAGAGCGTATAATCGCTCCACCTACAAAGCGCAACATATTGAGTTAATGAGTTGGTGGGGAAAATATGTTGCCAAAGGTATTAACCATTGAGAAGGGATAGCTAAGTGGCTGTATCTAAAGAAAAAATACAATTTTCCATTGCTCAAAAAAGATGGAAAAACGAGCTAGCTCGCAAAACTATTGATTATGATCCATACAGACCTCGCAAAAAAGGACCTAAGAAAAAGGATGTCGAATATATTCGTTTTCCTGCCAATTTCAGTATCTATTCTGCAGACAAAGATAGGGACTCATCATATCGAGATACGATGAATATCGTGTCAGCTATATCTCGCTGCGATCAAAAAATCACAAAAAAAGTGCATTTAGATTTCTCTCAAACAAAAAACATTAAAGTTGCATCAATATTAGTTCTCTATGCTGCAATTGAATTAGCCATTAAAAATGGTGTTAATTTTAAAATAGTCTCATTTCCTCGAGAATTCAAAGCGACAAGAACAATAAAACGTTCCGGTCTTGATAAGTTATGTCGAGATGGGGTTTTAATACCTGATTTTGATAGTGACTTCATACCTGTCATCAGTGGAGTTGGTGGAGATTACCGTGATGAAATCGTAGATTTCATTCAAAATAAAATATATAACAATCAAATGTCAGCACACACGGAAAGCATATATGGAGGAGCTATCCAAGAAGCTATTAATAATGTTTCGTATCATGCTTACCCCAATATCCATGACAATAATGATAAAAAATGGTGGGCAAAATGCGATCTCGCAGGAGATCAATTATTTTTAGCGATTTATGATCTTGGTGTTGGAATCCCAGAAACAGTGATGAAACGAGCTTGGTATGGGAACATTTTGCAACAAACATACCCTCAAATTTATGATAAAATTCAATCAGAACTGGAAAAAGAGGGGGTAACCATAGGAGAATTACGCTATAAATATGGTAGAGTTACAGATGCAATGAAAATTGCCATTTCAATGGTCGGCGATGTCACGGGAACTGATTCCAGCAAGCATGGTCAAGGTAGTAAAAGCATCAAAGCTCTTGTGGCTGATAATGATATTGGAACGCTATGGATTTATAGCAATGATGGGCTATATAAGCTAAAATCTGGTAGTGTTGAGACCATAGACTTACCCAAACGTATGCCTGGCACATTGATACAGTGGAACATTAAGGTTGATTTAGATGAGAATTAAAAAAATCAGTATAATCAATGACTTTAATAAAAAACCATATGGTCGCTATCCTTCTGATGGTCCAGGTAATGGTGAAAAATTTCGTAAACAACACCTTGTACCTGCTTTACAAAATTTTGACAAAGTCATAGTGGATTTAACAGGATATAACCGTTACGGTCGTTCCTTCATTGATGAAGCTTTCGGTGGATTAATAAGAGCAGAAAATTTCACAAAAAAAGAACTGGATAATAAATTAGAGTACCATCATGATGAGCTAAAAAGCTTTGAACTCTTGATAAAAGAACGGATAGAGAAAGCTGATTATGACACAGCCCATAACAGATAACACTTTAGACCCTAAATATATAGCAGTGATTATCTCTTCGATTATAGCCGTCCTCGGATGGCTATTTTCCTCGTATATAAACACAAGGGCCTTTAGAAGAGCTGAAACATCAAAACTTAAAGACAAAATAGCGTCCTTGACTGAGGTTTTTTTCGACGCCCTTGAAGAAAAAATGAAATCACGGACACTAAAGGAAAGTGAACTTGATGATTTTATCAGCGGAAAAATATCCATTATTGAATTACACCTCAACCACTTAGAGAGAAAGATAAATATTAATCTCATTACAGCCTCACAATTATCAAAGATTCGCAGTGAACCTTACGATTACCTATCAACTTCAAATGGTGATTATAAAAACAATCTTACTGAGCTAAAATTCAGCACACTTGAAATGATCGAAGAAAGTTACACATCATGGTATTTTAAAAATGAAAACATGATAACCAACATTCGAAAAAAAATAAGTACAAAATAAAAGGGGGGCCTGTGCGCCCCTTAATATAAAGCACTCAAAACTCATTCACACAATTCCCTAACCAATCATTCACAGATTTTCAGAGAAAACCGCCATTATATTCAAGCATATTAAATATAAATAAACGCACTTTACGAGTAAACTAAATTTAATTTCAAGATATTAAAATTTAAAAGATATATCGCATGCAATGTTTTCCCGCCACGACAGCTTCCTTCATGGGGCGGTTTTCATACAGCTGGATGGAGAGAATCAGTCAACTAGAAGACAAAATACGCCAAGTGAGAGCGTGATAAGATCACAGGGTAATCAGCTTCAAAATTTCCCATCAGCATCTAAATAACCGATAGGCGGTGTTTTCTTACCTCTCACCTGATCGTATCACTGGCTTCCCCTTTGAACAGCACCACTCCTTCCAGGGATAAGACCTTAAATTCGCGCTGCACGGTTATGGGATCAGGCCGCGAACACTTTAATGCTGGCGCTAGCGAGGGAGTTGGGAAGCTGAAAACGCATGCAAAACCATGCACCTTACGCATGCATGGCTTAATTCTGGAAACAGGGCGGGATTTAAGGGGATTTTTTGACGGGCAGCTCTGCGCCGTGCGCCTGCATAAAATGATTCAGCCGGTCATGGATACTGATGCGCTGCACGTTTTAATGCGAGCGAATATAGCGACCGGCCACCTGATTAATTCCCCACTTTTTCACATCAATAATATCGCACAGAGGCACTGCCATCACAGGTGACAATGAGTTCGTTGCATTCCTGTTCTGCGTCGGCCAGCTCTACCAAATAAGGTTTCGGTTATCACCAGATAAGGCCGTTACCGCAAAATAAGCATTTAGCCGTGATACTATGATTATTGTAGTGCTCAAGATACTCCGTTCAGGATCGCAAAAAGCCCCGCAATCTGCGGGGCTAGAGGGAAGTTTGTGACTTATTCTTGAACGCTAGAATGAATAACGGACGCCAATCTGGCCGCTGTATGGCGTTTCGATATGGTGACCCATTTCATAGTTGATTTCACCATAGGCTGCCCAGCGATCGTTCATACGAGTAGTGATACCTAGACCATATTTTCCACTGGTCCCGGACATATCATTGTTGAAGTGTTCAGTGTTATTAATGACCACCGCATTATCCTTCATGAACTCATGTCGAACCGCCAGACGCATATAAGGCTGAATGGTTGCGCCATTAGCAAGGGTAACGTTTTTTCCAAGCGTTGTACCTAACTCACCTTTGACTGACTTCGCTGCATCAGCTTTCACCTTCATACCGCTGTCGAGCTTATATTCGCTTCGCTCGCCGCGGAAGAATGCCGCCTGTAGATAAGGCTCTACAAAATAGTCATCAAATGAGATGTGTCTTCCGGCCTCAAGCGAGAAACCGGCACCAAAGCTATTATCGTGCGCGTGCGCTCGACCACCGTTAAAGTACGGATTGTTTTCAGTACGGAAACGGTTCGCTTTCACCACCCCATCCAAATAGTAACCACTGTCGTGCAGCCAAGTGATATAGGCCCCCACGCTATAGCTATCGACTTTGCCATTGCTCTTCCATGCTTCAAGCTCGGAATGGGTATATGACGCCATGCCGCCAACTATCATCTGGGCGTTGTCTAAAGCAATAGTTCTATCGCCTCCGAACATGACCCCGTTCAGATCTTGGTTATATCCCACGTTGCTGGTTGAAATGCGGTAACGGCTACTAATGTATTTCCCCCACACACCAGTGTCATTCTGCTGATTGTTACGCACTTCACCCAAACGACTGCGCAGCGTTGAAAGCTCAGCATCCCAAATCGTTGGAGTTACGTTAGCCATCGCGAGAACGGATTTTGCACTTTCCGAGAGTTCAGGTTTAGTACCTGGCCCTGGATTAGGCGTCGGTTCTGGTGTTGGCTCTGGCGTTGGTTCCGGCTCTGGTTGCGGAGCAGGGCCGGGATCAGTACCAGGATCTGGCGTTGGATCTGGGTCCGGCTTCGGATCTGGATCGGGGGTAGGATCAGGATCGGGCTCCGGGTTTGGCTTAACGGCTGTGGGGGATAGATACCAATTATCTTTATCACTCGCATCGCCGTGTACCAGATAATACTTGTAGGCACCTAAATCAACGCTGCCATTAGTCATAGCAAAAGTATCTGCCGAACTACCGTTAGCATATATCAGATGGTACGGATTGGCTCCACTGCCGGTCAGCTCATAGCCAGAGTCACGAACGAGCACATGAAAATTGCCGCTGACCGAATCAGAGATATTGAGGAAATCCCCCTCTTCACCAGCAAGATTAGTATTCATGATGAACGTACCGCTTCCGCTCAGCGTGTTTAAATCGAGCCGGCTGAAACGCCCATTATCACTGCCATTTTGCGCACCAAAATTGACCACGCCATTATTAGTTAGCTGTTTGATCGTTACAACGGACTCTGGCGTCGCATCGTTGTGCTGAATATAGAGATAAGCGTTATCGCTTTGCAGATCCACGTTCGCTGCATAAGCGCCTTTACCTAGGTTTTCAGTCCATGCATGATCGCTTCCTGCTTGCATACTCAGCGAGCCATCTTTAACGATCAGATCTCCGCTGGAATAAGCGCCATAGGCAATGGTGCTAGCCCCACCGTTCTGAATAGTGGTATTCGATATATGACCAAGCTCATCAACCTGCTGGGTTCCGCCGTCAATGATGTTTTGATCGGCTTCACCATACCATGCTATTTGCTGTAAACCGCCTGCATAAACCGTGGTATTAGTCGCATTAGCCCTGATGCCACCTGTATAGCCATCGGCATCGACCCATTTACCATCGACCCAGCCGCCTTTTTGCCCGCTGATGGTTTGCACCCCATAGACTTGAGTACCATCCGCAGTGCCAGACTGAATTCGCTGTTTACCACCCGCATAGATAGTTGAATTTTTAGCTGTTTGGCCATTAATTCTGATTTTAGAACCTTCATCTGATGTCCAACTACCATCCTTCCAAGTCACATCAACGCCGCTGACCGTTTGAGTGCCATATACCTGAGCATTTTCTGAAATACCGGAAGTAATTTGCTGAAAAGCGCCTGCCAGTACTTGAGTGTTGCTATCGGCAACGTGCGTCTCTCCTTTGCCTGAATAGACCTCTTGGAACGCACCGCTATAAAGAACGGAGTCTTGCGCTAAGCCACTGGCCAACTGGTAGCTGCCGTCACCAATGTGCGAGTTCTTTGCGGTGCCAGCATAAATAATCTGTTGACCACCATTTTTGACTATGTTGTCTTCAGCCACGGCGTTTCCCGTGACCGATAGCTGTTGAACACCGCCATCGATAATATTGGCCTGCGCGTAGGCACGGGTGCCTAAAACTTGTAAACCGCCAGTTTTTATTAGTGAATTATAAACTTCGCCATCGCCAGAAACTGAAAGCGAACCGTAAGCGTCAACCACGGTATTAAAGGCTTTACCATTGCTATTAACAGACAATACCCCCGTTTCAATATTGCCTCTGCTGTTAACATACTCCCCTTTTACGAGGGTATTCAGCGCTTCTGAGCCATTCGCCTCATTGATTCCATCACCAATATTGAGCTGCACCGAATTCAGCGTATTGCCAACGCTGTACGAATGGTTGATTAGCGTTACAACTTGCTTGCTAAACGCAGGATTGAGTAAAACAATGTCACGGTCAGCAAGATATTTATTATCTTTGATTTGCAGATTTGGATATTTTTGTCCCCACTTCTCTTGGGTATAGTCCCATGAGTCCTGATAACTAGAGTTAGTCTTCAAGTCAGTAGGAACAGTCGATTCTTTTTTAGGTTGGAAAGACTCTGGTATTGAATCCGCAGCATTCAGCGGTAATGCAACCAGATAGATGACTGGAAGCAGCGCATGTGAGATTGTAAGTCTCATGTGATTTCCTTATATAATTATTATACTACCCAAAAGTGAAATGCTTTTAAGCAGAGAGGAGAATTTTTTCCAAATCTCCTTGGTAAAAATAGGTATAAGCTAAAACGAGCGTTCCTATTTCTTGAATACAGTTCTCACCGTAATTCTGATAAGGTACATTTATTTAGTTTATAAAATAGGCCATCACCTCCTAACGAGTTGAGAGTGCAGTTAGTAAAAATTCGACATAGCCGTTGAAATATCTACCGCGATTTTATCCAGCTGATACCAAGCCTATTAATTATTAAAAACACGCGGGGATAATTATTATAAATTCCACGCCACAGAAGTATTATTTATCTGTTCATTTAAATTAACAAAGCTAAACCACTAAAATAAGACATGCCATCCATGAAACCCCACAATAAAGATTTATCCTAAGCTATAACTTCACGTTCAATAGCAAACTTAAGCATTCACACATTCTATCAATGGGTATTTTAACAATCAATTTTGCATGAAACACGTCACATGATTGCCAGAATCTATCAAAAAAATTAAATTAATCGAAAAGTTACATATAAAAACTCATAAAAAAACATCATCCATATGATTTTAAATGGAAAATAAATAAACATAAAAATAGACTTACACACGTTACTTTATATTAGCGGGATGGACTATCGGGGATTTGTTTTTTACATTCGATAAAAACAAAATATAACACTATAGAGAAAGCACTTAGATTATGCACAAAACCATGTACTATCTCTCTATTACAGAGAAAAAATAGAGTTGAAGGTATTCACCATAAAAAACCAAGTGCTTGCCACACCGATATCATGGTCCAATTATGACGTTTTATTATCAGAACTTTACTCAGAAAGAGTTACTTGTTTTCTCTTGAAAACGTAATGAGCGTCACGCGGGTAACAGGGAAAAACCATAGCAGGCCAAGCAGGTCAGGTCCTTTGACCTAGAAACTCAAGCTCGTTCAAATTTATTCTTTCCTCTACCAACCGCAAACATTGGTATCTTCATCCGTTTCATACCCACGGACAATATTAACCAGTTCTTTAACCGCATCCGCTGACGTAGCAGGATTTTCTAACTCAGTTAAAGATAAAAATTCTTTATCTACTGACACACCGTTATTTTTATTAGTCACCGTCAGTAAGAAGGCCTCACCATTACTGTTTTTATCACCTAAATCCGTAATTAACTCCGCGACCACACTAGCAGCAACGTCCGGAATATATAATGCCATTGGTTTCAGATATATTTTTTCTGCACTTCGATGATTCTCACAATTAGATAGCGTAAGTGCGTAACCTTGATTCTCAGTTGTCATCATATTTACCAGCCTTAATCTTCTAACAAAATCTTGGGATCTACATAAAAATCTACATTGAACACAGTGTCATCAGACAACGCTTCAATTCTGTGCCACTTCTCTGGTGGAAATACACCAAATTGCCCCGCCTCAATCGTCAGCGTTTCAATAGGCTCAGGGCTGGTTTCATCAACATAGCCGTAGTAGCGAATGGTTCCCTGCATCACACATAAACGTGGATAAACGCCTTGCCGTGTGCCCGCGTCTAGGTGGCGCTTCCAGATAGATGCTGGAGCGGTTTCCTTGGTCCACAATGGCGTTGTGCGGGTATGGATATAGTTTGTAGGAATAATGATGCGCTGCATATTTCGACCTCATATGAATTTCACCTCTGCACCTTAAGAACGCAGGGCTACCTATCTATATGATGCATATCATATACCATTTTATGAGTTAGCGTAAATGCATCACGCATCATCTAGCTTTCGGCTATCCAAGAAGCCCTATATAGCCATGAATCCCCATATATATCCCAACGACCGCGATCAGAGCGCTAGAAAAATAGGGCGCTTTTTGCGCTAATCGGTTAAACCCGCGCCATCGTTTTTGTGCCTCTCTAACACCAACCGCCGCGCCCACACCGACAGTGACTAACGTCAGCGCCAAGCCAATACTAAAACAAACAACCAGTGTTGCGCCTAAGGTTAATGCTTTTAATTGGATGCAGATAAGAAGAATAGTAATTGCCGCAGGGCAAGGCATTAATCCACCGGTAAGGCCAAATAATAAAATTTGCCAGTTAGTTACTTTATTACTTGTGAAGCGTTTTTTAATATCGTTTGCATGAGCCAGCGCATGAGCATCTTGATACTCTTTAGAGTCTTTATTTAAACCTTTGAATTGATGGTCATGGTCATGGTCATGGTCATGGTCATGGTCATGGTCATGGTCATGGTCATGGTCATGGTCATGGAAATAAGTTTGATATTCTCTAATATCTCCTGCAATGCCTAGCTTTAATATGACTGAAAATCCATGTGGTTCTGGAATTTCACTTTCTGACTCAGCCCATCCATTTTTATGAGTAAATCGATATATTTCTTGCTCACCATTTCCTCTATCAACGATCGCTGAAATATTCTCAGCAAAGTCAGCATGTCCTGTTATTTGCTTAAATCTAAAACGGGCAACGTGGTTTTCTTCATGGATGGACAGCTCCACCTCCCCATTATTGGTATTTATTTGTTGCGCTTCATTATGCGTATGATTGTCATCAGCATGCATCTTTTCAAGCCAATTTCGTTCTCCTCGCCATGTTCGCCAAAACATCCAAAATGCAGTACCTAAAATAATCGCGCCAGACAGTAACTGTAGCCACGGTTCAACCGCTTGTGCCGTAAATTTCTGGCTGACATACATTCCACCAAAAGCAATGAGCCATACAATAGCCGTGTGGGAGAACGTGGCAGCCAACCCCAACATGACTGCCTGCCGAACAGTGCCTTTTATCGCGATGATAAACGCTGCCATCATTGTTTTTGAATGGCCTGGCTCCAAACCATGTAAAGCGCCAAGCAAGATGGCACTCGGTATAAAAAACCAAGCATTCCCTTGTTGAAATAGAGTAGTAAATTCGTTCATGAGAATAATTCTTAATATGATAGAGAACCGGAATTCTACTCCCCCCCAGTATAAAATACTACCCCCCAGTATCTGGTGAGTGCTATATTTAACCCATAAAGATGTAACAAAGGTGTTAACATGTCACATACCATTCGAGATAAGAAAAAACTAAAAGCGCGAACAAACAAGCTTCAGGGGCAAATTGCAGCGCTGAATAAAATGCTTGATGAACCTCATGAATGCTCCGCAGTTTTACAACAAATTGCGGCAATTCGAGGCGCTGTGAATGGCTTGATGCGAGAAGTGATTAAAGGTCATCTCACTGAACATATTGTCCACCAAGATTCAGAAAGTAAAAGAGAAGAAGATCTGAGCGTGGTACTGCAGGTATTAGACTCTTACATAAAATAGAGACTGTTTTTTATTAAGAAAAAAGGGGCCGAAGCCCCTTTTTCAGTTTCTATATGATTAGAAATTATATTTTACGCCAATCATTGCAGCACTGTCGTTGTAGCCTTTATCCCCCACCTGTACGCCAATATTGCCCCACAGGTTAAGACGTGGATTTAGCTGCCCTTCAACACCAACTTTAACTTCGCCCAGATTGCGTGCGCCATCTTGTTTAACGGCAACCCCATTCATCGTAGCCGTGAAATCTCTAGTATTGTGGATCCAGTTGGCCTCAATAAACGGCTGGAATTCACGTCCTTTCCCCTCATCAACTGCATGGTGCCCTTTGAGATACGTTCTTACGCCCAGTCGAGTCATTAGGTTGCCGTCGCCATCGCTACTCACGCGAGTACCATTAGATTCGGTATGGTTTTTCGCTTTAACACCCATCCAAACGGCCTGTGCCTGCGGCTGAACGTACCAAGTATTCGTGCTACCAAGACTGCCTTTAAACTCATTAAGCTTAATGGTCTGCCCCACTTCTACCGATGCAGTGATTCCGCGTGACTTATACGATTCAGAGGCAATTTGTTCACCGTTAACATGGTTGTTAAACCAGCTATATTGCAACCAGCTATCAACGTAGGTACCTGTTTTCTCGGCGTCATTGGCATACCACGTACCGTAGATACCAGTACTGTAGCCATCAACCGAACCTTTCGAACTATAGCCACTGATGTTGGAGTGCGTGTTGCTGTGGTTATTACCGTAGCCTGCCATCACACCTAAGTGCCAGCGATCTAGCCCATCGGTACTCCACTGTGCAATATCGCCGCCCATCTGCATCACATAACGGTTGCTTTGAGTTTTTAACTGGCCAGCAGCGTCGCGGAAGTTATTATGTCCACCGACCTGACGCATCCACATACTGGTTACTTTCTGCTCTCCGGTTAGCGCATCGATATACTGAGTTTCACCTAAGCGGTCATGTAAACGTGTCACGAACAGATTATTCGCCGCTGCAAGGTTAGCAATATAACTCCCACCTTCAGGACGCTCGGTATTTTCACCCGGCTCTGGATTTGGGCCTGGATCAGGATTTTCACCATTTTGCTTACTGGTTAAATACCAATTTCCACTGCTATCCCCCTTACCACGCGCCAACGTGTAATCATAAGCGCCCGCCACGATGCGTCCTTCCTGATTGAACTCACCATTAGATGCCCCATCCACATGGATAAGTTCGATACCGTTTAGCGTCTGAGCCCCTGTGCCGCCGGCATTGCTGACGCTGACTCCGGTTTTCCCAGACGTATCTCCAGTAACGACCAGCTTATCCGTAACCGAATTGTCGTCGCCAAGTGCGGTATTAAAGTGAATGTGCCCATCATTACCGGTGTAGTCACCTTTTACCAACAGCTGATTACCCGCGGTCGCATGTCCAGTATTATTACCGACCAGAACGGTTCCGCTGTTTACCAGATCTTTGCCAATGGTGAAAGTTTGGGTCTTACCATCAGTTTGAGTATCTGAGCCAATCTGTAGCAAGCCTTGGTTATCTATATTGCCAGCGACACCACCAAATCCAGAGAGCTTCGCCCCCTCGTGAATATTGACCTGCTGGCTGGCAAGCGTCATTGGCGCATTCTCATTGCCAAGAATCAGACCGCCCTGCTGGATGTCAGTTTTTCCGGTATAGGCTACGTTTTCATTAAGGGTCACGCTGCCACTACCCTGTTTGATAAGCGAACCACTGCCGGTCACGTTGTTAGCCAATGCCCAATCGGACTGAGTATTCAGTACCAGTTCGCCTTCATCTTTTATATCGGCCGTCCCCAAATGCTGTGCAGAACCCGCCGTCAATTGAGACGTAGAATCAATAGTGAATGTGCCCGCGAATTTACTGTTGTCACCCGCAAGAACCACGTGACTATCTTTCAAAGCTACAGCACCGTTATCGCTGATATTGTTATAGAGAACGCCATCCGCCTTATTCAGCAACAGCTCACCTTTATCTACAATATCGCCGATACCCAGACCCAGAGTGTTATTCAGCTCAGCTAAAGCCCCCTGCTCAATCGTGGTCGTCGCAGAGAGATTCGCATTGGCGCCATTCACCGTTAACGTGTCAGCGGCAACAACCAATTCTCCGCTACCCGCTAACTCACCCGAAGAAATTCCACCGTGGCTTAACGTTAATTTACCGCCGTTGATGTTCAGCAAAGAGCCCGCATCCGTAGCCAGTTTGCCCACCGTCTGGCTATGACCATTCATATCCAGTACGGTATCCAACGCTAACTTGAGTTCACTGGTCAATCCCAGAACGTTGTCGTTCAGCATCAAGAGGTTACCGCTACGAACATCGGTGACGCCGGTATAGTCGTTATCCATGTTAGATAAAGAGACCGTCTCACCTTTTTGACTATCTAATGCTAAATCGCCGCTGCCTGTGACTTTGGCACTCAAATCTGCAGCATTGCCCGTTTTGCCATTCGCATCGAGCACCAATGCATCATTGCCACTTCCTAACAGTTCAACCTGAGTGAGACCGTAGTTCACATAAAGACCATCGTTATTTTCACCGCTGGTCAGGCGATAGTCATAAGTGCCTTTGGCGACAGTGGTTCCATCCTGAACAATATCTAACGTCACACCATCTGAAATGACGTTACCGCTGGCGTCATGCAGCTCTAAATTACCGCCACTGCCTTGAACCGCCGCATCAGAATCAGCCAGCTTAATCAGGCTTCCAGTATCATCTTGTTCGAGAAGGGAAACATGTGTATTTGGTAAAGGACGATCGTTGCTCACGCTGCCTGCATCGACTTGAACAACACCTTTGCCCAACAGATCCATGTTATCGGTGGTATGAATAGTCCCTGCGGCCTCTGTCACGCCAGGTGTCACACCATCAAACTTCACTGTACCGCCGTTAAACGCCAGCCCACCGATAGTTTGCTGCCCAGCGCCAACATGGGTAATGCTACCGTTGTCCGCACGCAGCGTGGCATTGGTTAAAGCCTGAGTATTAAGCCCATCCAGCTCAAAACGAGTATTCCCCATGGCAAACGTCCCTGCGAAGCCATCGGCAGCGTTGTTGGACGTGAATTCAAACGAGTTACCCGTGGTATCAACCGTCATCAATCCATTGCCAGATAAGTGGCTATTAAAAGCAACGCTAGCGCTATTTTTAACGGCTAAAGTACTCGTAGAATCAATGGAATAGCCCGTTGAAACACTATCATCACGGCTATCGCCTAGCGCCAGCAGCACGTTATCTAGGGTGAAAGTCGAACCGTTAGTGAGGTCGATATGCTCCATTCCGGTAATGGCATCGGCGCGATTTAACACATAGCTGGAATTATCCAGTTTCAAGACATCCTCGCCTTGCCCACCATTAAGAGATGTAAACAGGTTGGTTTCACTCTCTTGAACATCTTTAAGTAAGAACAGATCGCTACCACTACCCGTGGTGAAATCAGTTCCCGTACTGCCTGACTCCAACGTCACAACGTTATTACCAGTAAGAAGATTGACCTGCCCAATGATGTTCCCACCATTAGCATTGGTGAACTGCACACCTGAGCCGCTGGTCGTTTCGACGGCTTTCTGTGAGGCATTGAGTGCCAAAATATCACCACGGTTCACGAATTCGCTTACGCTACCGTTGTTAATATCAACCACCGCATCCGTCGTCGACTTAGAGGTAAGTTTTCCTGACTGTTCAACCTTTTGTGTTGAACCTTTGACTATCAGCGCTGCGCCTCCCGCAGCATCGAGTACATTAACGCTCACGCCGGTTTTCAGGTCAGAAGAAGCATTGGTCACAATCCCCTTTCCTCCAGCCTGCTGAACATTAATCACCAAATCTTTTGAGTCGGACATATCCAGTGTTTGATCGGTCTGCGAGCCATCAATGTTTTCAAACAGGATACCGGTACCGCTGCCGGTGACATTAATCGTACCGGAGTTGGTTTGAGCCATAGAGGCTCCAGTGTGAACACCAATACCGCTACCGACGTTGATCGTCGTATCTTTAAGCTGAATACCGACGATATCGGCTTTGTTTTCAATAGCACTACCACTGCCGGTATCGCTCATGGTTATGGTGGCACCGTCTACCGTTAAGCCTTTCGCACCGGTATCTAATAAAATACCGTGAGCCGAACCCGCAGCCTGCGTAATACCATTACCGTTTAGCGCCAATGTGGCGTCTTTCCCGACTAAATAGGCGGCAGTACCATCCGTTGCAGTGACCGTTCCAGTATTGGTGACTTCAGAACTGGCCCCCTGAATATTCACCGCGACACCATTAACTACAATAGTAGACCGGTTATCCAAAATACCGCCGTCAACCAATACTCCCGTGCTATTCGCCTCGGTGAAGTCGATGCTTCCCTCATGGATCAACTTGCCACCGTTACGCGCAATATAGCCAAATGCCCCATCAGCAGTATTTGCTGTTTCCAAATTGGCATAGCTGGTCAGAACGGAATTACCTTTTTTAGCGGCATTCTCAGAACCATCCAACTCATAGTAATTACCGTCCACAATGCCCGCAGTAGTATCTTTGCCCGCCACTTTTACAATCACGGCGTCCGCAGTAATTTCTCCCGTGGCACCGCCTTCAATTCGGATCCCTGTGGCTCCCTCTCCGGTAACGCTAAGTGCTAATTTGCCTGAGCTGAATTGACTCCCCGCACCAGTAGTGCGAATGATGGTCGCATTATCGCCAGAGGCATTAAGTTGCGCAGCACTATTACCAGAGCCGTCAAAGGAGGCGCCTCCGTCAACTCGGTAGAGTGTTGAGTCTTGCGTTGACACATCTTGCACACTGCTAGCATCGTTTTTTATTTTTGAGCCGGCACCGAAAATATAGTAACCCGTTTGGTTAGTACCGCCGTTGAACGTCACAACACCATTTTGAGTGACATCAATCTCACCTTTATCTCTAGCATGAACGCCGATGGCGCCATCACCGGTAAGATTCACTTTACCGGATAAGATCGCTAATGCTTTTTCACCCTGAGCGTAAATACCATAGTTGGCGTAATGTGTTACTGGGTCGAGGCCACCATTAACATTGATCGTCCCTGAATTTGTAATTTGCCCATTCGCTAACACCTTAATCCCAGTACTATTCAACCCATTCATATCAATAGTGCCACTATTGATTACTTTGTTAGCATTGGTGCCTTCGCGAACAAGAATCCCTGTATTACTAGAGACAGACTCTCCAGATACCGCGCCATTAAGTTGGATAGTACCCTGCTGATTTAACGTTGCTGAGCCACCAACATCAATAGCAGTCGCATTCTGAACCTTAGAACCAATGATAATTTCTGAATTAGTTTTTCCGTTATAAGTACCATTACCATAGAGATGCACGCCTATTGATGATTGCTTTATGGCCAAATCATCAGTGCTATCAGATGGCGTCCGTTGCGCCATACGGCCAATGTATAACGTACCTTCATTATTAAATGTGGTGTTTTGCTGAGTGACCACACCAATATTAGAACCGTCACCCAAAATGCTGCTTGCTTCATTGCTAGCCGCAATATTAATCGCGCCATAGTTATTTAACGTAGCAGAGGAGCCGAGCAATACTCCGGTATTGCCATAGTAGTTACCTCTTGCGGCAACATTAATCACGCCAGTGTTATTGTTGTTAACTACCGACGCGCCGTTCGCTAAGATTGCGGTATGGGTGCCATTCGCCACTCCTGCAGCTCCGCCCTGAAAGAAGTCTGCCATTTCAGGGTTTGTACCTGCATCGATCACGCCATTGTTTTCAACAAAGGATGTACTGCGGGCTGCTATAACATAAGCACCACGGAAAGTATTTCCCGCCGTCCCCAAGGTGCCATTGTTGGTTAATTTAGCCCCATTCTCCAGATTAACAACGGTGGCATCAGAGCCGACTAGCTGGATGTTAGCGTCAGCGCCAATGTTAATATTAGAACCAGCACCTTCAGCATGGAGATAAGACACGACGTCTCGATTGACAGTCGCTCTTACTGCATCGTCAGAAGCAATATTATCTGTATTAACGACAATCCCATGTAATGTTTGATCTCTGGCCTTGTTCAATTCAGCAGAATATTCAGCCTCAGTTAACTGAATTTTACCGTCTTGTAGGGCTTTAATTAAAGCATCGTTATAGGCTTTAAACTCATCAATGTTAGTAATATTTTGTGGGCCAATCACACTATCAAAAGAGCCAACAAAGTCTGCTGTCGTCATCCAAGCAACAGGGTTACTGGAATCTCGGATGTTATTATCATTATTACCGAGCTGAACAACGGTCTTCGACAGATAGTTAAGTTGACCCCCATCTGTCACATGAAATGCTGAAGAATTATTCTTAGTTTTGGAAGAACTTTTCAAAATAACGTTGAATTGGTTTTCTGCAGCTCCGACCCAGTTTCCTGTGGTTTTACCAACATTGACGTCTAGAGACGCGCCAGAACCAATCTGGTAAAAGTTTCTATCGACATATTGACCATCTTTTCCCACTGGGGTTGAGATTGTTATACGAAAATCTGCAGCAGGCTCCGTTTGAATATCGTTATTATCATAGACTTTCATCGTCACCGTGTTGCCAGTCACAGGATCTATGTAGTTAATCGATTTAGTCTGTGAACCAATTCTAAAAATATCATGGTCAACCCATTGGGCACTATCGCCTGTGATCAAGCCATCAGCTTTAGCTTGTCCCAATGTCGTCCACTTGGATCCACTTTCTCCCTTTTGGATACCCGCAAAACTCCCTGTTAAATTACTTGAGCCAACAATAACCTCTTCAAAAGGGTCTGTAGGTTTAAAATCATGAACAGTAATATCCGCAGCCTGAGCATAGCCCGATATTGCCATCAGCAAAGAAGTTGATAGCAGGGAAATTTTAAATTGATTTTTAGGAGCATTCTCATTCATTTTTATTGTAGAATCAGTCTTAAGTTTTCCACGTGCTAGCTCCGACACAACGACAAAGCACTGTAAGCTATGATTCCAAATAACTTTAAAAATTTTATTCACTATAATATGCCTTTGTTAATATCAGCATGGCTCGAAAAGAATTGACTCCATATCTGAGTTTCGCTGATTGACAAACCTGGAATTGGAATTTTTTACGGCTGAAACGTAAAAAATTTATGAATGTCCTAAAGAAAACCTGAAAAAAGCCTGATGGCTGAATAGATATCGCATATCATGTATTAAGCATGAAATGGATTAGTTATAATTTAAACATCAATGGTCTACCGAAATCGTCGAAAGGTAACGATACAGCTGCACATTACTCCTAACACCAATTTTCCTCATGATGCTGCGTTTATAGCTGCTCACCGTTTTAATATTCTTATTAAGTAATGTAGCGATCATGACTGAGCTAAGGCCTTTATTCATTAATAAAACAACCTTTTTCTCCTCTGGTGTTAATACCTTAAGCATCTTGCAATACAGGCATTGAGAAGGCCTTGCCTCATTCATGATTTTCTTATGGAGATTCATTACTTTTTTTATTTTATTCTCGATATCCGTAAAACTATCCGAGATAGTAAAAGTCGCCTCATTACCCAGATGTCCTACATCGGATTTATCACTTAGCACTGTAACCACTGCGACATTATTGTTTGTCAGATGACAAGTACAATGACTTAATCCCTCAAATTTAGTACGAAAGTATAATGTGACGTCCTCGCAAGGATCGTCTAAATCATCAATCTCACTCTTTTTGATTGAGTCCTCACCATATATCCCCTCAACAACTGCATAAATGCCTTTCTTGGCATAATTATCTAAACCTTGGGTAACGACATTAACCATTTCATCCACCAGAAGTCACAGATACTGTGGGCTTAGGCTAAATCTCATTGGTAATAAAAAACATTCCCAACATTAGTGAAAAAGCACCACAAAATCAGTTAAGATTATTCCTACAACAAAACAGCCTTCAATACTTTTGTGTGGTAATTATAACCACCCGCCCACAACCTAGACAGATGAACCTATATTCATCGAAAAAATGATATTTTTGTCTGAAAATCATTTGTTTTTCATATTAAAAAGCCATTAAAAAAGCTAATATTGCAGCTATACTTCCAGCAAGATAATTACATAAAAATATATATATTCATTTATTCATAATTAGAGTTAATTTTTATAACGCCAAGATACACACCTGTTAAATAAAATTATATTTTCACTCAACACTGTCGTTAGAAAAATCTCATGATTTGACCAAAAAATATATTATATGCATCATAAAAACCCCCTTGATATTTATGGTACTTAATAATGAGTATTTATATCGTCGATGATCTTGTTACTTATAACTCTGAAGATGGCATTCTAAGGTCACTTCAAAATGATGAAAACCAGTTAGCACTAACCACAACAACAGCAAGGTTATTTAACTTACTGCTGGAAAATTATGGCTGCGTGGTGAGTCGAGAAGAGTTATTTGAAAAAATATGGGAAAATCATGGGCAGCGTTCATCTAATGCAGGATTAAATCAATATATACGCACTCTAAGAAAATGCCTTTATGAATTTGGGGTTGCAGAGAACTCAATAATCACAATACCTAAAGTTGGATTCAAACTTAATCCTAGTATAATTCAACGTATAGAGGATGCCGACGACTCCTACCAAGACAAACATGAAAAAGAGAGTCAGTCTGAAAAATCAGATGCTGTGCCAATAAAAAAACACCAAACTAATCATGAAGAAAAATATGAAACGAAAAATATCCAAGCAACGCCGAACGACAAAAACGGCCATGACACCCAAAAACGGTGTGTTTTTTATTCACTTCTAATCTTATTTATTGGCAATGTTTTACTATTTGTATTTAGCTTTAGTAATCAGATCAAAAGCGAAACCGTACATAGCTATTTATTGACCACTATTGATAGCTGTCGAGTTTACACATTGCACCCCAACTCGGAACAGGCAATACCAATAAAAAAGAAAATATTTGAAACTGCAATAACCAGGAGCAAGCTCAGCTGCATTACTGGGACTGAATTTTATACCTACATTGATGACAGTTTAGTCTTTGGGCGAATTGGCGACATTTTCATCGCCAGATGTACCCTGCGAGACGCGAGTACAAACCAGTTCATTGCATGCGATAGCTCTTACTATTCACCTTGGGATACAAAATGAGTCTGATAATAAAAGTGAAAATAAATCACATCCTTCTTTTTATTGCTTTCATTTCTCTTATTAACATAGCTTACTTCTTTTACTCTTATAAAACCCGCCTTAACATCAATTGCGAAAGCTCAGGCATGAGTGAAATTGCTAATGAAAAAGTGAAAATACGCGCTGACGGTTCAACCACCTATCGCTTCAATACGGATTACACGGGGCGTATCAGCATCAAAACTAAGATTGACATTGGTGATAAATCCTACTTTTTAAATCGTGATATCAGCATCACTTACGAGAGAGAAGGGGCTGACTATTACAAAGTAACACCAACAAAAGTGCTTAGATCGCTAGCCGATAATGCGCCGGATCATTTCATAGAGAATAGTTTCATGATCAAACAAGCCTATGAGTACGCACTGACAATCAAAAAAGTAAACAATAATACCTACCTACTAGGTGGTTCATTCTCCCCCATGACAATCTGCGTGGTAAAACCAAACTAACTCATTAGGACAACGTTTATAGCTATCTTGCTATAACACGACGACAAACCATTCCCCTAAGATAGAAAAGGATCAAACAAACGCCATTGATTTTATCCATGGCGTTAGAGGTTCAAGGCTACCACTCCACCATCTCGTCCTTGAAATACCTGCTAAACAGTTTAGTGTAATCAGACACATTCACTTTCTCCTTCATTGAGTTTCTCAGTCTTTACGCCTTTAGGACGGTTCCTTTGCCCAGTCTTTCACTAAAACACCGCAGCCTCGCCCTATTCATCTTCTTTTTCTTACCTGGCGTCTCGATGGCATCTTGGGTCACTCGAACGCCAGCAATTCGCGACAAACTTGGCGCATCCACGGCAGAAATGGGGTTAGTGCTATTCGGGCTATCCATTGGTTCAATGGCTGGCATTCTCAGCTCAGGATATCTCGTACAACGATTTAGTACTAAGCCCGTCATTGCTGCCGGCACCAGTTTGGTTATTGCTGGGATATTACTTGTCGCGCTCGGTGCTTTTTGTTCTTCGGCGCTCACCGTCTCTGCTGGACTGTGTCTATTTGGCGCAGGGATGGGCTCCGCAGAAATTGCTATTAATGTTGAAGGCGCAGATGTAGAACGTCTCTCTCATCGCCCTCTACTGCCTATGCTACATGGCTGTTTTAGCCTAGGTACCTTAGTCGGAGCCGGTATTGGAAACGGTTTAACCTCGGTCAATTTTCCTATTCAGTGGCATCTATTATTGATTGGCGTTATTTGCATTCCCGCAACACTCTGGGCATTAAAATCCGTGCCGCAAGGTAATGGCCTACGCCCTTCAGTGACAGACACTGCCGATAACAATAAATCAACGGGCGTGACAACTAACGTCTGGAAAGATCGCCGCCTCATCCTCATTGGCCTTATTGTATTAGCCATGGCGCTTGCAGAAGGATCAGCTAATGACTGGTTACCACTATTAATGGTCGACGGACATGGATTTAGTCCAACGTCAGGCTCGCTGATATACACAGGATTTGCATTAGGCATGACGGTTGGACGATTCTGTGGCGGCTATTTTTTACGCAGATTTGGTCGTGTTAACGTCGTACGGGGTAGCGCCATATTTGGCGTTATCGGTCTAGGACTGATTATCTTTGCTGAAAACACATTTTTGGTGAGCGCATCTGTTCTATTTTGGGGTATAGGCGCATCGCTTGGTTTCCCACTCACGTTGTCTGCAGCGAGTGACACTGGCCCCAATCCAGCGGCGCGCGTGAGCGCCGTAGCGACTACTGGCTATATCGCCTTTTTAGTGGGGCCGCCAATGCTTGGCTTCTTGGGAGAGCACTTAGGATTGCGCTCAGCAATGATCGTCGTCTTGGCGCTAGTCACCTTTGCCATTTGGTTAGCTCCCGCGGTAGGGGAACCGCCAAAATCTAACGCATAGCCAAACGGGTAGCTCCCGCGATTGTTCGCGGGGGTTACCTTGATTCCAGTCTATTTGTCGTACGACATTCCTGCCGCATTCTGCTTGGAATGCTCATCTCATTTCCTACTATTTCAATTTGTCGCCACTTTTTAAAGGAATACGATTTCGACTCCTCGGCAAGGGATTCAAATTGGGTAGCTGCATATTCTCTATCGCTAGAAGCCACTATCGCTAGAAAACCGCTTTTTGAGATTATGAATTTTCAGCACTGGAGATTTTAATGAGTGATAAAACGTTAACGATTTTGCACAGTAACATGTTGCGCCTGCATCAAGTGATTAACACCAGCACGGAAAATGGTTTACCCGATAACCTATTAGATGTACTGGCGTTGGGCTTTAATTTACTAAACATGAGTAACAACGAGTTAATCCAACAGCAGCAAGCGCGACAAACGCTATCGTATAATTCGGTTAGCTTAGTTATTCAGCAATGCAGCGCCTTACTGTGGATCGTGCTGGAATATGCAAGTCCCCAGATGGAACAGTCAAGTGTGGATGAACTGGCGGAGATTTATCTACACACTCACTACCTAGCTAAATCGCTGTCGTGTTGAACCCACTCGAAGCCAGCTACATTGTTTGTGCCACTCCTCTACAACGGAGAACACTTATGTTGGTTTTTTATTCCAAGGCATTTTCATCAGCAAACGAGCCATACCACAATACCCTGTGATACCTGCAAACAGCAGCCCTGCGCCGACAAAACCAGATAGCAAGAAGAATCCGGAGTTCACTAGATAACCTAAAATAACCCCCAACAGAACCAATGTCCCCGCGGAAATCTGAACCTGACGCATTAAAGGTAACGGCTGACGCTTATCTATCTCAACGTCCAATCCCGCTGTTTTCCACGCGTTAATTCCCCCCTCCATGAGATAAACCTGAGCAGGAGCCGCAGCCTGAACTAAACGTTCGGCATTTTTAGAGGAGCGCATGCCTGATAAACAGTGAAAAATCACTTTGCTTGTAGGCGTTACACCAGAGATTTTCATCCCCTTCTCTAATTCGCCAAGAGGATAGAGCTGAGCCTGAAAGATGTGCTCTCGGGCATACTCTTGAGGATCGCGAATATCCACCAAAAGTGCGCCTTCCCCGAGCATTTTACTGGCCATTTGCGGAGAAATAGTAATAGCAGATGACATAATGACTCCTTAAGAACAGTAGATATCTTTAAGAACGCCAATAACGCGCTCAACAGCTGGGTTTTTTATGGAATACAGCACGCTAGTGCCCACGCGCTCGGAATCAACCAATCCCTCTTCGCGCATTCGGGCCAGGTGTTGGGACGTTGCTGAAGGACTCAACCCCACTGCCGCCGCAAGTTCTCCCGCTCCGGTACGCTCCGCACCAAGCAAAATGCATAGAATCAGTAATCGGCTTTCATTACTCATTGATTTCAATAGGGAACTGGCTAGGCTCGCGCGTTGCTGTAACTCTGCAAGATTGAAGGGAGAATCCATGTTGACGCCTTACTTTAGAACTTTCTAAATTTAGATAAATCTAAAATAAAGCCAAATGAAATGCAAGCGAGAAATACCAATAGATTAATACGACGAAGGCCCGTCACTTGACGAGCCTTCAGCAGAAGCCACCTACACCAAACTATAAAAACAGCGCCCACACAAAACAGCCTAAAAACAAAACCAATGCCGCAGCGGGAACGAATGAAACCTGCTCTGAATCTTTCATTATTGTCGAACTCCTATATCCCACTATTTGACCGCGCCTTGATGAATATTCAGCCGGCTAGGGAGCAGATAGTTATGGATAAAACGTACTGATACATAACCAATCACCAACGTCGCAATCGCAGCTTCTGCGGTCGCCATCATATGCAGTTGGCGAGCATACTCGGCGGCATGTGGATAACTACTCACCAAATTTGCCATTTTATAAAGTGCCGTTGCACCAATCGCCATCGGGAAAGTAAATGCTGCATAGCCCGGACTAAACGGCAGTCTCATCAGCCGGAAAAAAGCACAGTAAATCACAAGGGTCATCAGTAAGGCGATACCAAGCAACACAGCACAAATCAGCATCGACGGCTCTTTAACCACGGTCAGATACCCCGCTAATGACAAGCTTGCCGGCGCTGCTAATATCGCAATCGTCGGTTTTGCTGCATCCGGTACTTCATTACGGAACATAAAACGGTAAATCATCATTGGCAGCATTATCAGATAGCTCACCATACCAATCGCCAGCAGAATCAAAGCAAACTCGGTGTAGGCATCACTTGGGCAGGTAACGTCTGCAACGATAATACCCACCGGCGGTACGAACCAACTCGGTACCATATGATGCAGATTAGGCTCTTGTGCACGATGATAGATAAAAAATGCCAGCGCGATCAGATGTACAACGACAGCCCCCAGCCAAAGAACCTGACCCGCCAGCGGCAGAAAATGACCTAACGCTTTAGACACAACCATCGCAGCCATCGCAAAAGTTGGAACAATACTCCCCACAACCGGATGTTTGAGATCCTGCGTTAACGTATCGGGATGAAGGACAAAGCGCGCCGCCATCGCACATAGCAACACTGCCGCAATCAAAGCCCCCGCGTTTTGCCCCACGCCGTGCAGCGGTAAAGCATTCTCTAAACACCACCCCAAGCTTGCGATCCCTAATGCCAAACCTGCAACAGGCGTCGGTAATCCTCGAACTCTATGATGTAAATGTCTCAACACGTTATCACCTCGATTTTTCTTCATCTCTTCTGCGACACAAACTATATCCATCGGGTATTATTTAAAAAATCGAGTTATTTTTGACACTGAGTTTAGAGAAACTAAACGATGAACATTACCTTCAAGCAACTATCCGTATTTGTCACTATCGCCCATCACGGCAGCATGACTCTCGCCGCAGACGCTCTTTTTATGACCAAGGGAGCCATATCGCAAACGCTGGCCGAGCTAGAGAATCAGCTTGGCGTACGCTTATTTGATAGACAGCATGCTCGTCTATTCATTAATCACGAAGGAAGGAAGTTATTGCCCGTCGCAGATGAACTACTCGCGCGGATGCAAGGCGTGGAAACACTCTTTGGGGAAAAGAGTCAGGACACTCACCTGCGATTAGGCTGCACTAAAACGATTGGCAGCTACTTACTGCCTGATATGTTAAAAGGTTTTGCTAAAGGCAATGGCTGGATGCCGCAATCAGTCATCGCTAACACCCAAGAAATCAGCAAGATGGTGGATCATTTTGAAATCGATGTTGCGCTATTAGAAGGCCCCGCCACCGAACCTAATCTTATCAGCGAACCTTGGCTTAACGATGAGATGGTGGTGATTGCTGGGCGAGATCATGCCTTAGCGAAAGAAAAAATCGTCCCCTATTCCAGACTCAGTCAAGAACGTTGGTTACTACGCGAACAAGGCTCCAGCAGTCGTGCCTTCTTTGACAACCAGCTTGCACTGCATCTTGATAACCCACAGGTTGCACTCTCGCTAAATGCCTTTGACGCTATTCTCTCCTGTGTAGCACACAATCTAGGCATCACTTTTATTTCTAAACGCGTATTGCAGCAGCCTTTTTATGCAGGACACTTTGTGCAGCTACATACAGAGCAACGCTTTATGCGAAAGCTAACGTTGTGCTACCACAAAAATAAATTTATTTCGCCTACGCTGCAAAGTTGGCTCTCCTTCAGCCACTCGTGGACACACGTGTAGATAAACAGCATGACCATTCTCCTGGCGACTCTCTGTATAAACAGATTAACCATTTGTTTTAAAAAAGAAAAAACAACAAACAAGTAGAAACACTTACTAAGATAAATCTAACAGATAATTATTTTATCATTTAGATAAATCACAATATTTTTAGTCGTGTGAGCAACTCATTTGCCCTCACGCGACAAATTAACTCGCATTTTATTTACAGTAACAAAGTTAGTTTTTACCAGCATATGAATACGTTACCCTTACTGCGCTCAATATACCCCCAAGACATTTGAACAATGAAAAAACGAGTGGGTAAATTCCGTCAATGCTGTAACGAGTTAATAAGATGAACATGCGCCTTCGCAACATAACGTTGTTAGTTTTTTTATTCTCATCCTCTCTCTTTGGCTCAGCCTTCGCCGCGCTAGCGCCGATTAGCGGCGGTCGATCTGATGATGAATCAAAAAGCACGCTTTACATTCGCGGCAATATTTATGAGCCTGCAGCCTGCAAGATTAATAACGATAAAAACCTTGATATCGATTTCAAACGCATCGCATTGAATAAAATTGACGGCATTGCTTATGCCAACATAACGCCTATAGATATTGTTTGCAGTATCACGACCGGAGCGACGGTTCAATTAGAATTCACCGGAACCTCTTCAGGGAAGAGTCATTACCTGACGACCAGCTTGGACAATTTAGCGCTAGCGCTTTCAGACGACAGCACGGGCAATAATATTGAGCTTAATAAATTCTTCACCATACAGAAAACACAAACTATCCAATTACGCGCAGTACCAACAAAAATTTCTGATGCGGTGGAGCTGAACGAAGGCACTTTCAGTGCAACATCCACGCTGATTACACGCTATCTATGACAGGTGCTTAATGAAATACGCATTACCTTCAAAACTTCATGGAAAACGCCTGCTACCTTTAGCCGGATTATTGTTGGCATCTTTTCATGCATCCGCATTTGACTGCGTCGAAAGCGGTACTAACGTCGTTGATAAACCCCCTATTGATATCGGTGAACTTGCCATACCCGCTAATGTGCCGGATAAGACCAAAGTCTGGGAATCAAACCCGATCACCGTTACCGCCTTTTGTGATAACAACACCAAATCTAATTTTAAAGACTATGTGACCTTCTATTTCAACCCAAAATCAAAATCGTTGGGTCAGGGGCTAAAATTAGGGGTCACCTATGAAGGGAAAGATCTAGAACAAGACGGTCAGGCTTTACAAGTACCTAACGGCGGCCCAGTGTATAAAAAGGGATCAGGAACACCTACATCCAAAACGGTAACCGTGACTTTTCGTCTCTATATTCGTACAGATGGAACGCCTCCTGCTTCTGGGCATTACCAAGGCGCTGACGAATTTGTCGTGTTCCAGCTCGATGGCTCAAGCGGAATCAACTTTCGCCCTGATGCCAAAAACCTCAAATACTCGCTTTCAGGCTTAACCGGCGCACGTTTTTTAAGCTGCGGTGCTCAAATCAAGCTTTATCCAGAGAATCAGAATCTGGACTTTGGTGATATCGATCGGACAGAACTGAGCAGCGGGAATGTATTATCAAAAAGCTTCACCGTGAAGGCCGTAAAAGAAGGTGGGTGTCTAGAGGATTTCTCTTTAACATCCCAATTTGCCACAACTGAAACTTTATTAGATAGTACGAATATAAACTTAAACAATGGTGTAAAGCTTGGTTTCCTTGACCAAGATAATAAAGCCGTAGAGTTTAATAAATATACTAATTTTGGCAGTATGAAAGGTATTACCGAGATCAGTAAAAATTACACAGCGAACATTTCAATGATACCAGGCCAAACCATTAAGGCCGGTCCATTTGTTGCAACCACCATTGTTAAAGTGAATTATTATTAAATGATTAAGAATCATCCTATCGATGAAATTAACAATGAAATTAATAATAGGAACGCATGCAGAAACGCAGATGAGGTTCCCCCCATCTGCGCTATTATTAATAGTAGAAATAAAGTCAATAATTGATAATTAGGATTATTCCATTGCAAAATATCACGAAAATTGCTCCGTACATAAATATGCTCGGAGAAATTGGCAATGCAACAGCCTATCCCTGAGGGACATGCCTGATAAAACTAAAAATCAATAATGAATTATTTTGCTAAAAATTAGCGATTTGGAATACACCAACGTAGAGAATTACTACGACCAGCTCCTCCTTGATAGCAATTTACTTTTCCTTCACCAACAAGTTGCAACAGCCAGTGGCGAGTTACGTAAATACTTTCACCACACTCTTCTGCAACTTCTCTCGTTTTTGGCCAACATGATTCTGGTAGATAGGGATCTGTACTCCGAGTTTCTCCCATCCTAGTTGAACATATCTTTCCCAGATTCATGTAAATTCTTTCTTTCTTCGTTAACTTATCCATTTCCAACTCCATTGACTCGTTATCATTGAACGTTATGTGTCTTTGTTGTTGCTACCGCATCTGCGGCAATTCTACTGTCCTTAGCAGATACTTCTCTCATCGGAGATGAGCGTCCAAATTTAATAATTAAATAGCTACGGTGTGTATTAATCTTTCCACTATGCGATGCCGAATATTTAACTCTCTCGCGGATGGGCTCATATAGAAAAATCTTTTACGGCCAGAAGAATAAGTCAATCTGTCTTCATAGCTTTTCATCAGAGCTAAGAGTTCTGCATCGCTATTTAAATTAAACTTGTGCATAACAGAACGTTTATGGCTACTGATGGTTTTAATGTTTAAAGAGAGTATCCATGCAATGCGGGCAACGCTAAACCCCGAGCATATATAGCGAACAACCTTTTCCTCTTGAGGAGAAAAATAGAGCGCTTGACATTCATGACAATGTCGTACTTTTTCATTTCCGGCGAACGAGTTTTTCCAAGCAAGTATGATTTTTTTACTTAGCGATTTTAAAGATTCGTTGCGTTTAATGAACAGCACACCTTTTAAGCAATCAGGCAATCGAGCTAACGATGTCTTCCACTCCCCAGTACAAACGCCAATCAGTAAGGAATTGCTCTTACGATGTAATAACTCGTAATGGCATACGGAGGCAGCACCATTTTGAAATACCTTCACGATAATATCGGAAGAATTTAGGTTATCTTCACTACTTTCTAGCAGTTCAACGGGACCTAAGGCATTTAAAGCAAAATGTTGCTTAATAAAATGCCAAAGCCCATCGCGATAGAATGTATTTTCATCATCAATCAAAACTCTCGTCATATCATTACTCGGAATATTATTATTAAATAATCGTTTCTGGCCACAGATAGCCCTGTAAATGGCTAGCGCCAGAGCAAGCAGCAATCTCCCTATGCTGTAAAGTTTCAATGCCTTCAATTAATACATTGGGTGAAATTTGATAGCAGTTTTTAACCAGTTGATTCAATACGCTTGGCATTGACTGAGAGCGCCAAAATTCATGCTTATCGATTTTTATTCCATCGAAGCGAAAATTGATCTCACGCACTACAGACAACATTGAACCCTCGATATCATCAAGCCAAACGGCAATATTCTGCTCATGCAATGCATTCAGATTTTTGACCAGCGTTTGCTGCTCGGCACACGTTAACCCAACTAAATTTTCTGGATCTTGCAGTTCAACCACGACTTTTTTATCTGGTGATATTTGAATCAACTCGCCCAAATCTGAGCGTGATAAATCCCTAACGGGTAAATTGATAAAATAGTGCACGTCAGATGAAGAATTTGTTACTCGCTCAACCTGATGGTTAAACATGGAAAATACAATATTTGAAGGCACTTGCCGAAAGTAACTCTCAGAATCAACGGCATCAGAAAAATGGCTGAGCACTTCGTAACCAATGACCAAGCCCGTTTTCAATTCAACAATGGGCTGGAGTTTTATTCCGACCGGAGATGGGTAATGAGTAAACATCATTTTGACTCCTGTACGGCAATCACAGCCGGTAATTGGAAACGAATATCCCGATTAAAAATTTGGCTGGCTTCCTGACGCAATTTTTCAGCCTCATCCACATCTCTGTTGAAGCGCAGAATGGCAATTCGGGATGCATACACATTCGCGTCCACATGGCGAGAAAGGTATACCTGCGACCAATCTAAATAATGTTGTAAGATCTGAGGGGCACGGCTCTGGTTGTATTGCAGCAGTTGGCTAACTTGGCGATCATAATCAACGCGTTCTCTCAGCAACCATGGCTGCCAAAGTTGCTGTTCCAGCAGTGGAAAGTGAATTCTTGCTTGCTTCATCTGTAGCTGTTCGGCCTTAGTCAGCAGAATTTGGGTTTGCAACGTAGGCAGCATCAGTGCCAGTCCTGCAAGCGCAGCCAAACACATGGCCATTCGAATCACACCGTTCATTTTTGGCTTAGACACAACGGTGATATTTGAAACCGCAACATCGGTCAGGCTCAGCAATAAGAGAAAGATGAGCCAGTGAGCGGTAGACATATAAAACGGATATTCAAGCTGACTATGTATTGCTATCGGCATCATCAACAGCCATAGCGCAAAACAATGTTTATTCACCTGCCTCCACGCCAAAAACATCAGACGGATAAAAGCCACGGCGATCAGTACATAGCCCAGCAGTGCCGAAATGCCCCCCTCTACCCAGCCAAATAACAACTCATTATGCGGATGCGTGATCACCCCCATCCCAGCGATCGGCGGCGTCATGCCCAAGGCAAAATGCGCAAAGCTATATTCGAAACTGCCGTATCCCCAACCACTTAACGGATGAGTGGCAATCATGGCTAACGTGATCTGTAGGATTTTCCAACGTTCAAGATTTGATCCCTCATGGGAGACTGGCGTCACGAGATCCGCCGCCATCATTAGCGAATAGCCAGTCAGAAGACCAAGAATAATCAGGCCGGCAAATACGATGGTTTGGCGTGGGAACTCGCGCCATCGCAGGGCAAAGTTTGCAACGATGACGATCACTGCACCTATATAGCCAGCACGCGACTGAAGTAAGACCAACATGGCGGGTAGCAAAACAAGGGCAGCCAACTGCTGCAACCGCAGTAAACGCGGGACCAAAGGTGCATTTTGTTGAGAGGCGTCAGATGATTGGGGTAAATAGAGCAGATAGAGTGCACTGGCGATGCCGGTAGCCATAAAAGAGGCCATAACATTCACCTGACGGAAGACTCCGGTCGGCCTTGCCCCTTCTGCGCTTAGCGCCATTAATCCTGAGTCTGGTGATAATAGTGAAAGTTGGATAAACCCGATCCCACCCTGTAGCAAAACCGCAAACAACAGCAGGTTAATGATTCTTACCCGCCAAAACTCGCTAAAACGGCACTGTAACAGCGTGAAATAAAAGGCCAATCCAGCCATAACGCCAGCCATCTGGAATAGCGCATCGCGTAGCCATTTCTCTGGCGTATACAATAAAGGGATCAGCAAGAAGACAACGCCAGTGAAGATCAGTCTAAACGTTGTGGTAATAGTGATATTCCGATGCGAATTCAGTAGCCAGTAGGCTAATACAGACAGCGCGATAAAGACCCAAGCGACAATATTTCCAGGCATCCGCAATCCACTCCCGCCCATGCCAGGAATAAATATGTGCATACCTATCGCCAAATAAATTAGCAAAATAATAAAAATTGCCGTTCGGTTTATCGCTTGCATAATTTGCTCTTAAAACGCGTGACCTAACATCAACAGGAAACATCAACTACGGGTATTCAAGATGGAATTCCGCCGTAGTACTAAAATCCCCCTCGGTGATACTGTGGTCTGCGATACTTTTGGATGACGCTTTAATGAATGCAGAAAACTTAAGGGAGTTAGCCCCTTGATTGAGGTTGTATTTAGCCGAGCCGTTGTTGAGCGGAATGAACGATGTTGGGCTCTGCACATCGCCAGACACTGACTCAAGCCCCACTGCCAAGCCTTTTACCTTCGCACTTTGCAAGGAGAGATAGCCTGTTTGCTCGCCATCTTCTGTGCCAGTAAATGAGACCAATACGGTTTTTGAGATCGAAATATCGCAGTTTTTTAAGTTGATGCTGAAGGGCTTCGATTCCGAGCGACCCTCGGCATAAAATGTCTTAATCGCAATAGTGCCAAAATCCACATCTTGGCCGTCTGCATTGATGTCGACTTCGCAGGGTTCGCTGACAACCTCACCATGAAAATTGATATCTACCGCTGCCAATGAAGAGCTAGAAAATAGCGCCATACCTAGCAAAGCTAAGAGCCTCATATATATTTCCCTCTGCAAAATCACGAACGCCTATTTCTAGTCTGGGTACTTATTGATACGTAAGGTTTAAATTAATCGTGGTGTGATATTCACCTTCAATCAGTTCTTCAGGAATACGTTCCAACATGGCATACATCACCAAATCCGTATTTCCCTGCGACATAATCAAAGGCTCGCTGTGCTCTCCGGGGATCAGTTGCCGATGTTTGTAATCTTCCAAACGCAATCCCACCCCTCCAGCGGAGCCAGAAACCTTCATCAGATATTTGTTGCTATCACTCGCAACCCCACTGACGGTCACATAAGAAACCAACTGCCCAGGAAGAAAGGTGATGTTGCCGCCGTGGGAGTCGTCTCTGGGCGAGTTCCCCACAACACCGCAATCTTTCAATTGAAAATGCACGGTCACTGGATCGGTACGATTACCGATCCGATTCAAACTGACGCGAGAAGTTATACCTAAATCAATCGACTGATCTTTCGACTCCATCGCCAACACACAGGCGGGCTCAGTCAATGAGCCTTGAACCGTCATTTCGCCATGCATGCCATACACGTCCCATCCATCGATGCTTTTCGCTTTAGCCAGCTGTAGATCAAAAAAGGTCACAGCCCCAGAAAGCAGGCAGATCCACAGCGTAGTGCGAGTCAATCTTAGATATGAAGTACGCATAGCGTTGGCCACTAGCTCCGGTTCGTCGTTGCACGACACTCATTGCCGCTGCACGTGAACTTCAGCTCTGGACGGCCACCAAAGTCATTGATATAGGTGACATAAGGAGTGGAATACGCTGGAGTAACCGCCTTTTGAGTCGACTTAGGCGCAACCATCACCGGACGAAAATCTTTCGCAGACTCACCTTTCGGCTGGCCGGAAATACCGATGACAGTGACGTAGTAAGGTGTCGGATTTTGGATTTGGTAGCCGTCACTGGTTTTGGTCAATACGATCTGATCCTGCCATACGGTATCTGGATCGATGGCAATCGCGGCAGGACGATAGAACAGTTTTATCTTGGTTTGCAGCGCAATCTGCATCACGTTTTGTTTGCTGCTACGCGGTGGAATTTCGCGCACATTGAAGTAAAACGCGGTCTCTCGATCCTGAGGTAATTTGGCAATACCGCCCGTCGCGTTAATACGAATCTGGCTTCTTGAACCCGGTTCGACGCGCTGAACAGGGGGAACGACCACTAATGGATCGCTAATCTTTTTCCCGTTGATATCTTCCAGCCAGGACTGCGCCAAATACGGTAACTGAGTGTTGTCGTTACGAATATTTAGGCTGATTGATTTCTGAGTTCCTTCGAAAATCGCACGTGTACGATCTAGAGCAATTGCCGCCTGGGCGGCCTGCGCGCTCAGTAACAAAACGAAGCTTAATGATAAAGTCTGTTTTAATTTCATGGTGTTATTGCTCTTCATGGATGTTATCAATTGGGTTTGCCGCAGGAACATTTTTCACCGCTGCAGGAATTTGTGTTTGGCTCTCTGGATGGCATGGCAGCAGCAACTGTTCTTGCTGGCTCAAGGTTTTAGGAATAACCACCGTGCATTGCTTAGCACCATCCCACAGCACGTCGAGAGACTCCCCGCCCTGTAAACCGGTTAGCCAAGCCATACCACCGTCACCAACAATCGCCAGTTCGCGGCCTTCACTGTTTTTCACGCTGGCACCAAACGGAGGATGACTACCGTCAGCCAATGCCAATACCGCTAACGCTTTCGCCCCTTTCACTACGCCAAACTTACGGTAACCGATGGCACCCTCCGTCAGCGCAGAGTCAACAACCGAGCGGCTGGAATCCACGTCATCGGCCATTTTGGTTAAATCGATGCTGGTAGAATTGCGGTAATAGCTGTTCATATCGGTAATCACGCCGATACCATAACCGTTGGTATGAACACGACCTCCGTTGATTGGCACGCCACCGACACCTTCGGTATCGACCATCAAACGCGTTCCGCCGCTGATACCGCCGGAGTGCAACGCTGCACCTTTTGCCGTAATAGTTGCGCCGCCCTGCATAGTCATACCCGCCGAGGAGTAGTTCCCCTGTGAGTAGGCCGCATTAGCACTCATGTTGGCGAAGTCACCGCGATGGCTGTAATAACCGTTAAACTGACCGCGAGTACTTTCATCGCCGCCGCTGCTCAAGCCCGTAGAAACACGGTAGTTATTGTTATTATCAATACGGTCGTAATAGCTCACGTTTTGGCTATAGCGGCTATTGTTGTACTGGCCGTCGTAGCTCACCGATGCCGAACTTCCCATTGGGATAGACAGACTGACAAACACCGCATCGTCGTCACGCTGGTTAATCTTGCTACGCGTAGCCGAAATATTGAGGGAGACATTTTTCAGCGCCCACAAATTCATAAAAGTGCTACCTGATAGACTGTAGCGATCGTCGGTAGGCTGATCCCAATAGGTCTGATGGCTATAGGTGAAGTAAAAGCTCAGCCCCACATCAGAGAAGTTTTTATTCGCCGTAACGGTATACAACTCTTTATCGTGACCTGAGTTTTGCTCGTGGTAACGCGCATCGAGGTATTCCCCCATCGACATATAGTCACGCTCGGAGAATCGATAGCCCGCAAAGGTCACTTCACTATCGTATTCGTCAAAACGTTTGGAATAGCTTAAACGCCAAGATTTCCCCTGACGTTTTGCTTCACCAGGCACGCTGGCAAACGACTGGGTAACATCCGCGGATACCGCCCCCAGTAAGAACAAATCACGCCCAATACCGATTGATGCAGCGTTGTAATCACCTGCAAGAATGCTACCGCCATACAGTGACCAACTGTTGGCGATACCCCATGAGAACTCACCGGTAGCAAACGTTGGTCCCTGCAAATGATGTTCGTAGGTTGATGGCCGCCCCATCGCGAGCTTATAACGCACCATTCCGGGACGAGTCAGATACGGGATCGTCGCGGTATCAACCTGAAATGTCTGGACAGTTCCGTCTTGTTCTTCAACCTTTACATCTAACTTGCCGGTAACGGCGCTGCTTAAATCCTGAATACGAAACGGGCCTGAAGGCACCGTAGTTTCATACAGCACACGTCCCTGCTGGGAGACCACCACTTTGGCGTTAGTCTTGGCGATCCCTGATACTTCTGGCGCATAGCCTCGTAGAGCAGGAGGCAACATACGGTCATCACTACTCAGCGATAGGCCGGTGTAACGCCATGAGTCGAAAATGCTGGACGACAGATAGTTTTCACCCATCGATAACGTCGAACGCAGCTGAGGAAGCGCGCGGTACATATACACGCGGCTCCAATCCATGTTGTGCTGGCTGCCCTGATCTGAGCCAGAGGTGCGGCTATAGCTCCCCTGATAATCACCGCGCAAACGCCACGGCCCCGCATTCGCCCCAACGGTCCCGCTAATACTGGCATTCTGGCTATCGCCCCCCGTATTTGGACGCGTTGCCGACGCATTGAGGTTATAGTCCAGCAATAAACCAGGGATGCCTTCATCCCAGCGTGAAGAGGGCACCCAGTTCGGATCGCTGTATTCAATCCACGCCTGTGGAATCGAAAGCTGTAAGCTCGAATTGGATAAATCACCGCGTACGGTGGTGCCTTGAAGTTGGCTAAAGTCCGCACACTCTCCCTGGTGCCAGTAGGTCACTTTATTCAGTGCGGCGGGCTTTAATCCCAGCTCACTCACCAGCTCTGGTGAAAGGCAAGCTTCACTGCTATCGGGTTCATTTTCGCGAGGATAAAAGTTAAAGGGATATTCCCCCACGCTTTGGTCATTCACTCGCAGCGCTAGCTGATACAGCCCCGGCAAAATATAGTTTGCTTTTGAGAACCGAGAGAAATCGATGTTCGCCTTATCCGCGGTATCCAGCATGTCCGTATTAAACTCAACGGCTTCACTCGATAGACTGGTGCCAGCCACGGCTAACGCCATAGCCAAACTGATTTTATTGATATGGAATGTAGACATTACCGTCTCTATTATTTCTAGCTCAGATGCACCAAACAAAAACAGTTCTTACAGAAAACTATTCGTCCATGCGCGCATACCACAGAGATAAAACGTCATCGGCGATTTATTTTTTGCGCGAACCTCTCCCACCGAAAATGTTCATGGCAAGAGAAATAATTATTTTTCGGATTAATCTATTTTTATTATAGATATTCCACTTTGAACTTTACGATTGCCCTGTAATTCCCTGCTCGCAGCTCATGATTATTCCGTTGGATGGCTAACTTATAATTGAGCACCATCGAGCCAACATTCAGTGGTATATCCGGCAAGTTTTGCCCTGGCACGATGATATTGCCTGCCTCATCCTTTAGAACCAGACCTATTCCACTCGCCTCACCCTGCAAACTCAGTAAATTTGCAATTTCATCCCGAGTCCCATCAAACGTCAGGTGCACACTTTTAAAATCTGGCCGTAAATGGTCTTGAGAAGTCAGCTCACAGTTTTCTAATTTAATAACAAACTCTTTTTCTGGGCCTTGACCATTTTTAGCGAGTTCACTGATTGGCATAGAGCCCAAATCAATCACCTGCTCCAATGACTCAGAAGATATACTGCATGCAGTCGCCACCAAGGTTCCCGTCATTTTAACGCGCCCTTGTTGCTCTCCCATCGCCCACGCCGTTGTCACAAAGAAAACCATAAAGGCACAGAGCGTGCGGACTACCATGCTATCTCTCCTGCTAAACCGCGACTTTGAATTAAGGGCGTAGCAATTTACGCCCTGAGTAATTAATACAACGTAATATCTTGAATAATTCGAGCTACGTCAGGAGATTGAGTTTCAGCCAATGAGAGGCAGCCCGAACCATAAAGACATATTAGTTGTAAGAAATTACGAAGTCGGTTTGGCTGTTGAATTCACCCGCGGTGATTGAAGAGCCAGAAGCGCCGGTTGCCTGAACGTAAGCGGTGAAGTCCAGTTCGTTGGTACCAGAAATCAAAGTCTTAACTTCGGTTTCTTTACCCAGCTCGAAATCTTTACCGTTTGCATCAGCAATACCAACACCTACGCCAGACGCGGTGCTGCTGGTAATACCCAGCAGGTTGCTTGAACCGCCTGCGTTAGAACCGTTGAAAGTGATAGAGGCTTTAGGCGCAGCACCACCGGTTACATCACAGTTATCCAGAACAATTTTGAAGTTAGCTGGCGTTGATTTAGCACCGTCTTTCAATGCTTTAATCGCAATGGAACCCAGATCAACTGTTTGTTCACTGTTACCTGGTGCAATAGAACATGCAGCATCAACAATAAAACCGTGGAATTTAACAGTACCATTGCCGCCCACAGTGCCTGCAGCGTTAGCCGCAGCAGAAGCGATACCCATAGTCATAACCAATGCCACAGCTAATTTATTCAGTTTCATTTTTATTTCCATAAATTTAAGTAATAAGAGATCCTTCGCCAGCTAAGGCGAAAATATCCATAAAGCATTTATTCCCTGTGAAATTTTATTTCATTGTTTTCAGATAAATATATTTAATAATTTATCTCATGCAAACAGGAGATTAAGTCATATAGCCAGTTTGAAAATTTCACTCCCCAGATAAAAATGCACAATTCTCACTCACATCTGGATGAGGAAATAATAATTCCGACCATGTCATAAAAAAACAAAAATTTACACTAATAGGTTAATACGACAGTTTCACCCAAATAAGATATTTCCTATCATTTATGCGAGCTAATTTGTCGCAAAATCATAAGATGCGACACATTATCTTTTAAAGAAAGACAATATAGAAAGTAAAATTTTATAAAGCAGATAAAATCGGTATTTAAAGCCAAAAAAGGCCATTTTAGATCAATTTCAAAACAACGATATAACAAATAATTAACAAAGAGGAGTAAAAATACAATTCGCCAGACTAGGATTAATACCAAATAATAAATTTTACCTTTTGCGGATAAATCAAAAGAAATTTGTGTAAATAGTATTTACGATTATCGAAAATACATTACCCCATCTCGCTAGGCACAAACGCACTACAATAGGATAATTACTAATTATAAGAAATGATGTGCGATACCACCTTAGATGGCAGAGAGTTATCGCTAAGGTGCAGTGAAATACAGGGGGTTATCCGTGTTCTTTACAAAAAAAACGCCCTGCACATGTATGAGCGCAGGGCGTGGTTAAGAAAAGAAAAGGACTTAGGCGGGAAGGATAATATTGCTGTCAGCTAAACTCCCCATTTCGTTATAGGCGGCACAGGCAGCATCCACAATATTCATAGCAACGGCAGCACCACTCCCCTCCCCCAAACGCATTTCTAGCTGAAGGTAAGGCTCCAGCTTCAGTTGCTGGAGTGCGATTCTCGCCCCTTTTTCCGCGGAGAGATGAGAGGGAATTAAATAATCATGCACCCGCGGTGAAATTTGACACGCAATTAACGCCGACGCATATGACAGGAAACCATCTAATACTACCGGAATACCCGCTGCCGCAGCACCTAGCATTAGGCCTGTCATACCAGCCAAATCAAAGCCCCCGACTTTTGCTAGAACGTCAACGCCATCAGTCGCATTTGGCTGATTACAGGCAATCGCTCTACGTACCACGTCAACTTTATGGTGTAGCTGTGCGCTCGGGAAATTTGCGCCAACGCCAACAACTTCCTCCGGTTGTCGTTTCGCCATGACACTCACAATTGCCGCGGCAGGTGTCGTATTAGCCATCCCAAGCTCGCCAACCCCAAGTAAACGCACGCCATTTGCCGCCTGCGTCATGGCGAAATCTGCCGCTTTCGTCAACAAAAACTCCGCCTGCTCGCGGCTCATCGCTGCTTCGCGGGCGATATTGCCACTCCCACGAGCCATCCGCATATCAACGGCGCCCTCGATCGGCTCACAGTCAATGCCAGCATCCACAATCACCACTTCAGCACCTGCGTGCTTAGCCAAAACGCATACGCCTGTAACGCCGTGAATCATATTTTGCGCTTGGATCGCGGTGACGACACGAGGAGATATAGCCACACCTTCATCATAAACACCATGATCCGCTGCCATCACTACAATCTGCTTGCGGTTCACGTTTACGTTTTTTTCGCCGAAGATCCCAGCCAACTGAATCGCCAGTGTCTCTAAACGCCCTAAACTTCCTGTCGGTTTTAACAAACCATCCAACTTAACCTGTGCCTTGACCATTGCGTCTTGGTTCAAGGGCTGAATCTGAGCAATAATTTGTTCTAGTGTTTGCATGTTTGTCTCTGATGAAATTAAAAGGGTCACGCGATAAAAGCCGTTACAAAAGCGATAACGTAAGTCGTTTTCGTGATCTGTCGAAAGGATGTTTGCTAAAGGGTTAAGCTATCCCTTTATTTTCACTTCAATCCCCGAAACCACGAGATAGACCTGCTGCGCCTGCGCAGCCAAACGCTGATTAACCCGCCCCGCAATATCCCTAAAACGTCGCGCTAAAAGATTATCAGGGACAATCCCCATCCCCAGTTCGTTGGTGACGATATACACCGGTACGTTACAACGTTCACAGCCCTGAATTAACTCATCAACTTGCAGATGAATCATTTTCTCCAGATGCTCAAAATCCATTTCTTCAGGAGCAACGTTTCCAGACTGATCGAACAGCAGGTTAGTGACCATCGTCGTTATGCACTCCAACATAACGGCGTCACTATTCCCCCCTTGCGAGCGAATAATCTCCCCCAGATCGCGATATCCTTCATGGGTCATCCACTGTGCTGGACGTGTTTCGCGATGATGAGCGATGCGCTGCTCCATTTCCTCATCGGTCACCACCGAGGTGGCAATATACAAAACTCGATGGCCATGCTGAGCCGCGAGTTTTTCTGCTAGAGCACTTTTTCCACTGCGAGCTCCGCCGGTAATCAAAATCACTGTGGTTTCTCCTGCATAGCGACGTGATCACGCATAATCGCGTAAACGGCTTCTATGTCGATATTCTCGCGCATCGCTGCAGCTAGTCGATCAAACTGCTGCTCTCTGAATGCCTGATAGTGGAATTCAGCGCCCAACAGCGGCTCTAATCCTTTGCGCTCACGCAGCGAATTCAACAAACTACGAGTCAGACCATCTGAATCAAAGAAACCGTGGATATAGGTTCCCGCCACCGAACCATCGAGATGGATTGCACCATCACACTGGTTGATACTTTCACCGTTGCGCTTATGCAAAACGCTAAAAGGCTGTGCCTGTTCACCGAGTTCGGTATGCCCCATATGAATTTCATAGCCCACCAGAGAGTGCTCCTGACAGGCAGCAAAAACCCCCGCCAAATCTGGCCGAATTTCCCCACTTACCTGAGTAGTCACTTTTTGCTGTGAGAATGTGGTTTCACAATCCAACAACCCAAGCCCTGCCATTTGTTCAACGCCAGACTCCACGCCATCAACAATATGTTTTCCCAACATTTGGAAACCACCGCAAATCCCCAACACTGGTGTACCTTGCTGATGCGCCAGCAAAATTTGATGAGTCAGGCCGCTTTTGTGTAAATAGCTAAGGTCGCTCAGGGTATTTTTACTACCGGGTAAAATCAGTAAGTCGGGGTATCCTAGTTCATCGTGGTGGGACACATAGCGCAGGCGAACATCAGGCTGTGCATTGAGCGCATTAAAGTCAGTAAAATTGGAAATGTAGGGAGTTTGAATGACGGCAATATCCAACAGGTTTTCATCCTGATGGCGATATTTCCCTTTTTGCAGCGCAACCCCGTCCTCGTCCTCTAGTTGCACCTCAATCCACGGCATCACACCGATAATGGGTACACCGGTAAGCTCTTCAATCTGGCGCAAGCCCGACGTTAGCAGGCTGACATCACCACGAAATTTATTGATGATAACCCCTTTGACGCGCGCCTTTTCAGCCGGTTCCAGTAATGCCAAGGTGCCATAAATCGAAGCAAACACCCCGCCGCGGTCAATATCTGCCACTAAAATCACGGGCACGTCGACTTTCTCAGCCATCCCCATATTCACAATATCGCGGTCGCGCAGATTGATCTCCGCAGGACTCCCCGCCCCTTCCAGCACCATAATATCCACTTCATCGGCGAGGCTGCGATACACCTTTGCAATCTGCTCAAGCAACTGAGGTTTGAATTCATGATAGGTTACGGCGTCCATCTGATTCGCCACTTTCCCCATCAGTACCACCTGAGCCCGCAAATCGCTGGTAGGCTTGAGCAACACCGGATTCATTCGGACATCAGGCTCAATACCAGCAGCTTCTGCCTGAAAAATCTGCGCACGCCCCATTTCGCCGCCGTCAGCGGTGATACCTGAATTCAACGCCATATTCTGGGATTTGAAGGGGGCGACACGATACCCGTCCTGATGGAAAATACGACAGAGTCCAGCAACCAGCACACTCTTTCCGACGTCTGATGCCGTGCCCTGCACCATAATGGATAAACCCATAATTTCCGCCTACTTAACGTATTTTGGCATGGAAGCAAACAGCTCATGCTCAGTCTTAAACAAGGGTAGCCCCAGCTGTTGATGAATTTTCACCAGCCATGGCTGTACCAATCCGGCCTGTTTTAGCATTTCTTGCTGCAGAAAAACGTCTCGCTCACTGCCTTCACACACCAGTTTTCCCTGCGCGAGAACATACAGGTAATCACAAACTTCATAAATTAAATCAATATCGTGGCTCGAAATAACCACGCGTTTTCCCTGAGCCACAATTTTGTGAATAATATGGATCATCTGCTGGCGCCCCGCTGGGTCGAGTCCGGCAGTAGGTTCATCCAACAGGAGATACTCTGCATTCATCACCAATGCCCCTGCAATCGCCACCCGTTTTTTCTGCCCGTGGCTTAAATACTGCACTGGCTTATGGCGAAAACCGAGCGCATCCACCAGCGAAAGCGCCTGCTCGGTGCGTTGGCGGATGGTTTCTTCATCCATGCCTAAATTACGCAGGCTAAAAGCAATATCGCTGTCGATGTCGGTATAAAAGATCTGTTGATCGGGTTCCTGAAAAACCATGGCAACCTGCTGGCGTAACTCACGTAAGCTACGTTTGTCATAGCCCAGTTTTTTGCCCTGCCACAACACCGCTCCTTGCTGTGGCTGTAAAATCCCCAGCAAATTCATGAACAACGTCGATTTTCCACAGCCGTTAGCCCCCAATAGCCCCGTGACTTGCCCACGGCTAAAGTCCAGCGACAAATCATGCAGCACTGTTTCACCATCCTGATACTGGAAACTCAGGTGCTGAGTTGCGAACGTTGGGGTCATCACAGATGGAAATCTCCGTTATACAGTTTTACTTCTAGCGCGATACTCATTTGCTTGTGGCGCTCCATAACGCGCGCCAGCAGCATCCCTACCAGCATCGATAGCGAACGGTAGCTGCTCCGCAAAGACACATAGCCAAAACGCAGCGATTGCGCACGATGAATCGCCGCAGCCTCTTCAATAAAGATGAAGATAAAACGGTAGGTGAGCAGCACTTGTTCTATCAAAACCAACGGCAAACGGCTGCGTTTTAACAGCAGAACCCACTGGCTAAACGGCGTCGTTAGCACAAACAGATAAGTAGAAGCCAATGCAGCCAGACTGCGGCACAGCGTATTAATGCCTGTGATCAGACCGCTACGCTCAACACCCAGCGCCAAGTGGCCGATGCGAATGCTATAAAGCAATGTGTCAGCCTGCCACGAAAAGGAGAGCACCACGCCCAGCAACCCGGTGAATAAAAAAGCCAGCGGCACCGCTAGCCAGCGCAGGTAACGACGCCATCCAACACGCAGTAAATAACATGTTAGCCCCGCACACAGCAGTAACACGCCAAGCTGAATAAGGCGTGTCCCTAGCAGCGCCATGAGCAGTAAAACCAGATAAAGAACCAGCTTATGCTCCGGTTTTTTCTGGCTCCAACGGCTTCCGTAAGAGAGTTTATCAATCTCCAACATGAGCAGCGCGGCGCCCGCGGTAGTAGCCTAAAATATAGAAAATGACTGCAGCGCCAAATGAACCTTGTAGCGTAAACAGTAAGCTTTCGATTTCTCCACTGGCAGGTTCATACAAAGGCTCGAACCACGGTTTATAATCCGGAGCCATCTGGGCAATAACGCCCTCGGCCTGATCGTCGGAACCGCCATATTCCCCACCGTGATTGATAAAGAATGGCAACACCGCTAATGCAATAACCAAGAGAATCAAAATCAGCGTTTTTTTCATTTTAGTGACTCCTTGCGCCAATCAGTTGGCGTTTGCAAAGCTGGTCATAAATTAGAACGGTCAGAAGTCCTTCAGCGATCGCAATGGGCACCTGTGTCAGACAGAATATCGCCATAAACTTGGTGACCGACGCCATGACCCCAAGCTGAGGGTCGGGGAAAGCTAACCCCAACTGCACTGACGTGACAAAATACGTCACCAGATCCGCCAACGCAGCGCACAGGAACACCGCTACATCACGGCGAATGCCCGCCCGCGTGGCTAATTTCCACACCACGTAACCCGCCATCGGGCCAATGACCGCCATTGACATACCATTGGCGCCCAGCGTGGTTAAACCGCCGTGGGCCAAGAACAGCGCCTGAAACAGTAAAACAATTGCGCCCAGTACCGACACCACCCACGGCCCAAATAAAATTACCGCCAGACCAACGCCGGTGGGGTGTGAACAGCTACCGGTTACCGAAGGTATTTTCAGCGCCGACAGCACAAAAATAAAGGCGGCACACAGCGCGAGCAGAACCTTTTTATCACTATCATCACGCACGATATTTTTTAGCCGCGTCGCGCCAATCACCAGACAGGGCAAAAACATCAGCCACCACGCCAGCGCCCAAAACGGAGGCAGAAAACCCTCCATGATATGCATGGCAAAAGCCTCCTGAGGCGCTAACGTCAGCAGAACGGCTAATGCCATTCCATAGAGAGGAAATCGTTGGAGATTTTTCATTGATGCTCCTTAGACTGTTTTGTCGACACGGTGCGATTGACCAAGATCGTTGAGAAATATGGCAGCACAGTCTGCTCGCTAATCTCATCAAGATGACGGAAACACTGTTCATTAGGCAGCGACGCCTCGGCCATTAACATGGCGTGATCCAGTAGGTTTAAGCGTCGCAGCAGTTCACGTATCTGCGGCACTCGACCGTAGACTTTCATCATCACGACGCATTCATGATTCCGCAGAGCCTGCTCCAACTCCGATTCTGGAGCCGTACAAGCCACCACCGCCATCGACTGTTGTTCCATCGCCAAAGGAAACTGGGCGCGAGCAGCAATACAGGCAAATGAGGTGACCCCAGGAATAATTTCGATATCGACTCCACCCTGCAAGCGCTCAAGCAAAAATACCCACGTGCTAAACAGCATCGCGTCACCAAGCGTGATAAATCCTACCTGCAGCCCGTGGTCTGCATCGGCGCGCATCTCTTGCGCGACACCGTCCCATGCCGAGCTCTTTTCGCCCTGATCGGCACTCATTGGAAAGTGGCGCTCTTTAATTTCCAGATCAGGCCGCAGATATTCGCGCACAATAGACAACGCTAGGCTATCTCCGCCTTTTCGCCCCGCGGGTGCATACAGCACGTCCAACGTCGCCAACTGGCGCGCCGCGCGCACCGTGATGAGATCGCTACTGCCGGGTCCCGTGGATATCGCCCAGACTTTACCTTTCACCGATATGTTCATCAGGCGACCTCCTCCACGTCGTTAATCACCTCGTGTAAATGCTCGACAAACATCTGTTGAATCAACGGATTCTCTCCTAGGCCTTGCAGCCAAGGAGTGGCCTCGATCCCCGCCTGAGCCAGTTGAGTTTTCCACGAATCCTCTTCATCGGAAGCCATATCGTTAATCGCATGGTCGCCAGCCACTAACATCAGCGGCATGAGGTGAACATGGCGTACATGTTGCCGCTGCAAACGTGCGACCACATGATGAATTTCGGGATAACTCTCCACGGCGCCGACCACCGCGGGGATCTGATGAGCCATCAGCATGTGGTCTAAGCAGGCGTAGGCAGCAAAGGCGTGATGCGTCGCACCGTGTCCCATAAACACCACGCGCTCATCATCTGCCAACGCGGGCATTTGTGACTGCATCGCGCCAATCAACTGCTCAAAATCTTGATGGCTGCTCAGCAAAGGCGCACCAATGCGAATACGCTTGAACATTCCCGCATGAGCGTTGACCTGCATCACGACTTTTTCATATTCGTCGCCGTTGATGATGTGTAATGACTGGATCACGACATCCTGATAGCCTTGATCTGCCAAACGCATCAGTGCCTGATGAGGGTTATCAATATTCATCCCATCACGCTTTGCCAACTTGCGGATAATCATCTCCGAGGTGAAGGCGCGAAACGCATCGCGATCGGGGCAGGACGCTGCTAAGCGGCGCTCACAGGCGTCAATGGTTTTCTCTCGCGTCTCGTGATAGCTGGTACCAAAACTGATAATCAAAATGGCTTTTTTCATCATTTTTCTTCCGTATTAATTATTCTGAAGCTGCAACCAGCTCGCCAGATGGGGTTCCAGTTCAGCCAGTGACGTGACTTGAGTTTGCCCAGCAACGAATAGTTCTGGTGGACGGCAAATTACGATGCAGTGAATGCCCAACGCCAGACAAGGCGCGACCTTTTGCTGATAGCCTCCTTCAGCACCTGACTCTTTGGTGATCACGACGTCGGCCTGACAATGACGATAGGTGGCATGATTCATCTCGGCGCTAAATGGCCCTTTCAACGCCAGCACGTTGTCAACGCCGAGCCCCAAATCACGGCACTGCATCAATACTTCTGGCGTCGGCAACACCCGGGCAAACAGATTTCGGTCCGCTAGCAAACGCACAAAATCAGCTAACTGTTTACTGCCTGTCGTCAATAAAATGCGCGCCCCAAGATTGCGAGCCAAAACGCATGCCTCTTCCACGCTAGAAACTTTGTGTAGCAGCGGATGTTCTAACGCCTCAATTTCACTCGGACGCAGGTAGCGCGTCAGCGTGATATGCAGCTCGGAACAAGCTCCAGCAATATTGGCACTCAGCACACCCGCATAGGGGTGCGAGGCGTCGATAACGTGGGTGATATTTTGCTGTTGCAGCCATGCACTCATTTGAGACGCGTCCATACGACCGACTATAATTTCGCCCTTGATCTCGCCAGCCAACTCACGACCCGCATCGGTCGCTACCGATAGGCTGTAACTCACCCCTATAGCATCAAGACGTTGGCAAATACGGCGTGCATCTGAGGTTCCACCAAAGACATGAAGTCGGAATTCTTTTGCGGTCGCGTTATGAGACATATCGTTATTAAACATCCTCTTATCCCCAAAGTAATCGGCGTTGCATTAAGGCAGCAAGTCAGTGGCTCGGGTCAACGAGCGCAGCTAACGGAGAGGCAACTTCAGGCATCACTGGGGTCTAGAACATAACCGCGCGGCGTAATCATCAGGCCATCCTGACAATAGGTGGTCTTGTTCCCCACAATCACCAAACTGGTCATATCAACGTTTTCGAAATCCATCTCACCAAAGGTAGTGATCCATTTTTCCTGCTTCTTACGTCCCGCCGCTTTCACCACGCCAACGGGAGTGCTCGCAGCGACATAAGGACGCATCAGATCAAAAGCGCGGGAGAGATGTTCTGCGCGACCACGACTGCGAGGGTTGTAGAAACAGACCACGAAATCGGCCTGCGCAGCGGCAATCACCCGCTGTTCGATGACCGGCCACGGCGTTAACAGATCGCTTAGGCTGATATGGCAAAAATCATGCATCAGCGGCGCGCCTAGCAACGAAGCCGCTGCGGTGCTGGCGGTAACACCCGCGATAAGCTTCACTTCGACATCCAGTTTTTGCTTAGTGACCAGCTCAAGAATCAATCCCGCCATGCCATAAATGCCGGCATCGCCGCTGCTGATCAGCGCAACTTTTTTACCCTCAACCGCTAAGTTCAAGGCTTCTTGGCAACGCTCAATCTCTTTGCACATGCCGGTTTTGATCACCTCTTTATCGGTGGTCAACGCCTTTACCAGATGGGTGTAAGTTTTGTAGCCCACGATAATGTCCGCGTCACGGATCGCTTCGATGGCTTCTAGCGTCATCATGGACTGACTGCCCGGCCCAATGCCGATTACATATAACATCAGAAAGTTTCCTGAAGAGTTAAGGCTAAGGTGAGAGTTACGCCCTGTTCACGCAGCGTTTCTCCAACGAATTTTCCGCCGCCATATTTCTCAAGCAGCAGCCACGCCGCAGGCTGTGAAACACACCCCACGCCCACGGTCTTACGTACAAATTCGGAACACGGAAAACGGTGTTCATGCTCACGAAGCGCATCGGGAGTAAACAGGTGAAAGGGCACCGCATAACGCTGCGCAAGCTGTTGCAGCGCGGCCTCATCCTGTTTGAGAGTAATACTGCCGATTGCGCGAAACGCTAACGGATCGATGTTTAACAAGGTCAGTTGCTGCAACAGCAGATGATGTACCGTGGCAAAAGGTGTATCTCGGCGGCACCCCACGCCCAGCACCACACGCTTCGGCACAAGTTTGAAAACGGGCAGCGTCAACGGCGGCAAATTTGCCTGCCATGAAATACACACCAAAGCCGTGAGATCCGGCAGCGCCGCCAGATCGTCAACCACAATAAATCCGCGCCGATCTTGCTCACTCACATGCTCGTCGAACATCGGATCAATCCATAGACCAACACGATCGCCACTCACCAGCAGCTGGTTGACGCGTTTCACTCCCTGACGAAAATCAGCCAGCTGCGCGTCGAGCCTCTGCGCTAGCATATCCAGCGCGGCGACCTCGTTAACATCGGTGGCGGTCGTTATCACCGGTTCTGCCTCTATCAGCGCGGCGATTTGTCGCGCTAGCCGATTAGCTCCGCCCAGATGCCCAGACAACAGGCTAATTGCATGCTGGCCCCGCTCATCGAGCACCACAACCGCAGGATCTTGCAATTTGTCTTGCAGCAGCGGAGCCAGCACCCGTACCACGATGCCGGTCGCGCCAATGACCACCAGCGCATCAAAACGCGTGAATGCCTGAGCCATACTGGCGGCAAAAGATCCGTCAAACGTACTGAATCCAGACACTGCAAGTTTTTCACTAGTGAAACTCTCACTGTATAGCGATATCTGCGGCAACATCGGCTGTAGGCGTTGCGCCAAGCGAACGCCGCCCGGCGTCAGGCAAAACAACGCTAGCGAATTCAGCTTCGTTGCCTCAGGCCTGACGGTATTCATGGCTAAAACCCGCGTCGTACAGCTTGGAATAGTGGTATTCATCACCTAAAAATGCGCCAACTAAAATCAGCGCAGTTTTGCGAATACCCGCATCACGCACTCGTGGGGCAATATTCTCCAAGGTGCCACGCACCGTTTGGTGATCCGGCCACGTCGCTTTATACACAACGGCCACCGGCGTTGTGGCTGGGTAGCCACCGTCGATCAGGCGCTGAACAACGTCTTCGATTTCCTGAACCGATAGAAAAATAGCCATCGAGGTTTGATGAGCAGCAAATGACTCCAACGACTCACGTGCTGGCGTTGGCGTTCGCCCCGACATTCGCGTGATCACTAAGCTTTGCGAAACCTCTGGTACTGTGTATTCCACGCCAAGCTGCGAAGCCGCACCTAAAAACGAGCTAACGCCCGGTACTGAGCTAAACCCGATGCCCAGCTTACCCAACTCTTCGCCCTGTTCACGGATAGAGCCGTACAGTGACAAATCACCGGTCTGTAAACGCACTACTCGTTTTCCTGCACGTACCCCCTCCACCATCAGATCGATAATCTGTTGGAGATTTAAACCTGCGCTGTCGTGGCACTGCGCCTGCGGCTTACAGTAGTTCAGCAGATCGTGATTAATCAGCGATCCGGCATAAATCACAACATCGGCCTGTGACAAAATCCGGTGCCCTTTCAGCGTAATCAGCTCAGGATCGCCCGGCCCTGCGCCGATGAAATAGACCTGTGAAGGGTCGATAGGCTCAACCATGCGTTTGCTCCTTACGGCAGGAAATCAAGTAAGTCGGATTGTTCGGTTTGAAATAGTGTCCGCTGCCCAAGGCGGTGAGACGGGATACCTGAATCAGGCTGCTTTCTAGCTCGGTAACAGCGCGGTTTTGTAGCTGACTGAATGCCTGCTGATAGTTTTCCAATAGAATGAAATTCATCACCAGACTACCGCCGTCGTTAAGCAGCCCTAATGACCAGTCGATAATGTCAGCAAGGTTTCCTCCGCTACCGCCGATGAATATCGCATCAGCGCGTACGTCTAACGGCAGCGGTGCATCAGCATCAACAATCGCTATATTGGGACAACCGAAATGGCGGCAGTTGTCAGCGATCAGCGCCAGCGCTACGGGGTTACGTTCGATGGCGGTAATCTGTAAATCGGGGTAACGTAAAGCGGCTTCTAGGGAAACACTGCCGGTTCCCGCGCCTACATCAATCAGGCGTTTCGCCGTTGGCAGGTTCAGACGCTCCAGTGCCGCTAGACGGACTTCCTCTTTGGTCATCGGCACTTTATGGCCGCGCAAAAATAGATCATCTTTCATTGAGGATCACCACTACGTTCATGGCATACGCTTGCTGTACCTTTTCAGGCGGCAAGATATGGATACATTCATCGGGATAAGTCAGGTTCTCGCCGATAACCAGCGTGCGCTTTTGTCCGCGGAGGAGGATCTCTTGGGCGATCTGATAAGGGCCAATATGCAAATCCGTGACCATTGCCACTTTGTCGTGCTGCAAGATGAAATTGAAATCCGGCTTTTTACCGTGGCTGCTGGTGATGTAGATGTCATTCATATCGATGGCAATCTGCGAGAAGAGATACTGAATCGAGCTAATTCCCGGTACGATCCGGATCTTGGTCGGTTCGAGATCTTGCGATAGCCGTTTACCGATGCCGAATAGCATCGGATCGCCCGACGCCAACACTACGATATTGCGATCGGCATTGCATTGTAGCCACGCCGCAGCTTTAGCCAGATCGGTGCCAATTGAGCGTTTTTCTCCTTGGAAATCAGCACACGACGCTAAATGACGCGGCCAGCCGACCAACACATCGGCTTGCGCAATTAAACGCAGCGCTAGCGGGGTGATGTAATCCAGATCTCCTGGCCCCATACCAACTATGTGAATCATAACGACTCCTTTTCGTAGGTCATTTGTGTGTGGAGCGCTGACACAATCTCGCTGATTGGACGGTTACTTCCGAGCACAACGTTGTCGAATGAAAACAGCACTACATCGCAGCAAAAAGGTTGTGGAGCAAAACGCAGCATTTGTTTCACCCGTTCACCAATGGCCTGTGCAATATCATCATAAACAGCCTGCCAACCCTGCTGTTCAATCAGCTCCATTGCAGCTTCCGTCGTGCTGCATTCAAAGACCGCGCGCAGAAATTCATGCGGGGCCCCCAACAACGCCAATCGAGCAACCAGTGTTTCCATCCGCCCATCGGCAATATGGCTGTGGGTATGAAAAATCCCCGCCGCGACTTTGATCAGTTTGCCTAAATGCCCCACCAGCACTACGTGCTGGAATCCCAGTCGCTGTGCCTCTTGCAGCATATAGCCAACGAAATTACTCATAGTCACCACGCGCTCAGCGTCAATTTGCATATGTTCCTGCACGAAGCGTTCGCCGTGGTTACCCGGCACCAAAATCACACTTGTCATGCCCTGAGCGCGCTTCATTTCCAATTCAAGAGCCAGCGAACGTTTCCAGCTCTCTTCCGACATTGGGGTCACAATGCCGGTGGTGCCGATAATCGAAATTCCCCCCAGAATGCCTAACCGCCCGTTATAGGTTTTTTGCGCCCGCTCCTCACCCTCAGGGGCGAAAATCACGATATCAGCGCCGCGTTCGGGACCTATGACTTCACGCACCGCCTGCTCAATAGTTTGTCGCGGTGTACGGTTTATTGCCGCGCTACCGATAGGTAGCCCAATCCCCTTACGCGTAACGGTACCGACCCCTTCACCACCGCCGATGGTAATGCTGCCGCTGTCATTAAGTGCGACCTGCGCAAAAATCAACATTCCATGGGTTGCATCAACGTCATCTCCGCCGTCTTTGCGTATAGCCGCACTGGCTTGCTGCCCGCAGATGAGCGGTTGTTCAACGTTTAGCCGTAACGTGATGCCAGAAGGGGTCACAATCGAAACCTGATTAATCACCTGCTGACGTAGCGCCATCAACGCCGCCACTTTAGCCGCTGCCGTAGCACAAGAACCGGTGGTGTAGCCCTTGCGATAGCTTTTGCCGTTATGCCACAGCGTATCCAGCCCGTTTTCACTCATTGCGCATCTCTCATGTGATACAGAATGGCGTTAACAATTGCAGCGGCAATATTGCTGCCCCCTTTACGCCCTAGCGCAGCGATGTTAGGCACATGGCTTTCCGCCAGCGCCTGTTTAGATTCCGCGGCACCAACAAAACCGACCGGAACACCGATCACCGCCGCTGGCGTCATCACGCCCTGCTGATACAGTTCGAGCAACCGAAACAACGCGGTAGGCGCATTACCAAACACAAACAGCTTTTCACCCGATTCTTGCGCCGCTAAATCCACCGCAGCCATCGAACGAGTGATGCCCTGCGTTTTAGCGATATCTACAGCGCGGGGGTCTGCGATGTAGCACCTCCACTGACAACCTAAGCGTTCCAGCTGTGTTTTATTGATGCCAGATAGCGCCATCGTGGTGTCGGTATAAATCGTGCAGCCGTTGCGCAGCGCCTGAGTAATTCGACCTAGTACGTCAGGTGAGAAATGCAGAATATCCAACCATTCAAAATCAGCGCTGGTATGGATAGTTCGCTTGATGATTTTTTCTTGTATTTCATCGACAAAGCGATAGCTAGGGCGCTCTTCGGCAATAATCTGCGAGATAATTTCAAAGCTCTGTTGCTCGATGTTTTGGGGATTTTTGTTGTAGTCCATGGTCAACCCTGAGTTATTCGTCATGCCCTACCCGCCTTTTTAAAAAGTCTCACATCACAATCAGCCATCTGACTAGCGCAAAGAGCGCTAATGCCAGCGCGGAAGCCGTCATCATCAGACGGATGCTCAAGCGAATATCCTGAATATCGATCTCGCGTTCTTCATCGCCGATCCACGGTTTATCTACGAGCTCACCAAAGTATTTATTGGGTCCGCCAAGGCGAATACCCAGCGCACCAGCCACCGTGGCTTCAGACCATGCGCAGTTCGGGCTTTTATGCAGATACCGATCGCGCCAGCCAATTTTGAACGCCTGTTTACCGTTAAGGCACAGCAAGCGGGCGGCAAGGCTTAGCAACAGCCAGCTCAAACGAGCAGGAATCAGATTGGCAAGATCATCCATGCGCGCAGACACACAGCCGATAGCGCGATATTTCTCCGTGCGGTACCCCACCATCGAGTCGAGGGTGTTAACCGCTTTGTAAGCCATCATCAGCGGGACACCGCCAATAAACAGGAAAAAAAGCGGCGCAATCACGCCGTCAACGCTGTTTTCAGCTACCGTTTCAACTACCGCTCGGGTCACTTGTGGACGATCCAGTTCAGACGTATCACGCCCGACGATGTAGGAGAGCTGACGGCGGCACTCTTCCAGCGAACCGTTTTGAAGTGCCACATAGACGGCCATCGCCGCGTCGCTTAAGCAGCGTCCCGCCAATAGGGTGTAGATAATCCACACCTGTGCAGCCCAGCTAAGCCAAGGGTTAATCTGGGTTAGAAACGCAAGCAGCGCGTAGGTCGCCCCCCAACTCACCCCAACCACAATCAGCCACAGGCAAGCGCCTCCTATATAGAGAGAGGTTGTGGTGTGACAGAACGCTCGGATCCGGCCTTGGAGAAAGGTAATAAAATTGCCGATCCAACGCACCGGATGCGGCCACGTGGGTGGATCGCCTAAACGCAAATCCAGCAGATACGCCACTAGGCAGGCGGAGAAACTGATCACAGGGCTCTCCCTCGTTCTAGCCAGTGCTTCAGCATTTCCGGTCTCTGATAAAAGTGCACGTGCAGATAACTCGCCAACGTATTCCCTCGCTGGTAGCCTCCCTGCCAGCGTTGTAACGTGACGCCATCGCGCTGTTTTTCAAACTGGAACGCACACGGAATATCTGCGTGAAAATCCGAGTAATGAAATTCATGGCCGCGCAGAGTTTCCCCCCGTGCCGCCAGCACGGTGTCTTGCTGCGCCGTGGCCTGACAGTAGCCAAATCGCTTGAGCCGCCCTTCCATTCGGCTTTCGCCGGCAAAAATACCGGTCATCTCGTGTGTATTTCCATTTTGATCTTTCAGGCTAGTGCCGAGATACATCAGCCCGCCGCATTCCGCATAGATAGCCACGCCGCGCTGATGTGCGTCACACAATGACTGACGCATAGCGTGATTTTTCGTTAACGTTTCAGCATGTAATTCAGGATAGCCACCACCGATATAAACCATCTGGCATTCGGGCAGAGCAGCGTCTCGCAGCGGGCTAAAGCGCACGATGTTGACGCCGATTTGCTCAAGCAACTGTAAATTATCGGGATAATAAAAGTGGAAGGCTTCGTCATCGGCTAAAGCCATCGTTAAACCACGGCCTGATTCAGATGCAGGTAAACTCGGTGCGCTGGCATTGGTGGCCGGCTCAACGTTACTCAGCGCCAGTAGACGATCAAGATCGATATGTTGTTCGAGGAGGTCAGCCAGCGTGTTCCACTGTTCATCCATGTCATGCTGTTCGTGGGCGGTGATTAAGCCTAGATGGCGCTCGGGCAGGCTGACGTTAGGCAACGAGGGAATGCGACCGAGAACGGGGACTTGGGTATATTTCTCAATGGCTTGTTTTAACAACTGATAATGGGGTTCACTGTTAACTCGGTTAACGATAACGCCAGCGATACGCACTTCAGGATCGAAATGGCAAAATCCCAGCACCGTTGCTGCCGCCGAGGTAGAAACGGCTTTGCCATCGATCAGCAAGATCACGGGACAGCCAAGCTGTTTCGCCATACCAGCACTGCTGCAATAGTTGGGATCGGTGCCGAAGCCGTCGTACAGCCCCATCACACCTTCTATCACCGCAATATCAGCGGCCTGCATATGTTGGTTATACAGCCAATTGAGCGTAGACGCAGGTAACATGAAGGCATCCAGATTGCGTGATGCAACACCGGAGACAGCGCTGTGCCACCCAGTATCAATGTAGTCGGGCCCAACTTTATACGGCTGAACCTTTAAACCGCGGCGGGTAAATGCCCGCAGCAGTCCGAGGGTCAGCGTGGTTTTGCCACAGCCGCTACCGGTTCCGCCAATCAGAAATGCCTTCATCAATTCGCCTACCTAACAAAAAAGCCCATCCTGATGGATGGGCTTTGCGTTGTCATAGCAGCACGCTGCACCGCCGCCTATGCGGCGACATGCAGGGAAACAATGACAACTCACTTCCCACCGAAGGAGCTGAAATTAATAGAAATACCCGAATAAAATCACGCAACAGCGATCAATCAATTGGGCTTACAGGCTGGTCTTCTGGCTTAGCGTCATCCTTACCCACACCTTCCCGATATCGTTCAGTGGCATCTTGTGGGTTCGTCGGCATCACAGCAGCGGGGGCTGCGGAGGAATTGTATTGGAATACGCACCTCCTTCCTGACGTCCTTACGGAACGTCAAAAACCTGTATGTCTTAGTTTCATTTTGTAATCTGGGATATACCCTAGTCATTCGAGTTGCATTGAGGCGGCAAATGAACACAGCCAATAAAAAGGCAACTTGAAGTATGCTGGGTATACAAGGTAAATCATTAGACATAGAGATACCCACTGTGAGATCAACAAAAACCGAGAATAAACAGTAAATGGGTTAACATATCGTCGTTATTCAGGAAGCGAGAATATCTATGGCCATTAGCAGCCAGCACGGCGGAAACATTTTAGAAACCGCACTCACTCTAGGCGTTTCTCCTCACGCCATTATTGATTTTAGCGCCAACATCAATCCATTAGGCATGCCTGAATCCCTTAAGCACGCCATCATCAACCAGATGGCAGTAGCAGAAAAATACCCCGACGTAGAATACCGTGAACTACACGCAGCGCTGGCTCGACATCATGATTGTCCTGATGAATGGGTGATGGCTGGCAATGGAGAAACCGAACTCATATTTGCGTTGGTCAATCAACTCCAACCTGCTAAAGCACTGTTGCTTACCCCCGGTTTCGCCGAATATCGACGCGCATTAATGCGAATTGGCTGCAAGATTGTCGATTATGCTCTGCTCGAAGAAGAGGGGTTTCAACCCGATGAGCGCTTGCTTGAAGCATTAACTCCGGATCTTGATTGCCTATTTTTATGCACGCCCAATAATCCGACCGGCTTGCTGGTGGATAAAAGCTTGTTGATGGCGATAGCTGACCGTTGCCAGCAGATGAATATTGCGTTGATTTTAGATGAGGCTTTTCTTGATTTTATACCGACTGAATCAGGCTTCATCCCTTTATTAGCTCAATATCCTCATCTCTATGTGCTGCGTTCTCTGACCAAATTTTTCGCTATTCCTGGCCTACGCTTAGGCTATTTGGTGAGCGCCAATGCGCCGCTAGTCACGCGGATGAAACAGCAGCGCGAACCATGGACTATCAACGCGTTTGCTGCGTTAGCGGGCGAAATTATTCTGGATGATGTGAATTACATCGCCGCAACCCATCGCTGGCTGGCAGAAGAGCAGCCAAGAATGCTCGCGGCATTGGAAGCATTGCCGCAGCTCAAAGTGTGGCCTCCTACGGCGAACTATCTTTTTGTACGCTGCACCAATAGTCGCATTAACCTGCAGCAGGCGCTGTTAGAGCACCATATTTTGATTCGCCATTGCGCCAATTATCCGGGGCTTAGCGCAGATTATTATCGTGTGGCGATCAAGGATTCACGGGATAACGATCGTCTGATTGCCGCATTAACGCAGATTTTATCGGATGGCTGAAGCCCGCTACCCTGCTTCGTGTAGTGAATTAATTCAAGGTTGGAGAGAAGGTAGCGAAAACGGGTTTCATAGATAAGCTCCGCATAAAAAATTCACCCGTATTATCCGAAAATGAGATTACTGCGGATCGTTCTGAGAGGCAGGTGCTAAGGGAAAAGCATGTCAAGGTGTACAGATTCAGGTACAGGAATGGCGCTAATTGTCATACATATTGAGCTCTAATTTTGTGAGGATGATCTATACTGATTCCGTACTAAACAGTGACTAGACTGCGAGTGGTGAATCTATCAATACCCTTAGGAGATGAAGATGAGCACACCAAAATTGGACAAAAGCAAAGTCGGTGACGCTAAAAAACGTCAATTCATTCCTCTGGCAACCCCAAGCGATTTGGGCGCTGAGGCAACCAAAGAAATCAGTGGTGCAATGAATGCCATTCTTGCTGATATCTATGCGCTTTACTTGAAAACCAAAAACTTCCACTGGCATATGAGCGGTCCACATTTCCGCGATTATCATCTGCTACTGGACGAGCAAGGCGCAGAGCTATTCGCAATGACGGATGATATTGCCGAGCGCGTACGTAAAGTGGGCGGCATGACCCTGCATTCAATCGGACAGATCTCTAAAATGCAGCGTATTAAAGATAATAATGCTGAGTACGTTGAACCACTGGATATGCTGGCTGAACTGTGCGAAGACAACAAGCTGTTAGCCGCAGAACTGCGTGCAGCACATGTTGTGTGTAGCGAACATAATGACGTTTCAACCACTAGCCTGATTGAAAATTGGGTAGATCAAACCGAACGCCGCGTGTGGTTCCTGTTTGAAGCCTGCCGCCAGTCACAAACCTCTGGCCACTAGTTTTTTTGGCGAGAACGGCAAAAGCAGACCTTCGGGTCTGCTTTTTTATTTCCCCCCCGCCTAATTCCGCTATAGTGATAAATTAATCGCGGTTATCCCTGTTTCTACCAGAGATTCTTCTATGCACGGCGTTCCAGCCCAATTTGTTGACGATCGAGATCGTGCCCAGTTTAAACACTTCGCCCATTTGCCCGGCGTTGAAGTGTATCGGGCGCATATCGAGCATCATGAATTTGAACCCCATACGCACGAAGCCTATGGTATTGGCGCAATTGAATATGGCGCCGAGCGCTTTCGCTATCGCGGTGTGAATCATGTCGCCCCCGCTGATTCATTGGTCTTAATGAATCCCGATGAACTACATACCGGACAGTCTGGCACCGAAGGCGGCTGGCGCTATCGCATGATTTATCTCACGCCTGAGATTTTAGCCGAGGTCAGTGGTGAACCAAGCTGGTGGTTTAACGACGCGGTGACACACCATCCACAGTTTGCCAGAGCGACTACCGCACTGATAAATGCCCTGTGGCAAAGCGATGAACCGTTGGCGCAATCAAGCTTGCTGAGTGAATTACTATCGCTGACGCGTCATTGGGCGAAAGCACCGCAACCGCTCAGGCTGGATGCCCCGCAACGTTTCACGGTCGTAAAAGAGTATCTACGTGCGCATCTGGACAAACGCATGACATTACCTGAGCTGGCAACGTTGGCCGATCTCAGCCCTTACCATTTTTTGCGCCAGTTTAAAGCGCAATACCACGTCACACCGCAGCAAATGCTGATGGCCTATCGTTTATACGAAGCTAAAAACTTGCTGACTCAGGGATTGCCGCCTGCGCAGGTGGCCGCAGCGGTAGGCCTCACCGATCAGGCTCACCTCACTCGCGCTTTTAACCGCTTCTACGGTGTCACGCCTGCACGCTATCAAAAACAAGTACGGTAGTTTTCTGACGTTTTTCCTCAAACAGCAATCTGCTACAAGACGCTTCTACAAACCCCTTCTAGACTCTTAACATAATCCATTTTAAGAGTGTAGAACGATGCTAATCGGAGTGCTTTACGCGCTGACGGCAGGGCTAATGTGGGGACTGATTTTTGTGGGCCCGCTTATCGTGCCGGAATATCCAGCCAGCTTACAATCCGTAGGACGCTATTTGGCGTTTGGTCTCATTGCATTACCTCTAGCGTGGCACGATCGCCATCGTCTACGTCAGCTAATACGCACTGATTGGCTTGAAGCGCTCAAGCTTACCGTTGTTGGTAACTTTATCTATTACCTGTGTTTGGCGAGTGCCATTCAACGCACCGGCGCACCGGTGAGCACGATGATTATTGGTACCCTGCCGGTGGTGATTTCGGTGAGCGCCAATCTGAAATACAGCCACCGCGATGGGAAGCTTTCATGGCGACACCTTGCACCGTCGCTACTGCTAATCGCTTTAGGTCTGGGCTGCGTCAACGTGGCCGAACTACAGAGCGCACACGCGCCAACAGATATGTTCCGTTATGTCACTGGTTTAGTTTTAGCTTTCATCGCGGTAGTGTGCTGGACATGGTATCCCATGCGCAACGCCAGTTGGTTAAGAACACACCCAGACAAAAGCCCGACAACCTGGGCCACCGCACAGGGGCTGGTCACCCTACCGCTGGCAGTTATTGGTTATGCGCTGGTATGGGGGCATTCGACCATAACAGAAAGTGATTTTCCGATGCCGTTTGGCCCGCGTCCCATGGTGTTTGTTGGCCTAATGATCGCTATCGGTCTGCTGTGTTCATGGTTAGGGACACTATGCTGGAATCAGGCAAGCCAACGCTTACCTACCGCCAAAGTGGGACCGCTTATTGTGTTTGAAACGCTCGCTGGTTTGAGCTATGCCTTTATTTGGCGTCACGAATGGCCTCCCGTGCTGACGCTAGTAGGTATCACATGTCTGATTATCGGCGTAATCAGCGCCATGAGAGTAAAATCTACGCCAGTGGTAATCACGCCACTGCAAACGATGGATGGGAGGTAAGCTAGCTAAGTGCGGTGCTATTTACGATTATTTTGCGGTGACGTCGTTTCCCTTTATGATACCCGCCATCTTTCTTGATAGGACTGTCCATGATTTGGTTAATGCTGGCGACGCTAGTGGTGGTTTTTATTATCGGTTTTCGCGTACTGAACTCCGATGCGCGTCGCGCATCACAGGCTCTGACCAAACGGTTGAACATCGAGCCGGTCTATGTGGAATCGATGCTTAGCCAGATGGGCAAGACCGCGGGTGGAGAATTTATCCAGTATCTGTTGCAAGATAGCGAATCACACATGGGAAACGCAGCGGGTGTGCTGCTGATTTACCAAACGTTTATCGTTGATGAGTCTGAAGAGAGCTTAACGTTTTGGCGTTCGGTATTGCGTAAAGCGCATCTGCCAACAGAGATAACCCACAAGCATGTTCGACTGGCGTTGTCTTTCTTACGCGAGCTTGAACCTGATCCGAATGAAATGGCATCCTATCGCCTACGCTATAATGCACGGTTTACCGCCGTTGTGCCTGAAGGCGAAGCGTCCAACAGTAATGTCTTTTATATAGATGGATCATCTCATCGAGATTAGCATTCAGCATAACCCCCCCATTCTCCCCTAATGTTCGTTAGGGGATCTCACGCCAGCTGTATAAATTTCAATCAAAAAACAAATCATCTCTTGCATAAATTAGTTTGCAAATAGTTATTTTTAATTTTAATTAATCACGGGACTATCATGCGTGTATACAGTCTGATAATGTGATCATATTAACGATTCATTCACCATGTGTTATCTCTAATCCAGCCATAACGACCCAAACATGCAAACTCAAATTTCTGCTGAACAAGCCGCAGAGACTATCGTTACGCCATCAACCTTCAAAGACGGCATTGTAGATAGCTTGCCGATTGTGATTGGTTACTTGCCTGTCGCTTTTGCCTTTGGTTTAACCGCGGTGAAACTCGGGTTCTCTCCGCTTGAGAGCATCTTCTTTTCCAGCGTGATCTACGCAGGTGCCAGCCAGTTTGTGATAACCGCGCTGCTCAGTGCGGGGATGTCGTTATGGATATCAGCGCTGACGGTGATGGCGATGGACATTCGTCATATCTTGTATGGACCTTCGCTCCGCCATCGCATTATCACCAAGATGAGCCCGGGAAAAACTGCGCTTTGGGCGTTTGGCCTGACCGATGAAGTCTTTGCCGCAGCCACCAGCAAACTGATGCGCGATAATCGCCGGTGGAGCGAAAACTGGATGATCGGTATTGCACTCTGTTCGTGGCTGTCTTGGGTATTTGGCACCGCGGTTGGCGCACTTTTTGGCAATGGACCGCTGAAAGCCTATCCTGCCATCGAAGCATCGCTGACCTTTATGCTTCCAGCGCTGTTTCTGAGCTTTTTATTAGCCTCGTTTAAACGTCAGCAAAGTTTTACCGTAATAGCATCATTGGCTGCTTCTTTGGCTGCGCTTCTCATCTTTTCTATTCCTGCATCCATTTTGGCCGGTATTGCTGCAGGCTGCCTTGCCTCACTGTTTGGGCCAAAACCACAGCCGTTACCGGAGGTCTGCAATGATAAATAACTTCACCTTCAGTAGCCTTGCGATGGATTCAACGGTCGTCACTATCAGCCTGATCGTCGGGGGGGCAAACTTTCTCTTTCGCTATTTACCACTCAGACTCGGGCGGGCACGCAAAAGCGACACCGCGAAACAGGGAATTGTCTCTTTGCTCTTAGACAATATCGGCATCGCGTCTATTTGTGCTCTGTTGGTGGTTTCGAGTACGCCTGAAATTTTATCTCACCACGAACGATTCATTCCCACGCTCTGTGGCTTTCTCGCCCTTTCACTGTGTTTTTACCGCACTCAAAGCATCATTATGTCTACCATATCGGGCGCAGTTACCTTCGGTTTGGTTTTTAAGATGATGATGATGTTCACCTGATTTCATCTCAGTGATATTAATCAGGCAAATTATTTTTTGCGATTAATGTTTCCAACAGCAATTAATAACAATCATCGCTAATTATTTATGTGTTAGATTATTTACATTATTAATTCCCATAGTTACTATACCGCCTGAAACTAACGAGGTTACATCCATGTCAAGTTCTATTGCTCATATTGAGGAAATGCTAAAGCTACGCGCACTCCGTCAGAAAGACTTCCCATACCAAGAAATTCTCCTGACACGTCTGTGTATGCATATGCAAAGCAAATTGTTGGAAAATCGCAACAAGATGCTTAAAGAACAAGGGATTAACGAAACACTGTTCATGGCTCTGATCACGCTGGATGCACAAGAGAGCAAAAGTATTCAACCATCTGAGCTGAGCGCCGCTTTAGGTTCATCGCGTACCAATGCAACTCGTATTGCCGATGAGCTGGAAAAACGTGGCTGGATTGAACGTCAGGAAAGTGACAGCGACCGTCGTTGTCTGCATTTGCACCTGACCGAAGCCGGCGAAGCGTTCCTTGGAGAGATCCTTCCTCCACAGCACAAATGCCTGCATTTCTTATGGTCCACTCTGACTGCGGATGAGCAACAGGTGCTCGAAACCTTGACGCGTAAGCTGCTGGGTCGCATTGAAGAGATGGAACAATCTGGCCTGACGCAATAACCGCGTCTGGCAACTAAACCATCAGGTATTAACCATGCAATTCCCTATTCGTGGACAATTTACCGCGCTTACTGCGGTGCTCCTGCTGGCAGGCTGCGCATCAACCAATAATATTGAACCGCAGTCCTCGCTGATTAACTCACAGCAGTTGCAGTTATCCACGTCAACTAACACCGCTAAAGCGGTGAGCATTAACTGGTGGACGGCAGCCAATGACGCACAGTTGAATGCACTCATGGCTGACGCCCTGAAAAATGCACCGACGCTGAAACAGGCGGCGGCGCGCGTGCGTGAAGCTGAGAACGCCGTAGGTATGGCCAACTCAGCCAATGGCCCGAATCTCGATCTCACCGCCAGCAGTCGTCGCGATCGTTTCTCTAAGAATACGATTCAGCCATTGGCACCTAATATGCCAAACCCGCAGCCGCTGTATGAAACCACCAATAATTTGGGTCTTAACTTTAGCTATGAGTTTGACTGGTGGGGGAAATACCGTAACCAAGTCAATGCTGCAAAAGCACAGGTTAATGCGGCGCAGGCTGAACAGCAGCAGACAGCGTTATCACTGACGTCTGCCATTGCATCGGCCTATTATCAGCTGCAAAGCAACTATGCCATGCAAGAATTGCTGAACAAGCAGATCCAGTCCTATCAGGCGTTGGCCGAAATCAATCAGCAGCAATATAACGCTGGCGTGGTTGGTATTGAGGTTTGGCAGCAATCGCAGGCGCAGGTAGATATCAACCGCCAAATGGTGACGCAAATCCAGACGCAAATCGATTTGATGTCGCATCAGATCGCAGCACTGACAGGCAAAAGCGCAGCCGGAAAATCAGCCATTCAGCGCGTTAGTCTTCCTGATAGCCAGTGGCTAACACCACCGACAGAGCTAACTATCAATCTGTTAGGCCAGCGTCCCGACATCACTGCTCAGCGTGAGTTAGTTGAATCTTATGAACAAAGCGTTCAAGCGGCACGCAAAGATTTTTATCCAAGCGTGTCCATCAGCGGTTTTGCCGGATTTACTACTGCTAACTTCAAAGGAACGAATCCAACCTTGCTGGAAGCAGCCAGTAAAGCATGGAACTTAGCGCCAGCGATTTCGCTACCTATCTTCCACGCAGGTGCGCTGCAGAGCAAACTGGGAGAAGAATCAGCGCTTTATGATCAAGCGGTAGAATCCTACAACCAGACTATCCTTAATGCAGTTCAAGATGCCGCTGACGCCATTACTCAGCAGCAAAGCGCGAGCCAGATGTATCAGCAAGCACAGGGCGCATCGCAGTCAACCGAACAGGTTTATCGTGTTGCCCAAGCCCAGTACCAAAGCGGACTGACTGGGCGTTTGCCTATGTTAAACAGTGAAACTCAGCTGTTACAGCAGCAACAGGCAGAATTGAATGCCAAAAATAATCTGTTGCAGTCAAAAATTGGACTTATTCGTTCACTTGGCGGCGGCTATCAAGCCCCTGTCGTGAATTCAAAAGCATAATATTTTAGCAAGGCGGAGACACACATGAGCGAAAGCGTGGCAGCTCAAACCACTCAGCAGCAACCTTCGAACAAAAAGAGACAGCGCAAAACGTGGCTCACGATTTTGACCGTTATTTTTGTCGTTATTGGTATTGCCTATTTGGCCTATTGGTTCCTCGTACTGCGTCATCATCAGGAAACTGACGATGCTTACGTCACCGGTAATCAGGTGCAGATTAACGCACAGGTTTCTGGCAGCGTGACTAAAGTGTATTTTGATGGCACCGATTTAGTGAAAGCCGGTGATATTCTGGTAACACTTGATCGTACCGACGCTGAACAAGCCTATGAAAAAGCGAAAACCGCGCTGGCAAACAGCGTGCGTCAAACGCATCAGCTCATCATTAACGGCAAGCAATATCAGGCCAACATCCAGCTGCGTAAAACCGAGCTAAATAAAGCCACCGATGACTACAAGCGTCGTCAGGTGCTAGGCAGTGTTAATGCTATTGGTCGTGAAGAACTGCAACACGCGCAAGATGCGGTTGAAAGCGCTAAAGCCGCGCTGGATGTGGCTATTCAGCAATATAACGCGAACCAAGCGTTGATTCTGAACACGCCGCTTGAAAAACAACCCGCGATTCAGCAGGCAGCAGCACAGGTTCGTGATGCATGGTTGGCGCTGGAGCGTACTCAGATCCGTAGCCCGATCACGGGTTATGTGTCGCGCCGTAGCGTTCAGGTGGGAGCTCAAATTACGCCAAGCACTCCTCTGATGGCCGTCGTTCCCGATAACCAGCTGTGGATTGACGCCAACTTTAAAGAAACTCAGCTCGCCGGCATGCGTATTGGGCAACCAGCCACCGTTATCAGTGATATGTACGGCGATGATGTCGTTTATAAAGGCAAAGTTGTCGGCTTAGACATGGGGACCGGTAGTGCGTTCTCCCTGCTCCCGGCACAGAATGCGACCGGTAACTGGATCAAAGTGGTTCAGCGCTTACCCGTCCGTATCGAATTAGATGCCAAACAGATTGCAGAGCATCCGCTGCGTATTGGTTTGTCTACGCTGGTTACGGTAGATACCGCCAATGCCGACGGTTTAGTGCTGGCTAACAACGTACGCAAAACGCCTGCATATGAAAGTAATGTCCTGACGTTGAACCTTGAACCGGTGAATCAGGTGATTGCCGAGATCATTCAGGCTAACGCAAGCTAAAAACGGCAGAGGTTAACGTGCAACAAAAACCACTTGAGGGCGCACGGCTTGCATGGATGACGGTGGCCCTTGCAATGGCCACCTTTATGCAGGTTCTGGACTCGACGATCGCCAACGTGGCGATCCCGACGATCTCCGGGAACCTAGGTGCATCTAACTCGCAGGGAACTTGGGTGATCACCTCATTCGGGGTGGCTAACGCCATCTCGATCCCGATCACCGGTTGGCTGGCAAAACGCTTCGGGGAAGTTCGTTTATTTCTGTGGTCAACGATCCTGTTTGCCGCAGCCTCTTGGTTGTGTGGGATCTCCTCTAGCCTCGAGATGCTGATCTTCTTCCGCGTGTTACAGGGGATCGTAGCAGGCCCACTGATTCCCCTGTCGCAAAGTCTCTTGCTCAGTAACTACCCGCCTGCGAAGCGAAGTATGGCGTTGGCGATGTGGTCTATGACCGTTATCGTCGCGCCGATTTGCGGGCCAGTTCTAGGTGGCTACATCAGTGATAACTATCACTGGGGCTGGATCTTCTTCATCAACGTGCCTTTAGGGATCGCCGTTGCGCTGGTCGCCATGTCTACGCTGAAAGGACGCGAAACAAAAACCGAAATCAAGCCTATCGATACCGTGGGGCTAGTGCTTCTTGCGCTCGGCGTAGGTTGTTTGCAGGTGATGCTGGATAAGGGGAAAGAGCTCGACTGGTTTAACTCCACCGAGATCATTGTACTGACGGTTATCGCCGTCGTTGCTCTGTGTTTCCTGCTCGTCTGGGAGCTTACCGACGAACATCCGGTGGTCGATTTATCCTTGTTCAAAATGCGTAACTTCACCATTGGTGTGCTATGTATCAGCTTGGCCTACATGCTCTACTTCGGTGCAATCGTATTGCTACCGCAGCTACTGCAAGAGGTCTATGGATATACCGCAACCTGGGCTGGTTTGGCGTCCGCGCCAGTCGGTTTGATACCGGTTATATTATCGCCCATTATCGGTAAGTTTGCGCCTAAACTGGACATGCGCCGCTTAGTAACATTCAGCTTCATAATGTATGCCGTCTGCTTCTACTGGCGTGCCTATACTTTTGAACCGGGGATGGACTTTGGCGCTTCAGCCTGGCCGCAGTTTATTCAAGGCTTTGCCGTGGCGTGCTTCTTTATGCCACTGACAACCATCAGCCTTTCGGGACTTCCTCCAGAGCGTTTGGCGGCAGCCTCTAGCCTGAGTAATTTCTGCCGTACGCTGGCCGGTTCTATTGGTACATCGATCACAACCACGCTGTGGACTCGCCGTGAAGCGCTACACCATTCACAGCTGACCGAATCGGTGAATCCGTACAATCCGCTGGCACAGCAGACGTACAGCGAGCTTGAAAAACTGGGTATGAGCAGTAAGCAAGCCTCTGCTTACCTCGCGAATGAAATTACCTCGCAGGGACTGATCATCTCCGCCAACGAGATATTCTGGATGTCTGCGGGCGTGTTCTTGGTACTGCTGGTGCTCATTTGGTTCGCTCGTCCACCGTTCTCAACCGCCGGTGGCGGTGGTGGTGCTCACTAACCCGATGCGTTTAGGAAAAAGCTCAGACTTCGGTCTTAATGCTGTTCATTTAAGAGATCGAGATACACGGGGCTAGCACACCGCGGGGCGCTCCGGCAGCTAAAGCTGCTACGACCCCATCGGTGTACTTCCCCTAAAATCAGGCTTAACTGACAAGCATTAAGACTTCGGTCTGGGCTTTTTTATTGGTAACGATGATTTTTGAGTGTAATTTACCGCGATCTTTCTAGAGGTGTGGATTACGCGCAAAATACGCACAGAGTGAGACTCTAAGGCGTAAACCATGACAAAAGGAAAATGTGGCATAATTAACCTTCTCCGTTGCATATTGCCATTAATGGCATGCCCCGACTTTGGGTGCTCGGAAAGCAATGAAGACAGCGCGATAAAGCGCTCATCCGTCGCAATCGCTACCTTAGCGCCAGCCTTGTGAACCAAAAAACGGAAAATAGACATTCTGTCGGCAACTGCCTGATTTCCCCAAAATACAGAATTCACAGCTTTCCCTGCCGTGCTAAATCTTTCAGACTGCCCATTTCCGAATTCATTTGCTCGTCAGAAATAAACTCCATTTTCCCTGAATCATAATCGCTGAAAGCCTGTTCGATCAGCGTTTCAAGCTCCATATTGGCATTTTCTAACTGGAAGCGGCGCTCCTCATCAGCCAACGCCTCCACGCGTTCCCTCACTAACTCAGTTAGGCTCATCTTTTTACGCTCCGCAGCCTGCATCGCTAGACGTTTAGTCTCTTCATCAATGCGAAAATGAATAGTACTCATAATTGGCGGCTCTCATTTATAATTTGCGGTGTCATTTGTATTGTCATTTGTGTTGTCATTTGTGTTGTCATTTGTGTTGTCATTTGTGTTGTCATTATGACCAAATAATAAACAATTACCAGTCCACTTTCCGTGCTGATGCAAGATATCTCGCTAGCTCAAGCGAGAAAACGGTAAACCTTAATTACAGCCAAGTTACATTCAGATTGGCAATGCTGTTCGCAAAACTCACAAAAAAGCCCCTGCAAGCGTACGCTCACAGGGGCTTTTTTATCTTATTGGGCCGCTTGATGCGGCCTCAGAAAATTACTGCATTAACAGATACAGAGAGTTATCACCGCGCAAAATATTCAGAGCCAGAACTGGTGGCTTAGAATCCATAATTTTACGCAGTTCACCCAAGTTAGCGACAGGCTGCTGGTTTACGCCCAGAATGATATCGCCTTTCTGTAGACCAACACGCGCCGCGGTTGAGCCTTTCTGCACATTGTCTACTTTAACGCCTTTAACTTTACCCGTTGTTACGTTGCTTAGCTCTGCCCCTTCAATCCCGGCAAAGACATTGCTAGACGCAACCTGAGCTTGTTGACTCTGCTCCAGCGTCACATCGATGCTGATTGGCTTACCATCGCGGATCAGGCCCAGTTTCAATTTGCTGCCTACCGGCATAGTCCCGATTTCAGCACGGAACGATGCAAAGCTAGAAATAGGTTTGCCGTTCAGAGACACCACAACGTCACCCGCTTTAATCCCTGCTTTGGCAGCGGAAGATTTTGGCAGTACTTGGCTAATGAATGCGCCGCGCTGTGCATCAACCTTCATGGCCTTAGCCAGTTCAGAGTTCAACTCGGTACCCATGATGCCCAGCTCACCGCGTTTCACCTGACCAAATTCGACCATCTGACCGGTCAAGTTTTTCACCATGTTGCTTGGGATCGCAAAACCGATACCGATGTTACCGCCATCTGGAGCCAAGATTGCGGTGTTAATCCCAATCAGCTCACCGTTCAAGTTCACCAACGCACCACCGGAGTTACCACGGTTAATCGCCGCGTCGGTTTGGATAAAGTTTTCGTAGTTCTCTACGTTCAGGCCGCTACGTCCCAACGCAGAAACGATACCCGAAGTCACGGTTTCACCCAGACCGTATGGGTTACCGATAGCCACGGTGTAATCCCCCACGCGCAACGCGTCAGAATCGGCCATCTTAATGGCGGTCAAATTCTTGGCATCTTTCAGTTGAATCAATGCAATATCGGTGCGCGGATCGGTACCAATCACTTTGGCTTCGTATTTGCGGCCATCGCTCAGTTGTACCTGAATTGAGTCCGCGTTTTCTACCACGTGGTTATTCGTAGCAACATAACCTTTGGCTGCATCAATAATGACACCTGAGCCCAAGGCTTTAAATTTCTCTTTAGATGGGCCATTTGCGCCGCCCCCCTGACACATAGGTGAGCCGCTAAACGGTGAGCCATCCTGACAGAATGGTGAATTGTCACCGAAAAATTGCTGGAACTGCTGTGGCATACGCCCATTGTTATTCACGGTTGCACTGCCTTCCACGTTGATGCTCACCACCGATGGCATCACTTTCTCCAGCATGGGTGCGAGACTAGGTAGCTGCTGGCTGGTCACTGCCGACGCTGTTTCAGCGGCGCTGGCTGACATCGGGCTTAACGCCATACCCAAACTCAATGCTACTGCACTCAATACTAAAGTGGATTTTTTCATAGAATGTTTTTCTCTTGTATTATCAACGATAAATAATTTGAGGAACGCCTAACATCGCCAATGATGTACTTACTCATAAAGTAAGTCTGATACGAACGTTTTCAACGGTTCCCTAATGATCACCGGCAAATTAGCCGTGATATTTGTGCTTATTAAGAGTCGGATAAAACATTGAAGTTCCCTTTCAATCAGTCAAGAAAGCGTAAAAAATTATGGCCTGTCTTTACAAAACTCAACTTTATTCATCTATCCTATTATTCAGCTGCCATTAAACGGCGATATTCATCATATGCATAAAGATCGGTCATACCACTGATATAATCTTGAATTAAGCGGGCGCGGTAATAATACTCCCACACCATAAACTCATCAGGGCTTTGGACTTCTAATAACTCAAGTGCTTCACCATAGGCCAAACGATGTTTCACGGATAGCTTATGGAATAGCCGCGTTTCAATCGGGTAGCCGCGGTGGGTATCGTCCTTAACCAATTGGGCAAAGTCAGCCAGCGGCATTTGTAATAGTGGGCTGTAAATATCTAGCAAACCGCCGATAACGCGATACCCTTGCAACTCTAACTGTTCCACCTCGTGGTGGTTAAACACATGCTGAAAGGCGACTTTTTTAAATACCCTTAACAAATGATTAGCGGAATCAGAAGCCTCAAGCAGTGCCTGATTAAAACTGCCGTCCACTATCTGTGGGAGATTCTCTATAAAACGTCGTGCGGCATGCGGAACCAAAGCTTTAACCACGTTGACCCGTAGATACATAAAGAAAAGATCGTCGGTGCTGCGGTGCCCGTATTTTTCTTTTTGTCGCCGATAAGCCTCACCCACGGTAATATCAAACAGATCGCCCTTTTCTACCCGTCCCCATTCCGACTCTAAATAGGCTCTAAGCTGATCGACCGTTAGGATATTTTTTTCCACTGCATCTTCGAGATCAGCGACACAATAAGAAATATCATCAGCCGCCTCCATAATATAAGTCAGTGGAAAACGGTGAAACTCTTTCATTTCTAATTCTTGGCGCAGGCGTTGGATGAATTTTTCTTCAGCTAAATAATAACCCGGTTTCTTCATTAAATAATGATAGTTAGCGGGGACCTCTCCTTGCCAATAAGCTGGGCGGGTATATTTTAGTACGCAGGCGATTTGAGCATAGGTCAGATTCAGCTTCAGCAACGAATGCACTAAACGGATAGCCTGAGCGTTTCCCTCAAAGTAGCTGAGATCGGCCCGCACGCGGGTACGCAATGAATTAAGCTCAGAGTCACCGGCTTTTAGCCGTAGACAGGCCACCTGACAGCTCATTTCATCGGCGAGAAGATTCCCTTGAGTATCCACGCCTAAATGCTGGCGAAACCAGTTATTCAACGCAGCCTCGCCAAAATGGCCAAAAGGCGGATTGCCCACATCGTGCAGTAAACACGCCATTTCAACGATGCTTTCGAAGGGATCGATAAACAGCGCTAACCCCATTTCATTTAATCGATCGTGGCGGCGTAAATCATGCAGAATTTCTTTAGCTATATGGCGTCCTACCTGTTGGACTTCCATAGAGTGCGTCAGGCGGCTACGGACTGCGGCATTGCGTTCCAGCGGAAAAACCTGCGTTTTCTGCTGTAAGCGACGGATCGCCGCCGAGTTTACTATTCGCCCACGGTCGCTTTCAAACTGACGAATAATATCGTATTCATCCTCTACGTTGATCGGACTGCTGAAATAGCGTTGATAGTTAAACTTGTTGCTGAAATTGGTCACCGTCTGCGTCCTGTGTTGCCGAGCGTGAACATATATTGCTATTCACTAGTGATAACAATGCGCTACGTAAAATGCAAATCCAGCCAGAATCTTTGCGCTCGCATGTTAGACTAGTACAAGGCTTGAATGCCTCCAGTTCTAACTCACAATTTTGCAGGTATCATCATGAAAGTAGGCATCATTGGTGCAATGGAGCAAGAAGTTGCTGTGCTGCGCGACCGTATCGAAAACCGCCAAACTATGCAGCGTGCGGGCTGTGAAATCTATACCGGCACGCTGTGCGGCGTAGAAGTCGCACTGCTGAAGTCTGGCATCGGCAAGGTTTCTGCCGCGATGGGAACCACGCTGTTGCTAGAACATTTCCACCCAGACGTGGTGATTAACACCGGCTCAGCAGGTGGTTTGGCAAGCACTCTGACCGTGGGCGATATCGTCGTTTCAGATGAAGTTCGCTATCACGACGCAGACGTTACCGCTTTTGGCTATGAGCCGGGTCAAATGGCTGGCTGCCCCGCCGCGTTTATCGCCGATGCGAATTTGATTGCGTTGGCTGAACGCTGCATCACGGCGCTAAACCTGAATGCAGTTCGCGGCCTGATTTGCAGCGGCGATGCCTTCATTAACGGCGCTGAACCTTTGGCCCGCATTCGTTCAACCTTCCCTAAAGTTGCTGCTGTAGAAATGGAAGCAGCCGCGGTTGCCCATGTATGCCATGCATTCAAAACACCGTTTGTGGTAGTTCGCGCGATTTCTGACGTTGCAGACAAAGAGTCTCACCTGAGCTTTGATGAATTTTTAGTTGTTGCCGCTCAGCAATCTTCGCTCATGGTTGAAGCCATGCTGCAAGAATTTGCCAAACGCGCGTGATCGAACAAAGATGAGACCTACCGTATGAAGCCTGTCTCTCGCCTATTTGGCGCTCTTTGGCTGCTGCTGTGTCTGCCGCTTTTTGCGGCAGACCGCGTGATTAGCCTCTCTCCCCATACTACCGAGATGGCCTACGCTGCTGGCTTAGGCGATAAAATGATAGCCGCGAGCGCGTATTCTGATTACCCACCGGCAGCGGAAAAACTGGAAAAAGTCGCCTCATGGCAGGGGATTAATCTGGAGCGTATTTTAGCGTTAAAGCCTGATTTGATCTTGGCATGGCGCGGTGGAAACCCACAGCGGGTTTTAGATCAGCTGTCGGGATTCGGTATCCCTATCTTTTATTCCGATCCCAAAACCATTGATGGTATTGCCGACGATCTCGATCGTTTAGCCACCTATAGCCCAACACCTCAGATCGCCCACGATGCAGCAAGCCATTTTCGTGATCAAGTGAAAGTGTTGCGTGAGAAATACCATCGCCCTCATCCAAGCCGCGTGCTCATGCAATTCGGCACTCAGCCGCTATTCACTACCTCTAAAGCAACAATTCAAAGCGATTTACTCTCACTGTGTGGGGCAACCAATATTTTTGCCGACAGCCCTGTTCCGTGGCCACAGGTAAGTCGGGAACAGGTGATTATGCGTAAGCCGCAGGTCATCGTGGTAAGCGGCTCGCAAAAGCAGGTAGAAACCGTGAAGCAGTTCTGGCAACCACAGTTGAACGTTCCTGTCATCGCCATTAATGAAGACTGGTTAAACCGCAGCGGCCCGCGCATTATTCTTGCTGCACAGACGCTATGTGAGCAGCTAGATACTCTTTCCGTCAAAACTCCCCGCTAAGCTAGCAGTGATTAACCGCACTTTTCTCCCATTATTTTGGCAGAAAAGTGCTTAATTCTGTGTCTCCCCATAGAAACTCCTCAAAATTCAATGTATCTTATTGCATCATAAAAAACAAAATAACCAATTAAAACAATAAGTTAATCATATAACAATCACCTCATAAATTAGACTATTGCTACATAACACTGAGATTTAAACAGGGGAAACCAACCATGCTGGTGTATTGGCTGGATATTTTAGGTACGGCTGTATTTGCCATTTCAGGCGTGCTGTTAGCCGGCAAATTGCGAATGGATCCGTTTGGCGTCTTGGTGCTCGGCGTTGTTACCGCCGTCGGCGGCGGGACTATTCGTGATATGGCACTCGATCACGGACCGGTGTTTTGGGTGAAAGATCCGACCGATCTTGTTGTCGCGATGATCACCTGTCTCGCCACTATTGTGTTAGTACGCCAACCGCGTCGTTTACCCAGTTGGATCTTGCCCGTTCTGGATGCCGTTGGCTTAGCGGTATTTGTGGGGATCGGCGTGAATAAAGCCTTTGCTGGTGGCGCTGGCCCGCTAATCGCCGTGTGTATGGGGGTGATTACCGGCGTAGGCGGTGGAATGATCCGTGACGTTCTGGCGCGCGAAATTCCGATGATCTTACGTACTGAAATTTACGCAACCGCCTGCATCATTGGCGGTATCGTTCACGTGACCGCCTACGCGACCTTCAACATGGAGTTGCAAAACGCCATGATGCTGGGGATGTTTGTCACCCTCGCGATCCGTCTCGCCGCCATCCGTTGGCACCTGAAACTACCGACATTTACCTTAGACAGCTAATTATGCCGACGCTGGATGGCGACGAGCCACCAGCGTAAATTTATAGTCATCGGTGCTAAAATAATTGCGGCTATATTCAAACAATCGACCATCGCTTAAATACCCCTTAGACACCTTTTCGAGAATAGGCTTATCGGCCGCTAATCCAAGTAGTTGGACCATTTCTTTAGATGGCATCCGCGGAATAATTTCCTGCTCGCTACGCTCAATCGATAGCTGTTTTACCTGCTCAATCCACACATATTTTGACCCTTCCATCACCTGAAAAGTGAGATCGGGAAACAGCGCCAGCGGCATCCACGTTTCTTCTAGCGTAACCGCTTTGTCACCCAGATAACGTAGACGTTTTATATACCAAACCCGTTCCCCTTCATTCAATGAAAGCTCTTCGGCCACAATCGGCTGTGGAGTCATCACCGTAAAAGTCAGTACGTCGCTGTGGGTATGAATATTATGGTTAATCAGTTTTTCATCAAAGCTAGTGAGCTGATAAATATCATAATTTACCTTAGCTTCTTTGACGTAAGTGCCACTTCCCTGAATGCTTTCCAATATCTGCTGTTCAACAAGCAACCGAATTGCCTGCCGCACCGTAACGCGGCTGACAGAATACATCTCGCGTAGACGAGCCTCTGTTGGCAAAGCATCTCCCGCCTTCAATTCCCCCTTCTGAATTTTATTGCGAATATCATCAGCAATCTGACGATAAATCGGTTTGCTGCTGACTGATTGATGACTCACTAAAACCCCCATTCTCATTCCGATAACCACATTCTACCCACTATTTTGCTATCAACCACCTCTCTTAATACAAGTTGATACAAGTTTAATACGAATTATCTAATTAAGATCACAGACACCGCTAATAATTTTGCGTTCTACTGAAAATATAAATACAAATTAAATACAAATTATTCTCGCGGGAGTTTCTATGGATCTGATACACCTTACGTCACCGGAACTGATCGTCTTAAGGCAGTCATTTACGCATCGGGATGAAGCGCTGGATGCGCTAATTCAACGACTGGAGAGTCAGGGTATTCTCCATGATGCCAACGCATTTCGTACCGCAGTTATGCAGCGAGAAGCAGAAGGCCCAACGGCATTGGGTGAGTCGCTCGCCGTTCCGCATGGCAAATCAGACAGCGTACGCCAAGCCGCTTTTGCCATGGCAACGCTATGTCAGCCATTAGAGTGGGACGGTGTTGATGGCCCCGAGCCCGTTAGTTTGATCTTTCTGTTGGCGATACCCAGCGCTGAAGCGGGATCTACCCATATACAGTTGCTCACCACCCTAACCACCATGTTGGTGGATGACGAGGTGCGTAATGCGCTGATGCAGGCACAAACGCCTCAGCAAGTATTGGCGCTATTGTCTCGTACACCCGCAGAAAAAAGTCAGGTAGAAAACGATCTTTCGACTGCGGCGGCACCTTTAGTGGTCTGCGTTACCGCCTGTCCGGCGGGTATTGCTCATACCTATATGGCCGCTGAATATCTTGAAAAAGCGGGACGTGAACTTGGAATACGCGTTTTGGTCGAGAAACAGGGCGCCAATGGTGTGGAAGATCGCCTTGATGAGTCGCAGATCAAACAGGCTACCGCCTGCATTTTTGCCGCTGAAGTGGCAATAAAAGAATCTGAACGATTTGCAGCGTTACCCAAACTACAGGTTCCGGTCGCTGAACCTATTCGCCATGCCAAGGCGCTTCTTCAACAAGCGATAACGCTGGCTGAACAGCCGGTTTCCACCGTCGAAACTCAGCCTAAACCGGGGTGGAAACAAGAGGTAAAACAAGCTCTCTTAAGCGGCATTTCATTTGCCGTTCCGCTAATTGTGGCCGGTGGCACCGTTTTAGCTGTCGCTGTATTACTGGCGCAGATGTTTGGTTGGCAGGATTTATACGCACAGAAGGATTCATGGCTGTGGATGTATCGCCAGCTTGGTGGAAATATGCTGGGAACGCTAATGGTTCCCGTACTCGCGGGATATATCGCATGGTCACTGGCAGATAAGCCCGCGTTAACACCGGGTTTTGTCGCCGGTATTTGTGCCAACCTGATTGGTGCCGGTTTTCTGGGAGGTGTGGCGGGCGGCCTCATTGCAGGCTATGTCATGCGTTGGGTGAAAAAGCATATTCGTTTAAGCCCAAACTTTAACGGCTTTCTCTCATTCTATCTGTATCCCGTCATTGGCACGCTGGTGGTGGGTAGCATTATGCTTTTCGTTATCGGCGAGCCAGTCGCATGGATTAACAATGGCCTGACCCACTGGCTGAATGGCCTATCTGGGACTAATGCCATTCTTCTCGGGGCGATAGTTGCCTTTATGTGTTCATTCGATCTGGGTGGACCGGTGAATAAAGCAGCCTATGCCTTCTGCCTTGGCGCAATGGCAAACGGTGTGTATGGCCCTTATGCCATTTTTGGGGCCACTAAAATGGTCTCTGCTTTTACCGTGACCGCCTCAACAATTATCGCCCCTCAGCTCTTCCGTAGCTTTGAAATTGAGACTGGAAAATCAACGTGGCTGCTGGGATTAGCCGGCATCACCGAGGGCGCCATTCCTATGGCGATTGAAGATCCGCTACGCGTTATTGGCTCATTCCTTCTGGGGTCGGTGGTTACTGGCGCCATCGTCGGAGGTGCAGGTATTGGTCTATCAACGCCAGGCGCCGGTATTTTCTCGTTGTTCCTACTTAGCGATAACGGGCTGGGCGGCATTTACGCAGCCCTACTTTGGTTCGGAGCTGCGCTGCTCGGCACCGTTATCTCGACGTTTAGCCTGCTGTTATGGCGTCGATATGCCTGCCAAAAAGGCTCATTTGCACCCGATATCAAATAACTGAATGCCATTGTTCCTTGAAAAAGGGACGAGATTGAGACTGAACTGGATAATATCTGATGACAAATTCCACGACCAAAACCACTTCTCGCGTACACATCACTCCGCATATGCATTGGGATCGCGAATGGTATTTCACCACTGAAGAGTCTCGTGTTTTGCTGGTGAACAACATGGAAGAAATATTGCAGCGCTTAGAGCAAGATGCTGACTATAAATTTTACGTTCTCGACGGCCAAACTGCGATTTTGGAAGACTATTTTTCAGTCTGTCCACATAATCGCGAACGAGTGAAAGCCTTAGTTCAGGCAGGAAAACTGATTGTTGGCCCTTGGTACACCCAGACGGATACGATGATGGTGAGTGCTGAATCGATCGTACGTAATCTGATGTATGGTATGCGCGATTGTCTGAGTTTAGGCGAGCCAATGAAAATCGGTTATTTACCGGATTCATTCAGTATGTCCTCACAGCTCCCCCATATCTTTAATGGTTTTGGCATCACACGCGCTATGTTCTGGCGCGGATGCTCCGAGCGTCACGGTACCGATAAAACCGAGTTCCTTTGGCAGAGCAATGACGGCAGCGAAGTCACCACGCAGGTTTTGCCGCTAGGTTATGCCATCGGTAAATATTTACCGTCAGATGAAGCTGGCCTTCGCGACCGACTAGATAAGTATTTTCCTGTTCTAGAACAGGCATCTATCACCAAAGATATATTGCTCCCTAACGGCCACGATCAAATGCCGCTCCAGCAAAATATTTTTGCTGTCATGGATAAGCTGCGTGAGATCTATCCCGATCGTGAGTTTATTCTCAGCCGCTTCGAAGAGGTTTTTGATCGGATTGAGGCCATTCACGATCAACTTCCTGTCCTGCGCGGCGAATTCAACGACGGCAAATACATGCGTGTGCACCGCACTATTTCATCCACCCGCATGGATATCAAACAGGCGCATGCCGCGATTGAAAATAAGATCGTGAATATCCTTGAGCCGCTGTGTGCTATCGCTTGGAGCCTAGGTTTTGATTATCACCACGGTTTGTTCGAAAAAATGTGGAAAGAGATCCTTAAAAACCATGCTCACGATAGTATTAGCTGCTGCTGCAGTGACAAAGTACACCAAGAAGTGATGTCACGTTTCATTCTAGCCGATGATATGGCCGAAAGCCTCATTCAGTTTACTCTGCGCAAAATCGCTGACAATTTACACAACCAGCACGAAATCAGTGACTCTCTCACCCTTTTCAATTTTTCGCCGTATGCGCGCGACGAGGTAATTAACACCACTATCCGCATTCGCGCCAACGCATTTCGTCTCACGGATAACGAAGGAAAAGAAGTCCCCTATTTCATTCGCGCCTCACGAGAAATTGATCCAGGCTTAGTCGATCGGCAAATTGTTCATTACGGTAACTACGATCCCTTCATGGAGTTTGATATTCAGTTAGAGCGCCGCCTACCCGCCATGGGATATACCACGCTGCGGATAACTCAGGCTGATACGCAGCTCCTGTCCAACGAGGACAATCATGACCAGGCACTGGAGAATGCGTTTTATCGGATAACCGTGAATACGAACGGCTCGCTTAATATTTTCGATAAACAGGCCGACATACACTATGAGCAAGCGCTGTTGTTAGAAAACGGCGGCGATGATGGCGATGAATATGACTATTCACCTCCGCGTGAAGAATGGTTAATGACCTCTGAGCAAGCACAAGCGCAGACAGAATTTATTCATCAGCCATTGCAAAGCATCGCCGTTATTCAGTTCGCACAGCCAGTTCCTGCTTCGCTTGCAGAACGTGCAACTCATTGCGCTAGCCTGTCTATGCCTGTGACGCTATGCGTCACATTGGCAAAAAACAGTCGCCGCATCGACATCGATATCACCTTAGAAAACCTCGCCGAAGATCATCGCCTGCGGGTGCTTATCCCAACGCCATTCCCAAGCCAAAACGTACTGGCGGATAATCCATTTGGCACCATGACTCGCCCTACCCGCGATCCTGCGATGCAGCACTGGGAGCAGGAGGACTGGAAAGAGGCACCCATCCCTGTCTGGCAAATGCTTAATTTCGCCGCTCTGCAAGGTAATAAAGCGGGTATGGCTCTGTTCACCCAAGGGTTACGTGAATTCGAAATTGTCGGTGAACAACATGATACTTTCGCTCTCACGCTGTTCCGTTCCGTCGGGGTGTTAGGCAAAGAAGAGCTGTTGCTAAGGCCTGGCCGCCCATCGGGTATAAAACTCCCCACGCCAGATTCACAGATGAAGGGAAAACATCATTTTCAGTTCGCCCTGTTCGGTTTTACTGGGACAGCATTAGAGGCTGGAGTTCCGCAGTTCGCCCGCGACTATCTCACGCCAATACGTTGTTATAACAAAATGCCGTACAACGCGATGAAGCTAAACCTTGCGCCTCATCAGATACCGCATCACTACAGCCTACTGGAAATGCCACGCATCGGTGTGATGCTCAGCGCATTGAAAAAAGCAGAAGATCGCGATGAGCTGATTATTCGTTGCTATAACCCAAGTGAACAGGCACCGGCTATGGGAGAAGTCAGCATTCATCCACAGACAATCCATTGGAGCGAAGCGGGAATGGATGAAATTCTACGGGAAGAAACTCAATATCAACCGGGAGACATGGGCAACTTTGCCCCGTGCCAATCGAAGACGTTCAGTTTTGCACTAAAAAAGTAATACCTTAGCCTAAGTTCATGAAACACAAACCTCATCCAACAACGTTGGATGAGGTTTGTTTGAGCTCATATGACGCTGTGCTCACGCCATGACTTATGAAATAAAATCGTCCCTTTGTGGCGTAAAGACATCAATCAAAGTCCCCGCTTCAACGCATATACAGCCATGCATGACGTTAGGCTTTTTGTACAGCGTATCGCCAGCAGATACGCGATGAGTTTCATCGCCAACCGTAAAATCGAAAACACCAGACTTTACGTATGTGGTCTGTTCATGCGGATGATTGTGCATCGGGCCAACAGGTCACGCCTGTAGCACCTAAGTAGCTGAAAAGTGGCAGCACTAATGCCGGTAAAAAGCACAACAATAGGCCATTAACGAAGCTGGCAATGATGGCCCCACGAAGTCCCCCCGTCGCATTGCCAAAAATGGCCGCCGTACCACCACAGGTAAAACTTGCGAGAATACCCGGAACAATAATCGGTAACCCCAGCATAGGAAAAACAGCAATTGTGATGGCGTTAACTAGACCAGCACTTTAAAAATGAAACACCTATAATTAAGAAGACATCAAACTCACGACGATCGCAGCAGCAACCAACACCATCATCAGCTAAACTTCCTTGTGCGGATTACTATCAGCATATAACTCTTCTAATAGCAGAGCCCGACTCTCAGGCACGAAGCGTCGGATCATGAATTCTCGGTAATCCAATCACATACCGAGGAATACTGTTATGCAATTGAGTACTTATCTGTTCTTCGACGGCAACGCAGAACAAGCGCTAACGTTCTACACTCAGGCGCTTGGTGCTGAAGTTTTGCACAAAATACGGTTTGGCGAAGCGCCGGTCGATGATTCCCAATGTGCAACCACACCTCCATTTCCCGCCGATAAAATCATGCATGCGTCACTCAAGATCGGCGATGGCCTCTTGATGCTGAGCGACGGCAACATGTGCGCCGAGGAAAAAAAGCACGGCGGCTTTTCTGTCAGCCTGCATTCCAACGATTTAGCGCAGGGTAAAACATGGTTTGAAAGGTTATCTGTGGGGGCGAACGTGACAATGCCCTTTCAGGAGACATTCTGGGCATTAGGGTTTGGAATGTTAACCGATCGGTTCGGGATACCGTGGATGGTAAACGTGGAAAAAGAGATGGGGTAGTTTTGATAGGTCCCCCTCCCGATGCCCTTACAAAGAGAGTCATTGGCGAGGGGGACTCAAAGATTAAATACTAAAGGACGATCCACAACCGCAGGTGGTTTTTGCATTCGGGTTGGTGACGATAAAACGAGAACCTTCTAGGCCTTCGGTGTAGTCAACAGACCCGCCCACCAGATATTGCAGGCTCATTGGATCTACCACCAGCATAACGCCCTGTTTCTCAATGGTCATATCGCCTTCGTTCACCTTATCATCAAAGGTGAAGCCGTACTGGAAGCCGCTACAGCCGCCGCCAGTGATGTAGACTCGCAGTTTCAGATCCGGGTTTTCTTCGTCTGCGATCAGGACTTTTACTTTATTAGCTGCAGCTTCAGTGAACTGCAACGGCAGAGCCATATCTTCACTCATTTCTCACTCCCAAAACTCTGCTTTTCACAGAATGTTTCTACACAGCATGGCGATGTCAAAATACAGGTAGCGCTAAAAAGCCATGCTGATTTATGCGGTCATTATCTAATACCTGACTAATTCGTTCAAGTATTGCTCGTCGGTAACGACGTCTTTTCCGCTTCTTGTTGGGCCGCCTGCTCTTGTGCCTGTTCCTGACGCTTAAGCGTTCTTTCTAAGATGCAAGAATATAGCGGTTTGCCACCTAAAAACTGGGCCAATAGTGTAGCGCCAAGACAAGTAATGATCATCGGTAAAATGAGCTGATAGTTATCCGTCATTTCTAACACCAGCACAATGCCGGTGAGTGGAGCCCTGACCGTAGCAGCAAACAATGCCCCCATCCCAGCAATGGCAAAAGCCCCCGCCTCTATGCCGTATTGTGGGAAAAGATGCGCACTTGCCATTCCAAATGCGGTCCCCAATAAAGTCCCCAGCGCCAGCATCGGTGCAAAGATGCCGCCAGGCGCACCGGAGCCAAAACACAGCAGCGTAGTCACTACGCGCGCGATAAAGATAAACAGCAGCATGCCGACGGTGTAGTTCCCCGCCGCCGCAATAGGAATCAGGTTAAAGCCCCCACCAGCAGCTTCTTGTTGAATTAGCCCTAACACTCCGCATAGCCCGCCAAGCACACCGCCGATAAGCACCAGTTTGCGCCAATCTCCGCCGTGCATGCGCATGAACATATCCTGAGCGCGAAAAACACCACGGTTAAACAGCACGCCAACGACGCCAAATACCATTCCCAAAATCAGATACAGCCATAGGGTGTTGATACCCACACTGCCGAGTTTACCCACCTCAATCACTGTGCGTTCGCCGTTGAAATAGCGAAAAACGACACAGGACATAATCACGCCGATAAATACCGCTTTGATAGAAATCAGGCTATAGCGGAACTGCGGACGCATCTCTTCAATAACGAATAAAATGCCCGCCAACGGCGCGTTAAACGCGGCAGTTAAACCCGCAGCGGCACCGGTTGCTAACAAACTGTGACGCGCCTCCGTACTACGAGCGCGAAAGAGATCGAACACCATCTGACCGAGGTTGCCGCCCATCTGCACAGTGGGGCCTTCGCGCCCGAGCACCATGCCCGCACCTAGTGTTCCCATCCCGCCGAAGAACTTCACGGGGATCACTCGCCACCAGCGTACGGGGCGTAAATTCTCCAATGCGCCCTCAATTTCAGGAATACCGGAGCCTCCGGCTTCAGGAGCAAAGCGGCGCACCAAATAGTAGCCAAACATGGCTAACAGCGCAGAGCCGATAAACGCCATCGGCCAAACGATAATCCAGTAATCGGCCACATGCGCCAATCCACCTAAACGCTGTTGCTGCACCCAATCGACGCATTTTTCAAATGCCACGCCAATAAGCCCCGCCAGCGTCCCGACAACCGCCGCCATAAACAAGATTGCCACGGGAGTTTTATCGCGACGTAAAATTTGCAACATAACGTCACTACGGCGCAAACGCGTGGCAGACGGCAGAGAAGTGTGTTGTTCTTTCTGTGTCATAATCAGTCAACTAAAGCTGTGGTTGATAAGTAATACAAATAAAAGAGGCGCTATTCTACATGTCAAATGCGACAAAGTCCTCTTATGAGGAAAGTTGAATACTCCCTAAGGATAGTATGATGGATGAGATAAGAACGTTTGAATTCTGTTCAATCCCTTAGCTTGAGCTTTTCTTCATTTCATCTCTGCGGCGACTTCTTTAGAATAGACGCGACTTTTTACATTCAGCACAGGTCAGGAGCCGATTTATGAGTAAGTCTGAAAGTCTGTACGCTCAGGCAAAAGAGCTAATTCCGGGTGGCGTAAACTCCCCCGTTCGCGCCTTCACCGGCGTTGGTGGCGTGCCTTTGTTTATCGAGCGCGCAGATGGCGCTTACCTGTACGATGCCGATGGTAAAGCCTATATCGACTACGTTGGCTCATGGGGGCCAATGGTTCTCGGCCACAACCACCCAGCGATCCGCGAAGCCGTTCTGGAAGCCGTAGGCCGTGGTTTGAGCTTCGGCGCGCCGACGGAAATGGAAGTGAAAATGGCCCAATTGGTTACCGACTTGGTGCCAAGTATGGACATGGTTCGCATGGTGAACTCAGGGACCGAAGCCACCATGAGCGCCATTCGTTTGGCGCGTGGTTTTACCGGTCGCGACAAAATTATCAAATTTGAAGGCTGCTACCACGGCCACGCAGATCACCTGTTGGTTAAAGCGGGCTCCGGCGCACTGACGCTAGGCCAGCCAAACTCTCCAGGCGTTCCCGCTGACTTTGCTAAACATACGCTGACCTGCACCTATAACGACGTAGAGTCTGTCATGCAGGCGTTCAAGCAATATCCTAACGACATCGCCTGTATTATCGTTGAGCCCGTCGCCGGCAACATGAACTGCATTCCACCTCTGCCTGAATTCCTTCCAGGTCTGCGTGAGCTGTGTGACCAATATGGCGCCTTATTGATCATTGACGAAGTCATGACCGGTTTCCGCGTGGCACTAGCGGGAGCTCAGGATTATTACGGTGTAACACCAGATCTCACCTGCTTAGGGAAAATCATCGGTGGTGGTATGCCAGTGGGCGCATTTGGTGGTCGTCGCGATGTCATGGAAGCTCTGGCACCAACGGGCCCGGTTTATCAGGCGGGGACGCTATCAGGTAACCCGGTCGCGATGGCGGCTGGATTTGCCTGTCTGAATGAGATTTCTCAGCCGGGGATCTATCCACAGCTGACTGAGCTGACCGACAATCTGGCTTCCGGCCTGTTAAACGCCGCGCAAAAAGAAGGCATTCCATTAGTGGTTAACCACGTGGGCGGCATGTTCGGGATTTTCTTTACCGATCAAGAAACCGTAACCTGCTATGCCGACGTCACTCGCTGCGACGTAGACCGCTTTAAGCAGTTCTTCCATCTGATGCTGGAAGAAGGCGTGTACTTCGCGCCGTCAGCGTTTGAAGCGGGCTTTATGTCACTGGCGCATTCTCAGGAAGATATCCAAAAGACCATCGACGCCGCGCGCCGCTGTTTTGTGAAGATGAAGTAATCTTTATCCATTAAGTAGCCGCACAATGCGGCTACTTAAATATGCAGCGTGAACGCTTCAAAGTCGCGCGTTAAGAGGATATCAGGAACGTTTTACCTGCCCCCCTCCTCCTCGAAGTTTTCAAACACTGGATTCATTCTCGATCGCGGCACTACGCTTAAAACTGCGGTTCAGGACAATTCTCGCCAAACTTGGCGGCCCAGTCATAATACGAGCCATTCTTGATATAGCGTTGGTACAATGCTCGGCTCGTCTTCGTATCGTATGCAATCACCCAGCTTGTGGCATTACATAATACGGCAGCATAAGCCTGACTTTTCGGTGGCAATAAATTGGCTGCTTTCTGAGCCAAGTCCACCGCTCGCCAGCGGTAATGCAAGAAGTGATTGTCCGCCTCTGGCAATGATTTCACTGCCCGACTTGCCTCAGCCACGTTGATCCAGCTTTTATGCTGTAAATCACGAGTATCGAATGCATCCCCCAGATAAGAAATACCAGCGCCATAAATAGCGTAGTCCGGCGTCATTTCATAGCCCATAAACTCCAACCCCTGCTTTCGCAGTAATGTGGCGGCGTGATAATAGGCTTTGGCCTTGGCTCTCTTGTCAGACGTTTTATTTTTGGCAGCATTTATACTATCAACAAATTCCTGCGCAAACTGACGATAAGCTGGGAACGCAAAGTAGTTCACCGCTTCCTGATAGCGCCCAGCCCGCATCATTCTTCGTGCTAGCAAGTCACGCAGTTTTTCATCCTGCGTGATCTGGTGATCGCTGTACCCATCCGGATTAATGGGCTTCAATGGTGTGCTAGGTGCAGGTATGTGTTCATCAACAAAGCGTTTCAATTCATCAATGGTTAGCACTCGTTCAGCGATATCAGCCACATCCGCCCAATAGTTTTCTTTACCTTGATACATAAAAGCCATGGCTTGCAGATAATCGCCACGATTCAGTGCCAGAATGGACTGCTCACCAGAAACTCGGCAAACTGGAGTGATCATTTCTGGCGCATAATCATCATTACGCTGTAGCCCCCAGCTTTCATCCGAAGGGAATGCGGAAGCCGCCTTGGCATAGGCCTCGGTGGCAGACTTCACATCACCATCACGTAGAGCCATCTTGGCACGTAGCCACCACGCTAATCCCCCGTCGCCAGCGTTCTTCAGCAGGCTGGCAGCCATCGTATATTGTCCGGAACGATAAGCTAACGCAGCTAAACGATCGCTACCGCGGAAGCCACTTTTCACTGAATCCATCAGTAACGCGAGGATCGGAGCAATAGTCTGTTCTGGCTTGGTGTTCCCCATCTGCAAATTACTGCTACGAGCAAACAGTTCGATAGTCACCAACTGCTGCACCAATGGATCGCTAATGGCCTGCTTAAGCACATTCCTATTTTCTGGTCTAATCAGATAGCCGGAGATATACATCAGTGAAAGCCCGCCATCGGTATCGCCCTGAGCCGCTTGCTGTGCATATAACTTTGTTGCAGGGATTATGTCTCCAAGCCATAAATGAATACGCGCCTGCTGCCCTAGGCTACTCAGCGCCAGTTGTTCTGGATCAACAGCCCCGCTTTTTACGTTATCAATCACTTGCTGGAAGGAAGCCAGAGCTTGCTCAAGCTGCTCTTTTTTGGGGTGCGACGCTGGTGGCGTGTTCAATCCAGATACGTCTTCCGGCGTACCATAATCGTTCATCTGCACGCGCCCCAGTGAATATTGCGCCCGTAGTCCCCATTTTCCCTGATCAGCAACGGGGAGAGCCAGAACCTGCTGAAAATATTCCGATGCACGAGGATCTTTTTCTCCAAAAGCCACGGCACCCAGCGTATACAGGCGTGCTGCGTTCGATAGGCTCTTCGCATCGATTGCCGAAGCAGCCTCAACGCTGTGAGTTTGTCGCATATCAGCAATGATTCGTTGTTCTGGCGACAACGGAACAGGTTTCGATGACGTGCCGAGTGTTGACGATACAGGTGCTTTCCAAAGTGGTAATTGCTTGTCTACAGGCACGAGTCGGCTAGCTTCAAATACAAAATTGCCTTCCGGCATCGACAGAAGAGTATCGTTACGATTGAGCAGTAAACGGTTGGGAAAGTCTGGCCCACAAGCAAAACTACTCTGCGGAAAAACCAGCGCTGCCGCAATAAGTGCCGCTAACGATAGTGTGCGAAACGGGTTTCCATTTGAGGACAAATCAAAATGTGGCATTCATGTTCCCTGAAGATATTTTGTTGGCACCTAAAAAACTGTATCAACAACGCCATCGGGCACTCTATCCCATGATTCACGTTGTCCAGAAGTGATTTTGGTTAGAGCCCACCGCTCTCACGAAGTTCACGAATCACACGAAAATAGCGAGAGAATAACGACGCTATTTTTCACCAAAGTGGTGCCAAACTGGTATCAAAAAATCCGATGTTCAGCCTTCGATATCGCCGGTAGAAACAAGAAAGCCCTCTGATCTCTCAGAGGGCTTAAGATGTTTGCTACCGACTCACATCGTTACTCGTGGCCGAGCACTATTCCCACTCAATCGTAGCCGGTGGTTTACCGGAGATATCGTACACTACGCGGGAAATGCCGTTCACTTCGTTGATGATGCGGTTGGATACACGCCCCAAGAAGTCATATGGCAGGTGCGCCCAATGCGCGGTCATGAAGTCGATGGTTTCTACCGCACGCAGAGAAACGACCCAATCATATTTACGGCCATCGCCCATTACGCCAACAGAGCGAACCGGCAGGAATACGGTAAATGCCTGGCTCACTTTGTTATACAGATCAGCCTTATGCAGTTCTTCAATGAAGATCGCATCCGCACGACGCAGCAGGTCACAGTACTCTTTCTTGACCTCACCCAGTACACGCACGCCCAAGCCTGGACCTGGGAACGGATGGCGGTACAGCATGTCGTATGGCAGACCCAGTTCTAGGCCGATCTTACGCACTTCGTCTTTGAACAGCTCTTTTAGCGGCTCAACCAGACCCAGCTTCATCTCTTTCGGCAAACCACCAACGTTGTGGTGAGACTTGATCACGTGAGCTTTACCGGTTGCTGACGCTGCGGACTCAATCACATCAGGATAGATGGTGCCCTGTGCCAACCACTTAACGTTAGGCTGCTTGCACGCTTCTTCGTCGAACACTTCAACGAATACGCGGCCGATAGTTTTACGCTTGGCTTCTGGATCGTTGATGCCAGCCAGCGCATTCAAGAAGCGGTCTTCGGCTTTAACATGGATAATATTCAGGCCGAATTTATCGCCGAACATATCCATTACCTGCTCGCCTTCATTCAGGCGCAGCAGTCCGTTGTCAACGAAGACACAGGTCAGACGCTTGCCGATAGCACGATGCAGCAGCAAAGCTGTCACAGAGGAGTCAACGCCGCCGGACAAGCCTAAGATCACTTCGTCTTCACCGACCTGCTCACGCAGTCGCACGACCGCATCCTCAATGATCGTCGCTGGCGTCCACAGCGCTTCGCAACCGCAGATATCCAGAATGAAACGCTCAAGCATGCGCTGCCCTTGATGGGTATGAGTCACTTCAGGGTGGAACTGTACGCCGTAGAAACGTTTTTCATCGTTTGCCATGATGGCATAAGGACAGGTTTCGGTGCTGGCGACGGTGACAAAATCAGAAGGGATAGCGGTCACTTTATCGCCGTGGCTCATCCAGACATCCAGCACTGGCGTGCCGTCTTTGGTCAGGGAGTCTTTGATATCATCAAACATTTTGCTGTGTGCGGTAACTTCTACCTGCGCATAGCCAAATTCACGTTCGTTAGAGCTTTCTACATGGCCACCCAGCTGCATCGCCATGGTCTGCATGCCGTAGCACACGCCAAACACAGGCACACCAGCAGTAAACACATATTCTGGCGCTCGTGGGCTATTGTTCTCAGTGGTGCTTTCTGGACCACCGGACAGAATAATACCGCTTGGATTAAATTCGCGGATCTGCTCTTCGGTGACGTCCCACGCCCACAGTTCGCAATATACGCCGATTTCGCGAACACGACGCGCCAGAAGCTGGGTGTACTGGGAGCCGAAATCCAGAATCAGAATGCGATGCTTATGAATATTTTGAGTCATGTAAGGCCTTGTTTAGAAAAATAAATAGCCAAAAAACGAAAATAGGTGACTAAATACCGAACGGCGAGAACCTGCAATACGTTCCCGCCTCGACATTCAGAATTACGATCCCATACGGTAGTTCGGTGACTCTTTGGTGATGGTCACATCGTGAACGTGGCTTTCCTGAATACCTGCACCGCTAATGCGAACGAATTCTGCTTTAGTACGCAGTTCATCAATCGTCGCGCAACCAGTCAGCCCCATACATGAGCGCAGACCGCCCATTTGCTGGTGAATGATCGCTTTCAGATGGCCTTTGTATGCAACGCGGCCTTCGATACCTTCTGGAACCAGTTTATCCGCGGCATTATCGCTCTGGAAATAACGGTCAGAAGAACCTTTAGACATTGCGCCCAGTGAACCCATACCACGGTAAGATTTGAATGAACGGCCCTGATACAGCTCGATTTCACCCGGAGATTCTTCAGTCCCTGCCAGCATACCACCGACCATGACGCAGCTTGCGCCTGCTGCCAAAGCTTTAGCAATATCGCCAGAGAAGCGGATACCACCGTCTGCGATAACCGGAATACCGGTGCCCTCAAGGGCTTCAACGGCATCAGAAACCGCAGTGATCTGTGGAACCCCAACACCGGTTACGATACGCGTCGTACAGATAGAGCCAGGACCAATGCCCACTTTCACCGCATTCACACCGGCTTCCGCCAATGCTCTCGCACCGGCTGCCGTTGCTACGTTACCGCCAATGATTTGCAGATCGGGGAATTTAGCGCGAGTTTCACGAATACGCTGTAACACGCCTTCGGAATGACCGTGAGAGGAGTCAATCAACAGAACATCGACGCCGGCTTCAACCAACGCAGCGATGCGTTCTTCATTGCCAGCACCTGCGCCAACCGCAGCACCCACGCGCAGACGACCATGCTCGTCTTTACATGCGTTTGGCTTACGCTCAGCTTTTTGGAAGTCTTTAACGGTGATCATGCCGCACAGGTGGAAGTTTTCATCCACGACCAGCGCTTTCTCAACGCGCTTTTCATGCATACGTTGCAGAACTACTTCGCGTGCTTCACCTTCTTTTACCGTTACCAGACGCTCTTTAGGCGTCATTACTGCAGTCACTGGCTGTTCCAGATCGGTGACAAAACGCACATCACGGCCAGTAATGATCCCCACCAGTTCCAGTTCATCGGTCACAACAGGATAACCCGCAAAACCATTGCGTTCGGTCAGCTCTTTAACTTCGCGCAGAGTCGTCGTTGGGGTAACAGTCTGAGGATCTTTCACCACACCACTTTCATGTTTTTTCACGCGGCGGACTTCATCAGCCTGACGCTCGATAGACATGTTTTTGTGGATGAAGCCAATACCGCCTTCCTGCGCCAGCGCAATCGCTAGACGGGCTTCAGTAACGGTATCCATTGCCGCAGACAGCATGGGGATGTTCATTCGAATAGATGAAGTCAGCTGAGTGCTAAGATCGGCAGTGTTTGGCAGAACGGTAGAGTGGGCTGGAACTAAGAGGACGTCGTCAAACGTCAGGGCTTCTTTAACGATACGTAGCATGGGCAATATCTCACCAGAGTGGTAAATCAAATAGATTTAATATTGCCGCGGCATTATACAGGCCGAAAACGGTTGCCTCCAGTACTTTTTACAAAAAAGTCTTGCGAAGGTCATTCAAGCATGTAGTATCGACTAATTAACACCTTGATTTAGAGTTTGATCTACGTCACATGTCACTACCATCTTCCCCACCAATTTTTACCGTTAGTCGGTTGAACCAAACCGTCCGTCAGCTGTTAGAAATGGAAATGGGGCAGATCTGGCTATCAGGTGAAATCTCTAATTTATCTCAGCCCTCTTCCGGCCACTGGTACTTCACGTTAAAAGACGATCGTGCTCAGGTGCGCTGCGCAATGTTCCGCAACAGCAACCGTCGGGTGGCGTTTCGTCCGCAAAACGGTCAGCAGATATTGATGCGTGCAACCATCACGCTGTACGAACCGCGTGGTGATTACCAACTGATTGCCGAAAGTATGCAGCCCGCTGGGGATGGCTTACTGCAACAGCAGTTTGAACAACTCAAGCAGCGTTTGCAGGAAGAAGGCCTGTTCGATCCCGCGCACAAAAAACCGTTGCCCTCGCCCGCGCGTTGCGTTGGGGTTGTGACCTCTTCAAGCGGTGCTGCGCTGCATGACATTCTGAACGTTTTGCAGCGCCGCGATCCTTCTTTGCCCGTCATTATCTATCCAACCGCAGTCCAGGGCGTCGATGCGCCGATGCAGATTGTGCGCGCCATCGAGTTAGCCAATCAGCGGAAAGAGTGCGACGTATTGATTGTCGGTCGCGGCGGTGGATCGCTAGAAGATCTGTGGAGTTTCAACGATGAACGCGTGGCCAAGGCTATTTTTGCCAGCCAAATTCCCATCGTGAGCGCAGTCGGCCATGAAACCGATGTCACCATTGCCGATTTTGTCGGTGATTTACGAGCGCCAACGCCCTCTGCGGCAGCTGAATTGGTTAGCCGTAATCAAACAGAACTTATGCGCCAAATGCTCTCACAGCAACAGCGCATGGAAATGGCGATGGATTATTATCTTGCTCGCCACCAGCAACGTTTTACACGGCTCAACCATCGTTTACAGCAACAGCATCCACAGCTCCGTCTGGCGCGTCAGAACACGTTACTTTTAAAGTTACGCCGTCGGTTGGATGAGGCTGTGCAAACTCGCCTACGTCTCGCAGAACGCCAGCAGGAGCGTCTGAGTCAACGCCTCAACCAACAACAACCATCGGCACGGATCCAGCGTAATCAGCAACGATTAGCGCAAATTCACAATCGTATGGAACTGCTCATCCAGCGCCAGCTTAGTAGCAGCCGTGAACGTTTTGGCGCACTTTGCTCACAATTGGAAGGAGTGAGCCCACTCGCGACGCTGTCTCGTGGATTCAGCGTGACTCAGTCACCAAACGGTAACGTATTGAAAAGTGTTAAGCAGGTGAATAACGGCGAATTACTGAAAACGCGACTGCAAGATGGATGGATTGAAAGCACGGTTACCGCGATCACACCGCACCCCAAAAAACGCGTGTCCAAACGCGACGCTTAAACGCGAATAGTGAGTTCTGTGAGACAGGTCACTTTGCATAATAAAAGCCGTGGCCTGAATCCTAATTATCCCCACTTTCGTTATCTTCTGCATGATTCCTTACTTTATAGATAAAAATTACTTGTTAATTTTTCGCTTTGCTTTTGGTTGGTTATGAAACGAAAGCAAAATAGCCTAAAACCCGAGCAAAATAAAACTGTGATCCTCCGTGCATTCTATCCACAATCGCTTTGCTTTAATTCCTAACGACCTATTTAGGTCATTGGGGAATCATCTCATTTATTAAAAATCCCCTTAGCTCACAGATAAAAAATTATCGTCATTCATTTGGGATGATGACGGTTTATTATAGTTATCAGCTTATTGGGAGTGCCCACATGTCGGACACAAAATCATTCAAGTCAAGGTTATGGGAATTTTTTCAAAGTCTGGGAAAGACGTTTATGTTCCCCGTATCTTTACTCGCATTTATGGGGTTGTTATTAGGTGTTGGTAGCTCTATTACCAGTCCCTCCACTATAAAAAGTTTCCCTTTTCTGGGAAATGAATTAGTGCAATTAACATTTGGTTTTGTTGCTACCGTTGGCGGATTTGCCTTTACTTATTTACCTATTATGTTCGCTATGGCAATTCCACTAGGACTGGCAAAACGGAATAAAGCCATCGGTGCATTCGCGGGTTTTGTCGGCTATATGATAATGAATCTATCGATTAATTATTATCTTCTCAGTAGCCATCAACTCGCCGACGCGTCCAATATGAAACAAGCGGGTCAAGCGATGGTATTAGGAATTCAATCGCTAGAGATGGGGGTTTTAGGTGGGATCGTCGTGGGTGTAATTACCTATTTCCTACATGAACGTTTCCAAGATACTCGGCTCCATGACGCTTTTGCCTTCTTTAGTGGGATCCGTTTTGTCCCTATCATTACCGCCCTAACGCTATCCATCGTTGGATTAATCATTCCATTCTTATGGGAATATGTGGCGATAGGTATTACCGCAATTGGACGATTAATCCAGAGCACCAGCGTGTTTGGGCCATTCTTATACGGCGTTGGGGTTCTATTACTTAAACCGTTTGGCTTGCACCATATTTTACTGGCGATGGTTCGCTTCACTCCTGCTGGCGGGACTGAATTTGTTGGCGGGCAGGAAATATCAGGAGCGCTAAACATTTTCTATGCTGAGCTAAAAGCAGGTCTACCTTTTAGCCCTCACGTTACCGCATTCTTATCACAAGGCTTCATGCCTACCTTCATCTTTGGCTTGCCTGCTGTCGCTTATGCTATTTACCGAACAGCTAAACCTGAAAACCGCCCTATCATAAAAGGACTACTGCTTTCAGGCGTTTTAGTTTCCGTGGTGACCGGTATATCCGAGCCTATTGAGTTTCTCTTTTTATTCATCGCGCCTTTCTTATATGTTTTCCATGTCATTATGTCCGGTCTTGCTCTAATGGTGATGGCATTACTCGGTGTGACAATCGGAAATACCGACGGTGGAATATTAGATTTATTAATATTTGGCATAATGCAAGGCACTGCAACCAAATGGTATTTAGTTATCCCCGTTGGCATTATTTGGTTTGCTATCTACTTCTTTGTATTCCGCTGGTATATTCTCAAACATGATATTAAAACACCAGGACGAGAGGATGACGATATTACTGAAAACGTAAAAGCGGAGAAACCCAGCGGAAATAAAAAAGGCGCTCAGTACGATCCAGAACTCATTCTTTCTGCTTTGGGAGGAAAAGAAAATATCGACTCACTAGACAACTGTATCACCCGCTTACGCTTAGTCGTTAAAGATATGGCGCTTATTAATAAAGAAATATTAAAGAAAGCGGGTGCTCTTGCCGTGGTCGTTCTTGATAATCACAGTTTACAGGTCATCATTGGCCCACAAGTTCAAAGTGTAAAAACCGGCATTGAAGCATTAATTTAGGCCAAGGAGCCAGCATGTATAATTTTGATGAGATCATCGATCGCCGCGTCGATAAATGCCGTAAGTGGGATTACGACTATGTTTGCTCACGCTTTGGTGCCGTACCGAGAGACTTTATTCCCATGTGGATTGCCGATATGGACTTTAAATCTCCACCCGAGGTGATTGAGGGCCTGCGCCAAATCGTGGAACACGGCACTTTTGGCTATACCTATTGCTTCGACGAATTTTACCAAGCGGTGATCGACTTTCAGGCCAAGCAGCACAATGCCCACGTCGAGCGCGAGTGGATCACGCTAACCTACGGCACCGTCTCAACGTTGCATTACACTATTCAGGCATTCTGCACAGAAGGTGATTGCATCCTTATGAATACACCGGTGTATGATCCTTTTGCACAGGCCGCCGAACGTCAAAAGGTACGTATTATTGCGAACCCTCTGGCGGTGAAAAATAACCGCTACCAGCTCAATTTCGAATTACTTGAAGACCAAATAAGACAGAATCAGCCTAAACTTTATCTCTTCTGTTCACCACACAACCCCTCTGGGAGAATTTGGAGTGCCGAAGAGATTCATCGAGTTTCCGATCTTTGTCAGAAATACGGGGTAATTCTCGTTATCGATGAGGTACATGCAGAACATATTTTACAGGGCAACTTTATCAATGCGTTAAACAAGGATTGTGCCGCCCCAGACAATCTCATATTACTTACGTCACCGAATAAAGCGTTTAACCTTGGCGGATTAAAGACCTCTTACAGCATTATACCCAATGAGGCATTGCGCTCTCGTTTTCGCCAGCGGCTAGAGAAAAACTCAATTACCTCCCCTAATATGTTTGGCGTCTGGGGGTTAATTTATGCCTATAACCGAGGCTTACCATGGTTGAAAGCGCTCAACCAATATCTTGCAGAAAACGAGCGCTACCTTTATCAATTCATGAGTGAGCGCCTACCAACGCTCAAAATGATGCGAACAGAGTCCTCCTATCTAGCATGGGTAGACGTCAGCGCCACGGGTATGAGTGCCTATGATTTTACTCATCAGCTGGCGCATGAAACCGGTGTTGTTGTTGAAGATGGCACCCACTACGTGCAAAACGGTGAGAACTATATCCGCATTAACTTTGGCACGCCGAAGGCGTTGATTGAACAAGCGATGGCGCGCTTAGAGGAATTTGTACAACGGCGTTGTTGTATAAAGAGATAACGTTTATACCCGTCACGGTTTGCTTGAACACTAGGGCGCAAGGATGCGCCCGTCGTCGCATTCACTCTTTGCATTCACTCTCGAACGCTATTTTTCGCTATAGCTAAACTTCACACGTTTCTTGGATATCATCCCATGCCCATGCTGGCACAGATAGTCCACCGCGCCACAGGCTTTCAATTCCTGTAATGGTTTCCCGCATTCAGGGCAATCCGCGTGTTGATGGTATGCTTGCTGGCAGTTTGGGCAATAATAATCACCGTTTATCCACTGCATCTGTTGCTGACACTTTGGACACAACACGTCCATTTTAACCTCCTAAATCACACCCCAATTACGCAAGAAATAAAGCCCAAGCGCGGTCGTGAAAAAAGACCCAACGGTGGTAATCGCAATAATGTTCGCCGCAAGCGTGGCATTTCCTCCCATCGCCCGCGTCATAACATAGCTGGCAGCCGCCGTTGGCGTCGACGTAAATAAGAACATCACGCCAAGTGTAACGCCCCGGAATCCAAGCAGCCAGCCTCCTAAGGTCATGAATACCGGGACGGCGATCAGCTTTGCTGCACTTGCATATCCCGCAACGTTTGATGAGCTAAACATCGCGTGCCAGTCAATACTTGCTCCGGTACACAACAGCGCAAGCGGCAACGCCATGCCAGAGATAAATTTGCCAGTTGATGATAAAACCTCCGGCATCGGGAGCCGAGTGAAGGAATAACATAGACCAAGCACGATACCAATAATCAATGGGTTAGTGATAACCCCGCGCAGTATTTTCCCCCAGCTGATTTTCTGCTGGCTATCCACGCTCAATGTGCGGGTGAGAGTCACAACCGACAATACGTTAAACAGGATCACCGTTACGGCCATGTACATCGACCCAATGGCAACGCCTTCGCTACCATAGGCGCTGGCGCAATAAGCTAAACCAACAATCGCCGTATTGGCGCGAAATCCTCCCTGAACAAAGATGCCACGCTCACGTGGCTCTTTTACCAACTTAAGCGCCACCAGCTCCAGCAGTAGAAAACTAATAATCGTTGCGACTCCGCCGTAAACGACAAAGGCGAAGTTGTTGCCAAGCGTAGAGTGGTTAGTGGCAATGCTGAAAAACAACAGGCAAGGAAGAGAGAGATTAAAAACGAGCCGAGTCGCACCATCGCAGAACGCATCGTCCAGCAGCCGTAATCGGCGTAACAACACTCCCAGTAGTAACATCAACAGATTAGGTACTGTGACACCGAAGGCAAAACTCCACGTCTCCCAAGACATACTTAAATCCTTGTTGATGTCGAAAATACTTTGCAAGCAAAGAGAATACACTCAAAGCTTATACAACGACTATATGCAACGCCGTAAAAAATAGAGAAAACCATAAAAAAATGGGATGCATATTCTGCACCCCATTGTGGTTTTTCGTTGTCAGTAAACGCTATTTGCTCTTTTTGATATGAGCCAGCAGACGCTTACGTTTACGTAGCTGAGTTGGATTCAGCATATTGCGTTTACCCGCATACGGGTTGTCGCCTTCTTTAAACTGAATGCGGATTGGCGTACCCATCACTTTCAGCGAGCGACGGAAGTAGTTCATCAGATAACGCTTGTAAGAATCAGCCAGATCTTTTACCTGATTACCGTGGATAACCACGATTGGCGGGTTATAGCCACCGGCATGCGCATATTTCAGTTTTACACGACGACCACGTACCAACGGCGGTTGATGATCTTCCTGCGCCATATTCATGATACGAGTAAGTAAGGATGTACTCACGCGGCGAGTCGCACAATCATAGGCTTCTTGAATAGACTCAAACAGATTACCTACGCCGCTACCGTGCAGAGCGGAAATAAAGTGGATGCGGGCAAAATCAACAAAGCCCAAACGCAGATCCAGCATCTCTTTGACCTGAGTTTTGACATCTTCAGACAGTCCATCCCACTTATTCACCACAATCACCAGTGAGCGCCCACTATTCAGGATAAAGCCCAACAGCGACAGATCTTGGTCAGAAATACCTTCACGTGCATCAATCACCAACAATGCAACGTTGGAATCTTCAATCGCCTGCAGCGTTTTGATAACGGAGAATTTCTCAACGGTATCAGTCACTTTCCCACGCTTACGAACCCCAGCGGTATCAATCAGCACGTATTCGCGCTCATCGCGAACCATTGGGATGTAAATGCTGTCACGCGTCGTGCCCGGCATGTCGTAGACCACGACACGGTCTTCACCCAAAATACGGTTTGTAAGTGTGGACTTACCTACGTTAGGACGACCAACGATAGCGATTTTAATCGGCAGATCCTGAGGATTAAAGTCGTCCTCTTCCTCTTCAGCCAACTCTTCCGCTTCATCAGCTTCCTGCTCTGCCCAATAAGCGGCATTCGCCTCTTCTTCGGTCAGCTCACGCTCAGGTTCTGGCACACCCACAAACGGAATCAGTGCTTCTTCAATCAGTTGAGCAACACCACGGCCATGAGAAGCAGCGATGGGATAAACCTCACCAAAGCCAAGCGAGTAAAAATCACCGATAGCAACATCAGGGTCAATACCATCCGTTTTGTTCGCGACTAAGAAAGTGGCTTTTTCACGGCTACGCAGATGCTGAGCAATGCCCTCATCCGCTGGCATTAAGCCAGCACGAGCATCAACCATAAACAGCACGATATCAGCCTCTTCAATCGCCATCAGCGATTGCTCAGCCATATGCGTTTCAACACCGTTTTCAGTGCCATCAATACCACCGGTATCAATGATAATGAATTCATGACCACTCACTTCAGCACGACCGTATTTACGGTCACGGGTCAACCCAGGGAAATCCGCAACCAGAGCATCACGAGTATGCGTTAAGCGGTTAAATAAAGTGGATTTACCCACATTCGGGCGCCCGACCAGCGCGACGACAGGTATCATTGTTGAAGCCTCTATTACTTAATTTAATTCCAAATACACGGGGAAAGATCGCGCCCGCGCAAGGACTTTTCAGAAGACGAAACGGCTCCTGAGGTGATCAGGAGCCGTTCCCAGACGACCATATTGCCGCCCTAAATAATTGTTTTATAACCGTCTAACTTGGCATTAATACACCAAATCATTGGATATATCAGCGGGTAAATGCGTAAACTTTACCGCCGCGAGCCTGAATAATCAGCTTATCGCTGGCTACCAGCGGCGCGCTAAGAAGACCCGAACTGTCTACTTTCTGTTGAGCAACAAAACGACCGTCATCAGTATTCAACCAATGCAGGTAACCTTCGCTATCACCCACAACCAGATAACCGTTATACAACGCTGGAGCAGTCAGGTTACGATGCAGCAGATCGCTTTGTTTCCACAGAGATACACCACCGTCAGCGCTTAACGCCGCGACTCGATCATCTTGGTCAACAACGTAAATACGGCCTGCATCAACGATGAAATCGTTCACTGAACCCATTTCACGTTTCCATTGAATCTGACCAGAACGCAGATCCAAAGCCGCTAAGTTACCGTTATAACCGAGGGAGTATACAACACCATCAACAACGATAGGGGTTGTATCCACGTCGTTCAGACGGTCAATCTCCGTTGAGCCCATTGGCTGAGCAACACGTTGCTGCCAAATCATTTGGCCCTGCTGCATCATCACCGCACTCACGCGTCCGTTATCACCGCCAACAATTGCTGCACCATAGGCAGTCGCAGGCGCTGATTCGCCGCGCAATGTCAGAGAAGGCATATCAAGGTTAACGGTCCATTTGATTGCACCATCAGCCTCATTTAAAGCCTGCAGCATACCGTTTGCGGTATGAATTAATACCAATCCATCACTCACTACGGGACGAGAAATCGCTTCGCCAGCAACCGTGGTTTTCCACGCTTCAGTACCGTCTTCAGCGTTCAATGCATATACCACTGCACGCTCAGACCCTACATAAACCTTGCCACCCGAAACCGCTAAGCCACCGGACAGCAGAGCTGTTTTATGCGAGAACCAGCCATCTTTCTCTGCCAAATTGACAGACCAGATCACATCGCCTTTTTCCGCATCCATCGCTTTTACCACACCCATACGATCGGCGGCGTAAATGCGGTTATCCTGCCAAGTAGGACGCAGGTGAGAATAATATTCACCAATGCCGTCACCAACCGATGTGCTCCAGACCTGAGTTGGTGTGAATTGGTTTTCAACTTTTGGCAACGGAGACATGGTTACAACGTCAGTTTCACTGCTGAACCAAGAGCATCCGCTCAAAAATGTTACAGACAGTAATCCCACCAAGAGCGTTTTACGCAATTGCATTTATTATCCCCTTAGTTGGATAAATTGTTCAGTTTCATGCGCAGTAAAGCCTGCAAAGACTGGGAAGCATCAGAGGCCAAGCCTTTGCTGTATGCTTCGCGGGCGCCTTTTACATCGCCTTTCTTAACCAGTACATCGCCGCGTACGTCCTGCGCCATAGCAACCCAGCCGGTCGCCTTGACTAAATCCAGAGTTTTCAATGCGTCGTCCAGCTTATTCTCCTGTAGCTGAACACGAGCCAAACGCAAATCAATCAGGGATTTCAAGTTTTCATCTTTAGCTTGACCTTGGGCCCAAGCTAGCTGATGTTCAGCCTTAGCAAAGTCTTTCTGGTCAACTTCATGTTGCGCTAACTGCAACGCTGCTAACACACCATAGTTGTTAGCATTTTTTTCAATAAACTTTTCAGCTAACGCCACACCGTCAGCTTTACCGCCGGTCAGCGCCTCGCTTGCCTGCTGATAAGACTGGGAAGCCCCTGTCATTTCAGCCTGCTGGTGATTCTGCCAGTAACGCCAACCAAGCAGTGCACCAATCCCAATCACAACACCAATCGCTAACGCCTTACCATTTTCAATAAAGAAGCGACGTAAGGCATCAACCTGTTCGTTCTCTGTGCTATAGACTTCCACTGTTCTTTACTCCTTACGCCAACATTGATGCCAGGATCGCAGCAACGTCGTCCTGTGCAATAGTTTGCTGATCGCCGCTTTGCAGATTTTTAACATTAATCTGACCCGCGTTCATCTCATTTTCGCCTAATACCAGAGCGATGCGAGCGCCCCACTTATCAGCACGTGCAAACTGCTTCTTGAAATTGCCACCGCCATAGTTCGTCATCAGTTTGACCTGCGGATAGGCATCACGAATTTTTTCAGCCAAACGCATCGCCGCACTCTGAGTGCCTTCACCAGAAGAAATCAGATAAACGTCAACCGCGCGCTGTGGCTGGAAGTCAGGGTTAACGGCTTGAACCAGAAGAACCAAACGTTCCAAGCCCATAGCAAACCCAACGGCTGGCGTGGCGTGCCCACCGAGTTGAGCAACCAAACCATCATAACGCCCACCGGCACAAACGGTGCCCTGAGCGCCTAAGCTATTCGTCACCCACTCAAATACCGTGCGGTTGTAATAATCCAGTCCGCGCACCAGACGCTCATTTACGGTATACGCAATACCCGCATCGTCGAGTAACTTACACAGGCCAGCAAAGTGCTCACGAGACTCTTCGTCGAGATATTCAGACAGGCGCGGCGCGTCATTCAGCAAGGCTTGTACTTCTGGATTCTTCGAATCTAGAACGCGCAGCGGGTTGCTGTACATACGACGCTTGCAATCTTCGTCCAGTTTATCTTTAAACTGTTCCAGATAAGCGACCAGCGCGTCACGGTAGTTCGCGCGAGCTTCCAGAGAACCGATTGAATTCAGTTCCAGAGAGACATGCTCAGAGATGCCTAGCGCACGCCACCAACGGGCAGTCAGCAGGATAAGCTCGGCGTCTACGTCAGGACCGTTTAGCCCAAAGACTTCGGCTCCTAACTGATGAAACTGACGATAACGGCCTTTTTGCGGACGCTCATGACGGAACATCGGACCGATGTACCATAAGCGTTGTTCTTGATTGTACAGCAGACCATGCTCGATACCGGCACGCACACAGCCCGCAGTCCCTTCAGGACGCAAAGTCAGGCTGTCACCATTACGGTCATCGAAGGTGTACATCTCTTTTTCAACGACGTCGGTCACTTCACCAATCGCACGTTTGAATAACGGGGTCTGCTCTACAATCGGCAAACGGATTTCGCTGTAACCGTAGCTGGTCAGGACTTGTTTGAGCGCAGCTTCAATCGGCTGCCAAAGCGCCGTGTCTTCCGGCAGGTAGTCGTTCATGCCACGAATAGCTTGGATATTCTTCGCCACGTCAATTCTCTATACTATTTAATTCAAAAAAATGAACCCGATTATGGAGGATTAGGGCAATCTCATCAATCGGGACATTGTTTAATCAAAGTAAACGACCATGCAGACCACGGTCGATTACTTCTCGTCAATCTGGCTGACTTCAATGCGTTTATTCACATCCAACATTGAAGCTTTAGCACGGATCTTGGCTTCTAACTGATCGATCATCTTCTCGTTATCGAAGCGATCTTTCTGACGTACGCCGTCTTCATAGAAGCCGCTCTTATTGTGTCCGCCTGTCACGCCAATCGTTGAAACCAAAGCCTCGCCCGGACCGTTCACCACGCAACCGATGATAGATACATCCATTGGCGTAATAATGTCTTCCAGACGCTGTTCGAGCGCGTTAACGGTACCAATAACGTCAAACTCCTGTCGTGAACAGGTTGGACAAGCGATAAAGTTAATCCCACGCGAACGAATGCGAAGAGACTTAAGGATATCGAAACCAACTTTCACTTCTTCGACAGGATCTGCGGCCAACGAAATACGTAACGTGTCACCAATACCTTCAGCCAGCAGCATGCCTAAACCCACCGCAGATTTAACCGATCCGCTACGCGCCCCGCCCGCTTCGGTGATCCCGAGGTGCAGCGGTTGATCGATACGGGAAGCCAATAAGCGATATGACTGTACGGCAAGGAAAACATCCGATGCTTTAACGCTGACTTTAAACTGATCGAAGTTAAGACGATCCAGAATGTCAACGTGGCGCATGGCTGATTCCAGCAAGGCTTCCGGCGTTGGCTCGCCGAATTTTTCCTGAATATCTTTTTCTAACGATCCACCGTTGATCCCGATACGAATCGGAATATTTTTATCACGAGCACAATCAACGACCGAACGAATACGGGACTCATTACCGATGTTGCCTGGGTTAATACGCAGGCAATCAACGCCATACTCAGCAACTTTTAGCGCAATGCGATAGTCGAAATGAATATCAGCGACCAGCGGCACAGAAACCTGCTGCTTAATAAGCTTGAATGCTTCAGCAGCATCCATGGTTGGAACTGATACACGTACAATATCAACGCCGACACGTTCGAGGGCGTGAATTTGTTTTACCGTTGCATCAACGTCCGTTGTTTTGGTATTTGTCATCGACTGCACGGCAATCGGTGCACCATCACCAATAGGCACATTGCCAACATAAATGCGGGTCGATTTTCTCCGCTTAATGGGCGACTCATTATGCATATTAACTCTCCATAAGTGCCGTACTATCAATGGGATAATGATTCTTCATAATCCAATATTTAACCAGCACTCAGGTAAACAAGATACTTATACTGCCAACGCTGCCAAAAATGAATCACCGAGACTAACCGTTGTTTGCAACGCCAGTTTTGGTGATCTCATCTATGCTCGCAGCGTACTGCGCTCACTATGAGTGATTGACTGGATCACTCAGCGTTCAGTGTCAAACGTGCGACCTGACTTGATTTAACAAAGCGACTCAGATCAACAGGTTTGCCTTGATACGTAATTTGCACGGCTGCTGGAGCACCGATTTTCAGCTTATATGGCGCTGTTCCAGCAAGATCCAAAGATGCACCGGATTTTTGCATACCGCTGAAAAGCGTCTTACCCGTTGAGTCTTTTACTTCTAACCAGCAATCCGCATTAAACTTCATTACCAGATTATTGGACACGACTGCAGCAGCATCCACTGTTGCACTCGCAGTAGGTAACGTTGCTGCGTTCGCATTGGTTGTCGTATCAATCGGAGCCTGACTTGGCGATACAACTGCGTTGTTCTGGCTCTGCTGAGTTTCTGCATTGGCCACAGGTGCCGTTGCCGTCGAACTCGCAGGAACGTTTGCCGCTTGACCGTCAGCTGCCGAGGAATCTGGCGGGGTACCGGCAGACTCCTGAGTATCCGTGGCAGCCGCAACATCATCAGACCCATTAGAGGGATCTGATGATTGTAATTGGCCATTTTTCGCCAACTGAGCAGAGGATTCATTCGCCATTGTCGCAATATCTTCTTGCTGGGCTTTATGATTTTGCCACCACCACGAACCGGTGAGACCAATAACCACAAATACCACAAGCCAGGTAAACATCATCAGCCAACCATCGCGCTTTTTACGTTTTTTACCCAGTGAGAAGCTTTGCATTGGCGCAACTTTTGCCGCCTTCAACGGTGCTTGCTTTTCTAACAGCGGCGTTAATTCGTCTTCCGGGATATGAACCAATTTTGCATAGGAACGTATGTACCCACGCAAAAATGTTGAGGCCAAATCAACCGGAGCCTTATCTTCTTCAATATCACGAACGGTTGAAACTTTCAGACACAGACGTTCTGCAACAGCCTGTTGTGACAGTTCTAACTTTTCGCGGCCTTGGCGCAGGCGTTCGCCTGTAGTCAATGGAGCTGTTTGATCTTGGGGGGCTTCAGTATTCATTCGCTAGGAACTGCTGGTACTGTTGAGATTGTGGAAAATTTCGCGCCAGTTGTTTGCCATAACGCTCTAAGTTCGTTTGGCGCCCATCTAACGCAGCGAAGCGGATTTGTAACCATAGACTATTAGCGCTAGCCGGTAGAATATGATTGTAAACATCCAACATTATTCGCGCATCTCCGCGCTTCCCTTGGTCAAATTCCCGGATAGCTTCCGCAATTAACGAAACTCCCTTATCCGGATCGCTCTTCAAAGCGCGGCTAAATAGCTTACGCGCTTCCTCAGTCTGTCCTGCTTTTAGAAAACAATAACCTGCATTTTCGAAGCTATCTGCAACCTGACCGTAATCAGGAAGATTTGCAGCTGAACTAAACTGTTGTTGTGCTGGTACATACTGCCCTAAACTACACAGAAACGCACCGTAATTATTCATCACGGTGCCATTCTGTGGCGCTAAATTCATCGCTTTCTGATAACTTTCCTGTGCGGCCTGATTATCTCCCACACGCTGCTGATAAAGCGCCATGCCAAGCTGAGTACGGTAATCATCCGGCGCAGCATCCCGTGCCTTTTCCAGATTTTGCTGAGCGGCTTTCAAGTCGCCCTGATTCAAGTATTCCAACCCGAGTTGCAACCGGCTCTGTGATACCGTCGCGGTCTGCTGGCTCTCAGGTTTAGAACTTGAGCAGCCTGCCAACAAACCGACCGTCAGCAGTCCTACTACCCATCTCATTTTTAGCTTCATTGCTTTACCCTATTATCCTTTTCCTTTGAATCTCAAAGGGTTTGACCAACAACGTTAGGGAAGTCACTAATATGAACGCACTCTGCGTCAGACCTCTCGAACCGTAATAGGTTCACCCGCCATTTTTTTCTTCATGGTCCGTTTTGTTCGGTCAATAACATCACCGGCCAGCTGTCCACACGCCGCATCAATGTCATCGCCGCGTGTCTTACGTACGATCACAGTAAAGCCATACTCCATCAAAACTTTAGAGAAGCGGTCTACTCGACTATTCGAGCTACGGCCATACGGCGCTCCCGGGAACGGGTTCCATGGGATTAGGTTGATTTTGCATGGCGTATCTTTTAAACATTCAGCTAACTGATGCGCGTGCTCCATCCCATCGTTGATATGATCCAGCATGACGTACTCAACCGTCACTCGCCCCTGATTTGCATTAGATTTCTCTAAATAGCGACGTACCGCACCGAGGAAAGTTTCGATGTTGTATTTACGGTTGATAGGTACGATTTCGTCTCGGATCTCATCTGTCGGCGCATGAAGAGAGATGGCCAACGCGACGTCAATCATATCGCCCAGTTTCTCTAAAGCAGGAACAACGCCTGAGGTCGATAAGGTAACGCGACGTTTGGAGAGACCAAATCCGAAATCATCAAGCATGATGTTCATTGCTGGCACGACGTTGTTCAAATTCAGCAACGGCTCACCCATGCCCATCATGACAACGTTAGTGATGGGGCGCTGTCCCGTGACTTTATGCGCACCGATAATCTTAGCAGCGCGCCATACCTGACCAATAATTTCTGATACTCGCAGGTTACGGTTAAACCCTTGCTGTGCGGTAGAGCAGAATTTACATTCCAGCGCACAACCGACCTGCGAAGATACGCATAAGGTTGCGCGATCGTCTTCCGGAATATAAACCGTTTCAACCCGCTGGTCGCCCACCTGAATTGCCCACTTAATGGTGCCATCAGTTGAGCGCTGCTCTTCAGCAACTTCTGGGGCACGAATTTCAGCAATTTCTTTGAGCTTATTACGCAACACCTTATTGATGTCGGTCATCTCATCAAAATTATCGCAACAGTAGTGATACATCCATTTCATCACCTGATCGGCGCGGAAAGGTTTCTCACCCAACTTAGCGAAGAATTCGCGCATTTGTTGGCGATCGAGATCGAGAAGGTTAATTTTTTCCGACGTATTGGCCGGGGCAGACTGCATAGCATCAGCCTGCGCAGCATTTATAGGTGCGCTAATTTCAGACAAGTTTGACTCGACGACAATAGATTCAGACGTAATATCTGAATGAGATGAATGGGCTTTGATCACTGGATCTTTTGACATACTAAACTCTGGCCTCGTTGTTACACTTTGCGGCACGATAATTAAGGTGACTGACTAGACAAGCGTAACGCCTGTTGCGGGTAGATACAAACTCGGTTCGCATCGTATTCAGTCTTGTTAGGTACAACACATTAAAAACATTGTATTAATAATTACGCTGATAATGTGTTTAAAAAAACGGCCCTGAGGAATAACCACTCAGGGCGCGATATTGTACTCGGTCTATCGGCGGGATGCTATGCCGTTAAGCTTCACGAACAGAATCTCTTACCGATTTGCGCAGTCGATTAACGAGTGCGTGGGCAAACTTCATTGCTTGCAAAGAAATAGGCAATTTCACGCTCGGCTGATTCTAAAGAGTCAGAACCGTGTGCCGCATTTTCGGTCAGGCTATCTGCATAATCAGCGCGCAACGTACCTGCTAATGCATTTTCAGGGTTTGTTGCCCCCATGATTTCACGATTACGGCGAACGGCATCTTTACCTTCCAGCACCTGAACCATAATCGGGCCAGAAGTCATGAAATCAACCAGACCATCGAAGAATGGGCGGCCTTTGTGTTCAGCATAGAAACCTTCAGCCTGTTCACGGGTGAGATGAACCATTTTTGCTGCAACGATTTTCAGCCCTGCTGCTTCAAAACGAGAATAAATAGCGCCAATAACATTTTTAGCCACCGCATTGGGTTTTACGATGGAGAAGGTACGTTCTACTGTCATTTAAACCTCTGTCTAACTTCCAATGAAAGCCGTTAACTCCTTCGCGATTAGCGCGTTAACGCTAAGTACTACGGAGAGACTTATTTTGTGAGTTTACGACCACATCAAGGCAGATGGAATATTTTTAGAGTTCTAACCATTTGAATGAAAGGATTATTCTCTTATTTTCATACCTCGATAGCCAAACTCCGGCTATGAATCGCCGCCGATTATAGATGGGCGACTAATATTTGCCTATTGAAATGAGATGAAAATGTTAAGGAAATATTACTTTTTTGATTTAAAGCACAAAGCGGTATCATTCCACCTGAAAATCTACGCTGGCAATTTGTCCACCGCCATCCATTACTGTGAGCTGATAACGGCCAACTTTAGTGAATCGATAAAATAACGATGCCTCCTGCGAAACTAGTTCTCCATTCAAAAACCACCAACGTTGTCCCTCTCCGCCCTGCGTAGTCAACCGCAAATCAATGTCCGTTTTTCCTGGTGGACGTCGCAGAATTGAGCCATCACTTAATCCAATCAAGACGAGAGGAGCTGATAAGGTTTCTACCGGAGGAGGGCAAACCTTACTCGCTGCCGGAATACGGTTAGCTCGCTTTTCTGCCTCAGGTAACCAAGGCTCAAGCGGCAAGGGCCAGAGTGCTAGCAACTTTTCAACCGCACCATGACATTCTGGAGCAACTCGCTTACCCTCATCATCTAGCCATTCATGCCGCCAAATCCCCTGACTGCTCTCCTGTTCTGGAGCAACTAACGTAGGTGGAGTGGTGCCATCCAGTACCCATGTCGAGCGCCTTTGACGACAATTTCCGTCTTGTTCATTTGATGGTTGTCCACTCGGCCAACAGATCATTGCTCGTGTAACCGTCGATGGGCGCGGATCTGTGGGCCAGCCATTACCCCGTAATGTCGGGTTATTCAGCAATAAATTATTCAGTTGGAATAGCAATGGCACCGCGGTGGCATAACCAAATTGGCCTGCTACTGGCGTACCATCAGGCCGTCCAACCCATACACCAATGGTATAACGCGCATTGACACCTATCGCCCACGCATCTCGATAGCCGAAGCTGGTGCCCGTTTTCCATGCAAGAGGCACTACTGCGCTAAGTGAATCATCGGGCTCTGGCCTGGCTTGTCCTGCTAACGTACGCCGAATAATCCATGCCGCTCCCGGCGACATTAATGGACGGTTATATATTTTCTGCCCAACGACATAGCGCAAGTCAGCACTTTCCCCCTGACGAGCCAAAGCACTGTAGGTGGAAACCAGCTGTTCTAAGCGCGCCCCCGCCCCACCTAAAATTAACGCAAGATTCGGTTCGGCGTGATCGGGAAAACTCAGTTCTAACCCTGCGTTGCGTAGTTGAGCAGCAAAGCGCTTAGGGCCATAGGCCTCCAACAACTGAACGGCTGGCAGATTTAACGATCGAGTTAATGCTTCACTGGCGCTTACCGCGCCGTGGAAACCCGTGTCAAAATTACCGGGTCGATAATCGCCAAATCGCCGCGGAACATCTTGTAATAGCGACTCGTTGTGGATCAATCCATCATCCAAGGCCAATCCATATAAGAATGGCTTTAAGGTTGAGCCAGGAGAACGCCAAGCTCTCACCATATCCACATGTCCAAAGCGGCTATTGTCAGCAAAATCTAGCGATCCCAGATATGCCTTTACCTGCATATCAGTATGATCAACGATCAAAACGCCAACGGAAGTCTTAGCGGGAAGACGAGAGCCCCAACCTTTAGCCAACGTTTCTAATTGTCGCTGTAGCGAGGCATCTATCGTCGTATTGATGACCCCCTGCAGAGGATATGTTTGAATCATCCGTCGAGCTAACAGCGGTGCACTCTGTGGCATCTGACGCGGCGCCAACCAAACAGGTTCCTGCTTAATATCATCAACTTGCTGCTGCTCCCATACTTGATACTCAGCCAAACGATCGAGCACTTTATTCCGCGCGGCCTGTGCGCGAATAGGGTAACGATCGGGACGCAAACGGCTAGGAGCCTGAGGTAATACCGCAAGTAGTGCCGCCTCAGAGCGAGTGAGTTCATCAGGTGGTTTGCCCAAATAGGCCCAACTAGCAGCGCCAATTCCCTGCAGCGTGCCACCAAAAGGAGCGCGGTTTAAATAAAGCTCAAGGATTTGAGTTTTAGACAGGTGCCATTCAAGCTGAACCGTCCGCCAAACTTGGCGAACTTTGCCGCCAAACGTTCGGGAATGAGGATCGAGCAAACGCGCGACCTGCATGGATAACGTGCTGCCACCAGAAATAATCCTGCCATGACTAACGTCTTGCCATGCGGCACGGGCTAAAGCAAAAGGATTGATGCCGGGATGTTGGTAAAACCAGCGATCTTCATAAGTTAACAATGCTTGGAGATAATAAGGCGAAACCTGTTCAACATTCACAGGGTATCGCCAAACGCCTTGCCCATCAGCAAATCTCCATAGCGGAGATCCATCAGCTGCAACCACGATGCGAGCAACTTGTACATCTTTGATAGGTAGCGGCCACACTTTATCCGCTACCCAGAGTCCAGCAACAACCAACAGCGCAAGCAGTGCGATTATCCCGCACCACTTGCATAACCGTTTTAGTAATATCATCAACCGATTATCACTGCCCAATGGTGACTGATTCTGGTGTGCTTCCTACCGCGCGCCATTGTGGAATATACATAGACTCTACCTGAGGCGCGGGGAGTAAGTATTTCCCTGGAGTTACGGCTCTTGCAAGATACAGCAGCGTTGTATGCTGTTCTGGCTGAACGTCTATCGCGGCAATATAGCGATCGTCTCTAAACTCTTGGTGTTTAACCGCTGACTGGCGAGAGGCATCTAACAGGGAAACCACTTCGGCGGCAGCTTCATTCATGCTGGCGCTGGAATCATTAAGATTTTGGTTTTCCAGTTCCACCCCCGCCGGTAGCAAATCAACCACCAGCGCGTCTGGTACATGCTCAGATGACCAGATTTCCAAGTGGACTAAGAACAATTGTCCACTTTTCAGTTGGTTTAAATCTACAGGTTTGCCGTCCAAGCCAATGAAGTCACGTTTGATATCCAAATTGTTACTCATCGGCTGAGGCGCTGACGATGGATACCCCACTACGTCAAAACGAGGATAAAGTGCTGACTCGCCTTGGTTATCTATCACTAACCCATTAGCTAGCCAAGACTCATCATAATCTTTCACCTGCATGCTTTCACCGCTGGCTAAATCCATCCCTTTGGCAGATGAAATAACCGTTTTCCATGGCCCCTCAGGTTGACCAATAGCGTCTTTGCTTGCCATAAACACAGAATTCAGTTCCTGCGTAGACAAATATTTGATGGTTGTCAGCCGATCGGACAGTGAAAGTAAGCGCTGCTCCTGTGCTTTTGGCTCCACGTTAAACTCTTCCATCAGCGCGATAATCATCGCTTCATCGCGCACTGGGCTACCATAATCGTCTAACCAGTAATTGTTAGACTGACGCGACATTGCCAAGCCTTGTTTCAAAGCCTCTTCACTGCGCGGCACATCCCCCATGACCTTCAGAGCAATGCCTAATTGAACCAGCGGTAAACCCGATTCAGCCTGAGCTCGGCGCTCATACAACTCACGCAAAGCGCCTAACGGAGCCTGTTTTTGCTTGGCTAATACAAATCCCGCATAGGCTTGTACGGCAAAGCGAGTCGCGTCTGGACGAGCACTGGAACTCACATCAATTCGGTTACGATCCTGCAGGTAACGCAGTAATACGGCATCTGCCTGCTTTAATCCGTCGTCAGACACCGCAAATCCACGTTCACGCGCGCGATGCAAGAAGTCGGTTACATAAGCGGTCAGCCAATATTCCTCTGGGCCATCGCTACTCCATAACGCAAAGCTGCCGTTGTAGCGCTGCATTCCCAGTAATCGATTAATACCCGTTTCAATTTTTTGGCGGCGAACCTCATCGCTTGAAGTTTTAATGCCTAACTGCGCCAACTGCTGCTGGTTGGTATATAACGATGGATAGAGCCCACTGGTTGTTTGCTCCGCACAACCATACGGATAGGCGTACAGCTCACGAATATAGCGGGCTATATTCAGTGGCGGACGGCTTGTCAGTAATAACTTCGCTTCAGGAGCATCTAGCCCAGAAAGCTGTGCTGCATCCACACTCCAGCTTTCTCCCGGCTGAATCACGCTCGCCAAATGGCGTGTTTCAGCGGGATACGCTGGGCGGACACCTATTTTCCAGCTGTGCTGATAGTCACTGATTTGTTCGCCAGGCAGTTGCATCCCAACAATTCGCACCGCAACGCTACCTTCACCAAAACCATTTTGCGCAGTCACTGGGATGGTTAGAGTTTTGCGTTCGCCATTTTCCAAAACGAGCGGCTGACTATTTTCACCGCTGAGGCTAATTAGGCCACTGGTGGTCAACGCAACCCCTAAGGTCTGCGGATGTCCTGATAAATTCGTCACATCAAGCGCGAGTTGGCTGCTATCACCGCCCGCTAAGAAACGTGGGGTTTGCAACTCCGCGATCACCGGCGCGGCTACCGTCATCTTGCGTTCTGCACTACCAAAATTCTGGCCATTCCACGCCTGCGCCATCAAGCGCAATTCACCGTTAAAATCAGGCACCGGCAGTTGAATGACGCCGTTGCCATTTTCATCTAAGGCCACTCTTTGCATCTGCTGAGCAACAATATTGACATCCGTTGGCGGTTTTTTACCACCGCGGGACATATCGCCATCACCACCAAAACGCAGCGTACCTAAACGACCCGATCCTTCAATCAACTGACCATAAATATCATATTGATCTGCACCATAGCGTTTACGGCCTAAGAAGGCGTCATAAGGGTCAGGCGTTTGAAAATCCGTGACATTAAGAATCCCAACGTCTACCGCAGAGAGCAACACCATGACATCTTTCTGTTTCTCTCCTTTGACGCTGGCAACGTTTACCTGAACGGGTACGGTTTGATTAGGCCGAATTTTATCTTGAGCGGTCAACGTCACATCTAATCTACGCGCCTCTTCATTCAGCGGTACATGCAATAAGCCTACTGCGCGCTTCGGCGTCACTTGTCGATCTTTCTCTCCAGGGCGAACCACCAGCGCACTAAGATATAAATCGTGACGGCGCCAAGCCTGATTTAAGGGGACGTCGACCGTGATGCCTTTTTCCGGCACGTCAATTTCCTGCCACCACAGAGGCCCTTCACTGGACTCCATCATCAGATAGCCTTTACCTGCGGTTGGCGCAGTAATCGTGACCTTAGCTTTTTCACCCGGTTGGTAGTTTGGTTTATCCAGTTTGAGCTTAACCTGATCGGGACGCACTGCTCCCGTACCATCGGTATTATCTTGCCAACGGTATCCAGCCCAGAAACGCACGCTGTTTATTAAACCATTATCGGGATCTTTGACCTCAATACGATAAGAGCCCCACTCTACGGGGAAGCTCACTTTTGCACTGCCTTCAGCAGCGATATTCAGCGTTTGCTCTCCCACTGCGAGATCTTTTTGATCGTACTGCGACTGCCAGCCAGATGACTCCGACCACTGCCAGTAGTAATCCCTACGTTCCTGAATGAGCGTGGCTTTTAATCCCTGCTTCGCCAAGCGCTTCCCTTGAGGATCGGTATAGATGACATCAAACGAGGCTTCGCTATTTTCATCTACCATTGGCTGGCTGCGATAGCTATTGGTTTGATAATCGTAGATTTCTTGCTTGCCAAACAAAGGACGAATTGCTGACAACGTTTTAGCCGGCCACACATTCTGTTCACTGCGACGAGTGACAGGACGTCCACCTGACTCTAATAAACTTGCTTGAAAAATAAGACGCACCGGCGATTTAACATCACCCCACTGGCTTTCTGTTTTGATACTCGCTTTACCTTGTGCATCCAGCGTGGTATCGACTTCATCCAAAGTGCGTCTGAGGCTTTCCTCTGGCTCTAAACCAAAACGATAGCCCGGTAAATCGGCAACGGCTTCAGTGAGTGGACGCAAATAAAGCTGGCCTTGTAAGCGATTGGAGTCCGCCGGAGCACCATATAAATAGCGACCAGAGACATCAAACGTTACGCTCTGGTTCATCTCAAGCGGAGCCACACTTTGCGGTTTGACGTCTAATGCCATACGCTCTGGCATGAAGTCTTCAACATTGATGGCGTAATAACGCGGTTGGTTATCACCAAGGTTAAAGCGCAGCGACCATTTGCCGGTTGCCGCACCCTCCGGCAAGACATAACGATACTGATACAGCCCATTTTCTGGCTTCCAGACAAAGCTGGATGCCACGCTGTCATCTGGACGTAAAACATCCACTTTAATCGGCTGTTCCGGCAGTGGCTGTCCATCAGCATCGCGCAGCAACGCGTTAACGATGACCGTTTCGCCTGGTCGATAGAGATCGCGGGGGCCAAAGGCAAATATCTGCTTGGTGAACCCCTTTGGACCGTCAATATCAAACTCGCTAAGATCTAACGCAGGTTGTGTTAAATCGATAATGCTGGTCTGCCCGTTTTGGGTCGCCAACAGTAATTTGGCTTTCGGTGATTTACCCAGTTGTGCATGACCCTGCGCATCCGTTTTACCTTCAGCCAGCACGCGCCCTTTCTCATCTAGCACCTGCAAAGCGACGTCTTTAATCGCTCCACCACCGGCGAGTGCTTGAGTAAATACATCCATGCGTTCATGGTAGCTATGTAACGAAACACCAATATCGCTCAGCGTGAGTAACGTGGCTGGATTGCTATAGGTGTAGCGACCTGCCTGCTGCATAACCGCAAGGTAAACACCGCTGTCTTGTAATGGCTTAATATCTGCAAGTGGCAGTTGAAGTTTTTCTCGCGTGTTACGCTGAGGGTTAAGATCAAAACGTCCGGTATAAACAAGATCGGCCATTTTTAGCAATTCGTCGGCACGCCAAGATTCAACAGACTGACCATATCCCCATTCTGATAGAAACGCAGGTAGCGACGTCGATTTGATGCGATAGAAATTCACATCAACACTGTTCACGTTAAGCGCCATGACCGGTAAACCCGCTGCGACTTTACCTGGCAATAGCGAACCGCGGCTAGCAAACCCAACGCTTGGTTGAATATCCTTGGTGGCTATTTTCTGTTGGGCTTCTTTACCCAAAGTCGCGCCATTGAGAGCGGTCAATTCAGGATCAACTGTTAATAATAATTTGCGCTTTGGCTCTAAATGACGCAAACGCAGTTCACGTAAATTATCTGCCAGCTCCCACGCACCATCAATTTTGCCATTCTCGGTGTCGACCAAATGAACACGATCGGCAAATTTTTGTTTGGGATCTAGGGGAACGGAAAATGTCAGAACCAGCGCCGCAGCGCCATCCAATTGAAGTTCAGAGGCATCAAGTAAAGCGAGAGCCTTGCCCTTTGACTGTTTTGCCAACTGCGCTAAATCGGCATCGCTTAATACTTTCTTTTGCGTAGTCGTCGCTGTTGCCGAATCCGATGGTACCGTGGTTTTCACATCGCTGTTGTCACATGCAGAAAGCACGGTGATAAGTGCGGCCACGAGTGCACTACGACGCAAAATACGTGCGGTACAGTGTTTATCTGGCAGGGATGATCCTTCGCGCATGACATTTTCCATTATTAGTCCGAATGACTCTATTATCTGCGACAAATAATGAAAGTGAAATGCCGAAAATTTAATTCAGAATATACTAGGCCTAAAATGAAAATAGAGAGCCTTGCGGCTCTCTCTCAAATTGTATTATTACGCAGTTCCACTGGCTGGAATGCTATTTCTAAGCCAACTGCCCCAGCGGCGCTGATAAAACGGCTGAGTATGTGTTTTGAGATAGTGACTTACCGCATCGCCTTTCTCATCCGTCACCAGGCAGAGATCAACGGGCTCCTCCTCTGGTGCCGTTTCGCTCGCTAAGCTTCCCGTTTCCTGAATTAACAGTTCGATTTCAGCATCGGAGCCGTCAATTTCTAATCCAATCAAAAGATTTGGCTTTTCATCCGCGGTTTGATCCTGAAATAGGGCCAAATAAGCATTACGTACAATTTTACGCTGGGTAAATAACGTCGTTAGCGCATCAACCATTGCAGACGGGTACTCTTCCGGCTGACCAAGTAAGATTTTGCTTCCACCGTCAATCACCTGCTCCATCGGCTGCGCCATGCCCCCTGTCTGAAGGAGCATTCCCACTTCCTGCGGATAAAAGGCTTTGCCATATTCACATTTTGGATTCAGAAACAGCTGCGCGCCTTTTGTCATCGCAAATAAATCGCGCACCGGCAGTGCCATAAACGGCTGTTCTTCATCCTCAACCGCCTGCTGTAGCATTTTCAGCGAGGAGAAAAAGGGAATCGTTGATAGACCATCCTGCATCTCCCAATGCTGAACATTCAGCTCAGTATTAGGCGCTATGATTAACTCACCTTTATCCTGTACACCGCTTTCAGCCAGAATATAAACCGTGGAATCTAGCAACGTGCGGTAAAACAACGTGCGATAAGCAGGATCTTTCACCGCCTTCTCAAGGCTTTTTTCTAGCTGTTCTTCTGGCGTGTCATGGTGATGATCGTGATGATGAGAACTCATCGGGTACTCCAAAAATGATCGGTATATCAGCCACCTTCCAGCCTCCTCTTTTTCGGAGGAGGCGTAGAATGAGGTCTAAAGCTCGTCATTAAGCCTTTGCTTTTTCCAACAACAGATTCGCCAGCGCTCGTACGCCTAGACCCGTTGCACCCGCCGCCCACTGATCGACCGCGCTCTTGCGATAGGTAGCGGAACAGTCAATATGTAACCACCCTTGGCGATACTCTTTAACGAAATAAGACAAGAAGGCCGCTGCGGTACTTGCTCCAGCGCCATATGCAGCACCAGCAACGTTATTCAGCTCTGCGAAATTAGAGGGTAGTTGGCTACGGTGGAACTCAGCCAGCGGCAAACGCCAGAAGGCTTCGTTTTCCTGCTCTGCGCTTTGCAGTAAATCAGCAGCCAGTGCGTCATCAAAGCTGAACAATGCATGGTAGTCATTACCCAAGGCGGTTTTAGCCGCGCCGGTCAGCGTGGCACAATCGATGATCATCTCAGCATTCTGTTCTGATGCATCAATTAAACCGTCGGCCAAGACCAAACGTCCTTCCGCATCGGTATTCATAATTTCAACGGTTTTACCGTTACGGTAAGTGATAATATCGCCCAGTTTAAAGGCGTTGCCGCTGACCAAGTTATCGGCACAGCAAAGAAACAGTTTTACACGCTGGTTTAAACCGCGTGAAACCGCCAACGCCAGTGCGCCGGTAACCGTAGCCGCGCCGCCCATATCCGACTTCATAGAGTCCATGAATGCACTTTGCTTCATGCTGTAGCCACCTGAGTCAAAGGTAATCCCTTTGCCTACCAAGCAAGCCAGAACCGGTGCATCAGGATTGCCGGTTGGGTTGTAGTCCAATGCAAGCAACACTGGTGAACGTTCAGAGCCGCGACCGACGGTATGCAGCCCCATGTAACCCTGTTCACGTAGATCTTCACCTTTGGTAATGCGATAGCTCACGTTATCGCACGCTACGCTGCACATTAGATCGACTGCGCGCTGTGCCAGTTGCGAAGGGCCAACGTCTTCCGCTGGCGCATTGATCGTGTCTCGTACCCAGTCAACGATCTTCAGGCGGCGATCCAATTCAGCACGATCGGATTCGCTCAGTTCTGGCCACTGCACCTGACGCGATCCTTTTGGACCACGGTAGCCTTGCCAGAATGCCCAGCATTTTTCCAGATCCCAGCCTTCACCGCTCAGATGTACCTGTTTGATCCCTTGGCCATCCAGCTTACGTGCCGCACGCTGGACGGCGACAAGTTCGCCGCTACCGTTCAGATGGATCACCATACCTTCGGCATTAGAGCTCAACAGTGCTTTTTCCCCCCAGCGTGCATCCGCTGGCTGATGGGACAAACTAATCGGCATAAATTCGTTCGACATAAGTCTTCTCCTGATATCCCCGTCTTACGTCAAATACAGATGCGTTGACCGTAACTTGTATGATGCGGGGTATAGTTATTAATCGTTCGTTTTTCAGTGAAATTGTTCAGCGATTATTATTGCTCAGTACTTATACCAAAAATAATTCGAGTTGCATTGAGGCAGCCAGCGAGCGCATTCCAATGATGCGTACTCAACGAACATCACTCCCCCTGATGCGGCTTGAATTATGACGGGTACATTTACTACGGGTACATTTAGTAAAAAGGCCACCTTCTCAGGTAGCCCTATGCTGTTTACTCTGCTTCATCTAACCAGACTAGCAAGATCGCTTCCAGAATTTTTTCGTTTGATTTTGTAGGATCATCATCGAAATCTTCTAGATCGCAAATCCACTGGTGCATATCGGTGAAACGAACCGTTTTAGGATCAACATCTGGAAACGCGTCATACAGCGCTTCGCCAATCTCACGGCTGTCTTGCCACTTAAGTCCCATATCTTCTCCCTAATAAGCGTTATGAGTACTGCCCTGCCCACGTTAAAAGTGGCAAACACATCGCTTATTTTAATGCTCACGCGCGTGGTTAACGGTGTAACGAGGGATCTCGACAACCAAATCCTGATCCGCTACTTTTGCCTGACAGCTCAGGCGACTTTCCGGTTCTAGGCCCCATGCTTTATCTAGCATGTCATCTTCCAGCTCGCTGCTTTCTTCCAGCGAGTCAAAACCTTCGCGGACGATACAGTGGCAGGTTGTGCAAGCGCATGATTTCTCGCAAGCATGTTCAATTTCGATTCCGTTACGCAGAGCAACGTCGAGAATCGTTTCGCCTTCCTGAGCTTCAAGAACTGCGCCATCTGGGCAGTGCTCCTGATTAGGAAGAAATACGATTTTTGGCATTTTTAAACCTCATCCACAGAATGACCAGCCAGCGCTCGGCGAACAGATGCATCCATCCGACGCGCAGCAAATTCTTGCGTTTGTGCATCAAGCACTTTAATCGCAGCTTCAATATCTCCAGCAACATCACCCGCAGCGGCCTGCTCTAGGGCAGTAACGGCCTGCTTGATGTTACCCAGCTCTGACTCGCTGAGCAGTGCAGAATCTTCCGCCAGCGCACCGTTCAGGCTTTCCAACACACGAGCCGCTTCTACTTTTTGTTCCGCCAGCATACGCGCACTGATATCCCCCGTGGCATTTGCCATGGAGTCTTTAATCATGGTGATGATTTCATCATCGCTCAGGCCATATGATGGTTTTACCTGAATCGAAGATTGCACACCGGTGGATTTTTCCATCGCGGTGACGCTCAGTAGACCATCAGCATCAACTTGGAAAGTTACGCGAATATGCGCACCGCCAGCAGGCATGGCAGGGATCCCTCGCAAAGTGAAACGTGCAAGAGAGCGGTTATCTTGGACCAGCTCTCTCTCACCCTGCACAACATGGATCATCATGGCGTTTTGACCATCTTTGAACGTCGTGAACTCCTGCGCGCGCGCTACCGGAATCGTGGTATTGCGCGGGATCACTTTCTCAACCAATCCGCCCATGGTTTCTAAGCCCAGAGACAGTGGGATAACGTCCAACAGCAGCATTTCCGAATCAGGTTTGTTACCCACCAGAATATCTGCCTGAATAGCGGCACCAATGGCCACGACGCGATCGGGGTCGATAGAGGTCAGCGGCGTACGGCCAAAGAAATCGCCCACCAGTTCACGAACTAAAGGAACACGAGTAGACCCCCCAACCATCACCACTTCAATGACTTCATCGGCGGTGACGCCAGCATCTTTCAACGCACGGCGACAGGAAAGCAAAGTCCGCTTAACCAAAGATCCAATCAGTTCGTCAAACTGCGCGCGAGTCACGCAGCCTTTCCAGCCCGCTACCTCAACGTCTACTTTTTCAGCATTGCTGAGCGCGATCTTGGCTTCAACAGCCACATCAAGGAACTGGCGCTGAATACGCGCATCGCTGCGATCGGCATAACCAGATTGCTCACGTAAAAAATCGGCCAGCAGATGGTCGAAATCATCACCGCCCAGAGCCGAATCGCCGCCGGTCGCTAAAACTTCGAAGACACCACGGCTTAAGCGCAGAATAGAAATATCGAAAGTGCCACCGCCCAGATCGTATACCGCAATTACACCTTCTTGGCCTGAATCTAAACCATAGGCAATCGCCGCCGCGGTAGGCTCATTCAGCAAACGCAATACATGCAAGCCAGCCAGACGCGCTGCGTCTTTCGTCCCTTGGCGCTGAGCATCATCAAAATAAGCAGGAACGGTGATTACCACACCATCCAGCTCACCTTCCAGTGTCTCTTTTGCACGCTCTGCCAGCGCTTTTAAAATTTCAGCTGACACTTGAATGGGGTTCACCGATCCGCCCGCCGTTATCATCATCGGTAAGCCATTTTCGCTGGCCTCGAACTGGTAAGGCATATGCGGATAGCGTGCTTGGACATCGGCTAAAGAGCGTCCCATCAGGCGCTTGGCAGAACTAATGGTATTAACCGGATCTTGAGCCGCCTGTTGGCGGGCGTCATAGCCAACGTTAATTTCGTCTTTAAGATAATGGACGACAGAAGGCAGCAAATGACGGCCCTGCGCATCGGCCAGAGTTTCTGCTTGGCCGCTGCGCACGGTCGCCACCAATGAATTGGTCGTACCTAAATCGATACCCGCCGCTAAACGGCGTTGATGCGGAGCAACACTCAGCCCCGGCTCACTAATTTGCAATAAAGCCATCTTGAGCTTCCGTTAAACAAGATTTGTCAGAACAACGTCTGTTAGCAAACATCCATTGAATCAACACAATCAAAAATCGGTTATAGGCCCAGCAGTTTTTCTTCGAGTTGTTCCACTTGCTGCTGTAGCTTGTCGAGAAAACGTAGCTTACGTACAGTGTCCGCCGCTGATTCCCACTGCTGTTGATCCAGCTCGGTAAGCATCTGTGCACTGCGCGTTTTGGTCATTTTAGCGATCCGCGCTGAAAAGGCTATTAACGCTTCTTCAGGGTCGGCCTTATGCGCAATACCATCTAGCTCTTCACGCAATTCTAACTGTTCCATAAGGAACGATGTATCACGCATTGTGTGCTGCTCATTACTCAAATCAAATCCCTGCAAAGAGAGCATATACTCTGCGCGTTTAAGGGGATGTTTTAGAGTTTGATAGGCATCATTGATGGTTGCAGCTTGTTGAATAGCCTGCATACGCTCGCGTTCAGGTTTGGACGCGTAGCGATCGGGATGGAATTGACGCTGCAATTCCTGATAGCGTGAAGCAAGAAGGCTGCCGTCCACTGGGTAGCGAACCGGCAGCCCGAATAATGTGAAGTAATCCATGCCGTGCTCTGATGTTGGTCTGTGGATGAGGTGTCCAAAATACCTCATATACCCTAAATAATTCGAGTCGCAGGCGACGCACATGCAGCTTGAAGTATGACGGGTATACAAAACGTTGCGATACGTCAGCAGACAGCAGTCCGGCCAATCAGACGTTAAAGCTTTCGCCGCAGCCGCACTCGCTGGTCATATTTGGGTTGTTGAACTTAAAGCCCTCGTTCAGGCCTTCTTTCACGAAGTCCAGCTCCGTACCATCAAGATACGCCAAGCTTTTACCATCAACGATCACTCTTACGCCTTTGTCTTCAAACACCACATCATCTTCGTTGGGTGCATCAACAAATTCCAGTACATACGCCATTCCCGAACAGCCAGAAGTTCTCACTCCCAGACGTAAGCCATACCCTTTACCGCGGTTAGCCAAAAATGTCTGTACGCGCTGTGCGGCAGCGTCGCTCATGCTAATAGACATACAACAACCTCAATTCTTGTTAAGCGTTTCTCTGATAACGGCTACTGGCGATTCAGTCTTAAATCGCCAGCCCTGAAACTCACTGAAAAACGTCTACAAATTACTTAGCGGAATGCTTCGTTTTATAATCTGCAATAGCCGCTTTAATGGCGTCTTCAGCCAAAATCGAACAGTGAATTTTCACTGGTGGCAGAGCCAGCTCTTCGGCAATATCCGTATTTTTGATAGCCTGAGCCTGATCGAGAGACTTGCCTTTTACCCATTCGGTAACCAGTGAACTTGAAGCGATTGCTGAACCACAGCCATAAGTCTTAAAGCGAGCATCTTCAATGATACCCTCATTGTTGACTTTAATCTGCAACTTCATCACGTCGCCACACGCAGGTGCGCCGACCATGCCGCTGCCAATGGTTGGATCTTCGTTATCGAAAGAACCAACGTTGCGCGGATTTTCATAATGATCAATAACTTTGTCGCTGTAAGCCATAACGTTACTCCTTAAATTTGAATCCTGAGATTAATGAGCAGCCCACTCAATGGTGCTGATGTCTACACCCTGCTTGAACATATCCCACAGTGGAGACAGGTCGCGCAGACGGCCAATAGACTTGCGAACCAGAGCGATGGCGTAGTCGATCTCTTCTTCCGTGGTAAAGCGACCCAATGAGAAACGAATAGAGCTATGAGCTAACTCATCGTTCATTCCCAAAGCACGCAGCACGTATGACGGCTCCAAACTGGCAGAAGTACAGGCTGAACCAGAGGATACGGCAAGATCTTTCAATGCCATAATTAAGGATTCGCCTTCGACGTAATTAAAGCTTACGTTCAGGATATTCGGTGCACCGTGCTCTAAAGAACCATTTAGGTACACTTCTTCAAGATCTTTTAATCCATCCCACAGACGATCGCGCAGCGCGCGCAGACGTGGAACTTCGGTAGCCATTTCTTCTTTAGCGATACGGTAAGCTTCGCCCATACCGACGATCTGATGAACAGGCAAGGTACCTGAACGCATACCGCGCTCATGACCACCGCCGTGCATCTGTGCTTCAATACGAACGCGTGGTTTACGACGGACGTACAGTGCACCAATACCTTTCGGGCCATAAATTTTGTGGCCAGAGAAAGACATCAAATCGACTTTCAATTTGCTCAAATCGATAGGCAGTTTGCCTACGCTTTGCGTCGCATCAACGTGGAAGATGATGCCACGGCTGCGGCACAGTTCACCGATAGCTTCGATGTCCTGAATCACGCCAATCTCGTTGTTTACATGCATGATAGAAACCACAATGGTATCTTCACGCATGGCTGCTTCTAGCTCTTTGAGATCGATAATACCGTTACGCTGCGGTGCTAGATAGGTCACTTCAAAGCCTTCACGTTCTAACTGACGGCAAGTGTCCAGCACAGCTTTATGTTCGGTTTTACTGGTGATGATGTGTTTGCCTTTCTTCTGATAGAAATTAGCAGCACCTTTAATCGCCAGGTTGTCAGATTCGGTTGCTCCGGAGGTAAAGACGATCTCACGCGGATCGGCACCGACCAGTTCAGCAATGTTGTTACGTGCGATATCTACCGCTTCTTCCGCCTGCCACCCAAAACGGTGGGAACGTGAAGCCGGGTTACCGAAAGTACCGTCCAAGGTTAAAAACTGCATCATCTTTTCAGCTACGCGCGGATCGGCTGGCGTAGTTGCTGAATAGTCTAGATAAATCGGTAATTTCATTCTCTTGCTCCGTACATCACTTCCAAATAATGCATTTAAAGAAAGTGTTATGACTCGTCGTCGCAGCTGCTTATGCGCGCAGATTCACGTTAATCGTGTCCTGACGACCGTTAGTATTGGCACCACGACGCGTATCGGAATTCTGGCGATCGGCAACATCTAGCACTTCTTGGTTATTCACCAGTTCAGCCAGAGTGATGTTATTCAGAAAACCGCTGATACGCTCACTCAAGTCACGCCACAGCGTATGCGTCAGACAACGGGTCCCACCCTGACAACCTTCTTTACCCTGACAACGCGTTGCATCAACAGATTCATCAACGGCAGTGATCACGGTACCTACGGCGATTTCAGCTGCGTCTTTACCCAGCAAATAACCACCGCCCGGTCCACGCACGCTGGAAACTAATCCATTCTTGCGCAGACGCGAAAATAATTGTTCCAAATAAGAGAGCGAGATGCCCTGACGTTCGGAAATATCTGCCAGCGGAACTGGCCCTTCCTGGGAGTGCAATGCCACATCAAGCATAGCTGTAACAGCGTAACGGCCTTTGGATGTCAGTCTCATGGCAAATAGTAACCTTTAAGAAAAAAGATGAAACACGCTTACTTATCGAACGCGTTAATTTTCTCATTCCTGAGTAAAACAGTCAACTATTTAACCTAGTAATTCACTCAACTATTACATCCTGTTAAAACAACGTTACCAGTACAACAACATTCCCTGTTTACTATCAGCATCTTACTCATCGGAATACCTGTGTATTTTACTATGATATTCCGACGAAAGCAGTCTCGATTTAGTGCTTTCCGTGCTCTTGCTTCTCAATTGACGCCAAAATACCGCGCAAAATGTTCAATTCTTGCGCCTCTGGGCGAGCACGAGTAAACAATCGGCGCAAGCGGCTCATGATATTGCCCGGATGAGTCGGACGGATAAATCCTGTCGCGTGCAGAGTTTCTTCCAGATGAGCGTAGAAACGTTCAAGATCGTCCACCAATGGATACGGCTCTTCTTCCGGCACCGGCTCGTGCGCGGCAATACGATCGAGATGAGCAACACGAATTTCATAAGAAATGATCTGTACCGCCATCGCCAAATTCAACGAGCTGTATTCTGGATTAGCCGGGATCGCCACGTGGTAGTGACACTTTTGCAATTCTTCATTTGTCAGACCAACGCGCTCACGGCCAAAGACAATCGCTACCGGTGCATGTTCAGATTCCATCGCGCTACGCTGACCGCATTCGCGTGGTTCTAACATGGGCCAAGGCAACGAACGAGAACGTGCGCTAGTGCCAACGACGAGGCTGCAACCTGCGATAGCCTCATCAAAGGTATCAACGATAGTCGCGTTACCGATGACGTCGCTCGCACCAGCCGACAAGGCAATGGCCTGAGAATCCGGTTTCACGAGTGGATTGACGAGATAGAGGTTAGTTAACCCCATAGTTTTCATAGCTCGTGCAGTCGAACCCATGTTTCCGGTATGGGAAGTCTCCACCAGCACAATACGAATGTTGTCCAGCATGCTAACTCTGAGTTGGTTTGGATAATCGGGATATCTTAACATAAAGCTTCTATTGATCGTTTCTATTGATTTAATCCGTTTCTGATTGAGTTTTCATCATGCCCACCTTTTCATCGCGATCTATTGGCCAGATATAAACAGGAGTGAATTGAAATCAGACGTGGCTGTTTAATTCACAGCCTGCTATAATGCGCGCCGTTTCCTGTTCTTTAACATCCCGTGGAAGATACCCATGCATCCGATGCTGAATATCGCCATACGCGCTGCGCGTAAGGCTGGTAACCTGATTGCCAAAAATTACGAAACTCCTGACGCTGTTGAAACTACACAGAAAGGCAGCAACGATTTTGTGACCAACGTTGACCGTGACGCTGAACACCTGATCATTGAGACTATCCGTAAGTCTTACCCTAAGCACACGATTATCAGCGAAGAACGCGGTGAGTTGGTCGGTGAAGATCACGACATTCAATGGGTAGTTGATCCACTGGATGGCACTGCAAACTTCATCAAACGTCTTCCACATTTCGCAGTCTCTATCGCAGTACGCATCAAAGGCCGTACTGAAGTCGCTGTTGTTTATGATCCAATGCGTAACGAACTGTTCACTGCAACCCGCGGTCAGGGCGCTCAGTTGAATGGCTATCGTCTGCGTGGTGCAGCGGCTAAAGATTTAGACGGTACTATTCTGGCGACCGGCTTCCCATTCAAAGTTAAACAACACGCTCCTGCTTATATCGCCATTTTGGGCAAGTTGTTCACTCAGTGTGCTGACTTCCGTCGCACCGGTTCCGCTGCGCTGGATCTGGCCTATGTTGCCGCTGGCCGCGTTGACGGTTTCTTTGAAATTGGTCTGAAACCATGGGATTTCGCCGGTGGTGAACTGCTGGTTCGTGAAGCTGGCGGTCTGGTGACTGACTTTGTGGGTGGTCATAACTACCTGAGCTCTGGCAATATCATTGCGGGTAACCCACGCGTTGTTAAAGCTATTCTGGCTAACGTACGTGATGAACTGAGCGAAGCGCTGAAGCGTTAATTCTTCCGCTTGTTCAGTAAAAAAGCCGCTCTTTCGAGCGGCTTTTTCGTTTTAGCGGCTGGCCGTTATCGTCCAAACACTCTGCCGCTTCCCATCCCCGTTAGCGCCGCACTTTGATACATCAATAGGCCAATCAAAATAAGCAGCACGCCTCCGGATAGCATCAGCGCTAAACGCCAATAAGGACTAAAACTTCGGCCACGTTGTATTGCCCAGCGCTCCACTATTTTCCGAGCGATGTGCACTAAAAATGCAATTCCGCTAATCGTCAACGCCGTACCTGCAGCCATTGCCATGGCAGCTAACACGCCCCACAGATAAACGCCAATGACCTTGGAAAACAGCAGCACTAAAATAGCCCCAGAACAAGGTCGCATTCCCATCGCAGCAACCACTGCCAACTGAGTTCGCCACGTGGTTGCCGTCGCAATTTCACGGTCATTTGCCACATGCTTATGGCCACAGCCACAGTTGGCGCTATGCTGGTGATGGTGCTCTAACGGCTTTATCACAGAAATCTGTAGACCAGATTTTACCGAGCTGCGCCTAATCATCCTGATCTTATTTAACGCTCGCCAGCAAAGCACCGTACCCAGAAATATCACCAAAGCATAACTGGCTTTCTCTAACCAAAAACTGCTCAGATGTAAGTCACGGGTTGAAAGCTGCAGCACACCTAACACGCCAGAAACCAGCGCAATAGCCACCAAGCCTTGTAGTAATGAAGCCGCCAGCGTTAAACGTACACTGCTACGTAAACGTGAGGGATGCGTTGCCAAATAGGTCGTAATGACAACTTTACCGTGTCCCGGCCCAAGCGCATGCAGAACACCGTAAGCAAAACTCAATGCTACCAGCGTTAAACCTGCCTGCCGCGCATTATCTGCCACTCGCTGTAATAAATATGACATCGACTGATGGAGCGATTTCTGCCATTCAATACTCACCAGTAACCAGTCATTCCAGTGTACAAATGCATATACCAGCGCGCTCATCGCTAACGCAGTCATCATGGCAATAGGGATATAACGCCCACACGTAGAGGATTTTTTGGTAGAGGAGAATATCAATGACATTTTATCTCCACTCGCTGGGCGAATTGCTTGCCGAGCTCCATATCTTCATCCGGCGCATCGGCCTTATCTAAGTTCAGCGCATAGGCTTTTAGCGACGTATCTGGCTTTGGTGTTATCACATTGAGAGTACAGCGTGCCTGCACATCTATTGGCAAAGTCACTGATTTATCATCGGCATAGGTCATATCTACATAGTACGTGGGATCATATGTCATGAGCGTAAACTCAGCATTGAGCGGCTGGGGTTTTGCCAGCAGCATCTCGAATGACAAAATGGCATGATTACCCTCACGGCTAAGGTGGTACTCACTCGGACGATTGAGGAATTTTACCTTTTTGCCCTCATGGTATAGCTCGGTAAAATAGTGCTGGCCAATAACGTTTGCCATGACTTCTGCCGCAAGCTGCTTCCAAATCTCCGATCCGTTCGCCGCATTTCCCGCATCATAAAGCAAATCCGCGGACGTTAAAGGATCCATGGTCCACGTCATTTTCATGCCGGTTAATTGATTATCCGTAATAACCAAAGAATTTTTCATCTCAATGAAACTGTGTGGATGAGCCATAGCAGACTGCGTCCCAAACAGGCCAAAGGTGATGAATAAAATGCTAATCCAACGATAAATACGCTGATTTTTGATGTCAAAATGCAACATAAACTCCCTGTTTAATCACTAGCCACAGCGACAAAGCGCGGCAAAATATTACATTCATTTATTTCTGTATCACAAAAATACAAAAACATGGCATATCAACCCTGCGGCTTTGCACAACTTTGCTATTCTTAGCCAACGAAACATGTTCATTCACTGACCTCAGCCAAAGAGAAATGAATATGAGTTTAGACACACCTCTGGTGCCTGAGCTCTCAGCACAGCAAAGGCACTGCAATCTTGTGCTATTGCTTTTTACACCGACTACCCCACTGCATCTGACTACTATTGGTCGGATCAATCGGGTTTTGCCTGAACAAGCCGAACAGGATATCCATAGCATCGGTCAGGAGATCATGCGTTTCCATGCATTACGCGTGGTATACCATCCGAAACAGGGGTATCGACTACAGGGCTCTGCCTATGATCAGCGGCTATGTATGCTGCATTGGCTGAGGCGAGCTCAACGTCTGCTCCCAAATAGCATCGAAACCATATTCATTCCACGCATCAATGAAAAATCTCCAGCCCCGCCGTCTGCACACTTTCTCCAGCAGATCGACGATATTCTTGAGCAAGCCGAGTCGACACTACATCGAACGTTTGGCGAGCAACCCCGAGAGCTAATTCAGTATTTTTTACGCTACTGCCGGTATCAAAGACAAACGCTCTCTCTGCCGTCATTCCCGCAACATTTAAAATATTGGCTGCACGAGAAAGAAGAATACCGTATTGCTGAACGTCTCTGCCAAGCCACCCACGGTTCGTTGCCTATGGGGATACATGAGCTTGAGTCTGAATTTACCACGCTGTTCTTAACGCTCATTAAAACCTATCGCTATTTACCTGAGATGCACTCAGAAGATCGACATCTCATGGATGAAACCGAATTAGCCATTCAGCAAATTGAAAAACTGACCCAAATAACCTTTAACCATCGTGAACAGCTTTGCACTCAACTTTTTGCCCATATGGGGCCAGCAATTGAGCGCTGCTTATTTGGGATAAAAATAGGTAACCCTCTGCTGGAAGAGATCGAAACCCGCTATCCCGGACTGATGTCAATGACTCAGAAAGCCGTTCAACGTATCGAACAAAATTACCAAATTCATTTTCCTCCCGAAGAGCTTTGCCTCATCGCGGTTAGTTTTGGCGCATGGCTAATACAGGAAGGCGTGCTCGCCGAAAGATAGAGGTTTCACAGATACGAAAAAGCCCGCAATTACGCGGGCTTGGCACATCAGAAATCAGAGATTATGCGTAAACCGGTAACCGGGCGCAGATATCCAAAACTTTCTGTTTGGTGCGTTCAATAGTAGCTTCATCGTTGATGTTATCCAACACATCACACATCCAGCCAGCCAGTTCACGCGCTTCAGCTTCTTTAAAGCCACGACGAGTAATTGCAGGGGTACCAACACGCACACCTGAAGTGACAAACGGGCTCTTAGGATCGTTAGGAACGCTGTTTTTGTTCACGGTGATATTTGCACGACCCAGCGCGGCGTCGGCATCTTTACCAGTGATGTTTTTATCAACCAGATCCAACAGGAACAGGTGGTTTTCAGTACCGCCAGAAACCACTTTGTATCCACGCTTCAGGAAGACTTCAACCATCGCTTTGGCGTTTTTCGCAACCAGCTGTTGATATGCCTTGAACTCAGGTTCCATCGCTTCTTTCAGCGCCACCGCTTTACCCGCGATGACATGCATCAGAGGGCCGCCTTGCGCACCAGGGAACACCGCGGAGTTCAGCTTTTTATACATCTCTTCGCTGCCGCCTTTCGCCAAAATCAAGCCACCGCGAGGGCCAGCCAGCGTTTTGTGTGTGGTGGTGGTCACAACGTGAGCATGTGGAACTGGGTTTGGATAAACACCGGCTGCGACCAGACCAGCAACGTGAGCCATATCGACAAACAAATAGGCGCCGATACGGTCAGCAATTTCACGCATTTTAGCCCAGTCAACCACGCCAGAATAGGCAGAGAAGCCACCGATAATCATTTTCGGCTGATGTTTTTCAGCCTGAGTAGCCAGATCGTCATAGTCAATATGACCACTTTCATCGATACCATAAGGAACGATGTTATACAGTTTGCCAGAGAAGTTAACTGGAGAACCGTGGGTTAAATGGCCACCATGTGCCAAGTTCATGCCTAAAACGGTATCGCCTGGCTGCAACAACGCGGTGTAAACAGCAAAGTTAGCCTGAGAACCTGAGTGCGGCTGCACGTTCGCGTAATCAGCACCAAACAGCTCTTTAGCGCGATCGATTGCCAGCTGTTCAACTACGTCGACATATTCGCAGCCGCCGTAGTAACGCTTACCTGGATAGCCTTCAGCATACTTGTTGGTCAGCTGAGAGCCCTGAGCCTGCATGACACGCGGGCTGGTGTAGTTTTCTGATGCGATAAGCTCAATATGCTCTTCCTGACGCACGACTTCCTGCTCCATTGCCTGCCACAGCTCGGCATCGTAATCGGCAATGTTCATTTCACGCTTTAACATCCGCTTCTCCTGACTCAGCTAACCTGAATTGTCTATTAGACATTGTTCAATAAAAACACACCCTCTTGGGCGACTGCCCACAGTGTAATATGTTTTCACCTTGTTACGATAGACCCTAGGCCATGTTTTTACGCAAACGATTGGCTTGGCGTGGAATAAGGATTTGATCTGGCGAAACAACAGGCATTGCAACCGGAGTTTTCTTCAAATGTGATGTGCAACTATTTCACTTAACAGAAACAATATTTGTAAGAGAGGTCACTAAATAACATCAACACAACAAAAATAGGGATTTACAGCGCAAAGAAAAATCTGTAAGTTGCATTTAAAATACATTATTAAAAACACCTGCATCTGTGAGGATACTTTTATGCTGGATAGCCAAACCATCGCCACCGTTAAATCGACCATCCCTTTACTGGCTGCAACTGGACCAAAACTCACCGCGCATTTTTACGATCGCATGTTTGAGCACAATCCAGAGCTGAAAGAAATTTTCAATATGAGTAACCAACGTAATGGCGACCAGCGTGAAGCGCTGTTCAATGCGATCTGCGCGTACGCGACAAATATTGAAAATCTGGCGGCGTTGTTACCTGCAGTTGAGCGTATTGCACAGAAACACGCCAGCTTCAATATTCAGCCCGAACAGTATCAGATCGTCGGTCATCACCTGCTAAAAACGCTGGAAGAGATGTTTAATCCGGGAGATGAGGTGCTGGATGCATGGGGCAAAGCCTATGGTGTTTTAGCCGACGTCTTTATTCAGCGCGAATCACAGATTTATCAACAGAGTGAAAGCACACAAGGTGGCTGGCGCGATCTGCGTCCGTTCAAGATCCTCAAAAAAGAGAAACAAAGCGATCTCATCACCAGCTTTATTCTGGTCCCCGAAGACGGAAGCCGCGTGGCTGATTTCCAGCCGGGTCAATACTTAGCGGTTTATATCCGCCATCCGAGCTTGCCACATCAAGAAATCCGCCAATATTCTCTGACCAACGAACCCAACGGTGAATACTATCGTATTGCGGTAAAACGCGAAGGTCAGGGTCAAGTTTCGAACTTTATGCATGATATCGCGCAAGAAGGCGACGTAATTCAAATCGCACCTCCGCACGGTGATTTCTTCCTTGAAGTCAAAGAAAACACGCCTGTTGCACTGATTTCCGGCGGCGTAGGCCAAACACCTATGCTCGGCATGCTGCATACGCTACAGGCTCGCGGTCATCAGGGTGAAATTCAGTGGCTGCATGCCGCAGAAAACAGCAAAGTACGCGCCTTTGCCGATGAAGTGAATACGATTATTGCCGCTATGCCAAACGCACGAAGCCACGTCTGGCTACAGCAAACCAGCGCAGACGATTGCATTGATGTCGATTTTAACTATCAGGGGTTAATGGATATCACTCCGGTCGCTGATGCGTTGAAAAATAATGAAATGCACTATTATTTCTGCGGACCGGTAGGTTTTATGCAACATGTTGCAAAACAGCTACAGGCACTGGGTGTCGATGCGGATCGTATGCACTATGAGTGTTTTGGACCGCATAAAGTGGTATGAGTTTTCGAACAGCGATTAATGATGTTGTTTATATGAGCATTTTGTAAGGTTTAAGCAGCCACTCCGTAGCAGCTTTCACATGCCGGTTTGGAACGTCAGTATCCTATGAAATTGCGGTGAAATGTTTCGGTCACCTATGTTACTGCTGTGTAATGTTCCGCCCGCCTGTTCATACCGAGCTTCATTGATACCCTTGTGAAGGCGTACGGGCAGAGACCACCAGCGCGTGGTCTCTGCACTTGCGGTTATCTTCACTACGGTTTGGAACGTCAGTATCCTATGAAATTGCGGTGAAATGTTTCGTTCGCCGGTCAGCAAATGCGTTTCCATGAACCCACTGGCGTAGGCGACCGATGAG
>NZ_LXET01000048.1 GCF_001655005.1 Hafnia paralvei ATCC 29927
GACTCGGACGCCTGCACAGAGTGCATGTAGATTTCAGTGTATTAGGCGTACGAAACCTTACACCATTCCCATGTAGATCTCAGTGCATTAGGCGCACGAAACCTTACACAATCCCCATGTAGATCTCAGTACATTAGGCGCACGAAACCTTAAACAATCCCCATGTAGATTTCAGTACGTTAGGCGTACAAAACTTCTATCCCCATAACCAACTCCATATTCTCCCCTTTTCCTAACAACACCAAACCCGGTTGTCCTTCCATATTGTGGGCATCGACTGGATGGCTTTGAGGTTCGAGGCAAATAAACGGTTCATTGGGCATTTGAAACAGCATAAGGTAAGGCACGGAACTACGTATTGTCACCGTTGATTGGTGAGGCGTAACTAAATGAGCAACGCCGTTCCAGCCCGAATAGCCATGGTTCATCCACACGTTGTCAGGCACTTTGGCACAAGAGAAATCAATGTCATCAGGCATGTTTCTCTGCCACGATAGAGGTAAGTGTTTTTCACCTTCAGGCCAATATCCCGAGGAAAAAAACTGTATCTGCGTCTGCGACGTTTTCACAAAGAACGGATGAAATCCCACCCCATACAGCATAGGTTCTGTACCACAATGCCGCAGCGTCAGATGGGCTGTCAGCCCCTCGTCACTTAGCCGGTAAACCAGCAGAGCCGAATAGTCAAAGCCACAGTCATGCTGTACTCGTAGCCCTAACGCGATGTGGTTTACGCTGAGATCCTGTAACTGCCAACGTTGCAGCCAACCATCTCCATGTAGGAAAAACATCGGATCCAATGAGCTATCCGGCAGACAAACCTCTCTCTCACCTAAGCGAAAGCGATTATCTCGCACTCGATTAGCCACCGGAAGCATAGGAAACAGCGCGCTCTCTCCCGGATGCCATCCGGTATTCTCTTGGTAGGCACGTAGAATTTCCCTGCCGCCGTCGAGATCGTCAAAGCTTAAAATCGCCGCCGACTGCGGTGTCACCCGCAGCCTAAACCGTGAGGTCTCTAAGGTATAAATATCCATTATGCTTGCTTCACATTATGCTCTGCGGGTTTCGTGCTCCCAGCTAATTGACGCTCCAAAGCTTCAAGCGTGACACCTTTGGTTTCAGGCACATTACGCAATACGAACACGAATCCAAGCGCGCAAATAATGCCATACAGCAAGAAGCTTCCTGCGGCCCCTAAGCTGGCATTTAATAGAGGGAAGGTATAGGTAAGCAAGAAACAGGCAATCCAAAGCGCCAGCGTCCCTACTGACATCGCCATGCCGCGCACGCGATTAGGGAAAATCTCAGACAATAGAACCCAAGTAACAGGCGCAAGCGTCAGTGCATAAATGGCAATGGCGGCTAAAACCAGCAACAGTACAGGTAGCCCCATGATGCTCAAGGCATAAGCGCCAGCAATCAGAACATAGATCACGGTCAGCCCTGAAGCACCGAGTAACATCAATTTGCGCCGTCCCAACTTGTCCACCAGCGGCAAAGCAATGATGGTAAAAATCAGGTTGATAAGGCCAGTCGCCACTATCGATTTCAACGTGCTGTTAATATCAAAACCGGCCGAAGCGAAGATCTCCTGCGCATAGTTGAAGATCACGTTGATCCCGCACCACTGTTGGAAAACGGCCAGCACGATCCCAATCAAAATGATCGGCCTAACTCGAGGGTTGAGCAGTTCGCTCGCCGCAACCTTTTGCGTATTAGCCCCTAGCGTTGCGCGAATATCGGTGAGCGTTGCCCGTGCATATTCAACGCTGCCAATTCGGCGTAACATGCGCTCGGCTTTATCCTGTTTGCCCGCTTTTGCCAGCCAACGTGGAGACTCAGGCACTAAGAACATCAGCAATAAGAACAATATAGCCGGAACCAACTCTGCGCCAAACATCCAACGCCAGCCAGCTTGCCCATTCCAACTTTGCAGAATATCTTGCATGGTTGCCGAACTGGCAACCGGCTCTGCAATCATCAGGTTTACCAGCTGTGCTGCAAGAACGCCGATCACAATCGTGAGTTGGTTAATCGCCACAAATTTCCCGCGTTTTTCCGCAGGGCTAACTTCGGCGATATACATCGGGCTCAGCGCAGAGGCTAAGCCAATGCCCACACCGCCTACGATGCGATAAAACACGAACCAGTCGAAATCCGTAGCAACCGCGGTTCCCCATGCCGAAGCAGAAAACAAAACCGCAGAGATAATCAGCGGCAGCTTGCGACCAAAACGGTCGGCGCACCAGCCTGAAATCAGTGCGCCAAAGACACAGCCGGCTAATGCCGAACTCATCGCCCATCCTGATTGGGCGGGATCGGTAATACCAAAATAGGCTTCGTAAAACGGTTTTGCACCGCCAATCACTACCCAGTCATAACCGAACAGTAGCCCACCACAGGCGGCAACCAAACATATCATCCAGACATAAGACATATTGAGATGGTTCTGCGTGTTTTTCATTTTTTCACCTTATCGTTATCTTGTAGGGAACAGGCTTACGCAGTCATTAGAAATAGGCCACCGCGGTGGCCTGTTATGGCTTAGCCATTAAAAACACCGGTCTGTAGCGCCAAACGCAATAAATGCGCCTTATCGTGAGCCGGATTACGCTCAAGCAACCGATCGGTAAGACGTACAAAGCTCGCTTCATCGCCCAAGCCTAAATACCCTAATGCCTCAACCCACAGGCAATGTTGGATATGCTGTTCCTGTGCCGAGGCATCTAGCACAATCAGATCGGGCAGCGAGACGGCAAAGAAATCCGGTTCGGAGGCGTCGTTGCGGTGCTGATTTGCCCAATCCACCATGAATTGGAATTGCTGCTGAGCCTGAGCCTTTTCCCCTAGATGCACCGCCGCCATTGCCTGATAAAACAGATAATCTACCGGTTGATCGTTGTAATAACGGCCTTCGCTAAGAACCGATCCCCCTTGTAATGCACGTTGCAAAGCTAACTGCATGTGTTCTGTGTCTTGCATCTGTTCGGCGCAAACCGCCAGTAAGTACCAGATGTCGTTATCGCTTTGCCCAACCAAACGCCCTTCCCCAAGATTGGCTGGGTAACTGAGTGACTGGTGCAAAACGTCATACGCCTCGGCAAAGTGCCGCTCTTTCATCAACGCCAAAGCACGACGCTGATGATTAATTAAAAATTGCCCAGTAACTTTGCCCTCGCCGCCTTCCCAAGGGTGGAACTGACGACGCCAAAGGATCTCTGCCGCGGCGTCCGTTTTGTTATGGATGTGATAAAGGCTAAGCAGTTCTGCGGTGAGATCGTCGCGCTTAAGTGCCACGTCACGGCGCTCATCCAGCAAACGCAAACGCTGTTCGGTCGGCACCGCCATCCGTTTTTGCAGATAACTAAATTCGAATAGCAGGCGCGGATTTTCGGGTTCAAGATCCAGTGCTCGCTGGAAATAACGAGTAGCACCTTCAGCATCATCTTGTTTATTGAAGGCATAAATCCCTAATACGCGATGCAGCGCGGCAAAGTTTGGCATTTGCTGTAGCGCAAATAGCCAGCAAGACTCCGCCTGATCGTAACGACGTTTGCTGTAGAAGAAGCATCCCAGCAAATATTGAGCAAAGCCGTCTTGTGGGAGGCGTTGCAGAATGGCAACCTCATCCAAGGTGTTAGGGAATCTGACTTTTAGGCCAAAATTATCGCGAGCCTGCTGTAAATACTGGCTACGATCCTGGGTATCTTGTGTCAGCGCAGCACGGTAAAGCAGCGGTAAAGATTCTGGGTTATCCAACAAATCCAACAACGCTAATGCATCGTTTTCACATCCCAAACTCATCAGCCAGCCGGCTAATACACAGGAATTTATTCCTCTCGCTCCCGCGATAGTTTTGAATGCATCAACGTTATTGTTCAGTAGCGACTGCATATACAGCAAAGCGTAGCTAAGCGGATACTGTACAAGCTGCGCCGCGACATATTCCTTGGCCTGCTCGTTCTGACCTAAACGCTGTAAAATGAGCGCCTTTAGCCCCATTGCCAGATTGTTTGCCCCGTTGAAAATCAGGCTCTGATTAACAAATGCCAACGCCTGTTCTAACTCACCTTTACGCAGTGCTAAACGCGACAAGGCATAAAATGCGGCGTCGCGACAGTTGCCGCTCCATGTCGCCTTAAAGTAATCATCGTAGGCCTGCGTTTCACGGCCCAGCTTTTCGCGGGCAGAACCGCGTAACATGCTCGCCTGACCGCATTGGGGATTTTTATTCCAACGTTGAGCACGCTGCAACGCGGCGTCGGCATAAAATTCGGCCCGTTCAAAGTTGGCGCGGTTAAACTCCAGCGTCGCTAACGCGACATTACAGCGATAGTCCTGAGGATCTATTTCCAAAGCTCGTTGGTAATAATCAAAAGCAGAGCGACTCGCATGCAGATACTGTTCCAGATGCTGACCAATGAAATACAGCTCATCGGTGTTAGTGAGTTCTTGTGGTTTTTGCGGAGCACTGGCCGCCTGTGGTAGCGGCATTTCTTCAGGGACATGCTCTAAGTAACTGATAATCTCGCGGCCATCGCTATCCCGCAGAGAAAGTGTCAGACGTGCCGAAGAGCGGTCCGGCAACGCGTGTAACCACGATTGCGCAGGAGAGAACGTCAGTGATTCACGGAAAATCTCTTTATCGTCGGCACTGACGACAAGCGTGACATTATCAAGCGGGGCTATCGCGTAGAGGCCAAGCTGTATCTCGCCATGATGCCGTTCCAGCTTGATTGCCGCCTGCGTATTCGCATTCTGCAAGGTTCCCAACCGGCTGTACGGCAGAAAGTTCTGTACGAAGACCTTCTCTTCATAAGGTGCAAGCCAAGTAAAATCCGGTTGGTTGTCGGTGAATACGCCGGTCATTAGCTCGATATAAGGCCCGTTGTGATCGGTTAAGTTACGATCCCACGCTAAACCAAAATCACAGTTGCCCCACGTCCACTGCTTTTTCCCCGGAGAAACATGGTGATCGGCGATATGCAGTAAGCCTCCCTGTTCGCCGTGATGGTAAGCGCCAACAAAGTCATAATCTGATTTATCCGCCATATACGACGTTGGTACGGGGATATTCTTGTAGCGAGAGATATCGACCCCAGCCGAATAATCCACCTTGTAATAGGTTCCGGTCGCCATTGGGAAGGCAGAAACATCGCGCTTACCGTGGTCATAAACAGCCGTCACATCCGGTGGGAATACGCTTTGATGATCGTCCCCTCCTTTCACTGCGGGGTTCGCCCACCACAAGAAGTGGCGAGGCGTGGGGTTGCCGTTAAAAACTTTGCCGGTAATCTCGATCAGCGCTTTTTGCGGATACAGCCTAAAACCGGTCATGACCTGCAAACCACGCATCGGCTCGACTTCACCTAACCAAACGGTTTTACTGCCGTCATCCTGATGGCTAAAAGTCACATCGACCGGCATAAAGGTGGTTGGGCGATGATGCTGCGGCCAGTTAAACTCAATGCCACCGGAAATCCACGGCCCGACTAGCCCCACCAGAGCCGGTTTAATCACCTCGTTGTAATAGACAAAATCACGCTGCATTACTTTGTCGTATGCACGATGAATTCGCCCTCCCAGCTCGGGCAGCAGCATCACCCGAATAAAATCATTTTCTAGCCATACTGCTTGGTATTCACGGTCCTCGCACTCGCCGGTTAAGGTATCGATTACGCCATAGGGATAAACCGCGCCAGAAGAGCCTTGATAGACACGCTTCTCTAAAAACATCGGGTTAGGATCTTCCGCGCCGATGCGATAGGTCGGTAAAGTCACACTTTCTTGCCAAACTTTGACGTCGCCGTACATTTCTGCGTCTCCAGTAAAAAAATGACAGTGAACTAAGGTATGTTGGCAGTGTATGGGAGACGTTTTTTTCCGTTGTGATGAAAGCTCACGCAATACAGTTAACGGAGTTAAGTGAAATGTTTGATCTTGGACTGAATAATCAGCGGGTACGTCACCTTAACAAGCGAATATTACTGGCGCTTATTTATCGTTATAAACATGCGAGTAAATCGATGCTGGCGCAGCAGACCGGCCTGTCGATCCCTGCAATCGGCAAAATTCTTGAAGAGCTGATGGACGATGGCAAAATCGAGCACTCCGATCGCATGCTCAGCAGCCGCGGCCTCAGCGGCGGTTGTTACCAAATTCCCATCAATAATTCGCTGATTCTCTGCATGAACGTGACGCCAAACTGTATTGAGAGCCAACTGGTCAACAGCCAAATTTTGCCTCTGGGCGAATATCAATTTGCGGCTGTTTCAGCCCCTCATCCACAAGCCTTATTAGCTGCTATCGAGCAGGTTTATTACCAACAGCGAAAGCTGCATCCGCAGCGAACCATTCAGCTAGCGCTAGCCATTCATGGACAAGTCGATCCCGTGACCGGCGTTTCGCAAAATATGCCGCAGGCGCCGTGGAAAGAGCACATCGAAATGAAATACCTGCTAGAAGAGAAGCTAAAAACCCGTGTGCTGTTAGACAACGACTGCGTGATGTTGGCGCTGGCTGAGAAATGGCAAAACGCCGACAATCCGCAGGATTTCTGCGTCATCAACGTGGATTACGGGATTGGCTCATCCTTCGTCATCAACCAACAAATTTACCGTGGCAGCCTATATGGCAGCGGGCAGATTGGGCACACCATTGTCAATCCCGACGGAGTGGCCTGCGATTGTGGACGCTATGGCTGCTTGGAAACGGTAGCCTCACTTTCCGCACTTAAAAAGCGTGCCCGTATTTGGCTGAAATCTCAGCCACAAAACAATACTCACCAAAGCAACATTCACCAAAGTAATACTCAACAAAGCAATATCCAAACCGATTGGGATTCGCTGAGTAGTAAGCATTTGATTGAGCGATATCAACAGGGGGATCTTCAGGTTCAAGCGTGGGTCGATAACGCCGCGAGCGCAATAGGTCTGAGCCTGTATAACTTTCTCAATATACTGAATATCAACCGGATCTATTTTTACGGTCGTAGCTGTGCCTTTGGCGATCGCTGGCTAAACGCAATCATGCGCCAAACGGGGTTCAACCCTTTCGATCCCGCCGATCCCAATATGACCAACGCAACACGTATCGGATTCGGTCAGCTCAGCCGACCGCAGCAGATTATGGGTATCGGTTATTTGTATGCAGAAAAGGCGCTAGAGAATGTGTAGTTTTATTCTTCAACGCCCATCAATGAAAAAGACGTAGAATCAGATATCCAGAGTAATAAATAGACTCCCTAACCAAAAAAGAGAAACGTGCGTATTGACTCTTATACAAAGAGGTTGGCGTTGGTGATGACCACGCCTTAATATCATTATCTTTTGCAATCAAAGAATATATTATTGAAGGAATGCATCTTCTTCATATTATTAACCTGTGGGATATTACCAATATCAAAAAATAATTCATAAAGAGAACATTACTACAGGATAGTATTCGTTCAGTATTATTCACATCAGCACCGCTAAAAACCAAGATGGAAAACTCACAGATAATAACGATCGCCACTCAGCCTAGAGACATTTTCTGAATGGATGGAGCCTAATACAACGGCTCCATCCCCTTTGACTTCAAAGGTTATTTATCAAGTTCCTTACGTACTTTTCCAACCTGCTCAGGCGTGATCGGTTCTGCTTTATTGCCCCAGCTACCGCGTAGATAGCTCATCAAATCCGCGGCCTGCCGATCGTCCAGCGCCCAGCCGTAACCTGGCATGCCGTATGACATATGTTGCTGCGTAACCGGTGTTTGCGCGCCGTCGAGCACCACACGGATAAGCGTTTGCGGATTATCAGCATTAACGGTCAGATTACCTGCTAAGCGAGGAATCGTGTAATCCACGCCTTCGCCTTTGGTGTTATGGCAGGTTGAACAATAGCGAGCATAGGTTTGAGCGCCAGACTGCATTGACGCTGCCGTCGGTGCTTTCACTTCGGCATCATTCGGCAACGCTTCCAGACTCAGTAAGTAAGTCGCAATGCCATTGAGATCGCTATCGGTGAGGTACTGTGAACTGTGCGTCACGACCTCGCCCATTGGGCCGCTTAGCGCAGCGTGGCGGCTACGCCCGCTTTTCAGCAATGCCACCAGATCGTCTTTGCTGACGTTAAGACCACGCAGCGATGGCGCATACCAGCCATCCAGCTCCGCGCCATTCAAGAAACGCAGCTCGGCCTGATCCATTCCCTGCTCTTGCATCGCCCAACCACGCGGGGTATGGCATGCACCGCAGTGGCCTGCACCTTGCACCAAATAGGCACCGCGATTCCACTCATCGCCTTTTTCCGACTGCGGCTGATAAACCCCCTCTTGCAGGAAGAGTGAATTCCAGATGCCCAGCGGCCAACGCATCGACAATGGCCAAGGAATATCACTTTTCTGATTTTCCACGGACTGTGGTTTCACTTCAGTCATCAGATAATCGTACAGGGCACGCATATCTTCAGGCGTCATTTTGGCGTATGACGTGTATGGCATCGCTGGGTACAGATGGTGCCCATCTTTCGCGATCCCCTGCCGCATCGCTTTATCAAAATCCTCAAAACTATAGCTGCCAATGCCGTGTGTTTTATCTGGCGTAATGTTGGTAGCATAAATATTACCCAGAGGGGTCGCAAAACGCATGCCTCCAGCTAACGCCTGCCCCTGAGGAGACGTATGACAAGCGGCACAGTCGCCAGCTTTTGCCACGTACTCACCGGCCGACATCGCATTAGCGCCTACGCTTGTCGCAAGCAGCGTCAGCATCATTAACGGTTTCATACGTTCTCCTTATTCATCGCCGTAAGTTCGTTCACTGCTCTCCAAGCCTGATCGACGGCCGAGTTGGCATACGGGCTCCAATCAGAATCCGAGTTTGCAATGGTGATGCGCCCTATCGGCTGGCGGGCGGTATGAATAATTTGCTCAGCTTCTTTTTCATCATCGAATAAACCGTTCAGGAAATAGGAATAACCGTGTGACCAGCGGTTAACCGTAATGGCCTGAATATCGCGCTGATGATCGAAGCCAGCGGCACCAAACATGCCCTGTAGCTGCTCGCGGATCATTTTTTCATGGACTTCGAACGGCGTGCCCAGCAACAGAGCTCGTCCTTTACGCGACTGCTCACGTGGGCTTAAGCCGCTTCCTGGCAGCGTTGGCACATAAACCATGTGTAATCCAATCGGCTGATTAGGATCACGCGGATGTTCATAGCCTCCCATATTCACGGGATAGTCCAGCTTGACTCTGCTATACGGCGCAGCGGGAGAATAGATTTCATGCACGCCCAGTTTCATAAACGGCTGCCAGTTACGGATCACCACTTTGGAGTAAACCAGCGGCGATTTGACGTTTTCCTTCAGCGCTGCCGCCTGTTTCTCAGGCATTTCCGGTACTAAATAAGGAATCATCATGTTGTAACCCGCCATCACAACTTGACCGGCGCGCACCCGATGCAGCTTATCTCCGGTCAGATAGGTCACATCAACGGCCTGTTTTCCCTGCTCGCTAACGTTCGCCACATGCACGCCCGTGCTATTCAGACGCAGGCGTACCGGAGAGTCTTTTTTATCGAGTTGGCTGTAATCAAATTTCGCCAACACGATGCTTTCCATACTGTCGCCCAGCGCGACCGCAGGAATTAAATGACGAACCATCAAGCGCGCCAAACCGGCATTACCATCAGGGAAATGGAAAATATAAGGCTCATCCAAATCGGCCAAGGACTCTGCGTCAAGCGGAGGCAAATTCATTCCATCCAGCCCTGGTAACGCACAAATGCGAGCGTCGCTACACGAAGTAGCATCAATGCCAACCGCTTGGAAGTCGTTCGTCCTTTGCTGGAAATAACGGATCGCAATTTCACTAAGACCCACTTTTTCCCGCAGGAATTGACTGTAACTATGGCTATCTAACCACGCCACTTTTTCATCAGTATCCAGTTCTGGCAGGTAATCTTTCTGCTCGGTGTGCAGCGCAATCAGCGCGTTACGATCGGATTCAGACAGCGGGAAATCGTTAATAAACGCGGTGATGTCACGCCCGTTTAAACGATCCGGCGCAATATCATCCGCTACCGCACGTCCGGGATCGCCGTTAACAATCTTATCTACACCAAAGTTTTTACGATCGAAGTAAACGCCACGGCTGAGTTTGAGATCGGGATAGAAATTCTGATCGAAATCTTTCGCCATCTGCTCAATATCAACGTTAAGCGTTTTCAGCAATCCCATCGCAACAGGGCTAAAGTTGGTTCGTGGTGATTGAAAAGACTCACTGCCGCCGTAGCCAAGAATCGTTTTACCTTCAACGTTAAATTCATTGCGCTTGGCATGACCACCGAAGTCATCATGGTTATCCAACAACAAAATGCGCTGATTTTTACCCTGTAGCTGCTGCCAAAAACAGGCAGCCGCCAAGCCGCTAATTCCCGCCCCTACAACAACCAAGTCAAACTGTTCCTCGACGGGAACACTTTTCGGATCGAAATGTTTACCTTCACGCCCCAAGAGATGCGCGGCTTCAAACGATCCTGGATGATTGCCGCGTAAGCCCGTTAGCGTCGGCGGATAGTACAGACTTTGGGTTAAAGCCTGAGGTGATGCACGTAGTGCCTGCCAGGGTGTTAGCCCCGCTGCAATGGTAATTGCCATCCCATTGAGAAAGTCACGTCTAGTGATGCTCATAATGCTTCCCAGTTTTATTTTAAGAATTGAAATCGAAGGAAAAACACAGTTATTTTACATAAAAATAACATGATAGGGGGATAAAAAATGTGGGGGAGATAGTGTTAATGCACTGAAATCTACATGGGCATTGTGTAAGGTTTCGGGCGCCTAATGTACTGAAACCTACAGAGAGCTGTGTAAGGTTTCGTACGCCTAATGCATCGAATATCACATAA
>NZ_LXET01000049.1 GCF_001655005.1 Hafnia paralvei ATCC 29927
GTGCCGGAAAAGGTCAACGTCAAAACCAAAAGATAAAAACCACACTCTGTTTTTGTCTTTTTAATTGTTTAAGTCTTGGTAGGGAGAGCCGCCGGTACAGGGATGTACCGGCGGAGTTTGGGGCGCCCTGGATGGGCGATACCAAACCGGAGCGGAGATGGCGTCTCGGATAAAAGCGCGCGAGTTGAGAGCCCCCGCGCAACGGGGCTTTCATCGGTCGCCTTCGCCAGCGGTGCCATGGAAACGCATGTGCTGACCGGCGAACGAAACATTTCACAGCAATCCCATAGGATATCGGCATTCCAAACCGGAGCGGAGATGGCCGCGAGTACATAGACCACGCGCTGGTGGTCTCTGCCCGTACGCCTTCACCGGTGTATCAATGAAGCTCGGTATCAACAGGCGGGCGGAATATTACACAATGGTGACATCAGCAAACGAAATAATTCATCGTCATCCATAAATTATAATTTCCCCTCACTCCCACAAATCCGGATCTTCTCCACCACCACATCATGCATAGCCTGTTTGCCCGGAGTGATGTATTTGCGTGGATCGTTAGCGTCTGGATGCTCGGTGAAGTAGCTTTTAACCGCGTCGGCAAAGGCGATTTTCAGATCGGTTGCGACGTTCACTTTACAAATTCCAAGCCCTATCGCTTCACGCACCATATGCTCCGGAATTCCCGATGCGCCATGCAGCACCAGTGGGACATCCACGACGTTGCGCACTTCGGCTAGGCGGGCAAAATCTAGGTGAGGTTCTCCATGATACAGACCATGCGCCGAACCAATCGCAACAGCCAATGAATCAATTCCGGTTCGTTCTACAAATTCACGCGCTGAGGCAGGATCGGTAAAAAAGCTGTCTGCACTATCAACATTAAGATCGTCCTCTTGCCCACCGAGACGCCCTAACTCAGCTTCCACGCTAACATCATAGCGCTGACACAAACGCACCACTTCAGCTACGGTTCGAATGTTCTCTTCGAATGCATAATGCGATCCGTCGATCATCACAGAACGCACGCCCGCCATAACCTTAGTGCGAATATCTTCCAGATCTTCGTGATGATCCAGATGCAATGCCAAAGGCAAATCATGTAAATGGGCAGCCTCTTGGCAGATAGAAACCAGATAGTCGGTTCCCGCATAGGTAAAAGTACCCGGAGTGCCCGCTAAGATAACGGGTGACTTTAACGCAGCCGCGGTTTCTACCACCACCTGCACCGTTTCCAGATTGTGGACGTTAAAAGCCGGTACGGCGTAACCTTCGCGCTGAGCCTTTTTGAGCATTTCCCGGTTTGAAATTAGGTACATAAAATAGGCTCCTTAAATGCCGTCTAAGCTGACGGAATTATTCTGTTGTTGGTTACACTTCTGCTCTTCATGCCATAGGCTGGTAACGCCTCGCCGTCCACACTCCAATGCCATATCGCGGAAATCTTGAGAATTCATGCCTTCACGCTCTAGCATCATTTCGGCGGCAAGCTGCATATTTGTGCCGGTGATCACTTGGTAATCAGGATGTTGTTTTGCAATAACCGCCGCCTGTCGAAACGGCGAACCACCGAGCAAGTCACTCAAAATCACCACGCCTTCCCCGCTATCGCAGGCCGCACAGGCTTGCTCTAACAAAATCATCAACTCACTGGTGCTGACTCCTTCAGGGAAATCTACTGCGCAGCATTGCGATTGCTCACCGACCACTTGTTCAACGCCCTGTAGCAGGCCGCTTGCAAAGCGGCCATGCCCAGTAATAACGAGACCTAGCATTACGCCCCCCTTAAAGGAATCCAACGAATTTACCGACAACGCCAAACAACACCGTTAAACCAATCAGTTTCACCGGCGAGAAACCACGCTTCATCAGCCAAAACACCAGCAGCGTGAAACACAGCGGCAGTAAATTCGGCATCAGCTTATCTAACACGTCTTTTTGCAGTGCGACGCTGGCTTTACCGGCATGCATAACCAACGGTGTCGATAGGTGAACGTACGACGCCACCAGCGCCCCGATCACCGTCATACCGACAATAGAAGCGGCATGAGATATCTTTTTGGTGTGTGTCTTAAGCAGCGCCAGCGCACTGGTTCCGGCATGGTATCCGTAGTGCGCCAGCCCAAAACGCAGGCCAAAGTGAACAATGTTAAACATCAGCAGAAAAACGATCGGCCCAAACAAACTGCCTTGAAGCGCCAACGAAGCACCGATACCCGCACAGATTGGCAGCAGCGTGAGCCAAAACAGCGCATCACCAATGCCGCCTAGCGGGCCCATCAGCGCAACTTTGACCGCTCGAATGGTAGAGACTTTCTCTTTACTCCCCTCCATCGCCAGCACAAGGCCAGAAAGGAAAGTGACGTCGAACGGATGCACATTAATAAACTCCATGTGCATTTTCATTGAGTTAGCCAGATCCTGTGGATTCTTATGGATCTTGCGCAGGCCTGGGATCAGGGTGTAAAGCCAGCCACCTGCCTGCATACGTTCATAGTTGAACGAGGCCTGCAAGAGCAAAGAACGCCATGCCATACGGTTAAGATCTTGCTTGGTCAGCGCCTCCGCTGGCGTGCTGTCGATATAGTCATCCTGCTCGACCTGACTGGTTGCCAAAGCCTGCGCCATGCGCTGCTCGGCTTTTGCCGCCATTGCGGCTTCATTATCATTAAATCCCATCTTCCATCTCCTGAACGTTGGCCGAAGAAGCTGGCGCGTTAGAGTCGCCTTCTTGTTCATTGCGTGAACGGTTAAAGAAGTCGATCAACGCGATGGCAAAAGCGCCCAAAGCAACGGCGATAATCGGCATATTGAGGAATGTCACGGAAATAAAACCGAGAATGAAATAGGCCACATAGGTCTTTTTCATCATGATTTTCATCAGCAGCGAGAAACCAATCGCGGGCATCATGCCACCTGCCACGGCGAGGCCATCCAGCAGCCAGATCGGCGCTTTCTGTACCATCACGCTGGCAGCGTCGGCGCCGAAATACACCGGCAAAAACGCCACAATGAAGTAAAAGCAGAACAGAATGGTGATACCGAGATAGTTCACCCGTTCAATACCGCGCCAGTTCAGCGCCTGCACCATCTTGTCGCACTTATGCATCATTGGAGAAAACGCGGTAAATAACAGCGTGATACAACCTTGAACCGCTATTGCGAAAGGAACCGCGACGCCAATGGCCACTTTAGGATCGGCATGAGTCAGAATGGCAAATGCGGTACCGACCACTCCACCGATCACCACGTTCGGCGGCTGAGCCCCAGCCAGAGGCACCATCCCCATCCATACCAGTTCCAGCGATCCGCCCACCAACAATCCGGTTTGCACATCCCCAAGGATCAGCCCAACCAGTGGGCCAATAACCACCGGACGATGGAAGTGAGTCAGACCATCAAACAGGTCTACCCCCGCCAGCCCGGCTAACAAGCCAATCAATAACGCATCTGTAAACATGGTTTACTCCCGTTATGCTAAGAGTTTGGCAATAGATTCACCGGACTCATCCGGCACGCGCCGAACTTCACAGGTGACCCCCAGCTTCTCCAATTCGCGAAACGCCGCCGTATCGCTATCGTTCACCGATACCGTTTTATGAATTTGGCGTTTGCCCTCGGCAAAGTGCATATTTCCCACGTTGACGAAGCTTATGGGTACTCCCCCCTTCACCAACGTCAGCACGTCCTGCGGGGTTTTACATACGATGAAGATTTTCTGTCGGTCAGCGGCTTTATGGATAACCTCGATGGTTTTTTCCAACGTGAAATAGCGAGTCTGTACACCGTCAGCGACCACCATATCCATCAGGTTTTGCTGCACGGGATCGGCAGCCGCGTCGTCATTGGCCACTAAAACCAAATTAGCGCCCAGTGAGCTGGTCCAAGTCACACCAACCTGACCATGAACTAAACGGTTATCTATGCGAGTCATTAAAATATTTGGGGTCGACATGCTCCACTCCTGACTTATTATTTTGCTGAGTGATTCTTTAAAGAATTAGCAGCGATGGAATGAACTGCGGTGAACGGATAGATTTCCACCCCTTTCACCACGCGATTGACCTCCCCTGTCGGGCACGGATTATCCGGCGTCATGCCAAGTGCCAAAGACGTTTCAAACGCCAACATCTGTAAATACATCAGGTACGGAAACAGCAACCAGATATCATCCAGATCGCTGTTAAATACGGTGTCAGAGATCCCCGGCGTACCGCTGAGCGCCACAATTTTCTTGGCAAGATTGTCATGCCGCAGTTCGCGCAGCAGGTCTGCATCATAGCGGTGGCAATAGACCTCAGAAGACATCATCAGCAACACCAGCGTATCGCCATCAACCATGAATTTCGGCCCGTGACGAACGCCCATCGATGAGTCATAGCGCGTTGCAATACGCCCCGCGGTCAGCTCCAGCATCTTAAGCGCCGCTTCTTCGGCGATACCGGTAAAACAGCGGCTGCCGAGAACCATCACTCGCTTGAATCCACTGCCAGCCAGCACTTTCACCTGCTGCTGCCAGTGTTGCTGCTCGCTGATGCACAGCGCGGCCATTTGTTGTAATGACGGCGCGCTTTGCTCTAGCGTTAACGGCCCTAATAGCAGAATGGTCGCCAGCGTCATGCAGCTAAAACTGGAAGTCATGGCGAAACTTTGGTCGTGTGAGCCTTGAGGCATGATCAACGAGCAGACGTTGCTACGCCCTTCGGCATAGCGCGCCAGCGCGCCATCTGGATTGCAGGTCAGCATCAGGTGGTGGCAGTGCGGCAATATTTGATCGGCTAAACGCACCGCGGCCACGCTTTCAGGGCTATTTCCCGAACGACCATAGGAAACCAGCAGGGTTGGGCGCTCAGGATCAAGATATTGCAACGGCGACGGCACAATATCGGTGGAGCCATAAGCCACTACGTCCAAGCCGCACTGTTCACGCAACCACGGTGCAACAGCACGTCCGGCAAAAGCAGAAGAACCCGCGCCGCATAGCACGATCTGTAGATCAGGATTTGCCAACAAGGGCTGCAAAAACGGCTGCCAATACGCTTTCGCCTGAGTCAATTCATCGTGCAGCTGTTGCCATAGACGCGGCTGCTGGTCGATTTCACGGGCGGTATGCAATGCATGATGGTCTTGCAGCCAAGCTTCAGAATAGGAAAACAGCTCGCTCATGCTAGGGCTCCTTGCGGCTGGGATGGGGTGATTTCAGCATCGGGTTCGCAGGCGACGGCATAGCTCAAAAGCACCCGCTGGATTTTATCCAGCACCCACTGCTGTGGATCTGTACCTAATGTTCCTGCGTTTAATGCCTGTGCCTGCTCAGGCAAATACTGACTCAGCAGCGCCATCGGCACCGGATGGTGACGTAAATTATTGATAAGAAGATCAACTGCCTGCTGTACCTGCGGATGTGGCCAGTAATAGCGCACGCGGTCACTCAGACTGTATTGACGATCGATATACTGTTGATGCGCAGAACCATGGTAATAGCGACTCCACTGCTGTGGCTGCTCGCGCATGACCTGTTCAAGCGTATCGCGCAGATGTGCCGCCTTCAGTTCACCGTTCCATTCGCGATCGATACGATCCAAGGCAAATAACGCTTCGCGCAGGGCAAAGGTTAGTGCCGGCCCTACCTTCAAGATCGCAAAGTGATCGCGTACCAGCTCACAATAAGCCTGCGGCGTTTGATAATCGGTTGAGTGCGCTTCGTAAACCATGTTGGATTGCGACTCAATAAACTGGCTCAGAGCGCGCGCTTTTTCTGGCTGATAATGCACGACGCTATGATGATCGAACTCCACGCCCGGCTGTACGACCAGCGCGATCACTCTCTCCCACACGCTTTCCAGTCCTGCATTTCGCCAAGCCTGCTGGTGAATCTCTAACGTGGTCGCCGCCGCCTGTGGCGTGGTTACCTGCATCCCTTCCATATCCTCTTGCGCACCGCCTGGCACCGGAACTTCAGTACCAATTACATAGACCGGACGCTCGCCGCCAGCCTGCTGCCACGCCTTTTCTGCCACCGCACACAGACGCGCTGCGCGAGTTGCCACGTCAGTATCACTGAGGGGAACAGGATCGCCATGGCATGACATTGAGCAGTCAAGATGGATCTTACGAAAACCGGCGCTAACGTAATCGTGGATCAGCGTTTCTGCTAACTGCATGGCTTCATCTGCACTGCGATCTTGCCACGCGTTGGGACCGAGATGGTCCCCGCCAAGCCAAACCCGATCGCGGGATAAACCAATGCGGTCGGCCTGAGCCCAAACGGCGTCACGAAACTGCGCTGGCGTCATGCCAGTGTAGCCACCAAACTGATTGACCTGATTCGATGTGGCTTCAATCAACACGGCTGAATGGCGCGTTTTTGCCAACATTAAGGCACTTTCTAACACCCACGGATGGGCGGAACAGACCGAATAGATCCCCACCGCCTCGCCCGATTTATGGCGACGGATAAGCTGTAATAAAGGCTGCATGTTTTCTCCATGCAGGCATTACGACTCGACCCCGTTACGTTGAAACCACGGTTATGGCTCTACATAATCGGGTGACAAATCAGTCATCGGCGATAATCACATCCACGCCGAGTTCAGTTAATGCCCGCTTGTAGTTGTCGGGGATCCGGCTATCAGTGATAAGCCGATGGATCTGTCCGGCCTCACGGATCATGCAGAAGCTTTTGCGGCCAAATTTACTGGAGTCGACCACGGCGATAATTTCATGTGCCACCTCGCACATCACACGATTAAGGTGTGCTTCGCCGGTGTTTGGCGTGGTTATCCCTGCTTCCAGATCAAAACCATCGACGCCAAGAAATAAGGTATCAAAGCGATATTGACGCAATTGCTGTTCTGCGGCCGGACCATAGAGCGAATAGGAGTTCTGACGAACGCTCCCGCCCAACACCATCACATCTATCCGTTCAAACCCCGCCAGTTCATAGGCGATGTTCAACGCGTTGGTCATAACAACCAGATCGCGCCGCGTTTTGAGGTGCGGAGTGATCTGGGTTGTCGTCGATCCAGAATCCAAAATCAGCGTGTCACCGTCTTTCACGAACTCGGCCGCTTTGGCCGCGATACGCGATTTAACGTCGCGGTTCATTCGCCCCTTATCTTGCAAAGGCCGATCAAACGCGAATTGCTGGTTTAGCATCGCACCGCCGTAAGAGCGCAGCGCACAGCCTTTTTGTTCCAGATAACGCAGGTCGTTACGAATGGTGACGCTAGATACCCCAAAACGCATGCTCAACGGCTCAACGCGTACGCTGCCTTCATGGCACAGCAGGTCAATGATCTGTTCGCGGCGTTTTACGGTGTCTAATATCATTTCCGTGACTCCTCGGAGTGTGGGTGTTTAAGCAAAGAAGCTTTCGCTCTCTTTCGACTGCATTACAGCAAAGGGAGTGAAGTGAAATTGTGATCGCGATTACAGCCTACTTTTTCAGCAAAATAGGCCCAAAAACCTTTCAATTTAAAATACAGTGAAAGCAATATAGCGAAATGAGAGAAATGAAAATCTGTGAGTTGATTGGCTTTCTAGCGCCCCTCAGAGGCAAAAACGGACTCTTAACAACGAAAGATGAAGCTTTTCATGTGAAAGCTTAAGATTTTATTTAGTGAAGTGATCATGATCACACTTCATATCATTAGCCATAAAACGGGAGCCAAACATCTGGCGTTTTCTCAGAAAAATTAAGATGGGTAGTAACAGGTAAATGAAAAAAGAAGTGCCATCACGCACAGTAAAACGCGCCCCTGTGCTATCACCGAACACGTCTGCGCGGAAATATGCTCAACAACGCCCAGTCAGATTTAATCACGCTAATTCAATGAGATAATCCTTCTTACCCTCTCTGTGACCTGCTTTGGAAATTTAAAACGCTATTTCAGTTACAATGGCTACCTCAACGCTCTCACTGGACAGCACCATGTGGAAGATTCGCGCGCTCGAATTGAATAATCAGGAAATGTGGAACTGGCAGCAAGCGACAACGATTGCCGATTACGCACATGAGCAAGGGTTTACCACGCTGGTCGTTGGGCAAGCCGAATTGTTGGATAAACTGGTGATGCCGGAGGGATATACGCCTCGTCATTTCAACGATCGGTTGAGCAGCCAGCAACGCGCACGCTGTATCTATCTCAATAGGCTGGCGCAATACTGCCAACAGCTTGGCCTGACGTTTTATTTGCAGGCTAAAGAGATTTCATTTCCGGTGGAAATCTTGCTGTGCCACCCACAGCTGTTCGACGTTCGAGGAAACTTTCATTTTGACGGCGCATTTTGGAGCCAATATTTAGCCGCGAAGTTGGAACTGGTTGCCCGACAAATTCCGGCGATGACGGGCATTTTGCTCGCCATCTCTAACACAGATAGCCTCCTGCCAATATCTGAACCTTATGGTCAGGCGATAAATGCGCCTCACATCACCACGCCTCCTCGCCGTCAGGAAGAAAGCCTTGGTCTTTATCATCGTTTATTTTCTGCCGCTGCGGAGGTCATGAAGCTGCAAGACAAACATTTGGTATTACGCGTTTTTCCAGCCAGTAATAGCGATGTAGAGAATGTGCTCAGCGCGATCCAGCCCCTATCTGAGTCAGTATCTGTCTCCATCAAATTAACACCTGAACGTTTCTGGCCCGAGTTTCCCAATAACCCCGCCTTGTTAGACGTTACCGAGCGCGATGTGTGGGTTGAAATCGATCTTGTCGGCGAGGAAGTCGGCTGGGGAAATTTTCCCTTCATGCGTGTAGAGGAGATTCAGGGACGTCTGTTGTGGTGCCAAGCGAAAAACCCTAGCATCAGCGGCGCACTATGTAAGATCAGCTGGGAGGGCATGGATAATCACTGGATTTTAGGGTGCATTAGCGAAATTAACCTGTTTTCCTGTACGCATTTTTTGATGCCAGATGCTCATGCTAACAATGAAATTACCCTGCTAGCCCGCTGGTTGCAGCAGCGCTATCAATGGACTCCTGCAATGGAAGTGCTTGAACAACTGCATAATCTACTAGAGCGAGCGCATCAGGCTTTATCCGGCGCAATTTACGCTCGACGCCATGTATTTCATCGACATAGTTTACTGCCAGAAAGCTATGGGCAAGCGATGTGGAGCCTGTATGGACAGTTAAACCGTAACCATTGGCTGCCCGGTTCAGAACGCGATATTCAATTTATCGCTGAAGCCAAGGAGATGAGCGCCAATAATCTCTTTTTGCTGGCACAGGAAAAGGATCGGTCGTATCAGTTAGCGATCGAGCTACAGCGTGAAGCACTCACGTTTTCTCGACGAACCGATATTCCAACAGAGCTTAAACGTCGCTGGGAACAAGAATGGCAGGGTTTTGCTCTCTACTGTCGGACTTTTGTTCATGCGCAAAAAGCCTTTTTTACCCTTCACTACTGTAAACAGGTAGAAAATACGTGGAGCCTGCGTGAGATTTGCCAAACCAATATTCAGGCACTCTACGGCACGGCGTATGAGATGGAGGATTTTTGCCTGCAGCACCGAGATTTTCCGGTTTCGATGCACGTTATGTTTGATGCCGAGCGAGCGAGGGCTTTAGCCAGCAGTCTCACTGAAGAGTTGAGTCAATTAATGCAGTAACGGCTTGGTATTTCAGTTCCCCCTACAACATCGGGGGAACAGGTTGAAAAGCTATTTTTACAGAATTAGCCTTTACGCACGCGAGCGGCCAAACCCTTCAAGAAATAACGCAGTAGCTGATCGCCACATTCACGATAATGCTTGTGACCATCGGCACGGAAAATAGCGCTGAGTTCAGATTCAGTGACCGCAAAATCCTGAGATTTTAGAATCTCGATAATATCGACGGATTTCAGTTCAAAGGCCACACGCAGCTTTTTCAGAATGATGTTGTTAGTAATACGTCGTTCAACTTTAGGCGCAGGATACTTCTCATCCTTGCCTCGCTTGAAGAAAATCAGGCCATTCAAGAAATATCCCATGACAACATCAGGGCAAATCTTGAATCCTTCTTCCCCTTCTTTGGTTACGAAGCTCGCCATTTCCTCCAGAGTCACCTTGGTGTCTGCCAGAGCTAAAATGCTGATCATTTTTTCGTTATTCAGATTCAGCATGTAGCGAACGCTGCGTAAAACATCATTATTCATCATTACCGGGTACTTCCTCTCAGTCGATTTAGTTCGCTATCTCCACAGAACGTAAAGGAGATAAAAGCGTTAGCCCGCATTATAGAGATATTCTGCTCATCACGTTGGAGAAATCTTCATCTGCTTGATGTGAGCAATCTCACGCTTAGATTTTCAGCGCTAACTCAAATGTGATCCAGATTATAAATTGCCCGTCTGGCAAGACGGTTTTGTGAGGGGGCTCGCTAGCTAAGGATTTCTGCGATGACGCCGCATAGCGCTGAACCATTTCCTCATGCTGAGATATTCCTCATCCCCCCTTCTTTGATTGAAGAACTGTTATGAAGCTCGCTATTGCTCAATTTTCACCGGCTGCGGACGGTATAACCCGCGATACGCAAAAATTCCAGCACGCACTCGACCTTATCAGCGCCCACGGCGGAGGGACTTTATATGTCGATAGTGGGCGCTATATGTTGGGCGGCTTATTGTTAGGTTCTAACACCTGTTTGCATCTGGAGGCGGGTGCTGAGCTTATCGTCAGCGATAACTATCAGGACTTTGATCAAGCCAGAACTCACAGTTCTGCTGAATGCTCTGACCGCGCTTTTCTCTACGCGCTAAATGCTCAGAACATTACCATCTGTGGATCTGGCAAAATTTTTGGTAGCGCGGACGCCTACTTCTCTGCAACACCCAACGAGCAAGGTTATCGGATACCGCTGGAGCTGCGTCCACGTATTATTGTTTTCGAAGGATGCCAAAACGTACAACTACGCGAGTTCACCATTGAACATGCACCGATGTGGACAATTCATCTGGTGAGCTGTAATAACGTAAAAATCAGCGAACTCACGGTACAAAACGATTTGACGATGGCGAATACCGACGCACTCGACATCGACAGCTGCCAGTTAGTACATATCACTAATAGCCTGTTTAGCGCCGCCGATGATGCGATTTGTTTGAAAACCACACGAAAACCTGCGTTTTTACAGCAGCCAGCGCAGCAAATTGTTATCTCGAACTGCACGTTGCAATCCAAAAGCTGTGCATTAAAAATTGGCACCGAGACTTTCGCCGATATTGAAGACGTGAGCGTCTCTAACTGCACTATTTATCAATCAAACCGTGGTATCGGTATTATCTCTCGCGACGGCGGCCATCTGCGACGCATGCAGTTCAGCCACATCATGTTTACCTGTCAAACCGCACACCCTTGCCACTGGGGAAAAGCCGATCCGTTGTTCGTTTCCGTTCGTCATCGTGATCCCGCAATTACGCCGGGAAAAATAGAGTGGATAAGTTTCTCCCATCTTTCGGGGATCAGCGAAGGGGCGATTAACTTACACAGCACGCCTGCTGGCATGGTTAGCCATATTCGCATTGACCACTTACAACTTGAACAACGGCAAACAGATTCTCCCGAGCAAGGGCTATACGATGTACGCCCTCCCTGTAATCCACTGCGCCCAACGGGAATGGGATTAGATAATGCCTACTGCCTCGATCCTGACACACAGCGGGCTTTTGGTGTCGAATCCTATCCGCACGGTATGCCCGTCATCTATGCCGTTGGTGTAGAAGATTTAACGCTAGAGCAACTGTCAGTACAACGGCCAGATCCGCTTCCTGAGGGATGGAATAGTGAACATATTGAGTTGGTGGAGGAGTGAGGGGCTTCATTTGGGATTCATGATGAAACACGATGCAATGTTTCGTTCGCTGATGTCACCGTTGTGTAATATTCCGCCCGCCTGTTCATACCGAGCTTCATTGATACACTGATGAAGGCGTACGGGCAGAGACCACCAGCGCGTGGTCTCTGCACTCGCGCGCTTTTATCCGAGACGCCATCTCCGCTCCGGTTTGGTATCGCCCATCCCGGGCGCCCCAAACTCCGTCACGACATCCCTGTCGTGCCGGCTCTCCCTGCCAAGACTTAAACTAAAAACTGCGAGCTTTGGGTTTTGACCTTTTCCGGCACATTACCGG
>NZ_LXET01000050.1 GCF_001655005.1 Hafnia paralvei ATCC 29927
CAAAACCGGAATGATGAAGCGAGGGAACCCGCGTAGCGGGCTGGAAGGGGGTGCCTAGCTGGGGTGTCGGGGGGCAGCGATTGGCCCCCCGACTCGGACGCCTGCACAGTGTTCATGTAGATTCCGGTGCATTAGGCGTACGAAACCTTAACAGCCCTCCCTCCTATTATCACCAGCCTCTAACTCCACCGCCATCCCAAATACCGTGTGTCGATTCTGTTCATGCCATAAACTCGTCGCCTGCTCTCGAGTCAGTTCCAACGCTGAATCGCGGAACTCTACTGCCGTCAGCATGCCTCTCTGGGGAAAAAGTTGAACCATCGCCCCTACGCCAATGCCAACGACAACTTCACATTTTGGATGTTTATGGCTCATCAGCGCCGCGCTACGAAAAGGTGCAGCACCTAAAATATCAGTGATAAACACCACGCCATCTCCACTATCGGCAGCATGTAGCGCATCGCACATCATACGACTTAGCATATTGGTGCTTAGCCATTCGGTATATTCAACGCTGACACATTGCTCCGGAACGCTGCCGAGCAAATGCTTCAGTGATTTTAATGTGCCGCTAGCAAAGCCAGTATGTCCAGCCAAGACAATCCCTAACATAGGCGCTCTTCCCCTTGCATTTGCGGCATCCTGCCGCCTACCGAGATCTGAAATGATTACCTCAATGAATTATTTTAAAAAATCCCACTCAGAATAATCACATCTTTAATAGGGTTTATCAGGAAATAGCGCAGACCGCAGCAAACATAATAAATAGCGATACAGGATTGTGAGATGAGGCAGAAATGATGATATTTAAGACAGCGTGTCTGAATAATTCCGCACGATATGGTGCAAAAAAAAAGCCTCTGTGAAGTACAGAGGCTCATTGATTAGGTGCGTAAACCGCGTCCGCGCTCGATTAAATACCACGCTAGCAGATAGAACACCACGATAAACGCCAGCAACACCACAAAGGTAAATACCAACGGAACATCGTTAATACCGAGGAAACCAAAACGGAACCCACTGATCATATAAACGATAGGATTTAGTTTCGATACGGCCTGCCAAAACGGTGGCAGAAGCGTTAACGAATAAAATACCCCACCCAAGTAGGTTAACGGTGTTAACACAAAAGTCGGTACTAAGCTGATGTCGTCAAAAGTCTTTGCAAATACCGCGTTCAGCAACCCGCCCAGAGAAAATAAAATAGCGGTACACAGCAAGGTTGCAGCGACAATGGCCCAGTTGTGCACATGGAAAGGGACAAAGAATAGCGACACCAATGTCACCAGAATCCCCACGCATACCCCGCGTGCCACGCCACCGCCCACAAAACCTGCGATAATCACATGCGTTGGTACCGGAGCCACCAGCAATTCTTCGATATTGCGTTGGAACTTAGCGCTGAAAAACGATGAAGCCACGTTCGCGTAAGAGTTGGTAATGACTGACATCATAATCAACCCCGGCACAATAAACTGCATGTAATCGAAGCCGTGCATTTCACCAATGCGGGAACCTATCAGATTGCCGAAAATGATGAAATACAGCGTCATGGTGATCACCGGCGGCACCAGCGTTTGAATCCAGATACGAGCGAAGCGATGTACTTCTTTGGTCCAGATACTTTTTAGCGCAACCCAATAGAGTGCATTCATGCCTTCTTCTCCGTATTCACCTGGGGCTTTTCATCGTGATCGTGTACTAAGGTCACAAACAGCTCCTCCAATCGATTAGCCTTATTACGCATGCTGAGTACCTGCACTCCCTGCGCACTCAACTGGCTAAATACGCCATTTAGGCCTTGCTCACGGAGAACCTCAACCTCTAACGTTGAAGTATCACGCAGTTGGCTTTTATACCCTTCCAGTTTAGGAATTGGGCTTTTTGGAGCTAGGTCAAGGATGAAAGTTTCCGATTTCAGCTTCGAAAGCAGCTCTTTCATTGACGTATTCTCGACCAACTCACCATTCTGGATTATGCCGATATTGCGGCACAGCATTTCAGCTTCTTCCAGATAGTGGGTTGTCAGAATAATCGTCGTACCCTGCGCGTTCAGCTCTTTGAGGAATCCCCACATAGAGCGACGCAGCTCGATATCAACGCCCGCCGTTGGCTCATCAAGGATGAGCAGTTTTGGTTCATGCATTAACGCACGAGCGATCATCAAACGGCGTTTCATGCCGCCAGAAAGCATGCGAGCACGTTCGTCACGCTTGCCCCAGAGGTCAAGTTGCTTGAGATATTTTTCAGCGCGCAGCAGTGCTTCAGAGTGTGTCACGCCATAATAACCCGCCTGATGCACCACAATTTGCATCACGGTTTCAAACGGGTTGAAGTTAAATTCCTGAGGAACCAAACCGAGCTGTCGTTTAGCGTTAACGATGTCATGATCAATGTCATAACCAAACACATTGACCTTGCCGGAGGATTTATTCACCAATGAACTGATAATGCCAATGGTGGTCGATTTCCCTGCGCCATTTGGGCCGAGCAGAGCATAAAAATCCCCTGCCTCAACCGTGAGGTCAATACCGCGCAGCGCTTGCACACCACCGGCATAAGTTTTGGTGAGCTGCGAGAGTTCCAGTGCGTATGTCATGATGATTAGCGTACCTTTGCGCCTGAGCTATCAGGCTATTTTGGAACGGAACCGAGATAGTCTTGATGGATACCGTCAATAATCGGGATGTGAACATTTAACGAAGATTGTCTATTTTACATAGCCATAACAGCATTAGCTACCAATCTTATCGTCACCGTCATGAGAAATAGTCATCGCCATATTCAGCCACATTTACCTCCGGTAAGATAGCGCTTATCACCCTGCGGCCCACGGAAGTTTACATGTCACCCACGATTTGGTTAGTCGAAGATGAGTCAAGTATTGCCGATACGCTTATCTATACCCTAGAAAGCGAAGGCTTTACGGTATGCTGGTTCGAACGTGGTCTGCCGGTGCTGGAAATGATGACAGAGAAAAAACCAGATTTGGTCATTTTAGACGTGGGCTTACCCGATATTAACGGCTTCGAACTTTGCCGAAAGATCCTGACGCAATCCCCCGATCTGCCGGTACTGTTTCTGACTGCTCGCAACGATGAGGTCGACCGTCTTATCGGATTAGAGATCGGGGCAGATGATTACGTTGCCAAGCCTTTCTCTCCACGAGAAGTGTGTGCCAGAGTGCGGACTATTTTACGCCGCTCCCTCAAACAAAATCGCTTGCTAAACACGCCCTCATCCGCCGTGTCTATCGGGCCATTTATGTTAGATGAAGCATGCGCGAGCATTAGCTACCACCAGCAGCCATTGACGTTAACCCGATATGAATTCTTGCTGTTAAAAACGTTGCTTCTCGCTCCGGGGCGTGTTTTTTCTCGCGAACAGTTGATGGATATTGTTTGGACGCATGCCGAAGAGAGCTTGGAGCGTACCGTCGATACCCATATCAAAACATTACGCGCTAAGCTGCGAGCGGTGAATAGTGAGGGCAACGCAATTCAGACTCATAGAGGCTTAGGTTATAGCTTAGGCTACGCATCATGAGGATTGGCCTACAGCTATTGCTGGGTTACTTCATCATCGTGGCCGTCGCCGGTTTTTTCGTATTGGATATTTTTGTCCAAGAGGTCAAACCTGGGGTGCGACGAGCCGTTGAGGGAACGCTCAATGACACTGCCAGCCTGTTGGCACAGTTTGCTCATCATGATTTAGTCAACGGCACCTATCACGATGGAGTTCTCATAGATAGCTCGCTACAACGCGCATTTCAGCGAGTCAATAGCAAACCCATTGGGGCAAATATTGCTGGCATCCGCAAGAATCATAACGAATACCGTGTCTATCTAACCGATGCTAACGGCAAAGTGGTATTTGATTCGAATGGCGAAGCTCTGGGACAAGACTATTCACGATGGAATGACGTTTGGCTCACTCTGCGAGGGAGCTACGGCGCCCGTAGTACGCTAATGGATCCTAACAATCCTGAAAGTTCCGTGATGTATGTTGCCGCCCCTATTTACGACGGTGACCGCATTATCGGCGTGCTAAGTGTGGGTAAACCCAACTTAGCATTAGCGCCCGTGATCCAGCGCAGCGAGCACCGTATTTTGGTCGCTGGCGCCGCGCTTTTAGGGATCGCATTACTGGTGGGATTATTTTTTGTCTGGTGGATAAACCGTTCTATTGGACGACTGGTGAAGTACGCCACGTTGGTTTCGGAAGGCCACCCTGTGACGCTGCCGAAAATGAATAGCACAGAACTACGTCGCCTCGCTGAAGCTCTCGAACATATGCGTATTCGTCTAGAAGGGAAAAACTACGTTGAACAGTATGTCCACACCCTGACCCATGAGCTGAAAAGCCCGCTCGCTGCCATCCGCGGTGCGGCCGAGATTTTACAAGAGCAGCCTCCTGTCGAGGTGGCTCAACGATTTACCCTGAATATTCAGCAACAAAGTCAACGAATTCAGTTATTGATCGACAAAATGCTTACCCTGGCAAAAATAGAAAGTCGGGTCGACGCAGAGTTAGAAAGCCTCAACATCGCTCCCCTGTTGCTGCAAATAATGACTGCGCATGAAGCACAGGCGAGACAAACGCAGATAACACTGCAATTCTCACAGCTGGAAAATTGCACGATGCATGTAGACCCATGGCTGCTGACACAGGCCATTGAGAATTTACTGGCTAATGCCTTAGATTTTACACCGCCGGGCGGCACCATTACGCTGATAGGAAAACAGAACCTCGATGTTTATAGCGTGATTTTAATCGACGATGGCGCGGGTATTCCCGATTATGCGCTACCGCATATTTTCGATCGATTCTATTCCCTGCCACGCACCAGTGGTCAAAAGAGCAGTGGGCTGGGGCTGTCTTTTGTGCTGGAGGTGGCGAGATTACATCAAGGTGAAATCATATTAGCTAACCGCTCGCCTCAGGGTGTTGAAGCACAGTTATTGCTGCCTATTAAATAAATTCCAGCGACTTCACCGTCCCTTCACATAGCTCCATTCACACTTCACGAGACAGGCTTATTTTCCTCTCAATCGTTGAAGGAGAAAGCTATGTTTAAATCGGTATTGTTATATAAGGTGCTTACCGTCGTTGGCTGTATGCTACTGATGTTTATCCCCATACAGCAGTTAATCAACATTGTGCATGAGCGTGAAGAATACCAAGAACAGGTTATCGATCAGGTGGCCGATAGCACCAGTCGCGAACAACGCGTTCTTGGGCCGGTCATTGTCATCCCCTATGCCTTAACTTCCACAGAAATCAATAATGGGGAACGCCACAGCATAACCAAGGAATACTTTAGTTATGAACTGCCACAACAGCTGAATATTGATGGCGAGCCTCAGGTTGAAATCCGCAAAGTCGGCTTATATCAAACCCAGATTTATCACAGCGACCTACGCTTTAGCGCTAACTTTAAAAAGATCGATACCAGCCAATTCGTTTCTGGCGATAACGTCAGTCTTAGCGTTGGTAAACCTTATTTAGTGGTGATGCTGAGCGACGCTCGAGGTATTCGCCAAATATCGTCATTGAAGGCTAACGCAACAGAAATCGCCTTTGAGCCTGGCGTTCAAGGCGATCAACAAGGGCAAGGGATGCATGCAGACATTCCCCTCGAATTACTCACCGATGGCGCTCTAAAAATAGACTTCACCTTTAAGATGAGCGGTAGCCGCTCGCTGGAAGTCGTTCCATTGGGACGAACAACCGAAATGACCTTACGCAGTAACTGGCCACATCCAAGCTTCTTAGGCCGTTTCTTACCCGACACTCACAGCATAACGGCTAAGGGCTTTAGCGCGAGTTGGCATAGTAGCTGGTACGCGAATAATCTCAATCATGAGTATCAAGTTGCTGGTGAACAAATACCGTTCAACAATATCCCTGCCTTCCGCGTTGGTTTAGTCGAACCGGTCGATCAATACCAGCTCACTGAGCGTTCGATCAAATATGCCATCTTATTTATTGGATTAACGTTTGGCGCATTTTTCATGTTCGAAATGCTTACCATGCTCCGCCTACATCCGATGCAATATATCTTGGTGGGTGCAGCGCTATCGATGTTCTATCTCGTTTTGCTGGCTTTTGCCGAGCGTATAGGTTTTACATTGGCCTATCTAATCGCTAGTCTTTCCTGTTCGGCTTTAATTGGCTTTTATCTTAGTGCCGTGCTACAAGGCTGGATGCGCGGGGTGTTATTCAGCATAGGGCTCCTTGTGCTGTATGGCGTACTTTACATGCTGCTACATTCAGAAGATAACTCGCTGATGCTCGGGTCTGTGCTGCTGTTTAGCATCCTAGCCATCATTATGTCACTGACGCGCCGTTTCGATTGGCATCGCGTGACCTCAACATCGTCCCCTCAGAAACAGTCGCAGGAGCATGAAACACCGTCCTCGGACGAAAACGGTGCTCAGGAAGAGAATGTTTCTAGAAAATCATTTAGGCTTTGGAAATAGGGCAAGAATGGCGACGCTACTTAGCTAGCGTCGCGTGTCCATACAACATTTTATTGAGTTAGATCACTGCTCCGATTTCAAAACTGTGATGTTTAGCCTATATTAACCCTCGCAAACCGCATGTTACAGACGATTAACCTCAATGAAAGAAATCGAAAAACTTATTGCGAATAACCACGCATGGTCAGATACCGTGAGTCAGGAAGATCCTGAATTCTTTGGTCGCCTCGCCAAATCACAGCGTCCACGCTTCCTGTGGATTGGTTGTTCTGATAGCCGAGTACCGGCTGAACAGTTAACGGGATTGGAAGCCGGTGAGCTTTTTGTGCACCGTAACGTTGCCAATCTGGTTATCCATACTGACTTGAATTGCCTATCGGTTGTTCAATACGCCGTCGACGTATTACAGGTTGAGCATATTATTATCTGTGGCCATTTGGGCTGCGGCGGGATCGAAGCTGCTGTTGAAAACCCTGAACTTGGGTTGATCAATAACTGGCTGCTGCATATCCGCGACCTGTGGTACAAACACAGCTCTCTTCTCGGTGAACTACCGCCAGAAAAGCGTTTAGATACGTTGTGCGAGCTAAACGTCGTCGAACAAGTCTATAACCTTGGTCATTCCACTATCATGCAGTCGGCATGGAAACGTGGACAAAAAGTGATGATCCACGGTTGGGTTTACGGGCTACAGGATGGACGCCTGCGCGATTTAGATATCACGACCACCAGCCGAGAAACACTGGAACTGCGCTATCGTAACGCAATGTCGACCCTGCTACAGCAAGGCTAAATAAGGTTGTTGCAGCAACACAGCCACTGACTATCCTAAACCAATATCAGTGGCTATATTTTATTACCTTTCATTTCATAAGTGAATTTAGCGCTAACGTAAAGAAGAAACCAAACGAAAAAACAGTGCATCAACGCCTTCTCGCAGTGCCAACTCAACGAGCCTTTGTCGCAGTAGTAATGACATCTCTACACAAATCTCTTCCCACATTTTTGTCGCAAGCTCCCCATCGCAAGAGCGACGCTGATAGCGAGATTCTGTTACCTGACGACCACGCAGTGCCTGCTTAACCTCGTTAGGAAAACTGTCGATATGATATTCAATGGTTTTTCCATCGCGCTTACGCCTTATCCACGCCAATTTTCTCGCATGTAAATGCAGCCCTTGAGGCGTAGTCGGTAAATGCGCTATCTCGGTGAGTTGCTTCGCAGTGAACCATTCCAATTCCATCATCTATTCCTCTCTAAGGAATACTCCTTATCCTTATTAATAAAAATAGCTGTAACAGAAATTAGTAATAACATCTTTTCTTAATATTTTTAATTTAAGAATGGTTTATAGAAAATTTAAGTTAAGAATGACTCTATTGAACATACAAAAATAAGATTAATTACAACAAAACATTTATTAAATGAATTTATTTAAAGGGATAAACATCGAGTTTTATTTTTATTTGTAATTAACACTAAATCTACTTTTAATTTATTCTTAATATTGATAGATTTCGCGCCCGAGCAGCAACAGAAAAATAACATTCAAGGAAAGATAGGAAAGCAGAGAACGCTGATATTTTTTTGATTGCATTATTGAGTAGATGCCTACGTCTACTAACCACGCAATGGAAGGCCCAATGGTCAACACGCACATTTTGAGGTGATTATGAGCCTATACCGTTCCTCTCTCTTTTCAGTTTTCGCAATTGCAGTAACGCTTTCCAGCTATGTAAAAGCAAGTGATGGCGTCATCCATTTTATGGGCGCAATTGTTGATGATGCCTGTAATGTGACAAACACAGAGTCAAGTATTCAAACTCGCTGCTATAGAAATGGGAAAGTGATAACTCAGACTGCTCCCATCAATCAAACCACTTCCGAAACGGCACTGCCAAGACAAATTGGTTGGAGCAAAATTGAAACGATTAATGATAAGAGAAACTTGAAAGTACTCACCATTACCTATCGTTAAATCACTCTTCTAACAAAAACGCCGTCAAGGAGGACGGCGTTTTTTATTAATTTGAATGAACCGTCACTTATTCGTCGAGCATGACGACTTTGCCAATATAAGGCAAATGACGATAGCGCTGAGCGTAGTCAATCCCGAAGCCAACAACAAACTCATCGGGGATCGCAAAACCGACGTACTCCACCGGAACATCGACTTCTCGGCGGCTAGGCTTATCAAGCAAGGTACAGATGGCTAACGATTTTGGTCCGCGCAGAGCGAACAACTCACGCACTTTGCTCAAGGTATTACCTGAGTCGATAATATCTTCAACAATCAGAACGTCTTTACCGCGAATATCCTCATCCAGATCCTTCAGGATTTTTACGTCGCGGGTGCTGTTCATACCGTTGCCATAGCTAGAAGCAGTCATGAAATCGACTTCATGAGGGACGTCAATCTGACGACAAAGATCGGCCATAAACATAAAGGAGCCGCGCAGCAAACCAACCAGAACCATTTCACTGCCGCTGTCACGGTAATCTTCTGAAATCTGACGGCCAAGCTCAGCAATTCGCTGATGCACTTCCTGTTCAGAGATCATTACTTCAACTGTATGTTTCATCGCTTATGTACCTTTAGACCGAGTCCTGTAAATCGTTCTCTCGCCTCCACCAACGTTAAATCGCAGCGCCAAAATGCGCATCTAAGCTGCATACAAACAGACAATATTAACGATAAAAGATGTGGAGGAGCGTTTAAGGGCGCAAAGTATAGCAAGGTAATAGAGCGCCGTCATGGGCAGCGCTCTATTCATTACTCAGGTTAATAATTTTATTCAGAAATTAAAAGCGGTCGCTTTTCACGATGTGCTCGAACGGCAGCTTACCAATTCGCGGATATGGCTGGCTGGTGCCTTTACCAATCGCAATCATCAGGCAGATTTCATATTGCTCAGGCTTATTGATGATTTTTCCCACGGCATCAAAATCAAAACCGTCCATAGGACAAGAGTCGTACCCTTGCGCTTTCGCCGCCAACATAAGCGTTTGGGCAAAAATACCAGCGCTACGCATGATTTCATCACGCTGCGTCTGAGGCTTTCCACGATAGTAGCTATCGACAGCAGGGATCATATATTGCTGTACAGGCTCAGCCGCATCAGCCCAGATGTTTTTCACCTGAGTTTCCCAGCTCGAGAGATCGCCACATAGCACCACCAGCATAGAAGCATCAGTGACCTGAGCCTGACCCCAAGCAGCCTCACGGATCTTTTCGCGCTGCGCACGGTCTTCAATCAGCAATGGACGCCAATGCTGAAGGTTGAAAGCGCTCGGTGCGTTCTGCAACGCAATGTTTAACAGCTCTTTTTTCTCATCAAACGTCATGACATGGCTAGCATCAAACTGTTTAGTCGCACGGCGTTGTTGAATTACTTCAATCGCATTCATATTTCTAATTCCTTCCTGTTTTTATTATCGCCAAACCATTGTCATTAAATTAGACCAGTTGTCTAGTATCGCTTGTGCGATGTTGATGGTTGTAGCCATTTTTATCAAGACAGGAAAAGAAAACCCAATGCCAACAGAGCGTTGGCATTGGGTATATGCCCATAGGCAGAAACGCGATAATCAAGCACAGCCTTATGAGGTGGAGAAAAACGCCACCTCATCTATCAATTAACCGTGGTTAATCATCACATGTCTAACAACGGTGTAATCTTCCAGACCAAACATCGACATGTCTTTACCGTAGCCAGACAGTTTTTGTCCACCGTGCGGCATTTCGCTGACTAACATAAAGTGAGTATTCACCCATGTGCAACCGTACTGTAAGCGCGCACTCATACGATGGGCACGTCCCACGTCACGAGTCCAAACCGAAGAGGCTAAGCCATAATTGGAATCATTCGCCCATCCCAGAACCTGAGCTTCATCATCAAATGGCGTGATGGTGATTACCGGTCCAAAGACCTCTTTTTGGACAATTTCATCATCCTGCTTCGCCCCTGCTAGCACCGTAGGTTGGAAATAAAATCCTGGACCATTAACGCGAGAACCCCCAGTCGCTACCGTGATATGCGGAAGTGCCTTTGCGCGCTCAACAAAACCTTCAACGCGCTGCAGATGTTGTTCGGTAATCAGCGGCCCTAATTCGGTGCTTTCATCACCCGGATTTCCCATATCAAGCGTGGAAACTGTTTGCGCTAGCGCGTCCACAACCCGCTGATAGATGGATTTCTGAACGTACAGACGGCAGGCCGCGGTACAATCCTGACCCGCGTTGTAAAAGCCGAAAATACGAATACCCTCAACCACTTTCTCAACGTCGGCATCGTCGAATACGATAACCGGAGCCTTACCGCCTAATTCCATATGAGTACGTTTGATCGTGGATGCGGTATGCCCAATAATATGGGCGCCTGTACCGATAGAGCCGGTCAGCGATACCATGCGAACCTTTGGATGCCCTGTCAGCACATCACCCACGTCTTTACCTAAACCGAATAACACGTTGACCACACCGGCTGGGAAAAGATCGGCTAGCGTTTGGCTGAGATGAAACGCCGTCAACGGAGTCTGCTCTGAAGGTTTTAGAACCACGGTATTCCCCGCCGCTAACGCGGGGGCTAATTTCCATGCCGCCATCATTAATGGATAGTTCCACGGCGCGATCGACGCGATCACCCCAACAGGATCGCGACGGATCATGGACGTGTGATCTGGCAAGTACTCACCGGCGACTGGACCGCTCAAACAGCGGGTCGCACCGGCGAAGAAGCGGAAAACGTCTGCAATCGCTGGAATTTCATCTTCTAGCACGCGTTGATAAGGTTTACCGCAGTTTTGCGATTCCAGACGCGCTAACACTTCGCCTTGTTCTTCAATCACGTCGGCGACCTGTAGCAGCAGCGCCGCACGATCTTTGGGCGTGGTTTGCCCCCATTCGATGAAGGCTTTGTCTGCGGCGTTTACCGCTTCCTCAACTTGCGCAGCACTTGCCTGCGCAATATGTGCGATCACCTCCCCCGTAGCGGGATTGTACACAGGCAGTGCAGAACCTTGACCTTCGACCAAACGCCCGTTAATCAGCAGTTGTGTATGCATTGTTTTATCCTTCAGTAAGAGAGGCGGCAGCGCTTTGCTGCCTATTGTTATTGCTTTCTTATTTGGAACGACTTCTAGGCTGCTGTAGTTCCAAATAATTCGAATCGGGTTTAAGCACAGAGAAAGAACCGGTAGTGAAAGAACCGATTGTTACTTTCCAGCCCCTTCCACATCTTCCGAACCTTTCGTCAGGTAGTACGCCCCTAGGATCGGAATCGCGGTCAAGCACATCACGCATAGCGCCACAACGTTGGTCACCGGCACGTCACGTGGACGATTGAGCTGGTTGAGCAGCCACAGCGGCAGCGTGCGTTCATGTCCGGCAGTGAACGTGGTCACAATGATTTCATCAAACGACAGCGCGAATGCCAGCATGCCTCCCGCTAGCATGGCTGAAGCCAAGCTAGGTAACATAACGTGACGGAAGGTTTGCCAGCCGTCCGCACCGAGATCCATTGAGGCTTCAATAAGGCTATGTGACGTGCGACGGAAGCGAGCGATGACGTTGTTGAACACAATCACCACGCAAAACGTGGCATGACCAATAACAATGGTCATCACACCTGGCTCCATGTTTAACGTTTTGAAAGCCGACAGCAGCGCAATACCGGTGACAATACCCGGCAAGGCAATCGGCAACAGAATCAGAAAACTGATGGTTTGCTTACCAAAAAACTCTCGGCGATAGAGTGCAGCCGCCGCAAGCGTGCCAAGGATCAGAGCAATAGTGGTCGCCATCGCCGCAATTTGTACCGAAAGCCACAGGGCATCCCAAACATCCTGACGCCCAGCGGCAACCTCAAACCAGTGCAGCGTGAAACCTTTTGGCGGGAAGCTAAACGCCGAATCTTCGGTGTTGAACGCATAAGCCGCGATAATGAGGATCGGAAAGTGTAAAAATACCAGCCCACCCCACGCGGCGATTTTGAGCCCCCACGGTGCAGCATTGAGATCAGAGCGCATCGAAAGCCCCCAAACGTTTCACGATGGTTAAATAGATGGCGATCAGCACGATAGGCACCAGCGTAAATGCAGCAGCCATCGGCATATTGCCAATCGCCCCTTGCTGGGCATACACCATACTGCCGATGAAATAGCCAGGAGGCCCCACCAGCTGAGGCACGATAAAATCCCCCAACGTCAGTGAGAACGTGAAGATAGAACCGGCAGCAATCCCCGGAATAGCCAGCGGGAGGACAATGTGACGGAAGGTTTGCGCCGGATGCGCCCCGAGATCGGCAGAAGCCTGAAGCAGCGTGGGAGGCAAACGTTCTAATGCAGCCTGAATCGGCAAAATCATGAACGGTAGCCAGATATAGACGAACACCATGAAGCGTCCCAGCCCTGAGGTTGAAAGCGTGCTGCCACCAATATCAGGAATGCCGAGCACCCACGCGAGCACGGGTTCCAACCCCATATAATGCAGGAACCATTGCGCAACGCCGTCTTTCGCCAACAGTAACGTCCACGCATAAACTTTGACGATATAGCTCGCCCACATCGGCATCATAATAGCGATATAGAAAAAGGCTTTACTGCGGCCACGGGTATAACGCGCCATATAGTAGGCGATCGGAAACGCTAACAGCGCGCAGGCCAGAGAAACCAAAATAGCCATCGTCAACGTACGCACAATAATGTCGTAGTTCGACGGATTAAATAGCGCTTTAATATTATCTAGCGTGAAATCCGGCGTTACCGTCATGGTGAAATCATCAAAGGTATATGCGCCCTGCCAGAGCAAGGTAAACAAAGACCCAAGATAAATAACACCAAACCATAACAACGGCGGCGTGAGTAGCAGCAGCAAATAAAGCGTCGGGCGACGATATAAAAAGGTTGAGAACCGCCGCGCAGGGCGGTTACGAACTTCTGAGTAGTCCATTCCCATCTCCATTTCAGCGATCTCCCGCCAGCGCCACCATCGCATTCCTTTCCCAGCACAGGCGAACAGGTTCACCGGTATTCCGTACCGGCTGTAAAAGCTGCTCCTGCGTGTTGCCCTGACTGACAAACAAACGAACACCGTTGTCGATCATGACTTCATAACGCGTTGCAGCACCTTGGTAGTGCACATCACGCAAAATGCCCTGTACGTGGATCTCTTCCGGCTTGGCGGCTTCGCGGGCAAAACGAATATGCTCAGGGCGGATCGAGAAAATGCCAGACTGCCCCAACAAGGTTTCCGCCGACGGGCCACGAATAACGTTCGAGGTACCGACAAACTCAGCGACAAACGCCGTTTCAGGCTGCATATAGAGTTTTTGTGGCGTATCCACCTGCTCGATACGGCCTTGACTAAATACTGCCACGCGATCGGACATCGACAGCGCTTCACTTTGATCGTGAGTGACGAAAATAAAGGTGATACCAAGCTGACGCTGAAGCTTTTTCAGCTCGGTTTGCATCTGCTCGCGTAGCTTGAGATCGAGTGCCCCTAGGGGCTCATCGAGCAGTAGAACTCGTGGACGATTCACCAGCGCACGCGCTAATGCCACTCGCTGCCGTTGCCCTCCGGACAACTGTGATGGCTTGCGCTCACCATACTCGGCTAACGCCACGCTACTTAATGCCTCTCGCGCACGGCTGGTGCGCTCGGCCTTGGCCACACCTTTAACCATCAGGCCATAGGCAATATTTTCCAGCACCGTCATATGCGGGAATAATGCGTAATCCTGAAATACGGTGTTCACATCGCGCTGATACGGCGGTAAACCCGCCGCCTCTTGCCCTTGAATTCGAATTGAACCGCTGGTTGGCTGCTCAAAGCCAGCAATCAAACGCAAACATGTGGTTTTTCCCGAACCAGAAGGCCCCAGCAGAGAGAAAAACTCCCCTTCTTTAATCGTCAACGAAACGCGATCCACCGCATGAACGTCGCCGTAGAGTTTGGATACATCAATTAATTCAACAGAGCCGCTCATTTTTATATTCTCCGACAAAACTGTAAAATTTTGGTGGATGCCTCTGTAGGCGTCGCGAGCACAAAGAGTTTGAACATGGGCAGCGCACAAAAACCGGAACGTACATGTCGTACGTGAGCCAATTCTTTTAAAGAAAATGAGCACTGCCCTAGTTCAAAATATCAAGCCCAGTGGCCTATCAGGCATTCACTATCTGCCACCCATGATGGCGATATAATCTTGCGTCCAACGGCTATACGGGACGCATTGGCCTTGGCTTTCACATTTAGCCTGTGGTGTTTTCCAGAAAGCGATTTTGTCGAAGAATTTATATCCATTGGCTTCACAGCCATTTGCCCCAAGCAGCGTGCTGGCTTTACAACCCTCTGGCACGGCAGGTAATGAGCCAAACCAAGCGGCAACGTCACCTTGAACTTTTGGCGTGAGCTGCCAGTTCATCCATTTGTAGGCACACGTCAGATGCTTAGCCTGAGCATGAACCATCGTGGTATCTGCCCAACCGGTGGCCCCCTCTTTCGGGAAGACGGCGTTGATTGGCTGACCTTCGTTTTTCAAACCGTTGGCTTGGAATGGCCATGAGCTACCGGCGGCGACGCCTTCATTTTTGAAGTCGCTCATCTGCACCGATGCATCATGCCAATAGCGATGAATGAGTGGGTGCTGAGTGCGCAGTAAATCGAGCACCGCTTGATACTGAGTTTCGTTGAGTTCATACGGATCTTTTATGCCCAGCTCTGGCTTCGCGCTTTTTAGATAGAGCGCAGCGTCGGCGATATAAATCGGTCCGTCGTAAGCCTGTACGCGGCCTTTATTGCTTTTACCATCGGGTAGGTTTTGCGGCTCAAAGATCACGCCCCACGTGTCGGGGGCTTTAGGAAAGACTTTCGTGTTGTACATCAGCAGGTTCGGGCCCCACTGATAAGGCGTTCCATAAACGTCACCTTTAACGGTGTACCATGGGCCATTAACCATGCGTGGATCGAGGTTTTTCCAGTTAGGAATAAGGTCGGGGTTAATTGGCTGTACTCGTTTGCCATAAATCAAACGCAAAGAGGCATCACCAGAGGCGGTGACTAAATCATACCCCCCTTTCGCCATAAGGCTGACCATCTCATCAGACGTCGCCGCCGTTTTAATGTTGACCTTACAACCAGTGTCTTTTTCAAACTGGGTTACCCAGTCATAGTTTTTATCGCTCTGACCTCGTTCGATATAACCTGGCCAAGTAATGATATCTAACTGCCCTTCTGCGGGGCCGAGCTTTTGCGGAAGTCCATCAGCCTGAGCCGTCGCAATTCCGCCCAGCCCGCTGATACAGAGCGCTGAAAGCGCTGTGACAATAAATGTATTTTTCATTGCTATCCCCTGTCTCTTATATAAAGCGGCAGATGAACTGCCTTGTTATGTCATCACTGGCTTCAATCTCAAAACTGCGGTTTTATTTTCGCCATGATGTGGCGCACTACGCTGTAGTCCTGCAAAGCATCGCTGGACAAATCCTTACCATAGCCAGAACGTTTGAGGCCGCCGTGCGGCATTTCGCTGACTAGAGTGAAATGGGTGTTAATCCAAGTGGTTCCATACTGGAGCTGTGCCGCAAGCTGCCATGCGCGATCGATATTTTTTGTCCACACCGAAGAGGCCAATCCATATTCCGATTCATTTGCCCATTGCAGCGCCTGCTCCAGAGAATCGACCGGCGTAACGCTCACCACGGGGCCAAAAACCTCGCGCTGAACAATTTCATCCTGCTGTTGGCAACCCGCAAGAAGCGTCGGGGGATAGAAAAATCCCGGGCCGCTATGCATTTGGGCACCGGTAATTCGTTCAATGTGGGGGTGACTAAGCGCCCGTTCGACAAAGCTGGCAACGCGGTCGCGCTGGCGGGCGCTGATAAGCGGCCCCATTTCGTTTTCTCGGTCGTCATGGCGGGCATATCTCAACGAGCCGGCGGCGTGTCCAAGCGACTCCACCAGTGCGTCATAAATTTTTCGATCGGCATAAACGCGACAGGCCGCGGTACAATCTTGCCCTGCGTTATAAAAACCGTAACGGCGAATTCCAGCGACCACCTCGTTTAAATCGGCATCATCACACACGATGACGGGTGCTTTGCCCCCCAGTTCCAGATGAGTGCGTTTGACGTTTTTCACCGCGGCCTGCATGATTTTCTGCCCAGTCACAATGTCGCCGGTGAGGGAAACCATGCGCACCAACTGATGATTCACCAAGTAATTGCCTACGGTTTCACCGCGCCCATAAACGACGTTAATCACGCCCGTAGGGACGATATCTTTGAGCAAAGGGATCAGAGCCAGCGTGGATAACGGCGTATGCTCAGAGGGTTTGAATACCACTGTGTTGCCCGCAGCTAACGCGGGAGCCATTTTCCACGCCGCCATCATCAGCGGGTAGTTCCACGGCGCAATAGAGGCCACAACGCCAATGGCATCACGGCGGATCATCGAGGTATGCCCTTCGAGATACTCACCACCTAGTTGCCCGTGCTGACAGCGCACTGCACCCGCAAAATAGCGGAAGGTATCAATCGCGGCGGGAATATCATCTGAAAGTGCCTGATGAATAGGTTTGCCACAGTTGAGAGACTCAAGCTCAGCGAGCTGAAGAGCATTGCGTTCAATCACATCAGCAATGGCGAGTAGTAGAGAAGCACGGCGAGCAGGCAAGGTTCTAGACCAACTCAGAAATGCACGCTCGGCAGACTCAACCGCATCAGAAACCTGTTGGGCAGACGCTTCAGCCAGCAACAACAGTGCCTCACCGTTGGCCGGATTAATTAACTGCTCCTCCGGCCCTTCACCAGTGACTAGCTGTCCATCAATAAACTGTTGGGTGCTGAGTCTGTCCGTTATGCTGCTCATTGCGGCAACCTCTAGGAAACGACATCACTTAAATGTCATTAACTTGTAATTGAAATGTAAAATCTCATTTACTTGAGCCTAGAGCAGCCGTTAGCCAGCGGCAAATATGAAATAGTGAAGGCGGCATTCATAAAATCCGATACCCACCATTAATGTGAAGCAGGTCATTATTTTGGTGATAGCTTCCTCATCGCACTGTTCTCACGCGCGATCTGCAAGAATGGCGTAACCAGCTCTGGCCGCGCGCTTCCGCGACGCCATGCCAGCCCTATGTCTAACGGCTCTAACGTATCAACCAAAGTGCGAGCTTCAATCATGTTTCCCTCCAGTGACCATGGGCGATAGGCCATATCGGGCAGCAAAGCCACGCCAATCCCTGCCGCAACGAGGCTACGCACGGCTTCCGTTGAACCGGTGCGCATGGCAATTGTGGGTGTCAATTTGGCTTTTTCCCAAATGCGGCGCAGGTGGCTTCCCATTTCGTCAGTGTTGAGCTGGATCAGCGGCTCTTTCACCACATCGGCCAAGCGGATACTGTCATTTTCCAATAGAGGGTGTAATGGCGGGAGCCATAAGCGATATGGCGAATGCATCAGAACTTCAGTTTGTAGCGCATCACGATCTTCAAGGTTCGAAAGGATCAGCACGCCGATATCAATTTCGCCGTTAACCAGCAGGTGTTCGATATAGGGGCGTTCATCTTCAACTAATTGCGTAGTGACATTGGGATAAGCCGCACGAAAACGCGTCAGCATATCCACTAAAAAGTAGCCGGCGACTAAGCTGGTTACGCCAATTTTGAGTGTACCACTCAGATTCTCACAACCGAGTTCAAGGCTGCGCTTAGCGTTTTCGACGGTAGCAAGGATCAGGTATGACTGACGCAAAAACTGATGACCTTGGTGCGTCAGCTCCATTCCCTTGGCGTGGCGCTTAAATAAGACAGCGCCGATTTCCTGTTCCAGTAACTGAATGGCTTGAGTTAGCGAAGACTGTGAGACAAAAACCGTCTGCGCAGCAGCTGAAATCGAGCCGGTTTCGGCAACGGCGATGAAATGGCGGAGCTGGCGTAAGGTCATCATGAGGAAATCATCCGGTTAAACGCTGATGATCAAAGTGTAGCCAGGAAAATTATTGCGTTCGGTTTTATATCAAAAATATGGCGGCGTTCGGATTTTCCGAATCTGTTTTTGATGATTCAAAGCAAGATAAATAATAGAGGGGTCATCGTGGTGAATTTGTGAAAGGAAACTCACGAAACGATAAATAGATGAAAGCCCTGAGTCATTGCTGACTCAGGGCTTCTAAATGTGGCGGAACGGACGGGGCTCGAACCCGCGACCCCCTGCGTGACAGGCAGGTATTCTAACCAACTGAACTACCGCTCCGCGTTGTTCCTTGTGGGAACGAGGCGGATGATACGGATGTAGCACAAACTCGTCAACTGTTTTTCTAACAAAGATTTTCAACTGAACGGTTTTTCATCTTTTTGGCTATTTTTCAACAGATTCCGTACAAAAAAAGCTATTCAGCACGCCACAAACAGCTGCCGCCTTTCTTCTGCACCAGATCAAGACGGTGCTCATGTTCGGCTAATTCTTCCGCACTTGCTCTCACCACTTTTAATGCCTGCATTTTACGGACAATTTTTTGCACTTCACCGGTAGGTCTTGGCTTCTCCCCTTCGCTTTCCATAGAGAAAGTCAGTGAGGTTTGCCCGCCTGTCATGGTGAGATAGACGTCAGCCAGTATTTGGGAGTCAAGTAATGCGCCGTGCAGCGTACGCTTGGTGTTATCTATTTCATAACGGTTGCATAGCGCATCCAAACTATTACGCTTACCAGGAAACAGGCGACGCGCCATCACCAAGCTGTCGGTGATCTTACAGAAGGTTTCCGTCTTCGGAATATCGCGATTGAGCTTACGGAACTCGTAGTCCATAAACCCGATATCAAACGGTGCATTATGAATAACCAGTTCAGCACCGCGAATGAACTCTAAGAATTCATCGGCAATATCAGCAAAGGTCGGTTTATCTAACAGGAAATCGTCACTGATCCCATGAACACCATAGGCCTCTGGATCGACAAGACGATCGGGCTTAATGTAAACATGGAAGTTACGGCCTGTTAAACGGCGGTTGATCACTTCAACCGCACCAATTTCAATGATTCGATGTCCTTCGTAATGAACCCCCAGCTTATTCATACCGGTGGTTTCTGTATCGAGAACGATCTGTCGAGTTATTCCTGTGCTCATAATGTCACTTTATGTCAGACTTACGGTTTTGACTGCGGAGTAGTCTACCAGAGATGCTAAAACAGGTTGAGATTTTCACCGATGGTTCTTGCCTCGGTAACCCAGGCCCCGGTGGCTACGGTGCCATTTTGCGCTATAAGCAACATGAGAAGACTCTGAGCGCAGGGTATTACCTAACGACTAATAACCGCATGGAGTTGATGGCGGCTATTGTTGCATTGGAAACGCTGAAAGATCCATGCTCGGTTATTTTATGCAGTGATAGCCAGTATGTTCGCCAAGGAATCACCCAATGGATCCATAACTGGAAAAAGCGTGGCTGGAAAACAGCAGACAAAAAACCGGTTAAAAACGTGGATTTGTGGCAGCGCCTTGATCTCGCTATCCAATCACACAAAATTGAATGGGTTTGGATCAAAGGCCACGCAGGACATATCGAAAACGAACGCTGCGATGAGCTTGCCCGCGCAGCGGCGGGTTCTCCAGACAGAGATGACACAGGCTATCAGCCAGAAAGCAAATAAGCGTCGCCAGTTTGTACTATTAGTCAGAACGCTTACGAAAACTTTTTGTTGCGCCAACGGTTCCACGCCAGCTCGCTCGCTGACTTCTTTCGCGTAGGGAGGTCGGCGTGAGGGGTATCGTTCTCTTACGAGCCACAATGATACTTAGACAGCCTAAAACCGGCAGATGTTTACCAATAAACAAGCCACCGCGGCGATTCCAAGGCAAAATTTGGCAACGGTGTTCATACAACACCTCATAATGGAGGAGCTGTAGCCAGTCTAGCATACGCATCATGCTAAACATTCGACTGCTATAAGGTAAGCGTTTACGCAAACCCGGAACCAGTTTGCCTAGCCCAACAAGACTGGTTGGATTAAACCCCGTTAAGATTAGCCAACCATCGTCGATAAGGACTCGATCCACTTCTCGCAGCATACGGTGGGGATCGCTTGCAAAACTCAGCGTATGTGAGAGTAAACACGCATCCACAGATTTCGCGGAGAAAGGTAGACGATAGGGATCGGCGATAACCTGCATGTTATCCCCTTTCGCACCGATACTAACCTGATGAGAGATCCCACATTTTTCAGTAGAAATCTGGGAACTTAGCGGGCCAATTTTTAACAGATGATAACCAAACAGCTTAGGCCACCAAGGCGTTAGCTGTTGCTCTAACGCAGCACGGTAATATTCTCCCCAAGGGATTTCACTCCATGACAGTGGAGAGGAAATCGTACGTGTTATCTGTGCTGGTTTCATCCGTTCACCTATTTTTGGGGAATAGCTCAATGGAGAGTCATCGATTATGAATCTTATCAGTATCCCTGCCATGCAAGATAACTACATTTGGCTACTCGCTAACGAACAGCGCGAATGCCTGATTGTTGATCCTGGCGTTGCGTCCCCAGTTTTACATTACCTGACGGAAAATAAGCTTACTCCTAAAGCCATCCTACTTACGCATCATCATAATGATCACGTAGGCGGCGTGGGCGAGATTTTGCAAAACTATCCCGATATAACAGTGTATGGGCCTCAAGAAACCGTGAACCACGGTTGTACCCAGCAGGTTCAAGGGCATGATGAAATTACCGTATTAGGCCTGAATTTCAGCGTGTTGGATGTGCCAGGACATACTCTCGGTCATATTGCCTACTATGCCATGCCCTATTTATTCTGTGGAGACACCTTATTTTCAGCGGGTTGTGGACGTATTTTTGAGGGTACGCCCGAACAGATGTACGCCTCTTTACAACTCATTGCGCAACTTCCTGATAACACTTTGATTTGTTGCGCTCATGAATATACCGAATCAAATCTTAGGTTTGCAAGATACGTTTTACCAGAAAACAAAGAGATTGAAACATATCAGAAACAAGTTAAGGAATTGCGGTTAAAACATCAACCTAGCGTGCCTTCTTTGTTGAAAATAGAGAAGGAAATTAATCCTTTTTTACGTTGTTATGACAATGATTTACAACGAAATATTGGATTCGAAAATCACCCAAATGAGACTTGGCAAGTTTTTGCTCGCCTACGCGACATGAAAGACAGCTTCTGAAGCTTTTTGTTGTGTTTTGAGGCTAAGCAAAGTATTATTGCTCGTCTTTTAATCACCAGTAGACACACACATGAAGGCTAAAGCAATTATCTTTGCCTCTATGTTGCTGGTCGGGTGCCAAGGCGTAAACCATCACGCTAAAGAGCCTGAACAGCATGCACAGAGTTTGTCTTCAGTCAGTCGAAGTGAAGCAGGACAGCCCTCAAAGGACGCACGAGCGACCTCCGCGCGATGGCTAAACGAAAGTACTAGCAACATCGCGCAGGAAGATTTGTGGGGCTTCATTAGTGACGACCTGAAGATGAAGGTTCCGGACAATAGCCGGATCCGCGAACAAAAAAATAAGTTTTTAAAAAATAAGAGCTATCTCCACGATGTAACATTACGGGCAGAGCCGTATATGTACTGGATAGTCGAGCAGATTAAGCAACGTAAAATGCCGATGGAACTGGTACTACTACCCATAGTGGAGAGCGCTTTTAACCCACACGCAACGTCATCCGCTAACGCCGCAGGGCTTTGGCAGATAGTTCCTCAGACGGGGCGCAATTACGGGTTGAAACAAAACCAGTGGTATGACGGACGACGTGATGTTGCCGCCTCTACCACCGCAGCATTGGATATGATGCAGCGAATGAACCGCATGTTTGGCGGTGACTGGTTATTGACGGTGGCTGCATTTAACAGCGGTGAAGGCCGTGTAATGCAGGCAGTCAAAGCGAATAAGCGTAAAGGTTTGCCGACTGACTTTTGGTCTTTATCATTGCCACGTGAAACATCGATCTATGTTCCAAAGATGCTTGCGTTAAGTGATTTGATCAAGAATAACAAACGTTATGGCATTAAACTGCCTAAGTCTAACGACCAGCGTGCGCTAGCAAAAGTTGATGTAGGACAGCAGATTCAGCTGACTCAAGCCGCAGAAATGGCAGGCATGTCACTGACAAAAATGAAGGCCTTTAATCCGGGTTACAAAAAGAATGTAACTGCGCCAAATGGTCCTCACTACATCATGGTGCCCAAAGCACACGTAGAGCAGTTTAAAGATTCTCTGGCCGAAGGCGAAATTGCTGCAATCCAGCCGAACGCTCAGTTAGCCTCAACGAACACATCGTCTAAAGCGCAAGCTTCTAGCTATAAAGTTCGTTCAGGGGATACGATCTCTACAATTGCCAAGCGTTTGAATATCAGTCAGAAACAGTTGTTGAGCATGAATAATTTGCGCAGCAACAGCAAGTTGAAAGCCGGTCAGACACTGCAGGTAGCAAATAACGCCAGCAGGTCTATCGCTGATAACAGCAGCATTACTTATAAGGTACGTAAAGGCGACTCACTGGCCAGCATTGCAAAACGTCATGGTGTTAACATCAATGATGTAATGCGTTGGAACAGCGTCATTACAAAAGCAAGTCAAATCCAGCCAGGTGATATGCTCACGCTGTATGTACGAGACTCTGCGAACTCAAATACCTAATCGGGTAAGTAGTGTGTAGTCAAAGTGCTACAAAACGCAAAAAAGCGCCGAAAGGCGCTTTTTTTTATGTCTGCAATCTTAGCCAGAGACTTAGTCGGGTTTGAAGTCGACTAACAGCGGGTTATGATCTGATGCCTGCGTCACTAAAACGGACGCTTCAACAACACCAAGACCACGATAAAAAACAAAGTCGAGAGGACGCCCAAAGGCCGTACGACGATGATCGTTAGTGAAATTGACCTCCTGTAGCTCCATACCACTTGCAAACCGCTGAAGGGCGTTAATTCGCTGTTTACTCCATGCATTAAAATCACCGGCCATAATGACAGGACCTTTATGCAAAGCAATTTGCTCACCGATAGGGTCTAACTGCTTACTATAAACATCTACGCCCAAGCTAAAGTTTACCGCATGAATATTCACCACCATCAATAGTCGTCCATCAAACAGCGGATAGACCGTCACCAAGGCTGATTTTGATAATCGAATTAAAGGCTCTTTCTCACGTAACGGGCAGCAATAAACTGGATGCGCAGCAGCCAAAGTCATCACACCAGAGGGATGTTGCGGAAACGAAAATGCAGGTACCTGATCGGCAGTAAGATAATTACTCGTTGCAAATTTCACCAATTCTGGCGTTGTTTGCGCTTCTTGCAAAAGAACCAACTGAGAACTTTTGCCATATTCCTTTAATACGGATAGCCAATCTGAACGCTGCTGTTTAAATATATTCCACACCATAATGCGTAGAACATTATCCGTGGGAAGAGATTGAGTAACGGGCAACGTTTGCCCCAGCTCGTTCATCGCGCCGGGGAATACTCGCTCAGCAGGAAGACCCGCCACGTAACGCATGGCATAATTTTTTTTCCGCACTTTCGCCGCCTGTTAGTAAAAACGCATTCAATTGCTCAAACAATCATCAGATAATTATACTCCTTCCATAGAGACATCAAAATGATCCGCTAACCTTAGCCTTACTTTGTTATAGGGACTAAACGGGCGAAAAACAACTGTAAGAGCGGAATCAGCTGGTAAAACTACGTAAGCACGAGGCTAATTGAGGAAGGAACGAATATGAAGTGACGTCTGCTGTTAAACGCAAAAACAAAAAAGCCTGCTATCTCTAGCAGGCTTTTTCGCGAA
>NZ_LXET01000051.1 GCF_001655005.1 Hafnia paralvei ATCC 29927
AGCGGCTGACAACCCCTAATTATAAAATTTTTTTCAACCGCGCAAAATTCACACAAAAAATGATATTAAGCAGAATTTTTACACATGTTTTGTTTTTATATTCACCAATAACAAAAAGGCAGCCTGTTTGGCTGCCTTTTCAATGCGTCCTAATGACGCCTTAACGACCTATTACTGCTTAGCAATAATCTGATCGCCATCCACATCTAGCGTAATCGCTTTGCCCGGTATTAATTTGCCAGACAGGATCTGCTGAGCCAGCGGGTTCTCGATTTCTTGCTGGATCGCACGTTTGAGCGGACGCGCACCATATACCGGATCGAAGCCCGCTTTTGAAAGCTGTTCTAATGCGGCATCGGTGATCGTTACGCTGTAGCCTTTCTCTTCCAAACGTTGATACAGACGTTCCAACTGGATACGTGCAATTGCCTTGATGTTTTTCTGATCCAACGGATGGAACACAACGGTTTCATCTATACGGTTAATGAATTCAGGGCGGAAATGGTGTGATACCACACTCATGACCAACTCTTTCATTTCACCGTAATCAAGCTGACCGAAACGATCCTGAATCAAATCAGAGCCAAGGTTAGACGTCATAATAACCACAGTGTTGCGGAAATCGACAGTTCTCCCCTGCCCATCGGTCAGGCGTCCATCGTCTAATACCTGTAGCAAGATGTTGAAAACATCGGGATGCGCTTTTTCTACTTCATCTAATAAGATGACAGAATAAGGACGACGGCGTACGGCCTCCGTCAGATATCCACCTTCTTCATAGCCAACATATCCCGGAGGTGCACCCACTAAGCGTGACACCGAGTGTTTTTCCATGAATTCGGACATGTCGATACGAACCATTGCGTCATCGCTATCAAACAGGAAGTTTGCCAGCGCTTTGCACAGCTCAGTTTTACCCACCCCAGTAGGCCCCAAGAACAAGAAAGAACCTATTGGGCGATTTGGGTCTGACAAACCAGCACGGCTACGACGGATCGCATTCGAAACCGCTTCAACAGCTTCATTCTGACCAATCACGCGTTCATGGAGATCATCTTCCATGCGCAATAGTTTTGCACGTTCACTTTCCAACATGCGTGACACAGGGATCCCTGTCCAGCGTGCTAGCACCTCGGCGATTTCTACATCAGTCACTTTGTTACGCAGCAGCTTCATTGTCTTGCCTTCAGACTGAGTCGCAGCTTCTAGCTGTTTTTCTAAGTCAGGCAACTTACCGTACTGAATTTCAGACATCTTAGCCAAATCACCCACTCGGCGAGCCTGCTCAAGTGAGATCTTCGCCTGCTCGATTTCAGCTTTGATGTTTTGAGTACCGCTCAGAGACGCCTTTTCTGCTTTCCACTCTTCTTCCAGCTCTGAGTATTCCCGCTCTTTATGCTCTAACTCTTCGTTGAGCATCTCGAGGCGTTTTTTACTCGCGTCATCAGATTCTTTATTCAGCGCCTGCTGTTCCAGTTTGAGCTGAATAATGCGTCGTTCTAAGCGATCCAGCGATTCAGGCTTAGAATCCATCTGCATACGAATGCTTGATGCTGCTTCGTCAATCAAGTCAATTGCTTTATCCGGCAGTTGACGATCGGCAATATAACGGTGCGATAAGTTTGCCGCCGCAACAATAGCAGGATCAGTAATTTGTACATGATGGTGCAATTCATAACGTTCTTTCAAACCACGCAGAATCGCGATGGTATCTTCTACCGTTGGTTCAGCAACAAACACTTTTTGGAAACGACGCTCAAGCGCGGCATCTTTCTCAATATACTGGCGATACTCGTCCAGCGTGGTAGCACCGACGCAGTGTAATTCGCCGCGGGCCAACGCAGGTTTAAGCATATTACCCGCATCCATTGCGCCATCGCCTTTACCTGCCCCCACCATAGTGTGTAGTTCGTCGATAAACAGAATGACGCTGCCTTCCTGTTTAGACAAATCATTCAATACGGCTTTCAAACGCTCTTCAAACTCACCACGGAATTTGGCACCGGCAATTAACGAGCCCATATCCAGAGACAGAACACGTTTATTCTTTAGACCTTCAGGAACTTCACCGTTAACAATACGCTGTGCCAAACCTTCAACAATTGCGGTTTTACCCACACCCGGCTCACCAATCAGCACTGGGTTGTTTTTGGTACGGCGCTGTAAGACCTGAATAGTTCGACGAATTTCTTCATCACGGCCAATCACTGGGTCAAGTTTGCCCTGTTCGGCACGCTCAGTTAAATCAACAGTATATTTTTTCAATGCCTGACGTTGGTCTTCGGCATTTGCATCATCCACTTTCTCGCCTCCACGCATTTGTTCAATGGCGGTACTGACTTTTTGTGTTGTGGCACCCGCTGCTTTTAATATATCGCCAAGGTTTCCCCGGTCTTCTAATGCTGCCAATACAAACAGCTCAGAAGAAATGAAGGTGTCATTACGTTTTTGCGCCAGCTTGTCGCAAAGATTCAGCACGCGAATTAATTCATTTGATGGCTGAACATCCCCACCAGCCCCCTCTACCTGCGGCAAACGAGAGATAGCTTGTTCAAGCTCCTGACGCAGGTTTGCGGTATTCACACCCGCAGACGTTAATAAAGGTCGAACCGTGCCCCCTTCCTGATTGAGCAATGCACTCATCAGATGTACCGGTTCTATAAATTGGTTGTCGCGCCCAAGTGCGAGTGACTGGGCGTCAGCGAGGGCAAGCTGGAACTTACTTGTTAAGCGATCCAGACGCATAATTCCTCCAAGACGTGTCAAAGTTTCTACTGAAGAATAAATAAGGTCTACTCAACACTTTTCAAGGTCAATTAGCACGAAAATGACTACTTTTTGTTATGAGTCAAGTGGCAAACATTAAGTACAGTTTTTGGAAAGAGAATGTGAATGAAGAAAAAAAGCGTTAAAGAATAACGCTATCGAAACCAAATCAGTGCAGCCATTCGCCCAGTGACTGGCTCTCGGCGATATGAGAAAAAGCGGGACTTATCGCTCACGGTACATAAATCACCGCCAGAAATCTCGTGTACGCCCGCTCGGTGCAAACGCAAACGCGCTAATTGATAAATATCGGCTAGATATTTGTCCTCCCTAGCCACAAAGGCTTGTTCAGCATCGGCATCCTGCAACATGAATGCTTCACGCACTTCAGCGCCAACCTCAAACATTTCGGGACCGATAGCAGGGCCAAACCATGCAATAATATCTTCAGGTGCAGAGCGAAAACAGGCAAGAGTTTGCTCTAAGACACCCTGGCATAAACCACGCCAACCCGCATGTGCTGCGGCAACTTCTGTTCCCTGTCGATTACAAAATAAAACCGGCAAACAATCCGCCGTCATCACGGTGCAAACTTGCCCCGCCACATCAGTATAGGAGGCATCTGCCTGATTGTCCGTACGATCGCTGTCTGCATTCAGGCGCAAAACACGAACGCCGTGTACCTGTTCTAGCCAAAAAGGTTCAGATGGCGCGCCAGACATTTCAGTCAATAAGCGACGGTTTTCAGCAACAATCACCGCATCATCGCCAACATGAGTCCCCAGATTTAAACCATCATACGGGGGAAAGCTGACACCCCCCTTGCGGGAGGTGTTAAACGCGACGACATTTTCAGGCGCAGACCAAGTAGGAACGATCAGCGAACTCATAACCAATCCATTTCGTCTTTGAACTCTTCAGTATCAGCCTGCAACGCCGTGATTAAATCAACCATATCCTGAGGTAATGGCGCATGCCATTCCATTTGAATACCGCTGATAGGGTGATACAAACGTAACATTGTTGCGTGCAGAGCCTGACGATCAAAACCGCGCAAAATGGTGATGAACTCTTCAGATGCGCCTTTAGGTGGACGAGGACGGCCGCCATATAAAGGATCGCCCACCAGCGGGTGACTGATATGGGCCATATGCACACGGATTTGGTGAGTACGTCCCGTTTCTAGACGTAAGCGTAAACGCGTATGCGCACGGAAATGTTCCATAATGCGATAATGCGTTACCGCTGGTTTACCCATCGGGTGCACGGCCATATGTGTGCGTTTGGTTGGATGACGAGAAATAGGCTCTTCTACCGTCCCACCTGCCGTCATCGTGCCAATCGCCACCGCTTCATATTCACGCGTAATTTCACGCGCTTGTAGCGCCTCAACTAAACGAGTCTGTGCGGGAACTGTTTTAGCAACCACCATCAAGCCGGTGGTATCTTTATCCAATCGATGAACTATACCCGCACGCGGCACATCAACAATTTCCGGATAGTAATACAGCAACGCGTTAAGGATAGTTCCATCAGGATTACCGGCTCCTGGGTGAACAACTAAATCGCGCGGCTTATTGATCACCAAAATATCACTATCTTCATAAACGATATCTAATGGAATATTCTGCGGTTCCCAGCGTGCTTCTTCTTCAATTAGCGCATCAATAGCGATTTCTTCGCCACCCAGCACTTTTTCTTTTGGCTTGTTGATAATTTTCCCGTTAACCTTGACACGATCATCAAGGATCCACTCTTTTATACGAGATCGTGAATAATCAGGGAACAATTCGGCCAAAGCCTGATCTAAACGATGACCAAGCTGTGATTCCGTCACCGTTGCGGTTAGTTCTACTTGTTGTGCCATATGGGTTTCTTTCGTTAACGTTGGGTTTTCTCGGCGTTGCCGTTTAAAATAATGTGCTATTGTAGCTGGTCTTTGTCGGGAGCTTAACGGAGAGTCTCCCGGAACAACACAAAAAGGGTAATCAAAACGTCATGACGCGTATGAAATATCTGGTGGCTGCCGCCACGTTGAGCCTGGCGCTGGCAGGTTGCTCCAGTTCCAAAGATGCGGTACCTGATAATCCGCCTTCAGAAATTTATGCTACCGCTCAGCAAAAGTTGCAGGACGGTAACTTTAAAGCCGCAATTACGCAACTGGAAGCGTTAGACAACCGCTATCCGTTCGGGCCTTATTCTCAGCAGGTTCAGTTGGATCTGATCTACGCCTATTACAAATCGGCTGATTTGCCGATGGCACAGGCGTCTATCGACCGCTTCATGCGTTTGAATCCAACACATCCTAATATTGATTATGTCCTGTACATGCGCGGCCTAACTGATATGGCGTTGGATGACAGTGCGCTTCAGGGATTCTTCGGTATTGACCGTTCTGACCGCGATCCGGAGCATGCCCGTCAGGCATTCCGTGATTTTAGTCAGTTGGTTCAGCGCTATCCAAATAGTCAGTACAGCGCAGATGCCACCAAACGCCTCGTCTATCTGAAAGATCGTTTGGCAAAATATGAGCTGTCCGTTGCACAATACTACACTAAACGCGGTGCCTACGTCGCTGTTGTTAACCGTGTAGAAAATATGCTGCGTAACTATCCTGATACTCAAGCAACGCGTGATGCGCTGCCGTTGATGGAAAATGCGTACAAGCAGATGAACCTGACTGCTCAGGCCGACAAAGTCGCCAAAATTATTGCTGAGAACCCAGCAAAAGCGTAGTAGGTCAGATTAGTTGAATAGTAAAAAGGCAGCCAGTGGCTGCCTTTTTTGTATCTGCGAGATGCAATTGAAAAAACGAGAGACCAACCAAGTGATCTTTAGGCCGTAGCAAAGCCGGAGCCTAGCCGTTTTCTCTGTCCCGATTTCCCCACTATGCGGGCTCTTCTTGCCTGACTCAAGCTCTAAATCGCTTAGACTTATCAAAAATCACAAATCGACTTATCTTTGCAAAAAGTGACAAAAATTCGTGATTTTAGTCTCACACTTTGTTGAAAACGGCGTTATTCTAAAATTACCAAGACGGAAAAGACTGAGAGGTATGTATATGACTATTAGTATCACCAGTAAACAAATGGAAATCACCACTGCCATTCGTCAACATGTCGAGGACCGTCTAAGTAAACTGGAAAAATGGCAAACGCATCTGATCAATCCACATATCATTTTGTCTAAAGAGCCAAAACTGTATGTTGCCGATGCCACAATTAATACGCCTAACGGACAGTTGATTGCCAGCGCGAAACATGAAGATATGTACGCCGCCATCAACGAACTGATTGCTAAGCTCGAACGTCAGCTCAATAAGGTACAACACAAAGGTGAAGCACGTCGCGCTAGTGCCAGTGTTAAAGACGCTAACCTAGAAGAGGCTAATTTAGCGGAAGAAGACGTAGAATAAATCCATCATCCAGTGACTTATCGACTAAACGCGCCAGGAGGCGCGTTTTTTGTTGACAGCAGAAAAGTAACACAGGTAAGTTAACTAATGACTTCATAGCAAATTATGGTGCCCTGCATGACTCAATCTTTGTTTCTCTTCGCATTCCTTTTTACCTTCCCCTGATTGGGAGGCGTTTTTCCGTATAAAGAAAGCATGCGAAGAAAAACAGAAAAGCCTCCCAACTGGGAGGCTTTTTTCATTTTCATCCTATACAACATACAACCAGATCCAATATAAGAAAGGCTCGATATGACTACAGATAATCCATTATTGGCAATACGTGAGCAGATCAGCACCGTCGATAGCAAACTACTCGCGCTATTGAGCGAACGCCGAGAACTCGCAGCAGCGGTCGCCCGAGCCAAACAAAAAAGCCATCGCCCCATTAGAGATAAAGAGCGTGAGCGTGAGTTACTCAATTCGCTGACAGAACAAGGTAAGGCGCTCAATCTTGACAGCCATTACATCACTCGTCTGTTTCAACTCATTATCGAAGATTCCGTGTTAACTCAGCAGGCGCTGTTACAGCATCAATACAATCACACCACACAAAAGTCAGCACGAATTGCTTTTCTTGGTCCAAAAGGCTCCTACTCTCACCTCGCGGCTCGCCAGTATGCAGCTCGTCATTTCGAGCAGTTGATTGAATGTGGATGCCACCGTTTTCAAGATATCTTTAACCATGTTGAAACTGGTCAGGCGGACTTCGCCGTATTGCCGATTGAAAACACCAGTTCAGGCTCGATAAATGAAGTTTATGATCTGTTGCAACATACTAGTCTATCGATCGTTGGTGAATTAACGATACCGATCGATCACTGTATTCTCGTGGCTGGTGATACACATCTTATTGATATTAAAACAGTTTATAGCCATCCACAGCCATTCCAACAGTGCAGCCAATTTCTGAACGCGTATCCAAACTGGAAAATTGAGTACTGTGAAAGCACTGCAGCCGCAATGGAGAAAGTTGCTGCACTTAATTCGCCGCACGCCGCAGCGCTCGGTAGCGAAGCAGGCGGCTCATTGTATGGACTTCAACCGTTGGAACAGAATCTGGCGAATCAACAACAAAACATCACTCGTTTCATCGTTCTAGCGCGCAAAGCGATTGAAGTCACCTCTCAGGTTCCAGCTAAAACAACATTGATCATGGCTACCGGCCAGCAATCAGGTGCACTGGTTGAGGCGTTACTGGTATTCCGTGACCACAGTATCGTCATTACTAAGCTGGAGTCTCGCCCGATCAACGGTAACCCGTGGGAAGAGATGTTTTATCTGGATGTGCAGGCCAATATGAACGATGCAGCTATGAAAGCAGCATTGAAAGACCTACAGGCAATTACGCGTTCGCAAAAAATACTGGGATGTTACCCAAGCGAAAACGTGGTTCCAGTTTAATCTACGCTTGGTTCAAAATAACAAAGCCCGCATCTGCGGGCCTTTTTATTTCAAGTATTTAATACTTATTTACGGCTATCATTGGCCTGACGCAATAGCGAACGACTTTCTGCTTGGAAGTGCTGGGCATAATCGCCAAACCAGTGCTCTACTTTTTTAAAGCTATCGATAAACGCGGCTTTATCGTGGCTTTCTAATAGGGCTATCGCTTCCCCAAACCGCTTATAGTAGCGTTTTATAAGAGCTAGATTATTTTCCGACGACATAATGATATCTGCGTATAACTGCGGATCTTGCGCAAATAAGCGGCCAACCATCACCAGTTCCAATCGATAAATTGGAGATGACAACGCAAGCAGCTGTTCGAGCTGTACGTTCTCTTCAGCCAAATGCAAACCATAAGCAAACGTTGCGAAGTGGCGCAGCGCCTGAATAAACGCCATATTCTGATCGTGCTCAACGGCGCTAATACGATGCAGTCTCGCCCCCCAAACCTGCAGCTGTTCTAACAACCATTGATAAGCCTCAGGCTGACGACCATCGCAATACACGACAACCTGCTTAGCCAAGCTACCAACATCAGGGCCAAACATCGGATGCAGGCCCAGCACCGGTCCTTGGTGTGCAGCTAACATGGCCTGCAGCGGCTTATTTTTTACCGAGGCTAAATCTACGAGTACGCAATCATGAGGGAGCTGCGGTAGACGGTCAATCACCTGTTCAGTTAGATGAATTGGCACACTAACGATAACCATACCCGCATCCGCACATAACGATTCCGCTTGAGGCCAATCTTCCTGTTCAAGAATGCGAACCTCATAGCCAGAGAGCTGTAATAGCTTCTCAAATAAGCGCCCCATCTGTCCGTGCCCACCAACAATGACGACCGGACGCAAGTCCGGCTTCAGGCTTTTAAAACCTTTGTCATTCTCACTGGAGTAAGACTCACGCATGACTCGACGCAAAACGTCCTCGATCAGATCCGGCGGTACTCCTAGCAGTTCCGCCTCTTTACGGCGAGAAGCCAGCATCGACGCTTCACGTTCAGGAACATAAATCGGCAATCCATATCGACTTTTAACTTCGCCAACTTCAGCCACGAGTTGCAGACGGCGCGCCAATAGATCCAGCAACCCCTTATCCACTTCATCGATCTGATCCCGCAATGCGGTGAGTTCCGCCACCATGATACTTATTCTCCTGCGCTACGGCTGCGTAGTGTGGCACCTAATTTCTGATGCATATCACGCAGCAGGTGATCGGTTGTTCCCCAATCGATACAGGCGTCAGTGACTGAAACACCGTATTTCATTTCGCTGCGTGGTTGCTCTGAACTCTGGTTACCTTCAAAAATATTACTTTCAAGCATAATACCAATAATAGACTGATTACCTGCACTAATCTGTTCGATAACGGACTCAGCAACCGCAGATTGACGGCGGAAATCCTTATTCGAGTTGGCGTGGCTACAGTCGATCATCAGCGCTGGACGCAAACCCGCTTTTTGCATTTGGGCTTCACATTCAGCGACATGCTCAGCTGAGTAGTTTGGCGTTTTTCCACCACGGAGAATAACGTGACCGTGTGGGTTTCCTTGAGTTTGCAACAAACAAACTTGCCCAGATTGGTTGATACCGACAAAGCGATGGGCCATTGATGCTGCTTTCATCGCATTAATAGCGGTGCCCAAACTGCCGTCTGTACCATTCTTAAAGCCAACGGGCATTGATAAACCCGAAGCCATTTCACGGTGTGTTTGAGATTCGGTAGTACGCGCACCAATCGCAGACCAGCTAAACAGATCGCCCAAGAACTGTGGAGAATTCGGATCTAACGCTTCAGTTGCTAACGGCAACCCCATTTCAACCAAGCTCAAAAGAAGTTCGCGAGCTTTAATAAAACCGGTCTCTACATCAAATGAGCCATCCATGTGTGGATCATTAATCAATCCCTTCCAACCCACGGTGGTTCTTGGTTTTTCAAAGTACACACGCATCACGATATATAGCTGGTCACGCAACTCAGCTGAGATAGACTGCAAACGACGGGCATAATCAAGTGCAGCATCAGTATCATGAATAGAGCATGGTCCACAGACAACCAGCAAACGATGATCTTTACCTTCCAGAATATTCGCAATGTCCTGACGTGAGGCTGCAATTTGCTCTTGCAACTGCGTGCTCAATGGGAAGCGATTTTTTAATTCTTCTGGTGTAATCAGTATTTGTTCGCCGCTAATGTGCACATTATTCAGTGCGTCTTTTTGCATAATCATGATAGTACCTGCCCTTTTTTAGTGATGACGCTCGTGATGGTTTTAATCTTTACTGCTAGCGTGAGTGCGTCTGAGAACCACCATATCATGCCATGTAAACTTTTCAACCCGTTAGTGTAAAGAAATAATTACCGTAAACTTTACACTACACTTTTAAACAAAATTTGAGGCGACACGCAGTTTTGCCATTACCCTGAAGTGCCCGAGTTTAAGCATGGTAAAATGTGCATTACATCATGGAGGACACATGCTTAAAGTCATCATTGTTGACGACGAACAACCCGCACGAGACGAGCTTAACGAACTGCTATCGAACAAGCCGGGTATTGAAGTGATAGCACAGTGCGGGAACGCCTTGGAAGCCATTCCAGCTATCCACAAATTGCAGCCTGATGTGATCTTTCTCGATATCCAGATGCCAAGGATCAGTGGCCTAGAATTAGTTTCAATGCTTGATCCTGACACCATGCCTTACATCGTTTTTGTCACCGCTTTTGACGAGTATGCTATTCAGGCATTTGAGAAACATGCCTTCGACTACCTACTAAAGCCCATTGATAGCAGTCGGTTAAATAAGACACTTGAACGTCTACAGAAAGGTGCGATCGTAAAGCAAAACTTACACCCATTTAGCGAACCTCCGCTAAAGCACATTCCGTGTCATGGATTGAATCGTATTTTTCTACTTAAGCTAGAAGAAGTTGAGTACCTCTCCTCTGAGCTCAGTGGAATCCACGTGGTTGGTATAAACCAAAGTGGGTATACGCAGCTAACGCTGAAAACATTGGAGGAAAAAACACCGTTTGTACGCTGCCATCGCCAATATATGGTTAACGCCGATCAACTGCGTGAGATCCAACTGTTAGATAATGGCTCCGCTGAAGTTATCACGCATACGGGGAAAAAGATCCCTGTCAGCCGACGCTATCTAAAAAACTTAAAAGAGCGTTTAGGCATTACTTAGCAAATGTTCTTTACTATAGATAGGTGGCTATTTAATTCTTAATTTGACGCAAGGAGAAATAATGAATAAATATTTGCTGATTTCATGCCTTGTTCTTGCATCCTGTAGCCAATATCCCGGCAGAATTGATAAAGGCTCAGTGTGGTTCAACGCCGGTTTTGATGATGCGAGCTCGGGAAAAGTAGTACGCGATAACGACGCTCTGACAGAATGGTATGGGGATCCAGAAGTTGACCGCGCAGCCTATCTTGACGGCTATAACCACGGTGCTCACCGCTTATGCCAAGGTTCTGTCATTGAACAATGGGGTGCCCAAGGAAAGCCTTTCCCCGCCAGCTGTGATAGCGCCGTGAACATTGCCGAATTACGCCTTAAATGGCAGCAAGGATTAAACAAAACCTTTCCAAGATAGGGATACATACTAAAAATCAATATGCATTTTTAAATATGTACCACTATGTTTATTTAGATCAATTTTATTTGAAATTACTTTATATGTTTTTATAAACAGAGATCGCATTCGCAGAACAGCACATAAAGCTCATGGATATTAACCCCTAATACTTTTGGGTTAATATTAAAAAGGGATCTTATGATAACGCTACAGTTTGCGATAATTATACTTTGTTTGTTATTAGGGACGCGTTACGGCGGGATGGGACTTGGCCTCATCAGTGGGATTGGTCTTTTCTGCCTCACCTTTATTTTCGGCTTAGAGCCGGGGAAACCACCTGTAGAAGTTATTCTTACCATTCTGGCCGTGATCGGCTGTGCCTCTGTGTTACAAACCGCCGGTGGTTTGAACGTCATGATGCAGTTTGCCGAACGCCTGTTGCGTAAACACCCGCAGCACATCACTATTTTGGCACCGCTAACCACATGGACGCTGACCTTCTTATGTGGCACAGGACACGTGGTTTACACCATGTTCCCTATCATTTCTGATATCGCGCTTAAAAAAGGTATTCGCCCTGAGCGTCCGATGGCTGTTGCATCCGTTGCTTCACAGATGGCAATCACCGCATCACCCGTTTCCGTTGCAGTCGTCTCTCTAGTTTCTATTTTGGGAGCTGCCCATGGAATTGGTCACGCCTATAGCATTCTCGAAATCTTAGCTATCTCTGTTCCCGCCTCACTATGCGGCGTCATTGTAGCCGCGCTTTGGAGCCTACGCCGCGGCAAAGATCTGGATAAAGACCCTGAATTTCAGGCAAAAGTCAGTGACCCTAAACAGCGCGAATTCATCTATGGAAATAGCGAAACCTTACTAAATCAGAAATTTTCCAAGCATGCTTATTGGTCTACCTGGATTTTCTTCGCCGCGATTCTGGTGGTTGTGCTGCTGGGGGCATTCTCCGATCTGCGTCCGTCTTATGAAATCAAAGGCGTGATGAAACCTCTATCAATGAATCTGGTTATCCAGATGATGATGTTGATCGCAGGTGCCATCATATTGATGGCTTGCAAGGTTAAGCCTGCGGATATCTCCAGCGGCGCAGTTTTCAAAGCCGGTATGGTGGCGATATTCTCCGTCTTCGGTGTTGCATGGATGAGCGATACTTTCTTCCAAGCGCATATGCAGGACTTAAAAGTCGTTCTGGAAGATGTGGTTAAATCGCAGCCTTGGACTTACGCTATTGTGCTCTTTTTAGTTTCCAAATTAGTGAACAGCCAAGCAGCAGCATTAACGGCTATTGCTCCGATGGGGTTACAGCTCGGCGTTGATCCTAAAATGCTGATTGCATTCTTCCCAGCAGCCTATGGTTATTTTGTACTGCCAACGTATCCAAGCGATTTGGCCTGTATCGGTTTTGACCGCTCAGGCACAACGCGCATCGGCAAATTTATCATCAACCATAGCTTCATCATCCCAGGCTTTATTGGCGTAATCACGTCCTGCATCGTGGGCTACGCGCTCGTGACCTCTTTCATGTAAAAATTGGTTTGCCAGCCAGCGCTTGGTCCCTCAGGCGCTGGCTTTTTTATTCACTCAATCGCATATAAATAAAGTGCATAACTTAGTGGCGAAAACATAAAAAATAAGCTAAATGAACCAGTTCTGAGCCTGCAGACGACCCGCTATAATGTGACGCTTGTCAACTTTGGCATTATCTCGTTACTGGAACCATCATGCTTTCTACACGCGCATACCGCGCAATGCCCCTGTGCCTGTCTATTCTGTCAGCTTTAACTAGCTCAGCAGCTTTCGCCGATACCTCGCTATTCACGGCGATGGATGACCCTTCAACTGCGAAAAAAAGCTTTGATGGCAACGTTCAGGCGGGTTACAACTCTCAGTCAGGTAACTCCGAGAGTTCGAATCTGTTAGCGAATACAACGATGACCTGGTTTAACCCTGAAACGGCCTATAGCCTGTGGGGTACCGCGAATAACACCAAATCAGGCGATACTCGCTCCTCTGAAAAATACCAAGCGGGTGCTCGCTCACGCTATAACCTTAGCCCTGATAACTACATGTTCGGTCAGGGTAGCTGGCTTAATGACCGCTATGCTGGCTATGACTCGCGTTCTACCGGCACCTTAGGCTATGGCCGCCAAATGTTAGCGACGCCGTCACAAAACTTACGTGTAGAATTTGGTCCTGGCGTTCGCCACGATGAATACCACGGCGGTGGGCGTGAGACGCAAGCGTTAGCCTATGCTGCCGGTAACTATGCCTATCAGCTCACCAAAAACACTCAGTTCACCCAAGGCGTCTCCGTGATGGCCAACGATGACACCACGGTTAACTCAGAGACTGCGCTAAACGTAGGCATCAATGACGACTTCTCTTTGAGACTGTCATATAACATGGTTTACAACACTGAACCGCCAGCCAGTGCGCCGAAGAAGACTGATACATCAACGGCGATCACTCTGCAATATAACCTGTAGAATCAGCTCGTTTAAGCTATAGATAAGCCCGCTAAGTGCGGGCTTTTTTGTATTCGCCTTGCAAAAACAAGACAAAAAAAGGGGTTAGCATTGAGCTAACCCCTTTAAAACTAATAACGTTTGGATGTTGCTTACGCTTTAGCGCCCAGACGCTCTTTGATACGAGCTGATTTACCGGTACGCTCACGCAGGTAGTACAGTTTAGCTTTACGAACGGCACCACGACGTTTAACAGTAATGCTGTCGATTACTGGTGAATGAGTCTGGAATACACGCTCAACACCTTCGCCGTTAGAAATCTTACGAACAGTGAATGCAGAGTGCAGACCGCGGTTACGGATAGCGATAACCACGCCCTCGAATGCCTGCAGACGTTTTTTAGAACCTTCAACGACCCATACCTTAACTTCCAGAGAATCACCTGGACGGAATGCAGGTACGTCTTGCTTCATCTGCTCTTGTTCGATCTGTTTAATAATGTTGCTCATAATATGTCTCTTACCCTAGGTAAACTGATATATCGGGTCGTTCAGCCTTGTTAAACAAGTCTCTTAAACGTTCCCTTCATGGTCTTGCTGTTCTAGACGATATTCCTTACGGAACTCGGCTAACAGCTTCGCTTGCTCGTCAGTCAGAGCTAGGCTTTCTAGAAGTTCAGGTCTTCTAAGCCAGGTACGGCCCAGCGACTGCTTCAAGCGCCAGCGACGAATCTCTGCATGATTTCCCGACAGTAAAACTGGCGGTACCGCCATGCCTTCTAACACTTCAGGGCGGGTAAAGTGCGGACAATCCAGAAGCCCGTCAGCGAATGAATCTTCCTCTGCTGAAGCTTGATGACCCAGAACTCCCGGAATAAACCGTGAGACAGAATCAATCAGCGTCATGGCAGGAAGCTCACCGCCGCTGAGTACGTAATCGCCGATTGACCATTCTTCATCAATTTCGGTTTGAATCACGCGCTCATCAATACCTTCATACCGGCCACAAACTAGAATCAACTTCTCATTTGTTGCCAGTTCGCAAACCCCTTGCTGGTCAAGTTTGCGACCCTGCGGCGAGAGATAGATCACTTTCGCCCCTTCGCCTGCCGCTGCTTTTGCAGCGTGGATAGCTTCCCGTAAAGGTTGCACCATCATCAACATTCCCGGACCTCCGCCGTAAGGGCGATCGTCAACGGTACGATGTCGATCGTGCGTGAAATCGCGAGGACTCCAGCACTGCACGCTTAGCAGGCCATTTTTAACAGCCCGGCTAGTTACCCCGTAATCAGTGATTGCGCGGAACATCTCAGGAAACAGGCTAACTATACCGATCCACATAACTCAATCCACATAGCGCCATACCCTTTCAACAACGGATGCTACACGCCTTCCAATAATTGGAGGTCAAAAACCAGGATCCCAATCTACTTCAACAATGTGAGTAGCGAGATCGACTTTCTTGATTACCTGCCCGTCGAGGAACGGAATCAACCGCTCCTTGATACCGAATGCATCTTTCAGGTTTGCTTTAACGACCATAACGTCGTTAGAACCGGTTTCCATCATATCGATGATCTTGCCCAGTTCATAACCGGCGGTAGTGACTACCTGGCAACCCATAAGGTCTTTCCAGTAATAGTCGCCATCTTCCAGTTCTGGCAACTGCGACTCTTCCACTACGATCTCGCGATTCGTTAGTGCATTTGCCGCATCTCGGTCATCAACACCTTTGATTTTGATAACCAAATCCTGATTGTGGCGCTTCCAGCTTTCTAGCTCGACATGCTGCCACTGACCAGCCTGCTGGATGAACCACGGCTGATATTCAAAAATGCTTTCGGCGTCTTCGGTGGATGAAAACACTCTGAGCCAACCGCGAATACCATAAGAAGAACCCAGTTTCCCGAGCACTACGGGATTAGTAAGTTGTTTGCTCATTGTGACCACCGCAACGGATTAAGCAGCTTTCTTAGCTTCTTTGATCAGCGCAGCAACGCGATCAGAAACAGTAGCGCCTAAACCAACCCAGTGGCTTACGCGATCCAGATCCAGACGCAGAGCTTCTGCCTGACCTGCTGCCAGCGGGTTGAAGAAGCCAACGCGCTCGATGAAACGGCCGTCACGTGCATTACGGCTGTCAGTTACTACTACTTGATAAAACGGACGCTTTTTAGCGCCGCCACGTGCTAAACGAATTGTTACCATAACATCCTCATTAGTTAATAGAACACCAGACCCCATCGAGGAACGGAGTCCGGTGTCTGTTGTTCTTAACGAACATAAAAGCCCGAAAATTTTACTCACTTTGGCGCGAAAAGCAACCGAAAGCGTACTTACGCCTCGGTTGCAGTTGCTAAAATAGGCAAACGGGGGAATTAACGACCAGGGAATCCGGGGGGCATCATACCTTTCATGCCACGCATCATTTTCGACAAGCCGCCTTTCTTCATTTTCTTCATCATACGCTGCATTTCATCAAACTGTTTAAGTAAACGGTTGACGTCCTGCACTTGCATACCAGAACCCTGCGCAATACGACGCTTGCGCGAGCCCTTGATAATTTCTGGGTTGGCACGCTCTTTTAACGTCATGGAGCTGATAATTGCTTCCATGCGCACCAAGAGTTTGTCATCCATCTGAGATTTAACATTTTCTGGCAGCTGCCCCATACCTGGCATTTTCGCCAACATCGAGGTCATACCGCCCATATTACGCATTTGCTTGAGCTGATCCATAAAATCGGTCAGATCGAAGCCGTCACCTTTCTTCAGCTTCTGTGCCAGTTTTTCAGCTTGTGCACGGTCAACTTTACTCTCAATATCTTCGATAAGTGATAGAACATCACCCATCCCCAAAATACGAGAAGCAACACGATCGGGATAGAACGGCTCCAAGGCTTCCGTTTTTTCACCGACACCTAAGAATTTGATTGGCTTTCCAGTGATATGGCGGATAGACAAAGCCGCACCGCCGCGCGCATCACCGTCGACTTTAGTCAGCACCACACCGGTTAACGGCAACGCTTCGTTAAACGCCTTGGCGGTGTTCGCCGCATCTTGACCGGTCATCGCATCGACGACAAACAGCGTTTCAACCGGATTAATCGCGGCATGAACCTGTTTGATTTCGTCCATCATCGCTTCGTCAACGTGCAATCGACCCGCGGTATCGACGATCAAAACATCATAAAATTTCTGCTTAGCGTGCTGCAATGCACGGCTAACAATCTCGATTGGCTTCTCTTTGACATCGGACGGGAAGAAATCAATTCCCACTCCCTGAGCCAAGGTTTCTAGCTGTTTGATCGCCGCAGGGCGATAAACGTCAGCGGAAACCACTAGCACTTTCTTCTTATGCTTTTCTTTAAGGAACTTGCCAAGCTTACCCACGCTGGTGGTTTTACCCGCACCTTGCAAGCCGGCCATCAAGACCACGGCTGGCGGCTGCGCAGCCAAATTCAGCTCGGTGTTCACCTCACCCATCGCGTTCGTCAGCTCGTTTTTAACGATTTTGACGAATTCTTGCCCAGGGGTCAGGCTTTTGTTCACTTCGTGCCCGACGGCACTTTCTTTAACACGATTAATGAAGTCACGAACTACCGGCAGCGCGACATCGGCTTCCAGTAATGCCATGCGAACTTCACGCAGCGTGTCTTTGATATTTTCTTCGGTCAGCCGCCCGCGGCCGCTGATGTTGCGCAATGAGCGCGACAATCGATCGCTTAAATTTTCAAACATTGTTTCTGCTCAACGTTAAGACTGGCCGTCAAGGCGACGACGTAGATGACGGCGAGTATAACACGAAGATGCCACCTTTCTCCTCCTTGCTGCGCGGATTGGTTGGAGCGTGACGCTGCTAACGCTATACTGGCCACATAATTCACCTAGCTAATGCCAAATTCACCATGCCTGCATTTGCCATATTGGCCATGATTGCCTACTTACTCAGCCTCGGATTGATTATTCCGAGTCTGGTACAAAATAACCGGGCCTACCGCCGTCTGGCGCTTTTGTTCGCCGGAATTGCGCTCATCAGCCACGCGGTTGCACTTCAAGCGCGTATTTTTGATGTCAGCACGGGTCAAAATCTCAGCCTACTGAACATCGGCTCGATCGTCAGCCTAATGATCTGTTTTGTGATGACTGTCGTGGCCTCACGCGACCGTGGCTGGTTTTTATTGCCGATCGTCTACAGCTTTGCCCTAATAAATTTGGGGCTGGCCAGCTTCGTCCCCGGCGAGTTCATCACCCATTTGGAAACTACGCCGTCGCTGATGCTCCATATTGGTTTGGCGTTATTCTCCTACGCCACGCTGATTATTGCCGCACTTTATGCTCTGCAGTTGGCGTTGTTGGACTACTTGCTGAAAAACAAAAAGCTGACATTTACTGCCGATATGCCTCCGCTAATGAGCATCGAACGTAAAATGTTTCATATTACTCAGGTTGGTGTCGTTCTGCTGACGCTAACGCTGTGTACAGGCATGTTGTATATGGACAATCTATTCAGCAAAGAAAACGTGCACAAAGCCGTACTTTCGATTCTGGCTTGGTTTGTCTATGTTTTACTGTTGTGGGGACACTTCCGTGAAGGCTGGCGTGGCCGCCGCGTCGTATGGTTCAGCCTGCTTGGCGCATTTTTACTGACAATGGCCTATTTTGGCAGCCGTCTACTACAAGAAGTCATGGTAAGCTAACTCCCCTCTCCTTTCACTCGCTCCGCACAGTGCGGGGCGAACCGTTAAATTGTTATAAGGAACACCTCCTTGGAGCACGTCTCTACGGGTACACTAATTACGATTCTGGTCATTATGGTCATCGTCTCAGCCTATTTCTCTGCCTCAGAAACGGGGATGATGACACTCAACCGCTACCGTCTCCGCCATCTCTCTAAGCAGGGATTACGTTCCGCTCGTCGTGTTGAAAAACTGCTGAAGCATCCTGACCGCCTGATTAGCCTAGTGCTAATTGGTAATAATCTCGTCAATATTTTGGCGTCAGCACTAGCCACCGTGGTAGGTATCCGCTTATATGGCGATGCAGGCGTAGCCATAGCGACCGGTGTGCTAACCTTTATTGTTCTGGTGTTTGCCGAAGTACTGCCAAAAACATTTGCTGCGCTTTACCCTGAGCGTGTTGCCTTCCCTAGCAGTGTGCTATTGCTGCCGCTACAAAAAATCATGATGCCGCTAGTATGGCTGCTCAATGGCATCACACGTATTTTGCTACGACTATGTGGAATTCGCTCTACCGCACACCCTAGCGACGCAGTTAGCAAAGATGAGCTACGTTCCATCGTAAATGAATCAAACTCCCAGATATCGCGCCGTAATCAGGACATGTTGATATCGGTACTCGATCTCGAAAAAGTGACCGTAGATGACATCATGGTGCCGCGTAATGAAATTGTCGGCATTGATATCAACGATGACTGGAAATCAATCCTGCGCCAGCTCACCCACTCACCACATGGGCGTATTGTGCTTTATCGTGGTTCTTTGGATGACTCCATTGGTATGCTGCGCGTGCGAGAAGCCTATCGATTAATGATCGAGAAAAAAGAGTTCAATAAAGAAAATTTGCTACGCGCTGCCGATGAAATTTATTACATCCCCGAAAGTACTCATCTCAGCGTCCAGCTCCTCAAGTTTCAGCGCAACAAAGAAAAAATGGGGATCGTGGTTGACGAATATGGCGATATCAAAGGATTAGTTTCAGTAGAAGATATTCTGGAAGAGATCGTCGGTGATTTCACGACCTCAATGTCACCTTCGCTCGCCGAAGAAGTCATGCCGCAAAGCGATGGCTCCGTATTGGTTGATGGCACCGCAAATATTCGCGAACTTAATAAAGCGTTTAACTGGACGCTACCCGCCGATGGCCCACGCACCATGAACGGTATGCTGCTTGAAGAACTGGAAGATATTCCGCTGCCCGGCGCCCACGTCAACATAGGCCCTTATCATATTCAAATCCTCGATGTGCAGGACAATATGATCAAACAGGTGCGCGTTTCTTCCGTAAAGCGCAAGAAAGCAGACGAAGAGAGCGAACGCTATAGTTCGTGATAAAACCAGATTGAAAAAAGGCGCTGAACGCGCCTTTTTCGTATCGTACACTGAGAGAAAACAAAACTAGATATGCAATTCAGCCAATTTTTCTTTTGGCAGAGCCAGATCGTCGTTGTGATTAACCCCAACACCTTTCTCTAAGATATGACGAGCAATGTCATGTGCCTCTTGCAACGAATGCATAGAGAAAGTACCGCACTGGTATTTATTAAGTTCAGGGATCTTACGCTGATCGGTGACTTTCAACACGTCTTCCATTGCCGCTTTCCAAGCATCCGCAACGCGAGATTCTTCAGGCGTACCAATCAGGCTCATGTAAAAACCAGTACGACAGCCCATTGGCGAAATGTCGATGATCTCAACGCCGTTACCGTTCAGATGATCGCGCATGAAGCCTGCAAACAGGTGCTCCAGAGTATGGATACCACGCTCAGGTAGGATCTCTTGGTTCGGATGACAGAAACGTAAATCGAAAACTGTGATGTTATCGCCGTGCGGAGTTTTCATGTTCTTTGCAACACGCACCGCAGGTGCCGCCATACGCGTATGGTCTACAGTAAAGCTATCCAGTAGTGGCATTTCGTCACCTCCTCATAAAAAAATGATTTTTTTTTCGGTTTTATGAAACCTTTTCTAACTCAGCGAGTCTGAATATATGAAAGACGCGCATTTGTTATCATCATCCCTGCTACAGAGATGCTATTTTGGCCACAGGTATTGTGGCCTTTTTCTTTTCTAGCGCCCAGCGTGAAGATGCAGATACTCTTCAAACCCCATCGCACCCGGCATCGAATCCTGAGCTTCCATCTGAGCCTGACGTTTAATCGACTCTTCTACCTGCTGATGAAGCTGTGCTTCGCTCAAGACTTCCAAAGGCTGTGAACTGAGCTCCTGCCGATAACGCTCCGACAGTTCTCGCCCAAAACCACCAACGCCTTTTTCCATCATCTGCTCCAGCACCTGAGCAGAATATGTCAACGATGCATCATCAAAACCGGCTACCAGCTTAGTGCAAACTTGCTGATATTGCTTATTCCCATTAATGCTATCTAATACTTCTGCAACGCGCTGCAAATCAGCAAAGAGCTCTTTGCCAACTTTTGCCAGTGGCTGGCGTTGATCATTACAGCCGATACCGATCGTTTGTCCCGGCTTACGTCCTTCAAGGATCACGCGGTTCCAATTCTTACGAGTACACAGTAGCTCATCGCTGCTCATCTCTGGCGCATCAGCCAGCACACACCAGATCAGGAAAAGATCCAAGAAACGGGACTGATCCGCATTCACACCAATCGCGGTAAACGGATTGATATCTAATGAGCGCACTTCAATATATTCAATCCCACCGCGAAGTAATGCATCGGATGGCGACTCATCGCCTTTGGTGACGCGTTTAGGCCTAATCGGCGCATACAGCTCATTTTCGATCTGCAATACATTCGCATTCAGTTGACGATAGCGACCATCCACTTTTACACCAAGCTTAGCAAACTCAGCAGACGGGGTATGGATTGCCTTTTTCAGTGCCGTCACATAATCCGGCAGATTATTAAAGGTAATCCCTAAATCGTTTTGTGATTTATTGGTATAACCTAAATCACTCAGACGCAATGAGGTTGCATAAGGCAAATACAGCATATGCCCGTTCTGTTCGAATGGGATATTGGTTTCACGACCGTTCAAAAATGAAGAACAGATGGCCGGCGAAGCCCCAAATAAATAAGGAATCACCCAACCAAAGCGATAATAGTTGCGGATTAAGCGGAAATAGCCTGCAGATATCTGCTCTTTGCCGCTTTCAGCATCTTCTACGCCCGCCCACTCACGCCAGAACTCTATCGGCAGAGAGAAATTATAATGCACGCCAGAGATCGTCTGCATCAGCGCACCGTAGCGATTTTTCAAACCTTCACGGTACAAGGTCTTAAATTGACCTACGTTAGAGGTACCGTACTGCGCTAGCACGATATCTTCTTCCTTGCTGATAAAGCACGGCATACTCATTGGCCACATGCGTTCTGACCCCAGATTTCTCGCCACATAGCGATGAATATCGGTGAGGAAGGAAAGCATGTGATCGATGCTGGCATCCACCGGAGTAATAAACTCCAGCAAAGACTCGGCAAAGTCAGTGGTAATCCATGGGTGAGTTAGCGCCTTACCCAGCGCTTCTGGATGACCAGAGGCAGCCAATTGGCCCTCTGGGGTTACGCGGAGCGTTTCACGCTCAATACCGCGTCGAATTCCGTTAAGGGCATCTGGATGTGATTCCAGCCAAGTCAGGGCTTTAGATACGTCCGGGATCAAGTCGACCTCCCGCTAATCAAATAATAACTGCCAGCATTTATGTTCTGCCGCTGAGCGTTTCCGCCTTCGCTTATGACCACCATGACATACCTTGCAGCGTCAGCCATGCCAACGCAACATAACGTACCGCTTTCCCAATACTGAGATAAAACGCTACAGGTACCCACGGCATTCGCAGCCAACCTGCTAACACACAGAGTAAATCACCAATGATAGGCACCCAACTGAGCAGCAAGGTAACCGCGCCATAGCGTTGTAACCAGCGTAGCGACAGCTGTACCCCCCGCTGCGGTTTCACGTCCGGCAGCAGACGACCAATGATGACATTTGTTAATCCGCCCAGAATATTGCCAACGATCGCTGTCAGCACTAACCACCACGGAGAAACCTGCCCAGCTAATAGAAAGGCAGTTAAAACAATTTCTGAATTTCCTGGCAATAGCGTTGCACTAGTAAAACTACTGGCAAACATTGCGCCCAATGTCAGGAAAGAATTCATTACAGCTTGCGCACATCCACCCACGCCATATTTGCGCGTTGGGCTGCCTGAATACCAAAATCTGCATCTTCAAATACGACACAGTCTTTAGGCGAAACGCCAATCAGCTCAGCGCAACGTAAAAAAGTATCCGGCTCAGGCTTATGCCGAGTCACATCATCGGCACCAACAATAGCCTGAAAACAGTTATGCAGCCCTAAATGGCGCAGTAAGGCATCCGCCATCCGATGCTCACTACCGGTACCCACCGCCATTGGTTTTTTGCCTTTATAGGCCAGCACAACGTCAATCAGCGGAAGCGGCTTCACGCTATCCAACAACATGCTTTCTACCGCGGCAGTTTTCAATGCTGCAAGATGATGAGGATCCATATCAGCTTGATTGTTCTCAATAATTATCTGGGCAATACGCCAGGTAGGAGACCCATTCAGTGCTACCATCGCATTTTCATCGTAGGTCATCCCATATTGACCAAGAACCTGCCGCCAAGCCCGACGGTGCGTCGGCTCCGTGTCGAGCAGAGTGCCATCCATATCAAAAATCAGTCCTTGAAAGCGATCGTACATTGATTGCCACTCCGTAACGATGGTGAATATATGGAAAGTTACTTTAACGCAAAGCTATTACGTTGTCGCTCTGAGAGTTTCAAGGTGAATTAATTGAAAAGCCAACGAATATAAGGAAAAAACAGGAAGAAAAGGACATACAGAACAGATTTCGGATAAAAAAAAACCTCGTCAATGACGAGGTCTTAAGATGACATATCTGGGAGGTTATTCGGCGCAAGCGCCTCACTCTCTTAGTGTCATCAGTTTCTCTCACCGTCATGCAACAAAGCATAACCCGTCAAAGAAACCAAATATGGTGCACCCAGGAAGATGACTCGACGCTAGCGTCTCGCCCTTCGGGCCGTTGCTAAGCAACGTTATCTTCCCTTGTGCTACCGGCAATACTTAACCACTGTGCAATTCTGCACTCGCGACAAGCATTGTGAAATATGGTGCACCCAGGAAGATTCGAACTTCCGACCGCTCGGTTCGTAGCCGAGTACTCTATCCAGCTGAGCTATGGGTGCACAGAATACTACTGATATCGTGACACTGAGAAATCATCGCATCACAACAAAATAGGTGCACCCAGGAAGATGACTCGACGCTAGCGTCTCGCCCTACGGGCCGTTGCTAAAGCAACGTTATCTTCCCTTGTGCTACCGACAACACCTAACCACCATGCAATCCTGCATTCGCGATAAGCATTGTGAAATATGGTGCACCCAGGAAGATTCGAACTTCCGACCGCTCGGTTCGTAGCCGAGTACTCTATCCAGCTGAGCTATGGGTGCACAGGATACTACTGATATCGTGACACTGAGAAATCACCGCATCACAACAAAATATGGTGCACCCAGGAAGATTCGAACTTCCGACCGCTCGGTTCGTAGCCGAGTACTCTATCCAGCTGAGCTATGGGTGCACAGGATACTACTGATATCGTGACGCTAATAAATCATCGCATCACAACAAAATATGGTGCACCCAGGAAGATTCGAACTTCCGACCGCTCGGTTCGTAGCCGAGTACTCTATCCAGCTGAGCTATGGGTGCAAAATGGCGGTGAGGCGGGGATTCGAACCCCGGATGCAGCTTTTGACCGCATACTCCCTTAGCAGGGGAGCGCCTTCAGCCTCTCGGCCACCTCACCTTACGCATATCTTTCGATGCGTGCTGACTAACTTTGTTTAAGCTCATCGGCACTGCGTGGCGCACATATTACTTTCTGGGGTTTATAAGTCAAACATTTTTTCGAGACTCTGATTCGTTTGTGTAAAACACAGTCAAAAAGCACGATTTTAAGGCAAGCTGTTGATTTAATAATCACGAAATGGGTATGTAAAACCACAAAATCCAGTCATGGTATCGACAGAAAAAAGTAAACGTGAGCGAATCTGGCAGTGGCAAAACAGAAAGAGGGGAAAAAAAATATGAAGAGAGACAGAGTTTACTGCGAAGAATAGTCGGGGTAGCGTTAGCGCCCCGTATAAACACGGGACGCTACACTAGGATTAGTAAGTCGTCTGTTGAGACTTTTCAGCCTGAATACGTTGGTAAATCTCTTCACGATGGACAGAAACCTCTTTCGGAGCATTCACCCCGATGCGAACTTGGTTTCCTTTAACACCTAATACAGTGACCGTTACCTCATCACCAATCATGAGGGTTTCACCCACTCGACGAGTCAAAATTAGCATTCTTTGCTCCTTGAAAGATTAATTAGAGTCGGGTCTCTCAGTTTCCCCGCCATTATCCATCATCTATTGTGAAAACGTAACCTATAACAAGTTCATAATGTGTAAGCAGATTAGGCTGAACCACACTGTATGTACAAGTTTAGTCCAAATGGTATACACCGTAGTAATTTTTATAACAAGCATGTTAACTAAAAAACAAAAAACGCCATACCTGACAATAAGATATGGCGTTTGTTTATCAAGCTATTCTAAATTACAGCTTATCGGCAACCCAAGCTTCGACGCCAGCCAGAGCCTGAGGTAATGCAGTAGCATCACTACCACCCGCCATCGCCATATCAGGACGTCCACCGCCCTTACCACCGACCTGCTGAGCAACCATACCGATCAGCTCGCCAGCTTTCACCTTATCAGTCAGATCCTTGGTCACACCTGCAACCAAGCTCACTTTACCTTCCGCAGTCGTCGCCAGAACCACCACGCCTGAGCCAAGCTGGTTCTTCAGGTCATCGACCATGGTACGCAGCATTTTGGCTTCAACGTTGTCCAGTTGGCTCACTAACAGCTTCACGCCCTTAACATCAACGGCTTTGCTAGAAAGTGAAGCACTCTCCTGTGCAGCCTGCTGATCTTTAAGCTGCTGTAGCTCTTTTTCCAACTGACGTGTTTTATCCATCACTGCACGGATTTTTTCCGCGACGCTATGAGCATCGCTCTTCACTAACGATGCCGCTTCACGCAAAGCATCAGCATCCTGATGCATAACGGCAATCGCACCTTCGCCAGTGACGGCTTCGATACGACGCACGCCAGCCGCAGTACCCGCTTCAGACGTGATACGGAACAGGCCAATATCGCCGGTCTGACGCGCATGAGTACCGCCACAAAGCTCAGTTGAGAAATCACCCATACTCAGCACGCGAACGCTTTCATCGTATTTCTCACCGAACAACGCCATAGCCCCCTTCGCTTTCGCGTCTTCGAGATCCATGATGTTAGTTTCGATTGGCAAATTACGACGAATTTGCGCGTTGACGATATCTTCTACTTGACGAATTTGCTCAGGTTTCATCGCTTCAAAATGAGAGAAGTCGAAACGCAGGTTGCGATCGCTCACCAGAGAGCCTTTTTGCGAGACATGATCGCCCAGTACCTGACGCAGCGCAGCGTGCAGCAAATGAGTCGCTGAGTGGTTCAAACGGATGCGACTACGACGAGCTTCATCGATAGTGGCCTCAACGCTATCTCCCACCTTCACAGAGCCCTGTGCAACTTTGCCCTGATGACCAATTGCTTGACCGTATTTTTGAGTGTCGGTCACAACAAAACTTACGCCCTGTGCAGTCAATTCGCCTTTATCGCCAACCTGACCGCCTGATTCTGCATAGAATGGCGTTTCGTTCAGAACAACTACGCCTTCTTCGCCTGCATTCAGAACGTCAACGGCCTGACCATCGCGGAACAGTGCGGTAACGCTCGAATGCTGCTGGTTATGATCGTAACCAGAGAACTTAGAGGCACCATCGACACGGATCATGCTGTTATAGTCAGCGCCAAAACCGCTAGACTCACGCGCACGACGACGTTGCTCTTCCATTGCACGCTCAAAGCCAATTTCATCCACTTTCAGATTACGCTCACGGCATACGTCAGCGGTCAAATCCAGAGGGAAACCATAGGTGTCATACAGACGGAAAGCCGTTTCTCCATCCAGCGTATCGCCGCTCAGTTTGGACAGTTCATCGTCCAACAGCGCCAAACCACGCTCCAGAGTACGAGCAAACTGCTCTTCCTCAGTTTTCAGAACCTGTTCAACCATTGACTGCTGGCGTTTCAACTCATCGGCGGCTGGCCCCATCACTTCGATTAGCGGTGCAACCAGCTTGTAGAAGAAGGTCTCTTTTGCACCCACCATATTACCGTGGCGCACAGCGCGGCGGATGATACGACGTAGCACATAACCGCGGCCTTCGTTAGAAGGCAGTACGCCGTCAGAAACCAAGAACGCGCAGGAGCGAATATGGTCGGCAATGACGCGCAACGATTTGCTAGACAGATCGGTAGCACCGGTCACTTTTGCCGTAGCGGCAATCAGCGTGCGGAACAAGTCGATATCATAGTTGGAATTAACGTGTTGCAGCACAGCAGCAATACGCTCCAATCCCATGCCGGTATCAACTGACGGCTTAGGCAGTGGCAACATTGTGCCATCTGACTGGCGGTTGAACTGCATGAAGACGATGTTCCAGATCTCAATGTAGCGATCGCCATCTTCTTCAGCGCTACCAGGAGGCCCACCCCAGATATGGTCACCGTGATCGTAGAAAATCTCAGTGCATGGACCACAAGGACCGGTATCCCCCATCTGCCAGAAGTTATCTGAAGCAAACGGTGCGCCTTTGTTATCACCGATACGAATAATACGTTCGCGTGGAACACCCACTTCGTCAGCCCAGATATTGAAGGCTTCGTCGTCGGTTTCGTAAACGGTCACCCACAGTTTTTCTTTCGGCAAATTGAACCAGTTTTCACCGGTCAGCAATTCCCATGCAAACTGAATTGCATCATGCTTGAAATAATCGCCGAAGCTGAAGTTACCCAGCATTTCGAAGAAAGTATGGTGACGCGCGGTATACCCGACGTTTTCCAAATCGTTATGTTTACCACCCGCACGAACACAACGTTGAGACGTTGTCGCGCGGCTGTAGCTGCGTTTATCGATGCCGAGGAATACATCCTTGAATTGATTCATACCTGCGTTAGTGAACAACAACGTTGGGTCGTTGTTCGGAACCAGAGAGCTACTCTCTACTATCTGGTGCCCTTTACTATGGTAGAAATCGAGAAACGCTTGACGGATCTCAGCGGTACTCTTGCTCATAATTGTCCCGGAGTCAGGCTAAAAGAACTGTAGTGAACAGACCCTCTCGCAATTGACTGCAAGTCGGTCGCACACAAACATAAAGTGGGAATAAGATAAATTTTCTTCACTGCGAAGTAAAATCCCGCGTGCATTCAATCCGACAAATTGGAGAAAACAGCGTAAATTTCTTCCTGAAAGAAGCCTCGGTACAATAAAAATCGCTGCACCTTTGCTTTTTCTTTCCATTCTTGGGGGAGAGTTTGACCAAACTTACGATGCGCAGTTTGTTTCGCCAATGCACACCAGTCGATATCTGACGACGCAAAAGCATCATGGATAAGCTCGCGAGCAATACCTTTCATTCCTAGCTCTTGCTGAATTCTTTGTACTCCGTACCCTTTTTGGCTACGCATCACAAGATAACGTTCAGCAAAACGGCGATCGTCCAGCCAATGATGTTCGTGGCAATAGGCGATAGCTTGTTCAACGTCTTCTTCAGAAACGTCTTGCGCCGCAAGTTTGCGGCGCAATTCAGTTTCGCTATGGTCACGTTGAGCAAGTAACCGCATCGCCCGATTCAGTGTTTCAGTCACTAATTCGTTCCTCGAAGCGGTTCTTTATGCCGTTGAGTGCGGCATATTCTCTCAAACAACACGTGATTATGCGTCGTCTTCCAGTAGCTCTTCATCAGCAGAAGGCTTGTGGTTAGCATTCTCTGCCGCTGCATGACTCAACAACAGTTCACGCAGTTTAGTATCTAACTCGGCACGAATTGCAGGGTTTTCCTGCAGGTACTTCATGGAGTTTGATTTACCCTGACCAATCTTGTCACCGTTGTAGGCATACCAAGCACCGGATTTATCTACCAGCTTGTGTTTAACGCCCAGATCGATCAGCTCGCTTTCTTTAGAGATACCAGCACCGTAAAGGATCTGGAACTCAGCCTGACGGAATGGAGGTGCTACCTTGTTTTTTACCACTTTCACACGGGTTTCATTACCCACAACTTCATCGCCGTCTTTAATCGCGCCGATACGACGGATATCCAAACGAACAGAAGAGTAAAACTTCAGTGCATTACCACCAGTGGTAGTTTCTGGGTTACCGAACATCACACCGATCTTCATACGGATCTGGTTGATGAAAATCACCAAGCAGTTTGCATTCTTGATGTTAGCGGTCAGTTTACGCAGCGCCTGAGACATCAAACGCGCCTGCAAACCAACGTGAGAGTCGCCCATCTCGCCTTCGATTTCTGCTTTAGGCGTCAGCGCAGCTACGGAGTCAACGACGATGACATCAACCGCGCCAGAACGAACCAGAGCGTCACAAATTTCTAACGCTTGCTCACCGGTATCTGGCTGAGAGATCAGAAGATCGTCTACTTGAACCCCTAATTTGCCTGCGTAGATTGGGTCTAACGCATGCTCGGCATCGATAAACGCACAGGTTTTACCGGCAGCCTGAGCGCTAGCGATCACAGACAGAGTCAGCGTCGTTTTACCGGAGGATTCTGGCCCAAAGATTTCAACCACACGCCCCATCGGCAAACCGCCAATGCCCAGAGCAACGTCCAGACTCAGAGAACCTGTAGATACAGAATCAATATCCAACGTCTGGGTATCACCAAGACGCATAATAGAACCTTTACCAAACTGCTTTTCAATCTGGCCTAACGCAGCGGCTAGAGCCCTTTGTTTGTTCTCGTCCATCTGTTACTCCATGCATAGCGAACCTGAAATTGGTGTTGATTATACTGTATAGTCATACAGTATCAAGTGTGATTAAAGAAATTTTTCAATTAACACACGAAGAGCAAACTCTGCCGCCAGCTGACGTACTTGTAAACGTCCCCCAGGGAAATATTGACGAATAGCATAAGCGCGCCCGTCTTTAGCCGCAAAACCGAACCAAACGGTTCCCACAGGCTTAGCCACCGAACCACCGTCAGGGCCCGCAATTCCGCTGACAGAAACAGCAAAGTCGGCATGGGCCACTTTCAATGCCCCCTGCGCCATCTCATTCACCACGGCCTCACTGACCGCACCATAAAGCTGTAATGATTCATGAGTGACGCCCAGCATCTCGTGCTTAGCCTCATTACTGTAGGTGACGTAACCGCGCTCAAAATAGGAAGAACTGCCGCTGATATCCGTAATCGCTTTGGCGATTAATCCGCCGGTACAAGACTCGGCGCAGGTCAACGTAGCACCGATTCCCTTTAGGCGCTCCCCCAGCGTCACGCTCAATTCAAGTAACACATCGTCCGTCATGTATTATTCCTTTGTACGGTGAGAATCGGTTTTTGATGTTAGCACTTTCCTTCAAACAATGTGCTCAGATGTGCGGTGGGGAAAACTGAAAATGCGTAGAGGATTCCATTTACCAATAATAAGAAAATATTGCCTCCTCCATTAGAGGAGAAGGCAATTCATTGAAAACCAGAAACACGATGAGATCGCTAAGATCGTCTGGCAAACCGACGCTCTATGACCACAAAGAAGACCGGAACTAAGAAAATCGTTAGCGCAGTGGCTGAGATCATCCCGCCAATAACTCCGGTCCCCACAGCATTTTGTGCCGCTGAGCCCGCTCCCGTGCTTATCGCCATCGGTAAAACCCCAAGGATAAAGGCCAGTGACGTCATCAGTATTGGACGTAAGCGCATACGCACCGCTTCAAGCGTTGCCTCATGAACATTTTTGCCTTCCCTGTCGATAAGATCTTTGGCGAATTCAACGATCAAAATCGCGTTTTTCACCGATAAACCAATCGTTGTCAGTAAACCGACTTGGAAATAGACGTCGTTATTCATACTGCGTAGTGTGACGGCTAAAAGCGCGCCAATAATTCCCAGCGGCACCACCAACATCACCGAGAACGGAATCGACCAGCTTTCATAAAGCGCGGCCAGACTCAGGAACACGACCACCAGTGAAATCGCATACAGCGCAGGAGCTTGATTTCCCGATAGTCTTTCCTGATAGGACATTCCAGTCCAATCATAGCCCACCCCGTTCGGCAGTTTTGCAGCTAGCGCCTCCATCATCGCCATGGCCTCACCGCTGCTTTTACCACGGGTCGCTTCGCCAAGAATCTCCATTGACGGCAAACCGTTATAGCGTTCCAATCGTGGAGAACCATACTCCCAATGAGCAGACGCAAAAGAGGAGAACGGTACCATCTGGCCAGACGCGCTGCGTACATACCAGCTATCGATATTTTCCGGCAGCATGCGATAAGGCGCCTGAGCCTGCACATAAACCTTCTTTACCCGCTCATTATCAATAAAGTCATTCACATAGGTGCCGCCAAAGGCCGATGACAGCGTTTGATTAATATCTGCCAACGAAACACCCTGCGCTAAAGCTTTTTCCTGATCAATAGTCACTTTAAATTGCGGCGTATCCTCCATACCGTTAGGACGAACACCGGTGAGCATTTCAGGATGCTGCGCAGCCATGCCCAGCAGTTCATTACGAGCTTCAGTCAGTTTTTCATGCCCTAAATTGCCCTGATCGATCAGTTCAAAATCAAAACCGGTAGAAGTGCCAAGTCCAGAAATAGCCGGCAGATTAAAAGGAAATACCAGCGCATCCTTTATCTGACCAAAAGCCACAGCCGCACGGGCGAGAATTGCCGTCACCCGATTCTCTTCGCCTTGACGCTCACTCCAAGGCTTAAGGCTGACAAAAGCTAAACCGTTATTTTGCCCCTGCCCACTGAAGCCAAAGCCACTAACCGTAAACACCGACTCCACGTCTCGCTGCTCTTTCTTTAGGAAATAATCGGTCACCTGCGCCAGCACCTTATCAGTTCGCTGCTGAGTCGCCCCTGCGGGCAACTGCACCGATGTCAACGCAATACCTTGATCCTCTTCAGGAATAAATCCGGTTGGCAGTTGAATGAAGAGCACGCCCATCCCCACCACGACCAAGAGGTAAATCGCCATATAGCGGCCGGTTTTCACCAGCATATGGTCAACACTATCGGTGTAGTGATGGGTAAATTTATTGAACAGGCGGTTAAACCAGCCAAAGAACCCGCCTTTGTTGTGTGAGGTTCCAGGGGTAACCGGCTTAAGAATAGTGGCACACAGCGCCGGAGTTAAAATAATCGCCACGAGAATCGACAACACCATCGCCGAAACAATCGTGACAGAGAATTGACGGTAAATTGCACCGGTTGCACCACCGAAAAAGGCCATCGGAACAAATACGGCTGACAAAACCAAAGCAATACCCACGAGAGCACTTTGAATTTGAACCATCGATTTCTTGGTCGCTTCTTTGGCAGAGAGCCCCTCTTCTTCCAGCACACGCTCAACGTTTTCGACAACAACGATAGCGTCATCCACCAGCAGACCAATGGCCAACACCATTGCAAACATCGTCAAGGTATTGATCGAATAACCAAACACATCAAGAATGGCGAAAGTCCCGAGCAACACCACCGGCACCGCAATGGTAGGAATAAGCGTTGCGCGTAGATTTTGCAAAAACAGATACATCACTAAAAAGACTAAAACCACCGCTTCCAATAATGTTTTAACCACTTCATTGATGGAAATTTTCACGAAAGGCGTTGTATCGTAGGGATACACCACTTTCAGCCCCTGCGGGAAAAAAGGCTGCAGCTTCACTAATTCAGCCTTGATATTATTCGCCACATCCAGCGCATTCGCGCCGGTCGCAAGCTTAATCCCCAGCCCAGCCGCCGGTTTACCATTAAAGCGAGCCTGCGTGCTGTAGTTTTCACTCCCTAGCTCAACTTTTGCCACATCACGTAATAGCACCCGTGAGCCATCTGGCTGAACCTTAAGCAAAATCTTGCCAAATTCCTGCGGCGATTGAAGGCGAGTTTGCGCGATAATAGAGGCATTCAGCTCCTGTCCTGCAACCGCGGGCATCCCACCCAACTGCCCAGCGGCAATCTGATTGTTTTGTACTTTGATTTGATCAATGACATCCAAGGGCGTTAGGTGAAAGTTATTCAGCTTATGTGGGTCGAGCCAAATACGCATCGCATACTGAGAACCAAACAGTTGCACGTCTCCGACCCCTTCAGTACGGCTGAGTGGGTCTTGAATATTAGAAGCGACATAGTCAGCGATATCAGACTGAGACATGGTGTTATCTTCAGAAATAAATCCGGCAACCATTAAAAAACTGCTGCTAGATTTTTCAACGCTAATCCCCTGCTGCTGGACTTCTTGAGGCAAAAGTGGCATTGCTAACTGAAGCTTGTTTTGCACCTGAACCTGAGCAATATCAGGGTCAGTTCCTGATTGGAAAGTCAGCGTCACCGACGCGCTACCGGAAGAGTCGCTCGTCGATGACATATACATCAGATTATCAATCCCGTTCATATTCTGTTCGATAATCTGCGTCACCGAATTCTGCACGGTTTTAGCATCCGCGCCGGGATAGTTAGCCGAAATCACCACCGATGGCGGCGCAATAGTGGGGTATTGTGCAACGGGAAGATTCCAAATGGCGAGTGCCCCAGCCATCATCAAAATAATGGCAATGACCCAGGCGAAAATTGGCCTATCTATAAAAAACTTAGCCATCTGCTAACTGGCTCCTTATTAAAAACGGATGAGTGCGGTCGGAAGCGAAAAACGTCTTCTCGTGATTTACTGATGGCTTTCGCCCCATGTATCAGACAAATGTGCTTCCTGAGCCACCACTTGCATACCCAGTCGGATCCGCTGCAAACCACTCACAATCACCCTATCGCCTGCGCTTAATCCTCCAGTCACCAACCAATGACTCCCGATAGCCTGTGCAGCATTCACAATTTTGTTTTCGACCCTATCGTCAACGCCCACCACCAGAACCGTCGCCTCTCCGCGCGCATTGCGAGTCAGACCCTGCTGAGGGACCAATAACGCATGCGGGCGGACGCCTTCATCCAAACGAGCGCGCACAAACATACCAGGCAAGAGATCACCATGGGGATTAGGGAATACGGCACGGAGAGTCAGAGACCCCGTACTTTCATCAACGGTGACATCTGAAAACTCAAGGGTTCCAGTAAGTGGATACGTTTTACCGTTGGCCAGAAGCAACGTGACGCTCGCTTTGCCATCCGTTTGTGCCAATGAGCCACTGGCCAACTCTTGTTTCAGGCGTAAGAAATCATTGCTGGACTGAGTGACGTCAACGTAAATAGGATCCAACTGTTGAATCACCGCTAACGCTTGGCTTTGATCCGGCGTAACAAGTGCCCCTTCGGTTACGCGAGAGCCACCGATACGTCCAGAAATGGGCGCAATCACCTTGGTGTAAGCCAAGTTAATACGAGCTAGTTCCAACGCAGCCTGAGCGGCGGTTACCGTCGCATTCGCTTGGCGCATATCAGCGACTGCACTATCCAACTGTTGCTGACTGATATATTTTTTCGCCCACAGAGAACGGTCACGGTTAGCCGTTAACTGTGCAATATGTGCAGCGGCCTTTGCCTGCGCTAAATCGGCGGCGGCGCTATCATAGCTAGCGTGATAAGGCGCAGGATCGAGCTGATACAACGACGCCCCTGCGGTAATATTGCTTCCTTCAACAAAATGGCGTTTAAGAATAATGCCGCCCACCTGTGGCCTGACCTCTGCCACACGGAATGCTTCCGTTCGACCGGGAAGTTCAGTGGTTATCTGTAACGGCGCGTCTTTCAGCGTCACCACCCCGACGGTGGGCCTTTCGGGCAATACAGCGGTCTTATTATCATCACGACAGCCAGCAAGCAGGAAACCCGCTGAAAGCGCCAAAATAAAAGCATAACGAGAGGTACAGATCGACCTGACAAATAGAGATTTGATAAACATCGCGAACGCTCAACTGGATGAATGTTGATAGGTACCAACAAAGATAAATACGTGAATAAAAAAACCACTCGTCTCATTGGATAAATTAAGAATTAATGAAAAGTTATTATAATTTAATCATGATGAAACAATGCAGGTAACAGACCTTAATATTTAGGTATTAGACATTATTGAAAAACATCCAGCGCGTTATTTACATTCAATATAAAAATAGAGAATCCCTTCGATAAACAGACATAGATTTACAATCAAAGGGATGAATAATTATCGTTAAAAATTAGCTTAAGTGACTAGCCTTGCATTTTAGAAGAATATTTTCTTATATAGTTTAATGGTGTAGTACCGTAGTATTTTTTGAACACAGAAATAAAATAAGACGCACTGCTATAGCCACACTGTGCCGATACCTGAGCGATACTCTGATGATAAATTGTCAATTGCTCAGCGGCAAAACGCATCCGACAATCTGTAATGATTTTGGTATAGCTTGTATTTTCCTCACGCAAACGTTTTTTTAAAACGCTAGCGCTCATACATAAAGAACTGGCAATCGAACCAAGCGCCCATCCTTTAGAAATATTGCTCTGAATTATGGTATACACCTGCGTTCTCACATCGTTCTGACTCACTTTAATCAGAAAAGGCAGGAAGCGACGATGAGCGAGAAAAACGGAAAGTACAGTGAAGAGCAGCGAGTTTTTCCGTACTCGGCTAATATCATCTAAGTCTTCTTGCTGTGACAGGCTCGCCGCTTCTGCAAAAATCTTAGGCGCACGACATGGCTCAACGAAATAATCAGGTGATCGCCTAGCCTCATGACAAACTTTAGTAATATCTCTTTTCAGGAAGGTGAGGTAATTATTTATCGTCTCTCGACTAATGTACGCCACACATTGGTTATCAAAGTGATTAATTTCGAGTGAATTATTTTTACAGGAAAGTAAAATAAGGCTATTTTCCTTAACGTCAGTGATTTTTTCATTATTAATACTGATTTCGGTATTTTGTGTTGTCAGCACAACTGCGCAGCATTCTTGGCAGCGTAATTTCATAAATAAACTCCATCAAATGGATATTGTTTATGCTGATAATAAACAGATATATAAACTCAAATCGGTTTACTATCAATTGCGATGCTAGTAATGGTTGTCATTTTTTGGGGGCGCTATTATTTATATTTAAATAGCTAAAATCAACACTTCGCCGCCGAGAAAAGAAAAATCCTAATCTTTATTTAAAATAATGATAATAGAAATAAGTCTATTATTAAGAAGTACAAGCAAAGAAAGAAAGGTGTCTCTCCCCATAGGGAGAGACAATAAGGATCAGTTCTGGAATACACTACCTTGACGAGCAGCCTGTCCTACAGCCTCACCTAACTGCCACACTGCCATTGCATAATGAGTGCTGTGGTTATAACGAGTGATCGTATAGAAATTCGGTAAACCGTACCAATATTGGTAGCCCGTCCCCATATCAAGCCGCAGCAGACTAGCCTGCTGATAGCCATCTAATGAACTCTGTGGGCTCAGCCCCGCTTCCGCCAATGCAGAAATCGTATAGTTGGTTTTGAAACCGTTCTCTAACGTTGGAGCTTGACCGTTTGCTGGGACTGCAACTTTTTTACCCGACTGCCAGCCATGCGCTTTGAAGTAATTTGCTACGCTGCCAATAGCGTCTTCCGGATCCCACAGATTAATGTGTCCATCACCATTGAAATCAACCGCATAGCTTTTAAATGAAGACGGCATAAACTGCCCATATCCCATTGCGCCCGCAAACGACCCTTTTAGACTAAGAGGATCATCGCCTTCTTCCCGCGCCATTAATAAAAAGGTTTCCAGCTCACCAGAGAAGTATTCAGCACGGCGTGGATAGGCAAACGACAGCGTCGCCAAAGCGTCAATAATACGGGTTTTTCCCATAACGCGGCCCCAGCGAGTTTCGACGCCAATGATACCCACAATGATTTCTGGTGGTACGCCATAAACTTGTTGGGCACGCTGTAACGCATTTTGGTATTGATTCCAGAATACTACGCCATTTTGCACGTTATCAGGCGTGATAAATTTACCGCGATAACGCAGCCATGCGCCGTTTGGCCCCGCAGGTGGGCGTGTGGTCGGTGCCTGACGATCCATTAGATTCAATACATAATCTAGACGCTTGGTCTGAGCCAATACGTCATGCAATTGCTGACGGTCAAAACCATGCTCGCTGACCATTTTGTCGACGAAACGATTCATTGCTGGATCGTAGGCAAAATCCCCCAGTTGCACCTGACCAGAGTGGGAAGGCTCGAGTAAAAATCCCCCCTTGGCAGTCGGTGGGGTGGTTTCAGTCACGTCGTTAGACGGTTTGGGTTTGCTACTACAAGCAGATAGCAAGACAACAATAGGCAGCAGCGCGGTTAAATAACGCATCGAATATCCATAGCAATGCAAGAAAAAGTGATCAATATGTTAGCGCGTTGTCTGGAGGGTGCAAACTGGAATCTCAGGTGTCACCATATTAAACGTCCCCGTCTTTTCGCCGTATACATGTATAGCACTGCATATATACATGCCGTATTTGCGAAGCACTTCCAGATATTAGCTATGTCAGTTTGCAAGTCGCTACGTTAGTATAGCGGCATAAAAATCCGTTCCAAACGCAGCCGTTAACCGAACGGTTTCGTGGTGCTTAATCAGAACCTAAAAAACCACGACTATCTTTGAATTCAACATATTAGATATAGAAATTCTATGAGCGACATGACAAACCTAGACTCACATACTCCCATGATGCAGCAGTATCTTAAGCTGAAAGCTCAGCATCCAGATATCCTGTTATTTTACCGCATGGGCGACTTCTACGAGCTCTTTTACGATGATGCCAAACGAGCATCCCAGCTCATGGATATCTCTCTCACCAAACGTGGTGCTTCAGCCGGTGAACCCATTCCAATGGCGGGTATTCCGCATCATGCAGTGGAGAACTATCTCGCTAAGCTGGTGCAGCTTGGTGAATCTGTCGCGATCTGTGAACAGATTGGCGATCCAGCCACCACCAAAGGTCCCGTAGAGCGCAAGGTTGTCCGCATCGTCACACCAGGCACCATCAGTGATGAAGCATTACTCAAAGAACGTCAAGACAACCTACTGGCTGCCATTTGGCAGGACGCTCGTGGCTTTGGGTTTGCGACACTCGATATCAGCTCTGGGCGTTTTCGCGTTGCGGAACCGGCCGACCTTGAAACAATGGCGGCCGAACTGCAACGAACTAACCCAGCAGAATTGCTGTACCCAGAAGATTTCGCCTCCATGGCGCTCATTGAAAATCGTCGTGGTCTACGCCGCCGGCCGTTATGGGAGTTTGAGCTCGATACCGCTCGCCAGCAGCTTAACCTGCAATTTGGTACCCGCGACCTCAACGGCTTTGGCGTAGAGCAAGCAACTCAGGCGCTGCGTGCTGCTGGTTGTCTACTGCAATATGTCAAAGATACGCAGCGTACAACGCTCCCCCATATCCGCGGTATTACTATCGAGCGCCAGCAGGACGGTATCATCATGGATGCCGCCACACGTCGTAATTTAGAGCTCACACAGAATCTATCCGGCGGGGTAGAAAATACGCTAGCCGCCATTCTGGACTGCACCGTAACTCCGATGGGCAGCCGCATGCTAAAGCGCTGGGTACATATGCCCAGTCGCGACCACAAAGCGCTGAATAATCGCCAGCAGGCAATTGAAGCACTTCAGCCATTGGTCGACGATCTACAGCCGCTTCTCCGTCAAGTCGGCGATCTTGAACGTATTCTTGCACGCTTGGCTCTACGAACCGCCCGCCCACGCGATCTGGCGCGCATGCGTTACGCGTTCCAACAGCTACCTGAAATTCAGGCGCTTATCGGCGGCCATGCTACACCGCATATCGCAAAACTGGCCGAACAGGCTGGTCAGTTTGAAGAACTGCGCGAACTATTAGAGCGAGCGGTCGTTGAAACTCCGCCAGTACTGGTACGTGACGGTGGCGTTATTGCGCCAGGATATAATGATGAACTGGATGAGTGGCGCGCACTCGCCGACGGCGCTACCGACTATTTGGAGCGACTTGAAATTCGCGAGCGCGAAAAACTGGGATTAGATACGCTGAAAGTTGGCTTCAACGGCGTGCATGGTTATTACATTCAGGTCAGTCGCGGCCAGAGCCATTTAGTGCCCATTCACTACGTGCGCCGTCAAACGCTAAAAAATGCCGAGCGTTATATTATTCCCGAGCTAAAAGAGTATGAAGATAAGGTTCTGACCTCTAAAGGCAAAGCGCTGGCGTTAGAAAAACGTTTGTATGAAGAGCTGTTCGACTTGCTGTTGCCGCATCTGGCTGACCTACAACAGAGCGCGACTGCGCTGGCTGAGCTGGATGTGCTGAGTAACTTGGCTGAGCGTGCGGACACTCTCAACTACGTACGCCCAGAACTGAGCGATAAAGCGGGAATCAAGATCGTAGGTGGTCGCCATCCGGTCGTTGAGCAAGTGCTGAAAGAGCCTTTCATCGCAAATCCGCTGTCGCTCTCCCCGCAGCGTCGCATGTTGGTCATCACCGGTCCAAACATGGGGGGGAAAAGTACTTATATGCGCCAAGCTGCGCTCATTGTGCTGATGGCGCATATTGGTAGCTTTGTCCCTGCAGAGAAAGCCGTTATTGGCCCTGTCGATCGCATCTTCACCCGCGTTGGTGCAGCAGATGACTTGGCCTCAGGCCGTTCCACCTTCATGGTTGAAATGACCGAAACAGCCAACATTCTGCATAACGCCACCGAAAACAGTTTGGTGTTAATGGATGAGATCGGTCGTGGTACATCAACCTATGATGGATTATCGCTCGCGTGGGCCTGTGCTGAAAATCTGGCTAGCCGCATCAAAGCCATGACGCTATTTGCCACCCATTACTTCGAGTTAACTACGCTGCCAGAAAAACTTGAAGGTGTATACAACGTGCATCTGGATGCGTTAGAGCACGGCGATACCATCGCCTTTATGCACAGCGTACAAGATGGTGCAGCCAGCAAAAGTTACGGCTTAGCCGTTGCCGCACTGGCCGGTGTGCCGCGCGATGTGATTAAACGAGCACGCCAAAAGCTCAAAGAATTAGAAACACTGTCGGCGCAAACCGGCAATAGCCAAATTGATGGTTCGCAGCTTCAGCTATTGGCTGAGCCAGAATCTTCACCAGCAGTGGAAGCATTAGAAGAGCTCGATCCTGATACGCTGACACCTCGTCAGGCATTGGACTGGCTATATCGTTTGAAAGGGATGATGTAATCATTAGCCTGTAGATGTAAAAAAGGTGAAGCCGCTAAGCTTCACCTTTTTGTTTTACGCGTTTTAGAAAACCTGATTCATTCAAAGAATAATGATGAAAACCTTTATTCTCTGAACAGGGCCTCAATGCTAAGACCTTGAGCTTGCAGTATTTCGCGTAGACGGCGCAAGCCTTCAACCTGAATTTGACGCACGCGCTCACGGGTTAACCCTATTTCACGCCCAACGTCTTCCAGCGTAGCGGCTTCATAACCCAGCAGACCAAAACGACGCGCTAATACTTCGCGCTGCTTGGCGTTAAGCTCAAATAACCACTTAACAATACTCTGCTTCATGTCATCGCTTTGCGTGGTGTCTTCCGGGCCGCTTTCGTTCTCATCGGTGAGAATGTCCAGTAAGGCTTTTTCCGAATCGCCTCCCAGCGGAGTGTCCACTGAGGTGATGCGTTCATTCAAACGTAGCATACGGCTAACGTCTGTGACCGGACGATCCAGCTGTTCAGCAATCTCTTCCGCGCTCGGCTCATGATCCAGTTTGTGTGAAAGCTCACGTGCGGTACGCAGATAAACGTTCAACTCTTTGACAATATGAATCGGCAAACGGATGGTTCGCGTCTGATTCATGATAGCCCGCTCAATAGTTTGGCGGATCCACCATGTGGCATAGGTTGAAAAACGGAATCCACGTTCAGGATCGAACTTTTCAACCGCACGGATTAAACCTAAATTGCCTTCTTCAATCAGATCTAGTAGTGCAAGACCACGATTGCTGTAGCGACGGGCAATTTTCACGACCAGTCGCAGATTACTTTCGATCATTCTACGACGAGACGCGTCGTCACCACGCAGCGCCCGTCGTGCAAAAAAGACTTCTTCTTCTGCAGTGAGCAGCGGAGAGTAACCGATTTCACCCAGATAAAGCTGAGTAGCATCAAGAACACGTTGTGAAACGGCCTGCGCCATCAATTCATCGGATGAGTCAACCTCGGTGGGTTCTTCAACGAGTACCTTCTCGTCAAACGCTTCTTCCCCGTTCTCATCGAAGTCTACTTCTTCATTTAACTCGTTAACTTTCAGCGTATTCTGGCTCATAGCTGTACCCTACCCGTGATATTGCGGGCAGAATACGGCGATTCTGCCCCGACTATCGCTGCGGCAAGTAGCGCAGCGGGTTTACGGATTTCCCCTTGTAACGAATTTCAAAGTGCAATCTTACTGAGCTGGTTCCGGTGCTCCCCATGGTTGCAATTTTTTGACCCGCCTTAACCTCTTGTTGTTCCCGGACCAGCATCGTGTCGTTATGGGCGTAGGCGCTCAGGTAGTCATCATTGTGTTTAATGATGATCAGATTTCCGTAACCACGCAGGGCGTTGCCGGCGTATACCACACGGCCATCAGCCGTGGCGACCACCGACTGGCCGCGTGAACCCGCGATATCAACCCCCTTGTTTCCACCTTCGGCAGAAGAGAAGTTGTCGATAATTTTACCGTCAGTAGGCCAACGCCAGGTTCCAACTGGAGCACTGCTGCTTACACTACTGGCTGACGAGTTCGGAACGGTTGCTGCGGCAGTCGTCGTTGCCGTCGCTGTCGATGCAGGCAACATTTTGCCAACATTCTGTTTACCCGAATTATCAGAATACGCTGTGGTTGATTGAGAATCAACACCTGTGCTCTTAATTTGACCACTTGACGGCTGAGTTGGCACTCCACTGGTTCCGTCGTTAGCTGCGAGCATTCCACCACTATTGCTATTGGCATCTAATTTAATAGTTTGGCCAACATTGAGGCTGTAAGGGGCTGGAATGTTGTTTTTCTCTGCAAGATCGCGGAAATCGTTCCCCGAAATCCACGCGATATAAAATAATGTATCACCACGTTTTACGGTATAAGTACCGCCGTTATAGCTTCCCTTCGGAATATTCTGATAACTGCGATTGTATATGATACGACCGCCGTCGCCTGTTTGTGCCCCGCCATTATTATTTCCGGCGTTCGACAGCATGCGGTCATTACCACCTCCATTTACGGAGCTTATTGGTGCAGAGCTATTGTCTGACGTACAACCCGCTAACCACAAAGTTATCAAAGTACACGCCGCTACTTGGCGCCACTTCATCATCGTGCTTCCCATGCTTATGCTTCCCCCACAACAGCAAAATCAGCGATATCCAACATATTCAGTCTCTTATACGTCTACATTACGAGGAGCAACCGCCACAAGTAATAAGAGCATCACGTGCTCTGAACCGACTAACCCAACCATAGGGTTAGCGAAAAACATCAAATAAGATAAAAATCAGGTAAGACTCCTCTATAGAGTCTCGCCTGCTGCATTTAGTTTCCAGCCATATACGACAAGAAGTAATGAATTGGACACTAAAAGCAGAGTGCGGGTCAAATACGAATCAGTAAGAATAATCCCTTTACAGAATTATACCCTTCATACTTAAAGCTATATCGGCGCTGGTTACGCTCACTATTCACCCTATTTCTAGGACTATCCCTATTTAAAGGACATTCCCTGAAGAGACAGCACAAGCGTTATTCAAAAAGTCAGAATCTTCAGTCGTACAACGCCAGTTATTTTGGATACAGCTTAGCAGTTAGCTGAAAAATCAGGCTAATTCTCCCTGAACTAAAGGAACAAATCTTACCGGTTCGATAGACTCCACCAAGAAATCATGACCACGGCGCTGTACACAGCGCAGATGCTGGGTTTTATCAAACTCGCCGACGGGTAGAACTAAACGACCACCGTCGGCCAACTGCGCCAACAATGCTTCTGGAATTTCAGGCGGTGCCGCGGTCACAATAATCGCATCAAACGGTCCACGCGACGCCCAGCCCTGCCAGCCGTCACCGTGACGCGTTGAAACATTGTGTAAATCCAACTGCTTGAGGCGTCTTTTCGCCTGCCATTGCAGGCTTTTAATCCGCTCAACCGAGAAAACATGTTGAACAAGGTGTGCTAACACCGCGGTTTGATACCCCGATCCGGTGCCAATCTCTAGCACTTTAGCCTCTGGCCCCACTCGTAATAGCTCAGTCATTCGCGCCACCATATAAGGTTGCGAAATAGTCTGCCCCAAACCTATAGGTAAGGCCGTATTATCGTAGGCCTTGTGAGACATGGCCTCATCAATGAATTTTTCACGCGGTACTTCGGCTAATGCCTTTAGCACTCGCTCATCACCGATCCCTTGCTGCATCAACTGCTGCAATAAGGTCAGCACACGTCTATCTACCATTCCTCACCGACCTTAGTCTGTTCAAGCCACGAAGAAAGCAAATCCTGCGCGTGATATGCCGTTAAGTCCACCTGCAAAGGTGTTATCGAGACATAGCCTTGCTCCACGGCGGCAAAATCAGTATCTGGCCCAGCATCCTGTTTTTCCCCAGGAGGCCCAATCCAGTACAGATCTCGCCCACGTGGATCCTGCTGATGAATCACCTTATCAGCAGGGTGTCGACTACCACAACGCGTCACTTTAATGCCTTTAACCTGTTCCAGAGGTAAGTCTGGAACGTTAACATTCAAAATTCGTCCCGTACGCAACGGGTATTGTGCCAATGCTTTCAGCAAACGGCACGTCACCTGTGCAGCAGTATCATAGTGCTGGAAACCATCAAGTGAAACCGCCAGCGCAGGAAAACCTAAGTGACGTCCTTCCATTGCCGCCGCGACGGTACCGGAGTAAATCACATCGTCTCCCAAATTGGGCCCCGCATTAATGCCAGAAACGACAATTTCGGGATGCGGCCGCATCAGGGCGTTAACGCCAAGGTAGACACAGTCGGTTGGCGTACCGTCAATCACACTGATGTCACCATTCGTCAGTGTCTCAATACGCAATGGCGATTCAAGCGTCAACGAGTTTGATGAGGCGCTGCGATTACGATTAGGCGCCACAACCTGTACCTGAGCAAACTCACGTAGCGCTACCGCCAACGTTTGAATGCCCGGAGCCATTACGCCGTCGTCGTTACTCAGCAAGATCCGCATTAGGGTTTTCCTGATTGAACAACTCACGCACAATACTGGTCGCAAAACTGCCTGCAGGAAGAGCGAATTCAACTTCTACCGTCGCATCGTCCCACCAAGACCAGCTCATCTCCTGTGGTTTCACCAGCATTGCACGGCGCGCAGACTCCACTCGCTCACGCTTAACCAATGCCAGTAAATCGGCATAGTCTGCGATAGCTTGCTGCTCAAATTGGGCCGCTAAATCGCGCGTACCGAGATCGTTATCTCCTGGCAACGCCGCCGTAATCTGTAGCTCGCCGCCGTCAGTTCGCTGCTGCAAACTTTCTAACTCCTCGGCATTGGCGACAAACCAACTGCCGCGCCCAGTCAGTTGCATGGCATCGCCCAGCATCACCTGACGCTGCAAGTCCTGCGCCAAACGCATATTCGTTATCTGATTGAACATAGCGCTACGTGCAGCCGAAAGATAGAAACTGCGTTTGGCTCGCTCTCTGACCTGAATTTCACCACGCGACCACTTGGCCGCCTGAATCAGGTTATTACCACCACGGCCAAAACGCTGGGCACCGAAATAGTTTGGCGCGCCTTCTGTCGCAATCGCCTGCAAGCGCTGCTCAACGTCGTCGCGGTCAGTGATATGGCGTAGTACCAAGCGGAAAGTGTTGCCTTTCAACGTACCAATTCGCAGTTTACGCAAATGGCGCGCACTGCGAACCACTTGGCAACCTTCCAAAATAAACTGGCTGAGGTCGGGTGACTCTTTCCCTGGCAGATGCAGGCAGAACCACTGTTCGGTTACCGCATGACGGTCTTTTAATCCAGCGTAGCTGACCGAACGTTGGGGAATTTTTGCGAAACGTGCGAGATTATCGGCGACGAACTGTGTATTGCAGCCTTCCTTGCGAATACGCACTAGGAGGTGTTCGCCTTCGCCATCGGGTTCAAAACCCAAATCTTCAGAGACGAAGAAATCTTCTGGGAAAGCCTTCAGAACACCGGTGCCCTGAGGACGCCCATGCAGATAATGGAGTGCATCAAAATCCACGCGTTACTCCTTAATCAACAATGCAACCGCTTCGCAGGCAATACCTTCGCCACGACCGGTGAAGCCTAATTTCTCTGTTGTCGTCGCTTTGACGTTAACATCATCCATATGACACTCGAGATCTTCGGCTAAGTTAACGCGCATTTGAGGAATATGCGGAGCCATCTTCGGTGCCTGAGCGATAATAGTGATATCGAGGTTACCTAAGCGGTATCCCTTGGCGCGGATGCGACGATAAGCTTCGCGCAGCAACGCACGACTGTCAGCACCTTTAAACGCCGGATCGGTATCGGGAAACAGTTTGCCAATATCGCCCAGAGCTGCAGCACCTAACAACGCATCGGTTGCCGCATGGAGCGCCACGTCACCGTCTGAATGCGCAAGCAAACCAAACTCGTAAGGAATACGCACGCCGCCAATGATCAGAGGGCCTTCGCCACCAAATTTATGAACATCAAAACCGTGGCCAATTCTCATCAAGCATTCTCCTTTGGAGGCTGTGTTAAAACGAAAAAGAGTAAAACAAAGGGGTATATCAACGCAGAAAAGACTACGTGCGCTGCGACAGGTAAAACTGAGCTAACGCAAAATCTTCAGGCCTTGTGACCTTGATATTATCAGAACGGCCAGACACCAACAGGGGATGATAACCGCAATACTCCAACGCCGATGCCTCATCCGTCACGTTAGCGCCTTCATTAAGCGCACGCGCCAGACACATCATCAGCAGCTCACGAGGAAATAACTGGGGAGTTAATGCATGCCACAGCGCTTCGCGATCGACCGTATGCGCAATGCTGTTGATCCCCGCTTCCGCTCGTTTCATGGTATCGCGAACGGGAGCCGCGAGGATCCCGCCAACTTTAGATGTGTGCCGCAGGGCCAGCAAATTGCTGAGATCGTCTTGATGCAGACAGGGGCGGGCGGCATCATGCACTAACACCCAATGCGCATCTGTCGCCGCTTGTAGACCGGCAAAAACCGAGTCTGCACGCTGCGCACCGCCGTATACCACCTGTACTCGCGGATCGTTTGCCAGCGGTAAATTGTAGAAATAGCCGTCATCAGGACTAATGGACACAACCACCCGCTCAACATCGGCATGACGCAGTAACGCCGCCACCGAATGTTCGAGGATCGTTTTACCATCGATAGACAAATATTGCTTTGGGCAAGTCGAGCGCATCCGGCTGCCAACACCCGCGGCTGGCACAACGGCGACGACAGAAAAGAGTGGTGATTCGTCAGGAGCACTCATACATTTTGGCTTGTAGTTATTAATATTAGGATTCGAACTGTTTAAGCCATTGTCATGAAACGCATACGCATTAAATCAGGCTCAACGTTATCGCTGACAGGCACCATTGGCAGATACTACTGACGGGGGCTAATTTCGTGCTGTAGACGATGAGGACGAAGGCATTGGCGAAGACTGAGTCGTACCACCATTGCGTTTCGACTGATCAGGCACCAGACGATAGAATGTTTCGCCAGGTTTTATCATACCAAGTTCGTTACGTGCGCGTTCCTCAATGGCTTCTTGCCCACCATTTAGATCATCAATTTCAGCAAATAGCTGATCGTTGCGAGATTTCAGCTTGCCGTTATTAGCTTGCTGAGCCGCAACATCTTCTTTTACGCGCACATAATCATGGATACCGTTTTTGCCAATCCACAATGAATATTGCAACCAGCCTAACAGTATCAATAATAATAGCGTTAATTTACCCATTCACGCCCCCTGAAAAACCGCACAATCATCCCACAACTTTTAATGAGACTCCACACTAGAGGGAAAATTACTGCGTAATACAGGTTTCTCTTTAGTAAATGCGGATAACAAGACCTCTTTATTGTGAATAGTTTAGGATTAATCATTATCAAGAGATGGAAAATAAAACAAAAAAATTACAAACCACCACGAATTAAGCCGCCAAGCCCACGGCGCTCCATAAAGGCGGCGGTGAGATGACGAACCTCTGTCGACATTTGGCTTTCCAATACACGCTGAGCCAAGAAGCTTGCATCTTCGAGTTCAATAGTTCGCAGCAGGTATTTAATACGTGGAACGCTATGGCCGTTCATGCTGAGATTGCGATATCCCATTCCCACCAACAATAGCGCCCCCATCGGATCTCCCGCCATTTCCCCACATACGCTAATCGGTAGATTCAAGCGGTCACACTCCTGAACCACCTGCTGCAATACGCGCAGCATCGCGGGATGTAAGCTGTCGTATAGTGAAGCTACGCGGGTGTTATTCCGATCGACCGCTAACAGGTACTGCGTTAAATCGTTCGTCCCAACGGAAATGAAATCCACGCGCTCAGCCAAAAATGGCAGCAGGAAAATCAGCGACGGCACTTCCAGCATTACGCCAATGCGCGGCTTGGGCAGTGCATAGCCGATCATCTCTTCAACTTCCCGCCCTGCGCGTTCAATCAGTCGTTTCGCCTCATCCACTTCGCTCAGGCTGGTCACCATTGGCAGAAGAATATTTAAGTTGCCGCTTGCCGCGTTGGCTCGCAACATGGCTCGAACTTGAACCAAGAAGATCTCAGGTTGATCGAGCGTGATCCGAATACCACGCCAACCAAGGCTTGGGTTCTCTTCGCTGATCGGCATATAAGGTAATTGCTTATCTGCACCAATATCCAAAGTTCGCAGCGTTACTGGCTTATTTGGATTGATCTGCAGCATTCCTTGATACTGAGCCACCTGCTCTTCTTCAGAAGGGAAACCGCTTTGCAACATGAACGGAATTTCAGTGCGGTACAGCCCAACGCCATCCACTCGGCTGTCTTGACGCTGTTCATGTTCGGCGCTGAGGCCAGCATTAAGCATCACCTGTACGCGTTCACCACTTTTCAACTGCGCTGGTTTTTCGGCGTCGTCCTCCGCCATCTTGCTTAGCACAATCTCTTCATTCACCAAGCGCTGATATTCATGTACCAATACAGGATCGGGAGCGACTAACACTTCGCCGCGGTAACCATCGACAATCAGCTGACGCTCATGCAGCAACGTCGGCTGAATATCAGCCCCCATTACCGTAGGCACCCCCATCGCACGCACTAAAATCGCCGCATGCGAGTTGGCCGCACCGTCACGCACTACGACGCCTAGCATACGTTCTTGAGGAACCTCAGCCAGAATAGTGGCCGTGAGTTCATCGGCAACCAAGATGAAACGTTCAGGCCATTGGTTGATGCCCGTTGCATTATCATCGAGATGGAAGAGCAGACGTTGCCCCAGCGCACGCAGATCGCTCGCACGCTCGCGCATATAAGGATCTTGTAGATTGGCGAACTGTTCAGCAAAACGCTCGATGACCTGCTTCACGGCCCACTCGGCGACGGATCCGGCATCGATCTCATTCATCAACTCGCGTTTCAGTCTAGCGTCGTTGATCAGGTGAGAGTAAAGATCGAAAATCGCTGCGCTATCTTTCTGGGAATTCGCCGTAAAACGTTTGCTGAAGCGACGAAACTCGGCGGAAGCATCTTCCAACGCCTGCGTCATACGCTCACGTTCACTTGCGCTATCTAGCGTGGAGGCTTGAAAAACCTGCTCGAGTGACGGCTGACTAACATCCATCCACCCTTCACCAACGGCGATCCCCGGCGATGCGGCGATCGCTCTGATCCTATTTTGCCGTAGGCGGCCAAACAGACCATTAAGCTGTGCCTGCGAGAGGATCCCTGCTAGCTGCGTCGCGAGCGTCACTAAGAACGACTCTTCCGTTTCATTGAACTGACGAGATTCACGTTGCTGCACGGCAAGAACGCCCAACAGTTGGCGGCGATAAATAATAGGTACACCAAGAAAAGCACGATAGCGCTCTTCTTTTACCTTTGGCACATATTTGAAACTTGGATGGCTCGGCGCATCAGCCAAGTTAATCGGCTCAGCCAAACGCCCAACTAGCCCGACAATTCCTTCGTCGAAAGCCAGCGTAACCACACGCCCACGCGGTTTTTTCAAACCGCGTGTCGCCATCAGGTAATAGCATTGACGATCGTTGTCAGCCAAATAAATGGAACACACTTCGGTGTCCATTGCCTGACAGGTTTCGTTAACGAGCACTTCCAATGCGTCAGTTAAGCTTGCGGCCGCAGCCACCTTCTCTACTATTTCCCGCAAACGCGTGAGCATGATTAAAGCCACTTAACCTCTTTTACGGCGATAAGCAGGAGAGGTCCGCGCCGTTGGCGGGGTCACTTCCTGCAATGGCATGACCACAGGTGAGAATTCTTTCATCACCCGACGATATACATCGCGTTTAAATGAGACAACCTGACGCACCGGATACCAAAAACTGACCCAGCGCCAGCCGTCAAATTCAGGCGTACTACTCCTTTGCATGTTGATTTCAGACTCATTGCACATGAGCTGTAACAAAAACCAACGCTGCTTCTGGCCGATACATACCGGCTTCGTATCCCAACGCACCAAACGTTTAGGTAATTTATAGCGTAACCAGTTGCGGGTTGATGCAAGAATTTTGACATCTTTTCGCCCCAACCCTACTTCCTCAAACAGTTCGCGGTACATCGCCTGCTCGGCGGTTTCTCCGGGATTGATTCCCCCTTGAGGAAACTGCCAAGAATTCTGACCAAAGCGACGGGCCCAAAGAACTTGCCCCTGGCGATTACAGATTACGATACCCACGTTTGGGCGGTAGCCATCATCGTCGATCACTGGACTACCTCAATAGCAAATTCGCAAGATAGGGTGATTGTTTCACACTCCCCTGTGGCGGTAAACCACCGCATGAAATCGGGTAAAAAACGGATAACATTGGGATAACTCACAGATTCAACCATAGTTATAAACATTACCCGGTGCCCAACGTCGTTTTTATTCACTTTTTCTGTGGATATATTTGTGTAGAACTTCAGGGGAAAGGGTGTAAACCTTTGGATAGCTCTAAAACACCAACTTTACACATCCTGACATTAATCTTATATATCAGTCAAATAGACATAGATAATCCTATCACGGATGCGTAGAAATGTGATCTATGCACGCTTTGGATCTTAGCTTGTTTAAAGATCGTCCAATGACGATTTTATCCACAGCTTATTCTCAAAACTTGCACACTGAGGCGTCAATTTCCCAAAAAAACCCCTACGTCAAGCCTGTAAATCAAACCAGTGATCGGTAAATAAATGGGTTATCCCAAAAATCTGTGGATAAATAGGTGTAAGATCCTGTTCATTGTCGGTGTCTAGTCTTGCACAACAAATTTTAGAAATTGCCGTAAAAACTATTTTTGAGATATTTTCTTTTATGAATCATGGTATTATTTCTGGCTCGATGTTATTCAATCCGCGTCAATATTTACCCACAGCGAGCTGTGTGTTTTTTAACCACGCAGTGAGTTCTGTACAAAACGCATGAAACTTCAATGATGACAACACCTCAACTGCCAACTGCCGCTCCCGAAAATGTGCAACAACTGTTAAATCGAGCCCAGTCATTGGCCGGTTATACTCTGGGCGAATTGGCATCCAAGGCAGCCGTGGCTATTCCACGCGATCTCAAACGCGACAAAGGATGGGTCGGCATGCTGCTGGAGCTTTACCTTGGCGCAAGCGCAGGCAGCAAACCCGAGCAGGATTTTCCTGAAATCGGCGTAGAGTTAAAAACCATCCCTATTGATAGAAGCGGAAAACCGCTAGAAACCACTTTCGTGTGTGTCGCTCCCTTGACGGGAAATAGCGGCATTACCTGGGAGTCCAGCCACGTACGCCATAAGCTTCAGCGTGTGTTGTGGATCCCCGTTGAAGGCGAACGCCAAATTCCATTAGAACAGCGCCGAGTGGGTAGCCCCCTACTCTGGACACCCAGCCCAGAAGAAGACGAGCAACTTAAACGCGATTGGGAAGAATTGATGGATATGATCGTACTGGGGAAAGTTGAGCGTATTACCGCTCGCCACGGCGAAGTGCTGCAAATTCGTCCGAAAGCGGCAAATAGCCGCGCGCTAACCGAAGCCACAGGCGAGCATGGTGAACCGATTCACACCTTACCCCGTGGTTTTTACCTGAAGAAAAACTTCACCGCAGCCCTTCTCGCACGGCACTTTCTACTCTGATTCTGACCGCTCGCAATGAATTTCAATACGTCCTAAGGCTCCCTGAAGTCTCAAGAAGGCGTATAATCTTCGTTTAACGTTTATTTAGGTAGTATTTCGTCATGTTTGAATGGATTGTGGATCCCAATGCCTGGTTAGCCCTAGGAACGCTGACTATTCTAGAAATTGTTCTCGGCATTGATAACATCATTTTCTTGTCTCTGGTTGTCGCTAAACTTCCTAAAGCTCAACAGAATAAAGCCCGTCGAATCGGTTTATTAGCAGCGATGGGAATGCGTTTATGCCTATTGGCTTCTATTGCTTGGGTAATTCGTCTGACTCATCCGTTATTTACCCTGCTTGATCACCCAGTTTCTACCCGCGATCTCATCTTATTGCTCGGTGGGCTGTTCCTTATTTACAAGGCAATAAAAGAGATCCACGAAACTATCGAAGGCGGTGGTGAGGACATGACCAGCAACGTTCACTCATTTTTGGGCGCCATTGTCCAAATTATGCTGCTGGATATTATCTTTAGTCTGGATTCGGTCATCACCGCCGTTGGTCTATCTGATCATCTATTTATTATGATGGCGGCCGTAGTGATTGCGGTTGGCGTCATGATGTTTGCGGCGCGCCCAATTGGTGAGTTTGTCGCACGTCATCCATCGGTCAAAATGTTGGCACTGTCGTTCCTCATCCTAGTTGGCTTTACGCTGATCTTAGAAAGTTTTGGCATACATGTACCGAAAGGCTATATCTACTTTGCGATGTTCTTCTCTATGACGGTAGAAGCCCTGAACCTACTGCGTAGCAAGAAAGAGAAAACCAGCGAATAATATCCCTGTCATTATCTAAAATTGAAAAGGAGAACCTCGGTTCTCCTTTTTGCTATCGCCGATTCAGGTCTTATCGCAATCTTTTTTATCCCTAACAAAGATATGCTCTAACTGCCCCACGTGATAAACATACATGACCTTCATGTTGTACTCGCGGATCCCTTTCTCACGACAATGAGATGCAAAATGTTCTTTAGTATGTTCGGCTAAGGCCACTTCAACAATCTGGTCTTGTTGAGGCAATACTCGAAAAACAAACACCAGCGTTTTTCCTTCCAGCCTGACGCGGCGTAATTTGAATGTACTGTCTTGAAGGTCGTCTTGCGGCGCTGCATTCACATACCGATTTAACATTTCGCGCCGATACTCAATCCACTGCAAAGGATCTTCTTTTTTCAACTCTATCCAGCGCAGGGCATAGCCGCTGCTGATAAGCGTCACCAATACCGACAGTAAACAGAGTGACGTTATCGGTTTCCAACCTCTTTGTGCCAACCAAAGCGGTCGTACAGCCCCAAAAGAAAATTGGGTCATCGCAACTGCGCCTAATAAAAAGAACAAGGAAAACAACGTAGAAATAACGAGGTTAAACGTTGTTCCATCAAAAAAGGCGTACAGCAGCATAGAATGAAAAGTGACAAATAATATCCAGCTACAGGCCACCGGATATTTAAACATTCCAAGGATTAACACTAACGTAACGGGGCCAAACACAATGCAGGCAATACGATAGGATTCTTCATACATGCTTTCAGGGAAAAGCAATACCATGAGTAAGGTAATAAATACGGCGGTTGCTGCAGCCATAATTCCACATAGCCGATAAAAGCGGAGATGTTCTTCTACGTCACCCTCAATATAGGCTTTTCCATCTACTGGGCTATTTTCTTTCATGTGATAATTCTGAATACAAACGCTATTTAGGAAATACTAAGAGCTAAAACATATCATGCAATGAATAAATACCTCAGCGTTACTTTATAAAAATTCCTACCTATTTTAGGTAAGCACTGCACATAAAAAAACCAGATGTGGATAACATCTGGTTTTTTGTCTCATATGGCTAAACACGTATCGCGATAGCTATATCCGCGGACACTCCATCACTTCAGCCCCATCGCATCACGCATGGTAAAGAACAAATCGGTTTGATCCGTCAGCCCGACGACATTGCCCGCATGTGGGCCATAGGCCGCAATACGGAGCTGTGACCCCGTGTGCTCCTGTGATTCTTCTTCGGAGTTGCCGTAGCTAATTGCCATGATTGCACCATCTTTAGTAGTCAGTGCCTGAGTCAATCCCGGCGCTTTGCTCTCCGGCGCAATAATTTGGCTAGAATGCGCATGGTCTGCGGTGACGATCACTAACGTATTGCCATCTTTACGTGCAAAATCCAACGCCTTTTGCACTGCTTCATCTAAATCGACCGTTTCGCCAAATTGGCCACACGGATTGGCAGCATGATCCTGCTTATCAATAGATGCCCCTTCGACTTGCAAGAAGAAACCGTTTTTGTTCTTCTCCAACAGTGAGATCGCTTTTTCTGTCATCTGTGCCAGCGTTGGAGTTGACGCGCTACGCTCTGGATTGACAGTACAGCTCACCGGTGGATTATCCAGATTACCGTGATAAGTGGCTTTCGGCCCCTGCCATCGCACCGGCATATTCCCATCAGCAAACAGCCCTAACACCGGTTTTTGTTGATTTGCGACACTGATTTTATTCAGGCCGTCCAAATCCGTCACCACCTGATAGCCAGACCCTTCGGCCTGCTGCATCAGGGTTTTACCTTTCCAATCACCCGCGTTTACCGTTTCAGAGAAAGTTTTAGCGCCACCGCCCAGCGTAACATCAGCACGTGTCTTTAATAACTGCTCGGTGATAGAACCCTCACCGCCGTTCTCAAGCGCATTGCCTGGGCACAGTTCCAACGTTTTACTGGGTCCATAACACTTACGCGAAGTCACATGTGATGCTTGCGCAGCCGGCGTCGCATCCTGCAATTCAGCCGTAGAAACGTTACCAGTTGCTTTACCCGCCGCCTTAGCAATCTCCAGCAAAGTGCGATGAGATTTGCCATTAACATCTACACCCAACGCACCGTTATAGGTCTTGACGCCAGTGCTCCACGCGGTGGCAGACGCGGCAGAATCCGTGACATAGTCTGGTTTATGCGTCTTCTTATTCAGAGAATAATGCGTATATTGTCCCGTCAGCGGCAACGCGTCTATGCCCTTGAATTGACCACCAGCACCTTCGGCATAGTTACGCGCAGAGGTAATTTCAGAATCACCCATGCCGTCACCGATAAGCAAAATCACATTCTTGGCCGTTTTATTACTAAGCGAAGCGATCAGCGCGGTGGTTTGATCCTGAGTCATACGGCGAGCGCCACCGAACTGGGTGATATCCCCCTGAGCGGCACGCGCCGATAAATCAGCAATCGGTGGATTCGCCGCATGGGACGGAGGCATCAGCATCATTAGACTAACCAAAGACAACGGGAAAATTTTCTTAGAGGCCACTTCACTATCTCCTTGTAAATAAATACTCTATTTATTCCCATCATCGTTGATGGCGAGCCTGCTTTCGCTATGTTCGCTGCAGACTTAACGTAACTTCAACGAGTTAGGGGATAAAAATTCACTTCAAACTTGCAGGAAGTATAAGAAGCCTTAGTGACGGTTCTGTGACAAAGTTGTTCTAGAAATATGACAGTTCAGCGCAAGCACAAATCAGCGTAATCTTGGTAAAGTCGTAGCAGAAATAAAATGAGGGTGACGTTCCATCCTCTATATGCAAAATCATTCAAGTTGCATCAAGGCGGCAAGCGAGCAAATCCCCAGACGCGTACCTAAATACATGATTGGGGTGAGCGAGTGCAGCCACGCAGAGACAGCATGAAGGATGAAGAGTACAAGAATACGTTCTAATTAAAGGATACTCAGCTATGCAATATCACCGCATTCCGCACAGCTCGCTGGAAGTTAGCGAACTGGGTTTAGGAACCATGACGTTCGGGGAACAAAACAGCGAAGCTGATGCCCACGCGCAACTCGATTTAGCCATCGCCAGCGGGATTAATCTGATTGATACCGCCGAAATGTATCCAGTGCCCCCACGTCCCGAAACTCAAGGGCTTACCGAGTCTTACATTGGCAGTTGGTTAGCCAAACGCGGCAATCGTGAGAAAATCGTCCTCGCCACAAAAATCACCGGGCCAGTTCGCAACAATGACAGTGGGATCCGTCCCGATCAGGCTCTCGATCGCAAAAATATCCGAGCCGCATTGGACGACAGCTTAAAACGGCTTAATACTGACTATATCGATCTCTATCAACTTCACTGGCCACAGAGGCCGACTAACTGTTTTGGTCAGTTGGGCTATCGCTATACCGAGCAAAAACCGGTGGTCACTATTTTAGAAACGCTGGAAGCGCTGTCAGAACAGGTTCGTGCGGGCAAAATTCGCTACATCGGCGTTTCCAACGAAACGCCTTGGGGCGTGATGCGTTACCTCCAACTAGCAGAGAAACACGATCTGCCGCGCATTGTTTCGATTCAGAATCCCTACAGTTTGCTCAACCGCAGCTTTGAGGTAGGTCTGGCTGAAATTAGCCAGTATGAAGGGGTGGAACTGCTGGCCTATTCCTGTTTAGGCTTTGGCACCTTGAGCGGCAAGTATCTGAACGGTGCCAAACCCGCCACCGCGCGCAATACCCTGTTTAGCCGCTTTACGCGCTATACCAGCAAACAAACCGAAGCGGCGGTCGCGGAGTATGTTCAGTTAGCGAAAAAACACGCTTTAGATCCGGCACAAATGGCGCTGGCTTTCGTGCGCCAACAGCCGTTTGTAGCCAGCACGCTGCTTGGCGCAACAACGCTTGAACAGCTAAAAAGTAATATCGAAAGCAGAAATCTAGTGCTAGATGAAGAAGTGCTGAAGGCGATTGAAGAGATCCATGGTCGCTTCACTTATCCGGCGCCGTAAAAGCCAAAATAAGTCCCCTCCCGATATTGGGAGGGGAAACGAATAAGGTTTAAGCGCTGCGCTTCCTGCGCACAACGTCCCATCCCCACACACCGACAATGGCCAAGGCAAATACCACGCCAAACCCCACGCCAATCCCCACTACGGGCACGCCGACTTTGACTACCAGCGAGTAGAGTCCGAGCATCAACAGCATCGCGGTATTTTCACCAAGATTCTGCACGGCAATGGCATTACCTGCACCAACGGTGTGTTTACCCCGTTCTTGCAGGAGCGCATTAAGCGGCACCACAAAAAATCCGCCGCAAATGCCTACCAGTACTAACAACACATAGGAAAGCGATGGGCTGCTTTGCATCGCAAACCAAGCTACGACGACACCGATTAAGACGCCCGCCGGTAAACAACGTTTAACCGTCGTTAACGTCACCAGTTTTGCCGCCGCACCCGCGCCGATAACAATCCCCACGGCCACCATCGCATTCAGCAGAGTCGGCGTAGTGTTATCCGTAATATTCAGAACCACAGGCACCCACAGCACCAGCAGGAAACGCAACGTAACACCTGCGCCCCAAAACAGGCTAGTGCCGATCAGCGAGAAGCGTGCTTCCTGATTGCTCCAAAGCACACGACATGCATCGCCAAAAATAGACACCATGCGAACCGGGTTCCATGAGCGAGCGGGATGTGCGGGGTTTAACTTCGGAATGAACCCGTTAGCCACAACCGCTGCCCCATACACCAGCACACAGAGGGCTAACGCCGCAATCACGTTCAAGTCAGCCATCATGCCACCCGCCACAGATCCAATGAGGATCGCGACAATTGTGGAGGCCTCCATCAAACCATTTGCTTTTACTAGCTGATCGCCGCTGGTGATCTCGCCGAGGATCCCGTACTTAGCCGGTGAGTAAGCCGCAGCACCAATCCCCACCAAGGCATATCCCAAGAAAGGATTAAAACCAAAGCAGATTGCCAGCGCCCCCAGCAGTTTCAGCGAGTTGGCGACCATCATCACTTGGCCCTTTGAAAAACTATCGGCAAACTGCCCGACAAACGGCGCGAGCACAATATAAGTCGCCACAAACGCCATCTGCAAAACCGGTTGGCTCCAGTCGGGATAGAGCTGTTGTTTAATCACCGCAAGGGTGGCAAACAACAACGCGTTATCGCCAAATGCGGAAAAAAACTGAGCCAGAATCACCGCCTTCATGCTGCGGTTTAATAACGGCCCAGTTGAGTGTGCTGCATCTGTCATACGGTTTCTCCGTCGGCAGTTTCTTTGTTTTCAGCCAGTTGGCGCAGAGTGACAAAATCGACTTTTCCGCTACCTAGTAACGGCAGTGGCTTCAAGAAACGAATATCACGAGGTACAGCAAGCTCCGGTACTCCGCTTTCGCGCGCCTGTTTTAGCAAACGATCGCGGCTAAGCTCAGGATCGGTAGTAAACAGCACCAACGCTTCCCCTTTACTGCTGTCGCTACGTGAAGACGCTGCGTGTTCATGATCGGGAGAAATCTTCAGCGCCAGTTGTTCCACACTTTCAAGAGACACCATTTCTCCAGCCAGTTTAGCAAAACGCTTAACGCGACCCCGAATAACACAATAGCCTTTATCATCTAGCGTCACGATATCACCGGTGTCATACCATCCCGCTTCCATCACACCGTCGGCATTTTCAGCCTGCGGCATTTCCAGTACCCCTGGATTTTCAACCCGCAGATAGCCTTTCATAATATTCGGCCCGCGCAGCTGTAAACGACCGCCCTGCTCAATCCCGGTCATCTTAATCAAACGTGCTTCCATCGACGGTAAAATGCGTCCAACGCTGCCGACCTTGGTTGACATAGGCACGTTAATTGCCACCACGGGGGCACACTCGGTCACCCCATATCCTTCAAGAATGCGGATACCAAATTTATTCTGCCAAATCTGAGCCGTATTTGGGGATAGCTTTTCTGCACCAGCCACCACATAGCGCAAACGAGCAAAATCATATGGGTGTGCAAAACGTGCGTAGTTCCCCAAAAAGGTTGAAGTACCAAACAACACAGTACAATTACGATCGTAGACCAGTTCTGGTACTACACGATAATGCAGTGGGCTTGGATACAGGAATACACGACTGCCCGTCATCAATGGTGTTAATAGGCCAACGGTCAAGCCAAATGCATGGAACAGCGGTAAAGCAGACATAAACCGGTCAGCCGGAGTAAAATCCGCCACCGTACGGATTTGTTCGACGTTTGCTAGCAAGCTCGCGTGAGAATGTACGACACCTTTCGGATACCCCTCTGAACCAGAGGTAAACAAAATCAGCGCGGCATCATCAGGCTTTTGCGGCAGCATCGCTTTTGCTGGACACATCAAATGTTTGATAATCCAAATTTTATCATCACGCGTTACCGTGTCTTTCAGGTCTTCCAAATAAACCCAGTTAGCCTCGACGACCTGCTCCGGCAAGTGGGTCAATTTGCCCTTTTCCAAGAACTGACGCGAAGTCACGATGGTTTTGATATTGGCGGCCAACATGGCATTTTTCACACCGTTAACGCCCGCCGTATAATTCAGCAACGCTGGGACACGGTTACGGAGCGTCGCTCCAATAATCGCCGCTGCGGTTATCGTAGCATTGGGCAACAACATCCCAACGTGTTCGCCTGGCCTCGTAAAACGCTCCAAAATACGGCTCACACCAAGAGATTTCTTGAGTAATGAACGGTAACTGTCTTCCTTAAAGGCGATATCTTCAATAATAGGTTTTGAGGCACCGTAACGCGTCATTGCAGCGAGATATGCCTGATAAAGCGTATGACGCGGCTGAGAATCCATGCGCGCTTTCATCATAATATCGTGTAAACGCTCACCGGCTAAAACCCGACGTTCGCGCGCGCGCGGCGCATCAGGCATAGCGAAATGTGTTGGCGGTAAGATATTGATGCTGATCTGTGGGAACCAGCGCACCTTGAACAATCCGCGCAAACGTCCAAAAGGCGTAAACTCAGCGCCTTCAATACGAACAGGAATAATCGCGGCTCCCGAACGCGCAGCAACAAACGCGGCACCGTCATAGATTTTCATCATTGAGCCGGTCACGGTAATACGCCCTTCAGGGAAAATCACCACTGGCCGCCCCTGCTCGACCATACGAATCAGATGCTTAATCGCCATCGGCTTTGTTGGGTCGAGTGCGACGATATCGACATATTTACTGATAAAGCGCATATAGCGACTATCGGCAATAGAGCTATAGACGGCAAACACGGGACGCACCGGCAAATAAAGCGCCATCAACGCGCCATCTAAAAAAGAAACGTGATTTGGGGTGATCAGCAACTTGTCGTGTTTGAAAGAGTGTTCCAGTCCAGTTATTTTTATACGGAATAAAAAGCGGAATAGAGCGCTGAAAAAGCGATAAATCATGCACATCTCCCTATGTTCAAAAGGCTATACGCTAGCGTCAAATACAATTCGACTGAGCATACTAGAGTGCTGATATTTTTTCAGGTAATCGGAGGGAATTAATCGATTTTTAAGATTTAAGCGATACTTAAACTGCGGCAGAATTTGAGGCAAAAAAAAACCTACGCATCCGCGTAGGTCGGTGTAATTTCTTGGTTCAGTCACAAATGTACTGAAAAATTCACCAATCAATACCTCTGGGACGGTTAATGTAGAAGACATTCAGTCCCTGCACTACGCATTAATCGCAAGATAACCATTCCAAATGAAACGATATGTAAATTAGCTTTCAAACGCGAAACACCTTAAGGAAAATCACGGCCAAGAAATAAATCAGGCGAATGGGAAGCAGGCAAGGCAGCAAATGAGTGAATCCCGATGAGCTAACACAGCCGCAGCTTCAATGACGAAGGGGAAACAAAAAAAAACCTACGCATCCGCGTAGGTCGGTGTAATTTATTGGCTTCAGTCACAAATGTACTGAAATCTCACCAATCAATACCTCTGGGATGTTTAGATTAAAACGCTGTTCCATCTGTCGCCAGCGGCTAATCGCAACATTCGTGCGTAAAATGTAACTAGCGGTGTGATTTCTACGGTTCTGCGACATATCGCTAAAAACCGATACGTTGCGGGGCTTGCAGCATCGGGGCTTTTCCGCAACACTGGCGTGTAAACGCTTTCCCTTCACTGTATTTTTGGATAATCCCATGGCTACCATAAAGGATGTTGCTAGGCTCGCGGGAGTCTCCGTCGCCACGGTTTCTCGCGTTATCAATAACTCGCCAAAAGCAAGCGACAGCTCACGCGCCGCCGTGATGTCTGCCATGGAGCAGTTACAGTATCACCCAAACGCCAATGCGCGGGCATTAGCCCAACAAGCAACTGAAACTATTGGCTTAATTGTGTCAGACGTTTCCGATCCATTTTTTGGTGCCATGGTTAAGGCCGTTGAACAGGTTGCTTATGCAACCGGAAATTTTCTCCTGATCGGCAATGGCTATCACAACATCGATAAAGAACGTCAGGCTATCGAACAATTAATTCGCCATCGCTGCGCGGCGCTGGTGGTTCACTCCAAAATGATCCCAGATGAAGAGCTGGCACATCTGATGAAACAAATACCGGGCATGGTACTGATTAACCGCACACTGCCGGGGTTTGAAACCCGCTGCGTAGCGCTTGATGACCGCTACGGCGCGTGGTTGGCAACACGCCATCTGATTCAACAAGGACATAAACACATTGCCTGCATCTGTTCTAACCATCCCATTTCGGATGCGCACGATCGTCTGCAAGGCTATTTGGATGCCCTGCACGAACACGGTATTCCGGTGGACGACAAGCTGATTGCCTATGGTTCACCTGATGAAATCGGTGGTGAGCAGGCGATGACCGAACTGCTTGGCCATGGTAAAACACTCACCGCGGTCACCTGTTATAACGATCCTATGGCCGCAGGCGCACTGTCAGTGCTAAGCGATAACAGCATTGATGTTCCGGGGAAAATTTCACTGATCGGATTTGATGACGTTTTAATTTCGCGTTATCTGCGACCTCGCTTAACCACCATTCGTTACCCCGTCGTAGCAATGGCGACTCAAGCCGCAGAGTTGGCACTGGCCTTATCCAAACAGTTGCCGCTCCCCGAAACAACCAATATGTTCAGCCCCACGCTCGTCTGTCGACATTCGGTCTCTACGCCACGGTTGGTATGATAATCTCGCATTTTTACGCATAAAGTAGGGAAGATATTGATGATAACCATGCTGGATGTATCGCTGCGTGCTGGAGTGTCCAAGGCCACCGTTTCCCGAGTGTTAAACGGCACGGGCCAAGTCAAAGAAAGCACGCGCATAGCGGTATTTAAAGCCGTAGAGGAGTTAGGCTATCGCCCCAACCTCTTAGCGCAGGCATTGGCGAATCAAACCTCCAATACCATTGGTTTAGTTGTATCAAATTTTGATGGTCCATATTTTGGCCGTTTGCTTCGACAAGCCGCACACCTGATAGAAGCAAGCGGGAAACATATGATTGTGACCGATGGTCATGATACCCCAGAAGGTGAACGTGAAGCCGTACACCTGCTTATTGACCGCCGCTGTGACGCTATCATCCTCTATACGCGTTTTATGGAAGAACCCGCGCTGATGCAGTTGATCAGCCAGCATCACGCTCTCATGGTGATTAATCGAGATTTACCTCAGGCTCGCGATCGCTGCGTCTTCTTCGAGCAACAGCAAGCCGCAAGCGAAGTGGTTAAGTATCTGATTACACAGGGTCATCGGCAAATAGCCTGCATTACGGCGCCTATTAATACACCAACCGCGCAGTCTCGCTTAGCGGGTTATAAAGATGCTCTGGAACAAAATCAAATAACCTATCACGACAGCTTAGTTACACTCGGTGATAGCAGCGTTGCAGGTGGTTACCATGCCTGCTGTGAACTACTCGCTCGTCAGCAACCTTTCACTGCCCTCTTTGCCTGCAACGACGATATGGCGATCGGCGCACTTCGCGCCTTACATCAGGCCGGAAAACGCGTACCCGAGGATGTATCACTATTTGGCTTCGACGATGAACCTAGCGCCGAGTATCTACAACCGTCGCTTTCCACGGTTTACTTACCTATCGATAAGATGATCTCTACGGCAATTACCCAAGCGCTGCGATTAAGCAGTGGCGAGATTGTAGAACCTGTAGAGCCGTTTGTGGGAGAGTTGAAAGTGAGAGAGTCTGTAGCCAAGATTAAATAATAATACTGTTCACCTTAATATTATCTGCTGTATTATTTAAAGTGTTAACAACAGAATTTAATATCAAGGATGAAAAATTCACTATGGGTTTCCCGATAATCGCCCAAATTAATGCTATCGCCCAACTTAATGAAAATGAAGATTTAAGTGAGCATTGTTATAATCTTTTCCAATCATTTTGCGACCAAACATTCTGGATGCTTGGCGAGCATAAACTGATAAGTAACGGTAAGTCTGAATTTTCAGGTATCTTTCACATATTGCCAGAAACGGGCGATAAAATAATATACAGCTATTTATCTGTAGATGAAAATACACAACCCGAATACCTTCCCGCCATACAAGAAAGCGATAATTCAGCACAGTGGACACCTGTTAATGGCTTCGTGATTCTAAAACTTGCAACAATGGAACGGTTTGCGCTAGTCGCTACGGAAAATAGCGATAACTACGCAATCCTTGAGCATGGCCAAATAATGAGCCTGATCGTCACAGCTAAAGAAAAAAACGAAAAAATCGAATTAAATCAGCCACAAAAAACCATAACAGTGCTTGATATGCCACGGGATTTTTGTCGCCAGCTTTATCTATACTGTAGTGGCCAAAAAGAGATATATACTTGTCGTTTAGCGCTTGCAAATGTCACGGAGTCTACATCAGGTCTTGATAACTTCACATTACTGATGCTATTGGATTGCGGTGATAAAGAACGCACTCACAAACACTTTGCTGAAATTAAAAAGAATTACATGTCCTTGCTGCCCATGAATATAGAACTTATTTTCTTAACCGTAGATAACAGTCCTCGCTTTAATAAATTAGCTAACCTTATTCATGACGCAAAACCATTTTACAGCAAGCAAGACTCCCAAGGTTTCTTCGCCAAATTAAAAAGACGCCTACGCCATCCATTACCGATCGCATTAGTATTTAAAGAATAGCAGTACCATATCTGATAGAAATACCACTCAATCATACGCATTAATGATGATAAGTCTCATAGCATTTCTGTGAATTATCATCATTTCTCTCGACTGAATATCTTTATCATTGAGTTCAATGATATTTCGTCATGGGAAGAGTCCTTCGACACTAATGTCGAACCCGCCCTCAAGTGTCGACAACGACACACTTCCGACACCCAAAAACACCATCCACCAAGACCAATAACTAACTGTAAATAAACAACTATTTTCCAATTTACACCTACTGGCACGTTTTGTGCTTAACAAAGGGGAATTTAACTTTTGTAGTCTGAACCAGAGGACTGAACATGAACCGCTTTGTTATTGCGGATCCCCGATTATGTATCGGGTGCAACACCTGTATGGCCGCTTGCTCTGAAGAGCATAAGATGTACGGCCTGCAAACTGAGCCGCGTCTGGTGGTGGTCAAAAACAGTCGCGACTCCGTGCCTGTGATGTGTCACCAGTGTGAAGACGCGCCGTGCGCACAGGTTTGCCCGGTCAATGCGATTACCCATACCAATGATTCCATTCAGCTTAACGAAAGCCTGTGCGTGAGCTGCAAACTGTGCGGCATTGCCTGCCCATTTGGTGCTATCACTATGAACGGCAGTAAGCCCCTGCATATTCCAGCCAACAGCAACACGCCGATGGCTCTTCCTGCACCGCCAAACAAACGTGGCATTAGCCCATTCCTAGATTGGTATCCCGGTATCCGCAGCATCGCCGTGAAATGCGATTTATGTCAGTTCAGCGAACAAGGGCCCGCATGCGTCCGTGCCTGCCCAACTCACGCCATCATGTTGGTTGATGATAACCAGTTGGCTCTGGCCAGCGCCGCCAAACGTCAAAATGCAATGGACGCCATGGATGCCGATTTGATGATGTTTAGTTCATTCGCAGAGGGGTCCGACGCACAATGAATACCGTTGAATTATTGAGCTTCGCACTCAGTATTTATTTGATCTCCGCCCTGCTATCGCTGGTATTAGGATCAACCGGCTCTGGCTGGCTCGGCGCTCGCGTTGCTGCGTTAGGCGCATTCGTTGCAGGCGCAGCGGGCACATGGAGCGCGTGCCAAGGTCTTACTTTTACCCCAGAGATCGTTAGCGCCAACCTGTTTAATCACACGCCAGTGCTATTTAACACGTTGAACAGCCTAATGCTGTTACTGACCTCCGCCGTCAGCCTGCTGTGTGCTATTTATGCCTTTAGTTATCTGAAAAGCTATATACCGAAGAAAGCCGCGCTGATTGGCTGTTTGATGAACATGCTCAGCGCTGCCATCAGTCTGTTAGTCCTCACCGATAACGCGGTGATGTTTGTAGCACTGCTTGAGTTGATGACTCTGTTCACCGCGCTGCTGGTATGGCAAGCACAAGATGCAAAAGCACGTAAGGCTGCCAGCCTTTATTGGCTGATGTCACGCTTGGGCACCGTGTTTATCATTGCCGCATTTTGGATTCTGTATCGCCATAGTGGCACTTTGGCGCTGAGCGAATTTCACCTTGCCACGCTCAGCCGTGGCTTAGCCTCATGGGTATTTGTACTCGGTTTGCTTGGCTTCGGTATTGTTTCTGGCTTGGTTCCATTACATGGCTGGATCCCACAGGTTCACTCCAGCGCACCAAGCCATGCCGCCACGCTCGTCTCTTCCGTGATGTTAAAAGTGGGTCTGTTTGGGTTGCTGAAAATCAGCATTGACTGGCTAGGAATGCCGCAGCTGTGGTGGGGCGCAGCGCTGATGATTATCGGTGCGCTCACGGCCTTTATCGGTGGTTTGTACGCCCTGATGGAGCACGATATCAAACGCCTCTTGGCTTATCACACCGTGGAAAATATCGGCATCATTCTGCTTGGGCTTTCTGCCTGTGTGCTTGGGCTGGCGCTGGGTAAACCTACGCTTGCCGTGCTCGGTTTAATGGCTGGACTGTTCCATTTGGTTAACCACACCTTATTTAAAGGCGTGTTATTCCTTGGCGCTGGTGCGGTAATCCGCAGTACCGGTGCGAAAGATATTGAAAAATTGGGTGGCGTTGCACGTCGTATGCCGCTAACAGCAACCGCCATGCTGATTGGCCTGATGTCGATGGCCGCTTTACCACCGCTTAACGGCTTTGTGAGTGAGTGGTTTACCTACCAGACCCTGTTCTCTCTCAGCCACTCCTCAACCTTGAGCATGCGTATCATTGCCCCTTTGGTGATGGTTGTTCTGGCGATTACCGGCGCACTGGCCGTGATGTGCGTGGCGAAAATCTTCGGTGTGACATTCCTCGGCGCTCCTCGCAGCGAGGGGGCGGCTAACGCAGGCTGCGCTCCGGCATCCATGTTGTTCTCTCCGGTGCTATTAGCCATTGGCTGTTTGGCCTTCGGTATTGGCGCTCCATGGGTACTGCCTTACATGCTGAAAATAGCGGCTGGATCGCTCGGTTTAATGCTCGATCCACATCAGATGACTCAGGGTGCCGTGATGATTTCTGGCACGACTAACACCACCCTGCTGTCCACGCTGATGATTGCCATTCTACTTCTGGCCTTCCCCATTATTCCTTTGCTGTTGGTGGGTATGTACAAAAACGCACGCCTGCCACGTCGTCGTCATGGAGACGCATGGGCCTGTGGCTATGGACATGAAGCCGGAATGGTCGTTACAGCCACAGGCTTTGCTCAACCACTGCGTGTGATGTTCGCCCCTGTTTATCGTCTGCGTCAGGTATTCAATCCAGCACCGCTGTTTGGTGGTCTGCTACGCGAAGGCGCTATGCGCATTTATCCCGCGTTAGCGGTGATTGAGCTCGCCCTGCTGTTAGTGGCGATTTTCGCCTGAGGAGAATGATATGAGTTCGCTTTCCATCCTTGTGCTAGCCCTGATTCAGGCATTAGCCCTGTTAGCACTGGCTCCACTGTTTAGCGGTATTTCCCGCGTGCTACGAGCCAAAATACACAGCCGTAAAGGACCTGATATTTTTCAGGACTATCGCGACATTTTTAAACTGTTCAAACGCCAGAATATTTCACCGGCAGCCTCTGGCGTATTTTTCCAAATGATGCCGTATGTCATGGTCGGCACGATGTTAACTATCGCTACCGCACTACCGATGGTGACAGTTATCAGCCCACTAGCCCCTATCGGCGATTTAATCACCGTCGTATATCTGTTTGCCGTTGCACGTTTCTTCTTTGCGATTGCAGGGTTAGACACCGGCAGCACTTTTACTGGGATCGGCGCTAGTCGTGAATCCATGCTAGGCATTCTAGTAGAACCAATCCTGATGCTTGGTTTGTGGGTTACGGCTCTGCTGGCGGGTTCAACCAACCTTGGTGTGATGAGTTTTCACGTACTGGAGTGGAATGTGAATTCTTCTCTGGCCTTGGTGCTAGCGCTGCTGGCCTGCGCATTCGCCACCTTTATCGAAATGGGCAAACTCCCGTTTGATATGGCAGAAGCAGAACAGGAACTTCAGGAAGGCCCACTAACGGAATACTCCGGCTCGGCGTTTGCAGTATTAAAACTGGGTATCAGTCTGAAACAGCTGGTGGTTTTACAACTGTTTATCGGCGTATTTGTTCCTTGGGGACAAATGACCACCTTCAGCGCAGGCGCATTGGTTCTAGCCATCGTCGCAGCAATTATCAAGCTGCTGGTCGGCATCGCTCTGATTGCGCTATTCGAAAACAGCGTTGCCCGTTTACGTTTCCTAAAAACGTCGTACACCACGTGGGCCGGTTTTGGCTTGGCTGCGGCGGCATTCTTATCTTGGTTAATTGCGTGAGGCCGGGCATGACAGCATTTCTGACTCACTTATTTTTAGTTTCATCCTCTCAGCTTACGAGGCATCGCGGCTCATGAATCAGCAAAAAACAGGTCAACATTACATTCAGGAACTGCGTCAGCAGTTTCCCACAGCGATTCTGGACGAAAGCTGGCAGACCGATACTCAGGCAACCATCACCATTAAAACCAATATGTTGCCGGAAGTTGTCGAGTTTCTGTATTACAAGCAGGGTGGCTGGTTATCCGTTCTGTTCGGCAACGACGAGCGCCCGCTGTGCGGTAGCTATGCGGTTTACTACGTTCTATCCATGGAAACCGGCACCAAATGCTGGATCACGGTAAAAGCACTGGTCGATGAGAGAACGCTAGAATTCCCATCCGTCACTCCACGCGTGCCCGCTGCGGTCTGGGGCGAGCGTGAAGTTCGCGATATGTATGGCCTCATTCCCGTGGGTTTGCCCGACGAACGCCGTCTGGTTCTGCCCGATGATTGGCCGGATGAACTGTATCCGCTACGCAAAGATTCAATGGATTATCGCCAGCGCCCTGCACCAACCACCGACGTTGAAACCTATCCATTTATCAACGAAAGCAAAAGCGGAAAAATTGTTCCTATTGGCCCGCTACATATCACCTCTGATGAACCAGGGCATTTCCGCCTGTTCGTTGATGGTGAAGATATCGTTGATGCCGATTATCGTCTGTTCTATGTGCATCGTGGCATGGAAAAACTGGCCGAAACGCGCATGGGCTACAACGAAGTGACCTTCTTGTCTGACCGTGTGTGTGGCATCTGTGGGTTTGCCCACAGCACCGCATATACCACTTCGGTAGAAAATGCGATGGGCATTCAGGTGCCAGAACGTGCGCAGGCTATTCGCTCAATTCTGCTCGAAGTAGAACGTCTACACAGTCATCTGCTAAACCTCGGCTTATCGTGCCACTTTGTCGGCTTTGATTCCGGTTTCATGCAGTTCTTCCGCGTACGTGAAAAATCGATGAAGATGGCGGAAATCCTGACCGGTGCGCGTAAGACCTACGGTCTGAATCTGATCGGCGGAATTCGTCGCGATCTGTTGAAAGACGACATGATCAAAACCCGCATTCTGGCTGCCGAAATGCGCGCTGAAGTGAAAACGCTAGTCGATATCCTATTTAGCACGCCAAATATGGAACAGCGTACCGTCGGCGTGGGTCGTCTGGATCCACAGATTGCTCGCGATTTCAGTAACGTCGGCCCCATGATTCGTGCAAGTGGACACGCCCGTGATACCCGAGTCGATCATCCATTTGCAGGCTACGACCTGCTGCCAATGGAAATTCACACCGAAACCGGCTGCGACGTCATCTCCCGTGTGAAAGTTCGCGTAAACGAAGTCTTCACCGCGTTGAACATGATCGACTTTGGTCTGGATAACCTGCCGGGCGGCCCGCTGTCGGTAGAAGGTTTCACCTATATCCCTAACCGCTTTGCTTTGGGCTTCTCTGAAGCACCGCGCGGTGACGATATCCATTGGTCAATGACCGGTGACAACCAGAAACTGTATCGCTGGCGCTGCCGTGCAGCCACTTACTCAAACTGGCCAACGCTGCGTTACATGCTGCGTGGTAACACCGTATCCGATGCGCCGCTGATCATTGGTAGCCTCGATCCTTGCTACTCCTGTACTGACCGCGTAACGCTGGTAGACGTGCGTAAGCGCAAGTCCGTTACCGTACCGTACAAAGAAATCGAGCGTTATGGTCTGGAACGTAAAGACTCACCGCTGAAGTAAGGTCAGGAGAAACGTCATGCTGAAATTATTAAAAACGGCCTTTAAGCATCGTGATGCCACGGTAGCTTATCCGGCCAAACCCATGCAGGTTGATCCGAACTTTCGCGGCAAGCCTGAATATAATCCAGAGCAGTGCATCGCTTGTGGTGCCTGCACCGCCGCCTGCCCTGCCAACGCGTTAACGATGGAAACCAACGCACGTGAAGGGACGCGCACTTGGTCACTTCATCTGGGGCGCTGCATTTTCTGCGCGCGCTGTGAAGAAGTCTGCCCAACCGCCGCAATCAAGCTGACACCTGAGTTTGAGCTAGCCGTTTGGAACAAAAACGATCTGTTTCAAACCGCTGAGTTCAAGGTGTGCAACTGTGTTGAATGCGGTGCGCCTTACGCAGCACAGAAAGAGATCGATTACGCCATGGCCCTGCTGGTGCAGGCAGGAAATCTAACCGAGGAGCAGGCCGAAGAACGCCGTCCACAGTTTGAAACCTGTCCGAACTGCAAACGTAAACACAATATTACCCACTCAGCACGCATTACGCTGGGACGTCACCTGACTCAGGAGGCGGCACAATGAGCCAGATTATCACGCAACAGCCCGTCAATAATTCACCCATTATTGGCCCACGCGACGCCAACGGTTTGCCCGTTCCGATTACCGTAGATGAGCAGATTGCCAAGCTCAAAAGCACGTTGTTAAAAGACATTCGCCGTTCGGCGTATGTTTACCGCGTTGACTGCGGTGGCTGTAACGGCTGTGAAATCGAGATTTTCTCGGCGCTCACTCCGCTGTTTGACACTGAACGCTTCGGGATTAAGGTCGTTCCATCACCACGCCATGCAGATATCTTGCTGTTTACCGGTGCAGTTACCCGTTCCATGCGTATTCCCGCGATCCGCGCCTATGAATCTGCGCCCGATCCAAAGATCGTGATCTCTTATGGTGCCTGTGGCTGCAGCGGCGGCATCTTCCACGATCTGTACTGCGTTTGGGGTGGCACAGACAAAATTGTTCCGGTTGACGTCTATATCCCAGGATGCCCGCCAACACCTGCCGCGACTATCTACGGTTTTGCGATGGCGTTAGGTTTGTTGGATCAAAAGCTGAAGGGCGAACACCACCAGCAGAGTGAAGATGAACAGGCGACTATTTTGCACCCTGCGATCCCACAACAGCTACGTGTAATGATCGACCGCGAAGCTCGTCGTATGTCTGGCTACCGTTACGGTCGTCAGATCGCTGATAAATTCATGGATCTGCTCGCTCAACAAAACGATCTGACAGTGGAAGCGCGCGTAGCGCAGTTCTTAGCTCATGAAAACGATCCTCGCTTAACCGAGATTATCTCCCGCTTACAAGCGGTGTGTCATGACGCAGCACGAGGGGGCAACATCTAATGAGCGACCACGCCCGTCACCAGCCTTATCATGAGCAAGATCCAATGGTTGTGTTCTATTCCCTCAGCCGGAAATTCGTGCAGAAAAAGGAAGATGAGGACAGAACTCCGCAGGAAGCGAAGGAAGTGATTTATTACAGTCTCGCGATTGGTCATCACCTTGGCGTGATCGACTGCTTAAAAACCTGTTTGGAGTGCCCACTGAGCGGTTATCGGGCGTGGGTTGCTAAGCTGCCGGAAGAGAGTACTGCGCGCCGCAAACTGGAAGGGCTGCCTCGCTATGGTGAAATCTGCATTGATAGTACCCACACGCATATGCTGGCCTGCGCGTTAGACAAAGCACGCCCGCAGATGAATGAGCAAGAACAGACATGGACGGATGCACTGATCGCTGCATTGCAGATGATCGAAAATGAACCCGCAATCTATCTGATGGTGAAAAGACGCGATGGCTAATTCCTTGCAAGAGAACATCCGCCCCGTAAAAAACCTGCTGCTATGCGTAGGCAATAGCATGATGGGGGACGACGGTGCCGGTCCCCTACTGGCTGAGAAAGTGACCGCTCACCCAGTAGAAGGCTGGGCAGTTATCGACGGCGGCACGTCTCCAGAAAGCTATTCTCATGCTATTCGTGAGATGAAACCCGAGCGTCTGATTATCGTCGACGCCACCGAAATGGGCTTAGAACCGGGTGAAATCCGTATCATTGATGAGAAAGACATCGCAGAACTTTTTATCGTCACCACGCATAACCTACCGCTGAGCTATTTGATCGAGCAGCTACGCGAAGATGTTCCTGACATCACCTTCGTGGGCATTCAACCCGCGATTGTCGCGTTCTACGCGCCAATGATGCAGCCAGTCAAAGACGCCGTTGATACCGTTTATCAACGCCTTAGCCACTGGGGTGAACAGGGAGGATTTGAGCTGCTGGTGGCATGTGAGGATGAGTTTGGGGTGAGCAGTCAGAGCTGAAATGATCGATGTCGTTGACTGGGATGGCATTTTCACTCCGATTAAGTACTAACTATACAAGCATGGTGTAATGTTTCGTTCGCCGGTCAGTACATGCGTTTCCATGGACCCGCTGGCGAAGGCGACCGATGAG